>DASXDU010000025.1:0-196391 GCA_036490515.1 Polyangiaceae bacterium
CCCCACCGAAGGGTCTGCCCGCGCGGCGCTTCGCGGGGCGAAGCTTGCGCGGGATAGAACCCGGTCGCCCCCCGTCCCGCCCGATCGGGCACGCCGTCCCCGGGCTCTGACAGGGGAAGGGGGCTCGCCAGACGTGAGGAGGGCGTCGGCAGGCGATCACCCGGGCTCCTCGGACGTGAGGAGGGCGTCGGCAGGCGATCTCCCGAGCTCCTCGGGCGTGAGGAGGGCGTCCTCACGCGATCCCCCGAGCTCCTCGGACGCGAGGAGGGCGTCCTCACGCGATCCCCCGAGCTCCTCGGACGTGAGGAGGGCGTCCTCACGCGATCCCCCGGGCTCCTCGGACGTGAGGAGGGCGTCCCATCGTGATGGGAGGCCGCCAAGTCTCGACGGGAGCGCCTCCCGTGGCGACCGTCGACCCACAAGCCCCGACGGCAACCCCTCTCCCCCCAATGGGTCGCCCCCATCGAGCCAGAGCACGCGGCCGGCGTGCCCGATCGGGCGGCGGGATGGGGGGCGACCGGGGTCTATCCTGCGCAAGCTTCGCCCCGCGAAGCGCCGCGCGGGCAGACCCTTCGGTGGGGGCCCGTCCCGCCGCCCGATCGGGCACGCCGACCGCCGGCGTGCGCCCTCCCGCCGGGGCGTGCCCTACG
The DNA here is from genome assembly GCA_036490515.1 of Polyangiaceae bacterium. Lineage (GTDB taxonomy): Bacteria > Myxococcota_A > Polyangia > Polyangiales > Polyangiaceae > Palsa-1150. Next base: position 651 of record DASXDU010000025.1, read on the forward strand.
CCGCCCCTCGTGCGCGCAGCGCCACGCTCGGCCGGGCGCCCGTCCACCACGACCGGGCGTCCTCCTTCGTCCATTCGCCGAGGTCCTTCACGCCGGAGAGGGCCTCGTCGAGCTCCCGAACGCTCCGGAACCGGTCCTCGCGCTTCTTCTGCAGGCACTTCATGACGATGAGCTCGAGCCCCTCGGGCAGCGGCTTGCCGAGGCGCGTGCTCGGCAGCTCCGGCGTCCTGCTGATGTGGCTCATGACGGTCTCCGCGAACGTCCGGTCGGGGAAGAGCTGCGTCCCGGTCAGCATGTAATAGAGGACCGCGCCGAGCGAGTAGACGTCGCTCCGCGTCGACGCGCGCTCGCCCGCGCAGACCTCCGGGGACATGTACGCGGGCGTCCCGAAGAGGATGCCCGTCTCGGTGAGCGATGGGTTCTGCGCCTCGGTGACGCGCGCGACGCCGAAGTCGAGGAGCTTGATGAAGTCGTAGTCCTCGCCGGCCTGTGTCACGAAGAAGTTCGCCGGCTTGATGTCGCGGTGGACGATCTTCTTCACGTGCGCCTCGGCGAGCGATGCGCACGCCTGGCGGACGAGCTTCGTGGCGCGCGCCGCGGGGAGGGGACCCGCCACCTCGACGAGCGCGTCGACGTCGAGGCCGTCGAGGAGCTCCATCGCGATGAAGAGGACGCCCTCGTCGCTCGCGCCGAACTCGTAGATGCGGATCGTGTTCGGGTGCGTGAGGGACGCGGCGGCGCGGGCCTCGCGCTCGAAGCGCCGTATCTTCTCCTCGCTGAGCTCCCCGCGCTCGCGCAGGACCTTGAGCGCGACGTCGCGCCCGAGCGCCTCTTGCCGGGCGATCCACACGTCGCCGTTGCCGCCCGAGCCGATGCGCATCTTGAGCCGGTAGTTGCCGAGGCGCCGCGCGTGATGCACCTGGAGGCGCGCCTTCCACTGCGCGTTGCTGGCCGCGGTGCAGAGGGCGAGCGCGCCGGCGATGAAGAGCATCCCGTAGACGAAGTCGCCCATCGAGCGCGGGTTCGCCCACTGCGCGCGGAGATCCGGCACGAACGCCGACTCGATGGCGATGACGGCGGGCCACATGAGGGCGCACGCGGCGGCGCAGAGGAGCGCGCGCAGCCAGTGCGACGGGACCATGCCGCTGCGCGCGACGACGACGAGGATGATCCCCGCGAAGTCGCGGCTGTCGAGGCCCCCGTGCTCGACGCCGATGATCGAGATGAAGATGCCGAGGAGCGCGTTGATGGAGACGTCGAGCGTCGTCAGCGCGCCCGCGCCGAGGCCGCCCCAGCGCACGGCGCCGTACGCGACGACCAGGAGCACCGAGCCGATGAGGCGCAGCGTGACGAGGGCAGGGACGGACGCGTCGTGGTGCCAGATGCGGGCGCCCAGGACGTCCAGCACGCCGAACGGCGGCCAGACGAAGCAGGCGACGAAGAGGAGGCGCTCGTAGGCCGCACGCCGCTCCTCGACCAGCTGCGCGCGCCGGTCGGAGACGAGCGTCGGATGCCCGGCCTCCCCCATCCCACGAGCGTAGCCGAACCGAAGCTACGCGGCGGCGATGTCGCTCGCGCCGAGGATCGTGCGCAGGCGCGAGCGAGCGCGGTGCAGGCGCGACCGGACGGCGCTCTCGGTGGCGCCGAGGCGGTTGGCGATCTCCTGCAGGCCGAGGTCCTGCGTGTAGTGGAGGGCGACGACGTCGCGGTAGTCGGCGGGGAGCTCGTCGAGGGCGGCACGGACGCGCGCGTCGCGTTCGCTCTGTGCGGCGCTCGCGTCGGCGCGTTCGGCGCCGGCGGCGTCGTTTGCGGCGGGGAGGTTGCCGAGGTCCTCGAGGTCGAGGCCCTCGACCAGGCGCGCGCGATGACGCCGCTGCGAGCGCATCATCATGAGCGCCTCGTTGGCGGTCACGCGGAAGAGCCAGGTGGAGAAGCTCGAGTCGCCCCGGAACGAGCCCACCCGCCGGATGATCTGCATGAGCGTCGCCTGCACGAGGTCCTGCCGGTCGTCGTCCGACAGCGGGTAGCGCAGGAGCTGCTTCTCGATGTGGGGGCGGAGGGCGACGACGAGCGTCCCGAGCGCGACGGGCTCGCCACGGGAGGCACTTTCGAGGGTCGACTTGTCGATGGAGAACGCCATGGGGAGACCGTGGGGGGAGCGAGGGTTGAACGGCCGCGGGAGCTTGGGGGGAGGGGGGCCCCGACGCCCGGCGCACGGCGAATTGCGACGGCCGTGCCGCGCGCGTTGTGCGCGAAAGTGCAGGGGATTCGGCACGCGCGAGCTGTTGGATCGCCGACAGGTGGCGGCGGGAGGGGCAGGCATGGCGAGGGCACCGTGATAGGGGTCCGGGCCATGTCGGCCGAAGCCCCATCCGCGAACGCAGGCGTGGGGGCCAGGACGCCTGCGGAGACTCCGCCCCGCTCGCTCGAGCACCCGCTCCCGGCGGGAATGCGCGACCTCCTGCCCGAGGAGGCCGGTGCGCGGCGCGCGCTCGCCCGCAAGGTCCTCGACTGCTTCGCGCTGCATGGATACGGGCTCGTCACGCTTCCCGCGTTCGAGTTCGCGGAGGTGCTCGAGCGAGGTCTGGGTGCGCTCGATCCGGGGGACGTCCTTCGCTTCGTCGAGCCCGAGTCGGGCGAGGTCGCCGCGCTCCGCCCCGACATGACCCCGCAGATCGCACGGATGATTGCGACACGCCTGCGGGAGAGGCCGCCCCCTGCGCGCATCGCGTACGAGGGGACGGTGGTGCGCCGGCGCTCGGGCCGCGCGCGAACGAGCCGCCAGATCCCGCAGGCGGGCGTCGAGCTCGCGGGCGTCGGCGGCCTCGAGGGCGACGTCGAGCTCCTCGTCGTGCTGACCGCGGCCCTCCAGGCGGCCGGCGTGGAGCGTTTCACGCTCGACGTCGGCGACGCGGGCATCGTGCGTGCGCTCCTCGCCGCGCGGCCTTCGGCGGACCGAGAGCGGGTCTTCGACGCGATGGCCCGCAAGGACGACGCGGCGCTCGAGGATCCCACGCTGCGCGCGCTCGCCCGCATGCAGGGCGGGCGCGACGTCCTCGCCGACGGCGCGCAGCTTCTCGCGGCCACACCCGCCGCGGAGCCCGCGCGCAGGCTTCTCGCGCTCTTCGACGCCGCGAGCGCGCGCGGCCTCGGCGGCTTCCTCGCGGCCGATCTCGGAGAGGTGCGCGGCTTCGCGTACTACACGGGCACGATCGTCCGCGCGTACGCCCGCGGCACCGGCGACGCGGTCGCCTCCGGTGGGCGCTACGACGAGCTTCTCGCGGGCTTCGGGCGGCCCATGCCCGCTGCGGGCTTCGCCATCGACCTCGACCGCGCCGCGGAGGTGCTCCGGGCGTCCGGCGCCGCGGAGCCGGTCCCGACGCGGGTCGTCGTGTTCGGCGCCGACGCCGAGGCGCGCGCCGCCTCGCTTCGCGTCGCGGGAACCGCCGCCGTCACGTCGGCGTCGCGCGTCGACGCGCTCGCGTGGGCGCGGGCGTGGGGGTTCACGCACGTGCTCGACGCGGCGACTGGCGCTAGCATCGCCGCTCACCCATCCGAAGGAGGCACATGACCGCGGTCGTCGTCGTCGGCGCGCAGTGGGGCGACGAGGGGAAGGGCAAGATCGTCGACATCTTCACCGAGCACGCCGACATGGTCGTGCGCTACGGCGGCGGGCCCAACGCGGGGCACACGCTCGTCGTCGGTGACGAGAAGCTCGTCGTCCGGCTCGTCCCGAGCGGCGTCCTCCGGCCGAAGACGACGTGTGTCCTCGCGCAGGGGATGGCGATCGATCCGGCGAGCCTCGTCGGCGAGCTCGACGAGCTCACGCGCCGCGGCGTCCTGCGGGCCGATTCGTCGCTCGTCGTGAGCGATCGCGCGCAGACGATCCTGCCGTACCACGTCCTCGTCGACGGCCTGCGCGAGCAGACCGCGAGCGCGCTCGGCACGACCAAGCGCGGCGTCGGCCCCTGCTACGAGGACAAGGCGGGCCGCCGCGGCCTGCATCTCGGCGCGCTGCGCGACCTCGCGCGCACCGAGGAGATCGTGAAGCTCGCGCTCGCGGCGTGGGACCCCGTCATCCGGAGCCTCGGCGGGACGCCGCCGCGGGTCGGCGAGATCATGGCGACCCTCGAGCCGCTCGCCGCGCGCCTCCTGCCGATGCTGGCCGACACGGCGAAGCTCGTCGAGGGCGCCGTCCGCGGCGGCAAGCGCGTCCTCTTCGAGGGGGCGCAGGGGACGCTCCTCGACATCGACCACGGGACGTACCCCTACGTGACGTCCTCCCACGCGACCGCTGGCGGCGCGTGCACGGGCGTCGGCGTCGGTCCTTCACGCATCGACTCGGTGGTGGGCCTCGTGAAGGCGTACTGCACGCGCGTCGGCGGCGGTCCCTTTCCGACGGAGCTCACGGACGCGACGGGCGACCGCCTTCGCACGCGCGGCGCGGAGTTCGGGTCCGTCACGGGGCGCCCCCGTCGGACGGGCTGGCTCGACCTGCCCGCGCTCCGCTACGCGGTGCGCATCAACGGCCTCGACGGGATGGCGCTGACGAAGCTCGACGTCCTGACGGGCCTCGACACGCTCCAGGTCTGCGTCGCGTACGATACGGCGCGCGGCAGGACGACCGACTTCCCGATCGACGACGTCGCGACGGCGAAGCCCATTTACGAGTCGATGCGCGGCTGGTCCGAGGACATCGGCGGTGCCCGTGCCGTGACGGACCTGCCCGCGGCCGCGCGCGCGTACGTCGAGCGCATCGAGCGCGACGCGGGCTGCCCCGCCGTCCTGCTGAGCGTCGGCTCGCGCCGCGACGAGACCATCGTCCTGCGCGATCCCTTCGCGGCGTAGAGACGCGGGGCCATCGGGCGCGGGGGCGCGGGGGCGCAGGGGTTCGTCGGCCTCGGCGCGCACGGTTCGAGTGGGCGCGGCTCCTGCGCTACGGTGAGGGCGTACGCCGATGCTGCTCCCCCTCGTGGCCGCGCTCGTGTTCGGCCAGGCGACGTCCTGGGCCAGCGGCCGTCCGCCGGAGTGCGCCGATCCCGGCGGCCACGCGGCGAACGTCTGGGAGCGGGCGCGCGCGCCCGAGCTCCGGCGGTACTGCGATCTCGTCGCGAGCGCCTCGTCGAAGCTCGCGGGGACGGCCGCGATGGCCGAGTCGGCGCTCGCGTCCGCGCGCGACGCCGACCAGGTCCTCCCCGGCCACGCTGCGCCGCTGGTCCTCCAGGGCCGCGCGCTCGCCGCGCTGGGCAAGCTCGACGAGGCTCGCGCCTCGCTCGCCGGGGCGCGCGCCCGCGACGCGTCCGCCCTCGAGGACCCACTCGCGCTCCTCGCGTGGGCGCGCGTGCTCGCGCGGACGGGCCACCCCGACGACGCGATCGCGGCGTACCGGGCGCTCCTCCCGAGGGCGTCGGCCATCGCCGCGACGGAGCGCGCGTCGGCCTCGGTCGAAGCGGGCCTCGTGACGATGGCGCGCGGCGCGGCGGGCCTCGACGACGCGGTCGCGGCGCTGCGCGAGGGCGTGCGCGAAGCCCAGGACGAGGCGCAGGCGATCGCGGTGGTGGGCCTCGCCCTGGCGCTCGACCGGCGGGGCGACGCCGACGAGTCGCGGGCGCTGCTCGCGGAGCGGTCGCGGGGCGACGCTCGCCCGGCGTTCGCGTCGCCGCGGGGCAAGGAGCTCCTCGCCGTGGCGCCGGGCGAGGTCCACGCGCTGACGGGCCTCGCGCTCGAGTCGACGGATCCCGCGGGAGCGCGCGAGGCGTGGGAGCAGTACGTCGCGGCGGCCCCGCAGGGGCCGTGGGTCGCGCACGCGCGGGCGCACCTGACCGCCCTCGGCGCAGGGAAGAGGAAGACGCGATGAGGGCGCCCTTCTTCGGGGCGCTGGTGCTCGCAGCCATCGCAGTGACCTCGGCGTCGACGCGCGCCGCCCACGCGGAGACGCCGCCCAACGCGTGGGACGCCGCGAAGACGCCCGGCATGCGCGAGGCCTGGGTCCTCCACGTGCGCGTCGAACGGATGCTCAACCGGTCGCACAACGACGACGAGGTCGTCGCCGATCCCCGCCTCGACGCGGAGCTCCGGCTGGAGGCCGCGCGCTCGATGCTCGAGGAGGCCGACGCCGCCCACAGCGCGGACGTGCGCCTCCGCTACGACCTCGGCCTCGTCTACTACGAGCTCGGCGAGCGCCAGGGCCGGACGGACCTCTACCAGAAGGCCGTCGACCTCATGGCGCCCGCCGTCGACGCGCATCCGGACGATCCCGCCACCACCGTCGCGCTGTCGTCGCTCGTCTACGCGTACGCGAAGCTGAACCGCCCGAAGGAGGAGCTCGCGACGTGGAGGCGGTACATCCCCCGACTCGTCGACGACTCCTCCCGGGTCGTCGCGATGATGAACATGGGCGAGGCCGAGATGCGCCTCGGGTACGTCGACGATGCGCTCGGGACGTTCCGCGAGGTGATGCGCATCTGCGGGACGCTGCCCAACACGACGGGCGTCGGCTCGACGTACGTCCTGGCGCTGTGGGACCTCGCCGTGGCGCTCGACCGGAGCGGAGACCCGCGGCAGGCGCTGACCTCAGCGTCCGGCGCCGCGCGTATCGCCGTCATCGGGTCGACGGGGCGCGTGATGACCGGCGGGGAGCTCATCGCGCACGACCCGGGCGTCTTCTTCGTGCCCGACTGGGAGCGCCAGTGGTACCTCGCGCTCCTCGCGACGGCCGAGGCCCGCGAGGCGAAGGACGCGCGCGACGCCGCCGGGTACTGGGCGGAGGCCGAGAGGAGCTGGACGACGTACGTCGAGAAGTGCGCCGCAGACGGGACCCAGGATACGTTCCTCCGCATCGCTCGCGTGCGTCTCGCGCAGGCGCAGAAGAACCGGCGCATCGCGGCCGCGGCCGTTGCGAAGCTTCCCGCGCGGCGCCTCCTCCCGCGGATCGTGCCGTGACGCGCGCCGCGACCGATCTGAAGGCCGCCCTCGACGGCGTGCGGGCGCGATGCGACGTGCGCGCGCGCCGCGAGGCGGACCCCGTCGGCTTCGTCCACCGCTACGAGGCGAACGCCGACCGCGAGCTCGTGGGACTCGTCGCCGCCTGCATCGCCTTCGGCAACGTCAAGACCATCCGCGCGAAGCTCGAGGACCTCCTCGCTCGCCTCGGTCCCTCTCCGTCGCGCGCCGCCGACGACGCGAAGGGCCTGCGCCGCCGCCTGCGCGGCTGGAAGCACCGCGTCTTTCTCGGCGAGGACGTCGCGCGCCTCCTCGCCGGCGCCCGCGCGGTGCAGCGCACCCACGGCTCGCTCGGAGAGCTCTTCGCCGCGAACCTCGCCGCCGCTCCCGACCTCCGGGGTGCGCTGGCGCTCTGGTGTGACGCCATCCGCGACGCCGGCGGCCTCGTGAAGCACCCGACGCGCCGCGGCCCCGCGCACCTGCTGCCCGACCCTCGCGGCCCGAGCGGCAGCAAGCGCCTCCTCCTCTACCTCCGCTGGATGGTCCGCCCGGCCGACGGCATCGACCTCGGCCTCTGGCCGGTCCCTCCGGCGCGCCTGCTCGTCCCGGTCGACGTGCACATCCACCGCCTGGCCCGGAACCTGGGCCTCACGAGGCGCCCCGAGCTCTCGTGGCGCACGACCGAAGAGATCACCGCCGGCCTCGCACGCTTCGACCCCGCCGATCCGACGCGGTACGACTTCTCGCTCTGCCACCTGGGAATGCTCCAGCGCTGCCCGTCGCGCCGCGATCCCGTCCGCTGCGAGGGCTGCGGCGTCCAGCCCGTCTGCGTCCACTGGGCCTCGCGCAGGTAGCACGGATGCACGTCCGCCCTCCCGTGCTGCTGGCAGACCCGAAAGCGCAAGCGTTCTGCTAAGGTGGCGATACCGGCAGGATGAGCGAGGCCAAGCTGCGCGACTTCGATCTCGACGCGGTCCGGACCGATGGCTGGTTCGAGCGCATCGGCGAGGGCATCGGCTCCTTTCAGGCGCTCTGCGAGATCATCGGCGAGCGCTTCTTCGCGTTCTCGATCATCGTCGGCGCGCGCATCACCGCGCTCACGGTCGACCGCAGGAACCCCGATCTGTCGCTCGTCGACTTCGTCGTCGGCCTGGGCGACGCCGAGGACGGCCTCGAGCCGCAACGCCTGACCCTCGCCGACTTCCGCCGGCGCCTCGTGGGCGCGCTCCTCGTCGAGGACGACAAGCCCGCGCCCGAGCCGTCGCGCGAGACCGAGATCGAGGTCATCCAGCTCTACATCGGCGTCCGCTACCTGCTCCTCGCGCCGCTCTACGGGTACTCGCTCCGCAAGCTCCAGCTCGACGAGGACGAGGGCGCGCAGATCGTGGTCCTCCACGACGGCGTCGAGGAGACGCACGACCTCGACGCCTTCCGCTTCCGCGTCCGGGCCCTCGTTCGCGAGGAGCTCGAACGCGTCGCGACCGGCGCCCGCAGCGCCATCGACCTCTCCAAGGTCACCGAGGCCGAGACCGCCGCCCTCCACAAGGAGTGGACCAAGGTCGTCCAGCTCCTCGGCACGTGGCCCGCGCCCCTCGCCATCTTCCTCCGCACGCCCGAGGGGCAGCTCCTCACGCAGGACGCGCGCGCCCTCATCGCCAAGGGCCTCGGCCTCCTGGGCAGCGCGTGCGTGCACCTCGGCGAGATCGAGCAGGCCGAGGAGGTCTTCCGCATCGGCATCCAGTACGCGCAGGAAGGGATGGCCGCCGCCGACCTGTTCCGGCGCCTGGGCGAGGCACTCCTCCAGAACGACCGCCCCGGCGAAGCCATCGGCCCGCTGCGGCGCGCCCTCGCCTTCGGCGGGTCGCCGGTCGACGTCATGCCGCCGCTGGCGCGGGCGTTCCTGCGCCGCAAGCGGTGGGTCGCCGCCTACGCATGCCTGCGCGACGCCCTCGAGGCAGGGGTGGGGGAGCGGGACCTCGCCGACGACCTGCGCCAGGTCGAGGGAGCTCTCGGAGTCACCCTGACGGGCTGGAAGGCCAAGCTCGTCGAGACGTCCGGGGCAAGGTAGAGACCCTCTTCCCGTGCTCGTTGCTCTCGCGCCGTCGCGGGCCGGGGCGCCCAGCTGCACCCAGCTGCACGTTGACTTCATTTCCCCAAGGCACTAGAAAACCCGCGGGTTTACGCGCGCCGGGAGACCAACCGCTACCCCATGATCGCCATCTACGCGCCGGTGTTCCTGCTGCTCCTCACCGCGGGGATCATCGCGGGCACCTTCTACGGAGCGGCGACGTTCCTCGGCCGCCACAAGAAGCCGAGCGAGGGCAAGAACGCCCCGTTCGAGTGCGGGAGCGAGAGCTCGGGCGGCAGGCACCTCAAGCTCTCGGTGAAGTTCTACCTGACGGCCATCATCTTCGTCGTCTTCGACATCGAGTCGGTGTTCGTCTACCCGTGGGCCATCCACTTCCGGGACCTCGGCTGGGTCGGTCTGGCCGACATGCTCGGCTTCCTCGGGGTCATCGTGGTGGCCCTGATCTACGTCTGGCGCAAGGGCGCACTGGAGTGGGAGACATGAGCAGCAGCGGCAACCGCTCCATCACGCTCGACGGCGCCCAGACTGGCTTTGCCACGACGCGCGCCGACGCCCTTCTCGGGTGGGCGCGCAAGTACTCGCTCTTCGCGTACCCCTTCGTGACCGCGTGCTGCGGCATGGAGTTCATGGCGCTCACGAGCCCTCGCTTCGATCTCGCGCGGTTCGGCGCCGAGGCGCCGCGCTTCTCGCCGCGCCAGAGCGACCTCCTCTGGGTCGTCGGCACCATCAGCCAGCGGCAGGCCCCCGTCCTCAAGCGCATCTACGAGCAGATGATGGAGCCGAAGTACGTCATGGCCTTCGGGACGTGCGCGTCGAGCGGCGGCTTCTACGACAACTACACGACCGTCCCGGGGATCGACAAAGTCATCCCGACCGACGTCTACATTCCGGGCTGCCCCCCGCGGCCCGAGGCGGTGCTCGACGGGCTGATGCTCCTCCAGGACAAGATCGCGCGGAACGAGCGGCGCCCCGGCGTCGTCAAGCCGCGCGTCGACCCGCTCGACCGCGTGGAGGACCTCGTGCGGCTGCGGCGCTCCGCGGCCGACCCGGAGGAGCTCGTGCCTCGCCTCAAGGAGCTGGAGGGCCACAAGTGAGCCAGCTCGTCCTCGACAAGCTCAAGGCGCGCTTCGGCGCGGCCATCCTCGAGACGCATGCGCAGCACGGCGACGACACGGCGCTGGTCGACCCGGCCCAGTGGCGCGCCGTCGGCGAGTTCCTCCGCCGCGACCCCGCGCTCGACTTCGACATGCCGGTCGACCTCTGCGGCGTCGACTACCCGAACCGCGCCAGCGCCGGCGCGGCCGGGGGGCGCATGGAGGTCGTGCTCCACCTCTACTCGGTGTCGAAGAAGCACCGCGTCCGCGTGAAGACGCGCGTCGGCGACGAGGACATGGACGGCGCGGAGCTCGACAGCCTCGTCGGGATCTGGCCTGGCCTCAACTGGCTCGAGCGCGAGGTCTTCGACATGAGCGGCGTCCGCTTCCGCGGCCACCCCGACCTCCGGCGCATCCTCATGTACCCGGAGTTCGAGGGGCACCCGCTCCAGCGGACGTACCCGGCCGATCGGACGCAGCCCCTCGTGCCGTACCGCACCGACCAAGAGGCGGGGATGCCCGTGGAGAAGCAGGCCCCCTTCGGCCTCGACGAAGGGATGCCCTTCGGTCGCAAGTTCCCGCACCCGCTCGCGGAGGACAACTGACATGGAGCCGCTCGACATCGAGCTGGACGAGGGCGAGCTCGAGCTGCCCGCCGAGCCGATGCACCTCAACATGGGGCCGTCGCACCCCGCGATGCACGGCACCGTTCGCATGGTGCTCGAGCTCTCGGGCGAGACCATCGTGAAGTGCGACGTGCAGGTCGGGTACCTGCACCGCGGCTTCGAGAAGATGTGCGAGCGCGGCACGTGGGCGCAGGTCTTCCCGTACGTCGACCGCCTCAATTACGTGTCGCCGATGCTGAACAACGTCGGCTACGCGCTCGCCGTCGAGAAGCTGTGCGGCATCTCCGTCCCCGAGCGTTGTCAGTGGTACCGCATGGCGCTCGGCGAGCTGGCTCGCATCAGCGACCACCTCACGTGCGACGGCGCGATGGCGATGGAGCTCGGAGCCTTCACGCCGTTCCTCTGGTTCGTCAAGGCGCGCGAGATGGTGTGGGACATCCTCGAAGAGGAGACGGGCGCGCGCCTCACGCACTCGTTCGGCCGCATCGGCGGCATGGCCGAGCCCCCCACCAAGGACTTCAAGAAGCTCTGCGCCGCGGCGCTGCCACGCATCCTCGAGATCGTCGAGGAGGGGGAGCGCATGCTCCTCAAGAACCGCATCTTCCTCGACCGGCTCGAGAACGTCGGTTCGATCAGCGGCGCGGACGCCATCGCGCTCGGCTGGACGGGCCCCTGCCTGCGCGCCACGGGCGTCGCGTACGACATCCGCAAGTCGCACCCGTATCTCAAGTACGACGAGGTCGACTTCGAGGTGCCTGTCGGGACGAAGGGGGACACGCTCGACCGCTTCCTCGTCCGCCTCGGCGAGATCCGGCAGTCCAAGCGCATCATCGAGCAGTGCATCGAGCGCATGCCCGACAAGGGCCCGGTGAACTGCGACGACCCGCGCGTCGTCCTGCCGAAGAAGGGCGACGTCTACACGACCATCGAGGCCACCATCCAGCACTTCAAGCTGATCATGGAGGGCGCGAAAATCCCCGCGGGCGAGTGCTACTCGTACACCGAGGGCGGCAACGGCGAGCTCGGGTACTACCTCGTGTCCGACGGCTCGGGCACGCCGTACCGCGTGCGCATCCGGCCGCCGTGCTTCCAGATCACCGGCGGCGCCTCGAAGCTCCTCGAGGGCCGCATGCTGAGCGACATCGTGCCGACGTTCGGGTCCCTGAACATGATCGGCGGCGAGTGCGATCACTGACGCGAGCGACGGACTGACGAGAGCCCATGCCCACCTTCAAGCTGGACGGCAAGACCATCCCCTTCGAGCCGGGTGACACGATCATCCGCGCCGCGCACCGGCAGGGCGTCGTGATCCCGCACTACTGCTGGCACCCGGGCCTGAGCGCGCCGGCCAACTGCCGCATGTGCCTCGTGGAGATCCTCCCGAAGCCCGGCGCGCGGCCGGTGTCGCTCGACATCCTCGAGCTCGACGCCAAGACGGGCGAGTACAAGCCCGTGCAGAAGCCCAAGCTCCAGCCGGCCTGCTACATCGCGGCGGCCGACGGGATGGAGGTGCTCGGCGACGAGAGTCCCCACGTCACCCAGGCGCGCCACGACGTGCAGGAGTTCCTGCTGCTCAACCACCCCGTCGACTGCCCCATCTGCGATCAGTCGGGCGAGTGCACCCTGCAGGACTACTGGCTCCAGTACCAGCAGACGCAGAAGCGCATGCGCGACGAGCCCGTGCACAAGCCCAAGGGCGTCGAGTTCGGCGACACCATCGTCTACGACGGCGAGCGCTGCGTCATGTGCACGCGGTGCATCCGCTTCATGGACGAGGTGGCCAAGGACCCGGTGCTCGACATGCGCGAGCGCGGCAACCTGAACGAGATCGTCGTCGCCCCGGGTCGCAAGCTCGAGGGGCATTACACGTTCATGACCGAGCACGTCTGCCCGGTCGGCGCGCTCACGACGAAGGACTTCCGCTTCAAGGCGCGCGTCTGGTTCCTGCGCGTCGCCGACAGCGTCTGCCAGGGCTGCGCGACGGGCTGCAACGCGCACCTCGACTACGACCCCCGCTACAACAAGGCCTACCGCTACCGCCCGCGTGAGAACCTGAAGGTCAACAAGTACTGGATGTGCGACGAGGGGATGCTCTCGTACAAGGAGGCGCACGATGGCCGCGTCACCGAGCCTTCCGTCTCGGGGGCGCCGCGCTCGACGGCGCAGGCCCTCGAGGAAGCGGCGGCGCTCTTCTCGGGCGTCCCGATGGAGTCGGTCGCGGTCGTCCTCAGCGCGCGTTACTCGCTCGAGGACAACTGGGCGCTCCGCGAGCTCGCGCAGGTGCTCCTGGGCACGAAGAACGTCTACGTGTCAGGTCGCCCCGACGGGTACGAGGACGACATCCTCATCCACAAGGACAAGAACTCGAACACCCGCGGCGTGCAGGAGCTCGTGCCGGGCGCGAAGCCGGTGTCGGCGCTCGTCGAGGACGTCGCGAACCGCCGCGTGACGCACGTCATCGCGCTCGGCGGGTCGGCCCCGGGCGACACGGCGGCCCTCGGCAACGCGAAGATCGTCACGATCGCTGCCCACGAGGGCCCGCTCACGAAGCTGGCCGAGGTGGTGCTGCCCGCGACGTCGTGGGCGGAGCACGCCGGTACGTACGTGAACGCGAAGGGGATGCGCCAGCTCGCCGACAAGGCGCTCGAGCCGCAGGGGTCGAGCCGGCCCGCGTGGAAGCAGGTGGCCGACCTCGCGACCGCCCTCGGGTTCGCCCCCTCCTGGTCGAAGCTGAAGCACATCCGCGCCCAGCTCGTGGGGACCGCCTCCCCCGACGCTTCCGGCGCGCACGCAGCCGCGGCCCCCGCCGGGGCGGAGTGACCGAGATGACCGTCGCCACCCTCGTCTGGACCATCGTCAAGATCCTGATCATGGTCATGTTCGTCCTGAACCTGGCCGCCATCCTCACGTGGGCGGACCGGCGTCAGAGCTCGATGATCCAGGACCGCATCGGCCCGAACCGCGCGGTCATCAAGATCTTCGGGAAGGAGTTCCGCCTCGCGGGCCTCCTCCACCCCGCCGCCGACGGCCTGAAGTTCTTCACGAAGGAAGACTTCATGCCGCCCAAGGCGGACAAGCTCCTGTTCACGCTCGCGCCGATGATGGCGATGGGCATGGTCTTCGCTCTGGTCGCCACGATCCCGTTCGGCGACACGATCTGCCCGCGTGAGTTCCACCTGAACGGCTGGTTCAGCGGCCCCGCCGTTCCGCGCTGGGGGACCTGCTCGGCGGACCTGAAGGCCGGTTACTTCCCCATCGACCTCATGGTCGCGCCGCTCGGCGTCGGCGTCCTCTACATCTTCGCGATGTCGGGGCAGGGGATCATCGGCGCCGCCATCGCCGGCTGGTCCAGCGACAACAAGTTCAGCCTGATGGGGGCGCTGCGCGCCGCGAGCCAGATGGTCTCCTACGAGGTGACCCTCGGCATGTCGCTCATCGGGGCGATGATGATCTACGGCACCGTACGCCTCGACGACATGGTGCGCTGGCAGCAGGAGCACGCGTGGGGGATCTTCGTCCAGCCGCTCGCGTTCTTCCTCTTCTTCACCGCGGCGGTGGCCGAGAACAAGCGCATCCCGTTCGACCTTCCGGAGGCCGAAAGCGAGCTCGTGTCCGGGTACTTCACCGAGTACGCCGGGATGAAGTTCGGCATGTTCTACTTCGCCGAGTACGCCGAGGTCGTGACGGGCTCGATGCTCATCGTCACCATCTTCCTCGGCGGGTGGGCGCTGCCCTTCTTCCACCGCGACGGCATCAGCATCGCCTTCGGGACGACGACGCTCTTCGAGGCGCAGATCTCCCACGTGCTGATGACGATCATCAACGTGCTGGCCTTCTTCGGGAAGGTGCTGGCCGTCTGCTGGCTCCAGGTCGTCGTCCGTTGGACGCTCCCGCGCTTCCGGTACGACCAGCTGATGAAGCTCGGGTGGCGCATGCTCCTGCCGGCGTCGCTCGCGAACATCCTGGTGACCGGCGTCGTCTGGCTGGCGCTCGACAAGGCCGGCCCGGCGGCGAGCGACGGGCTCAAGCTCGCGGCGGACGTCACGCAGGGCGTCGTCGCCCTCGTCGTCACGGTGGTCGTCGTGCGCGGGATCGTCGGGTTCTTCGGCCCGGTGAAGCACTCGCGCGACCTCATCGGATCGTCCGCGGCGTTCGCCGCCAAGCGTGGCGGGACCAAGTCGTCCCCCATGCAGGCCTGAGGGAGAGCCGAGAGACATGTCGAGCCCCACGTTCCCCAAGAAGACGGCGAGCCTCAACGCGGTCGCCATCGATTACGCGCCGCGAGACCTCGAGACGAAGAGCTACCTGCCCGAGATCTTCCGCGGCGTGGGCCTCTCGATGAAGCACTTCTTCGAGAACACGCGCGAGATGGTTCGCGGCAGGCGCCCCGACCCCGTCCTCGACCGGTACGACGACGGCATCACGACCATCTCGTACCCCGAGCAGAAGCGCCCGTACCCGGAGCGCTTCCGCGGCGTGCACCGCCTGACGACGCGCGAGGACGCGAGCATGCGCTGCGTCGCTTGCCTCTGCTGCTCCACGGCGTGTCCCGCGCAATGCATCTTCATCGAGGCGGGCGAGTACCCCGAGGGCGACAAGCGCAGGGGCTACGAGCGCTTCCCGGTGAAGTTCGTCATCGACGAGCTCCGCTGCATCTTCTGTGGATACTGCGTCGAGGCCTGCCCCTGCGACGCCATCCGCATGGACACGGGGATGCACGCAGTCCCCTACGACTCGCGCGACCAGTTCATCTACGACCGGGACCTCCTGCTCTCGTTCGAGGCGCGTGACGGTTCCTTCGAGACGCGCAACCCGCGCCACGAGCCGGGCGAAGCGAGCCACCCCGGCGTGACGCGCGAGCACCAGCAGCACTGAGAACGGAGGCTGCGCCGAGCCGCGCCCGGGCCTCAGCACGAGCCGGGGCAGGAGTTCGACCAGCAACTCGTTGCGTTCTCGAGCTCCTGTGTCGCTGCCGACGTCGCGGCGTCGAAGCACGCCGATCCGCAGGTCGTGTCCGACCCGCAGCCCGACAGGCACTGGAGCAGGGATTCGCACGTGGGGTCGTTCGTGCACGCCTCGGTCGTCGAGCAGCAGCTCGACTCGACGCACGACGCGCAGCCTGCGCTCTTGAAGTCCATCCCGCACGCCTCGTTACTGCCCCCGCTGCTCGAGCCGCCGCTGGAGCCGCTGGAGCTGCCGCCGCCGGTCTCCCTGGTGGCCACGAACGCGCCCGGGGTGCCGGTGCTGCTCGCCATCGTCCCCGAGGGGATGCTCGCGCAGGACGCGTCGACCGTCCCGGTCCACGTCGAGCCGTCCGACAGGGTCCAGACCACGGTGTCGCCGGTGACGGTCACGCTGCCCGACGCAGCCCCGACGCCGGGGGCCGACAGCTGATCGATGGTGCCGTCGCTGATGACGTCCTGCAGCGCGCCCGGCGTGCGCCCGGACCACTGGAAGGTCACGTCCCAGGTGCCGCTCACGTCGCACGACGGTGCGCCCGACGAGCTGCCGGAGGGGCCGCTCGACGAGCCGGAAGGCCCGCTCGACGAACCGCCGTACACACCGCTCGACGAGCCCTCGTACCCTCCGCTCCCGCCGCTTCCCGCGGAGCTGCACCCCGCAGCCAGTGCGAGCGCCGCGGCTCCCAGCCCCACGCGCCATCCGTACTCCGCCCCGCGCCTCACGGCCTTCGCTTCGCTGCCCATTCCCGGCCTCCTCATGGGGGAGAGGTTGCGCACGCGAGCCGTCGCGCTCCATGGTCAACAGTTTCAACGCGCCCGGCCGGGCCGCGGGGCCGCTCGCTCCGGCCTCGCAGGACGCGGGCCTCCCTGAGACGCGTCGGAGAGGGGGAAGACCGAGCAATGCGCGCAGCTTGCGTGTAGATCCGCGCACGGGGGCCCGGGTAGCATCGGCCGCCATTTCGCCGTGGAGCACCACACGACCATGAATCCGACGATCGACATTCTCCGCGCGGAGCTCGAGCGCCTCTTCTCGCTCGACGAGATGACCTCGATGAGCCAGCGCCTGCTGGGCCTCGATCCGCAGGACGTCGGCGGCGCCACGGCGAAGGCGAGCTTCGCGAAGGCCCTCACCGAGCGGTGTGTCGACGGCGACCGCATCGACGCGCTGGTCGACGTCATCCTCGTTTCGCGCCAGGGGGTCGACCCGCGCGTCCGCGACGTCGCGGGCCTCCTCGGCCGCGAGGAGATCGCCCCGGGCAAGGCGCTCGGTCCGTTCGTCGTCTCGAAGAAGCTCGGCGAGAGCGAGCTCTCGACGGTCTACCTGGCCAAGCGCGACGGCGAAGAGCGCGTGCTCAAGGTGCTCAAGCGCGAGGCGTGCCGCGACAGGCGCGCCGTCCAGCGCCTGCTCACGGCCAACCGGCTCGTCGCGGGCGTCGACCACCCGGGCCTACCCAAGGGCATCGACGCCGGCGAGATCGACGGCGTGTACTGGATCAGCTACGTCCACGTCGAAGCGCAGACGCTGAGCGCGCGCTTCGCGCGCACGGGCCCCTCGCACGTCAACGAGCTCAAGCCCACGCTCCAGGCGATCCTCGAGCCGCTCGCCGCGCTCCACGCCGCGCGCATCGTGCACGGGGACCTCAAGCTCGAGAACGTGCTGGTCGGCCGCGGCGCCGAGGGCGGTGTCCGGGTCACGCTCATCGACTTCGGCACCGACCGCATGCGCCAGCGGCCGACGGTCGCGAACGGCCACACCGGCGTCCTCGCCGTCATCGGCTCGCCCAAGACCATCGCCCCCGAGCAGGTGCGCGGCCTGCGCGCAGACGCCGCGAGCGACGTCTACTCGTTCGGCGCCATGGTCTACGAGCTCCTCTCGGGCAAGCCCGTCTTCGCGTTCGAGACCGCGACCGACGCGGCTTTCGCCCACGTGACGCAGGCCCCCGAGCCGCCGAGCGCGAAGGCCCCGCGCGGCTGGGTCACCAAGGACGTCGACCAGTTCGTCCTCTCGCTCCTCGCGAAGGACCCGGCCCGGCGTCCGAAGGACGCCGCGGCCGTCCTCGACCAGCTCGAGACGCTCGGCCGAGCCTCGTCCGCGATGCGCGCCGCGCAGGCGGCCTTCCCGGAGGAGCGCCTGAGCGACCTGGTCGACCTCCTCCTCGCGGCGCCGGACGACGCCGACGCGGCCATCGGCCTCGAGGCCGCGATCGAGCAAGGCGCCGATCCGACCAAGGTGGCCGAGACGTTCGAGCAGGCGGCCGGCAGCGTCGACACGAACGAGGAGGACGCCCTCGAGGTCAAGAAGTCGCTCCTCTACCGCGCCGGTCGCATCTTCGACGTCGCCGTCAAGAACAAGGAGAAGGCCGAAGGCATCTACGCGCAGATCGTCGCCCTCGACGCCAGCGACGAGATCGCGCTCATCGCCCTCGACGAGGTCCGCAAGGCGCTCGGCAAGCACGCCGAGATCGTCGAGTCGCTCATGGCGCGGAGCGAGCAGGAGCCGCCGGGCCAGGAGCGGGCGCGCATTTTCGCCGAGATCGGGCGCATCTGCGCGACGGAGCTCGAGGACCCAGAGCAGGGGATCCTCGCCTACGGGCGTGCGCTCTGCGAGGCGCCCGCCAACCGCGAGTACGCCGACGAGATCGAGCGCCTCGCCGGCACGAAGGTCGCGCTCTGGAACGAGGTCTTGACCACCGTGACCGAGGGCATCCAGGCCGAGGCCCTGTCGTCGACCGAGCGGAACGTCCTTCTCGGCCACGCGGGCCGCTGGTACGAGCAGAAGCTCGGGCGGGCCGACATGGGCCTCCACGCCTACCAGCAGATCCTCACGACGGATCCGGCGAACGAGGAGGCGTACGAGGGCCTCGCCAGTATCTACCGCAAGGCGCAGCAGTGGCCGGAGCTCGTCTCCGTCCTCGTGGCGCGCGCCGACACGTCGGGGAGCTCTCCTCGCGGGAGGGACCTCCGCGCCGAGGCGGCCGAGCTCTTCGAGCAGAAGCTCAACGACGCGGCTCGGGCGAAGGAGCTCTTCGCGCAGGTGCTGGCGGACGATCCCGGGCACCTCAAGGCGAGCGAGGGCATGGCGCGCATCGCCGAGCGTACGGGCGACCACAAGGCGCTCGTCACCATCCTCGAGCGCCGCGCCGAGTCGCGCCGCGGCCGCGAGAAGGCCGACGCCCTCCTCCAGATAGCCGAGGTCTACGAGGACCAGCTCGAGGACCTGCCCGAGGCGACGCGCCGCTACGAGGGCGTGCTCGCGATCGACCCGCACGACCTGCAGGCCCTCAAGGGCCTCGACCGCATCTACAACCGCACGAGCAAGTACCGCGAGCTGCTCGACAACCTCGAGCGGCAGGTCGCGCTCGCGGCGACGCCGCGGCAGAAGATCAACCTCTACGAGCGCATGGCGGCGCTCCACGACGAGGAGTTCCTCGACCACGAGCGGGCGGCCGAGTGTCTCGAGGCGATGCTCGGCTTCGACACCGCGAACGACACGGCGCTGACCACGCTGCCTCGTCACTACCGAGCGCTCGCGCGCTGGGAGAAGCTCGACAAGCTGTACGAGAAGCACGCCTCGGTGACCGGCGACGACGCGCGGCGGGTCGAGCTCACGATGCAGCGGGCGCGCGTTCTGGCCGAGAACATCGGCTCGCCCGACCGCGCGACCCGCGTCTACGAGCAGGTGCTCGAGCTCCAGTCCGGGCACGCGGGAGCCCTCGAGGCGCTCGCGCGCCTGCGCGAGCTAACGGGCGACTCGCACGCGGCGCTCTCGGCCATCGAGGCGCTGGCGGGCAAGGCGGCGACTCCCGAGGCGAAGGCCGAGACGTGGATGCGTGCGGCACGCCTGCTCGAGGGGCGCGGGGATCGCGACGGGGCCATCGAGCGCTACAAGCTGGCGCTCGAGGCGAACCCCAAGGACACGGCGGCGTCGTCGGCGCTGCGCGCGGCCTACGCGGTGAGGGGTGACGCAGCGAGCGTCGTGACGCTCATCGAGAAGGAGCTCGAGCACGCCGAGGGCAAGATGGCCAAGGCGCGCCTCCACGCCGAGCTCGCGCGCGTGCAGCGCGACCTGCACGACAACGACAAGGCCGAGGCGAGCGCCCGCACGGCGACGGACCTCGACCCGTCCAACGCCGAGGCGCTCCTGGTCCTCGGAGACCTCGCCTTCGAGGGCCAGCGCTACATCGAGGCGACCAAGCACCTCGAGACGCTCGTGGGCCGCGCGCAGGCCCTCCCCAAGGAGGACGCGGTCCGCGCGATCGTCCGGTACGTCGAGGCGTACGGCAAGGGCGTCTCGACGCGCTCGTCCCAGCCCGCCATCTCGTCGCGCGACGGGCGCGAGTCGATCCCGCCCGCGTCGATCACGAGCAACCACCCGCGCCTCGCGGCCGCGGTCGAGGCCCTCGAGAACATCGCACCGGACGATGCAGAGGCGCTGACGCGCGTGGGCCGCGTGATGTTCGACGCAGGGGACGCGCAGGCAGCGCGCGGGATGTACGAGCGCCTCCTCGAGCGCCACGGGAGCGAGCTGTCGCAGGTCGCGCGCGGCGATGCGGAGTGGCGCCTCGGCGAGTCGCACCGCCGGCTCGGGGAGCTCGACAAGGCGGTCGACTTCCTTCGCGCGGCCGCGGAGTCCGACTCGGGGAGCCCCGAGCCGCTCCAGGCACTGGCGCGCGTCTACGAGCAGACGGGCGACTGGGAGGAGTACATCCGCACGAAGCGCCGCCGCCTCGAGGTGGCCGTCGGGGCCGAGCGCTTCGACCTGCTGCTCGAGATCGGCGACGCCGAGTTCTCGAAGCTGAACGACCGCGGGCGCGCCAGCAAGACGTACGTGGCCGCCCTCGAGGAGCGCCCCGACGACCGCAAGCTGCTGACGAAGCTCATGCAGCTCTACTCCGAGGAGAAGGACTGGGCGAAGCTCGTCGAGGTGGTCCTCCGGCTCGCGGACTTCGTCGAGGACCCCAAGCAGCGCGCCAAGTACATGCACACGGCGGCCATCGTGAGCTCGCGGCAGCTCGGCGAGACCGACCAGGCGCTCGACTTCTACGCGCGCGCCATCGAGTTCGACCCGACGCTCACCAAGGCCCTCGACGAGGCGATCGAGCTCCGTCGGCAGAAGGGTGACCACGAGGGGGTCGAGCGCCTCCTCAAGGCGCAGCTCGAGCAAGCCAAGCAGACGCAGGACCGCGAGAAGATCGTGCAGGTGCTCGACCAGATGGGCGAGCTCTATCGCAAGTTCCTGAACGAGCCGGAGCTCGCCATCGACGCGTACGAGGCGGCCCAGGCGTTCGAGCCCGAGGGGCGCGAGCGCGCCGAGGTGCTCGCGGAGCTCTACGCGAGCGACGTCACGCAGTACCTCGAGAAGGCCGTCAAGGCGCAGAGCCAGATCCTCGCGCGCAACCCGTACCGCGTGGAGAGCTACAAGCTCCTCCGCAAGCTCTACACCGAGGCGCGCCAGCCCGACCCCGCGTGGTGCCTCTGCCAGGCGCTCGCCGTCTTGAACCTCGCCGAGCCCGACGAGGAGCGCTTTTACCGCAGGCACCGCGCGGACAACGCGGCCCCCGCGCAGGCAGTCCTCGACGAGGAGGACTGGTCGGACCGCCTGGCGCACGCCGACGCCGACCCGCTCGTCACGCGGATCTTCGCGGCCATCCAGCCGACCATCATCCGCGCGCGCACGCAGCCGCTCGAGTCGCTCGGCTACGCGCCGCAGTACCGCATCGAGCTCCAGATGCACCCGTACCCGGTCTCGCAGACGCTCTACTACGTGCAGGGCGTGCTCGGGTTCCCGGCTCCGCCCGTGTTCCAGAACCCGAACGATCCCGCGGGTCTCGGCTTCCTCCACGCCCACACGCCGGCCATCGTCCTCGGGCGGGCCGCCTTCGAAAGCGTCGTGCCGAACCAATCGCTCGCGTTCGTCGCCGGCCGGCACATGACGTACTTCCGTCCGGGCTACTACGTGCGGCACCTCGTGCCGACGGGGACGGGTCTCAAGGCGTGGCTCTTCGCGGCCATCAAGCTGTGCGTCCCGCAGTTCCCGGTCGCGCCGGACCTCCAAGGGCAGGTGACCGAGGCGATGGGCTTCATGCAGCAGGACTTCCAGGGCGTGCAGAAGGAGATCCTGACGAGCATGGTGTCGAAGCTCCTGCAGTCGGGCGGCGCCATCGACCTGAAGAAGTGGGTGGCCGCCATCGACCTCACGGCCGACCGCGCGGGCTTCCTCCTCGCGCACGACCTGGCTACAGCGGCAGAGGTGATGCGCGCGACCGAGGACGCCGCGAGCGTCGCCGCGAAGGAGCGCGTCAAGGAGGTCGTCCTCTTCAGCATCGGCGAGGACTACTTCGAGCTCCGCCAGAAGCTCCAAGTCTCCGTCGAGAGCTGAGCGGAGAGGAGAAACAGGAAGGTCAGGAAGTTCAAGAAGGGGAGGAGGGTGTCGGCTCGGTGCACGCGTTTGCGAAGCGCTCCGGCTGGGTGATGACCCCCATTCTCCCTTCCTGACCTTTCTGAACTTCCTGTCTCTCCCTCCCTCTCTCCTCTTCTCGAGCTCGCCGGCGCCCGGAAAAACTTGCCACCCGTCGAGCGTTGGTTGATGACCTCCCCGATGCACCGCTTCACGCTCCTTCCCGCGCCCGCGCCCGCGCCCGCGCCCGCGCCCGCGCCCGCGCCCGCGCCCACGCTCGCGCTCGCGCTCGCGCTCGTGTTCGCCCCCCTGGGCGGCTGCTCCAAGGACGCTCCGCCCGCGCAGCCCGGTTCGCAGACGCCCACGGTCGCTGTCCCGACGACGCTCGCCCCGCCCGGGGTCGCCTCGGGCGGCCCCACCACGGCCTCGCCGTCGTCCTCCGCGGCGCTCGCGGCTGCCGCGCCCGCCGGCCCGCCCAAGGATGCGAACGTCATCGTCCTTTCGGTGGACGCGCTCCGCGCCGACATGCCATGGGCCGGATACCCGCGGCCCATCGCGCCGCGCCTCACCGAGCTCGAGAAGAAGGCCGTCAGCTACACGCACGCGTACTCCATCTCCTCGTACACGTCGATGAGCCTCGGGGGCTTCCTCGGCGGGCGCTACCCCTCGGAGCTCCAGCGGAGCGGCTACTTCTTCGGCACCTACAAGAACGACGTCTTCTTCCCGAAGCTTCTCCAGAAGGCTGGCGTCCACACGATGGGCGTCATGGCGCACATGTACTTCAAGGCCGCGGGCTTCGATCAGGGCTTCGACGACTGGAAGATCGTCCCCGGGATCGCCTTCGACCCGAACACCGACCGCGACATCACGTCGCCCGAGTCCGAGAAGCTCGCCGAGCAGGACCTCGGCGACCCCGCCAACGACGGCCGGCGGTTCTTCTTCTGGGCACACTTCGTCGACCCCCACGACCTCTACCTCCGCCACGATGGCATCGACTGGGGCAAGACCGACCGCGATCGCTACGACGGCGAGGTCACGTTCACCGACCAGTACCTCGGCAAGCTCCTCGACTTCATCGCGACCAAGCCGTGGGCGGCGCGCACGGTCGTCATCGTCACGGCCGACCACGGCGAGGAGTTCGGCGAGCACCACATGACGCGCCACGGCTTCGAGGTATGGAACACCCTCGTCCACGTGCCGCTCATGATCGTCGCGCCCGGCGCGCAGCCCCGGCGCGTCGACACGCCCCGGAGCGACATCGACCTGGCCCCGACCATCCTCTCGCTCTACGGCGTCGCGCCCGATCCCGCGATGGAGGGCAAGTCCCTCGTCGGCGAGGTGTACGGCGCGGCCGCCGAGCCGCGTGACGTCTTCGTCGACCTTCCCATGACGAGCGACAACGGCCGCCGACGCGCGCTCGTCCACGGTGACGAGAAGCTCATCTGCTTCGACAACGACCAGTACTGCAAGCTCTTCGACGTCGCGAAGGACCCGCTCGAGACCGAGCCGACGATGAAGGGTGACGACTACAGGGACATGAAGGAGCGATACGCAGCCTTCGTGAAGACGGTGAAGGACGTCCCGCCGTACGCGTGCACCGGGGACTGCCTGAACAGCACGCAGCGCCGGCTCAAGGAGCAGAAGGAGAAGGGGCAGTAGCCATGCGCATCGTTCCCGTGCCGTGTCTGAGCGACAACTACGCCTACCTGGTCGTCGCCGACGGCGGCGGGGCGGAGGCCGTCATCGTCGACGCGTCGGAAGCGGCGCCCGTGCGCGACGCGCTGAAGCGGGAGGGGCTCCGCGCCCGCGCTATCTGGAGCACGCACCATCACTACGACCACGTGGGCGGCAACGAGGAGCTCGCGAAGGAGCTCGGGCTCGAGGTGGTCGGCCACGTGTCGGACGACAAGCGCGTCCCGGCGATGACCAGGGGCGTCGACACCGGCGACACCGTGAGCGCGGCGGGCGTCACGGCGAAGTGCTTTCACATCCCCGGGCACACCCTCGGCGCGGTCGCGTACTTCGTCGAGCAGGGGGGCGGGCGCGCCGTCTTCACGGGCGACACGCTCTTCTGTTCGGGGTGTGGCCGCCTCTTCGAAGGCACGCCCGCGCAGATGCACGCGTCGCTCCAGAGCCTCCTCGCGCTGCCGGGCGACACGCGCGTCCACTGCGGGCACGAGTACACCGCGAGCAACCTGCGCTTCGCCGCCCATGCCGAGCCGGGCAACGCCGACGTGAAGGCGGCACAGGAGCGGGCGGCGCGGTTGCGGGGCGAGGGCAAGCCCACGATGGGGACGACGCTGGACGTGGAGCGGAAGGTGAACCCCTTCCTGCGCGTGGGCTCGAAGGAGCTGCGGCAGACGCTGGGTATCGCGCCGGATGCCGACGACGTCACGGCCTTCGCGGCCGTCCGGGCGGCGAAGGACGGCTTCAAGTAGCCGGAACGTAGCTGCGGTTTTCTCGGCGTGTTGCGGCCCGATGGGTTTCTCCGCCCGCGCCCGCGCTTATTCGCCGTCCATCGGGGATGGCGCGCCCAGCATCGGCACGATCGCGCTCGCCTCGGTCGGGATCTTGGCGGCCTTGGGCTTCCACCGGGCGATCTGGGCCTTGCTCATGTCGATGATGCCGAGCCAGCCGAAGACGCGGATGGCCTGGTAGGCGGGGTCGATCTCGAACCAGCGGACCGCGAAGTTCGGAGACTGTCCGTACTTGTGGTGGTTGTTCTGGAAGAGCTCACCCATCGTCAGGACGTCGAAGACGAGCGTGTTCTTCGAGTTGTCGTCGCTGTCGATGTTGCGGTAGCCGACCTTGTGCCCGAGGTAGTTCACGATGGCGCCGTGGATCGGGCCGAGGAACCAGTGGATGGGGGCGAGCGCGACGAGCCACCAGTGCGGCGCGAACGCGATGTAGAAGAGCGTGTAGGCGGTCCCCCACGCGAGCGTGACGGGCCAGCGGGAGAGCGTCACGTCGAGGAGCTTCCACTCGGGGTAGCCGCCCTCGAAGCGCGGCTCGACGGCGACCCGGCGCTCGCGGATGGCGTCGTACTGGTGGAGCGTCCGCATCATCATCGTGAACAGGTTCGGCTGCTGGATGGGCGAGTGCGGGTCCTTCTCCGTGTCGCTGTACGCGTGATGCATGCGGTGCATGATCGCGTACGCGCGCGGGTTCAGGTAGCTCGAGCCGCAGACGGCCCACGCGAGGAAGTGGAATACGCGCTCCCAGCCCTTGCTCATCGTGAACTGGCGGTGCGCGCCGTAGCGATGGTGGAAGAAGCTCTGGAAGAAGACGGACAGCTGCCAGTGCAGGATGAAGAACAGGACGATGGCGGTCACGCCTTACTCGTAGAGCGCCCACGGTCGAGCGGCAGCCACGTTCGTGTCAGCGATTGTCACGCTTCGGTCAGAAGGTGCGGGAAGGGGGGGGCAGTCACTCTTCCCCCCCTTCCTCGACGGCCTGCGTCACACGGTGACGGTCGCGTTCGAGCCAGGGCTCGATGACGCTTCGCATCCTGGGGTCGCGCAGCCAGTGGTACGAGCGCGTCAAGGTCGGGACGAAGCCGCGGGCGCGCTTGTGCTCCCCGCCGGCGCCCGGTTCGAAGACGTCGAGGCCGTGCGCGATGGCGTGCCGGATGCCCGCGTAAAAGCAGACGGCGAAGTGGAGGTACGGCACGTCCTCCGCGGCGCCCCAGTAGCGGCCGTAGAGGCGCCTCCGGCCCTGGACGTTGAACGCCCCCGCGACGATGCGCCCTCCCGCGTCGCGGGCCACGACCCATGCGAGCCGCTCGCGGAAGCGCTCGACCACGGTGTCGAAGAACTCCGGCCGCAGGTAGCGCCGCCCCCACATGCCGTGCTTGTCGATCGTCGAGCCGTAGAACCCGTACATCGCGCGCGCGACCTCGCGCGTGTGCTCGTCGGGGCGCAGGGTCTCGACGGTGATACCGCGCTCGGCCACGCCGCGGAGCTCGCGCTTGATCTGGTTTCGCTGCTTGGACGTGAAGCGCGCGAGGTAGTCGTCGAACGTGGTCGCCCCCTCGCGAAACCAGTGGAACTGGTAACCGAAGCGCGCTGCGTATCCCGCGGCCTCCCACGGCGAGGTCCCGACCGCGTCGGCCGTGCGCGGGAAGAGCACGTGGACGCCTCCGCCCTTGAACTGGTCGCACCACTGGCGCGCGGCCGCCGCGACCACGCGCGTCGCCTCGGCCCGGTCCTCGCCGGGCGCGACGAGGACGCGGTCGCCCGTCGCCGGCGTGAACGGCACGGCGACGACCACCTTCGGGTAGTACTTGCTCCGGATCCGGTGGGCGAGGTCCGCCCAGCTCCAGTCGAAGACGAACTCGCCCTCGCTGTGGCCCTTCACGTACGACGGGGCTACCGCGACGAGCTTCTCCTCGCGCCAGAGCGACAGGTGCGCGGGCATCCAGCCCGTCTCCTCGCCCACGCAGCCCGTCTCCTCGAGCATGTCGAGCCACGCATGCTCGACGAACGGCGAGCTCTCCTCGCCGAGCATTCCGTCCCAGGTCGCGGCGGGCACCTCGCGCACGCGGTCGAGGATGCGCAGCGTGTACGTCGCCTCGTCCCCGCCGCCGCCCTTGCTTCCCGCGCCGCCCCCACCCGCGCCCTTCGCGCGCGTGGTCACGTGGCCGGCTGCGCGTGCGCCTCGGCACCGGGCGCAGCGTCCGCCGGCGTGTCGTCACGCACGAGCACGAACCAGGCGTCCATCCAGCCGCTCTTCTTCTTGGCACGGCCGATCGACACGTGCGTCGAGATGCCGCGCATGACGTCGATCATCCCGTGGTAGACGAACCGCCCCAGCTTGTGACCATTGTCCACGATGGGGGGCCAGGAGTCGGGCTTCTCCTTCGGCAGCATCGTGTAGTCGATGTCGACCTCGCCCGCATCCGGCGCAGGGTGCGCCACGTAGTAGCCGGGCCCGGTGAAGCCCGAGAGGCTCTGGTAGTTGAACCCGACCAGCTGGTCCTTCGCCTCGGGGTCGGCCAGCTTCGCGAAGCGCTTCTGGAAGTGGTTGTGGGCGGGCAGGGTGTTCATCCCGTGGTGGATGACCTCGACCCGCGGCGCGACGTCCGGCGGGACGTAGTCGTCGAGGGTGACTGGGCGGAAGCCCTTCACGGCCTCCCACAGCTTGGCCTGGGTCGCCCGGTGCCACTGGCGGACGGCCCAGACGCGGGCGGGCGTCCCCAGGCCGTCGAGCACGGCCGCGAGACGGGGAAGATCCATGTGCGGGTCGATGAGGTTCTTGAGCTCCATCGTGGTGGTGCCTGACTATGAGTCAACGAGCGCCCGCCGGAAAGGGGACAGCGAGAAGAAGATGACGGCAGGAGAGCCACGAAGCCGCAAAGCCGCAACGAGGAGCGTGGGGGGCCGCCGCGGGAGCGTGCCGGTGGCGCGAGCGGGAGGCGCAGGGGCGGCGGGTGCGATCGCGGTGCTTGGCGCACTCTGCGTCGGGGCGGCGATCGCATGCAACGACGCGGGCACGGTCGTGCCGGGTGGCCAGGGGAATGCGGCCGGGCGGGTGTTCGACCTGGGCGGCGGGGTTACCGCGACCCTCGGGGACGACGGCGCGTTCTCCATCGTCTCGTCCGGCGCGACGCTCCTTGCCACCCCCCCGGGGACGCCGCTCCTCGCGCGCACGAGCGATCCCGACGACCCCGACGGTTGGCACGATCCGACCAAGCCCGACACGGACCTCACGGTGCTTCCCGTCGACCCGTCGTCGGTCGGCGTCGAGGTCGTCCCCGACGGCTCCTCCACGCGCGCCATCCACCTCGTCGTGCCCGAGCAGGCCCCCGACACGGCGCTCCTCACGGTCTCGCTCGCGGCCGACGCGAGCTTCGTCACGGGCCTCGGCGAGCAGTTCGCGCACGTGTCGGCCGCGGGGCGCATCTCGCCGATGTACGTCGCGCCGGGGAGCCCCTGGGAGTCGGACACGAACGAGGCGCACGTGCCGGTGCCATTCCTCGTGTCCTCGGCGGGCTGGGGGCTCTTCGTGCGCACGCGCGAGGCGGGCGCGTTCGACGTCGCCGCGACCGACCCGACGACGACGCGCGCGACCTTCGAGGGGCGCACCCTCGACGTCTGGTTCTTCGTCGACGCCGATCCGCTGGCCGTGGTGGCCCGGTATGACCGCCTGGCGGGCCTCCCCCGGCCGCTCCCGCGCTGGGCGCTCTCGCTCCTCCACTGGCGGCACTGGGCGGGGCCCGACGACGTCCTCTCGGTCGCGACGGAGTACCGGCAGCGGCACATCCCGACGAGCGCCCTCTGGTTCGACGACGGGTGGCAGACTGCGCTGAACACGTCCGTGCCGGCGTCCTCGGTGTTCGGTGACGTGCAATCGACGATGGCGACCCTCGCGTCGCTCGGCTACCGCGTGATGGCCTGGACCTCGCCGTACCTCGAGAAGCCTGCCGGCGGCAGCGCCCCCCCGGATCCGGCGCAGGTGCTGTACGCCCAGGCCGACGCCGCGCACGACTTCGTGCAGGACGGCGAGGGCAACGACTACGCGCCCCTCGCGTCACCCATCAAGGGCGGCGCCGGCGTCATCGACTTCACGAGCCCGAACGCCCAGGCGTTCTGGGAGCAGCAGGTGGCGCAGGCGACGCGCGCCGGCATCCGCGGCTTCAAGTGCGACTACGGCGAGGACTTCGTGCCCGACCTCCTCGGGGCGCGCGATCCGGTGGCCTTCGCCGACGGCACCACCGCCCACACCGCGCGCCTCTTCCCGATCGAGGAGCACGCGACCTACCACGCGGTGCTGGACGAGGCGTTCCCGGGCGACGGGGCGCTCATCGTGCGCGCGTCGTCGTGGGGAGGCGCGTCGCAGGCGGACATCGTCTGGCCGGGGGACCTGGACCCGCGGTTCGAGCACCAGGGCGACACGCTTGCGGCCGACGAGGGGACGGGG
Organism: Polyangiaceae bacterium; assembly: GCA_036490515.1. Taxonomy (GTDB): domain Bacteria; phylum Myxococcota_A; class Polyangia; order Polyangiales; family Polyangiaceae; genus Palsa-1150. Next base: position 29,678 of record DASXDU010000025.1, read on the forward strand.
CTCGCGGTCGGGGGGCTGCCGGCGGTGGTGGTCGACGCGCAGACGCTCTCGGTGAGCGGCTTCCCGGCGTTCGGGTCGGACACGGCGGGTTACCGGCACCAGCCGACGCGCGAGTCGACGCTCCGCTGGATGGAGCACACGGCGCTCTCGGTCATCATGCAGGTGTACGAGGACGGTGCGCGCCTGCCGTGGCTCTACGACGACGCGGCGGCCGAGGAGTACCGGGAGATGGCGTCGCTCCACCAGGCGCTCGAGCCGTACAACGCGGTCCTCATGACGGCGGCGCAGACCGCCGGCGCGCCGCCCATCCGTCCCTTGCCGCTCGCCTTCCCGGGCGATCCGGGCGGCGCGGCGGCGGCCGACTCGGAGTACCTCCTTGGGCCGGATCTCCTGGTCGCACCGGTCCTCGAGGCGGGCGCGTCGAGCCGCAGCGTGCACCTGCCGCCGGGGAAGTGGGTTCACTGGTGGTCGGACACCGTGTACGAGGGCCCGTCGGACGTGACGATCGGCGCGCCCCTGGGCAGCCCGCCCCTTTTCGCGCGCGCCGGGGGGCTCGTGCCGATGCTCCCCGACGGCATCGACACGCTCGTCGACGCCACCGCCCCGGGCGTCGTGCCGCTCGCCGCGGCGAAGGCCGAGATGCGCGCGCGCGCGTGGCCGGCCGGGACCTCCAGCGTGGTGCTCGACGACGGGTCGTCCATCGTGATCGAGGACGGTTCCGGTGGCGTGACCGTGACCTGGGAGTCGAGCGGCGTGGTGCGCAACCTGACGGTCGACGTGGACGTCCGTACGAGGACCGGGTCGTCGGGGCCCATCGAGGGCGTCACCACGGTCTCCGGTCCGGCCCTCATGGCGCTCTCCAATTCCAGCGAGAGCGCAGTCGAGGCCTCCACGTCACCCGCCTGGGCGACGAATGCGGCCGCGGGAGACGCCGGAAGCGCCACGAACCCGGGGAGCCCGGCGACCGCGACCCACGTCTGGCTCCGGTTCGTCGGGTCGGGGGCGGCGCTCCTCGAAGTCGCCCGTTGAGAGAGGCTTGGCATCCGGCCAGGACGAACGCAGACTGTGACGTTGCGATGATCGTCTCCCGGCGCCGGACGGCCCTCCCGGAGCTCCACGCGAGCCTGGCGACCCACGCGCTGGTGCACTCGGCCTTCCGCCTGCACGTCGTGCGCAACCAGGGCGTCGTCTCGGAGGACCGCCTGTCGCTCCGGGCCTTCGAGCGGAAGGGCCACCTGGGCCGGCCGGTGCTGACGGTGGTCCTGGCCGGGCGGGCGCGCCTCGAGTGCGGGGGCGCAGCCCGCTGGCTCGAGCCGGGGGACGTGTCGCTCGCGCCGTACAAGGACGCCATCGTGATGCGCCAGGACGGGCCGCGCTTCGAGAGCCTCGCCCTCGAGTGGGAGCCGGGGACGCTCGGCGCACGCCCCGCGACCTGGGAGACGGCGCGGCTCCCTGTGGGCTTCTACGAGCAGCTCCGGCGCCTCGTCGACGCCGTGACCGACGCCAGCGCCGACACGGCGCTAGCCGCGGCGCGGTTCGCGGCCATCGTGTCGCTCCTGCGCGCATCGGGCGCCCCGCTGGGCGACGTCCCGCCCTGCGCCCTCGTCGAGGACGTGCCCGAGCACATGGGGACCCTCTCGTCCGCCCTCGACGGGACGCTCAGCAACCTCGCCGAGAGCCCGATGATGGTGGACCTCGACCAGGCCCTCGGCGTGACGCCGCGCCACCTCCAGCGCCTCGTCACGGCCTTCCACGAGCGCTACGGCTTCAACGCCGGCGGCTGGCGCGACGCCCTGAACCGCCGCCGTCTCCTCATCGGCGCCTCGATGATGACCGCCCGCGGCGCCACCACCGAGCGCGTGGCCCTCGCCATGGGCTACGGCTCCGCGACTGCCTTCTGCCGTGCGCTCTCCCAGGCGCACCTGCCGTCCCCCTCGGCCGTCTCCCGGGTCGTGGGGGAGCTTCTCTGATGTCCGAAAGTATCAATGTGTGGGACTCTGCGCCTTCCGTCTAAATGGGAGTCGGGGTCTTTCAGGGAGGTCCTACAGATGATGAAGTCCATGATGGTGCTGGGGGCGGTGGTCGGTGCGGCCGTCGCGGCGGTGGCGTGTTCGAGTAGCAGCAAGGGGAACGGGAGCGGGTCGTGCAACGGCGCGCCCACGACGGAAAGCGCCGACTGTACGAGCTGCATCGAGAACAGCTGCGGCTCCCAGGTCAGCGCCTACGAGAGCGCGTGCAGCGACTACGTCAGCTGCTTCTGCAACGGGGGCGCGAACGCCCAGGCGGAGCAGAACTGCGAGAGCAAGCTCTCGGAAGGGAACTGCGCGTCCGCGGGGGACGCCGTCGGCACCTGCGAGCAATCGAGCTGCGCCACCCAGTGCAGCGGCACGACCAGCAGCTCGGGCGGCACCACGAGCAGCTCGGGCGGCACGGCCTCGAGCAGCGGCGGCACCACGAGCAGCAGCGGCGGCTCCGGCAACTACACCTGCTCGACGCTGTCTTCGTGCTGCTCGCAACTCGAACCGGGGGAGCAGTCGAGCTGCCAGCAGGTCGTGACGGACAACAACGCCCAGGCGTGCGATGAGCTGCAGACCAGCTACGAGGCCGCGGGCCTCTGTCACTGAGGCGTCTGCGTACGGGGACGGGTGATTGACACGTCGCGGGTGACCGGTACGGTCTCCTGGCGTTGTCCGCTCCCGTCTCCCGCTACGCCGAGGCCGCGGTACCCACCGAGTACGGCACGCTGCGCACGGTCGTGTACCGCGTCGGCGATGCCGGCGCCGCGCCGCCGGAGGAGCACGTCGCGCTCGTCGTAGGCGACGTGTCCACCGGCGCCGCGCCCGTCCTCGCACGCGTCCACTCGGAGTGCTGGACGGGCGAGGTGATGCGCTCGCACAAGTGCGACTGCCGCGAGCAGCTCGATCAGGCGCTCCGCGCCATCGAGGCCGCGGGCCGGGGCGTGGTCGTGTACCTGCGGCAGGAGGGACGGGGCATCGGCCTCGGGAACAAGGTCCGGGCCTACGCCCTCCAGGCGCAAGGCGCTGACACCGTCGAGGCGAACCGCCTGCTCGGCTTCGCAGACGACGCGCGCCGGTACGACGTGGCGGCGGCCATCCTGCGCGATCTCGAAGTCACGCGCGTCGCGCTGATGACGAACAACCCCGCCAAGGTGCTGGGGCTCGTCGGCGGAGGCATCGAGGTGGCCGAACGGGTGGCGCTCAAGGCCGAGGCGAACGAGCACAACGCCGAGTACCTCGCGGTGAAGGCTCGCAAGATGGGCCATGCGCTCTGAGGAGTCGCCCCGGGCGCCGCGGGCTCCGTCGAGGCGCTCCGCGGCCGCGGGTGGGGGGAGCGCGGCGAGTGCGGCGGCGCTCGTGCTCGCGAGCGGCTTCGGGGCGAGCGGCTGCGGGCTCGGGGTGTCCGGGCTGGGCGCGGCGGCGGGGGATGCATCCGTCGACGTGGCGGCGGACGTGGACGAGGGGCCGGACGGGGCGGTCGGGCCGCAGGACGGCGAGGCGCCGGGCGACGAGGACGGGTCGACGCAGGCCGAGTCGGGCCCGCCAGCCGGGCCGATGACGATGGCATCGCCCGGGGAGGTGACGCAGGCGTCGGGCCTCGCGCAGCAGACGCACCTCGTCTACGCGACAGGGGCGGCGCGCTGGTGGCTCTTCTGGTTCGACGCCTCGCAGCCCACGCAGCTCCAGGCGAGCTCCTCGCCCGACTTCGCGACGTGGACGCCCGCGACGCCGCTGGTGCTCCCCGGATCGCACGCCAACCAGGGCGGGGATCTCTCGGTCGCGTATGCGAGCATCGCGGGCGTCGACGTGGTGCACGTCGCGATGGGGCTCCACTTCACGGCCGCGAACGACCGCCGCATCGTGCACGTGCGGGCCACGCTGTCCGGCGGGGCCATCCTCTACGGGTCGCCGCAGCAGCTCGCGATGGTCAGCGACCCGAACCTCGTCGACCCGGACGGCACCGCCGTGCTGGTCGGCCCGGACGACCATGTGCGGGACGCCACCGGCTGGGCGAACTACCTGGGCACGGGCAACGAGGTCGCGTGGGCGTCGACGGCCGCGGACCTGGGTGCGTCGTGGGACGGGAACTTCGGGCTCCAGCAGAACATCGCGACGGCCTCGAACACGGTGAACGCGCGCGTGTTCGCGGTGGTGCCGCCCGGCGGGACGGTGCTGGCGCTGTGGGAGCTCGCGGATGCGGAGCCGGACCCGACGAACGTGGCGTGGAGCCAGCTCGGGACGACAGGGTGGTCGAACGCGGCGAACGTGTTCTCCGGCAAGTCGCAGAGCGCGAACGACTGGGACGTGGCGACGGTGGGGGCCGGCGACGTGCGCGTCGCACGGCGGGGGCTCGACGGGTCGTTCGATCACGTGCGCTTCGACGGACAGGGATGGACGACCCTCCAGGCGCCGCCGTCCGACCCGGGGCTCGCGGAGTCGGGCGTCGTGGTGCTCGCGAACGCGCCGCACGTGGCGGTCTTCGCGATCGGGAGCGACCCGGCGTCGAGCGTGCGGCAGATCGTGTGGGACGGGACGCAGTGGGGGAGCTGGTCGACGCTGGAGGGCTCGACGGCGACGCGGCGGGCACTCGCGGGGTGCGACGCGCCCGGCCACACGGCGCTCCTCTGGACCGAGACGGGGAGCGCGGGGACGAGCATCGTGGGGATGCCCGTCGCGTTCTAGGGGCAGCCCTCGCGGGCCTTCACGAAGCGCGCGAACGTCGTCTCGAGTGTGCGCGTGAGCGTGCGGATGCGCTGCCACGCTTCGTCCTCGCGGAGCTCCGCCTCGAGCTCGCGGCAGACGAAGCGGACGCACAGGTTCGGGCGGTCGACCGCGTCGAGCGAGCAACCGGTGGGCCCGCGGAAGGCGCAGCCCGCGTGATCGCCCGAGGGGGGGCGCAGGTGGGATGGACGCGTTCCCGCGAGGGCGAGGGCCGCGACCTCGTCGTCGTCGAAGACGCCGTCGGTGCGCCCGCCGCAGCAGAAGCCGCCGTCCCAGCGCCCGTGCGGCAGCGAGCGCCCCTTGCCGCAGCCGGTGCAGGCGTGGGCGCCGTCGAACGCGGCGAGCACCTCGGCACGGAGCGCCCGGAGCTCCTTCGCGAGGGCGACGGCGTCGTCGCTGGCGGGCGCCCTCGTCGCTTGCTTCAGGCGAGCACGAACCGCGTCCACCTCGGCGACGCGCGACCGTGGCGCGCGGAGACGGCGCACGAGGTCACGGAGGGGGAGGAGCACCGGTGGAGCATAGCGGGCGCCGGGTCGGCGTGCGGCCTGCCGGGAAGGGAGATCGAGCACGGCAGGCCGAGTAGGTGCACGTGCACGTGGCACGAGGACGAGCACGTCCTGACGAGGACGTTCACGAGCACGTGTGCGTGTACGCGTACGGTCTGCACAACCCGAAACATGGGCGACGTTTGCGCAACCGGGAACAGGGGTGACGTTTCAGACCGGGGATATGGGTGACGCTTTCTCTGCTCCTCGGTACTCGTACTCGTCCACGTGCTCGACAGGACGTGCTCGTCCTCGTGCCCGTGCCACGTGCACCTACTCGGCCCGCCGTGCTCGATCTCCCTCTCCCTCTCCCGTCTCCCTCTCCCGTGGCCGTACGCCGGTCCATCCCCGTGCCGTCTTCCGGCCCGCCCCATTGACTCTCCCGTCCGCCCCGGTAGTTTCCCCCGCGCATGCTCGCCGCCGTGGTCCAGCTCAACTCGCAGGACGAGGTCGGGCACAACCTCGACCGGGTCCGCTACTGGGTCGCCGAGGCCGCCCGCGCGGGCGCCAAGTTCGTCACGCTTCCGGAGAACTTCGCCTTCATGGGCGAGGAGGCCCGCAAGCGGCAGCTCGCCGAGCACCTCGACGGCGCGTTCCCCGGGCCCATCGCGAGCACCCTCACCGACGCTGCGCGCGAGCACGAGGTGTGGGTCCTCGGTGGCGGGATGCCCGAGAAGAGCGACGACCTCCAGCGCCCGTTCAACACGTCCGTCCTCGTCGATCCCGCGGGTGCCATCGTCTCGACGTACCGCAAGGTGCACCTCTTCGACGTGAGCCTCCCCGACGGGACGACGCTCCACGAGAGCCAGGCGACGATGGCCGGCGGCGAGGCGGTGTCGTCCGAAGTGCTCGGCGTCCGCGTGGGCCTGAGCATCTGCTACGACATGCGCTTCCCGGAGCTCTATCGAAAGCTCGCCGATCAGGGTTGCCGCGTCCTCACGGTCCCGAGCGCCTTCACGCTCACGACCGGCAAGGACCACTGGCACGCGCTCCTACGCGCCCGCGCCATCGAGAACCAGGCGTACGTCCTGGCGCCCGCGCAGCACGGCAAGCACCCGCGCGGCCGGCAGACCTACGGCAAATCGATCGTCGTCGACCCGTGGGGCGAGGTCGTCGCCCAGTGTTCCGAGGGCGAGGGCTTCGCGGTCGCGCGGCTCGATTTCGAGTACCAGGACCGCGTGCGCACGTCCCTGCCGTCGCTCCTGCACCGCAAATGGTGACGCGCGTCCCGCTCGTCGACCTCGCCGCGCAGGAGGCCGAGGTCCAGGCCGAGGCGCTCGCAGCGGTCGCGCGGGTCGCCGCCGAAGCCCGGTTCGTGCTGGGGTCCGCCGTCGAGGCGTTCGAGGCGTGGCTCGCGGAGGCATGCGGGGCGCGCCACGCGGTGGGGGTGGCGTCGGGGACGGACGCGATCGAGCTCGCGCTCCGCGCGCACGGAGTAGGGCAGGGGGACGCGGTGGTGACGCCGGCGTTCTCGTTCGTGGCGGCGGCCGAGGCGATCGCGGCGGCGGGGGCGAGGCCGGTCTTCTGCGACGTCGAAGTGGGGACGCTGAACGCGAGCGCGCGGACGGTGGGGGAAGCCGTGGCGCGGGCTCGAACGGCGGGCCTGCGTCCGCGCGCGGTCGTGCCGGTGCACCTCTTCGGGCTCTGCGTACCGATGGAGGAGCTGGGGACGCTCGCCGAACGCGAGGGCCTGGTGCTGATCGAGGACGCGGCGCAGGCACTCGGGGCGCGCGACGACCGGGGGCGCCCGGCGGGCGGAGGCGCCGCGGCCGGGTGCATCAGCTTCTTCCCGACGAAGAACCTCGGCGGTTGGGGCGACGCGGGGGCGATCGTGACCTCCGACGACGCCATCGCAGCCAAGGCCCGGCGCCTGCGTGCCCACGGCTCCGTCGCGCCCTACGTGCACGCGGAGCAGGGACGCAACAGCCGGATGGACGCGCTCCAGGCGGCGGTTCTCCTCGCGAAGTCGCGGCACCTCGCGCGCTGGCAGCAGGCGCGCGCTCGGCTGGCAGCACGGTACGCCGCGGAGCTCTCCGCGGTGCCCGTCACCCTGCCGCACGTCCCTGCGCCTCCCGCGGTGCACGCCTGGCACGCGTTCGTCGTGCGCACGCCCCGCCGCGACGCGCTCGCGGCGGCTCTCCGCGACCGCGGCGTCGAGTCGCGGGTCTATTACCCCGTGCCGCTGCACCTCCAGGAGTGCTTCCGCGCGCTCGGCGAGCCGCCGCTCCCCGTCGCCGAGCAGGCGTGCCGCGAGGCGCTCGCCATCCCGTTCTTCCCCGCGATGACCGACGCCCAGCAGGCGCACGTCCTCGCGGCGATCCGAGCGTTCTTCGCCTGAGCGCTCAGCCCTTCAGGTGCTCGCGGGCGACGTCTGCCCACGTGCCGGTGGGCTCGAGGTCGAGGTACTTGCGCCAGTGGGGGCGCGCGCGCCCCCGCTCGCCGACCTGCTCCCAGGCCATCGCGAGGTTGAAGTGCGCGTCGGCGAAGCGCGGATCGCCCTCGAGGGCGCGCTCGAAATATGCGGTCGCGCCACGCGCGTCGCCCCGCTCGAGCATCACGTAGCCGAGGTTGTAGTGTGCCTCGGGCTGGCGCGCGTCGACCTCGATGGCGCGGCGGTAGAGCGCCTCGGCCGCCGACTCGTCCCCCCGTCGGAACCGGATGTTGCCGAGATTCGTGTACGCGATGGCGAGCGTCGGATCGAGGCGGATGGCGCGCCCGTAGAGCTCCTCGGCCTGATCGTAGGTCGACGGGTCCTCGTCGAGGGCGCTCGCCTGCACGTAGAGGTCGTACGCCGTGCGGGCGCGCGCGGGGCTCGTCTCGGGGCGGAGCACACGGACGACGTCGTCGCGGAGCGCCTGGACCTGGAAGTCGAGGACCATCTGGCCGCTGATGGGCTCGTACGTCCCCTCCTCGGCCTTGACGAGCACCTTGCGGCCGTCGCCGACGATGCGCAGCTCCTGGAGGGGGCGCGTGACGCGGGGGAGGGCCTGACGGAGGGCGCCGATGGCGCGCGCGACGTCGCGCAGGCGTACGCGGTGCTCGAGGAGCTCGCGCGTCGCGCGTAGGGCGATGAGGTCCTGGAAGGTGTAGGCGCGCTGCTTTCCCTTCTGGCCGGACGGCGAGACGATCTTGGCGCGGTCGAGGGAGCGAAGGCGGGTCTCGGACACGCCGAGGAGCTTGGCGACCTCGCGCCGCGAGAAGAGATCCGTCACGGGCTCGCGGCCGTCGGGCGGGGGAGGGATGCTCGGGGCGGCGGCGCCGTGCGTGCCGGTTGCCTCACCGAGGCGCCCGCCGCCGGAGCCGAAGGCGACGTGGATGACGTTGGCGCCCTTGGGGGACTTCTGCTTGTCGTCGTCGGTCGTGCGCGGCATGTGCGTCGTGTGCGTCGTGAAGAAGCGAGGCTTCATCGCGCCGACCGGGGGTGGGCGCGTCTCTCTATCAACGGCGCCTGGACGTCGACGTCAATCCTCACGCCTCGCGAATCTGCCGAGACGACGATTTCGCACGTGATGCGGCCGAGGCGACCGGGGGCACGGAGGCACGCCTCGGTGCGCGCCATGCGCAGCGCGCGAAGGCGGACGTGGGCGCTCCGGCCGACCAGCTCGGCGAGGAGCGCCGGCGCGGCGCCCGCGCGGTCGCGGTCGTCGACGGGCAGGATGATGCTCGTCGAGCCGTACCAGGACCGGCCCTCGTCCTCGTCGCGCGCGCTCCCCTCGCTCACGACGTCCGCACGGTCGAAGAGCTCGCGCCACCGGCAGTCGGGCGCGCGCACGTAGGTCTCTGGCCGCGCGAGGACGAACGGAACCCCGCGCGCCTTGGCGATGCCAGGGCGAGTCACGAACGCGATCGTGGCAGGGTCGGAGGTCGGCGATCCACTTTCCCGTCCTCCGGGGACGGGTCAGGGACGCGCCTCGACCCCGGCGGCGCCCTCGAGGGGCACGGCGATCGACTCGACCTCCACGCCGCGGGGCGTCGATTCGATCCACGTCGCGTGTGCGACGCGGGGCGAGGCGCCCGGAGCCTCGCCCACGCTGCCGACGTTCACGATGCGGACGCCGCCCACCATGCGATCGAACGGCACGTGACTCGCCCCGCAGACGACGACGTCGGCCGGATCGTCGCCGAGGAGCGCGTTGACCTCGGCGTCGCTCATGTCGTGGGTCAGCGCCTCGCCGGGATCGGAGGGGGAGCCATGGACGAGGAGCAGCTCGCCGCCGTCCTCGAGCGGGATGCGCTGGTGCGTCGGCAGGCGTCGGAGCCGCTGGAGGATGAGCTCCCCGAGGGCGTCGCGCGTCGCCTTCATCTGCTCGAGGCGCTCGCGCTCGTGGTCGCTGCGCGGGTGGAGCGCGGCGGGGTCGAGCGTGGCGACGGCGCGATCGGTGAGGCCCTGCACCATGACGGCACCCGCGGCCGACAGGCGGCGCCACGTCTCGAGCGCGTCCGGCCCCGGGAAGACGATGTCCCCCGCGACGAGGAGCTTGTGGAACGCGCGGCGCTCGGCCGTGGCGAGGACGGCGCGCAGGGCGTCGAGGTGGCCGTGGATGTCGGAGACGCAGAGGAGGAGCATGGCGTGACGGCGGCAGGATAGCGCGGGGGAGCAAAGCCGACAGGCGGGGGGCGACGGCTCGAGCGTGAGCGCTGAGCGCTCGTGGTCGAGGAGCGCGCGTTCGGATGCGAATGCGAGGCACCCGGACGCCGGACGCCGGCCTTCGCCAGCCAAGGGCGCGCAATCGCACATGAATACGAGGCGCTCGCCAGCGAGCAGCTCGCGCTCGCACGCGAGGAGGTCGGGTACGGTCACGAGCAGGCGGTGCTTGCTAGCGAGGAGCTCGTGCTCGCATGCGAGGAGGCCGGGTACGGTCACGAGCAGGCGGTGCTCGCCAGCGAGCAGCTCGTGCTCGCATGCGAGGAGGTCGGCTACGGTCACGAGCAGGCGGTGCTCGTTAGCGAGGAGCTCGTGCTTGCATGCGAGGAGGTCGGGTACGGTCACGAGCAGGCGGTGCTTGCTAGCGAGGAGCTCGTGCTCGCATGCGAGGAGGCCGGGTACGGTCACGAGCAGGCGATGCTCGCCAGCGAGCAGCTCGTGCTGGCATGCGAGGAGGTCGGGTACGCTCACGAGCAGGCGGTGCTCGCCAGCGAGCAGCTCGTGCTCGCGTGCGAGGAGGCCGGGTACGGTCACCAGGAGGCGGTGCTCGTTAGCGAGGAGCTCGTGCTGGCATGCGAGGAGGCCGGCTACGGTCACGAGGAGGCGGTGCTCGTTAGCGAGCAGCTCGTGCTCGCGTGCGAGGAGGCGGGGTACGGTCACGAGCCCGCGGTGCTCGCTGCCGAGCAGCTTGCGCTCCCGAGTGTGGACGAGGCGTACAGCCCCGCGAAGCTACGCCTCGTCGACGCCGGCGCGGAGCTCGCGGACGAGGCCCTCGACCGAGGACCTCCGCTCGGCGGGGCTCGGGCCCGTCTCGACGAGCCGGACCAGCGCCGTTCCCACCACGGCGCCGTCGACCTCGGCTGCCGCCGCCCGCGCCTTGTCGCGGCCGTCGATGCCGAAGCCGACGACGACGGGCAGGCCGAGGTCCGCGCGGAGCTTCCCCGCACGCGCGCCTGCATCCTTTGCGTCGACCGCGGCGGCGCCCGTCACGCCGGTCACCGAGACGTAGTAGACGAACGGCGTGCCGCCCTCGCGCGCGGCGGCCTTCACGGCGGCCACCCGCTCGGCGCTGCTCGTCGGCGCGAGAAGCGGCACGACGCCCACGCCTTGCGCGCGGGCCGCGGCACGGAGCGACCCGCTCTCCTCGATCGGGAGGTCGACGACGAGCAGGGCGTCCACCCCGGCTTCCGCCGCCTCCCGCGCCACGCGCTCCTCTCCCCGGACGAAGATAGGGTTGTAGTACCCGAAGAGGACGATCCCCACGCCGGGAGCCGCCGTGCGCACGGCCTTCGCCGCGCGGAGCGTCGCCTCGAGGCCCCCGCCCCGGGCAATGGCCCGCTGGCTCGCCCGCGCGATGGTCGGCCCGTCGGCCGTCGGATCGCTGAAGGGCACCCCGAGCTCGAGGACGTCCGCCCCGGCCTTCGCGCACGCGACCGCGAGCTCCACGCTCTCGTCGACGGTCGGATCGCCGACGCAGAGGTACGCGACGAGAATCTTTCCGCGCGTGAAGGCCGCCTCGAGCCGCTTCACGTCAGCCTCGCGAGGAGCGTCGAGAGGTCCTTGTCGCCGCGGCCCGAGAGGCCGAGGACGACGCTCACCGGGCGGCCGCGCTTCGCCGCGAGGTCGCGCGCCACGTCGCCCACGCGCGCGAAGGCGTGCGCCGTCTCGAGCGCGGGGACGATGCCCTCGCTCCGGGCGACCTGCGTGACCGCGGCGAGCGCCTCGTCGTCCGTCGCCGACACGTACGCGGCGCGGCCGCTGTCCTTGAGCCAGGCGTGCTCGGGGCCGACGCCCGGGTAGTCGAGCCCTGCGCTGATCGAGTGCGCCTCGGTGATCTGCCCGCCGTCGTCGCAGAGGACGTAGCTCTTCGAGCCGTGGAGGACGCCGACCCGGCCGGCGCCGAGCGTCGCCGCGTGGCGCGGCGTCGTGACGCCTTCGCCCGCCGCCTCGACGCCGACGAGCGCGACGCTCTCGTCCTTCAGGAACCCGCGGAAGAGACCGATCGCGTTGGACCCCCCTCCCACGCACGCGATCGCGACGTCAGGGAGCGCGCCCTGCTGCGCGAGGCACTGGGCGCGTGCCTCCTCGCCGATGACGGCCTGGAGTGTGGCGACGAGCTCGGGGTAGGGGTGCGGCCCCGCGGCGCTCCCGATGCAGTAGTGCGTCGTCCGGACGTTCGTCACCCAGTCGCGCAGCGCCTCGTTCATCGCGTCCTTGAGCGTGCGCGAGCCGCTCTGGACGGGCAGGACGCGCGCCCCGAGGAGCTTCATCCGGCCGACGTTCGGCGCCTGGCGCTTCACGTCCTCCTCGCCCATGTAGACCTCGCACGGCAGACCGAAGAGCGCGCATGCGGTGGCCGTGGCGACCCCGTGCTGGCCCGCGCCCGTCTCCGCGATGATGCGCGTCTTGCCCATCTGCCGGGCGAGCAGCACCTGGCCGAGGGCGTTGTTGATCTTGTGCGCGCCCGTGTGACAGAGGTCCTCGCGCTTCAGCCAGAGGCGGGCGAGGGCCGTTCCGCCCGGGTCGACGGCCCGCGCGAGGCGTCGCGCCTCGCCGAGCGGGGTGGGCCGCCCCACGTAGCTCGCCAGCAGGCCGCGCCACTCGCGCTGGAATGCTTCGCCGAGGACGATCTGCCCGAAGGCGACCGCGAGCTCGTCGAGGGCGGGTACGAGCGTCTCGGCGACGAACCGGCCACCGTAGGGGCCGTAATAGCCGGGACGGGGCGATGCCATGACGCGGGCCCGCGTTGTAGCATGCGGGCCGGATGTCCGCCGAAGCCGACGACGCCATTGCCCGGGCGCATGCTCACGCTCACGCTCAGTTTCACGACGCCGACGAGCGAGAGCTCCTCGCCACGCGCTCCGAGTTCCCGACGCTCGCCAAGAGCGTCCACCTCATAAGCCACTCGCTCGGCGCGATGCCGGGCAAGGCGCGCGCGTACGCGAACCAGTTCGTGGACGAGTGGGAGACCGACTCCATCGCGTCGTGGGGCATGCACTGGCTGCCGGCGATCCGCTCGCTCGGTGACGTGGTGGCCCAGGTCATCGGCGTCGCGCCGGGCACGGTGGCGATGCTGCCGAACGTCTCCATCGTGCAGGCGATCGTCGCGTCGTGCTTCGACTTCCAGGGGCCACGCCGCAAGGTCGTCTACGACGACCTCAACTTTTCGACCGTGCACTACGTCTGGCAGGGGCAGGCGCGGCGCGGGGCCGAGGTCGTCGTCGTGAAGAGCGACGACGGCATCCACCCGCCGATCGAGAAGCTCCTCGCGGCCATCGACGAGCGCACCCTCATCGTCCCCATCAGCCACGTCCTCTTCCGGTCGAGCGCCATGTACGACGCGAAGCGCGTCATCGACCGGGCGCACGAGGTGGGCGCGATGGTGCTCCTCGACGTCTACCAGTCCGCCGGGACGGTGCCGCTCGCCATCGGCGACTGGGGCTGCGACATCGCGTGCGGCGGCTCGGTGAAGTGGGCGTGCGGCGGCCCGGGCGCCGCGTACCTCTACGTGCGGCCCGACGTGCTGCCGAAGCTCGAGCCCATGGCGACCGGGTGGTTCGGGCACGCCGAGCCGTTCGCCTTCGACATGGGGCCGATGCGCTACGCGAAGGACGTGTGGCGGATGATCGGCGGAACCATGCCCGTGCCGGCGATGTACACGGCGCGCGCGGGATGGGAGACGGTGGCGCGCCTCGGCGTCGAGCGCATCCGCGCCAAGTCGCTCCGGCAGACGCGCCTGCTGCGCGAGCTCGTCGAGGCGCGGGGCTGCACGGTCAACACGCCGCAGGAAGACGCGGCTCGCGGCGGGACGATCTGCTTCGACTTCCCGGGGGCGGACGTGGTCTCGCGAGAGCTCGTCCGGCGGCGCTTCTTCCACGACTACCGGCCTCGCTGCGGCCTGCGCGTAAGCCCGCACTTCTACACGACGGACGACGAGCTCCGCGCCTTCGTGGAGGCGCTCGACGACGTGCGCAAGAACCCGCCCGCCGACGGCAGCCAGGCGCCTTACTGACGAGAGCTCCATCGATGGCCACGCCATATCGCCTGCGCGCCGCCCGCCCCGTCCCTCCCGCGTCCGCCGCCGGCGTCCTCGGGCCGCACGTCCGCTCGTACTACGCGGCGGCGACGCGCAACGTCGTCTGGGCCGCGGCGCCCTTCGTCCTGCTCCTCGGCTACGGCGTGTGGCTCGCGCACCAGGGCATGCTCGCGCACTGGTTCAACTCGAACTTCTCGGCGGTCGCCGTGACGGCGCTCTTCGTCATGGCCATCGTCCTCATCGTTTACACGTCGGCGGTCGGCGGCGGGGAGCTCCTGCGCGTGCACGCCAACGGCATCCTCGATCTTCGCGCGGGCCCGCGCGCGGTACGCTGGGACGAGATCCAGTCGCTGACGGTGAAGGGCCTGGACGACCCACAGGGATCGGTGCGCCACGTCCTGCACACGGTCGACGGCGCGACGCTCGCCTTCGGTCCGAGCATCGGTGGCGTGCAGGATCTCGTCGAGGAGATCCGGGCGCGCATGACGGAGCACCGCCTGCCGGACGTGCGAGCCCGCATCGCGGAGGGCTCGGTCGTGAGCTTCGGCGCCGTCACCGTGAGCGAGGCCGGCGTGTCGGTGGGGACGCGCGTCGTGGCATGGGACGCCCTCGCGGACATCGAGGCCGAGGCGGGCGAGCTGGTCGTGCGCGACGCGCAGGGCGTGCGCGTGGCGTCGGCGAAGCTCGAGGAGGTCCCCAACGCGTTCCTCCTGGCGGAGATGGCGCGCGAGCGCAGGACCCGGTAGGCGCCCTCGTCACCAGCCGTCGTCGGGCCCCGGTACGTCTCCCTCGAGCAGCGCGATGTCGGCCTGATCGCGCAGGGCCTTGCTGCGGCGGCGGGCCGGATCGGCGGCCGCCCGTCGCTTCATCGCGATGAGATCTTCGCGCGTCACGACGACGAGCTCGAGAGCCCCGAAGCGAACGGGCTCGGCGCGCGCGATCATCGGATCGAACAGAGGGTCGAACGCGAGCTGCAGCGGCTCCCCGCTGGCGTGGACGAAGTTCATGCTGTGCGCGAAGACGCCGGTCCGACGAAAGCCGCGCGCCTCGAGCGCCGCGGTGGCGGCCCCGAGGTCGGTCGTCGTGGAGACGGCGAAGTCCACGTCGAGCGTCGCGCGGGGCACGCCGCTGCGGATGCCCACCGCCACGCCGCCGATGAGCGCGTAGGCGAGGCCGGCGTCACGGAATGCGGCCGCAGCGGCGTCGATGGCCCCCAGCTTGTCCGGCGCGCCGGTCACGTCGCCAGGATACCGCGGACGACCGGCGTCGAGCGCTTGCTCGCGGTGCGTGACGGCGGCGATGGTGCGGAGAACGTCGCCAGACACCTTCGGAAGGTAGCACGCGGCCGCGCCTCGGCCGTCTCCGGCGGGTTCCGCCGTGGCCTCAATCGGCGGCGCCGAAGAGCGTGCCGTCGCACTGGAGGCCTACGATGCTTCCGGTGCTCGTCAGCTCGGCCGCGGCGACGCACACCGACGGGTGCGGCGGGGACAGGACCCACCGGGTCGCGCCCGTGGCGAGATCGAGGAGCGTGAGATCGAACGAGTCGTGCGCGAGTACCGCGCCGTCGGACGTGATGGTGGCCTCGAGCAGCTGCAGCGGCTGGTGCCAGAGGACGGCGCCCGTCTGCGAGAACGCCACCAGCCCGTCGACCCCTTGCCCCACGTCGGACTCCGCCAGGATCGTGCCGTCGCGGGCGATCGCGGGCAGGCCGAAGATCGTGGAGTCGCCGCTCGGCGAGCCCGGGATGGTCAGCGTGCTGCGCACCTGGCCCGTGGCCTCGAGGATCACGATCCCGCCCGGTCGCGGCTCGTCGACGGCGAGGAGGATCGACCCGTCCGGACCCACGATCGGCCCGCCCAGCAGCTGGCCGGCCAGCGCGCTCGTCCAGCGGACGTGCCCCGTGTCGGGTGCGAGCGCGGCGAGCACCTGGAACGTCTCGGTGCTCGTCAGGACGTTCACCGCGACGAGGACCGAGCCGTCGAGGCCGAGCGCGATCTCCGACGGCTCGACGTCTCCGTAGAGGGGCGGCGGACCGAGCGTCGCGAGATCGACCGACGTCCACTCCACGGCGCCGGCCCGCGAGACGCCCGAGACGTGCGTCGTGGCGGTCGCGGTGCCCTGATCCAGCGTGTACGCGTAGTAGAGACTCCCGTCGGCCCCGATGGCGGGGTCGCCCGCGCTGCCCCAGTACCCCAGCGTCCCGAGGTGGCTCGTGACGCCGGAGGCGGGATCGATGGACTCGACCGCGAGCGGATCGCCCGCGGTGAGCTCGACCTCGCCCGCCGACAGCAGCAGCGCGGTGGCTGCTCCGGCGGAGGTGCTGGTCCAGTCGGGAGAGCCACTGCCCGTGTCGATTCGCTGGAGCTGCGGGTCGCCGCCGAAGCCGCCGGCGGACGCCACGTACGCGTGGCCCGAGGCGTCCGTCGTCAGGCTGGCCGCACCGAGCGCGCTCGAGCCGTCGGTGATGGGGATGCTGGCCGTCCACGTGAGGTGGGGCGCGCTGGGCGCGGGAGCGCGCGTCCGGCCGTCGCGCGTCGAGCAGTACCGCGGCATCGGCTTGGGAGCGCCGGGCAGGACGCCGAAGGGACAGGGATCGCCGGAGGGGGTGACGCCGCCGTCCGGAGCGACGCCGCCGTCAGGTGCTCCTCCCGGTGCTACGGCCGCCCCGGAGTCTTCGAACCCCGTGCGCGCCCCGCAGCCGGCCGCGAGCAGCGCAGCGACCGCAACGAGTGCCCTGGCGCGCACGAACCCTCAGCCCGGCAGCCAGCGCGGATCGCGCTTGCCGAAGAACGCCTCGACGGCCTCGCGATGATCCGCGCTCGTCCATGCGGCGACGAAGAGATCGCGCTCGAGCGCACGGAGCGGCGCCGCGGGGCCGGTCGCTTCGCGAAGGAGCGCCTTGAGCCGGGCCACGGCGCCCGGCGCCGCCCGCGCGACGTCGTCCGCCCACGCGAGGGCGCGCGCGACGCAGCCTCCGTCGTCGGTCACCGCGTCCACGAGGCCGAGCCGCAGCGCCTCCTCGGCCCCGACGGCGTGCCCCGCGAGGAGCAGCCGGCTCGCCGCGCCGGGCCCGACCATCGCCACGAGCTTCCCGAGGACACCCCAGGCCGTCGTCACGCCCATGCGCGCGTGCTTGAACGAGATGCTGGCGCGCGCGTCCGCGACGCGAAGGTCGCAGGCGACGGACAGCTCCGCGCCGCCGCCGATGGCCGCCCCGGGGAGGGCGGCGAGGACGGGCACCGGCAAGCTCGCGATCCCGTCGCACACAGAGCGCCCGAGCTCCGAGACGCGTACGGCGTCCGCCTCGGTCGTCGCGGTCCGAAGCTCGCGCAGGTCGCCGCCCGACGCGAACGTGTCGCCCGCCCCGGTGAGGACGACCGCCCGCAGCGCCGCGTCCGTGCGCGCCCGGCCGACGGCGGCTCCGAGCGCCGCGAACGAAGCCGCGTCGAGGGCGTTCTTCGCCTCCGGGCGCGACAGGCTCCAGATCTCCACGTCTCCGCGGCGCTCGACCGCCAGCGGCCCGCCCGGCACGACGGTCACCCTGCGCCGTTGACGCGCACACCGGGGCGCGACGAGGGTGGCCCACCACCTCGCAGTCGCCGGTGGCGGCGCTCCTCGTCGAGCTGCGAGCGCCGCCGCTTGCCGCCGCGCGCCAGGAACCGCTCGGCGTGGGCGATGATCGCGCCGGCGACGTCGGTGCCGCTCGCGCGTTCGATGCCCTCGAGGCCGGGGGAGCTGTTGATCTCGAGGATCTTCGGCCCCTCGCGGGTCTCGAGCATGTCGACGCCCGCGACCTCGAGGCCCATGACCGCCGTGGCGGCGATGGCGGCCCGCCGGTAGCGCGGGTCGAGGTGGGCGCGTACGCCGAGACCCCCGCGGTGCAGGTTCGAGCGGAACTCGCCCGCCTTGGCTTGCCGGCGCATGGCTGCCACGACCCGGCCGCCGACCACGAGGACACGCAGGTCGCGGCCCTTCGCCTCGGCGATGTACTGCTGGAGGATGATGTCCTGGCCCATCGCCCAGAGCGTCTCGAGCAGGGAGGTCACCGCCTGGGTCGTCTCGGCGATCATCGTGCCGATGCCCTGCGCCCCCTGCTGGAGCTTCACGATGCAGGGCGGCCCGCCCACGTGCGACAGCGCCTGCTCGATGGAGTCGGGCGTGCGCGCGCAGACGGTGACCGGGACGTCGATGTTCTTCTTCGTGAGCAGCTGCATCGCGCGGAGCTTGTCGCGCGACCGGGCGATGGCGAGGGCCGTGTTGAGGACGGGCACCCCCATCAGGTCGAACTGACGCACCACGGCGAGGCCGTAGTTGGTGATCGAGGCGCCGATGCGCGGAAGCACGAGGTCGGCATGAGGGACGGCCCTGTCCCCCAGGAAGAGGGACGGTCGCCCGCGTGAGATGACGATTCGGAGCTCGAGCGGGTCGGCCACCGAGACCTCGTGGCCTCGCGACCGCGCCGCCAGGACGAGGCGGCTGGTCGAGTAGAGCGTCGCGTTTCGCGAGAGGAGCAGCAGGCGCATCGCGGAGATCGGGGAGGCTACGCGCCGCCGGACAGGATGCAACCGCCTGCGGGGCCGCTGAGGTGCTTCGGCCTCACCCTGATGCGAGCCAGAGACTGGCTCAGCGCGTGATGGCCGCGGTCATGGCCGGCGCGGACGGGCCCTGCGTGGAGGTCGACCAGAGGCGTGGGCCGAATTCGGCCGCGAGGATGAGGGCCAGGCCGACGACGCGAAGCCAGAAGTGTTTGCGCGAACTCATGGTGCTGCCTGCGTACGCATGCTGAAGCACGCGACGTGCCGCGCACCGGCGGGCGATTTCTCCGCTCGCCGCGCGAGCGGAAGCATGACGTCGGCGTCGCACTCTCCACACGGCGTCGCAGGAGCGACACATGCGTCGGCGTCCGCCGGCGCAACGCGGGGAAGATGACGCAGCCGGCTACGGCGAGGCGACGGCCTTGCGGATCGCCTCGTCGAGCGAGTCCTTGCCGCCGGTCGCCACCGCCGCGGACACGGGGAGACGCGCTGCCGCGGCGGACCTGGGCGTGGGGCGCCAGCCCGAGCGTCGTGGCGCGACCTTCGAGGCGGGAGGGACGGCCCGCGCGCCGACCGACGTGGCGAGTGTGGTCGCGAGTGGCGCCGAGGTCGTGGCAGGGGAAGGGGAGGGGGCCGGCGGGGGGGAGGCGACCGCGGCGGGGACCGCGGTGAGCGCCGCGTTTCCTTCGGCAGGCGGCGACGCGGGGGGCGGGGCGGGAGCGCCAGCGACGACGACCGGCGTTGCCGGTCCGGAGGTAGCCACGGCGGACCGACGTGCAAGCGTCCGCCCGAGCGTGACTCCGCCGGTGACGGCGACGACGAGCCCGATCACGAGCGACGTCAGCACGACGCCGCGTCCGCCCCGACGTGCGCGCCCGGTCGGCGGCGCCACGGTCCGCGAAGCCGGCGCGATGGATGCGACCGCCGGGGGGACCGTGAGCTTCGACACGCTCGACGGCGTGGGCGGGCGCTGCAACGCGGGCCGCGAGGGGGCAGGCGCCGAGGCGATGGCTGGCGGCGGCGCAGTCCGGTCCTTCGGCATCGTCCCGGCGAGCTTGGCCAGGTCCCGCAGCTCCTGCCGCGTGCTCTCCCGTGCACCCATGATGGTTCCCCTCCGCGCGGGGCCATGTTGAGGCTCCGCGAGGAGTTGCCCAGCCCCCGGCGCGTCTCGCGCGCATTTCTGTGGTCGAGCCTCGTGACATGTAGGAGTCATCGACGGAGCGGCTCGTTTGACAAGATCCACCCACCCGGTACTCCCTTCGGGGAGCACGATGCCCGAGCGGCCAGCAGACCCGCGGAACGAGCGCGGCGCCGGAAAGGACGAGCGTCGCCGGCTGGACGACGACGAGCTCGATCCCCTGCCGCCGCTCGACGGCGACGCCCAGGAAGAAGGCCGCGACACCGAGGCCGAGGTCGAGGCCGACCTCGACGAGCCGCACGACGGGGAAGGCCTGGACGACTCGACCGGCGAGGACGATCCCGTCGACCCCGAGGATCTCGACGTCGACGAGCGCGACACGGGCTGGCTCGGCGAGCCCGCCGACGCCCCGGACCTCGATCTCGGGGATCTGGGCGTCCACGACCTCGGCGCGGACGATTCGCTGGCTCCCGACGACGCCGAGGAGCCGGGTACGCAGAACGAGGACTTCGGGTTCGGGAAGGCGCCGGAGCACGGGGGGCTCGATTCGGGCGACGAAGGCCCGGTCGCGCCCGACGAGGAGCTTCGCGAGGACGATCTGCCCGCCATGGATGCGGACGAGGAAGGGGATCTCGAGGATGCGGCGCTGACCGACACGGGGTTCGGCGCGGACGAGCCGGTGGGTTTGCCGTGGGACGCCGAGCCGTGGTCCCGGGTCGGGGCGCCCGTCGCGCTCTCGTCGGCCACCGCCGTGGCGAGCGCCGCGCGGGGGGCCCTCGCGTGCGGTCGCACCGAGGGCGGAGGCGCGGCCCTCGTGCGGGTCGACCTCGAAGGGACCACGCAGGTGCTCGCCACGACAGGGATCGACCCGGCCGGCGTGCGTGCCCTGGCGGTCCAGGGCTCGCGCGTGGCGGCCTTGCTGTACGACGGTACGGTGACCATCTCCTCGGACGGGGGGACGCGCTATGCGCCGGTGCCACTTCCACCGGGGCCTTCGCACGCCGCGCAGCTGGCGTGGGGCGCGGGGTCGCTCTGGGTGCGGACGGCTCGCGGCGCGCTCGTCGTCGTCCCCGCCGGGGGCGGTGCGGCGGCGGTCCACGGCGTCCCTGGGCCCGCGACCGCGCTCGCGCCTGACACGGGCGGCAGCGGCAGCGACAGCGCGATCGTCGTCCTCGCCGAAGACGGCGCGGGCGAGGGGGCACTGGCGCTCCTCCGGTCGACCCCCGCCGGCGGCCTGGAGTCGACGGGTGTCGAGCTACCAGACGCGCTCGACACCCCGCCGCAGGCGCTCGGGGCGCGCGGAGAGCACGTGGCCTATGCCGCGCGTCGCGGCATCGTCGTTCGCGGTCCCGACGGGCGCTGGACGCCGCACGAGTGGGACGCCCCCGTGACGGCCATCGCCTTCCTCGACGACGACGGGACGCTGGTCGCTGCCGCCTACGCAGAGGGCGACGACACCACCGCGCTCGTGCGTCTGGCCGCCGGCTCGTCGCAGGCCACCGTCGTCGCGCGTCTGGGGCCACCTCCGGCGGGGCGCGCCGCCGACTCGGGCGACTCCCCGGAGCAGCAGGAGCCGGACGCGGACGGCCGCGTCGTGGCCCTCTCCTTCGACGAGGCGCGCGGGGTCGTCTGGGTGGCGGGCGGCTTCGGCGTGGCCGCCTTCGCGGTGCGCTGACCCCGACTGGGTGGTACGTTCGAGAGGATGCGCTTCGTTTCTTGGGCGGCGCCGCTCGGCGCAGCCGCGGCAATCGCCGCCTGCGGGCAGGGGTTCACGGCCGGCGGCGCCTCGGGCGGTGGAGACGCGGGCCCCGACGTGGCGAACACCGGCGACGACGAGGTCGATACCGGGACGGGTTCCTCTTCGGGCTCCGGCTCTTCCGGAGGCAACGGCGAGGCCGGTCCCCCGCACGAAGCCAGCGTGAGCGACGGCCCCTCCCTCAGCGAGGGCGGCAATGGAGACTGGTGTTCGGACCCCCAGCACGTCGGCAGCGCGAAGTTCTGCGAGGACTTCGACGAGAACACGCTCATCACCGGCTTTCTGGCCCCGCCGTGGACGTACTCCGAGAACGGCGCGTCCTTCTCGTTCGACCACCTCGGCGTCCCTTCGCCGCCGAACGCCCTCGAGGTGACGACGAGCAGCACGAGTCAGGTGAATACCCTGGTCGTCCGATCGATGCCCGCGTCGGTGACCTCGCCGACCACGCAGCGCCTCGAGTTCGATCTTCGCATCGACCAGGCCTCCGGCATCGGTGTGACCGCCGCGGCTGCCGTCGCGGCGATCCTCTACGGCGACACCGTCGACTCCGGCGCCGTCGCCCTCGCCTTCGGCAACGGCCCCACGCTGTCGGCGGTCTACCTCCAGGCGCCCGACGCCGGGCTTCCCGGCTTCGGCAGCGCGGACGCGACCGGCGCGTTCCCGACGCTGGGCCAGTGGGACGGTCGCTTCGCCATCGAGATCACCTTCAACGCCGGAGGCTCGGGCACCTCCGGTGCCTGCGCGCAGGTGTACGTCGGCGCGGCGCCGCAGCTCAGCCCGTGCTTGAAGCTGCCCAGCAGCCTCTCGCATCCCGCCCAAGCGTCCATCGCGCTCGGCGTTTACTCGGGGGGCATCGGCAGCACCGGCACCATCGGCCTGCGCTACGACGACGTCACGTACACCGAGCAGTAGCCTCGTTCGCACACCGCTCCGGCGCCCGCGGCGCGCCGCTGGCAGCGCCCGTCCTCCGTCAGATGTCCGCGAGGCTCGCCCTCTGCGGACGCATCGACTGCGCGCGCGGGCGGTTCTCCGAGATCAGCTGGAGCACCTCGCTCAGCGACTTGGCCTCGAGCAGCCTCGCCCGGGCCGCGGGCTCGATGACCGCGCGCGCGATCTGCGCGAGGATACGCACCTCCTGGTCGTGCGCCCGCGGCGGCACGAGGAGCAGGAAGACGATGCGGGCCGGCAGGCCGTCGGGCGCGTTGAAGTCGACGCCGTCGCGGGCGAAGCCGAGCGCGATGAGCGGCCTGTCCAGCCCCGCGATGATGGCGTGCGGGACCGCCACCTCGTCGCCGAGGCCCGTCGACGCCGTCGCCTCGCGATCGAGCACGGCGCGGCAGGCGCGGGCCTCCCTGTCGCCGAGCTGCTGCGCGAGCGAGGCCGAGAGCTGCGCGATGGCGTCCGCGGGCGTCGCCGCTCGCAGGTTCTGCAACCACGCACCCCGGCGCAGGATCGTCGCGAGGCTCTCCTCCTCCACGCCACGGAGCATCCACTTCATCGTCGGGCCGCTGACGAGCGAGGTCGCCAGTGCCATGACGACCAGGGCGACGAAGAGCTGCTCTTTGATGAGCCCCGCGTCGAGCGCGAGCAACGCGAGGATGATCTCCATCGCGCCGCGCGCGTTCAGGCCGAAGCCGACGGCCGCGGCCGGGCGCCACTTGAGGCCGCCCGCGCGCGACCCGAGCGTGCAGCCGATGATCTTCGCGGCCGACGCGATGAGGAAGACGAGCAGGCAGAGGCGCAGGTCGAACGCCCGCACGAAGTCCGCGCGCAGCCCGAGCGACGCGAAGAAGACCGGCGCGAAGATGTTCGTCACGAACTCGTGGACGATGACGCGCGTCCGCTCCTTGAGCTGAGGCGCGTCGCCCACGACGACGCCGACGACGAAGCCGCCGAAGACCGCGTGGATGCCGATCCACTGCGTGAAGCTCGCGCCGAAGAGGGCGAGAAGGACGATGAGCGAGAGCACCCGGCGCGAGCCCGAGTGGTGGTCGGACTGGAGTCGCACGATGATGCGGCCGATGAGGGGGCGCGCGAGCAGCAGCGCCGTGACGACGAAGCAAAGCGTGAGGCCGACGGCGCGCGCGACGGTGCCCAAGCTGAAGGCGCCGCCCTGCATCGGCGCGAGCAGCACCGAGAAGGCGATCCATCCCACGAGGTCGTTCACCATGGCCGTCGCCATGACGAGCAGGCCCACGTCGGTCTTGAAGAGTCCCAGGTCGAGCAGCGTCTTGGCGATGACGGGCAAGGCCGAGATGCTCAAGGCGACGCCCATGAAGACCGCGAAGAGCGTGCGGCTCTCCGGG
This sequence comes from Polyangiaceae bacterium, assembly GCA_036490515.1. Taxonomy (GTDB): domain Bacteria; phylum Myxococcota_A; class Polyangia; order Polyangiales; family Polyangiaceae; genus Palsa-1150. The sequence goes on from DASXDU010000025.1 coordinate 53,378, forward strand.
TGGACGAGGTCGGAGTCGGGCAGGAGGACCCCGAGCAGGACGCCTCCGCCGAGCGGCATGAGAATGCCGAGGACACTCGTCAGCAGCGCGCTGCGCCCTCGCTTGCGGACGATGCCGAGGTTCACCTCGAGCCCCGCGACCACGAGGAGCAGGACGACCGCGACGGTCGTGTAGCCCGCGAGCATGTGGGCGGGTGGGCCGCCGGGGAAGAGCCAGGGCTGGGCGGCGGGGGCGATGCGTCCGAAGATGGTGGGTCCGAGCACGATGCCGGATGCAAGCTCGCCGAAGACGAGAGGCAGGCCGCAGCGGCGCGCCAGCTCCCCGAGAAGCCGCGCGCTGCTGAGCAGCACCGCGAGAGAGAGCAGGAACACGAGGAGGTCGCTCTCGTGCATGCCGGCCCAGGGTAGCTTGTTGGCCCGGGCCCCGGGGACGTGATAGCTGCCGGTCGAGCGTACATTTCTCGATGGCAATCCTCGTCCAGAAGTACGGCGGGTCCTCGGTGGCCGACGTCGAGAAGATCGGCAAGGTCGCCGATCGCGTGGTGGCGGCGAAGGCGGGCGGCGACGACGTCGTCGTCGTCGTCAGCGCCATGGGCAAGGCGACCGACGCGCTGCTCGCGCTCGCGAAGAGCGTCCACGCGGACGCGCCCCGGCGCGAGCTCGACATGCTCGTCTCGACGGGAGAGCGCGTCACGATGGCGCTCCTCTCGATCGCCATCCACGCGCGCGGCTGCGACGCCATCAGCTTCACCGGCTCGCAGAGCGGCATCATCACGAACGACCGCCACTTCGACGCGCGCATCCTCGAGGTGCGCCCGCACCGCATCGAGGACGAGCTCGCGCGCGGCAAGGTCGTCATCGTCGCGGGCTACCAGGGCATGAGCTACCGGCGCGAGATCACGACGCTCGGCCGGGGCGGCAGCGACACGACCGCCGTGGCACTCGCAGCGGCGCTCGGCGCGGTGCGCTGCGAGATCTACAGCGACGTCGACGGCGTCTACTCGGCCGACCCGCGCGTCGTGCCCGAGGCGAAGCACCTGCCGGAGGTGGACCTGGCGTCGCTCCAGGAGATGGCCGAGGCGGGCGCCAAGGTGCTCAACGCGCAGGCCGTCGAGTGGGCGCGCCGCGCGAAGATCGCGATCCACGCGCGCAGGACGAGCGACCCGGTCGGCGGCGGCCGGGAGACGGTCGCTGCCGAGGCCCCCGAGCCGGGAGGCCCGAAGAACGTCCGGGTCGTCGTCGGTCTCGACAAGGTGGTCTTTGCGCGGATGCCGGCGGCGGAGCTCCGGGTCTTCGCGGAGGCGGCCGGGCACCACGACGTGCCGCTCCTCGACGTGGCGTGCAGCGGTGACGCGGCGACGTGCGCGGTGCCGCTCGCGAACGTGCCCGACTGGTCGGCGTGCCGGGCGCGTCTGGAGGAAAAGGTGCGCGGCCTCGTGCTCGAGAGCGATCAGGCCATCGTGAGCGTCGTCGGGGATGGGCTCACCACGGGAGCGCGCGCGTTGCCGCGCTTCCTCGCGGTCCTGGCCGAGAAGGGCGTCACGCCCCGCGCGGTGTACGCAGGCCCCCTGCGCGTCGCGGCCATCGTCCCGGCGGCCCACCTGGCGGACGCCCAGCGCGCGCTCCACGAAGCCTTCGTGCGCGATTGAACGACGAGAGGGGGGAAACCGGAGGACCTTCCCGTTCCTACCCTCCCCGGCGCGCCATGTGGGCGAGGGCTCGGCGGGTGGGGTCGGGTTCGGCGGGCCACGCGGCCGGGTCCGCGCCGGTCGCGAGAATGACGAGCGCGCGGACCATGCGGCGCGCCTCCTTCTCCGAGGGGGTGTCGTCGGCGTGCACTGCCATCGCGAGCAGGCGCCGCCAGACCGCGAGCTGCGCCGGCGCCCGCCCGTCGCTGCCGTACCAGCCGGCGAGCTCGCGCAGCGCGTCCGCGTCGGCCTCGCCCGTCGCGTACGCGTCGAGGTCCGTCTCGGCCTCCGCGTGGCGTCCCTGCGCCCAGCGCGCGTGCGCGCGACCGGCCATCGCGCGTCGCAGGAGAGGAACGCGCGCGAGCGCCGCATCGTAGACGCGCTCGGCCTCGGCCGGCTCGCCCGTCCGCAGGCGCAGCGCGCCCAGCCCGAGCCACGCGTCCTCGGCCGTCGGGTCGAGCTCGAGCGCCTCCATGTAGCGGCGCACGGCGAGGTCGTCGCGGTGGGCCGCCTCGTGCGCACGCGCCTGCCGTACGAGCTCGTCGGACGACGACGTCGCGCCCGCAGGCGCCGCGGCGAGCGAAAGAGCGAGGGCCAGGGCTGCGCAGAGGAGCGGCGGGCGCAAGGCTTGCCCTCCCAGCGTGGCACGAGGGAGCTGGAACGAGAAGCGCGGCCGGGGTCATACTGCGACCGATGCGATCGTCGCCGATCCTCGGGGTTCCCGCGGCCCTCGTGTGCGTCGTGGTCAGCGCGGCCTGCGCCGTCACCACGCCCCCGTCCGCACCTCCCGCCGCGGTCGTCGTTCTTCCGCCTGCCTCTGCGGACCCCCTGCTCGTAGCCTCGCCCGGGCCCCCCGCCGAGCGCGCGTCGCTTGCACGCCTCACCGACGTGGACGTTTCTTGGCTCGACGCGCGCGAGCACGCCGAGTGGAGCGCGCTCGTCGGCGAGCTCGTGTCCCCGTGCGCGTCGGTCGCCGTCCCCCTCGCGGAGTGTGTGGCCGAGAAGCGCGACTGCAAGGCGTGTTCGTTCGCCGCGTCGTGGGTCGCGCGCGCAGTGCACCGGGGGGCGTCCGGGGGCGAGGTCCATTCCGCGTACGCCGCCCGCTTCGATCCCGCCGCGGTCCGGCAGATCCCCGTCGCTGGCGCGCCGTCCGAGGGGCCCGCGAGCGCGCCCGTCACGATCGTCGAGTTCGTCGACCTCGAGTGCCCGCATTGCAAGGTCGGCGTCGAGCTCGTCGACGCGCTGCTCGCGTCGAATCCGGGCGCCGTGCGCGTCGTCTACAAAGCGTACCCCATCGAGCATCACGCACACGCCGTCGATGCTGCCTGCGCCGCCTTCGCCGCCGACCGCCAGGGCAAGTTCTGGGAGATGCTGCACGCGCTTCTCGCCCACCAGGACAAGCTCGAGCCGCGCGACGTCGAGGGTTACGCGCGCACGCTCCGGCTCGACCTCGCGCGCTGGCGCGCCGACATGAAGAGCCCCGCCGTTGCCCAGCGCGTCGACGACGATCGGAAGGCCGGCGACGCCCTCGGGATCAAGGGAACCCCCACGTTCTACGTCGACGGCCGCGAGCTCGGAAGCGACGAGTCCCTCGCGGAGCGGGTGAGGGAGGAGCTCGACTTCGCGGGAAAGTGAGTGCCCGCCCCGGCTTGCCGCAAGCCGGCGTCCTCACGCCTGCGAGCTGGAGCGCCTCGCGCCCGGCCTTCCCCCCTCTACACGCTCTGCGCGTCCTCGATCGCCTCGCTGCGCCGTGGGCGCAGGTTGATCTGGAGGATCTGCTTCCGCACTCGGACCGCCTCGGGCGTCACCTCGACCAGCTCGTCGGCGTCGATCCACTCCATCGCCGTCTCGATCGTCAGGATGCGCGGCGGCGCCAGCATCACGTTCTCGTCCTTGCCGTGGTTTCGCACGTTGGAGAGCTTCTTCTCCTTGATCACGTTCACGTCGGTGTCGTTCGGGCGGTTGTGCTCGCCCACGATCATTCCCTCGTAGACGTCGGCGCCAGGCGCCAGGAAGAAGTTGCCCCGCGGCTGTAGATGATGGAGCGCGTAGGGCGTCGCCACGCCCGCGCGGTCGGCCACGATCGCGCCCGTGTCGCGCTTGGCCATCGCGCCGCCCCACGGCTCCCAGCCGTCGAACATCGAGTTGAGGAGCGCCGTCCCGCGCGTCGCGGTCAGGAGCTCGCCACGGAAGCCGATCATCGCGCGGCTCGGCACGCGGTACTCGATGCGCGCGCGCCCGAAGCCCGGGTTCGCCATCTTCACCATGCGGCCGCGTCGCTCGCCGAGGCGTTCGGTGACGACGCCGATGAACTGCTCGGGAACGTCGATCGAGATGAGCTCCATCGGCTCGCAGATCTGCCCGTCGACCTCCTGCGTGACGACCTCGGGGTTGCCGAGCTGCATCTCGTACCCCTCGCGGCGCATCGTCTCGACGAGGATCGCGAGCTGGAGCTCGCCGCGGCCGAGCACCTGGAACGTGTCGGCTGTCTCGGTGTCGTCGACGCGGATGGCGAGGTTCTTCTTCGCCTCCCGCATGAGTCGGTCGCGCAGGTGCCGGCTGGTCAGGTACTTTGTCGACTTGCTCTTGCCCGCGAACGGCGACGTGTTGACGCCGATGCGCATCTTGATGGTCGGCTGCTCGACGTGGATGCGCGGGAGCGCCCGGCCCTCCCAGCCCGGCTCCTGATCGACGACCGTGTCGCCGACGTCGACGTCGTCGATGCCGGCGATGGCGACGATCTCGCCCGCCGCGGCCGATGGCGCGACCGTGCGCTTGAGGCCCTCGAACGTCGAGAGCATCTTCACCGCGCTCTTGACCGTGCGGCCGTCCTTCACCAGGCCCACGAGCTGGTTGGCCGCCACGGTGCCCGAGACGATGCGGCCGATGCCGAGGCGCCCGACGTAGTCGTCGTGGTCCACGTTGCTGACGAGGATCTGGAGGGGCGCGTCCGGGTCGCCGGGGGCGACGGGCACCTTGTCGAGGATCGTCTCGAAGAGGGGCTCGAGCGTCGTCGAGGGATCGTCGAGCGAGCGTTTCGCGATCCCCTGGCGGCCGATGGCGTAGAGAAGGGGGAAGTCGAGCTGCGCGTCGGTCGCGTCGAGGTCGCAGAAGAGGTCGAAGATCTCCTCGTGCACCTCCTCGGCGCGGGCGTCGGACCGGTCGATCTTGTTGATGACGACGATGACCGGGAAGCCGAGGCCGAGGCAGTGGCGCAGGACGAACCGCGTCTGCGGGAGCGGCCCCTCGGCCGCGTCGACGAGCAGGAGCGCGGCGTCGGCCATGAGGAGCGTGCGCTCGACCTCGCCGCCGAAGTCGGCGTGGCCAGGCGTGTCGATGACGTTGATCTTGCTGATGATCGAGCCATCCTTGGCCGTCCACCGGACGCTCGTGTTCTTCGCGAGGATGGTGATGCCGCGCTCGCGCTCGAGGTCGTTGGAGTCCATCACGCGCTCGTTGACGACCTCGTTCGCGCGGAACGTGCCCGCCTGCCGGAGCATGTGGTCGACGAGGGTCGTCTTCCCGTGGTCGACGTGCGCCACGATCGCGATGTTGCGGAGCTGGTACGGGCGGACGGCGCTCATGCGGGGCGCGCTCATCTAGCCTCCGGAGCGCTCCGCCGCAAGGACGCTGCACGCGGCGGCATGGAAGAGGTGAGGCGCCCGCGGGCGTTTTGGTGTCGACTCGGCATCGCCTGACGACGTCCGCGCGCCGCCCGAGGCGACCGATCGCCCACCAATGAGCCCCCGCAAAGCCCCCCGACTCCACCCTGCGCTCCTCCTCTCCGTCCTCGTCGCCCTGGCGGCGTGCCTGCCCGGGATGCGCCCGCCCAGCGTGGCGCCCGGCCACACCCTGGAGCTTGCGGGCACGCCCACGAAGCCGCCGGAGCCGGGAGCGTTCGCGGTGGTCTTTGGCGCACCGCGGGGCGACACGCGCGACCCGAGCGAGGTGTCGCTCGTCTTCAACCGCCCGATGCGGCCCCTCGAGATCCAGGGCGACGAGAGCGACCCGCCGGCGCGAATCGCCGTTCGCGGCACGGGCGCCGTCCCGAAGGGCAGCTGGCGGTGGATGGGAACGAGCGCGCTGGTCTTCGCGCCGGAGACCCACCTTCCGAACGCCACGCAGTACGTCGTGACCGTGCCGGCAGGCACGCGCGACCTCGCGGGCGAGGGGCTCGCGGCGCCGTTCGAGATGGAGTTCGCGACGCCTCGCCCGCGGGTCGAGCGGCTCGATCCCGGCGACGGCGACCACGGGCTGCTCCCAGGGCAGGCGTTCGAGGTGCGGTTCGACCAGGCGGTGGAACCGCGCGAGGTCGAGCGGGCAGCGACGATCACGCTGGGCGACGGCAAGGAGGCGCGCAAGGCAGCCTTCCGGGCGTCGCGGCCCGATCCCGCGAACGCGAAGCTCGTGCGTATGGTGCCGGCGGCGCCGCTGCCGCTGGCGACGGGCGTGACGCTCGCGTTCGACGCCTCGCTCCGCGGGACCGAGGGCCCGCTCCCGATGGGCAAGGCGCACACGATGGAGATGGCGACGTACGGGCCCCTCCGCGTCGAGTCGGTCGGCTGCTGGGGCAAGACGCCGTCGCGGTGCCCTGCCGGCGCCTCGTTCGAGGTGAAGCTCTCGAATCGTGTCTCGTTCGGGCAGTTCCGTTCGCACGTGCGCGTCACGCAGGCGGCGACGATTCAGTGGTCGAAGACGCGCGCCGACGACGCGCTCGACGACACGTTCGTCGTACCGGCGGTGCTGCGCGCGGGCGGCCGCTTCCAGGTGACGCTCGCCGCGGGGATGCGCGACGAGCACGGGCAGGTGCTCGCGGCCGACGCGAACGCGCCGATCGACGTGGACGATCTCGATCCCTCGGTCATCGTCGGTGTGAGCGGCACCGTCCTCGAAGCGTCGAGCATCAAGGGCAAGACGATCCCCGTCGTCGCCGTGAACACGCCATCCTACGCGCTCGCGACCGGTTCGCTCGATCCGCACCAGGTGGCCGACCTCGTCGCCGACCGCAGCGGCTACGAGCGCCCGGAGCACGTCTTCGCGCGCGTCTCGGCGTGGCCGTCGGCGCACGTCGAGCGCGTGACCCCGGGGGCGCCGCGTAACGCCAGCGTCGCGAAGCGCGTGCCGGTCGAGCCGATCCTCGCCGCGGCCGGCGGGCACGGCGCGTTCTTCGTCGGCACCGAGCGCGAGCTGCGCGTGGTCAACGTGACGGACCTGGCGATCACCGCGAAGATGAGCCGCTTCGGGAGCCTCGTCTGGGTGACGCACCTCTCGGACGGGCGTCCCGTCCCCGGCGCGACGGTGTGGATTGGCGACCGGACGAGCACGATCGTCGAGGCGCACACGGACGCCGACGGCATCGCCGCCATCGCGGCCAGCCAGTTCGAGCCCGCCGACGACGACGGGCGTATCGATGGGACCCGCCTCGTCTACGCGCGCCTCGGTGACGACTGGACGTGGCGCAAGGTCGGCGAGTCGTATGGATGGGGAGACGGCGTCTACGTGGACGCGTCCGGCGGGCTCGAGCCGCTCGGGATGCTGTTCACCGACCGCGGCGTGTACCGCCCGGGGGAGAAGCTCGAGATCGAGGCGATCTTCCGGCTGCCGCGCCCGCACGGCACGGACACGCCGGCCGCGCGGAAGCTCTCGATCACGGCGACCGACGCGCAGGGCGACACGATCTTCGACGGGGACGCGACGCTCGACGACTTCGGCGTGGCCGCGCTCGAGGTCCCACTGCCGGCCACGGCGCACCTGGGCACGACGTCCATCCGCGCGAAGATGGACGGCGAGCGCGGCGACGGGGTGAGCGCGGAGGTGCAGCTCGCGGCCTACAAGGCGTCGGAGTTCAAGGCGGGCGTCGACGCGGAGGCGAAGTCGTGGGTCCGCGGCGCGCAGGCGGCCTTCGACGTGCACGGGGACTACCTGTTCGGCGCGCCCATGGCGGGCGCGAAGGTGCACTGGACGGCGACACGCGCGCGCGGGTGGTACTCGCCCCCGGGCCACGACGCGTTCGTGGTCGACGACGATGCGTTCGGGCGCGATCTCCCCGAGCACGCCGCGCGCGCGGGGCAGGTGCAGGCCGGCGACGGAGCGCTCGACGCGAAGGGGGCGCTTGTCGTGCGAGTGCCGGCGGGGGGCGAAGGGCAGCGCGGCACGGAGGTGTTGACGCTCGAGGCGGAGGTGCAGGACCTCTCGCGGCAGACGATCGCGGCGAGGGCGACGGCGATCGTGCACCCGGCGTCGTTCTACGTGGGGTTGAAGCGGCCGGCAGACTGGTTCCTCGCGAAAGGGGTGGCGGTTCGGCCGGAGGTCGTGGCCGTGGAGCCTGCGGGAACGCGGAAGAGCGGCGTCGCGGTGCACGTGGACCTCGTGCGCCGGACGTGGAGCAACGTCCTCGAGGCCACAGGCGAGTCGTCCGGGCACTGGGACGCGCGACCGGTCGACACGACGGTGGCCGGGTGCGACGTTACGACATCGACCGACGTCGCGAGCTGCGCGCTCACGCCGCCGCAGGAGGGGTACTACCTCGTGCGGGCGCGCGCGAAGGACGAGAAGGCCCGCGAGGTGATCGCCAGCTACGACGTCTACGTCATCGGCGAGGGCGGCGACGGCGGGTGGGCCACCAGCGACTCGTCCGAGGTGTCGCTCGTGCCCGACAAGAAGGCGTACCGTGTCGGCGACGTCGCGCGTGTGCTCGTGAAGAACCCGTTCCGCGAGGCGGACGCGCTCGTGACCGTCGAGCGCTCGGGCATCTATCACGAGGAGCGGACGCACCTGACGGGCGCGACGCCGACCCTGAAGATCCCCATCACCGACGACCTTCGCCCGAACGCGTTCGTCTCGGTGCACCTCGTGCGCGGGCGGACGAAGGTCGCGCCGGCGAGGGGACCGGACGTGGGCGCCCCGGCGTTCCGGTCGGGCTACACGAACCTCGTCGTGGATCCGGAGTCGCGCCGCCTGAAGGTGGCGGTCACGCCCGCGAAGAAGGACCTGCGCCCGGGCGAGACGGTGGACGCGGACGTCGCCGTGACCGACGCCGACGGCAAGCCCGCGATGGGCGAGCTCACGCTCTGGGCGGTCGACGAGGGCGTGCTGATGCTGACGGGCTACGAGACGCCCGATCCGCTGCCGCCTTTCACCGGCCCGCGGTCGCTCGCCGTCTTCGGGATGGAAAGCCGCGCGGACATGGCGCGCATTTTCCGCGCGTCCTTCGGCCAGCTCGGCGTGGACAAGGGTGACGAGGGCGGCGGCGGCGGGACGCCGATGCGGGCCGACTTCCGCGCGACGGCGTGGTTCCAGCCGGCCGTGAAGACGGGGGCGGACGGGCGCGCGCACGTGCGCTTCAAGCTGCCCGACAACCTGACGACGTTCCGCCTCATGGCCGTGGCCGTCGCGAAGGACGACCGGTTCGGCCACGGCGACGCGCAGGTGACCACGAGTCGCCCGCTCATGGTGCGGCCCGCGCTGCCGCGGTTCCTGCGCGCGGGCGACGCGATCGAAGCCGGTGCGATCGTGAGCACGAAGGGGATGAACGATGCGCGGGTGGAGATCGGGATCGCGGTGGACGGGGCGACCGTGACGGGCGACGCGAAGCGCACGATCACCGTGAAGGCCGGGCAGAGCGTCGAGGTGCGCTGGCCGATCACGGCGCCCAAGGCGGGAAAGGCGAAATTCTCGTTCCGGGCGCACGGCGGCGTGGAGTCGGACGCCGTCGAGGTGACCAAGACCGTGGAAGCGCCGGGTGTCGTCGAGACGGCGGCGCTCGAGGGCGAAACGAAGGAGGCGGCCGCGGAAAAGCTCGGAGAGCTGGGGGCGGTGCGCGGCGACGTGGGCGGGCTCGACGTACGCGTGGCGTCGACGGCGCTCGTCGGCGTGGGCGACGGGATGGACCAGCTCCTCGAGTACCCCTACGGGTGCACCGAGCAGCTGACGAGTCGTCTCGTGCCGCTCGTCGCAGCGCGCGATCTCGCGAAGGCGCTCGGTATCGCGCTCCCCAAGGACCCGGACGGCCTGGCCGACGCGGCGATCGCGAAGATCGTGGCCAACCAGCGGAGCGATGGCGGCTACGGGTGGTGGCCGGAGTCGATCCGGTCGGACCCGTGGGTGACGGCGTACGCGCTCTGGGGGCTCGACGTGGCACGCCGCGCTGGCCGGCCGGTGCCCGAAGGGGCGATCGATCGGGCGGTCGACTGGCTTCGAGGGCAGCTCGGCAAGCTCGAGGGGGCAACGCCGGTGGAGCTGGCGGGGCGCGCGATGGTGGTCGACGTCCTCGCGTCGATCGGCAAGCCGGACCCCGGGTTCACCGACCGCCTCTACGAGCGGCGCGCAGACATGCCCCTCTTCGCGCGCGCCCTCCTCGCCCACGCAATCGTCGTAGGCAAGATGGACGCGTCGCAGGCGCAGGAGCTCCTGCGCGACATCGACCAGCACCTGCGCGTGACGCCCCAGGGCGCGACCGTCGTCGAAAACCTCGGCGACAACTACGCGCCGGTGCTCGACTCGCAGCCGCGCACGACCGCGATGGTCCTGCGCGCGCTCGTGGCGCTCGACCCGAAGCACGCGCTCGCGCCGCGCCTCGCGAGGGGCCTCCTCGGCGAGCGGCAGAACGGCCAGTGGGCGTCGACGCACGAGGCGGCGTGGGCGCTCCTGGCGCTCGACGACTACAGGAAAGCCTTCGAGAAAGAGGCGCCGCGCTTCGACGCGCGGGCGTGGGTGGGGTCGGACCTCGCCCTCGAGGCAGACTTCGGAGCGGGCAAACCGCTCCACGACGAAGCGACGCTGTCGATGGCGCGGGTCCTCGCGCAATCCGACCGGACGCTGACCTTCCAGCTCGACGGGTCGGGGGCGCTCTTTTACGAGGCGCGCCTCCGGTACGTGCGACGCGACCTCCCGCACGACGTGCTCGACCGCGGGTTCTTCGTACGCAAGACGCTGCGCGCGGTGACGACCGAGGGCCTCCGCGACGCGCTGACGACGCTGCCCACGGCCACGCAGTCGCGCGTGCGGGCGGGGGACCTCGTCCTCGTGGACCTCGTGCTCGTGACGCCGGATCCGCGCGAACAGGTGGTGCTTGCCGACCCCCTGGCCGCGGGCCTCGAGCCGGTCGACACGGCGCTGGCGACGACGGCGCAATCACTCGACGTCGCGGGGGCGGGCGGAGCCGGGGACGAGGACGACGCAGACGCAACGGACGACGACAGGCGTGCGTCGGGCAGCGGCTGGAGCCAGGCCTGGTTCCGGCGCGAGATGCGCGACGACCAGGTGCTGACGTTCGTCGAGCACATGCCTGCCGGGATGTACCGCTACCGGTACCTCGCGCGTGCCACGACGGTGGGGAAGTTCGTCGTGCCGCCTACGAAGGCCGAGTGCATGTACGACCCCGCGGTCCTCGGGCGGACGGCGGCGTCGGAGCTCGAGGTGGTGGCGCCGTGACGCCTTCGGTCGCACGGATCGCACGCGCCTGGCGAGCGGCGGTGCTCGTAGCGCGGGCGACGGGTGTCGCCGCAGGTCTCGTGGTCCTCTGCGCCGTGGGCGTCGTCCTGCGCGCCGCGACGCTGCCCTTGCCGGACGCGCTCCGCCCGCGGCCTGGGGGCGAATCGGTGCGGTTCGTGGACCGGGACGGGCGGCTGCTTCGCGAGGTGCGCGCCGACGACTCGACGCGGGCGCGCGAGGTGTCGCTCGCGGAGGTTCCGGAGGACCTGGTCCACGCGGTGCTCGCCGCCGAGGATCGGCGGTTCTACGAGCACCCGGGGGTGGACCCGGTGGCGGTGGTGCGCGCGGCGTGGTCGGACGCGATGCACGCGCGCGTCGTCTCGGGGGCGTCCACCCTGACGATGCAGCTCGCGCGCCTCGTGAAACCCCATCGCCGGAACCTCCTCGGTAAGCTCGACGAGGCGGCGCTCGCGCTTCGCATCGAGGCCTCCCTCTCCAAGCGAGAGGTGCTCGCGCAGTACCTGAACCGCGCGCCCTTCGGGGCCGGCGTGCGAGGCGTGGACGCGGCGAGCCGCTTCTGGTTTGCCAAGTCGCCCGCCGAGCTCTCCCTCGCCGAGGCGGCGACGCTCGCGGCGATCCCGCGGGGACCCGCCGTGTATGCGATCGACCGGCACCCGGGCCGCGTTGTTGCCCGACGCGACCGCATCCTCGACCGCATGGTGGCTTCGGGCTGGACGACCGCGGAGGCCGCGGCACGCGCGAAGCAGGAGCCGCTCGTGGCGCGGGCGGGGAAGGGGACCTTCGGAGCGCCGCATCTCGTGGAGGCGCTCTCCGAGGGGGCGCCCGAGCTCTGGCCGGCCGCCCTGGGTGCTGCGCCCCGCGACGCACGCGCGGAGCGCGTCGAGACGACGATCGCGAGCGATCTCCAGCGGGCCGTCGAGCTCGCCGCGCGCGAGCAGGTGGCGGGTCTGACGGACCGGCACGTGGGAGCGGCGGCGGTGGTCGTCCTCGACAACGACACGGGCGACGTGCTCGCGTACGTCGGGTCGCAGGGCTTCGACGATCGGCGCGACGGGCAGAACGACGGCGTGCGCGCGCGCCGGCAGCCGGGGTCGACGCTCAAGCCGTTCGTCTACGGGCTGGCGATGGAGCGGCTCGGGTGGACGCCCGCGACGGTGGTGCCGGACCTGCCGCTGCGCGTGGAGGTCGAGGACGGCGTCTACGCGCCGATGAACTACGACGAGCGGTTCCACGGGCCGGTCCGCGTGCGCGAGGCGCTCGGGAGCTCGCTCAACGTGCCGGCGGTGTGGACGGCCGAGCAGCTGGGCGTCGGCGAAGTGCTCGGGCGCCTGCGCATGCTCGGGTTCCGGCTCGATCGCGAGGATGCGTGGTACGGCCCGGGGATCGCGCTCGGCGACGGCGAGGTGTCGCTCCTCGAGCTCGCGGACGCATACGCGGCGATCGCGCGCGGCGGGACCTGGAGGCAGGCGCGGGCCGTTCGAGCCGTGGTGCGAGGCGGAGAGCGCGTCGTGCCGCCGGATGGCGCGGTCCGCCGCGTGATGCCCGAAGCGGTTGCGGACACCCTCGCCGACGTCCTCGGCGATCGGACGGCGCGGGCCGCCGCGTTCGGGGCGGACAGCTCGCTCGACTTCTCGTTCGACGTGGCCGCGAAGACGGGTACGTCCAAGGGATCGCGCGACAACTGGACGGTGGGCTTCACGCGCGAGGTCACGGTGGCGACCTGGGTGGGCAACTTCGACGGGAGCGCGATGCGAGGGACGAGCGGGATCACGGGGGCGGCGCCGCTCTTCCATGCGGCCATGGTCGAGGCGATGCGCGGGCGTTCCGCGCGGCCCCTGCGCCTGGCGGGCCGGCCCGACCGGGAGGGGCTCGTCGAAGTCGAGGTGTGCCCGCTCTCGGGCGGCCGCCCGGGCCCGGCGTGCCGTCATCGCGTCCGCGAATGGATGATGGCTGCCGCGCGCGACGCGTTGCCCGCCTGCGCGATGCACGAGCGTGTCCGCGTCGACCGCCGCAACGGCCTCCTGGCAGGACCGTCGTGCCCCGCCGCGGAGGTCGAAGACCGGGACGTCGAGCGCTATGGCGTCGAGGCGCGAGCGTGGGCGTCCGCGGCGGGAAGGCCCGTCGCTCCGGACCGGTACTCGCCCCTCTGCCCGGGGGCCGCTGTGCGGCAGGTGCCTTCCCTTCGCATCGGCTGGCCGAGCAGCGGCGCCGCGTTCGTGCTCGACCCGGACCGGCCTCGCGCCCAGCAGCAGGTCGCCGTGCGGGTCGAGGCTCCCGGGGACGTCGACCGCGTGGAGCTCCTCGTCGACGGGCGTCGCGTGGCGCGCGTGGGGGCGCCGTACGTCGCGCGGTGGACGATCGAACCCGGCGAGCACGTGCTCGTCGCCCGCGGGCCCGGCGGGGCGGAGAGCGCGCCGGTCGCCGTCCGCGTCGAGTGACGCGGAGCTGGCCGGGGCGCGCTCAGCGGTCGAAGCCGAGGCGGACGCGCGCCTCGGCGAACCCCTCGCCGACGGCGAACGATACGAGGTCGCGCGCTTCGGGCGTTCGCCCGATCCAGGTCGCGCGCTCGCCAGGGTCGCGCGGTGCGCCTGCGGGCTGCCCCGCCGCACCCGCGATCGCGTCGAGCGCCGCGTTCGGGTCGCCCAGCGCCAGGAGCGCCGTGCGGTTGCCCCAGGCGATCCCCATTGGCCCGATGGTGGCGGCCTGCGTCCCGAGGTTGCCCGCGACCTCGAGGGCGATGACGCCGACGTCGGGATCGAGGTTGCGAGGCAGCGCGGCCTGAATGCGTCCCCCCGCGGCGTTGAGCGCTGCCGCGTTGATGCCTTGCGGCTGCCACGTCGGGTTGAAGCACTTGAGCCACGCGGACACGAGGACCGCGAGCTCCGCGGGGTGCGTCCGGCCGAACGCGGAGGCCCTGGACGCGACGAGCTTGATGGCCCGCAGGACGACGAACGCCGCCGTGCGCTCGTTGGCGAGCATCGCCTCGCCGAGGAGGATCGTCGGCGGCGACGAGCCGACGGGCAAGCACGTGGGCCCTACCTTCGGCGACGAGAGGACCTGGACGGGGCCGATGCCGATGGCGTGTCCCACGTTGGTCGCCAGGCGCGCGAGGGGCGCGTCGGGCGGCACGGGCGCGGCCTTGAGCGCGCGCAGATCGATGGCCGCGGCGACGTCGAGCGCCTCGCCGGTCTTGAGAAGTAGCGCACGCATCGCCGGCGAGATCACGTCGGGCGAGAGGACGTCGTTCAGGTGCGGGTCGAACGCGCGCTCGCCCGCGCCCCCGAGGTCCACCGGACGCCCCTCGAAAGCGGCGAGCATCGACTGCGTGACGCGCGCCGCGTCTTTCCTGCCGCGCAGGTCGAAGACCGTCGCCAGGACGCCGAACGGCCCGGGCGCGAACCGTCCCGCGGCGAGCGCGCGCCGCGCGTCGGCGCCGGCGCGATCGAGGAGGATGTTCATGGCGGGCGTCTGCTGGTGCCGGATGTAGAACTCGGCGAGCGCCCGCAGCACCGCCATGTCGCCGGGGAACTCTCGCCGTGCCGCTTCGAGCGTCTGCTCCGCACGCCGCGTGTCGTGCGCCACCTGCTCGTGGATGCCCGCGAGCTCGATGATGCGGTGCCGCTTCTCCTCCACCGACGTCGACTTGCCGACGAGCTCTTGCTGCAGCTCGAGCGCGCGCGCCGGGTCGTTCTGGCGGCGATAGACGTCGACGAGCTTCTCGCGCGTGAGGACGTCGTCGGGGGCGCGCTTGAGAACCTCCTTCAGCGCGACCTCTGCGCGGGCGAGGTTCAGGAGGTGCTTCGAGTAGAGATCACCGAGGCGCGCGTACACGTCGCGCTGCTCCTCCGGCGTCGGCAGCAGGCGCGCGAGGCGGACGAGCGCCTGCTCGGCCGCGTCCCAGTCGTGCAGCGCGACGCAGAGATCCGCGAACGCCGAAAGCGCGTTCGCGTCGTCAGGGCGCTCCGCCAGGGCGACCTCGAAGGCGGCTCGGGCGCCCTCGTTGTCGCCCACCTCGAGGAGGATGCGGCCCCGGCGCACCTCCATTGCGAGGCGTTCCTCGGGGTCGGTGATCCCCTCGATGCGGCGCTCGAGCAGACCCGCGAGCTCGGGCTGCATCTTGCGCGACGCGTAGATGCGCGAGAGGCGGTCGAAGACGTCCTCGTGCGCAACGTCGATCGCAGCGGCTGCCTCGAAGGCGAGGATGGCGCGGTCGTCATCCTGCACCTCGTCGGACCAGAACCGGCCGGCGTCGTACCAGGCGAGCAGCTGGTGCTCGCGAACCAGGCTGCTCCGCGCGAGCGACTCGCACGCCTCCGCCGCACCGCGCGCGTCGCCCGCTCGCTGGCGTACGTCGGTGAGGAGCCCCCACGCCACGACGTCGCCGGGGTCCTCGGCCGCTGCGCGTTCGAGGAGCGAGCGTGCTTGGTCCAGGTTCCCGAGGCGCGAGGCAGTCTCGCCGGCGCGTGCGAGGAGCGCGGCTGCCTCGGCGGGACGGGGCGATCGCTCGAGGAGGCGCAGCGTGATGGCGAGGAACTCGACGTCGTCGCCGCGGGCGCGCGCGTGGGCCTGCATCATGCGGAGCGACCAGAGAGACGGCTCCCCTTCGCTGGCCGCGAGCTGCACCATCTCGCGCGTGGCGTCCCAGCTGCCCTCGGCCCCGCGCATGCGCAGGCGCGCCGCGAGCTCGGCGTGGGCCGTGGTCTCTCCGGGGCCGGTGCCGCGCAGGGCGAGGGCGATTCCGCTGGCAATCGGCTCGAGCTCGTCGTCGCGTCCCTCGCCGACCAGGTGCTGCTCGACGTGGCGGAGGCTGGGCAGGAAACCGGGCGTCTCCTCGAGGATCGAGCGGTGCCAGAGCAGCGCGCTCGCCGGATCCTGCCGGGCCGAGGCGTCGAGGATCGCAAGACGCTCGTACGCCTCGCGGCGCTCGCGGACGTCCTCGGTGGCCTTGGCGGAGCCGAGCAGCTCGTCGGCGAGGCGAGACACGCGGCCGCTCCGGAGCTCGGCACGCTCGCGCGCGATGCGGCCGAGTGGAGCGTCGGTCGCGGCGGCGGCTTCGGCGCTGCGGAGGGCACCTTCATCGTCACCCGCCCGCTCGTATGCCTGGGCGGCCTCGAGGTAGAGGAGGGTACGCGTGTCGCCGCTCGCCTCGGCGGCCCGCTGCTCGCGCCAGACGGCCCGGTCGTCGAGCGCCTCGCTCGCCATCCGCTCGCAGAGCTCGCGGAGCGCCACGTCCCCGGGGCGCGCGCGGTGGGCGTCGAGGAGCCGCTCCGCCGCCACCCCTGGCTCGCGGTCCGCCACGAGGAGAGCCTCACGTACGCCGTCGAGTGCCATCTCGATCGGGTCCGTCGTGGCGGCGCGTCGCTCGCGGATCCAGCGGAGCACGTCCTCCACGTCCCCGGCGCGGCGGGCGATGCGCTCGGCGAGGAACGCGGCCACCGGAAGCGTGGGCGCGGCACGGTGCGCCTTCTCGAGGAGATCGGCCCGCGTCGGCTCGGGAAGAAGGCCCTCTCCCCGCGTCACGGCCTCGATGCGCGCGGTCGCCCCGCGGGGGCCGTCACCCAGCTCGTCGGCGAGCGAGTTCATCTCCGCGACGAGGTCGACCTGTTCGAGCGACGCGATGGCCCGGAGCGCAGCCTCGTTGGTCGGATCGGCGGCGCGTGCAGCCTTGTAAGCCTCGAGGGCGCGTACGCGGTGGCCCGCGCGCTCTGCGATGAGAGCCGCGGCGAGAGCACCCGCCGCGCGCTCCTCGCCCGAGGCACGTGCCGCCCCCCAGGCCTCGAGCGCAGAGCTGACGTCGAGAGCGCGCTCGGCACGGGCGGCCATCTCGAGGGCCACCGCGCGCGCCGCCGCGGGCTTCGGATCGTCGAGCTGCGCGAGCGTTGCCTCGACCGTGGGGGGGGCCGCCGACGAGGCGAGCAGACGACCGAGGCAGACGAGCGTCTTCGACTCGGCGGAGCCGGCCGTGCGGTGCGCGCGCGCGAGTAGCTGCGTCGGGTGCTCGGGGCCCTCGGCGGGGCGCGAGACGGCGCCCGCGGCCGCCGCGAGCGGCTGCATCGCAGGCATCGCCGCCGTGGCGTCGAGATGCGGATCGACGGGCGTGAGGCGAAGGCCCAGGAGCGCCGCGAGCCCCACGCGCTCGGGGGAGGTGAGGGGGCCGCCCGCCGCGAGCTGCTCGGACACGAGCTCCGAGTCGCCTTGCTCGATCGCGCGCGCCGTCAGCGCCCGCCGGGCCTCGAGGTCGCCTCGCTCGACGAGCTCGCGCAGCCAGCCCGTCGCGTCCGCGCGGCGCGCGGGACGTACGGCGCCGAGCGAGGCCGCCAGCCACGTCGCACCGCCCGAGAGCTCCGGGATGTCGGCCAGCCGCGCCACGAGCGGGGCGGCCGCTGCGGTGTCTCCCTGATCGAGCGCCTGGCGTGCGCGGAGCAGCGACTCGTTCGCCGAGGGCTCGCCGCCCGCGACCTCCTTGCGGTCCACGCCACGCAGGCGCAGAGCGAGGTTGATCGCCTCTCCGACGGGCGCCAGCTCGGCGTTCTCGGCCAGGCGCAGCGCGGCGCTCGCGTTCTCGGCCCGGCCGAGAGCACGCGTCGCGCGCGCGATGGGGGCCCGCACGTCCGTTGCCAGGATGCGCGCCGCCTGATCGAGTCGCTTCACCGACGCGTCGTCGTCACCGGCCGCGCGCAGCACCTCGGCCGCGAGCAGCGTCGAGTGCAGGCGCGCCGGCCCGGCGGGTGTCATCTTCACTTCGAGGTCCAGCGCCTCGACGAGGTCGTCCGGGTCGGGGGGCGACGGCATGAGCGCCCGCGCCTGCCGGTGCGCGAGCGGCAGCGAGGGCGCCAGGTCGCGCGCCTCGACTGCGAGGCCCTGGGCGCGCTCGCGATCCCCGGTCGTCGCCAGGATCTCGCTGCACACGAGGAGACCACGGGCCCGCGCGACCTTGTCCCCCAGGCTCCGCGCCTCCTGCTCGAGCCACTCGGCACGCGACGTCAACGCCTCGCGTGCGCTCTCCGAGAGCCACGACGACGCCGGCTTCTCGTCCGGCCACGTCCGCGTCGGCGTAGCGATGGCCGCCGCGGTCCGCGCCTCCAGCCCCGTGGGCTCCTCGTCGTCGTCGACGCCGCGGCCCGGCGGCTGCGAGGCGAGCCTGCGCGCCGCCACGGCTGCGCGTGCCCGCGCGATGTCGGCGTCGCCGCCGACCATCGTCTCCTCGTTGGGATCGTAGTTGCGCGCCTCGGGTGCCAGCAGCGCCGGGCCTCGGGCAGGGGGCTCCGACGCCGGCTTCATGGGCGGCATCTGCTGCGTCGTCGACGGCGGAAGGGCCTCGGCGTCCTGGCGCTTCGTGTCGGGCTCCGGCTCGCCCTCGCTCATCGGTGGCGGAGGCGTCGACTGCGCCAGCAGATCGTCGATACCGTCGCCGGCGTCCTGTGCGGCCTCGGGGCCGACCTGCGGGGTAGGCGGGGCCCGCTCCGCATCGGGTGCTGCGAAGGGATCGAACATCGCGCCCTCGGGCACGCGCTCGGAAACGTCCAGCTGCGACGGACGCCGGAGCGCCATCGCCTCGCCGGGCGCCTTTGCGGCCACGGGCTTCGCGCTCGTGACCACCTCGCCCGGCGGGTCGCTCCGCGGGCGCTGCGCCGCCGGCACCCTCGGCTGCGACTCGTCGAAGGACACGTCGACGCTCATCGCCTCGCGCTTGTCGTCCCGCGCGAAGAGCTGCCCGAGGCCACCGCCGCGCGACGACGACTTGGGCGAGGCCTCCTCGCCGCGCAGGAGCTCGAGCGGGATTGCCGCGATGAGCGTTGCGCCGCCTTCCTCCTCCTCGACCGCGGGGGGCGGCGGCGAGGCAACCACCGGGGGTGAGGCGGCTGGAGGCGCCGCGGCGGCTGCCGGCCTGGCCGGCGGGGCGGGTGGCGGCTTCGGCGGCACGACCTTCGGCGCGGGCGGGGGACCCGGCTTGGGCCGGGGGGGCTGGGCGACCGGCGGGCGATAGAGCGGCTTCGACACGGGCCCGCCCTGCAGCGCCCCCGGCTTGTCCGTCGCGACGTCCTTCGCGACCTCCGGGACGAAGGTCTTGTTCTCCCACTCGGAGAGGGCCTGATCCCAGTCGATCTCGTCGAGGCCGTCGGGGAGCTTCTTGTCGTCGGTCACGACGCGCCCTCCAGGCCGAGCGACCGGCGGATGTCGAGGTACTGCGGCGAGAGGACGAAGCGCAGGAGCTCCTCGGCGCGCGGGTTGCCCTTCACCGCGGGCCCCAGCTTCTCGAGCGGGACGCCGGTCACGTCGGAGAGGACGACGCCCGCATCCCCGCTGGCGATCGCGGCGACGCGATCGTGCGACGCGAGAGCGCGCTTGCTCCATGCGCGGGCGTCGGCGCGCGAGCTCGCGATCGCGCGGCACAGATCGGCGATGGACTTGCGCGTCTTGCGCGACATCGCCTTGCCGACCAGGCGTTCCACCTCGGCAAGCACGGCATAGGGCGGGCTCTCCACCGCGACCTCGGCCTGGCGGCTCGCCGTGACGACGACAGACGCGATCGTGAGCTCGTCGCGCGATCGCACCACGGTCGTCCCCTGCACCACGGCGAGCAGCTCGCGCGCGACGCGTGCGCGCGCCGGCGCCGCGAGCGGTGCGTTGATGCCCGAGCCCACGACGAGCGCAGGCGTCTCGCCAGGGATGCCCTGCACGCCCTGCGGGTCTTTTCCGCCCACGTAGAGGTCGAACTCGCGCACGCCGAACGCGCCGGCCCACGCGGCGACCTCGTTGCGCATCGCGAGGCCGCTCCGGGGATCCACCTTGTCGCGGCGGCTGACGCCGCACGCCTGGAGGCTCGGGCCGAGCGCCTCGGCGAGGGTCGGACCGAGCGCCACGAAGAGCTCCGCCACGGGTCCCTCGTCGCCCGGCGCCAGGATCGACCGGAGGATGGCGTCGGTGATCGCGATCTGGGGGGCGCGCGACTTGCGATTCGCGAGCGCCGCGAAGGTCTGCTCGGTCTGCGCGTCGCCGGCCCCGAGACCGAGGAGCGCGCCGAGGGCCGCCTGCTGGAGCGCCTCGTCGGGCAGCGCCCGCGCGACCTTCACGAGGCGTCGCACCGACGGCACGTCCGTCGGCCGCCTCTGGAGCGACTCGACCAGGGCGAGACGCGCGCTCGCGAGCAGGCGGTCGCGCACATCCCTCGGGTGATCGGTCTGGTGGAGCATGTCGAGGGCCTCGCCGTCCATCGGCGACTCCTCGAGGAGCTTCACGATCGCGGCGGCGCCGCCCTGCGGGTCGCCGAGGCGATCCCGGTGGATGGCCATCGCGAGGCGCGCGGCCTCGATGCGCCCGTCGCTCTCCGGGCGCTCGTGCATGAGCTCCTCGAGGATCGAGGTCGCCTCGCTCCACGACCCCGTGCGCGCGGCCGCGCGCGCGAGGCGCTCCCGGACGGG
The DNA here is from genome assembly GCA_036490515.1 of Polyangiaceae bacterium. Taxonomy (GTDB): domain Bacteria; phylum Myxococcota_A; class Polyangia; order Polyangiales; family Polyangiaceae; genus Palsa-1150. The sequence continues at coordinate 73,940 of DASXDU010000025.1, forward strand.
CAGCGACGAGAGCTTCGCGCGGTGCAGGCCGAGCAGAACCTCGAGGGCCTTGTCGAACCGATCGAGCTTGTTCTCGTAGAGGTCGACCGCGGCCACGCCCGCGGTGACCCGGTTCTTCGCGGGAGCGCCCTGGTGGCCCGAGAGGCGAGCGAGCGACGCGGCGGCCGCCTCGAAGTTGCTGCGTCGAATGTTGATCTCGCCGAGGAGCGCGAGGGCGCCGACGTGATCGGGGTCGAGCATCGTCACGTGCTCGAGCGCGTTGAGCGCGCCCTCCTGGTCGCCCTTCTCACGAAGGACACGCGCTTGCTCCCAGAAGAGCTTCTCGATCTCCTGCGGCTCCTCGGCCACCTCGAGACGGCGCACGATGAGGCCGAGCAGCTTGTCGTTCTCCTTGCGCTCGCGGACGCGGCGGAACAGCTTGTCGAACGCCACCGCGCGCCGCGCGTCGCGCGCGAAGCTCCCCTCGAGGGCACGCTCGGCCTCGTCGCCGCTGCCGAGCGCGAGCCACGCGAGCCCCGCCTCCTCCCAGAACGCAGCGCCGCGCGCCGCGTCCGAGCAGCGTGCTCCGAGCTCGCCGGCGGCCCGCGCGCGCAGCGCTCCGTCGCCGCTCTCCACCCCGCACGCCCGAAGCCCCTCCCACGCCCCGAGGTCGGCCGGCCGCGCCGCCACGGCCATTTCGAAGGCCGTGCGCGCCCCCTCGAGGTCGCCCGACGCGAAGGCCGACCACCCGGCCAGGGACCGCGCGTCGTTCGCCGCGTCATCCCCGAGGGCCGTCCCCAGCTCGCCGAGGACGGCGCTCCGCCGGCGCGGATCGCACCCCGGCGGCGAGAGCTCGAGGTTCGCCAGGCGCGCGGCGGGTGACGCCCCCACGACGAGCGGCGCAGGATCGTAGGGGTGGATCCGCGGCTCGAGGAGCGCCGCGCTCGCGAGCATCGCCTCGCGCGCCTCGCCCGAGAGAGCGGCGGCGACCCCGAGGCGAGCGCGCTTGTCGTCGTCGGGCTGCCCGACCCGGCCCGCTGCGGCGAGCCATTCGAGCGCCGCGGCCAGGCCTCCTCCAGCGTCGAACCAGCGGCTCGCCGCCCGCGCGAGCTCCTGCGGGTCGTCGGCCTCGCGCGCGAGGCGGACCTGCTCCGCCGTCGCGAGGAGCAGCCCTCGCGGGCCTCGCGACGCGATGCGCACGACGGCCTCGCGCGTGGCGTCGGTGTCCGCCGCGCTGCCGGACCACGCGAGACGCGCGATGGCGGCCGCCACGCCGAAGTCCCCTTCGGGCTCCCGGTCGACGTTCGCCAGCGCGGCCGCCGCGTCGTCCGGGTCGCCCCCGGAGACCTCGGTCGCGAATCGTTCGAGCGCGAGGGCCCGCAGGTCCCCGGCGCCGGCGAGGACGGCCCGCTCGATCGCCCTCCGCCGCGCGTCGACCGAGTCGACGTCCACGCCGCGAGAGGCCCACCCGAGGAGCATCTTCGCCGCGTCGGGGGCGTGCACGAGGGCGGCCTCGAACTCCTCGAGCGCGCCCTTGCGGTCGTCGGCGCGCCAGCGGTCGAACCCCGACTCCAGGTGCAGCGCTGCCGCGAGCTCTACGTCCTGCGTCGACGACGCGGTGTCCGAGCTCGCGCGCGCAGCCCCCGCGTGATCGCCCGCGTTGCGATCGAGGTCCGCGAGGAAGGTCGCCACGAGCGTGTCCGACCCGTCTCGCTCGGCGAGCTCGCGGGCCTGCTTGCGTGCCGCGGCGAGATCGCCCCCCTCGAGGGCGCGCAACGCCGCCACGAGCCAGAGACCGCGCGCGAGATCCGGGTCCGTCTCGAGCGACGCGAGCTCCTCGACCGCCTCACGCGACCGCGCGCCCTGGCTCGACACCGTGCGCTCGGGATCCGCGTCGGCCGCCGGCTCGGGCGACGCCGGCAGGAACGCCTCGAGCACCCGCGCCAGCCATGCCCCCCGCGGCGCTCCGGCCATCTCGCGCAGCGCACGGGCGGCGCCCTCGGCGTCGTTGCGGGCCTGCCGCGATCGCACGAGCTCGACGTAGAGGCCCACCGCCTCGCCCTCGGTGCCGCCCGCCGCGAGCAAGCGCTTGGTCGCCTCTTCGTACCACGCGGCGTCGCCCGCGACGGCCGCCAGCGCACGCGCCGTGCGACCGATCGTCGACGGTGCGACGCCGAACATCGCCGCCTGGCTGAGCGCCGCCTTCGCCCCGGCGACGTCGTTCGCGCGGATGGCCCAGACGTAGGCCGCGAGGAGAAAGGCGCGCCCGCGCGCGTCGTCGCTCCCGAGGTGGTCGGCGAACGACTCGAGCTGCGCCGCGAAGGCGGCCGGATCGCCGCCGTCGGCGAGCATGTCGAGCTGCAGCGCCCGCGCGGGGAGGCACCCGGGGTCGCTCGCGATCGCCCGCGAGAGCGCGGCGAGCGATCGGGCCGCGTCCCCCTCGGCCGCCGCGTGCTCAGCGACTCGCATGGCCAGCGCCGCGGCGAGGCTCGGGTTCTTCTCCGTCGCCAGCAGGCGCTCGGCCAGGCGCGCGCCCGTGGCCGTGTCGCCCGTCTGCTCCGCGATGCGGATGCGCGCCGTCGCGACGGTGGCCTCGGCGAGCGCCGTGAGATCCCCCGGCAACGTCGCCACGAGCTCCAGCGCGCGGTCGAGCGTCACCGCCGCACGATCGAGCTGCCCGAGCGCCCGCCGGCACTCGGCGGCGCGCAGCCAGGCGTCCACCAGCCGCGCCGGCTGGCGCATCCACTGGGGGACGCCCAGCGCGTCGCCGCGGCCGGCGTCCGTGCGCGCCTCGTCGAGCAGCGTCGCCGTCGCGTCGAGGGCCGCAGCCTGGACCTCGGCCCGGGCGCGCGCCTCGTCGCTGCCCGGCAGCCCCGGGTGATCGTGCGCGAGCTGCTCGAGCATGAGCGTCGCCGCCCACGTCGCCTCCGACCCGAGAGCCCGGGCCTCCTTCACCAGCGAGAGCCCCTGCTCGATCTCCCCCGCGGCGGCGGCCACCCGCGCGCGGTCGACGAGAAGGAGCGCCTTCCACGTCGGCGACGACGCGAAGTCGGCCCGCCTCGTGAGCGCCTCCTCGCGCGTCGCCGTGTCCCCGGTGCGGCCCGCGAGGACCTCGAGCGTCAGCCATGCGCTCGCCTGCTCGGCGACGGCCGCACCCTCCACTTCGGATGCCTCGCGCGTCAGGGCCTTCGCGTCGCCGAGGTCGTTCGAGACGTCCGCCTGGTAGGTCGCGCGCATGAGGAGCGCGCGCACCTTCTCGTCGGGCGTCGACGCGACGCGCGACAGGGCGTCGACCAGCTTGCCGAGGTTCTTCAGACTCCGGCGCTTCTCGAGCAGGCGCACGAGCCCCTCGAGCGGCTCGCGGAACGAGGAATCCGCGTTGTAGGCCGCGAGGTAGTCGCGGGCAGCGGCGGGCTCGTCTCCGGCGCGCTCCTCGAGGTCCGCGATCTCCGTGAGCAGGCGCGACTGCCGCGCGCGGTCTCCGGTCGCCCCGAGCTCCGCGCGCAGCCTGCGGACCATTCCCTCGAGCACGGCGAGCGCCTCGGGCTGCGGGGGCGCAGGGATTCGCGACGGAGTCGACGTCAGCGGCTCCGGGGGCTGGCTGAGCGTGGGAGTCTGGGACATGCGCGGGCGGGCGTACGACCGCTTCTCATCCCGGAGGGTAACGCAGTCGTGCGCGCGCCCGCATCAAATTACGCGCAGAGTCATGGGGGATCCGGAGCCGGTTCCGAGCGCTCCCCGACCAGCTCCGCGACCGCGCAGCGCAGCTCACAGCAGCTGCGTGAGCTTCTCGTTGACCTTGTTCTCGACGGTGCCCTTGAGCATCCGGAGCAGGAACGGCAGGTCGATCTGGACGCGGACTTCCTTGTCGCCGACGTCGACGGTGCCCTTGGTGCCCTTGGCTGCACCACGCGGTGCGTCGAACACGATCCGGTCGCCGTCCCACTTCCAATCGAGCTCGAACTTCTTCTGCATCGAGGAGGCCAGCTCCTCGGCGCGCTTGCGGGCTTCTTCCTTGGGGAGTGCGTGGCCGCGACGGACGTCGATCGTGGACATGGCGTGTCTCTCTATTCGTTCGGGGAGGCGCTAGTCGAGCCTCTTCACGACCCAGAAGCCCCGCGGCGTGTCGACCGGCCCCCCCACGGCGTCGACCCCCAGCGTGAACAGCACGAACTCCGGCGCGGGCTCGAGCACCCCCAGCTTGACGCGCCCGACGTCGTCGGACGACCCGCCGTCGCCCTGCTGGACGGCCGCGTGGAAGTCCGTCTGCGCGGTCGCGAGGAGCTTTCGCGCCAGGGCCAGGGCGTCGGCCTTCGACCGCGTCGGCGGCCGCGAGCCCCCGCCGGCGCTCGGCTGCGCGCCCGCGTACGACACGAGCACCACGCCGAACCGCACCGACCGCGGCACCGTCAGAGGAAGCGGGGGAACGGGCGTCCCGTCCAGCATGACCGCGCCGGCCCCCGCGTCCATGCGCGGGCCGCCGAGCAGGTCGTCGAGGAGCAAGGGCCCCGCGTCGCCCTCGAAGAGCTGCACCTGCGGCGACGGGGCGGATCCTCCCGTCGCGGCGAGCGTCCAGCCGCCGTCCGCGTCGACGGTCGACGCCGGGTGCGGATCGTGGCCGATGGCCTTGGGCGGCGTGAAGCCGTGCGCGACGATCCACACGGCCAGCGCGACGACCGCGAGCCCGACGAGGGTCGTGACCCATCGTTGCATGGCGCGCCCCTTCCCTCGCTACTTCGACTCGCCGCCGGCGCCGTCGACGGGCACCTCGTCCTCGGCGGGCGGCGCAGGGGGACCGAACTCCTCGTAGGGGCGCTGCGTCGCGAAGGGCGGATCGCCGTACAGCTCGAGCTGCGCGGCGAGCCAGTTCTCGCGCGCGATGAGGACCTCGCGCTCCGCGCGCGCCGAGGCGGCCGCCGCGTCCACGCCCTTCGTGTCGGGCGCCACGATGGGGACCCCCTCGAGCCTCTGCAGCTGCTGCTGCACCTCGTTGAGGTCCTTGCGAACGATGACCGGGTCGATGCGGTCGCGCTCCGTGTACTCGTCGGTCAGGATGACGACCTTCTCGGGCCCCACCTCGGCGAAGCCCGCGCCCACCGCGCAGCGCTTCGTCTCGGCGCCATGGCGGTAGGTCACGATGCCCGTACGGAGCGCCGCGAGAAGCGGCAGGTGGCCCGGCAAGACCCCGAACTCGCCCTGAACGCTCGGCGCCGTGACCTCGTCCACCGTCGCGGTGAGCGCGCGCCCCTTCGGGGTGACGATCTCGAGCTCGATCCTCTCGGCGACCATCGGCTCAGGAGGCCTTCGCGGCGAGCTGCTGGCCCTTGGCGCGGGCCTCGTCGAGGTTGCCGACCATGTAGAACGCCTGCTCGGGCAGATCGTCGAGCTTGCCGTTCACGATCTCCTCGAAGCCGTCGATCGTGTCCTTCAGCGGGACCTGCTTGCCCTCCATGCCCGTGAACTGCTGGGCGACCGAGAAGGGCTGCGAGAGGAAGCGCTGGATCTTGCGGGCGCGCGCGACGACGAGCTTGTCGTCCTCGCTGAGCTCGTCCATACCCAAGATGGCGATGATGTCCTGGAGGTCCTTGTACTTCTGGAGGGTCTGCTGGACCTTCCGCGCGACGTCGTAGTGGCGCTGGCCGATGACGTTCGGGTCGAGGAGAGTGCTCGTCGAGTCGAGCGGGTCGACGGCCGGGTAGATGCCGATCTCGGTGAGCGCGCGGCTCAAGACCGTCGTCGCGTCGAGGTGCGCGAACGCCGTCGCGGGCGCCGGATCCGTGAGGTCGTCGGCCGGGACGTAGATGGCCTGGACGCTCGTGATCGAGCCCTTGTTGGTCGACGTGATGCGCTCCTGGAGGGCCCCCATCTCCGTGGACAGCGTGGGCTGGTAGCCGACGGCGCTCGGGATGCGGCCGAGGAGGGCCGACACCTCGGAGCCCGCCTGCGTGAAGCGGAAGATGTTGTCGACGAAGAGGAGGACGTCCTGCTTCTCCTCGTCGCGGAAGTACTCGGCGACGGTGAGGGCCGACAGCGCGACGCGCGCGCGGGCCCCCGGCGGCTCGTTCATCTGGCCGTAGACCAGGGCCGCCTTGCTGATGACCGGGTCGCCGGACGCGAGCCGCGACTCGGTCATCTCGATGTAGAGGTCGTTGCCCTCGCGCGTGCGCTCGCCGACGCCCGCGAAGCACGACACGCCGCCGTGCGTCTTCGCGACGTTGTTGATGAGCTCCATGATGAGGACCGTCTTGCCGACGCCGGCGCCGCCGAAGAGGCCGATCTTGCCGCCCTTGCGGTACGGGGCGAGGAGGTCGATGACCTTGATGCCCGTCTCGAAGACCTCGATCTTCGTCGACTGCTCGACGAACTGCGGGGGAGCGCGGTGGATGGGCGACCGCATCTTCGTCGTGACGGCGGGGCCGTCGTCGACGGGATCGCCGATGACGTTGAGGATGCGGCCGAGGCACTCGGGCCCGACCGGCATCATGATGGGGTTCCCCGTGTCGCGGACGCCCATCCCGCGGACCAGGCCGTCGGTGGTGTCCATGGCGACGGCGCGCACCGTGTTCTCGCCGAGGTGCTGCGCGACCTCGAGGGTCAGGTTGTCCTTGCCGTTCGAGATGCCGGGGTTCGTCAGCTTCAGGGCGCTGAGGATCTTCGGGAGCTTGCCGTCGGGGAACTCGACGTCGACGACGGGGCCGATGACCTGGACAACCTTGCCGTTTCCGGCCGGGGCGCCGTTCGAGCCGAGGGAGAGCGACTGGGACATGGGGCCTTTCACGTAGGGCCGGCGCAGCGGGCCGGGAAGCCGCGCCGCGTCTACCACGGGGTGAACGCCCTTTCAATGACGGCAGGGGCCGCCCCCCCGGAGCGCGGCCCCCCCGTTTCGCGCCTAGCGCTCGTACACGCGCTTCGCGTTTTCCGGTTTCTGCATGTTCGTGTTGCCGGGCTTCACGCCGTCCCGGATGTTCTCGGCCATGCGCAGGTGCTTCTCGATGTGCGTGCGCGCGTCGAGCAGGTCCGCGTGGAGCTTCGAGTCCTTCGCGGCCGTGAGGAGCTGATCGACCTCGTTGAGCGCGTCCTGATGCGCCTTCACCTGGCCGTTGATGTACGTGTCGTCGAAGCTCCTGCCGTTCTCGCCCTGGAGCGACGAGAGCTGCATGGAGGCCTGGTTTCGCAGGTCGTTGCTCACCGGCGTGTCGACCGGCGTGAGGTTCGAGGCCTTGAAGTCCTTCGTGCCCTTGTCGAGCATCGCCGTGTGCGCCTTGAGCATGTGGGCGGCGAACGCCCTCACGTCGGGCGACTTCGCCTTGGTCTGCGCGAGCTCTGCCTCCTGGATCTCGCCGGTGTTCAGCGCGATGACGACGGCCGCGATCTGCGCGTCGTCGAGCTTCGACGGATCGTTCGCCGGGAGGCCGCCCGCCGGCGCGGGGGCCGGCGCGCCCGCGGGGACGTCGAGGTTGTTCGTGTCGCCCGGGTTGTTCGGGTAGTCGGCCTGCTGCTGCGGCGTCGTCGCGCCCGTGGGCTCGGTGGCCGTGCGCGGCGACTCGGCCGGTGCCGTGTACGTGGGCTGCGCGTTCGTCTGCCCCGTCGTGCGCTGGGTGCCGGTGTCCTCGCAGGCGCTGATCCCGAGCGTGCCCAGCGCGACCGTGATCGCGCAGGCGATCGTGAGCGGACTCCTGAGATTCTTCATGGGTCGAGACCTCCGGGCCGGGGCTGGCTGCAAGGCGCAGACCCATCGCGTCATCGCCGAGCTGCCACGCCGCGTCTTCTGCGCTTCGCCTCCGTCACGCTCCCGCTGCCACGGCGCGTTTCGCCACGCCTCGACGCCGCCCGCACTCGCTGGTAGTCGCTTCGACGTGCCGAACGCACGCGACGTCCTCGGTCCCGGTTCGCCGCTCGCTCGCGCGCTCGCGGGCTGGGAGCACCGCGAGGGGCAGCTCGCCATGGCCGAGGCGGTCGAGGCCGCGCTCGAGAGCGAGGCGCACCTGTTCGTCGAGGCGGGCACCGGCACGGGCAAGACGCTCGCGTACCTCGTCCCGGCGGTCCTCAGCGGTCGCAAGGTGGTCGTCTCGACCGCAACGCGTGCGCTCCAGGAGCAGATCTTCGTGAAGGACCTGCCGCTCGTGGCCGAGGCGCTCGGCGCGTACGGCGTACCGGTGCGGGCGGCGCTGATGAAGGGCCTCGGCAACTACCTCTGCCTCCGGCGCTTCGAGGAGGCGCAGGCGAGCGGCGCCCACGCGATGGACGTCGAGTTCTCGCGCATCGTGGCGTGGCTGCGCGAGACCGAGTCGGGCGACCGGTCCGAGCTCGGCGACGTGCCCGAGGAGTCGCACGCGTGGCGCGAGGTCGCGTCGTCCAGCGAGACGCGCATCGGCGCGCCGTGCCCGCACTACGATCGCTGCTTCGTCACGCGGATGCGGCGCGAGGCCGAGGACGCGCAGATCGTCGTCGTCAACCACCACCTCTTCGTCGCCGACCTGGCGCTCCGCACCGGCCCGCGCGGTCAGCACGCGAGCGTCCTCCCCGCGTACGACGCCGTCGTCTTCGACGAGGCGCACCAGCTCGAGGACGTGGCGACCGACTTCTTCGGCGTGCGCGTCTCGAGCGCGCGCATCGAGTCGCTCCTCCGCGACGCCGAGCGCACCCTCGCCAAGGCCAACGCGCTCGAGGCCCTCGCGAGTGGGCCCATTCGCGGCACGCTCGAGCAGGCGAGGCACGCCTCGCAGGAGTTCTTCCGGTCGCTCGCGGCCGCGGGCCTCGGCGGGGTGGAGTCGAAGCGCGTCCTCCGCGACGAGGACGTCGCCCCCGCCACGCGCGCCGCGCACGAGGCCCTCGATACGCGCCTCGCCGCCCTCGAGGCCGTCACCAAGGCGCGCGGCGAGGAGGCCGTGCAGATGATCGCGCGCCGCACGGCCGACGTGCGCGACGCCCTCCGCGGGATCCTCGCCGGGGCGCGGTCCGGCGACGACGGCGAGATCAGCGATCTCGTTCGGTGGGTCGACGTCCGCTCGCGCAGCGTCTCGCTCGGCGCGAGCCCCGTCGACGTCGGCTCGACGCTCCGCGCGCGCCTCTTCGATCGCGTCCCCAGCGTCGTCTGCACGAGCGCCACCCTCGCCACCGGCTCCTCCTTCCACTTCGCCCGCGCGCGGCTCGGCGCGCCGCCCACGACCGGCGAGCTCCTCGTCGCGTCGCCCTTCGACTTCGCCTCGCGCTCCGCCCTCTACGTCCCGCACGATCTGCCCGAGCCCGCCGACCCCGCGTTCGAGGACATGGCCGTCGACCGCATCGCCGAGCTCGTCGCGATGACCGGCGGCGGCGCCTTCGTCCTCTGCACGTCGAACCGCGCGATGCGCACGCTCCACGCGCGCCTCCGCTCGCGCGTCGCGGGGCCCCTCTTCGTGCAGGGCGAGCGGCCCAAGCACGTCCTTCTCTCCCGCTTCCGCGAGAGCGGGCGCGCCGTCCTCGTGGCGACGATGAGCTTCTGGGAGGGCGTCGACGTCCCGGGCTGGGCGCTCCGCCTCGTGGTCCTCGACAAGATCCCCTTCGCGCCTCCGAACGATCCCGTCGTCGCGGCGCGAAGCGCGCGCCTCGACCGCGAGGGGGGCAACGGGTTCACGCAGTACTCCGTCCCGAGCGCCGCGATGACCCTCAAGCAGGGCTTCGGGCGCCTGATCCGTACGCAGCAGGACGCGGGCGTCGTCGCCATCCTCGACAGCCGCATCGTGAAGAAGGGCTACGGCCGCGCGCTCCTCGCGAGCCTACCGCCCGCTCGGCGCGTGAAGGACATGGACGTGCTGCGCGCGTTCTGGGCCGGCGTCGGTCCCGGGCTGGCCCTGGCGCGCGAGGCGCACGAGCTCCGGGAACGTCGCGCCGAGGACGCGAAGAGCGACGACGAGACGGCGCCGGCCTGAGGCACGCGCTCTCGCCCCTGTGGCGCTGGGGCTTCGTCGGGATGACGCCTCGATCGCGGAGTCCGCGCTTCGTACGGCCATCCTGGCGCAAGGAGCGGTGAAGGCAGGGTGACCGCTCCACGCGTCGACGCCTCGTCAAGCCATGGGAGCGCCCACACCGACGTGGCCATGTGCATGTGCGTTCAGGATGGCGCTCCATCGGCCCATCGCGACGCATCCACGCGCGGATGCGGCGGATCCTTCGTCGAAGGAGCGCATGTTTACGTCACATTGTGTGCCATCGTCGCCCCATCGAGGTCGGACATCGTCGATGAAGGCGCCTACTCCGGCGATGAAGGCGCCAGCTGCATCGCAGCGCGACGCTTCCTCTGGCATTCGAGCGCCACCGGTGCGAGCATCGCATCTCGCATGCCCCATCTCACGGCCCTCCTCTTCGAACAGGCCCGCTCCGCGCTGCACACGACGCAGGAGGGCCTCGGCGAGCGTCTCGGCGTTTCGCGCCGCACGGCCCAGCGCTACGCGCGCAGCGGCGTCGGCCTCTCCACGGACGGGATGGTCGCCCTCGCGCGCGACGTCCACGCGCACGATCCGGGGGTCGCCGCCGCTCTCGCCGCGACGATGGGCGCCACGCTCGTCACGCTCGGCATCGTGCAGCCCGCCCCGCCTCCGCCGCCCCCACCGCCTCCTCCTCCTCCTCCGAGCGTCGTCGACGCGGTCGTCTGCGCCGCGGCCGAGGCGATGGATCTCACGCCTCGCCAGGTGCGGGCCGGGCTTCATGCCGCCTTCGCGCGCGCCCAGGAGATCGGCCTCTCCGTGGACGTCGTCGAGAGCGCGCTCCGGGCGTCGCTTCCCCGACCGCCCGGGGGGGGAGCGGCCGGCAAGGGCAAGCCCACGGGCCTCGCAGGGGCGACCTAGCGAGGTCCTCCGGACGAGCTACCCTGTCGGCGCCAACCAACCGGGAGGTACTTGCCCATGACCCTGCGTGCCTGTCTGCTCTTCGTCCCCGTTCTCGCCGTCGCGGCCTGCTCGTCGTCGTCTCCGTCGTCCGCCGGGGGCGGGCAGGGGGACGGGGGCTCCTCGTCCGGCTCGACCTCCTCGTCGGGCAGCTCGAGCGGGGCCGCGGGCGACGACGGAGGGGAGCTCCTCGCCCCTCCGCCGGCAGGGCAGGGCGTGCAGTACTCGATGCAGGGCTCGATCGCGGCGAGCTCCGAGGACGAGCAGTGTCAGTTCGTCCAGACGACCGAGGACATGTGGGTCAACCACGAGGACGTCCGCTACACGCCGGGCAGCCACCACTTCATCGTGTGGAACACGCCGTACACGTCGATCCCGACGACGAGCAACTCCGGCAAGACCGTCGACACGACGAAGGTGTTCGACTGCGTCGGCGGCCCCGCGGCGGACTGGAACACGACGCAGTTCATCGGCGGCGCGCAGTCCGCCGACGCGCCCCCGATGCTGAGCGACCTTCCCCCCGACGTCGCGCTCCACATCCCGTCGGGCTCGGTGCTCGTGCTCGATCTCCACGTCCTCAACACGACGATGCAGGCGATGAACCCGGTCGTCGCGATCAACTTCGACACGATCCCGAAGAGCGCCGTGACGCAGGAGGCGGGGATCTACTTCTTCTACAATCCGTTCATCGTCGTGCCGCCGAACGCGCAGGCGCACGCGCGCATGAGCTGCCCGGTGACGAGCAACCTGACCTTGACGACCGCGCAGACGCACATGCACAAATGGGGGCTCGGCGGCAGCGCGAACCTCGAGGACGCGAGCGGCAACGTGCTGAAGCAGATGTACACGAGCAGCGTGTGGACCGACCCGCCCGTCACGCAGTGGCCGGCGCCGGGCTACGCGCTCACCGCGGGCCAGCAGATCGACTACGAGTGCAACTACGAGAACGACGGCACGACGGCGATCGTGCAGGGCCTCTCGGCGGCGACCAACGAGATGTGCGTCTTCGTCGGCGCGTACTACCCGCGCGACGCGAAGTTCGAGACGTGCAGCACGACGGGCGCCTTCACCGACCTGAGCAACGCCGCGACGTACATCGGCACGGGCGCGGCCGACTGCACGACGTCGATGCAGTGCGTGTCGGGCGCAAAGGACGCCGCGACCTTCTACGGCTGCGTGACGAACAGCTGTCCGGGCATCGCCAAGCCCTTCACCGCCGCGCTCGACTGCTTCTCGGCGAACGGGAGCACCGCGCAGACCGCCTGCGCGACCCAGATCTCCGCCTGCGCCGCCACCACCTGCAACTGAGGCGCCCGATCGAGATCGAGAGGGAGAAACAGGAAGATCAGAAGATCAGAAGGCGAGAGGGGGCTTTCGGTCGTCTGCACGGGGTGGAAGGCGGAGTGCACGGGGGGCCCGGGGCGTTGGGGCGTTTACGCGGGCGCCGCGTGGAGGGGGCGCGACGGACTTGGTCCCCTATCCGTCGAGGCGCGTGAACACCCCCCTCACTGCTTCTGATCATCTGATCTTCTTGTTTTCCCCACTCTCGTCTCTCGTGGGGTCGCCGGGTGGAAACCGTCGTGCTACACGCGCCCGCGCCATGAGCGAGATCAGCGCCGTCGTCGCACGCACCATCCTCGACTCCCGCGGCAATCCCACCGTCGAGGTCGAGGTCCAGACCGCCTCCGGACGCGGCCGCGCCGCCGTGCCCAGCGGGGCGTCCACCGGTGAGCACGAGGCGCTCGAGCTTCGCGACGGCGACAAGTCGCGCTGGCAGGGCAAGGGCGTGCAGAAGGCGGTCGACAACGTCGAGCGCACGCTCGGGCCGTCGATCATCGGCATGGACGCGCTCGATCAGGCCGAGGTCGACCGCGTGATGCTCGAGGCGGACGGGACGCCCAACAAGGGCAAGCTCGGCGCGAACGCCATCCTCGGCGTGTCGCTCGCCGTGGCGCGCGCCGCGGCCGACGCCGTGGGCCTGCCGCTCTGGCGCTACCTCGGCGGCGTGCAGGCGCGCGTGCTCCCGACGCCGCTCATGAACATCGTCAACGGCGGCGTCCACGCCGACAACGGCCTCGAGATCCAGGAGTTCATGATCGTGCCGGCGGGCCTGCCGTCGTTCCCCGAGGCCCTTCGCGCCGGCACCGAGATCTTCCACACGCTGAAGAAGCTCCTCAAGGACAAGGGCCTCACGGTCGCCGTCGGCGACGAGGGCGGCTTCGCGCCCAAGCTCGGCTCGAACGAGGAGGCCATCCAGTACGTCGTGCGCGCCATCGAGGGCGCGGGCTACGCGCCGGGCAAGGACGTGTGGGTCGCGCTCGACTGCGCGGCCAGCGAGTTCTTCGACCGGAAGACCGGCAAGTACACGTTCGACAAGAAGCCGGTCGGGCGCGACCAGCTCATCGGCATCTACGAGCAGCTCGCGTCGAAGTACCCGCTCCTCTCGATCGAAGACGGCTGCGCCGAGGACGACTGGGAGGGCTGGCAGGCGATGACGCAGGCCCTGCAGGACAAGGTGCAGCTCGTCGGCGACGACGTCTTCGTCACGAACGTCGAGCGCCTGCGCCGGGGCATCGCGTCGCGCGTCGGCACGGCCATCCTCATCAAGCTCAACCAGATCGGCACGCTCACCGAGACGCTCGACTGCATCCGCCTCGCGACGCAGAACGGCTACGGGAGCATCATCTCGCACCGCTCGGGCGAGACCGAGGACACCTTCATCGCCGACCTCGCGGTCGCGACGAACGCGGGGCAGATCAAGACCGGGAGCCTGTCGCGGTCCGACCGCGTCGCGAAGTACAACCAGCTCCTCCGCATCGCGTTCGAGCTCGGCCACGGCGCTACGTTCGCGGGCCGAGATCCGTTCGCGTGCTAGACCACTGCGCGTAGGCGCGCCCCCACGGCGCTTCCGCGAGCCTCGGCTGTTTCACGGGCTCGCAGGCGGCGCGAAGCACCGACAAGCGGCGCAAGGCACCAGGAAGCCGAGGGAACAGTCGAGATGGCAAAGTCGAAGGTCGCGGTCCTCAAGGTCAAGCCGGAAACCGTCCTCGGGGACATCGAGCGCCTCTGCGAGCTCGCCGGGATGAAGCAGGCGCTCGCCGCCGGGCACACCACGATCCTCAAGGACAACATCTCCTGGCACTACCCCTTCCCCAGCGCGAACTCGACGCCCTGGCAGATGGAGGGGACGATCCTCGCGCTCAAGAAGGCCGGCTACGCGGACGTGACGTGCGTCCAGAACAAGACCGTCGTCACCAACGCCTTCAAGGGCGAGGACCTCAACAACTACGTCCCGCTCTTCAAGAAGTACGAGATCCCCGTTCTCTACAACTTCAAGGAGACGGACATGAAGTGGGTGGAGCACCGGCCCAAGGCCCGGATGCACGTGCTCCACAAGATCTTCCCCGAGGGCATCCACGTGCCCGACTACTTCTTCGGGAAGAACATCGTCCACCTCCCGACGATGAAGTGCCACATCTACACGACGACGACCGGCGCGATGAAGAACGCGTTCGGGGGCCTGCTCGCCACCAAGCGCCACTACACGCACTCGTGGATCCACCGGACGCTCGTCGATCTGCTCGCCATCCAGAAGGAGATCCACTCGGGGATCTTCGCGATATCCGACGGGACGACCGCGGGCAACGGCCCCGGGCCGCGCACGATGATCCCGGTCGTGAAGGACTACATGCTCGCGTCGGCCGACCAGGTCGCCATCGACGCGGTCGCCGCGAAGATGATGGGCTTCGACCCGATGACGCTCGAGTACATCAAGGTGGCGCACGACGACGGGCTCGGCGTGGGCGACCCCAAGGACATCGAGATCGTCGGCGACGGGCCCGACCAGGTGAGCCAGGTGATGCGCGAGAACTGGGGCTTCCACGTCGGCGACAACGGCGCCAGCAAGGTCGGCGACTTCATGTGGTTCGGGCCGATGAAGCGCTTCCAGAAGATCTTCTTCCACACGCCGCTCGTCAACGCGTTCATCTTCGGCAGCGAGGCGTACCACGACTACTACCGCTGGCCGCTGAAGGACCGGCGGACGTTCGAGACGTGGAAGTCGGAGACCCAGTGGGGCAAGCTCTTCGCGGCGTACGAGCGCGGCGAGAGCGACCGCGTGTACCGGCACCCCGGCACCGGCACGAACGGCGCGCGGGTCGAGGCGCAGGCCGAGTAGCCGAGTCGCCGGGGCGACCGGGCGGCGCGCCGAGACGGCGACGCCCGGGACGTCTTGTCGTCGGGGTGCGGGTGCGCCGACACTGTCGGGGTGACGATCTCCCTGCCGCACCTCCGCGCGCTCGCCTACCGCTTCCCCGACGCCGTCGCGGCGCGCGCCGAGATCGCGCACCTCGAGTCCGTGCGCCGCCTGCCGCGGGGCACCATCCACGTCGTCAGCGACGTCCACGGCGAGTACCGCAAGCTCGAGCACATCCTGCGAAACGGCTCGGGCAGCCTGCGGCCGCTCGTCGAGCGCACCTTCGCCGGCCGCCTCGACGAAGCGGGGCGCGCGCTCCTGCTCAACTTCGTCTACTACCCGCGCGAGACGTGGGCGCGCGTGGTGGCGGGCCTCCCCGACGCGACCGCGCGCGCGGCCCTCGCGCGCGACACGCTCCTGCGCGAAATGGAGCTCCTGCGCCTTCTCGCCGCGGGCTACGACCTCCGGCACCTCGGGCGCACGCTCCCCGGGCCCCTGCGCGAGCTCTTCGCCGAGCTCCTCGCGGCGCCGCTCCTCGGGCGCGTCGACGACTACGTGGCTGCGCTCGTGGAGCCGTTCCTCGAAGAAGACCAGGGGGCGGACCTCCTGCGAGCGACGGCGCACGTCCTGCGGAGTCTCGGGTCCTACGAGCTCATCGTCGCGGGCGATCTCGGCGATCGCGGGCCCCGCATCGACCGCGTCATCGACGCGATCCGCCGGCAGACCAACGCGCGCGTCGTCTGGGGCAACCATGACGCGGAGTGGATGGGCGCGTGCCTGGGGCAGGAGGCGCTCGTCGCGACGGTCGTGCGAAACTCGCTCCGGTACGCGCGCATCGCGCAGCTCGAGGAGGGCTACGGCATCCCGGTCGAGCCGCTCGAGCAGCTCGCGCGCGCGGCCTACGGCGACGACCCGGCGGAGCGCTTCCGTCCGAAGGGCGAGGACCTGCGCGATCCGCTCCTGCTCGCGCGGATGCAGAAGGCCATCGCGATCCTCCAGTTCAAGCTCGAGGCGCAGACCACGCGGCGCAACCCGCACTTCGACCTCGACCACCGGAACCTGCTTCACCGCATCGACCTCGCGGCCGGCACCGTCACCATCGACGGCAAGGTCCACGCGCTCCTCGACCGCGCGTTCCCCACCGTCGACTTCCGCGATCCGTATCGCCTGTCCGAGGCCGAGGCGACGTGCATCGATCACCTGAAGCAGAGCTTCCTCGACAGCCCGGCCCTCTGGCGTGACATGCGCTTCGTCGAGGAGCGCGGCGCGATGCTCGCCGTCCGCGACGAGAACGTCATCTTCCACGGCTGCGTCCCCGTCGACGACGCGGGCGAGCCGCTCGCCTTCGAGGTGGACGGCGTGCCGGTCCGCGGCCGCGCGCTCTTCGATGCCCTCGACGTGGTCGTGCGGCGCGCCTTCCGCGAGCGCCGCGCGGCGGACCTCGACCTCCTCTACTACCTCTGGGCGGGGCCGCGCTCGCCGCTCTTCGGCAAGGACCGGATGGCGACCTTCGAGATCTACTTCGTCGCCGACAAGGCCGCCCAGAAGGAGACGAAGAACCCGTACTTCGAGAAGATCCACGACCGCGCCTTCTGCGCTCGCATCGGCGCGGAGCTCGGCGGCACGGGAGAGATCCTCATCGTCAACGGGCACGTGCCGGTGAAGCTCGAGGCCGGCGAGTCCCCCGTCAAGCGAAGCGGTATGGCCGTGACGATCGACGGCGCGTTCTCCGAGGCGTACGGCGACCACGGCTTCACGCTCGTCATCGGCGCCGAGCGCACGTACCTCGCCAAGCACCACCACTTCGAGTCGGTGCAGGCCGCCGTCGAACGCGGCATCGACATCGTGCCCGAGATAGAGGACGTGCGGGTCCAGCCGCGCGTCCTTCGCGTGGGAGACACGGCGCGCGGGCGCGATCTCGCCGAGGAGATCGCGGCCCTGGAGGACCTCGCCGCGGCGTACCGCGACCAGACGCTCGAGCCGGCGGCGCGATGACCGAGGGGCTCCGGGGCGCGTGCCGCGCGCCGGCGTTCAGTCGCCCTCGAAGCCCGCGTCGCAGAAGCCGCCGACGTTCACCGTCCACGTGCCGTCCGACTCGCAGATCCCCGTCGCGCCGTAGCAGCCGCCGTCGTCCGGGTAGTAGCAGTAGAGGCCCGGCGACGAGCACGTCGAGCCGGCACCCGGCGGCCCGGCCGGGCAGGGGCTCGACGCACACGGCGGGTACGAGCACGCCCATGCCGGGCCGATGCCGTCGTTGACGCAGGTGCAGCTCGGGCCGCACCCCTGCGGGTCGGAGTAGGAGCACGTCTGGCCGAGCGCGTCGTCGGGACAGACGCCGTTCGGCACGGCGGCGGGGCAGGGGGGAGGCGTGCAGTCGGAGCCCCCGCAGATCCACCCGCCGTTCGCGTCGCACGAGCAGGTCTCGAGGCTGCAGCCTTCGCCGTAGTTGCAGGTCTCCCCCGAGGCGCACGTGCCGGCGCCGGGGGTGTTCGGGCACGTGTAGGGGCTTCCGCTGCTGCCACCGCCGCTGCTCGAGCCCCCGCTGCCGCTGGCGCCGCCGCTCGACCCCCCTCCGCTGCTCCCGCCGCCGCTCGATCCGCCGCCGCTGCTCGACGAGCCGCCGCCCGTCCCGGCGGTCTTGCCGCCGCACGCATAGCCGGCGAGCCCGAGCGACGCGGCGAAGACGACGAAGGAGAGCGACCGACAGGGCGAGTTCATGAGAAGCGCCTCCGGACCGATCATGGTGCGCCCCGCCGTCCGCGTCGAGCGGATAGGGTCGCCGCCGGCCATCCCGCTTCCTGTATGCTCGCGTACGCGCGGACATGAAGACCCTGCAGGCGATGCTGCACGAGCTGACGAGGAGCGACGTCTCCGAGTTCGCGGTGGCGAGCGACCGGCTGCCCTGCATCAAGGTGGGCGCCAAGTACGAGCCGCTCGACGACAAGGCGCGCACGACCGACCAGATCCTCGAGATGCTCGTCTCGGCGGGCGGGAGCCGCTACGTCGACGACCTCGGCGAGCGGCCGGCCGCCTGGACGCTGCGGCTCGAAGGCATCGGGTCGGTGGGCGTGCAGGCGGTGATGCGAGACGGGCGTGTCCAGGCGCGGTTCGTCATCGTGCGCAAGGCGTCCGTCCCGGCGATGCCGGCGACGAAGCGCTCGGCGCCGCCGGCCAGGAAGTCGACGCCCCCGCCTGCCAAGAGGCCGTCGCACAAGTCCGTCCCCGCCCTCCGCCTGCCCAAGGAGTCGAACCCGCCCCCGGTCGCGCCGTCGGTCGGCGCGGACGCGGACCCTGCCGAGCGAGCCCCGGAGGCGACCCCACGGCCGGCCGTGATGAAGGCGACGGGCGCACGCACCCTCGATCTCGGCGGCGCGGAGGAGGGCGGCCCCCGGGGTCTCGACGGGCTCCTCTCGTCGGCACGCGAGGCGCACGCGAGCGACGTCCACGTGATCGGCGGCCGGCCGGTCCTCGTCCGCACGTCCGGCGAGCTCACGCCGCGGGGGCCGTCCATCGACGAGAAGGCCGTCGAGTCGATGGTGATGCCGATCGTGCCAGCGCGCCTGCGAGAGGCGCTCGAGGAGCAGGGCTCCTGCGACTTCGCGCTCGATCGCGGCTACCTCGGCCGCTACCGCGTGAACGTCGCGCGCCAGCGTACCGGCCTGAAGGCGTGCTTCCGCGTCATCCCCGCGGGGACGCCCACCCTCGCGTCGCTCGGCTTGCCGCCCGAGATCGAGAAGGCGACGCACCATCACCAGGGGCTCGTGGTCGTCACCGGCCCGACGGGGCACGGCAAGACGAACACGCTCGCCGCCATCGTCGACATCATCAACCGCGAGACCACGCACCACGTCATCACGGTCGAGGACCCGATCGAGTTCCTCCACGGCCGCAAGAAGGCGATGATCAGCCAGCGCGAGGTCGGCACGCACACGAAGACGTTCGCGGCCGCGCTCAAGGGGTCGCTCCGCGAGGACCCGGACGTCATCGTGGTCGGGGAGCTGCGCGACACCGAGACGGTCCGCATGGCCCTCGCGGCGAGCGAAACGGGGCACCTCGTCCTCGGGACGATGAACACGCCGAGCGCCGCCAAGACGATCGACCGCCTCGTCGACCTGTTCCCGCCGGCCGACCAGGCGCAGGTGCGCATGACGCTCGCGGGCGGGCTGCACCTCATCGTCAGCCAGCGCCTCCTCCCCACCGCCGACGGCACGGGGATGGTCGCGGCCGTCGAGCTCCTGCCAGGGTCGATCGCCCTATGGGCGCTCATCCGCGACAACAAGACGTTCCAGATCCCGAGCCTCCAGCAGCGTGGCAAGGGCTTCGGCATCCTCCGCATCGACGAGTCGCTGCTCGACCTCGTGCGGGCGGGTCGCGTGACCCGCGAAGCCGCGCTCACGGTCGCCGAGTCCCCCGACGAGCTCGAGGCCATCCTCGACGGCCGCCGTCCGGCTCCCGGCGCCGCGGCCCCCGCGGCGGCCCCCGGCGCCAAGCCCGACGCCGCGGGCGGCCTGCTCGGCAAGGCGGGACAGCTCTTCGGAAGGAAGGGGTCCTAGGTGGCCACCATCGACCTCCTCTTCGACGCCCTCCTCGCGCAGGGCGGGAGCGACCTGCACCTCGGCATCGACTACCCGCCGCTCATGCGCCTTCGCGGTCAGCTCGTCGAGATGCGGCACGAGCTTCTGACGCGCGAGGAGGTGGAGTCGCTGCTCTTCGAGATCGTCACGCCCGAGCAGAAGGAGACCATCACCGGCTCGCTCGATCTCGACTTCGCGTACGCGTACGGGACCAAGGCGCGCTTCCGCGCGAACTACTTCTACAAGGCGACCGGGCTCGCCGCGGTCTTCCGCACGATCCCGACGAAGGTCCTGACGCTCGAGGACCTCCGCTGCCCGCCGGTCCTCCGCAAGCTCTCCGACCGCCGCTCGGGCCTCGTGCTCGTCACGGGGCCGACCGGCTCGGGCAAGTCGACGACGCTCGCGGCGATGATCGACCACATCAACAAGACGCGCGCGTGCCACGTCCTCACCATCGAGGACCCGGTGGAGTTCGTGCACGTGCCGCAGAAGGCGCAGATCACGCACCGCGAGATCGGGCCGCACGCCTCGACGTACGCCTACGCCATCCGCAGCGCCGGCCGCGAGGACCCGAACGTGATCCTCATCGGCGAGCTCCGGACCAACGAGACCATGAAGCTCGCGCTCCAGCTCGCGAGCTTCGGCATCCTCGTCTTCGCCACGGTCCACACGAACAGCGCTGCGGCCACCATCGACCGCATCGTCAACGCGTTCCCCGCCGACGAGCAACCCCAGGTGCGCGGCATGCTCTCGGAGAGCCTCGCCGGCATCGTCGCGCAGCAGCTCCTGCGCACGGCCGACGGCAAGCGCCGCGTCGCCGTGCACGAGATCCTCATCGGCTCGCCGGCCCTCGCGTCCCTCATCCGGGAGAACAAGACGTTCCAGATTCCGAGCCTGATGCAGGGCGGCCAGGCGCAGGGCATGCAGACGATGGACATGGCCCTCGAGCGGCTCGTGCGCGACAAGACCATCGCCGTCGAGGCCGCGCTCGAGAAGGCGCTCGACAAGGAGAGCTTCGCGAAGCTCTTCAAGCAGGACGAGCTTGCGCCCCTCTGAACGGTCGAAGCGACTGGCCGCGCTCGTGGCCGCGCCGCTCGTCGCGCTGGTGGTCGCCGCGTGCTCGTCGACCCCGCGCGCCACGCCGTCGGGGAGCAGCGGCGCGTGCGGTGACGGCTACCTCGCCGCGACCAACGGCACGTGCCCGAAGGGCTTCTGCCTCGAAGAGGACGCGGGCGAAGGCTGCTGCGGATCGCAGTGCGGGACGTGCGAGGACGAGGGGCTCGTGTCGCTCGAGGACAGCGGCGTGTGCCCCGCGGGCACGTGCATCTCGGGCAACCTCACGGAGGCGCTCACGTGCTGCGACGTCTGCCCCGCGGAGGAAGCGGGCGCCGTGGACGCCGGCGGAGAGGCGGGAGCCGGAGGCGAGGCGGGCGGGGGAGACGGCGGCGGGGGAGACGCGGGGGACGCAGCCGGGCAGTGAGCGGGGGCGCTTTCTTGCGGCGCTGATTCGCGCGAAGCATCGTCCTTCGGCGCGGGCGGCCACCGACCCAAGCCTCGCGCGGTCTGGCGCGTCGATCGCTCGAAACATCCGCGGCCCCGCGGTGTCCTACCGGGTCGCATCAGGAGGTGTCGCCATGCGACGCATGTTCATCGCCTGCCTCTTCCTCGGGGCATGCGCGCAGCTGCCCCCGGGGCGTGCCCCGTCAGGCGCGTCTCCGCCCGCGGCCGTCGCCGCGGCGCCCGTCTCGTGTGTTCGCCATGCGCCAGGCGTCGGGCCGGTGCGCGTCGCGGGGGCGCGCGCGGGGAACGCGGTCGCGCTCGTCCGCGACGGAACGCGTCTCCTCGCGTACATCGCGGACGCGGACAGCCGCTCGCTGCACACGATCGACGTCGACGCCGGCCACGAGCTCGCCCGTACGCGCCTCGACGGCGAGCCTCGCCAGGTGCTGGTCCTCGCCGACGGCCGCGTCGCGACCACCCTCTCGGACGGGACACGCGTCGCGATCCTCGAGCCGACGGCCGACCCTGCCGCACCGCTCGCGCCGGTCTGCACGCGCGACCTCCCGGCCGAGCCGTGGGGCATCGCCGCGTCGCCCGACGACGCGAAGGTCGTCGTGACGAGCGCGTGGGGGAGCGCGCTCAGCGTGCTCGACGAGGCGACGATGGACGTACGGCGCGTCGTACCCTTACCGAGGGATCCGCGCGGCGTCCTGGTCGACGGGCACGACGTGGCGTTCGTCTCCCACGTCGTCGGGGCGGCGATGAGCACCGTGGACCTCGCCGCCGACGACTCGCCGGACGTCGTCGACCTGTCGCTCCGCAAGTCGTCGCCCCTCGCGTCGGCCGAGGACCTGCGGACGGCGCGGACGGGATCGCAGGGGTACGCGCTCGCAAGCCTGGTGCTGCCGGCGGCGGGCGGCTCGAACGGCGCGATGGAAGGCGCCGAGCGCGTGTTCGCACCGATGGTCAGCGTCGATCCGGGCGACCCGGAGCGGCGGTCGTCCGTCTACTACGGGCCGCCCTTCGACGGCGTTCCGAAGGAGACGCCGACGGTGGCCGTCGTCGACACCGACACGGAAAGGGCGATGACCCGCTACCTCCTCGGGACGTCGGAGAAGGAGCTGACGCGCGAGTGCCTCCTGCCGCGCGCCGCGGCCGTCGAGGCGAAGGCGGGGCGCCTCCTCGTGGCCTGCTACGGCATCGACGCGGTGCTCGACCTCGACGCCCGCGCGGCCGACCCGCTCCGTGCGGAGCGCCGCCGCTTCGACGTGCCGGCGGGCCCCACCGGGATCGCCGTCGACGAGGACGCGGGCCGCGCGGTCGTCTTCTCGCAGATGCAGGCCACGGTCACCGTCATCGACCTCGCGGGAGACCGCGGCGCGTTTCGCCACGTCGCCGTCGACTACCACCCCGACCCGGGGCTCGCTTCGGTGGCGCGCGGCCGGATGCTCTTCTACCGCACCGACGACACACGCATCTCGAGCGACGGCATCGCGTGCTCGAGCTGCCACGTCGACGGGCGCGAGGACGGCCTCACGTGGACGACGCCGTTCGGGCCGCGCCAGACGCCGATGCTCGCGGGCCGCTTGCCCGGAACGGCGCCGTACGGGTGGGTCGGCGACCAGAAGACGCTCGCCGACTACATCCAGAACACGGTCACTCGCCTCGGCGGCAACGGGATCGCCGGCACCGACGTCGACGACATCGCGAAGTACCTGCTTACCATCCGCGCGCCGCCCGACACCGCGCGGCAGGACGTGCTCGTCGCGCGCGGCCACGCGCTCTTCGACGACGAGAAGCAGGGCTGCGCGACCTGCCACGCCGGCGGCACCACCGACGGGCAGGGCCACCGCCTCGTCCCCAAACCGAAGGACAGCCAGACGTCCTTCGACACGCCCTCGCTCCGGTTCGTCCGCGGTACGGCGCCGTACTTCCACGACGGGCGCTACAAGACGATCGAGGCGCTCCTGGCCGATCCGGAGAGCGCGATGGGCCACAGCGCGCTCCTGCCGGAGGGCGATCGCGAGGCGCTGGCGGCGTATCTGAGGTCGCTGTGAAGCTCGGGGTCGCGGCGGCCGCAGCCAGCGCCTGCCTGGTCGCAGGCTGCCTTGCGCCCGCCCCCGCCCCCGCGTTCACGCCCGCGCTCGCGCTCGCCCCCGCGTCCGCGCTCGCGCCCGCGCCCGTGTCCGACCCTCCCTACGCGAACCCCCCGCCGGGCCTTCTCGGCAGCCTCGCCTCCGGTCCCACCCGCCTCCCGGTGCGCACCCTCCGCTTCGACGTGGACGCGCTCCCCGTCGCGACGTGGGGCCCGGCGTGGGGCGCGGCAGGCTTCACGCTCCGTCGCACGGGCAACGGCTGGACCGTCTTCGTGCGGACGACGCTCTACGCCGAGGTCGTGCTCTCGGAGTCCGCTGCCTACGAGGACCAGGGGACCTCGCGGCTCGGCTTCTCCGCCTTCACGGGCGCGGCCGACTTCGGACGCGGCCTGCCCCCGCCGTGCGGGCGAGGGCACACGGGCAAGCGCCTCGCGATCTGGGGCGGCATCGCGCCGGCCGGCTGGACGGACGCAGGCGTCGACGTCGAAATGAACGAGGGCGACTACGATCTGGCGACGTGCGACGCGGCGCCGCGAAGGTCGCTCCGGGGCCGCGCCGCCGCGCTGGTGAAGGGATACGTCTACGCGGTGCGCGTCATCGAGGCCGGCGAGGACGGCGACCCGGTGAGCGAGGCGGTCGTCGTGTACCTGCCGCGCGGGGCGATGGTCTCGGCCACCGCCGACCCCGACCTCCCCATCGAGACGACGAACACCGGCACGTTCAGCCGTCTCACGTTCCCGCTCACGCGCGACGCCGCCGGCTCGGCGAGCCTGCGCATCGCGCCCGCGTCGCTGCGTCTCTGGTCGCGACTGCGCGCCGGCACGCCGCTCGCGACCGCGTTCGAGGACACGTCCGCCGCGCACGACGACATGCTCGTCGGCGTCGACGTCGCGTGGGAGGGCAAGCAGCGGTTCGGGTCCATCGCGGTGGGGGTGCCGGCCGTACCGGACAGGCGCATGTACGCGGGGTTTCTCGCGGCCGTCCGCTGAAGGCTTGACGAGCCGTCGCCCGCGCCCGGTCCCTACGCGGCCCTTCGCGCGAGCCTCGCCCAGTCCGCGGCGATGCCCGTCGCGATCTTGTGCGCGACGCCCATGATCGGCAGCTGCGAGTTCACCCCGATGCTGGTCGGCAAGACGCTGCCGTCGGCGACGTAGAGGTTGTCCACCTGCCACGACTCGCCGCTCTCCTTCACCACGCCGCTGCGCGGGTCTGCGCTCATCTTTGCTGAGCCGAGGGGATGGTACGCGGTGCACTCGATGCGGCGCATCGGGGGCGGGTTCGCGACGAACGCTTCGAGCTCGCGCTCGCTCTTGAGCGTGTCGATGCCGAAGACGGGGAGCGCGATCTCGCGCGCGCCGGCGGCGAAGCCCATGCGCGCGACGATGTCGATGGCCTTGAGCAGGCGTGGCACGTCGCCGCGCGCCATGCGGTACGTCACGAGCGGCTCGCGGCCCACGAAGCGGTGGATGCGCCCGCCGCCCTCGTCGTGGATCATCCCGCCGAACATCGCGAAGTGGGGCGTCTTGCGGACGTTCTCGAGGTAGCTGCCGGCGACGCCGGGGTACGCCGCGGCGATGATGCTCGGCGGCGGGTGCACGCTGACGAGCGTGATGCCGTCGGCCGCGAAGTGGTCGCTGTAGACGCTCTGGAGCGCGCCGTCCCAGCCCTCGACGGTCTCGTCGAAGACGGCCCCGACGCGGAAGCCCGGGTGAAGCGTCATGTGCCGGCCGAGGTGCGGCGAGTCGACGCCGCTGGCGCGCAGGAGCAGCGGCGTGTGGAGCGAGCCGCACGCGACGACGACGAGCTTCGCGCGCACCTCGAGCTCGGGGCCGCGGTTGCCCTCGGCGTCGAGGAGGCGGCCGCGCACGCCGCGCGCGATGCCGCCGGTGACGTCGATGCGATCGACCAGCGCGTCGCTGACGACGAGGGCGCCGTGACTGCAGGCGTCGGGGAGGTAGGAGACGTCAACGCTGAGCTTCGCGCCGTGGGGGCAGCCGAAGTTGCACCGCGACGCGCCGTGGCAGCCGCTCGTGTTGCGGCGCATCGACTTCATCGGGATGCCCATCTTGGCGGCGCCGTCGAGGAAGAGCTCCGTGCCGCGCGATCGCATCGAGTCGGGCACGGTCTCCACGTGCACGACGCCTTCGACGGCGCGGAAGTGCAGGTCGAGCCCTTCGGGCGTCATCGTTCGCAGGCCCAGGTCGTGCGACCACTCGTGGAGCACCGCGTCCGGGATGCGGAAGCACACCCCGCCCGTCAGCACGCTCGACCCTCCGACGCACTTGCCCTGGAGGACGCTGATGAACGGCGTGTTGCCGAGGCCCACGGCCGCCGCGAGCGCGCCCTCGCGCCAGCACCGGCGCATCGTCCCAGTGGGCCGCATCGACCCGTACTCGCTCGGGCGCACCCAGTCGCCCTCTTCGAGGACGACGACGCGCAGCCCCTCGCGCGCGAGGAGGCTCGCGACGACCGCGCCGCCCGCGCCCGAGCCGACGATCGCGACGTCCGCCGCGAGGCGCAGACGGTCGCGCTGCTCGCGACCGCGAACGACGTTCATGCTGCGGTCTTGAGCCAACGCTTCCTCTGGTCGTCCCCCGGGTATCCCATGGCGCGGAGCTCGCCCTCGTCCTCGAAGAAGTGCATCGACAGGAGGGTCTTGAAGGCGATGAACGGCACGAGCATCAAGGTCACGCGCG
The DNA here is from genome assembly GCA_036490515.1 of Polyangiaceae bacterium. Lineage (GTDB taxonomy): Bacteria > Myxococcota_A > Polyangia > Polyangiales > Polyangiaceae > Palsa-1150. Next base: position 99,845 of record DASXDU010000025.1, read on the forward strand.
ACCGGTCCATCCGCTCGAGGAGGCGGATGCGCTTGTCGAGCGGGAGCGCCTCGAATGGCCCTACCGACGTGAAGAGGAGGACCGGAAGCCAGCGCACGAGCTCGAGCGCGAGGAGCAGGAGGACCCGCTGGGTCCGGCTGACGGGCTGGAGGTGCAGCTCGAGCCCCTCGACGAGCGCGTCGAGCTGCGCGGGGCGCGGGCCGGCGAGCGGCGGCGGCTGTGCGAAGAGCGCCTCCCCGAAGGCGCGGAACGTGGCCCGCTGGCGCGGTGCGAGGTGGAAGGGCATCGGCTCCGGCGGCGGAGAATAGGACAAGTCGAGCGCCGCCGAAGTACCATACGATGCGAGATGCCCGGCGAAGACCCCCAGTGGAGCGCCTTCCTCCAGGCGGCGTTCATGACCGTGCTCGAGGCGGCGGACGAGGGGCTCATCGTCTTCGACGGGGACGGCCGCTGCCGGATGATCGGCCGGCGGGCCGGGGAGCTCTTCGGCGTCGAGCCGTCGGCCCACGTCGGCAAGTCGCGCATCGAGGTGCTCGACGCGTTCGCGAGCGCGTGCGAGGAGCCCGAAGGGTTCCTCGCGGCGGCTGCGGCCGAGGCGCCTCTCGGCGTCCCCATGTCGATGGCCGACGTCGACGTCCGCCGGCCGCGCCCGCGCACGGTGCTCGTGAAGGGCATCCCCAACTCGGTCGCCGGCCGGCCACCGGGTCGCGTCGTCTTCGTCCGGGACGTCACGCGCGAGCGCGCAGCCGAGCGGTCGACGCGCCAGCTTCAGGCCCGCATCGCCGAGCTCACGCCCTTCGACACCATCACCGGCTTGCTCAACCAGCGCCGTTTCCGCGAGGAGCTCGAGCGCGAGCACGGCCGGAGCACGCGCGCGTGGGACAGCTATGCCGTGCTGCGGCTCGACGTCGACGGCATGAGCGCGATCAACGACGAGTCGGGCGTACCCGTCGGCGACCAGGTGCTCGAGCAGACGGCGAGCCGGCTGAAGAAGTGCCTGCGCGAGTACGACGTCGTGGCGCGCCTCGAGGACGACGAGTTCGCGCTCCTCCTGCCGGGCGCCGACGCCATCGCGGCCCGCACCGTCGGCGACCGCGTGACCAAGGCGATGAGCGAGCGCGCCTTCGACCTGGGGCTCGCGCGGCGCGTGACGCTATCCATCGGCGCGGCCCTCTGGGTGCCACCCTCGGGCGAGACGCCCGCCGACATCGTGAAGCGCGCCGGCAACGCCGTCCGCGAAGCGCGCAAGCAGGGCGGGGGGAAGGTGCACGTCGAGGCGGGCAACACGACCGGCAGCGTTCCGCCGACGAAGGCCGCGACGTAGCACCGGGAGCGCACCAGGCGCGTCCGACCCGCCATGAGTTCAGCGGCGGCCGCCTCCGCCGTGGAAGCCTCCGCCGCCGTGGAAGCCGCCTCCGTGCCAGCCGCCGGCGTGCACGCCCCCGTGATATCCGCCGTGGAAGCCGTACCCGAAGTGCGGCCCGCGATGGATGGAGAGGCCGCCTCCCCAGTACCCCGCCGGGTACCCGAAGGCGACGTAGGGGAAGGCCGGGTTGATCCAGTACGGGCCTCCCCAGTAGTAGTCGTCGCCGTAGTCCCAGGCGTCGTAGCCTCCCGCGTCTGGCTCGACCGCGAGCCGCTCGAACGGGGTCCTCTCGGCGATCGTCCCGGCGGCCGTGTCCACGCGCCACGCCGCCTCGAACTCCGGCAACGCCTCCGAGCGCTGGTAGCCGGGCGGCAGGAGGAAGAAGAGGTCGACCACGCGCTCGCTGTTGGGCGCGACCGTCACCGCCGGAGGCGGCGTGCCTGGGCTGGCCGACTCGAACGCGGGCGCGACGGGCTCGCCGTCGGCGAGGATGAGGCGCTGCACGCGCGTGTCGAAGGTCCAGGGAGATGCGCTCGCGTCGGAAAGCACCACTCGCAGGTGAAGCGCGCGCTGCACCTCGCCGGGCGCGTTTCTCGGCGACACCTCGGTGACCCCGTAGGTTGCGAGACGCAGGTCCCCCTGCGGTGCGTTCGGCGGGATGGGGTAATCGGCGGCGACACGGCCGCGCATGGTCGCGGTCGCGTTGGTGGTGGGGACATACGCGTACGTGCCGCCACAGCCGCACGCGACGAGCAGGCCCAGGATGGGGAGCGAGCGGCGCATGGGTGGACGGGGAGCAACGCTCGTTCCGGCGTGACCCGAGCGTCGACCGGGAGTCACCACGCCGTCTCGCCGTGCCCGCGCCCCCACTCGACCGGCCATGGCTTCCGCTACCGAGGGCGGAGCGCGGCGTGGAGCTTCTTCGCCGCGGCGCGGGCGCTCCCGGACACGGTCGCGGGCACGGCGACGCCGTGCGCGGTCAGGCGTGCGAGCCCCAGGTCGATCGCCTCGTCGGGCGTGGACGCCGTGACCACCGGGATGCTGTCCGGCGACAGCCAGCGGAGCGCCGTGAGCACGCCCCGCGCGAAGCTGCTCTCGATGACGGCGAACGCGCCGACGACGCGCGCGACCTCGTCCTTCGGCGCGATGGCCATCTGCTCGGCGAGGAGCTTGCGCTCGGCGGCGGTGAAGCGCTCGTCGCCGACGGCGACCACGACGTGCACGGTGTCGTTCCCGATGGCGCGCTTCGCGATGACCGACATGCGAGCGAAGAGCTCGTGCAGCGCGGGCTCGCCCTTCGTGTGCGCGAACCCCTGGAGCACGAACGGATACGCGTCCTCGTCGACGACGATGGCCATGGCGGCGCCCGCGGCCCTCCCCACGGTGAGGATACGCCCGCCGGCTGCGGCGTGTCGGTCGGGTTCGTGTCGCTCGCCGTCCGCGCGGCGAGCGTCCTCCGCCGGTGCACTTGCGCCGCCCGGGCGGGTACGTCATGCGTAGGACGTGCACGCGCGATTCCGCTGGACGATGGCCGTGGCGCTCGCGATGCACGCGGGCGCGGGGGCATGGGTCGCGTGGACGAGCGCGCAGCGGGCGCGCGAGCAGCCCCCGCACGCGGACGAGGCCGACGCGCTCGAGATCGCGATCGAGGAAGCGGCGGAGCCGGTCGCACCGCACGCGACGCCGCGCGCCGAAGACGAGACGAGCCAGCCCGCGCCCGTGGCCGTCGTCATGCGCGCCGCCACGTCGACGATCCCGTCCGAGGACAAGAGCCTTCCGCACCCGGGGGAAGCCGAGGGGGCGAACGCTGCGCCGGTGGCGTCGTCGCAGGCGGCGGCAGGCGAGGGGAGCTGGACGTTCCCGTCCGGGCCCGGCGCCGCGGAGGGTACCGCTGGCTCGGGCGCGCTGGCGGGAGGGTCGCTCGATTCGGCCGTGCGCGCGGGCGTTCGCGCGACCCTCGAGCAGGCAGGCCGCCGCGGTCCCCGCAACCCGCACACGCCGGGCAATCCGGATTCGCGCGACGTCGACCTCGGGATCGCGCAGGGAGGCGCGTTCGCGACGATCGCGCAGGACCTCGTTCGCCGGAGCCGCGTGCCCACCACGGGGCGCGCGCTCCTTCGCTTCGACACCGATGCGGGCGGCGTGCTCGCGACGGTGCTCGTCCTCGACTCGTCGTCCGGGCGGCCGGAGTGGAACGAGGTCGCGCGGCAGATGGTCGCCGAGGGACGTCGCATGCCGCCGCTCCGCGTTCCGGCGGGCGCCCGGGGCCTTTCGATCACGGTCGAGGTGACCTCGGCCATGAAGACGCTCGAGGGCGGCGATCCTCCCAGGGGGACGTTCGGCAAGGTCGCCGGCGCCGTGATGGACCCGATCGGTGCCGCAACGGAAGCGATGTCGCACGAGCCGCTGAAGCACGTGGTCGCCGCGCGCGTCGTGGACGTGGAGGCGTTCTGACGTGCCCTCGGTCGACCCTCGGCCGCGCGTCGACGTGCGGCCTGCCGTCGCCGCCGACCGCGACGACGTCGTTCGCGTCCTGGCGCGCGCGTTCGCCGACGATCCGCTGGCGTGCTTCGCCGTGCGTGGCGACGGCGGCAAGGCGGCTGCCCTCGCGACCGTCTTCGACGTCGCGTTCCGCCGCTGGACGTTGCCGGCCGGCGGCGTGTGGATCGCCGAGGGCGGACCGGGCCGGGGCGGCTCCGGCGCCCCGGGGGTCGCGCTCTGGGCACCCCCTGGGGCGTGGCACCCCTTGCGCGCATGGCCCGAGGCCCTCCGGCTCGGGAAGGCCGTCGGCTGGACGCGCATAGCTCGCGTGCTCCGCGGCATCGGCCGCGTCGATCGCAAGCACCCCCGGGAGCCCCACTGGTACCTCTTCGCCGTCGGCGTCGATCCCGACCACCAGGGCCGCGGCGTCGGCTCGGCGCTCCTGCACGCGGCCCTCGCCGAGTGCGACCGCCAGGGCGCCCCGGCGTACCTCGAAGCCTCGACCGAGGCGAACGCGCGTCTCTACGCGCGCCATGGCTTCCGCCTGGTCGAGGCCGTGGACGTCGAGGACGGAGGCCCGACGGCGCGCCTCATGTGGCGCGACGCGCGGCGCTGACCCCGCGCCCCGCCTCGTGGGCGAAGCCCGCCGTGGCCGTCAGCTCGCGCGGCGCTGGTCCGGGCGCTTCAGGTACTCCTCGTACTCGCCGCTGAACTCGGCGACCTCGCAGCCTTCGCCCTCGGCGCCCGCCGGGCGGTCGCGCAGCTCGAGGATGCGCGTCGCGAGCGCGGCCACGAAGTGGTGGTCGTGGCTCACGAAGAGGACCGTCCCCTCGAACTTCTGCAGCCCCTCGAGCAGGCCCTCGATCGACTCGATGTCGAGGTGGTTGGTCGGCTCGTCGAGGATGAGGACGTTGTGGCGCCCGAGCACCATCTTGCCGAGGAGGAGGCGCGCCGCCTCGCCGCCCGAGAGGGCCTCGGTCGGCTTGAGGGCCGAGTCGCCGCTGAAGAGGAGGCGGCCGAGGATGGCGCGGATCTCCTCCTGCGGGCGGCTCGTGTCGAAGCGGTAGAGCCACTCGTACGGGGTCGTGCCCTTGCCCGTCTCGCCGAGGGCCTCGTGGTGGTCCTGCGCGAAGTAGCCGACGCTCGACTCGTTGCCCCAGCGGACCTCGCCCGCGTCGGGCGCGAGGGTGTAGGGCTTCGTCTCGGCGTCGAGGCCCTTGTAGGCCCCGACCATCAGCTTGAGCAGCGTCGACTTGCCGATGCCGCTCCGCCCGATGAGCGCGATGCGGTCGCCGCGGTTGACGGTGACGCTGACGCCGTCGAGGACGACCTTGTCGTCGAACGCCTTGCGCGCCGAGGTGACGCGCAGCACGTCTCGGCCGCTCGGCTTCTCGAACTCGAAGCGCACGTAGGGCCGGACGAGGCTCGAGCGTTTCGCGCCCTTGGTCTCGACGACCTCCTCGAGCTTCTCGATCTGCTTGAGGCGGCTCTGTGCCTGCTTGCTCTTGCTCGCGTGCGACCCGAACCGCTGCACGAAGTCCTGGAGCTCGCCGATCTTCTTCTTGGCGCTGTTGGCGACCGCCGTGGCGCGCTGCTGGTTCTCGTACTTGGCGCCGACGAAGTCGGCGTAGTTGCCGGTGTAGATGGTGATCGTGCGGTAGTCGATGTCCGCGATGTGAGTCGCGACCGAGTTGAGGAAGTGCCGGTCGTGCGACACGACGAGGAGGGTGCCCTGGAACTCTTCGACGAGGAAGTTGATGAGCCAGTGGATCGACTCGAGGTCGAGGTGGTTGGTCGGCTCGTCGAGGAGCATCACGTCGGGCCGGCCGAAGAGGACCTTGGCGATGAGGACGCGGAGCTTGTACCCGGAGGGGAGGGTCCGCATCGGCTCGAGGTGCTTCTCGGTGGGGATGCCGAGGCCGACGAGGAGCTCGGCCGCCTGGCTCTCGGCCGTGTAGCCGTCGTGCTCGGCGACCACGCCCTCGAGCTCGGCCAGGCGGACGCCCACCGCGTCGTCGACCTCGCCGGCGAGGAGCTTCTCCTTCTCTTCCATGGCGGCCCAGAGCTCGGCCTTGCCGGAGATGACCGTGTCGAGGATGCGCTGCTGGTCGTAGACGAAGTGGTTCTGCTCGAGGACGCCCAGCTTGAGACCGCCCGGGATGTCGATGCTTCCCGCGTCCCAGTCGTCCTGCCCGGCCAGCATCTCCATCAAGGTCGACTTGCCGGCGCCGTTCGCGCCCGTCACGCCGTAGCGCTTGCCCGGGTCGAACTGGACCGAGACCCCCTCGAAGAGGATCTTCGGGCCGAAGCGCTTGGTGACCTTGTCGAGGAGGATCATCGGGGGCGCGCGTCTTTAGCACGGATTTCGCGCGAAGCCCCCGGAGCCTGTAGCCTGGTGGACGGATCCATCCGTGCGCGACGCGACCTTCTACGCGAGCACTCTGCTCGAGCTGCACAAGCTCGAAGGGGCCACCGAGCGGCGGGCGTCCTGGCGCCAGGCGATGGCCGCCCTGGCGCGCGCCGCGTCGGAGGACGGCCCCGGGCCCCTCGAGGGGCTGCGGCCCGAGGCGCTCCTCGCCGGAGTGCGCGTGGCCCTCGCCGCGGGGCTGGTCGATGACCTCGACTGGCTGGCACCCGCCGCGGCCGGATCGGCCCTCTACGAGCTCGCGTCGGTGCTGCCACTCGGCGGAGAGCAGCGGGAGCTCGGGCGGCGCGTCCTGGCGCGGCTCGTCGCGGGGGACGCGGCGACGTTCGTGGCCATCGCACGTCGCATGGCCATGGGGACGGGAAAGGGCCTCGGCAGCAGCGGCATCCGGGCGCGCATCGCGCTGGTGACGGAGCTCCCCATCTCGCTCGGCGTGGCGGACGGGCCGCTGGCGCTGGCCATCGCGTCCCGGCGCGACCTCGCGCGCGAGTGGATCGCCGTCCCGTCCACGGGGTCGCTGCCGTCGAGGAGGCTCGCGGCGCGCCTCCTCGAGCGGGCGGCGCGGGAAGCGGCCCGCAAGGCGGCGTACGGCGACACGTACAGCCTGCGCGTCTTCCAGTCGGACGCGGTCGGGCCCGCGTGGGCGCGGCTCCTCGCGGACCGCGAGTCGCTCGTGTGGCGTCACGTGGCGGTCGCGCGGGGGCTACTCGCGCCCTGGTCGTCGGGGCTCGTGCGCGCGATGGACGAGGCGGTCGCCCCGGACCTCACGCCGACCGAGTGGCGGCGCGCGGCGACGTCCATCGCGGCCTACGCAGCCGTGGCGCCGGACGCGGCGCTCGGGATCGCGCGTCGCGCGCTGACGCAGGGGATCCTCAAGCGCGATCCGGGGGCGGCGTCGGCGTTCGTGTGGGGCTTGCCTCGCGCCGCCGAGGCGGAGCGCGAGGCGGCCGAGGAGCTGCTCGACCTGGTCCTCGACGGAGGGCGCGTGGACATCGGCGAGGCGGCCCTCGAGCTGCGATCGGAGCTCGGGGAGTCGCCGCTGACCGAGCACGCGGCGGCACACGCGCTCGCGCAGCTCAAGGAGCGCGGCAAGAGCTCGGGGGACGACGGCGCGGAGGCCCTCGCCCTCGAGGTGACGCGTGACCTCGAGCGCAGCGGCCGCGACGACCAGCCGCTGCGAGACCAGATCGAGCGCGCCCTCCACGCGTTCGGTACGCAGGGCGCCAAGGAGGCCCACGCGCTGGCGCGCGACGCGCTCGCGGCGGCGCAGGGCTCGCTCTTCGCGCTCGAAGCGGTCGTCCCCGAGGAAGACGCCCAGGAGGGCAAGGGGGGCTCGATCGCCCGCCGGACCTCGCTCGCCGTGCTGCGCGATCTCGACGTGAGCCTCCTCGAGAGCGACGTCCTCGCGCACCTCCTCTTGCTCGGCGGCGGCGGCGACGCAGCGAAGAACGCGCAGGACGCGCTCGATCCGCTCCACGACCGCATGGCGGAATGGATCCTCGCGCGCGAGACCACGCCGCTCCCCGGCGAGACCGTCGGTTGCCCGCCGCACCCCGTCCTGTCGCTCCGCCGGTTGCGGGCGCTCCTTCACCTCGTCGACAGCGATCTCGGTGACGCCGACGAGGACCTGCCGCGCGCCAATCGCCTGCGCGAGCGCTGGCTCCGCATCGCGCGCGTCCTCGTGAACCGCTTCGAGCGCGATCCGCCGTCGCCCGTCCGGCGCACCCTCGTGGCGGCCCTGGCGCGCGCGTTCGACGCACTCGTCCGCGTCGGGGCGTGCGACGTCGTCGACGCGCTCTTGCTGGTCGCGCGGCGCGTGGTCGACCCCGGCGAGCTCGCGACGATCGCCGAGGCGTCGATGGCGCCCGACCTCGTGCACGTGCTCGGGTGCTACGCGACGTTCGCGGAGGCGGCCGAGGCGGCCCCCGCGGCGGCGCTCCCTGCCTTCGAGGTGCTCGGCCGCGAGATCGCGCCCGACGCGTCCGGACGCATCGAGGCGCTGCGCACGGCCCTCGCCCGCGCGGGGAGCGCGCTCGCCGTGCTCGCGGCGGCGGTCGCGCTCCGCGATCTCGCGCCGCAGGCGGGCACCGAGCCGGAGGCCGTCGCCTCGCTCGAGTCGGCGCTCGCGTCGATCGGGCATCTCGCGTCCGGCGCGGCGGGCCGGTTCGATCCGGAGCACGCGCCGCCTGCGCCTCCCGCCGGCGCCGCACGGCCCCTGGCGGTCGCCGTTTCGCGCGTCCTCAACGGGGCGGACCCGCTCCTCGCCGATCACGTCGTCAAGGCCGCGCTCGACGAGCTCCTCGCGGGCGTCCCGGCGTCGATCGCGAAGGTCGTCGCGGCCCAGGTCTGGCGCCTCGCCGAGCTACCGCTCGAGGGGAGCAAGCCCCCGAGCCGCAGCAGCATGCGCGTGCAGGAGGCGCTCCCCCCGTGGCTCCCCGCGCGGCGCACGCTCGGTGGCTTCTACGTCATCCGCGCGCTCGGCGCGGGCGGGGTCGGCTCCGTCTTCGTCGTCGCGCGCGTCGAGGACAAGGGCGACCCCGACGCCGAGAAGCTCGCCCTCAAGGTGCCCGAGTACTCGGCGAGCGCGGCGCGCGCCCTGTCGGAGGCCGAGTTTCTCAAGATGTTCCGCGAGGAGGCGAGCGCACTCATCGCGCTGCCGCAGCACCCGAACCTGGCGCGCTTCGTCACGTTCGACGCCGGGAGCAAGCCCAAGCCGATCCTCGTGATGGAGCTCGTCGAGGGCGTGACTCTCGAGCACCTCCTCGACACGCGCGGGATCGACGCGACGCGTGCGCTGGCCGTGCTCGAGGACGTGCTCGCCGGGCTCGAGGCGATGCACGGGGCGGGCGTCTCGCATCTGGACATCAAGCCGTCGAACGTCGTCCTGCGCGGCGGCGAGGAGGCGGTGCTCGTCGACTTCGGCCTCGCGGGGCGGCACATGCGCCCCGGGTGCGCGACCGGGGCGTACGGCGCGCCCGAGGTGTGGGGCGCGCTCGACGGCCTGGTCACGCCGTCGCCGCCGAAGATCGACGTCTACGCGTTCGGGTGCGTCGCGTTCGAGACGCTCACGGGCCGGATGCTGTTCGAGTCAGACTCGGAGATGTCGCAGATCGCGCTCCACGTCGCGCACGACGGCCTGCCCCCGGCGCTCGAGGCGCTCGGCAAGCACGCGCACCTCGCGCCGCTCGTGGAGCTCCTCTTCTCGACGTTGCGCCGCAACCCGGCCGACCGGCCGAGCGCTGCCGCCGTGCGCAAGGAGCTCGTGCGCGTCACGCCCCAGCTTGCGGGCCTGCCCTGGCCGATCGACGCTGCCTGAATGGCGCTGATCCCCGTCGAGGGCGAGCCGGATCCGTCCGGCGCGGACTGCGTCGCGTGCGGGCGGTGCTGCCACCACGGGCCGAGCACGGTGCATCTGCTCGAACCGGACGAGCAGCGCATCCTCGCGAGCCCGGGCGGTGAGGAGGTGCTGCGACGGCTGACGGTGCTCGACGACCGGCCCCCGGGCTGGCGCTTCGTGAGGAACGACGGGGAGCATTGCGGGGCGCTCGACGTGTCCGTCGAGGGGAGGTTCCCGTGCAGCATCTACGAGGTGCGCCCGGACGACTGCCGCATCGTGGAGCCGGGTTCGCCGTGCTGCCTGGAGGCGAGGAGGCTCGGGAGGCTGGGGAGCAGCGTGGGCTTCGCGAGAGCGTGAGGAGGCGCGCCTTCCCCAGGCGTCTTCAGAGGCAGGGAATCCGGTCGGGGATCGTCACCTGGGGGTTCGGGACGGACGCGGCGATGGCGTCGCACTCCGGAAGAAGCGCTCCGCAGTTTGCCTCGGCCACGTCGCCGTTCGCGGTCAGCGTTCCGGTCACCTCGCAACCGGCGCCCGAGCAGGGGCTCACGATGCATGTGACGGTCGTCTTGTTCCGCAGGTCTGGGCCGTTGGGACAGGCGCCGCTCTGGACGCGCACCGTCGGGTCCGCGGGATTGACGCAGGCGACAGGGAAGAAGCCGACGGTCGCAGGGGTGGGCGGGGCCGGAGTGGCAGTGGGGCTCGCGTCCGGGGCGCCACCGTCGGCGGCGCCGCCAGGGCTCGTCGAGGCGGCGACCGCGGAGGTGGGCACGTCGACGGCGAGGCTCTGGAGCGAGATCTGGCTCGACGCGTCACCGCAGGCGTAGCCCTGAAGGTCGACGTCGAGCTCGTCGAACGTCGTCCCTCCGCCCGCGAAGCTCGAGACCGCGACGTCGAAGTCGTCGGGCACGATCGTTTCGGGCAGCTCGCTCGCCCCCGCGCAGTTGTCGTTCGGGCGGCTCTCCTGGGCGAGGATCGTCGAGCCGACGACGGCGCCCCCCAGCTTGACGGTGACGCGCATCGAGGCGACGGCGTAGAGATCGTTCGGGCCGCGGGAGGCGATCATGACGCCCTGCAGGCGCGCACCCGCCACGGGCGTCGCCGGCACCTGGAAGCTGCGCGAGCGCGCCGTGCACGTGCAGCAGAGCGCCTGATCGGAGACCGCCGAGAGCTCGACGCCCGAGCCCACGTCCACGAACGCAGCTTCGCGGGGGTTCGCCGCCGGCGAGCAGACGGCGTTGATCGTCCCGGCGTTCTGCGTCCAGGCCGACGTGGGCTGGAGCGCGAGCCCGCTCTGACCGTACCCGGGCGGAGGGGCGGGCAAGCAATTGGCGAACGTCGCGGCGACGATGGCGGCGCCGAGCAGCGTGCCGCTGGCCCGGGCGAGGGGACGGATCCGGGAGACGGGGCGGCGGAACGTCTGGGCGGTGGAGGTCATCGGGGTGGCTCCTGAGTCGCCGCGGAAGAGCAGCTGCGCTCCCGCGGCCTCGGTTGGGGTTCGCCGTTGGGACGCCCGCCGCCGGCCCGAAGTTTCGCGCTCCCGGTCACCCGCTTGGGGACGCTCGAATGCGCGTAGCCGTGCGCCTACACGGTGGGCTCTCCGTCCGCCGCCCGTGGATCATTGACACCTCACTGAAACGCGCGCCGTCGCGCACCAGACGCCGCGCTTTCGCGGGCTTAGGCTCGCCGTCGCGTGTGGGTCGGCGTGGCATCCGGGGTGCATTGTTCCGTCGTCGGAGGAACCGACGAATGCTCCCCCGCCGATCGCAGCGCCAGCTTCCGTGCAGCCGTCCGACCGAGGAACTCGAGCAGTGGGCCAGCGAGCCGCAGCAGGTCGTCGCACGCGCCCGCGTCGATTCCGGGGTCGATCTTCACGACGCGCGGCCGTGGGATCTCCTCGATCGTGACGAGGAGCCGTCGGCGTCCGACGTCGAACGACAGCGAGCGTACGCGGACTGGCTCGCGTGCTTCGAGCCACGCCAGGATCGGGCGCGCCAGTGCGAACGCCGCATCGGCCTCGTCGCCTAGGAGATCGACCCCCGGACCTTCGAACGCACGCCCCGCCGCGTCGCGCCCCGGAACGACGCGGGCGCGGCGCTCGGCGAGCTGGAGCTTGAACGACGCGATGGGCAGCGGTTCGAGGCCGTCCGGCGTGGTGCTCGGATCGGGCCCGCGACCGCCGCCGGTCACGATGGGCGGACGAGCCGCGCGAACTCACCCGACACGTCGGACCGGACGAGCGCCTCGTAGCCGCCGATGGCGCGGTCGGCCACGAAGACGACGGGGAGCTCGTCGCGCTTGCAGTGCGCCTGGAGCATGACGAACTCGATCGTCGCCTCGTCGTTCGCGACGTCGAGCCGCTTGAACGCGTAGCCCTTCGAGGCGAGGAGCTCCTCGATCCGCCCGAGCTCGCGCACGTTGCGGTCCTTCTCGCAGTAGACGAGCACGGGCGCCGCGTCGCGTCGGAGCCTCTCGCCCTTGCCGCCCTGGGCGCGCAGCTCCGCCAGGCGGGCACGCGCAGCTTCGCGCTTCGCGAGCTCGTCGCCCGGGGCGAGCGGGCTGCCGAGCGCGGCGTTGAGGCGGCGTGCGAGGTCCTTCGGAATGCGGACGGGGGCGAGCGCGTCGCCGCGGGGGGAGGTGATGGCGCGGTGCAGGACGGAGCGGATGGCGTACGGCATGGGGCCGCGAGGCTAGCGGGGAACGGGCCGCGCGAATACCCTGCGCCGCCATGTACGGAAGCGCTGCTCAGCACTACGCCAAGACGCTCGAGGAGATCCGCGCCGCCGGCCTGGAGAAGCGAGAGCGCCAGCTCACGGGCCCGCAGGGCGCCACCATCCAGGTCAAGGAGAGCGCGAAGCCGGTCCTCAACTTCTGCGCGAACAACTACCTCGGCCTGAGCTCGCACCCGCGCGTCCTCGAAGCGGCGCACCGCGCGCTCGACGAGTACGGCTTCGGCCTCTCGAGCGTGCGGTTCATCTGCGGGACGCAGGACGCGCACAAGAAGCTCGAGGCCAAGATCGGCGCGTTCCTCGGCACCGAGGACGCCATCCTCTACTCGTCGTGCTTCGACGCGAACGGCGGTCTCTTCGAGACGCTCCTCGGCGAGGACGACGCGATCATCAGCGACGCGCTCAACCACGCGTCGATCATCGACGGCGTCCGCCTCTGCAAGGCCGAGCGCCACCGCTACGCGCACGGCAACCTCGCCGAGCTCGAGGACGCGCTGAAGAAGACGCAGGGCAAGCGCGTGCGCATGGTCGCGACCGACGGCGTCTTCTCGATGGACGGCGACATCGCGCCGCTCGGCCCCGTCTGCGACCTCGCCGAGAAGTACCAGGCGCTCGTCATGGTCGACGACAGCCACGCGACCGGGTTCGTCGGCAAGACCGGGCGCGGGTCGATCGAGCACTGCGGCGTCATGGGTCGGGTGGACGTGGTGACGTCGACGCTCGGCAAGGCGCTCGGCGGCGCGGCGGGCGGCTTCACGACCGGGCGCAAGGAGATCGTCGAGCTCCTGCGGCAGCGCTCACGCCCGTACCTCTTCTCCAACACCGTCGCTCCGGCCATCGTGGGCGCGAGCCTGGCGGTCCTCGACCTGCTCTCGTCGACCACGGAGCTCCGCGATCGCGTCATGGACAACGCGAAGCGCTTCCGCGACGGCGTGACGAAGGCCGGCTTCCAGATCAAGCCGGGCTTCCACCCGATCGTGCCCATCATGATGAGCGGCCCGCGCGCGGCCGACGGCGGCGACGCGCGCCTCGCGCAGGAGATGGCCGCGGCGATGCTCGACGAGGGCATCTACGTCATCGGCTTCTCGTTCCCCGTCGTGCCGCGCGGCCAGTCGCGCATCCGCGTGCAGCTCTCCGCCGCGCACACGCCCGAGATGGTCGACCGCGCGGTGGACGCGTTCGCCCGCGTGGGCAAGCGCCTCCAGCTCGTCTGAGGCGTCGCGAACGGCTCAGGCGGCCCGGCGCGCGCGATGCAGCGGCCCGAGGGCATGCACATCGCGACCGCTCCGCGCCACGGGCTCCACGACGACCGGACGGGCAAGGGCCTCACGATTGCCCTCTGGATCGTGCAGGTGGCGCTCGCGCTCATGTTCTTCATGGCCGGCACGAAGAAGCTGACGAGCGACCCGATGATGGTCGAGGTCTTCGCGACGGTCGGTCTCGGTCAGTGGTTCCGGTATGTCACCGGTGCGCTCGAGGTGCTGGGCGCCCTCATGCTGCTCGTCCCCCGCCTCGCCGGGTGGGGCGCCTCGCTGCTGTCCTGCGTCATGGTCGGCGCGCTCATCGCGCACGCGACGGTGCTCCACGGGAGCCCTGCGCTGCCGGTCGTGCTTCTCGTCGGCCTGATCTTCGTCGTGTGGGGCCGGCGCGACGACATCGCGGCCTTCGTGCGCGCGCGCGCGGGCGAGGGTCTCGGACTGCGCTGAAGCACGCGTCATCGGCGGCGCGTGAGCCCGCACGACGCCGTTCCCGGGCGGCCCAGTTCGAGTATCGTCCGGCGCCATGGCGAAGACGGTCGTGCTGGTCACGGGGGCCAACGGAGAAATCGGGCGCTCGCTCCTGCAGACGCTCGCGCGCGACGGCGGATACGACGCCGTCACGCTCGACCTCACGCCGCTGCCCGAGTCGATGCGCCCCCTCGTCGCGGCGAGCTACGCCGGCAACATCATGGACCGGTTCCTCCTCGACCAGCTCGCGGCACACCACGAGGTCGACATGGTCTTCCACCTCGCGGCGCTCCTCTCGACGCGCGGCGAGCGCGACCCCGAGCTCGCGCACCAGGTGAACGTCGAGGGCACGCTCAACGTCCTTCGCATGGCGCAGAACCAGTCCTCGCGCCTCGGCCGGCCGGCGCGCATCCTCTTTCCGAGCTCGATCGCGGTCTACGGCCTGCCGAGCCTCGAGGAGAAGCACCGCGCGGGGCGGCTGCGCGAGGAGCAGTGGAACGTCCCCATCACGATGTACGGCTGCAACAAGCTCTACTGCGAGCACCTCGGCCGCTACTTCACGTTCCACGCACGCCAGCTCGGCGCCCTCTCCGGCGCGACGCGCCTCGACTTCCGTTCGCTGCGTTTCCCCGGCCTCATCTCGGCCGACACCGTTCCCACCGGAGGCACGAGCGACTTCGGCCCGGAGATGATCCACGCCGCCGCCAAGGGCGCGCCGTACGCCTGCTTCGTCGGGCCCGAGGCGCGCATCCCTTTCATGGCGATGCCCGACGCCGTCGCGGCCATCATGGCGCTCGCTCGCGCCGATCGCGAGAGCCTCTCGACGTGCATCTACAACATCGCCGCCTTCAGCCCGAGCGCCGGCGAGATCGCCGACCGCGTGAAGAAGGCCTTCCCGAAGGCGAGCATCGCCTACGAACCCGACCCGGTGCGCGCGAAGATCGTCGCGTCGTGGCCCGAGGACGTCGACGACGCGCGGGCGCGGCGCGACTGGGGCTGGAAGGCCGCGTACGACTGGGACCGGGCGTTCGACGAGTACCTCGTGCCGAGCGTGAAGAAGCGATACGCCGGCGCCTAGATCAGCCCGGAAACATGTGGAAGTAGGGCTCCGCCTCCGCGAGCACGCGGGCCACGGACGGGCGAGCCTTCAGGCGCTCCAGGTACGATGCCAGGTTCTTCCAGCGGGCCTCGAAGGGCGCGACCTCGTTGCCGTAGAAGAGCGCGGGCATCGCCGCGCAATCCGCCAGCGTGAACTCGCCCCCCATCGACCAGGAGCCGCCGCGCACGTGCTCGTCGGCGACCGCGTACGCGGACTCCATCTGCGCGCGGGCCTGATCGACGCCGAGGGGATCGCGTGCGTCCGCGGGCCGCAGCCTGTCGCCGACGATCTTCTGCAGGGGCGCGTGGATGTACGCGTCGTAGAGGCGATCGCGCAGGCGACACTCGAGCGCCCGCTCCGGATCGAGGGGGATCAGGCGTCGCGCGCCGCCGCTCGTCCGTTCCACGTACTCGAGGAGGATCGTCGACTCGGGCACGGTGCGATCGCGCGCGTCGTCGCGCAGCACGGGGAACTTCGCGAGAGGCCACAGGCGCGTGAAGGCGTCCCGTGCGGCAGGATCCCCGAGGTCGACGAGGTGCTTCTCGAACGGGACGTCGAGCTCGTAGAGGCCAATGAGCGCCTTCCAGCAAAAGGACGCGAGCGGGTGGAAATGCAGCGTGAGTGCCATGACGATCGGCTCCCTTTCGGCGGAAACCAGCGATAGCCGTTCGAGCGGAGCGGCGCATCCAGGATCGCCGGCGGCGCCTTACGTCGTCACCGCTCACCGCTCACCGCTCACCCCTCATCGGTCACGGGTCACTGGCGCTCGAAGAGCGTCATCCCGCGTCCCGTGGTCTCGGTGAGGGCCTGGACGCGCAGGTCGACCGGGTGGCCGACGTAGCGTGGTCCGAGCCATCGCGGGACGTCGTCCTCCTGCGCGTGCCCGAAGAGGACCACCCAGTCTGCGCGCGTGCTCCGGAGGGGCGCGGACGGGTCCGCGTTCACGTCGCCCGGGTGCGCGGTGTCGTCGTACGCGACGAGGGACATCTGCGGCGTCGACTTGCCGTCGCGGACCGCGACGAAGGGATACATCGGCGTGAGCACGTCGCCACGCAGCGACCGGACGGTGGCATGCAGGGCGTCGACGTCCTTCCGGCGCGCGGAGTCGGGCACGTTCGCGCCCGGATCGTAGAGGGCACCGAGGAGGAGGGCGGACAGCACGGCGACGATCCAGCGCTCGGCGGAGGGGCCGGGGAGGGCGCGGAGCGCGTCGCAGACGAGCAGCAGCGCGACGAGAAGCGCGAGCAACGTGAGCCCGATGAGGTTGTTGACCCAGCCGCCGCCCGAGAGCATCGGCAGGACGCACGCGGGGACGGACGCCGCGAGCATGCCGCACCAGAAGAGCGTGGGGTCGCGGAGCCAGCCGCGCCGCCTGAATGCGGCCAGCACCGACCGGAGCGCCGCGCCCGCCGCGAGCACGAGCGCGCCCCAGAAGACGCACCGCTCCGCCACGAGGCCGTGGTGGCGCATCGTCGTCATCCACGTCCAGAACCACCCGCCGCTCGCCCGCTGCAGGTACACGAGGGCCGCCACCCCGATGGCCGTCGCGATCGCCGAGGCGAGGGCCGCGTGGCGCGGCTGCCGGAGGGCGAGCGCTCCGAGGATCCAGAGCGCGTAGAAGACGTTCGTCTGCTTCGTGTAGACGGCGGCGCAGAGGAGCGCGCCGAGTGCCGCGGCGCGGCCCCAGCCGACCGCGCGCGAACGCGAGACGCACGCTGCCACGGCGACGATCGCGAAGCCCAGCATGTCGACCCGCGCGAGGTCCATCGACGCCTGGAGCGGCCGGTAGCTGGCAGCGACGCCCGCGGCGCCGAGCACGGCCAGCACGCGACCCACGCGCGGGGAGGGCGCCGCGCGCAGGACGACGGCGGTCTGGACCGCGACGGCGACGACGATGGCGGCGTCCGACACGACGCGCCCGTTCCAGTAGTCGAAGCCGAAGCAGCGCCCCACGACCGAGACGACGAGGTGGTAGAGCGGCGGATACGGCGACGGGACGAAGCCCTGCGCCGGCGGGCCGTAGACGGGGAGCCCGCGCGCGAAGCGCAGGGCCTCGCAGAGCTGGGTGCCCTCGAGCCACTCGAGGTCCATCGGGTATGCGGCGCGCGCGGCGAGCGCGTAGACGAAGCACACGAGCTGGACGACCGCCGGCGCGAGCGCGACGGCGAGGAAGAGCGTGCGCGGCGGCGCGGGTGGCCACTGCCACCGTCGCGCCCGCGCGAAGAAGGATCCCATCGGGCCTCCCGGGGTCGGCGGGGCGTGGTGCATCGAGCGTTCCACAGCGAAGTGCGCGTGGCGGTGCGTGTGCACCCCGTGCGGCGGCGCAGGCTGACGCCGCCAGCCCACAGGTGTGAAAGCGCGCTCTCTTCCGGGGGCGCAGGGCGATGCTCCGCGGTACAGTCCCCGCCCATGGGAGCCAGCAAGGACGGCGACGACGAAGCCAAGCGCGTCTCGCGGCGGAGCCTGTTTCTCGGCGTGGGCGCGGCGGCGGCGATTGCGCCCGTCCTCGAGTCGTGCGAGCCGGCGAAGGCTCCGTCGGCGGCCGCCGGCGTCGTGGGCCCGGGCACGGTGGAAGCCGTCCTTCACGTGAACGGCGCAGCCACCCGCGTCGCCGTCGAGCCGCGGGAGACGCTCGCGGACGTCCTGCGCTTCCAGATCGGGCTCACCGGGACCAAGGTCGGCTGCGACCGCGGCGCGTGCTCCGCGTGCACGGTGTACCTCGACGGCACGCCCGTCCTCGCGTGCACGACGTTCGTGCTCGACGCGGTCGGCCGCGAGGTGACCACCATCGAGGGCCTCGCCCGGGGCGCCAAGCTCCACCCGGTGCAGGAGGCCTTCATCGAGCACGACGCCATGCAGTGCGGCTTCTGCACGCCGGGCATGGTCATGAGCTGCGCGGCGCTCCTCCAGCGCACCCGCACTCCCACGATCGACGACGTGCGCGCCGCGACGAGCGGGAACCTGTGCCGCTGCGGCACCTACCACGACGTCTTCGACGCGACGCTCGCCGCCGCGCGCCGGATGGGAGGCTGACCCGTGGCCGACGTCACCATCCGCGTCCCCTCGGGCATCGCCGGCGTCGATCTCGGCGAGGTCGAGCGAACCGTCCCGGCCGACGAGCCGCCGCCGCTCCCGCCGAACGACCGCCTCTCGGTCCTCGGCAAGCCGACGCCGCGCCTCGACGGCCGCGCCAAGGTCACGGGCGCCGCGCGCTACACCGCCGACGTGCGCCTCCCCGGGATGCTCTTCGCGCGCGTCGTGCGCTCCACCCTTCCGCACGCACGCATCCGCTCCATCGACACGAGCGCCGCCGAGCGCGCCCCCGGCGTGCGCGCCGTGCACGTCGTGGATCACCTGCTCGGCGGCGCACACCTGCGCGACCCGAAGCAGGAGGGGCCCGCGACCTACCCCGTCGTGCGGTACGTCGGGCAACCCATCCTCGCGGTCGCCGCCGTCAGCGCCGCCGCGGCCGACGACGCCGCGCGCCTCGTTCGCATCGACTACGAGCCGCTGCCCTTCGTCGTCGACGTCGAGGAGGCGCGCAAGCCGGGGGCGCCCCTCGTCTTCCCGGGCGCGGCCGATCAGGGCGGGAGCGCGGGCGGAGGGGGAGGCCCGGCGGGCGTCCCGCAGACGGGCAACGTGCGGGGGCCCGCGCGCAGCGGCCCGCACGGGAGCAAGGGCCTCGGCGACGTCGAGCGCGGGTTCGCCGAGGCGGACGTCGTCGTCGAGGGGACGTTCAGGACGCAGGTGCAGACGCACAGCGCGATGGAGACGCACGGCGTCGTCGCCGACTGGGGCGCTGACGGGCTCACGGTCTACGCGTCGACGCAGGGGACCTCGACGGTCCGCGACGAGATGGCCGAGGTGCTCGATCTCCCGAAGAGCAAGGTCCGCGTCCTCACGGAGTTCATGGGCGGCGGGTTCGGCGCGAAGTTCGGCGCGGGCAACTTCGGCGTCCTCGCAGCGCGCCTCTCGCAGAAGGCGAAGGCGCCCGTCCGCCTCATGCTCGACCGCCGCGAGGAGCACGAGAGCGTCGGCAACCGCCCGAGCTCCGTCGCGCGCATCCGCATCGGCGCGAAGAAGGACGGGACGCTCACGGCGATCCACTTCGTCTCGTACGGCACGGCCGGCACGGGGACCGGCGCCGGCGCGGGCGGCCCCGCGAAGAACCTCTATCCGTGCCCGAACGTCCTCGTGGAGGAGTCGGACGTCTTCACCAACGCGGGGCCCGCGGCCGCGTTCCGCGCGCCCGGCCACCCGCAAGGCGCCTTCGGCCTCGAGCAGACGATCGACGACCTCGCCGAGAAGCTCGGGATCGATCCGCTCGCGCTGCGCGACCGCATCGACGTCGACGATCCCGCAGAGGCGTGGGCCGCCGCGAGCGCGCGCCGCGTCGAGCGGCGAATCGGCGCCGAGAAGATCGCGTGGAGCCGGCGCCGTCCCCCCGCGTCCGACCGCGGCCCGGTGAAGCGCGGCATCGGCGTCGCGCAGGCGCTCTGGTACCGGTTCGTCAACCTCGACTCGGCATGCGAGGTCCGCATCGGGCGCGACGGCTCGGTCGAGGTGCTGAGCGCCGTGCAGGACATCGGCGGCGGCATCCGCACGGCGATGGCGCAGGTCGTCGCCGAGGAGCTCGGCATCCGCCCGCAGGACGTCGTGGTCCGCATCGGCGACACGGCGTTTCCGCCGGGCCCGCCGTCCGGGGGCAGCGTCACGACCGGGTCGCTCACGCCCGCCGTCCGCAACGCCGCCTACCGCGCGAAGCAGGAGATGCTTCGCGCCGCCGGCGTGCCGGGGACGGCCTCGGGCGACGACGCGTCCATCCGCCGCGTCGCCCCGCGCATGCGCATCGAGCAGGTCTCCGCGCACGCCGTCCGCGGCGACGACTACGGCGGCTTCGCGGGGGAGGGCAAGCGCCGCGGCATGGGCATCGGCGCCTACGGCGGCGTCCAGTTCGCCGAGGTCGCGGTCGACGTCGAGACGGGCGTCGTGAAGGTCGAGCGCATCGTCGCCGTGCACGATTGCGGCCGCCCCCTCAATCCGCTCGCGGTGCGGAGCCAGATCCACGGCGGCGTCATCCAGGGGCTCTCGTACGCGCTCTACGAGAACCGCGTCCTCGACCGCGCCAGCGGCTGGATGCTCAACGCGAACTTCGAGACGTACAAGATCGCCGGCGCGCGCGAGATCCCCTCCATCGAGGTGCACCTCATCGAGGAGTACCGCGGGCGGAGCTCGACGGACGCGGGGGGCATCGGCGAGCCGTCCACCGTCGCGACGGCCGCGGCGGTCGCGAACGCCGTGCACAACGCGACGGGCGTGCGCGTGCGCGAGCTGCCGATGACGCCCGAGCGCGTGCTCACGGCGCTCGCGCCGCAGCGGGAGGCGATGCGATGAGAACGCCCCGACGGGAGAGCGCGTCTCGACGGGAGGAGGAGCGATGAAGACCTTCGCGTGGACCGATCCGGCGTCGCTGGGTGACGCGCTGGCGCTGCTCGGGCCTTCGTCGATCGCCAAGGCGGGCGGGGTCGACCTCATGGATCTCCTCAAGGAGCACCTCGTCGCGCCCGCGCGCCTCGTGAACCTCCTGCGCGTGCCGGGGCTCGATCGCATCGAGGACCGCGGCGCGCAGGGCCTGCGCATCGGGCCCCTCGTGACGCTCGCGCGAATCGCCGAGGACGCGACGGTGGCGGCGCGGTGGCGGGCCGTGGCCGAGGCGGCGGGCCACGCGGCGACGCCGCAGATCCGGAACATGGCGACGATCGGCGGCAATCTCGTGCAGAAGCCGCGCTGCTGGTACTACCGGCTCGAGCAGTTCCCGTGCCTCCGCAAGGGCGGCAAGGAGTGCTTCGCGCGCGAGGGCGAGAACGCGTACCACGCAGTCTTCGCGAACGAGGCCTGCTGCGCGGTCCACCCGTCCTCGCTTGCCACGCCGCTCCTCGCGCTCGGCGCGTCCGTCGAGCTCACGAGCCCGCGGGGCGCCCGCACGGTGCCGCTGGAGAACTTCTTCGTCCCGGCCCGCGAGCTCCGGATGCGCGACACCCTGCTCGACGCGGACGAGCTGATCACGGCCATCGCGCTCCCGGCGCCGGCTGCAGGGTCGGCATCCGCGTACGTGAAGCAGGCGCAGAAGGAGTCCTACGACTGGCCGCTCGTCGAGGTCGCCGTCGCCGTCGATCGCGGCCCGACGGGAGCCTGCACGCGCGCGTCGGTGATGCTCGGCGCGGTCGCGCCCAACCCGTGGAAGGCGCGGGCGGCCGAGGCGGCGCTCGTGGGGCGCCCGCTCGACGAGGCGAGCGCGCGCGACGCCGGCAAGGCGGCCGTCCAGGGCGCGACGCCGCTCCGGGACAACGGCTACAAGCTCGCCCTCATCGAGGCCGCCGTGCGTCGGGCGGTGATCGCAGCGGGGGAGGGTGCACGATGAGCACGAGGGAAGACGCGCGCGTCCACCTGCCCGTCGAGCCGCCGGCGGAGACGAGGACTCCGGTCGTCTGCCGCAAGCTCCGGACGAAGACCGCGTTCGGCACGCTGGAGGGGCTGACGGCCGACTGGCGCGAGGGCACCTCGAGCACCGCGGTCTTCTGGTGCCTGCGCACGATGGAGACGTGGGGAGTCGACCAGCGGCCGGCGCACGCCTCGGCCTGCCGGCGCGGGCGCGCGTGCTTCGCCGCGCCGGACGGGGCCGATGACGGGGGGAACGGCGCGAGCGGCGGCCCCGCGATCGCGTAGGCCATGCCCGACGAGTACGACGTCGTCACCGCGCTGCGCGGGGCCGGGGGGGCGCAGGGCTCGCCGAGCGAGTTCGAGCTGCGGGTCGTGGCCGGGCCCGACGCCGGGCGCGTCTTCGTCGTGCGCCCCGACGATCCTTCGCCCGCGCTGCTCGGCAAGGGTCCCGCGTGCGCGGTCCTCCTCGGCGATCCGGAGGTCTCGCGGCGGCACGCCTCGCTCGAGGCCACGGGCGCAGCCCTCCGCGTCGTCGATCTCGGCTCCACGAACGGCACCTACGTCGACGGTCTGCGCGTGTACGACGCGGCCCTCGCCGGCGGCGAGCGCATCGACGTCGGCGCGTCCGCCCTCCTCGTGTCGCGCGGCAAGTCCGTCGCCGCGCAGCCGGGGGACGCGTCCTTCGGGCCCGTCCTCGGCGCCAGCCCGGCCATGCGGCACCTCCATCCCGTCCTGCACCGCCTCGCGGCGTCGCGCGTCCCGGTCGTCGTCGAGGGCGAGACCGGGACGGGCAAGGAGCTCGTTGCCGAGGCGCTCCATCGTGTGGGCCCGTGGCACGACCGCCCGTTCATGGTCTTCGACTGCGCGGCGGTGGCGCAGGGGTACGTCGAGGAGGCCCTCTTCGGCCGCGAGCGCAGCGCGGCGGGTCCGAACGCGGCGGGCGTCTTCGAGCAGGCCGCGGGCGGCACGCTGGTCATCGACGAGGTGGCCGATCTGTCGCTCGACGTCCAGGCGAAGCTCCTCCGCGCGATCGAACGCGGCGAGATCCGCCGCGTCGGCGCGACCCACCCGGTCCACGTCGACGTCCGCGTCATCGCCACCACCCGCCGCGATCTCGACGCGCGCGTCCAGGCCGGAGAGTTCCGCGACGATCTCTACTTTCGCCTCGCCGTCGCGCGCGTCGCCCTGCCGCCGCTCCGCAAGCGCCTCGACGACGTGCCTGCCCTGGTCGCCCACTTCTGGACGCTCCTCCAGGGACCCGGCAACGCCTCCCCCGACCTCGTCGCTCGCCTCGCGTCGCGCGACTGGCCCGGCAACGTCCGCGAGCTGCAGAACGCGGTCGCCCGCACCATCGCCCTCGGCGACGCACCCGCTGCGCCGGGCTCCCCCGGCGCGGCCGACGACGACGTCTTCGCGTCGGTCCTCGCGATGCGCCTGCCGCTGCCGCGCGCCCGCGAGAAGATCATCGACGCCTTCGAGCGCGCCTACGTGGCCCGCGTCCTCGACGACAACGGCGGCAACGTCGCGCGCGCGGCGAGCGCGTCGGGCCTCGCGCTCCGGTACTTCCAGGTCCTCAAGGCGCGCCAGGCGAAGGTCCCTCCGGCCTGAGCCGACGCTCAGTTTCCGTTCGGCAGCTTCTGCGCGGCGTAGCGCTGCTCGAGCTCGACGCGCGTCCCGCTGCTCGAGCCCATCTCGTTGCCCGCCCACGCGTAGCTCAGGTAGCCGCGGAGCTCGTGCGTCCGCGCCTCGTACGCCTGCGCGCGCACGTCGATGACCTTCTCCCAGTCCGCCAGGGCCGCGCCCTCGCGCCCGTAGCCCGCGCCCGCCTTCGAGTTCGAGAAGTTGTCGACGATCATCAGGTGGTCCTTCGTCGAAAGGCCGACCGCCGCGTACGCCGCGATCGTCTCGTCGAGGAGCTGCCCGGCGCGCGCCGGGTTCGCGGTGACCGCGTCGCCCGTCATCTGTACCTCCGCGGCGATGACGGCGTTCTTCGCGATGCCCTTCCACGACGCGGCCTGGGCTGCCTGCTTCGTGCCCGCGCCCGGCGCGGCCGGCGCGAAGTAGGGAGTGCACACGATGACCTTGCGGTGGTGATCGTTCGCGAGGTGCGCGACGAGGTCGACGACGTACGCCCGGTACTTCGCGCCATCGGGATCTGCCGTCGTGCCCTCCCAGCCGCTGCGGGAGATCTCGTTGAGCACGAACCAGGTCGGAGGCGATCCCGAGAAGTGCTCGTTCGCCCAGCTCCACACGTCCGCCGCGCCCTGCGCGCCCGTCTCGCCCTGGCCCCAGCCGTCGTTCAGCGTGTCGTAGTAGAGCGCGAGGTGGTTGCCCGCGCCCTCGATGTCTGCCCTGTGATCGTCGCTCCCCATGACCACGAAGTGCGGGCTCGCGTAGTTCAGCCCGCGCCACTCGGCGAGCGCGATGCACCGCGGCTTGCCGTCGGAGTCGACGTGGTTCCACGGGCAGGAGGGGTCCTTCGTGTCGTCGATCGACACCACGTCGAAGCGCGCGGGCGCGAGGTCGAGGTCCTCCTCGCTGCTGGCCACGGACTCGCCCTGGCCGCCCGAGCACCCCGCGAGAAGCGGCGCGGAGAGCGCTGCGACCGCGGAGAGCGCCGAGAGAGCGGCGAGGCGGGCGGCGCGGCGTGAGCGGGTGCGGTCGACGGTCTTCATGGTGTGTCCTCCGGGCAGCCCCTGGAGCACCCCGCGTGCCGTGCGGGCCGACGCTCGGGCGAGGCCGAGGAAACGCGTGGCGCGCGCACGATGCGCTCCTCCCGACGCCCCGCCGACCGTCGAACCGCCGCTCGGCGACGCCTCGATGGACCATGATCCGGCGGCGGCGTTCGACCCGATCCGCCGGATCACCCCCCTCCGCCGCGCGGCCGCCCCGTCAGTTGCAGGTGCTCACGCCGATGTTGCAGCTCCCGCTGCAGCACATCGCGTTCGCGTCGCAGTAGTGCGTCGTGTCGTAGCAGCAGGCGCCGCTGACGCAGCTCTCGCCGTTCGCCGTGTTGCACGTGCACGGTCCGCCGCATCCGTCGTCCGTGGCGCAAACGCCCGGCACGCTGGCGCCGCTCACGCAGCCCGACGTCGGCGTGCACGTGCACTGCCCCCCCCCGCTGCAGACGTGGTTGCCCCCGCTGCACGCGCCGCAGCTCCCGCCGCAGCCGTCGGTGCCGCAGTTCTTCCCCGCGCACTGCGGCACGCACACGCACGCGCCCCCGGTGCAGGTCTCGTTCGTCCCGCAGCTCGTCCCGTCCGTGTCCCGCACGCAGCCGGCGGTGTCCGTCTCGGTCGTGGTCAGCGGCGCGCACGCGCCAGCGGAGCAAAGGGGCGTCATGACGGGACGCGTCCGGCTCGCCGTGTTGGCGCACGTGTCGGCATAGCCGCAGCTCGACCACGCGCCGTACGTCACGGGCGCGCACACCGCGCCGTCCGAGCCGGCCGCACCGCACGACGCGTACGTGACGTCCTCCGGGGCGTCGGCCCCGCTGCCGTCCGCGCCGGCGCCTCCCTCCTGCGGGGTGCTGCCCGTGTCCTTCCCGCTGCCCGTCGCGTCGGCGGTCTCGCCGCCGTCGCCGGTGCCCCCCTCCGCGGTGAAGTCCTTCTCCTGGATGCCGAGGATCGTGTCGCACCCCACGGCGAGCGTCGCGAGCGCCGCGGCGCACGCGGCGAGCAGGACGAGCGAGGCGGGCCTGCGAGCCGCGCCCATCACCAGCCCCCCGTCACGGCGAGCCCCGCCGACTGCGGCCCCGCCACCGGCGTCACGGTCGTCCCGCCGCCCGGGGCGAAGAACCAGAGGTACGCCCCCGCCGCCGCGAACGCGCCGCCCGCCACGAACGCCACCGTCGACCACGTCCCCGCGGTGAACGCAGCGTGGCTCTCCGACTGGCACGTCGCGTCCGCGCAGCTCCCGTCGGGCGCCTCGTGCGCCTCGTACGTGTGCTTCTTCGCCGACGCCGTCACCGCGAGCGCCGTCCCGATCCCCAGCCCGACGACGCCGAGCGCCGCGCTCGCGAGCCCCAGCGTGCGGGCCGTGCTCCCGTGCGTCGCGGTCACCGGTACGGGCGCGGGCGGCGCCTCCACCGCCGTCTCGGCTCCCGGCACAGGAATCGTGAGCGTCACCGTCGTCCCCGGCTCGGTGAGCGACCGCGTCACCGACCACCGCGGCCGGCCCGGCGCCTCCGCCGTCACCTCGTGGGTGCCCATGTCGACCGGCACGGGCGTGCCCCACTCCGCCTGCGGCATCGGCTGCCCGTCGCGCGTGATCGCGAGCCCGGGCACCGCGGCTGCCGGCGGCACGGTCACGTTGAGGTACGTGAGCTTCTTCTGGAGGGCGACTCGCCGCTCCCGCGCCGCTGTCGCGGCGGACGCGTCTCCCGCGCGCTCCGCCAGGCCGAGCGCCTCGTCGGCCATCGCCCACGCGCTCGCCGTTCTTCCCGTCGCCGCCCAGCAGTCCACCAGGTTCAATCGCACGCCCGGGGTCTGCGAGAGCTGTGCCGATGCTTCGAACTTGCGGCACGCCTCGGGGAGCTTGCCCTCGGCCACGAGCGCCTTGCCCTGGTCGAAGAGGAGCTGCGCCGCCGCGCGGTCCTCGGCCTGGGCGACCCGCGTCGGTCCCGTGGCCAGCAAGACGACGCACGCGCCGAGGAGGAGGGTCCTGCGCTTCAAAGGTGGTCGAGTGGATTGTACCGCGGACCGGAGTGGGCGGCCGAAGGCGTGACCCCGGGAGAGGGGAGGGGGGCGGAGTGGGGAGGGGATCGCGGGCCGGGTGCGCGTGCGCCAGCCGCGTCGGGGAGACTGGGCGGCGGAGGCTCGGGGACGACGAGGACGGTGTCGGTGGGGGAGGGCGCGGACGCGAGCGCGGGCGCGGGCGCGAGCGCAGGCGCGGACGCGGGCGCGGACGCAGGCGCGGACGCAGGCGCGGGCGCAACCGCGGGCGGGCGATCCCCGAGCGAGCGGGTCGCCGCGATCGCCCCCGCCACCAGAGCCGCCGTGAGGAGCGTGCCCCCTGCGGCCATCGCGATCCACGCCGCGCGAGCGACCCTGCGCCGCGGCATCACGTGCGTCGCGTCGCCTGCGGCGAAGGCGGGCCGGTGGACCACCGTCCCGCTCACCGTCCCGAACTCCGCCGAGGACGTCGTGCCCGGCGCCGGGGAAGCCACCCGCGCCACCGTCACCGCGTCGGGCGGCTCCGCCTGCGTCGGGTCGAGCGTCGCCACGACCCGGTCGGCGATGGGCCGCGATCGCTCGGGGGCGAAGCGCGCGAGCACCGCGGCGACGGTGGCCACGCTGGCGCACCGCCGCTCGACGTCGCGCTCCAGGCACGAGGCCACCAGATCGAGGACCTCCGGCGGCAGCCCCGGGCGGAGCTGCGCGAGCGGGACGGGCGCCTCGGTCAGCACGCGCGCCATGAGCTGCCCGAGCGTCTCGGCGCGGAAGGGGACCTGGCCCGAGAGGAGCTGGTAGAGGAGCACGCCGATCGACCAGACGTCCGCGCGCGCGTCCACGTCGCGCGCCGACTTGAGCTGCTCGGGCGCCATGTAGTGCGGCGACCCGAGGAGCACCGACGCGCTCGTCGCGAGCGACGCGGGCTCGTTCAGCGCGCTCGCCTTCGAGACGCCGAAGTCGAGCACCTTCACGACGGGCGCGCCGTCCGAGCGCGCGGTCACGAAGAGGTTCGCCGGCTTGAGATCGCGGTGCACGATCCCCTGCGCGTGCGCCTCGGCCAGCGCGTCGCACGCCTGGAGCACGTACTCGGCGGCCTCTTCGACGGGCAGGGGACCCCGCTGCGCGAGGAGCGCGCCCAGGTCACGGCCCTCGAGGAGCTCCATCACGATGAACGGCGTCCCGTCCGCGAGCGATCCGAAGTCGTGCACCTTCGCGACGTGCTCGCTCTTGAGCTTCGCCGCGGCGCGCGCCTCGCGGAGGAAGCGCGCGCCGGCCTCCGGCGTCGCGGTCGCCTCCGGGAGCATCACCTTCAGCGCGACCCGCGCGTCGAGCTGGACGTGGGTCGCGGCGAGCACCTTGCCCATCGCGCCGGTCCCGAGGACGCGGTCGACGCGGTACTTGCCGGCGAGGATCTGGCCGGTGGAGATGGGCGTGGAGACGGGGGCGAGCGCGGGTGCGGGCGCGGGCGCGAATGGGGCCGCGGGCGCGAGCGCGGGCGTGGACTCGGGCGCGAGCTCCACTTCGCGGACGAGGGCCGCCTGGGCGGCGAGCTCCTGGGCGGCGGAGCGTTCGACCCAGGTGCCGACGACCGGCGCGATCGCGCCCGGCACCGCGGACTCGATCGCGTTCGCCATCTCCAATGCCGTCGCGAAGCGCGCGGCGGGATCGCGCGCGAGGCCCCGGAGGACGATGTCGTCGAGGTCGGATGGGAGGCCGGGCGCGTGCGTGCTCGGCGGCGCGACCTTCGCGCCGAGCACCTGTTCGAGGATCCCCTTCTCGGTGGCGTCGTGGAAGAGGCGCCGCCCCGCGAGCACCTCCCAGAGCACCACCGCGGCCGCGTAGACGTCGCTCCGGCGGTCGACCGTCCCGCCCTCGAGCTGCTCGGGCGCCATGTACTCGAACTTGCCCTTGAGCTCTCCCTTGCGCGTCGTCGTCAGGCGGCCCATCGCCTTCGCGATCCCGAAGTCGAGGACGCGCGGCATCCCGTCGACGCCGACCATCACGTTCTGCGGCGACACGTCGCGGTGGACCATGTCGAGAGGCCCGCCGCGCTCGTCGTGCGCCTCGTGGGCGGCGTGCAGACCCCGGAGGACGCCCGAGAGGATGGCCGACGCGACGGGCACGGGGACGCGCTCGCCCGCGTGCTTCATGTTGCGCATCAGGCGCGCGAGCGTCGCGCCGTGCACGTACTCCATGACGAGGAAGAGGTCCTCCTCGGTCGACACGATGTCGAGCGTGGGGACGACGTTCGGGTGGCGGAAGCGCGTCGCGAGGCGCGCCTCGTCGAGGAACATCGAGACGAACGCCGGCTCGCCCGCGAACTGCGCGTGGAGCTTCTTGATCGCCACGGTGCGCGCGAAGCCCGCCGCGCCGATCTGCCGGCCGAGGTGCACCGTCGCGATGCCGCCGGCGGCGAACTGCGCGTGGATCGCGTATCTCCCGACGACGCGCGGCGGCCCGGCCATCCTCTCGCGAGGATACACCCCCCCGCGAGCGACGCGGAGCTGGCTGGCGCCAACCCCACCCACCTTCTGATCTTCTGATCTTCCTGTTTCTCTACTCTCGTCGATGGAGACGTCCGCTCAGGTCCCGCCGTCGCTGCTTGCATCGCCCCCGCCGCTTTCGCTGCTTCCGGTTTCCGGGACGCCGCCGTCGTTGCTCCCGCCCTCGCTCGTGCCGCTCTCGGGGTTTGCGCCGCCGTCGAGCGCCGTGACGGGGGGGAGGATGCTCGTGCTCGACCAGTCCGACGGCGCCGCGCACGGGCCGCCGCTGGGGCAGGTCTGCACGACGGTGCCGGTGCGGAAGAAGATGTCCGACATGTCCTGCGCGTCGGCCTGCTGGCGGAGCGAGTCGTGGGGATCGGGCAGCGTGCTGTCGGGCGGGATGTTGCCGACGGGCGACTGCGACGCCGGAAGGCCGAAGTTCCACTCGCACATGCCGTTGCCCGAGAAGCCGCTCTGCGCGTCGGGGACGCCGTAGATCTCGCGGTTCGTCGTCGCGAGGTTCTGCGCGCCGACGGTGCGCGCGATGAAGTGCGCGCCGAGGGGGCTCACCTGCTGGTCGCCGATGGCCACGTGGAGAAGGACGTTGTGCGCGGGCGTGTTCGGCAGGAGGTTCTGCGAGATGTACGAGACGTACCCGTCGGGCTCCGCGCGGTCCCAGAGCGAGTTGATGAGGCCGAGGCCGAACTGGATGTCGAGCGGGTCCGGGTACGTGCCCTTGATGATGAGGAAGAACCCGTTGAAGTCGGCGCTCCGGTCGAGGAGCGTGTTGTACGGCGCGCCCGGCTCGCCGAGCAGGCCGCGCGTCACGTCCGTCGAGATGGCCATGTAGACGCCGCCGGAGATGCCGCCCTGGCTGTCGCCGCGGTAGTACAAATGCGTCGGGTCGATCGTCGGCTTCCCGTTGAACATCGTCTCCGGGTCGGTCGCCATCGCGCCCTTCATCATGCGCATCGCGAGCAGCTCGTTGATGAAGCCCTGGTGCATGCGCTCGACGACGTGCTCGAACTGCGAGATGTCCCCCGCGATCATGTTCGGCACGTAGCTGCTGCCGTCGTCCGAGGCCATGCCGACGAGGTCCACCGCGATCTCGACGTAGCCCTCGCGGTCGCACGTCTCTGCCATGTAGCTGTCCTGGCCCTCGGTCTGGTCGCCGAAGAGGCCGTGCGCGTTCTGCACGACGGCGCCCGCCGACCCGCTGTTCACGAGCGAGTTGGGGATCTGGAGGAGGAACTGGAAGACGGCCGTCCCGTTCTGCGCGGGCATCCCGTCGGCGCCGAGGTTGAGCGACGAGCCGGGGTCGGGGTTGTTCAGGTAGAGCGGCACCGTCATCTGGCCGATGATCCGCCGGCGGATGTACGGGTTGGGGTTGTCGAAGACGCCGCACGGCGCGTTGCTCGGCCCCGACGGCGTCTTGCTGCACTTGGCCGGGTCGTACGTGTAGGCCGGCCCTGCGGCGCCCACGGTGCCGAGCGCGTCGTCGCGCATGTGGACCATCCACTGCGTCGTGTCCTGCTGGCTCGCGGTCGTGAAGTCCCACGCGGCCTGGAGCTGCGTCGGGTCGACGTTGTTCGCCTGGAGCTTGCCGAGGATGTCGGCGTAGAGCGCGCGGCGGGGCGCCACGGAGAGGTCGCTGCTCGCCGTGTTGTCGCGCAGCGCCTGGAAGACGGGGGTGGGCGGGAGCGGCTGCCCGTTGACGTCGACCACGTTGCGGATGGCGACGATGTAGCGCGTGTTGTCCTTCAGGCGCAGCGCCGGCCGGATGAAGAAGGTGTTCGCGTCGGTGCTGTCGTTCGCGTCGTACGTCTGCGTCGATCCCAGCGTGTCGAGCTCCGCCCAGTGCGGGACGAGCGCGCCCGTGTCGTACTCCATGAGGACCGTCGGCGACGTCGACGCGAGCGAATCGCCGACGTGGTACGCGTCCGCGAGCCCCGTCGAGGTGCCCCCCGGCATGTGCGTCATGATGCTGCTGCCGGGCGAGAAGCCGTCGCGCCCCTCGAAGGGCGTCCGGTCGATGTGGTCGCCCTGGTTGTCGTACGTCGGCAGCGTCGTGTCGCCGAAGTAGAGGTGCATCCCGGTGGGCCGCGACGAGTCCTGCACCGTCCACACGTTCGACGGGAACGGGAACCCGCAGTGCGTCGGCACGATCGGGTCGCAGTCCTGCTGGAGGAGCGCGGGCGCGTTCGGCGTCGGCTGCTGGCTGGGAGAGCCCTTGCTGGACGACGAGGAGGAGCACGCCGAGACGAGCACGACGGGCGCGAAGAAGGAGAGAAGGATGCGGCTATCCATGGCTGGCACCGTTGTACGTGAACGGGCGAGCCCGTGCTCGTCCGGCAGGGGTGGGGGAGACGCGAGATAGACTCAGGCGCGGAGCTTCTCCAGGGCCGCGCGGAGGCGGTCGGGGAGGGGCGTCGAGGAGCGGGTCGCTCGGTCGACGAAGACGTGGACGAACCAGCCCTCGGCGCACGCCGCGTCGTCTCCCCGGGCGAAGATGCCGATGCCGTAGCGCACGCTCGAGCGGCCGAGGTGCTCGACGCGCAGGCCCGCGTCGAGGTCGTCGGGGAAGGCGATGGGCTTCGCGTAGCGGCAGTGCGACTCGACGCAGAGGCCGATGACCGCGCCCTGCGCGATGTCGAGCCCCCCTTCCTCGACGAGGTACCGGTTGATGACCGTATCGAAGTACGAATAGTAGACGACGTTGTTGACGTGCCCGTAGGCGTCGTTGTCCATCCAGCGCGTGGGCACGGCGAGGAAGTGGGGGAAGCGCGCGCGGGTCGCCGGCGGATCGGCCATGGGGTATGGATACGCGATGCGCGGCCCGCGGGCGCTCTTCGGCGTCGTCGGCGCCATCGGGGTGGCCGTGGCGTGCGGCGGCTCCCACGCGAAGCCGGCGCCGCCCGTCTCCTTCGGCGTGGGCGCCTTCACCATCACCGTGGCGCCGGGTACTGCCAACCTCTCGGTCGCCGGCCCCGGCGGCGCGCCGCTCCTCGACGGCATCGACGCATCCGACGACGTCGGCACGCCGCAGTCGGCCAACGACGACGCGCCGCCGATGACCGGCTTCGCCGTCCGCGATCTCGGCTCGACCATCCAGATGTCCTACGGCTCCTTCTCGATCGCCGACGACACCTCGCAGTCCTGGCGCGTCGTCCGCCGCGCCGTCGTCACCGGCGCGAACGTCGACCTCCTCGACGGCGGAGGCACGCGCGTCGCCTCGCTCGCCGCCTCGCAGGGCGATGACGCCAACCACCTCGTCGTCTCCATCACACCCGGCGACGACGCGCCGCCCGCCTCGGGCGACGCCGCGGCCCCGCACCGCCGCATCTCGTGGGGCTTCGGCTGCACGCCGGACGACCACTTCGCGGGCTTCGGCGCGCAGACCTGGGGCGTCGACGCGCGCGGCGAGACCATCCCCATCTGGGTCCAGGAGGAGGGCGTCGGCAAGGACCTGACGACCGACGATCCCACCGGCGCGTGGTTTCTCGTCGGCCGGCGGCACTCGGCGTACATGCCGCTCCCGGAGTTCCTCGCGAAGCGCGGCTACGTCGCCGTCGCCGGCACGGTCGCCCGCTCGACCTTCGCGCTCTGCTCGGAGCGGAGCGACGTCGCGCGCATGGAGCTCGAGCTCCCGGTCACCGTGAACCTCTTCTACGGGCCCGATCCGCACGACGCGCTCTCGCGCGCGACCGCGCACTTCGGCCGGCCGCGCGTGCCGCCGGCCTTCGCGTTCGCGCCGTGGAACGACGCCATCTTCGGCTCGGCCAACGTGCTGCGCGTCGCGGGCAAGCTCCGCGAGGTCGGCGCGCCGTCGAGCGTCATCTGGACCGAGGACTGGCGCGGCGCGACGTGGAACGGCGACAGCTACACGCTGAAGGAGGAGTGGGACGTCGACCGGACGCTCTACCCGGACTTCGAGAGCGTCGCGGACAACCTCCACGCGAGCGGCTTCAAGTGGCTCGTCTACTTCAACTCGTTCGTCGAGCAGGACAGCGCCGCGTGGCCCGAGACGGCGCCGAACGGCTACCTCGTTCGCCAGGCCGACGGGACGCCCTACACGTTCCAGGACGCGAAGTTCCAGCCCGCGTCGATGGTCGACCTCACGCAGCCCGCGGCGGTCGCGTGGGCCGTGGGCAAGATGCAGGCGGCGATCGCGCTCGGCGCCGACGGGTGGATGGGCGACTTCGGCGAGTGGCTGCCGACCGACGCCGTGCTGACGGGCGGCTCGGGCCTCGACGAGCACGACGACTACCCGCGCCTCTGGCAGGTGGCGCAGCGCCAGGCGCTCGACGCGGCCATCGCCGCCGACGGCGTCGAGCGGCTCTCGTTCGTGCGCTCGGGGTGGCTCGGGACGCCCCAGCTCGCGGACGTCTTCTGGGCGGGCGACCAGCGGACGGACTTCGAGGTCGACGACGGGCTGCCGACGGTCCTGCCCATCGGCATCGGCGTGGGCCTCGCGGGCGTCTCCACGTTCGGGAGCGACGTCGCCGGCTACCAGACCGCGACGAACCTGCCGTCGACCAAGGAGCTCTTCTTCCGCTGGACGGAGCTCGGCGCGTGGTCGCCCGTGATGCGCACGCACCACGGCACCGAGCCGAAGCTCGAGTGGAGCTGGGAGAGCGACGACGACTCGACCGCGCAGTGGGTGCGCTACGCGAAGCTCCACGTCGCGCTCGCGCCGACCTTGCGGAGCCTCGCGCAGGCGGCGCACGACACGGGCATCTCGATCTGGCGGCCGCTTGCCGTCGAGTTCCCGTCGGACGCCGCGGCGTGGCCTGTCGCCGACGAGGTGATGCTCGGGCCGGGCGTGCTCGTCGCGCCGGTGCAGGCGGAGGGGGCGACGTCGCGGAGCGTCTACCTGCCTGCGGGGACGTGGTTCCCGTGGAGCGGCGGCCCGAGCATCCCGGGAGGGCAGACGGTGACGGCCCAGGCGCCGATGACGGAGATCCCGGTGTACGCGAAGGCGGGAACACTGGTGGTCGCGTACCCCGACGGCGTCGAGACGCTCGTGAAGGAGCCGAGCGTGGTGGCCGGCGCGTCGACGGTGGGCGACGACCGCGTGGTGTACGCGTTCGCGGGGGGCACGGCGCAATTGACGGAAGTTGCCGACGCGGGCGGGCTGACGTACGCCCTCGGCGCGGGCGCGGGCGCGAGCTGGAATGGCGTGGCGCTGGGCGCGTGCGACGCGAGTGACACGGCGCCGTGCGCGGATACGACGGTGAGCGGGCAGGTGACGGCCCACGTGACGGGGCCGGGCGTCCTCGTCGCGGGGGGCGCGAGCGTGACGTGCAGCGGCGGGGCAGGGGACAGGGCGCTGACGATTGTCGTCAGGGAGTGAGGCTTCCCTCGACTCCTCCGAGCCGCCGCCCCTTCCAGACGGCGAAGATTGCGGGGTAGACCGTCAGCTCGAGCAAGAACGACGTGACCAGCCCACCGACCATGGGCGCCGCGATGCGTTTCATCACGTCCGCGCCCGTACCGGTGCTCCACAAGATGGGCACGAGCCCGAGGATCATCGTCGCCACCGTCATCAGTTTCGGGCGCAGGCGCTTGGCCGCGCCCTCGACGATCGCCTCGCGCAGGTCCTCGCGCGTTCGCATCCGTCCCTCACGCGTCCAGCGGGTGTGCGCCAGCGTGAGGTAGAGCAGCATGACCACGCCCGTCTCGGCGTCGAGGCCTGCGAGCGCTATCACGCCCACCCAGACGGCGACGCTCACGCTGTAGTGCAGGAGGAAGAGCAGCCACACCGCGCCGACCAGCGAGAACGGAACGGCGAGCATCACGATGGCGGTCTCCGTCGCGGACCGCGTGTTCATGTAGAGGAGGACGACGACGATCCCGAGCGTCAGCGGGATCACCCACTCGAGCCGCTCCTTCGCGCGCTCGAAGTACTTGAACTGGCCGACCCACCCGAGCCTCGTCCCCGGAGAGAGCTTCGCCGTGCGCGCGACCGCCTGCTTCGCGTCCGCAACGTAGTCTGCGATCGGGCGGTCCGTATCCACGAACACGAAGCCGACCAGCTTCCCTCCCTCGCTTCGGATCATCGGTGGCCCGAGCACGCTCTTGACGGCCGCCACCTGCGAGATCGGGATCTGCGCGCCGTCCGGTGTTGCGATGAGCGTGCGACCGAGGAGCTCGGGGTCGTCACGGAACTCGCGCGCGTACCGGACGTCTATCGGGTACCGTTCGCGGCCCTCGATGGCCTCGGAGACGTTCTCGCCTCCGATGGCGGTCGCGACGACGGCGTTCACGTCCGCGGCGGTGAGCCCGTGGCGCGCCGCTTCCTCTCGCTTCACGTCGAAGTCGACGTAGAAGCCGCCCATCGAGCGCTCGGCGAAGGCACTGCGCGTCCCCGGGACCTGGGAGACCGCGTGCTCGATCTCGATGGCCGCCTCCTCGATCTGGTCCAGGCTGTCGCCGTAGACCTCGACCCCGAGCGGGCTCCGAACCCCGGTTGCGAGCATCTCGGTGCGCGTCTGGATGGGCATCCACCAGACGTTCGGCATGCCGGGGAAGCGGAGCTTCGCGTCCATCTGCGCGACGAGCGAGTCCCACGTCGTGCCAGGGGGCCACTGGTCGCGCGGCTCGAGCACCACGGTCACCTCCGCCATTCCGAGCGGCGCAGGATCCGTCGCCGTGTTCGCGCGCCCCATCTTGCCGAAGACGCTGACGACCTCGGGGAACTTCTTCAGCTCCCGATCCATCGCCTGCAGGACGACCGCGGACTCGTTCTCGGACATGCCCGGTGGCGCCGTGGGCATGTACAGGATCACCCCTTCGTTGAGCGGGGGCATGAACTCGCTGCCGAGCCGGAAGAGCGCAGGGACGGTGAACGCCATCACGACGACGGCTGCCGCGATCACCTCCCATCGATGATCGACGACGAAGCGAACGAGGGGCGCGTACGCCGCGACCAGCCAGCGGTTGATCGGGTTTCGCCGCTCGTCGAGGACCTTGCCTCGGATGACCAGGACGGCGAGCGCCGGCGTCAGCGTGATGGCCAGGACCGCCGCGAAGCCGATCGAGTACGTCTTCGTGAACGCGAGCGGCCGGAAGAGGCGCCCCTCGGTGGCCTCGAGCGTGAAGACGGGCAAGAACGAGACGGTGATGACGAGGAGCGAGAAGAAGACGGAGGGGCCGACCTCCTGCATCGCTCGGATGATCACCTCCCGGCGTGGATCCGGCTTGCCCGCGGCCTCCCACTCGCCGAGCTTCTTGTGGATGTTCTCGATGAGGATGATCGACGCGTCCACCATCGCGCCGATCGCCACGGCGATGCCGCCGAGGGACATGATGTTGGCCGTGAGGTGCTGGGCGTCCATGGGGATGAACGCCAGCAGGACGCCCACGGGCAAGGTCAGGATCGGGATGAGCGCGCTGCGCGCGTGCAGCAGGAAGACGAAGATGACGACGCTGACGACGATCATCTCTTCGACGAGCGTGCGCCGCAGCGTGCGCACCGAGTCCTCGATGAGCTGCGAGCGGTCGTAGGTCGGCACGATCTGCACCCCCTGCGGCAGGGTCGGACGAATCTCCGCCAGGCGCTCCTTCACCGCATCGATGACCGTCAGCGCGTTTTCGCCGTAGCGCATGACGACGACGCCGCCCGTCGTCTCGCCGTCGCCGTCGAGCTCCGCGAGGCCGCGTCGGATGTCCGGCCCGATGCTCACGTCCGCCACGTCGCGCACGCGGATCGGTGTTCCGCCGACGACCTCGATAGGGGTCTTCGCGATGTCGTCCGGCGAATGGACGTAGCCGCGCCCACGGATGACGTTTTCGTGTCCGGCGATCTCGATGACGCGGCCGCCCACCTCCTGGTTCGACGCCCGGACCGCGCGCACGACCTCGGCCATCGTCACGCCGCGGCCGAGCAGCTTGTTCGGGTCGACGTTCACCTGGTACTGCTTCACGAAACCGCCGACGCTCGCGACCTCGGCCACTCCGGGCACGCTCTCGAGCGCGTAGCGGAGGTTCCAGTCCTGGAGCGACCGGAGCTCCTGGAGGTCGTGCTTGCCGGTCTTGTCGACGACCGCGTACTCGAAGACCCAGCCGACTCCTGTCGCGTCCGGGCCGAGGGTCGGCGTGATGCCCTGCGGGAGCGTCTCACGGACCGAATCGAGGTATTCGAGCACGCGGCTTCGCGCCCAGTAGATGTCCGTCCCGTCCTCGAAGACGACGTTCACGAAGGACATGCCGAACATCGACTGACCCCGGACCGCCTGCACCTTCGGCGCGGAGATGAGGGCCGTCGTGATCGGGTAGGTCACCTGGTCCTCGACGAGATCCGGGCTCTGCCCCTGCCACTCCGTGAAGATGACGACCTGCACGTCGGAGAGGTCGGGGATGGCGTCGAGCGGGGCCTGCAGGAGCGACACCCAGCCCCAGGCGGCGAGCGCCGCGACGAGCAGGATCGTGAAGAACGGCCGGCGGGCGCAGACCTCGATGACGCGGGCGACCAGGCCGCGACTCGTGAGGGGGTGCTCGGGCTGCATGGTCATTGCGAAACCTTCGGCATGGGCGCTGCGGACGACGAGGGCATCGGCATCGCCGCACCGCCGTCTTCCGACATCGGCTCCCAGTACTTCGCGGCGGTCCGGATGCGTGCCTCTGCGGCGATGAGGAAGACGCCCGACGTCGCGACGACGTCGCCGGCGCGCAGGCCATCGAGGACCTCGTACATGCTGCTCGACTCGCCTCCGACGTGGATCTCTTGCGGCCGGAAGCGCCCCTGACCGAGGTCGACGAAGACGAGCCGACGGGGACCGGTGTAGACGACTGCGCCAGCCGGCACCTCCAGGCGGGGGCCCAGGTCTTCTGCGAGCTCGACGTTCGCGAACATGCCGGGCCGGAGCTCGAGGCCCTCGTTCGCGAGCTCGATGCGGACGCGGCCCGTCCGCGTCTTCGCGTCGAGGTACGGGTAGAGGTACGCGACCTTCGCGTCGAAGGAGCGCCCGGGGAGGTAGTCGAGGGTGACCGTCGCGCGCTGGCCGACGCGCACGTGAGCCAGATCGGCCTCGTAGACGTCGGCTTCGATCCACACCTTGCCCAGCGCTGCGATCCGATAGAGGCGAGTGCCCGCCTCGACCGATCCCCCCTCGACGACGTTCTTCTCGATGACGTAGCCGCTGGCGGGGGCGCGAAACGCGACGCTCTCGGAGGGAGCCCCCTTCTTCGCGAGCTCGTCGATCCGTGCGTCGTCGAGCCCCAGCAAGCGCAGGCGCTCGCGCGCGGCCGTCCCGAACGCCCCGACGCGCCCGCCGTCGGGCGGCTCCATCGGCGCGGCGGTCGCCGTCGCACCCCGCGTGGCGAGCAGGAAGTCCTGTTCGGCGTTGTAGAGCTCCGGACTGTAGAGCGAGAAGAGCGCCTGGCCGCGGGCGACGCGCTGCCCGGTCTCGCTGACGTAGAGCTTCGTGATCCAGCCCCGCACCTTGAGGCTCACGTCCGTGAGAGAAGACTCGTCGTAGGCGACGAGGCCCACCGCCCGGAACGTCCAGCGCATCGGCGCCATCACGACGGGCGCCGTGCGTACGCCGATGAGCTGGCGCCGCACCTCGTCGATCGTGACGACGCCCTGCGCTTGCTGGTCCTTCGTGACGGGCACGAGGTTCATCCCGCAGATCGGGCACGTGCCGGGTCCCGGCCGGTTCACGGAGGGGTGCATCGAGCACGTGTAGTGGTCGATGTCGCCGCTCGAAGGCGTTCCCCCCTCTGCTGCCGCCGTCGTTCCCGCAGACAGCGTCGGCCCGGCGCTTCCGACGGCGCCGCGTGGTCCCTCACCGGAGCCCAGGGGCTCGCCGGTGAACCAGGCGACGAGTGGCCGGTGAATGGCTGCGATGCACGCTCCGAGCGCGACGACGAGAAGAGCCGAAGCCAGCACCCTGCGCCGAGAACGAGGGAGGGCGTTCATCGCGACGCCTCCTTCGCGTCGAGCCCCGGTACGCGCCCGACGGCGCGATCGAGCTCCGCCTGGCGCCGGTCGACGTCGGCGCGCGCCATCTGGTAGCTCAGCTCCACGCTGCGGAGGTTTCTCTCGGCCCCGACGACCGCGACGAAGTCGTTTCGCGAGGAGACGAAGCCGGCGCGCGCCGCGTCGATCTGGTCGCGCGCCACGGGGAGCAGGCGGTTCTCGTAGAGACGGACGACGTGGCGCGCCTCTTCGAGTCGCCTCATTGCGACCGCGACCTCCGTCCGCGCCCTGTCCGTGAGGCGCGCTGCCTCGCTCTCGTACCTGCCGCGTGCGGCGTTCGCCTCCTCGACCGCGCCGGCGCGGCGGCCGAGCACGATGGGCAGGTCGAAGCCGAGGCCCACCATCCAGCGGTGCTCGGGGGTCGCCCACATGGAGTTGTAGGACGTCGAGACGGTCACGTCGGGGTAGGAGTCCCGCTCCGCGCGTCGCGCGCGCGCCTCCTCGGCCTGCGCATGCATGCGCGCTGCCTCGATCTCGGGTCGCGTCGTCGCCGCCTCGGTCTCGAGACGGTCCGACCCACCCACAGGGCTCGCGTCGGGCAGAACGAGATCCCTGGCCGGCGGCGGCAGCGGTGCGCTCGGGTCGCGGTGGAGAAGCTCGTTCATCTGCGCGACCGCGACGTCGCGATCCGAAGCGAGCGTCACCGCGTCGTGCTCCATGTGCGTGAGCTCGGCCTCGGCCTGGAGCGGGTCCTGCGCGGACGCCCGGCCGTTCTCGAACTGGGCGAGAGCGCCGGCCTTCAGCTCCTTCATCAGCGCGACGTGCTGCGCGTTGATCTCGGTCGACCGGACAGCGATGAAGTACTGGTCGTAGAGGAGCGACGCGGACAGCGCGAGCTCACGCCGGGTCGCCTCGAAGTCGCTGCGCGCGGCGAGCGCCTCGGCTTTCGCGGCAGACTCCTCGAAGGCGAGCTTGCCCGGCCAGGGCAGGCGCTCGGCGATCTCGGCGCTGTACCCGAGCGGGACGGTCGACGAGCCGATGGAGAGCGGCGCGATGCCGAGCGTGACCGTCGGATCGTCCGGAGCGCCCGACTCGCGCGTCCGCGCCACGGCCGCTCGCCACGCCATGCGGGCCTCGTCCACCGAGAGATTGCGGTCGAGGACTGCTCGCACGTAGGCCGCGCGGTCGAGCACCGGCTCGGTCAGCGCGCGCTCGTCCTCCACCGACGTGCGAGAGACGAGGGGCGCCGTCCGGTCGACGTCGGCGCGGAGAGCGTCGTACGAAGGCCCACCCGCCGAAGCGCACGCAGGGAGCGCGAGCAACGACGCGACGAGAGTGGCGCGTGGTGAAGACTTCCACATGATGATCTCCTCGCCGGAGCCTGCGAAGGACGCACGGGTGCGCGCGGTCGAACGCGCGCCGGATCGCGCGCGCCGACCTGGGAGGACGCCCGGCCCGCGCGCATCGCGCGGCGAGCGCCCCGGCTCTCAGATCAAGAAGACCATCAGGCGCGCGACGCGTTGCGCGCCGGTCGACGGAGGCGGTCCCGTCGAGGACACCGTGAAGCGGACGGGGATGCGCGTGGCAACGGCGGCCACGCCTTGCACGGTCGGCAGCACGGCGACGCAAGAGGCCGCGGCAATGCCGGGCCCCGGCGGGAGGGACCCTGCGGAAGGAAGCACTCCGATGGTCCTGGCCTCACAGCAATCGGGGGCCTCGACGGTGGTCGCGCGGTCGCGTGCGCGTGCCCCGGTGCAGCAATGCTCCGTCACGACGACGTCCATGAACGGGCAGTAGAAGTAGTGCGAGCCGCCACGCAGGACGCCGACGACGAGAGAGACGCCCAGGAGGAGCGCGAGCACGCGCGCCGCGTGGGCTCGAATGGCTCTCAGTGGACGTCGATGAGCGCTGCCCCGAGGCATCACCCATGGATGTAGACCCCCGAGCGCCCGTCAGCAACGCGGGGCCGCGTGGCAAGCTGAGCCCCGCGACTCCTACCTCCGCCGGTCCACGTTCTTCTCGTGGACCTTGAGGGCCTCTTCGACGGTCCGCGCGATCCGCGCCGTCCTCGTGGCCTCGTGGGCGGCCTTCTCGACCCACGCGAGGATGTGCTCTCGCTTGCCGGGCGGCATGCGCCCCCACGCGTCGAGGACGCCCGCGTCGTCGAGCGCGTCGCGAACGTCGGGCGGGACGGGTACCTCGCGGCGGCCGTCGTCGACGACCGCGGTGATGCGGACGCGATCGCCCGGCTCGACGCCGGCCGCGCGTCGCGTGGCCTTGCTGACGAAGAGGCGATGCCGACCGCCGCCCGCGGGCATGAAGGTCCCGCGGAAGGGATCGCCGCGGCCGATGCGGGCTTCGACGGGGGCCTTGGCGCGGCCGATGGCCTTGCTGATGGAGGCCGGGACGTCGACGTGGGTCATGCCCGAGGAATCGGCCTGGAGCTTGGCGGTGAAGACGTGGCGGCGGGACATGGCGCGGGCGTGGACGTCGATGGGACCAGAAGAGGGTCGCGCTGGCGATGGGCGAGAGCGTGCGACCATCCACGGAAAGGCCGCGGCGTACCCACGTCGCGCCCTCCGAAGGCGCCCACGTCGTGAGGGTGCGCTCGATACCCGCGAGATGTGAGAGGCTTCGAACGGAGCGGATCGATGCCCTTCTACGCGAGCGCTTCGCAAGCCGCTGGGTGGGAGAACTTCTTCGTCGCGGAGGTGGGGGCGGCAGCGGCTCTCACCGGGCTTCTCTTCGTCGCCGTTTCGATCAACCTGTCGCGCATCCTCGCCATCGAGCACCTCCCCGAGCGCGCCGCCGAGACGCTGCTGGTCCTGCTGGGCGTTCTCGCAGTGGCCACCTTCGGTCTCGTACCCGGCCAGGGTCTTGGTGCGCTCGGATGCGAGCTCACGGGGACGGGCGTCCTCGTATGGGGCGCCAGCGTGAGGATGCAGGTTCGCGCGTACCGGAGCGTCGAGGCGAGGCAATGGCTGCCCTACCGGGTCGTCTTGACGCAGGTCGCGACGCTTCCCTTCATCGTGGGCGGAACACTTCTCCTCACCGGGCGCGCGTCCGGGCTCTACTGGCTCGTGCCCGGCGTCCTCGCGTCGTTCGCCTCGGGCATCCAGAACGCGTGGGTGTTGCTCGTCGAGATCCTCCGCTGAGTCGCGGGTTTTCACCTGGACCGCGTCATCCGGAGCCCACGCCGACGCGGCAGGGGGAACCATCCTCCCGCTCGAACTCGGCTACCTTCCTCTTCGTGCCGCCAACGGACCGACCTCGCTGCGTCGACTGCACCCACCGCCCCGCATGCGACCGCTGCCCTCTGCTACGGCGAGCCGGACTCTCTACCGGATCTCGCTCAGCGCCGCAGGAAGCCCCACGGCCAGCATCTTCTTCCGAACCGAGCCGAGGAGCTTTGCCATCAGGAAGCCGCGAAGACCCCTGAAGCCCGTGTGCTCGCAGGTGAGGCGCGTGCCACCATCGCGCGCCTCGACCAACCAGCTGACCGTCGTGAGGTCGTCGTCCTCGCCTCCGCGCCACGTGAAGCGAAGGAGGCGGGGTTCTCTCACCTCGACGACCTCGCAATCCACGACGCCGTCCCATCCCACGGTCGGCTTGCCCACGAACTTGAAACGCGTTCCGACCACCGCCGCGAAACCGACGGGCGTGCCGCCTCGTCCGGTGGACGTCCACAAGGGTACGATCTCGGGATCGGTCAGCGCGCGCCAGACCGTTTCAGGCGCATCCGGATAGTCCTGGACGACGCGGTACTCACTCATCGGAGTCTCCGCGCGGCGCTCCGCGGTCCCCGTCGCCGCCGGGCATGAAGGTCCCGCGGAAGGGATCGCCGCGGCCGATGCGGGCCTCGACGGGTGCCTTGGCGCAGCCGATGGACTTGCTGATGGAGGCCGGGACGTCGACGTGGGTCATGCCCGAGGAGTCGGCCTGGAGCTCGGCGGTGAAGACGTGGCGGCGGGACATGACGCGGACGAGCACGTCGATGGGAACAGAAGAGGGGCGCTGTGGTCACGGGGAGAACGCCGGCAGCGCCGCGACGCGGCGCCGTGCTCTGTTTGAGGAACGGGGCCTGCGTCGCGCTCTTCCGGTGAAGCGACCTCCCCGAGCGCATGGAGGTCCCGTTCAACATCCACGTGCGCGGCTCCAAGAACGAGGGTCGGGACCGCATGGTCCCCATCGTGACCGACGAGCAGGCGATGCTCATGCGGTTCGTGGCCGAGCACGCGAAGGGGACGGAGGGCCGCCTGTTCGACTGCCTCACGAACTATGGCCGCACGCTCCGTAACGCGTGCGTGGCCGCCGAGATCGAGCACGTGCATCCCCACGCCCTCAGGCACGCCTCCGGGCAGTGGCTCATCGATCAGGGGATCCCCATCGAGCTTGTCTCTCGCGTGCTCGGCCACGCGAACACGGCGATCACCGAGCGCGTCTACGCCCGCGTGAAGCGTGCGGCCGTGGGTGACCGCATCCTCGACGCCATCGATCCCAGGTACGCGCGTGCCGCGAGCAAGGCACGCAAGCCCGAGGCTCGCCGGATCGAGACCCTCAAGAAGCTCCCCGAGCCCCTCAGCCCCGTGCTCTATCGCGTGGGCGACGTCGAGCGAACGATGGCCGCGTGGGCCACGGCCTCGGGGATCCCGAAGAACACGCTCTGGAGCCGGCTCCAGTCGGGGCTTTCCATGGAGAAAGCGCTGGATCGGGGCCGCGCCTATCCCGAGCGGGCTAGTAATCCGCCGACCGACACCCCCGCAAAACTACCGCAAAACTCTGGCGCGGACTTACGGGATCTTCGTTCTGTGAGGGCGGAACAGAAACGCACGATCTCTCGTAAAAACAGCCGGATCGTGGTGGGCCCAGTGGGATTTGAACCCACGACCTACGGATTAAAAGTCCGCAGCTCTACCGACTGAGCTATAGGCCCTCGAAGCCCG
Organism: Polyangiaceae bacterium; assembly: GCA_036490515.1. Taxonomy (GTDB): domain Bacteria; phylum Myxococcota_A; class Polyangia; order Polyangiales; family Polyangiaceae; genus Palsa-1150. The sequence continues at coordinate 143,468 of DASXDU010000025.1, forward strand.
GCGATCTCTAGCACCTGCGCGCGCGTTGGGAAGCGTCATCGCATACGGCGACCGTCGCTACGCCACGCGGAGCGGCGCGCCGAGCGAGTCGACGGTCCCGCAGCGCGCGCCGCACGGTCCCCCTCACTCCTCCTTCTTCCGCTTCATCCCGAGGCGATCCATCGCGCGATAGAGCGCGCCTCTCGACACGGTCAGGCGCTCGGCGGCCGCTTTGTGATTCCCGCCTGTCTGCCCGAGGCACCACTCGATCTCCTCGACGGTGAGCGTCGCTGCGCGCTTCTCTTCGCGCCCGTCGCTGCCCTGCGCGTCCGGCGGCGCCGGGGTGCTTCCGCGGATGGCCGCGGCGGGGTCGCGGAGGTCGGGGCTCTGGCGGAGCTGCTCGTTCAGGGCTGCATCGAGGTCGCGGATGTTGCCCTCGAAGTCTTCGACGCGCATGAGGCGGTCGAGGAGCTCGACGGGCGGGACGATCTCGATCGTGCCGTCGGTCTGGCGGGTGCGGAGCGGCTCGACGAGGTCCGGCGCCCTGGCGGCGGCCCGGGCGAGGAGGGGGCGAAGGAGCAGCGGGATGTCCTCGTGGCGCGTGGAGAGCGTCGGCATCCAGACGATGTGCGCCATGCGTCCGCGGAGATCGCGGGTCAGCCTCTCGTGCTCGCGGTTGAGCGCGGCGATGAGGCGGAAGCGCGAGACGAGGTTCTTCTGCCCGCCGACCTGGCGGTAATCGCCGTCGTCCATCACGCGGAGGAGCGCGACCTGGAGGTCCTCCGAGAGCCTCGCGATCTCGTCGAGGAAGAGGATGCCGCCGTCGGCCTGCCCGATGACGCCCATGGTCGCGGCCATCCCGCCGTGGGTCACGTTCTTCACGTGGCCGAAGAGGGCGTCCTCGACGAGGGTCGGCGGGATGTTTCCCGCGCTGATCGAGACGTACGGGCCGGCGGCCTCGGGGCTCATCAGGTGGATGGCGCGCCCGGCGGGCTCCTTGCCCGTGCCGGTCTCGCCGCGAAGGAGGACGTGGCCGCCCATGCGCGCGGCGAACGCGAGCTCGTCGAGCATGCGCCACGTCTCGGGCGCCTCGCCGATGAGGTTCAGCGCGTTGGGCATGCCGAACGGCCGGACGAACGCCTCGGCGAAGTGATGCCGGGGCTTCATGCGAAGCTCGCGGCGCGTCACGAGGAGGAGAAACTGCCCGTGGAGGAGGACGAGGTCCCCGGGCTCGCCCGTGAAGCGCTCGACGATGCGACCGTCGACGATCATCGGGTACTTGCCGACGTTCTGGAACTCGAGCCCCTGGGCGCGCGCCGTCACGAGGAGCTGGTCGCGCGAGGTGACGCTGGTGGCGAGCGGCGGCGTCGGCGTGTTCTCGCCCGGGCGCTGCTGGATCCACTTCACGCGGCGGTGGCCGTCCGGCGAGTCGTCGCCTCGTCCGAGCGAGAACGTCTGGCCGGGCCGATTGAAGAGGGCGACCTCGCCGCAGCGGAGCCACTCCTCCTTCGCCCAGACGATGATGAGGGCCGGAACCCACTCGAGGTTCTCCGGCCCCGGGTCGAACGCTTCGCCGTCCGGGATCGATCCGGTCTCGTTGCTCATCGGGCGCCCCCTGCTGGCGCCATCGTAGCGTGACCGGCCGGACACCTCGCGTGTCCGGGCCGAGAGCGCGAAAACCCGCGGATTTCGCGCGAACGTCGCGGACCCGAACACGTCATCCCGGTCACCGGACACCGCGCGTGTTCGGTCGGTGCGTGTCCGCGGCCAGGTTTCGCGGAGTTGCGTCGTGCCAGCGGTTGGTCCGCGAGTTGCTCATACGGTTCGGCGCGGCGCTGCCGCGAAGGAGAACTCAATGACCATCACGATCAACCGGATCATCTGCGTGCTCAAGCTTTCCCTCAACGTCCCGGCGTTCATCAAGCAGGGGAACGCGATCGTCACCGCCATGACGAACAACCCGCACTTCTCGGGCGCGGCGGCGCAGGTCGCGGCTGCCGGAGCCGCCCTGGTGAAGCTCGACGCCGCCGAGACGGCGACGCAGACGCGCGCCAAGGGTACGGTGCAGGCCCGCAACGCCGCGCGGACCGAAGCCGTCACGGCGTTGCATGGCCTCAAGGCCCTCGTCCAGGCACAGGCGGACGCGTCGCCGGACGACGCGGAGACGATCATCGTGTCGGCCGGTATGCAGGCGAAGAAGCCGGCGGTGCGCGTCAAGGCGGGCTTCGAGGCGAAGCCGGCGGCGACGTCGGGCTCCGCGACGCTCACCGTGCGGGCGGCCGGTCAGCGCGCCTCCTACGAATGGGAATGGAGCAGCGACGGCGCCAAGACCTGGACGGCGACCGCGCCGTCGCTCCAGGCCCACACGACGATCACGGGCCTCCCCGTGGCGAGCAGCATCCAGTTCCGGTACCGGCCCATCACCAAGGCCGGGCCGGGCGACTGGAGTCAGGTCATCACCTACGTCGTCAAGTAGGCGGGCGGGACGCGAATCGTGTAACCAGCGGCGGTAAGTGAGCAGGGAGCGGTGGTGATCGACCAGGCAGCCGCTCCCCGCGACCTTACCGTCGCGGTGAGCTCACGGGCATCGACGGTTTCGACGCAAGCGTCGACGGTGAGTACGCAGGGCTCGACGGTTTCGAAGCAGGCATCGACGGTGAGTATGCAGGCGTCGACGGTGAGTATGCAGGCGTCGACGGTCACGAAGCAGGCGTCGACGGTGAGTACGCAGGAGTCGACGGTCACGAAGCAAGCGTCGACGGTGCGTACGCAGGCGTCGACGGTTACGAAGCAGGCATCGACGGTGAGTACGCAGGCGTCGACGGTCACGAGGCAGGCATCGACGATGAGTACGCATAGAGGGAGACGAGCACCGTGAAGACCCCGTCCACGGGGGCCTTTTCGAGCATTCCGGCCCGGGGTCGCGCGATCTCGGACGCTCTGCGCCCGCACGTGCGAGGCGCTTTTTCGTGGCGCGCTGATAATCAATACACTATATAGTCAAAACAGCATGTGGCGCGTGCTCGAAACGAAGACTGCCTCCAAGGTCCTCGATCGGGCACCGCTGGACGTTCGGCAGAAGTGGACTCTTTGGCTTGCGATCGTTCGGCAGAGCGGGCCCGTGGGTTTGCACGCGATTTCGGGCTTTCGTGATGAGGCGCTCACCGGACAGTGGGCTGGCTTTCGAGCTTCCAGGCTGAGCCTGGGCACGCGGGTGATCTACCGAGTGCACCGCGACGTGCTCGAAGTGCACGTAGTCAAGGTGACCGCTCAGCACGACTACCGGCGACGGTGAAAATCGCGACCGGCAAGGCAACCGACGCGCGGGCGTCTCGAGAAGGTTCAGGTGGAGATCATGGCAAGGACGAAGACGAGGGCACGAGAGGTGGATCTCGCGCCGGCACGACCCCGAGCGGCGCTCAGCCCGGGAGCAGCCCTCAAGGCGCTGCGCGAGCTGCAGGGCATGACGCAGAACGAGCTGGCCGCCGCCAGCAGTCTGGATCAGTCGGTCATCAGCGCAATGGAACACGAGCGGACGGCCATCGGCGCAGATCGCGCACGCAAGCTCGCGCGTGCCTTGCGGGTGCACCCGGCCGTCATCGTGTTTCCCGACTGGGACGACGATGCCGGCGGCGCCTCCGAGGGAGTGGAGAAAGCGCCTGTCGCCCGCGAACGTACGCGCGGGGCCCATCGGCGGGCGACGGTCGCCTGAGCAACGCATCTCCGCCGTCTCGACGGCGCTCACGGTGCCGGCTCGACCACCATCCGCTCCGGCACCGAGCACCCCCGAAACCGGAGGAACACCATCTCGGCGAGCGGCCGGTCGAACGCGTACCGCAGCCCGGTGATCCGGCCGCCGTCACGCGCTTCGAGCGTCACCGTCGCGCCGTCGATACGCTGTCGTCCCCGCACCGCGAGCTCCACGGGCTGGAGCGGGATCCACGCGGGCCCCCGGTTCACGCCGGGCTCGCGCTGGGCAGTTTCCACCTCCGCGCGAACGTCGAAGCCGGCCTCGCTGCGCGCGATGAGCGTGTGCTCGTCCACGGCCGTGAGGCGCGGGCCCGGAGCGTCGGAGTCGCCGGGGATGCCGAGGGTCGACGGACCTGACCAGACGAGGGACGGCGCGAAGCCACACAGATAGTCGCCGACGGCGACGACGGTGGACCCCGCAGGGACGCCCGCGAGGATGTGTTCCGTCGACGCGGCGACGCCTCGTTCGTCCCGGTCGATGGCGAGCGAAGCGCCCGCGATCACTGACTCGGCGGCCAGCGCAGCCGCCCACGCCGCGATGGGGGCGATCACTCGCCAGCGGAGTCTCGCGCCGGCGAGGGCCACGAGGAGCGCAGGAGCACCCAGCAGCACGGGCAGATAGAGCTGCCGGAGCGTGGGAAAGTTGAGGCCCGACACGGCGGCCCGCGTCAGCAGCGGCGGCGCGAGGAAGAGGGCGAAACCGGCCAGGCCCGCGAGGGCCAGCTTCGAGCGGCGAGCGAGCCACACCGCCGCTGCCAGCAGGCCGACGACGGTCGCGACGGCGAGCGGCTCGCCGACCCGCGCGGGAAGCCAGTAGGTCCCGGGCTCGGTCGGATCGTAGAGGCCGAGCGCCTTGCAGACGTACGCGACGGAGTCGTAGCGAAGGGCGAGGAGCACCTCGCCGAGCGGACGTACGGGCGTCGTGTCGGGCGCGACGAGGCCGCGGCGGATCGCCATGGCGCACGGGAGGTACGCGACGAGGACGGAGAGCACGGCGAGGCGAGGCCCCCAGCGCCGGGAGGTCGACGCCTCCGGCGCGCCGAGCAGCACGTCCGCCAGCACGAGGAAGACGGGAAGGACGACGGCAGCCTCGTAGGATGTCACCGCCAGCGTGGAGAGGAGGACGACCCCGCCGATGGCCATGGCGGAGGGCCGCTTTCGCAGCCGCTCCCAGGCGGCCACGGCGCCTACGGAGAAAAGGCCCGCCGTCGCGATCGGCTGGCAGCAGAGACTGCCGACGACCTCCGCTGCGGCGGGATGGAGCGCAGGGACGAGCGCGACCAGCATGGCCGTCGGGAGGGGCACGCGACGCGAGAGGAGAAGAAAGAGGAGCAGGCAGCTGCCGGCGAGGAGAGCCAGCGTCACGAGGTGGTACGGCACGGAGCGAGAGCCGAAGAGCTCCGACTCGAGCCAGATCAGCGCCGACGCCGGCACGCGAATGAAGCGGCGCTGGAGGACCTGGCCGGTCCACCACGGCATGTACGCCGGGGCCGGCGTGTCGAGGTTGAACGCGAAGAGCCGGCGCGACCACGCTCCCGAGCGCACGTTTGCCAGGACGTAGATGTCGTCGCCCCCGAGCGCGTGGAACGCGGAGAGCAGCTGGACGGCCACCGTCGTGACGACGACCGCCACTGCACCCAGGCGCCGTCGGTCGCGGGCCATGCAGCGCGGAACGGTAGACGGGTTCGAAGTAGGCGTCGAAGCGGATCGCACCCCACTGGAGCCGACGCAGTCGACACCCGTGTGCGAGGCACGAGCCTTGCGAAGGCCCAGCGCGATGCCCGCCATGGCTCCCGTTTCGAGGCGACTTCGAAGCTGGCTCGCGGTCGTTCGCCCCCGATGGGTGCTCGCCTCAGTGGTCACCGCGGCTACCATTGCGGCTTGCTCGGGGACCACCAATAGCGGTCCCGGCCCCGGGTCGACCGCGACGGGCGACGCATGTACCAGCTCCGCCCAGTGTTACCCCGACGTGGACGCGGGGGCGCTGGCCGGGCAGGTGACCTGCTTGACGCAGCTCCAGAACGGGTACTGCACGCACACGTGCCAGTCGGACGCCGACTGCTGCCAGGTCGCCGGGGAGTGTCCCTTCGCGCTGCCCGAGGTCTGCGCGCCGTTCGAGTCCTCGGGCCAGCAGTACTGCTTTCTCGGCTGCGACGCGACGCAGATTGCATCCGTCGACGCCGGCACGACCGATCCGACGACCTATTGCCAGCGATGGGCGAACGCCACCTTCACGTGCCGCTCGACCGGCGGTGGAAGCGCCAACCAGAAGTTCTGCGGTCCGTGAGGTGAGACCGTCGGCACACGCCGACAGAGCTGCGAGAGCGCGTGCACGGCGTGTGTCGGTGGCGCAGGGTGCAGCGGCAACCCAGGATGCGCCGACGCAGCGTTCGCCGACTGACGCGAGGCCGCGCCCACGTGCCCACGGGCTGGAAGGTCGGCTGACCACGTGATGGTAACTGCCGGCTCCGAATTCATTCGATCCGAGCGCCAAAGCTGTCCTTTCCTGGACTTGGCCCTCCTGGAATGCCCCCTGCACTGGTCCGGCGCATGTTCCTTCGCGGCAATGCGCGGGTCGTGTGGGCGGTTGTCGTCGTGGGCCTCGTCAGCGGGAGCTCGTTCCTCTCCTGCGGGAGCAGCAAAGGCACCCCGGCCAGCGGGGGCGACGCCGGCGACGCGACGTCGAGCAGCAGCGGCTCGAGCAGCAGCGGTGCAAGCAGCAGCGGGGGCAGCGGAAGCAGCAGCGGCGCAAGCAGCAGCAGCGGAGGCAGCGGCAGCAGCAGCGGGGTGAACATCGGCGACGCCGGCAACCCGTTCGGCAGCGACGGCGGGTGCGTCTCGCTCGGCAACGAGTGCACGGCGAACGGAGCTTGCTGCAGTGGCCTGTGCAATAAGGGCGCGTGCGGCTTCCCTGCGTGCTCCTCCGACGGGACGGCGTGCACGGCGGGCAGCCAGTGCTGCGGTGGGACCTGCACCGGTGGCACGTGCGCCGCGCTCAACTCGACCTGCAAGACGCTCGGCAACACCTGTGCGGCCAACGGCGACTGCTGCTCGGGCCTCTGCAGCGGCGGCACCTGCCAGCCCTCGTCCTTCTGCGGTCAGTCGGGCGACGCATGCCACTCCAGCACCGACTGCTGCGTCGGCAGTTGCACGATTCCGACCGGCGGCAGCATCGGCACCTGCAGCAAGTTTTCGTTCGGTGGCAACTGCTCTGCGGCAGACGGCCAGCTCTGCAACTCACCCGCCGGCGACGGAGGGTGCGGCGGCGACTGCTGCAGCCGCCTGTGCGCGCCGTGGGGGCCGACGGGCGTCGATATCTGTCAGCCGGCGACTGGTTGCCACGTCGAGGGCGACACGTGCGTCACCGACGACGACTGCTGCGGATCACAGGCGCTCATCGACGCCGGCATTCCGACCTCCGGCAAGCCCGTGGCGTGCGTCAGCGGCATCTGTCAGCAGCACATGGGCTGCACGCCGAACGGCGACGTCTGCAAGCTCCAGACGACGTCGTGCAACGCGAACCAGGACTGCTGCGCGGGCCTGGGCAACGCGAACACCGCGTGCCGGCCCGACAACGTGGGTGTCCCGCGCTGCGCGAACGGCACCTGCGACGACGGTGGGGGCGCGTGCGCGACGAGCGCGGACTGCTGCAACGGCAACCCGTGCGTGCCCAACGCGGGCGGCAACCCGCCGTTCGTCTGCAACGGTTCCGCGTGCGTCGCGTGCAGCGGGGCGTGCACCACCAGCGCCGACTGCTGCCCCGGCACCTCCTGCATCCTGCCCACCGGCAGCACGCAAGGTACCTGCGGGCCGTGCGGTGGCGGCTCGTCGTCCGGCGGCACCAGCTCCTCGGGCAGCGGCAGCTCGTCGGGCGGCACGAGCTCCTCGGGCGGCAGCTCGTCGGGCAGCTCCTCCGGCGGTCCCGACGCCGGCTGCGCACTCTACGGCCAGGTGTGCACGACGTCGGCGCAGTGCTGCAGCGGTGTGCCCTGCACCAACGGTCGCTGCATCGAACAGATTCAGTGAGGAGCTGCAGCTCTTCGGTTCGTGTTTGGAACGCCGCCCTCAGGACGGCGTCGGCTCGGCGAGGAGCTGCTCGATCGTCGCCTTCATCTTCGCGTAGTCGGCGTCGCCCTCGACGTACTGGCCGCCGGGGTGCACGCGGCGGATGACGCCCTTGCGGTCGAGGAGGAACGAGACGCTCGTGAAGCCGGTGTCGGCGCCGTGGAGCCAGCCCTTGAGCGTCGACCAGCTCGGGTCGACGGCGACGGGGAAGGTGAAGCCGTACTGGCGGGCCGTGTCCTCGTAGACGCGGGGGTCGAAGGGCTCGGCGCCCTTGTGGTGGTACAGGCCGACGACGACGAGGCCGCGCGCGGCGTAGTCGTGGTCGAAGCGGCGGAGGGCCGGCGCCGTGTCCGAGCAGAAGGGGCAGCCGGCCGTCCACCAGCGGACGAGCACCACCTTGCCGCGAAGGTCCGCGAGGCGGAGCGGCGCCGTGTTCATCCAGCGCTCCGTCTGCCACTCGGGCGGCGTCTCGCCGACGAGGGCGTCCGCGGCGGCCTGCTGCGCGGGTGGGATCGCGGGCTGGGAGACCGGAGCGAGCGCCGGGGCGAGCGCCGTGACGGGCGGCGAAGGAGCCGCGGGACCCGCGGCAGGTGGGGCGGACGCCGCGCTGCATCCGAGTGCGACCGACGCGAGAAGGAGGAGCAGGCTGCGCATGGCGGCAGGGTAGCGCCGGATGGGTCCCTCGTCGTCAGGCGACCCTGCGAGGGCCGCACCGGGAGGCTCGTTTCGAGGGCTGGAGCGATCCGCTCGCCCTGCCGGCGCGTAGCAGAAAGAGGCGCGCCCCGGGGCACGCGGCCCTTGGTCGGACCCCGCGTGCTCCCGGGTATCGCGTTCGCGGGTTGCTTCCTCGTCGTCGCGAACGAGGAAGTGCAAGCGGAAGTCACTGGTCTGCAACGCAGCCAGTCACCTCCGAGCAGGTCCACGCGCCGTTCACGCAAAGGCAGTTCGTGCTCGGCTCCTGCGCGTCCTTGATGCATGTGCCATAAGCGCAGAGCGCACCGTCCAGCGGGCATGCTGACGCTTCCGTTGGCTGCGGCGAGGGGCAGTCGTATGCCGGTGGCGAGGTCGCGGCGTCCGCGCAGTCGATCGCCGTGCAGTAAAAGACGGACGCCGAGGTGCAGCGGCACTGCCAGGTGGCGCACGCGCTTCCCGGGTCGAGCGGGATGGTGCACTCGCCTTGGGTCGTCGGGTCGCAAGGGGAATGGTTGGTTGCGCCTTGCGGACAGTTCTCGTTTAGCGAACCGTCCGGGCAGGCGTATCCGGTGCACTCCCAGACGCCATCCTCGCACGTGCAGGTGTTGCACCCGTCCGTGGACGGGCACGTGGTGGTCGAGCTGCAACCGGGCAACGGCTTGCAAGTGTTGCCTGCTTCGGTCCCGATGCCGCTCGAAGAGGCGCCCGAGGACCCTCCGCTCGCGGAGTCCGACCCGCGCGATGCGTCGGACGAGCCGCCGCTGCTGCTCGCGGTTGCGTCCACCGACCCGCCGCCGTTGCCGTCCGCGGCCCCGTCGGAGGCTCCTGTGCCCGAGTCGCCGTCTTCCGCTCCTCTCGCGCCCGACGTCTTGCCGCCGCATGCGGCAGCGAGGGCGAGCCCAGCAAGCAGGAGAAGGGTCGAACGCACCGCACGCCTCGTCGGAGTGTCAGCCTTACCGCAGCTCCACGGCCATGCAACGGTGCTACGTCACCTGCATTGCGCGGCCGCAAGGTCCGCAAGAACGGTGACCTCTTGGGGCACTCCGCGCCTCGGCATGAGGGCGTCACGTCGGTACGTCGCGCAGCTCGAACGGCGCTTCACGGCGTCAGAAGAGCAGGAATGCGAGAAAGGGTGCGACCCAGCCTTCCGGGTACTTCTCCGTCTCCGTGGCGTTCGGGTACCTCGCGCTGGGCGCGAAGAAGGTCCAGCTCCCGCCGATCCGCGAGACATGGGCGAGTGGGCTGCCGCGCACCTCCGCGTACGATGCGGAGAGGACCGTCTTGATCGCTTCGTCCGTGTGATTGGGATACGGCATGCCGGCGCGGCCGATTTCGCCCGAGTGCTTCGGCAGCCGCGCGAGCGCATCGATGATCCGGCCGGCCCCCGCAACGTCGTCGATGTCGATCCGCCGCAGCCGTCCGTCCGAGCAGGTGAAGCGCGCGTTGCCCGCGTCGGGCGACACATGGACCATCGTGCCGGCTACCCGCGCCCCGGCGAACGCCTCGACGTCGCCACTGCCGGCGAGCAACCACGACACGCCACGCAGATCGCCGAGCGACCCCAGACACCAGTCGCGCAGTGCGCCCCGCAGCACCGACCACCGGAGGCGGTTCCGATCACAGAAGGCCTGGACGCGCTGCTTCGCCTCGGCCGACGGCGCGTACGGCTCCGTCTTCGCCTCCGGGTTGGGCCGCGGGTACCAGGGCGGTAGCGCCGCAAGTTCGCCGTTCTCGCCGACGAAGATCGGCTCGAGCGGCGCCTTGTCGCCGGCGAGCACCTGGACGTCGAGGCACTCGCGCTCGGTATCGAGGAGATAGAGCGCATAGTGGCGGTCGAGCATCTCCCTGGACGTGGCTTGGGAGAGCCCGCCCTCCGCGAGGAAATCATCGAACTCGTCGAGCGCCGGCCCGCCGGCACATCCCCACCCGAGCGGCGCATCGAGCACCAGCTTGCGCCCGGCACCCGCAACACCGTGCCGCAACATCGCGTCGAGGACGACCGGTCCGGTCGACTCCGGCCCGCCATCCATCTTGCACGGTACGCCGGTCCACTTCGCACGAGAGCCAACGGCCAGGATGCACGGCGTCGACATGCGGGCGATGGTGCCGTGTCGCGCAGCGCTGAACCAGCACGATCGAGCGGCCCTCCTCGAAAACGTACCGGACTCCGGGGCGCGTGCCGAGCGAGCGCCGCGCTGTATCCTTTCGCCTGGAGGTCCCCCATGCGCTTCCTTCTTCGCCCGCTCATCGCCGTCGCCGCTCCGCTCCTCTTTTCGGCCGCTCTGGTCCCCGCCTGCGGCGGATCCACCGGCGGAGGCAACGGAACCAATGGCGGCAACGGCGGCAATGGCGGCACCGGCTCGAGCAGCGGCTCGAGCAGCGGCAGCTCGGGCGGCAACGGCCTCCCGGGCTGCGCGAGCAACGGCTGCACGTCGGCGCCGCAGTGTACGAGCCCCGCTCTGCCGTCGACCTTGCACCTCACCGTGACGGGGCTCGCGGGCTGCCCGTGCCTGAACGGGACGTTCACGCTCACCCAGTCGGGCAGCCAGGAGGAGTGGGCGAGCGCGGCCATCACGGGCTGCCCGGGGCAGACCGGTCCGGCGTACGTGAAGTTCATCGACCAGGACTCGCTCGTCGGCATCGGCTTCACGAACGCGACGAGCGATCCCGGCAGCGGCGACAGCGACTACGCGCCGGCCTCGAGCGCCACGTGCTCGCCGCTGTCGATCACGGGCGGCGGGTCGCAGGCAGGGAACATCGGCGGGTTCTGCAGCGCCGGCGACGACGAGAGCATGTCCTGGACGCTGACCGACTGACGTATCCTGCCCGGTATGCAGGACCGGGCCGTGTTCGCCGCCGCGCTCGCCGCGGCTCGCGACGACATCGAGCGGGCGGTGCGCGACTGGCGTGCGCTCGGGGGGCGCGACGAGGAGCTCGCCCTCCACGTCGACGGCTGGCGCTTCTCGCCGCCGAGAGTGACGCCGCACACGCGCGCCGAGCTCCAGCTCACCATCCTCGACTTCGATCCCACGATCGCCATCGAGTTCGCGAAGCACGTGTCCGAGCAGGCGCCTGCCGTCGTCGAGCTCCGCGAGATGGCCCGGCGGATCTACTGGATCGACCTCGGCACCTTCGCGGCGACGCCCGCGCTCTAGGACGCGATGACCTGCTGCCACGGCTACGCGCTGCTCGAGGGCCACGAGTCGGCGTTCGCGGTCGACGTCTCGGCGATCACGTTCGGGCCGGGCGTCCTCTTCGAGGCGGGCGAGCACCTCGAGGCGCTCGGCTGCCGGCGCGTCGCGCTCTTCACCGACGCGCGGCTCGCGAAGCTCCCGCCCGTCGAGCACGCGCTCGCGTCGGTGCGCGCGGCGGGCGTCGACGTCGCCGTCTACGACGAGGTCCACGTCGAGCCGACGGACGCGTCGTTCCGCGCGGCGAGCGACTTCGCGCGGGGCGGGCGCTTCGACGGGTACCTCTCGGTCGGCGGCGGCTCGGTGATGGACACGTGCAAGGCGGCCATCCTCTACGCGACCTACCCGGCCGAGCTCCTCGCGTACGTGAACGCGCCGGTCGGAGCGGGCAAGCCCGTTCCGGGCCCGCTCCCGCCCCACGTCGCGTGCCCGACGACGTGCGGCACGGGGAGCGAGTGCACGGGCATCGCGGTCTTCGACGATCTCGCGCTGAAGGCCAAGACGGGGATCGCGTCGCGCCGTCTCCGCCCGACGCAGGCGCTCATCGACCCGACGGCGACGCGCTCGCTGCCGGCGATGGTCGTCGCGGCGTCGGGCTTCGACGTCCTCTGCCACGCGATCGAGTCGTACACGGCGCGGCCCTTCACGGCGCGCGCGCGCCCCGAGCGTCCCTCGGCGAGGCCCATGAGCCAGGGGCGAAACCCGTGGAGCGACGTCGGCGCGCTCGAGGCGATGCGCCTCGCGGGGAGCTACCTCGTGCGCGCGGTGAAGGACGCGTCGGACGAGGAAGCGCGCGAGGGGCTCGCGTGGGCGGCGACGCTCGCGGGGATCGCGTTCGGCAACGCGGGGGTGCACCTGCCGCACGCGATGAGCTACGCGGTCGCGGGCCTGGTGCGCGACTACCGCGCGCCGGGGTACCCGCAAGAGGAAGCGATGGTGCCGCACGGGCTCTCGGTGGTCGTGAACGCGCCGAGCGTCTTTCGCGCGACGGCGACGACGTCGCCCGAGAGGCACCTCGCGGCGGCGAGCGCGCTCGGCGCGGACGTGCGGGGCGCGGCGCCGGAGGACGCGGCCGAGGTGCTGGGCAAGGCGCTCGTCGCGGCGATGCGTGCGACGGGAGCGCCGCTCGGCGTGGCGAAGCTGGGGTACGCCGAGGCGGACGTCGGCGCGCTCGTCCGCGGATCGATCGTGCAGCGGCGCCTCGTCGACAACGCGCCCATCGCGGTCGACGAGGACGCGATGCGGGCGCTCTTCATGGGCGCGATGGACTACGACGCGACGGAGTGAAGGGCGATTCCGATGACCGCCACGCGCGACTTCTCGAGCATCTCGCCGTCGGCGCGCTCGCTCCTCCTCGTCAAGGCGCAGACGACGCTGCCCTACGCACGCGAGGCAGCGGAGCTCCTCTTCGGCGCAGGTGCCGTGGCGAAGGCACGCGAGGAGGCCGCCGCAGACCCGAAGGTCGCCGGACGACAGAAGCACTTCGAGATCCGCGCGCGGAGCATCGACGAGGCGCTCGCGGCGCGGGCGGCCAGCCGGGTCCTCGAGCTCGCGGCGGGGCTCTCGCTGCGGGGTCTCGCGATGGCAGAGCGCGCGGACGTCGTCTACGTGGACACGGACCTCCCCGAGCTCGCTGCCACCAAGGCCGACCTCCTGGCGCGGCTTCACCCGGCACCGCTCGACGGCGTACTCCTCGTGCGGGCGCTCGATGCGCTCGACACCGCGGCGTTCCAGGCGACCGTCGCTGCCATCCCCGCGGGACCGCTCGCCGTCGTGCACGAGGGCCTGCTCATGTACCTCCGGGACGACGAGAAGGCCCGCCTCGCCGCGAACGTGCGCGAGGCGCTGCTCGCCCGCGGCGGCGCGTGGATCACCGCCGACGTCTACGTGCGCGGGCCCACGCGCGTGCATCGCGACGCCAAGACGCAGGCGTTCCTCGACCGGCACAACGTCGAGGACAACAAGTTCGCGAGCTTCGCCGCCGCCGCCGCGTTCTTCGCCGCGCAGGGCTTCGCGCTCACCGCGGGGCTGCGCTCGCCCGACGACCCGTGGCCCGTGCGCGAGACGTGGGTGCTCGAGGCGCGCTAGGCCCGCGGATCAGAGCGCGGCCTCGTCGGGCCTCACCGCGTCCCCCGCCGCGCCGACGCCCCCGCCTCCTCCTCTTCCTCCTCGGCGTCGCCGTCGTGCCCCGGCGGCGCGAGGCGCGCCTTCGGCTCGGCCGTGCTCACTCGCACGGGCCGCCGCTCCTCACGCCGGCGCTCGCGCTCGATGCGGCGAAGCTGCTCCTCCGGATCGGGGAGGACCACGGCGAGTAGGTGCGACGCGAGCCCCACGCCCCAGGCGAGCATCACGATGAGCGCCCAGGGGAAGCTCGTCGTGAGGTAGTTGATGAACCCGAGCAGGGCGCTCACCATCACGAACGGCACGAGGTGCGCGAGAAAGTGCCGCCGTGCGCGCGCCCGCTGCGCCGCGAGGGCCTCGCGGTCACGCCGGCCGCCGAGCACCTCCGCGGCGGCCTTCTCGACCGCCTCGGGCGACACGCCGACCTCTCCCGCGGCCGCGACGAGCTCCTCGTGCGTCGTCCGCTCGCCCCGGTGGAGCTCCACGGCCCGCGCGAGGATCGCGTCGGTCTCTTCCTTCGTGTAGTCGCCCGGCATCCCCGGGAGCCTAGCCTAGCCCTGGCGCGGCGGGCCGAGACGCCGGCTCACTGCGCCAGCGACTCGATCATCGCCGCTCCCTCGGAGTTGCCGTCGGTCCCGAGGTTCATCGCCCAGAAGAGCATGCCGCCGTTCGTGGCGACGGCCTGCACCCGTCCCGCGCTCGGGCTCGTCGGGGCCGGCACCTCCACGGTGGGCGTCCCGCCGGCGACCGGGACGCTCAGGATGTTCCAGCTGTCGTCGTTCCAGTAGACGCGCGTGGAGTTGCCGGCCAGGGCAAGGCCGTCCTGGTCGTAGGGGTTCGTCCACGGGGCGAGCACCCGAGGAGCGCCGCCGGTTGCCGGGACGCCGACGATGCTCAGGTCGTTGCCGAAGTAGACGGTTCCCGAGGACACCCACATTCGACGCGTGCCGCTGGCCTCGAAGCCGGTCTCGTTGCCGGTGGCGAGCGTGGTCGCGGTGCCGCCTCCGGTGGGGACCGCGAGCAGGTGGCCCGAGGTCAATGTGTAGAGGGTCGCGCCGCTCACCGTGATCGCCTCGATCGGCTCGGGAGCTGCGAACACATTTGCGGGCTGGGCGCCACCGCCGATGGGCACGCGCTGTACGGTTTGCCCCGAGACGAAGTACACGAACGCGGAGTCGATCCCGATGGAGTTGCCCTGGAGGGCGGACGGGACGAGCGCGAGCTGGATCGACGCACCCGGCTTGATGGGCGCCTGCATGATCGTCGACCCTCCTGCCTGGTTGTCGTGCACGGTCCAGTAGACGTTGTTCGCGTCGACGAGCATCTGCGCCTCGAACCATTCGTGGCCACTGGCGATTGCGAGCACCGTGGGCTGCGCCGACGGGGAGGCGATGGGAAGCGACAGGATCTTCCCGGTCGGGCCGTTCGGGGCGAAGTAGCAGTCGCTGAGGACGTAGATGTTGGTCGCGTCCGCGGCGAGGTAGCCCGGGCAGACGCCGTAGATGCCGAGGCCCCCGTCGTAGATCGTGGGGCTCTGGCAGGAGCCCTTCGAGCAGAGCGCTCCCGCGGAAGCGCAGATGCGCCCGCAGCCTCCGCAGTTGGCGGGATCGTCGCTCGTGTCGACGCAGACGGCGCCGCAGGCCGTCTGGGATGGCGGACAGCTCGACGTGCACGCGGCAGCGATGCACGACTGCCCCTGCGCGCAGGCGCCCTTGCAGGAGCCGCAGTCGCCCGGATCGTCCGTCGAGGTGCACGCGCCGCTGCACGACTCGCTCCCGAGCTCGCACGTGCAGACCCCGGCGATGCAGGCCTGGTAGGTCGCGCAGGCGGTGCCGCACCCACCGCAGTTCTGCGGATCGCTCCCGACGTCGGTGCACCCGTTCGGGTCGCAGTACCGCTGTCCGGCTGGGCACGTCGAGCGGCACGTGCCGCCGTAGCAGCTGTCGCCGCTCGAGCAGAGGCGCCCGCAGCCGCCGCAGTTGTTCGAATCGCTCTGGATGTCCGTGCACGCCCCTCCACAGAGCGCCTGGTCGGCCGCGCAGCCGCAGGCCCCGGCGGTACACGCCTGTCCGGTGGTGCACGCGAGGCACGCGTCCCCGCCGGCGCCGCACGCGCTCGTCGCCGTTCCCGGCGCGCAGGCCCCCGACGAGCAGCATCCGGCGCAGGAGCTCGCGTCGCACGCACACGCGCCACCGACGCAGTGAAGGCCGCCGCCGCAGCTGCCGGTCTCGCAGATCCCTCCGCACCCGTCGTCCGCGCCGCAGGCCTTGCCCGCGCAGCTCGGCGTGCACCCGCACGTGCCGCTCGTACCGTCGCCGCCACACGTGAGGGGGGACGCGCATTGCCCACCCGCGCAGCATGCTTGCCCCTTGCCCCCGCACGCCCCGCAGCTCGTGCCGCACGACTGCCCCGCGCTGCACGAGACGCAGGTGGTCCCGCCTCCCCCACACGCGTCGCCACTCGTCCCTGGCTCGCACGTCGTACCGGAGCAGCACCCCGTGCAGGAGGTCGGATCGCACGTGCACGCTCCGGCGATGCAGTGCTGTCCACCGGCGCACGAGCCGGTCGCGCAGGCTCCGCCGCAGCCGTCGTCGGCTCCGCACGCCTTTCCCGTGCAGTCCGGGGTGCATCCGCAGACGCCGTTCTTGCCGCCGCCCCCGCACGTGAGGGGAGATCCGCAGGCGCCGGCGGTGCAGCACGGCTGCCCGTTCCCCCCGCACGTGCCGCAGTCGCCCGTGCCACATGCCTGCCCGCCCGAGCACGCGCTGCATGCGACACCGCCGGTGCCGCATGCAGCGCCGTCGGTACCGGGCTGGCAGACGTCGCCGGCGCAGCAGCCGCTGCACGAGGTCGTGTCGCAGTGGCAGGCGCCTCCGACGCATCGCTGGCCCTCGCCGCAGGAGCCGCTCGTGCAGGTCCCGCTGCATCCGTCGCTCTCGCCGCAGGTCTTCCCGGTGCAGCTCGGCGTGCAGGTCCCCACGCCGCAGACGTTGGGTGCGCCGCCACCGCCGCAGGCTTGCCCCACGGCGCAGCCGCCACACGAGAGGACGTTTCCGCAGCGCCCCGTGACCTCGCCGCACTTCTTCGCGCAATCCGCGTCATCGTCGGGCGTGCACGCGGTCGCTGCGTCGAGGCGCGGGCGTGCGTCGGAGGACGCGTCGGGCGGCCCCGCGGAGGCATCGCCCGGATCGCCGGCGAGGGGGCTTCGCGAGCCGTCGCACGCCGCGAGGCACGCGAGAAGGACGGCGAGAGCGGCCAGAAAGCAGGCGCGGCACGGACGGTCGTTCGACGTGGTCACGGGATGGTCCTCGGTTTCGAAGCCCCGAAATGGGCAGGGCGCCGGGACTGATACCGCCCTATCGCGCGCGACGTGCCCTCCTGGCGCCTGCATGCAATCGTTTGGCGCCTCGGTGAAAGCCGCGGTGCTCTCGCGCCCGGCGCCGAGCCGGCGCCGCTGGCGGGCTGCACCGACGGAACCGTCCGCGCGCGGCCATGGGACGACATGCGCTCTCTGTCCGTTCTCGCCGCGCTCGCTCCCCTCGCGCTGCTCGCACCGTCCGGCTGCGTGCGGGAGAACGCGGCCCCGGTCGATGCGGCCGATGTCGGCCCCGCCGTCGCGGCGGAGCCGCCGCTCGTCGAGCACCAGGTGACCGTCGCCGAGGCGGAGAGGCAGGGCGCCGCGCCCGCAACGGCTGCGCCGCAGACGGACGCCTCGCCCCCGGCGCCCTCGTTCCTCGGGCCGGCGAGCACGCGCGATCCGGTTCGCTTCCAGATCGGCGCCGCGTACGGTGCGCTCTCACGCGTCGACGTCGACGCCTGCCGCGGGAGCGGCCTCCAGCCGGGCTACGTCCACGTCCGCGCAACCTTCGCGCGCGCGGGCTACGTCGTGCGCGCGTCGGTCGCGAGCGCCGCCGACGTGCCGCCGCAGGCGCTCGACTGCATCGCCGACGGCCTTCGCCAGACCGGCGTGCCCGCGTTCGACGGGGGAGACGCGCGCCTCTCGAAGACGTACTTCGTCTCGGTCGGAGGGAAAGCGGCGGGCGCGGCCGACTGAGCGGCGTCCGCGGCGTCCGTGGCGTCAGGAGCGTCCGGGGTGGCGCCCGGGCGGTCGTCTCAGGGCCAGCTCTCGGCCGCGGCGCGGGGCGGAGCGGTGAGGTCGAAGACGTCGGAGAGCGTGTCGCGCGCGACGGGGGTCTCGGCCGTAGGGACCGGATCGGCGTCGACGATCGTGTCGTGCGGCTCGCGCCAGGTGAGCGCCCGAAGCTCGTCGCCGAGCAGCGAGCGCATCACGATCTCCTTGAGTGTGGGAGGCCGGGGCAGACTGGCCATGCCCCGTGCCGTTGCATACGCCGGCCCAGGCGCGCAGGAAGGAGTTGCGGCAACTTGCGCCGGGTGAGGGGAGGGGAGCGTCCCTCGGAGTGCGGGAGAGCGCCCCCGCTTCGCGGGCGGCCCGAAAGGCCTCGCAGGCGGGAGGGGGTTCGCCGTCGCAGGGCTGACCCCGTTGCCGGGGAGCCCTCGCGGCGCTCCACTGTGGACATGCCTGCCGCCACCTGTCCGCGCTGCGGCGCGCCCCTCACCGGCTCGGAGACCCTGAAGCGCGTCTGCGCCTTCTGCCATACCGAGGTGGCGCCTGCGCAGGCGGAGCGCGTCGTCGTGCGCGAGATCGTCGAGCGTGTCGTGCTCGTCGACACGACCGGGAGGACCTCGCTCGCGTGCCCCCGGTGCAGCGCGCCGCTCTTCGAGGGGAGGACCACCATGGCGCTCTTGCACGGCTGCGGAGCATGCGGGGGGGTGTGGCTCGACAACGCGGGCACGCGCTGCGTCCTCGGGCTAGTCGACCCCCAGATCGTGGCCCTGGCCGATCGCGCTTCGGACGCCGCCGCGAGGACCGCTTCGACCGAGCGGCGCGCGCTGCGCTGTCCCGTCGGGGGCGAGGAGCTCGGGGTCGCCGCCGTCGGCGACGTCGAGCTCGACGTCTGCGCGCTGCACGGGACCTGGTTCGACAAGAACGAGCTGCACCGCGTCTGGGCGCTGCTCGTCGACCAGCACCGACCCGCCTACGACTACGGCCCGGCGGCGGCGCAGGCGCGCGAGGACGAGCGCGAGGCGAGGGCGATCTTCGGCGTCCTCGGGTTTCGCGACTGACTGGCGCAGCGGTACGATTGCCCGCATGGCCGACCGCCACGCGTGCCTCGCCGCCCTGCTGCTCCTCGCCGCGGGGTGCTCGTCCGGGGGCTCCTCGAACGGCGCCGCGGCCGACGCAGGGGCCGACGCCACGTCGCACCCTGGCGACGCCGCTGCCGACGCGCACGGGGACGCGCTCCCGGCCGACGGAGCAGGAGGAGGCGGCGACGGCGCGGCCGACGCAGGCCCCACGGGCCCCTGCACGCCCAACGCGACCCTCGCCTGCTCGTGCGCCGGCTCCGACGCGGGCGCCGGCGCGGTCGGCATCCAGCAGTGCCTTCCCGACGGGCGCGCGTGGCGCGCGTGCGCCTGCGAGTCCTACGCCGAGCAGATCGCCGTCGACCCCGCGAAGGGGAGCGACACCAACGCCGGCACCCTCGCGTCTCCGTTCAAGACGCTCGGGCGCGCGCAGAGTGCCGTGCGCGCGCTCGGCGACGCCGGACTCCCCGCAGGGGGCGTCGTCGTGTGGCTCCGCGGCGGGACGTACACGATGGCCGCGACCCTCGCGCTCACGGCGGCCGACGCGGGGACGAGCACCTCGACGGTCACGTGGAGCGGCTACCCCGGGGAGGTGGCGGACCTCGTCGGCGGACAGGTGCTCCCGCCGTCCGGCTTCACGACCGTCACGAGCAGCGCGCCCGTGTGGGCGCGGCTCGATCCCTCGGCGCAGGGGAAGGTCGTCGTCGCGAGCCTGCCCGCGCTCGGCGTCACCGACTACGGCACGCTCGAGGAGCGCGGCTTCTGCCACGGCGGCAACCAGGCGGCCCTCGAGCTCTCCTTCGACGGCACGGCGCTGCCGCTCGCGCGCTGGCCCGACGCGGACGCGAACGTCGCGCCGCCGGGCGACGGCGGCCCGAGCCCGACCAACCACGGCTTTGCGCCCGTGACCAGGGCCGTCTCGGGCACGCAGTTCGGCTACGGCGGCACGCGCCCCGCGCGCTGGTCGCAGGCGACCGACATCTGGGTGCACGGGATGTTCGAGTACGAGTGGGCGGACTGCCACGAGGCTGTGACCAGCGTCGACGCCGCCGGCCAGACGATCACGCTCGCCGCCACCCCCGGCTACGGCATCACGACGGCGGGCGTGTGGTACGCGGAGAACCTCGTCGAGGAGATCACCGAGCCCGGCGAGTGGTACCTCGATCGCTCCGACGGGAGCCTCTACCTCTGGCCGCCGTCCCCCCTCACGGGGGCGACCATCGTCGCCTCGACGCTGAGCGCGCCGCTCGTCTCGGTGACCGGCGCGTCCTACGTCACGCTCCGCGACATCACGTTCGAGTCGGGCCGCGCGCAGCTCGTGTCCGTGTCGAACGGCACGAACGTGGAGCTCCTCGGCGTCACGCTCCGGAACGCGGGGACGGCCGGCGCGACGCTCGACGGGCACGAGGTCGGCGCGTCGTACGCGCTCGTCTACGGGACGGGGAGCCTCGGCATCTCGCTCTCGGGCGGTGACCGGCCGAGCCTCACGCCCGGCAACGACTACGTCGACGACTCGAACATCCACGACTTCGGTCGCTGGGAGTGGATGTACCAGCCGGGCGTCTCGATCAACGACGACGGCAACCGCGCGCGCAACAACTCGATCCACGACTCGCCGCACGCGGCCATCCTCTACGGCGGCAACGACCACACCATCGCCCTCAACGACATCCACGACGCCTGCCTCTACACGGCCGACGCCGGCGCGATCTACGCGGGCCGCGACTGGGGCGCGCGCGGCAACGTCATCGCGAACAACTACCTCCACGCCATCACGAGCTTCCTCAGCACGGACGTGAGCGCGATCTACCTCGACGACTGCCTCAGCGGCATCACCGTGCAGGGGAACATCGTCGACGGCGTGGGCTCGTACGGCGTGCTCCACGGCGGCGGGCGCGACGATCTGATGACCGACAACGTGCTGGCGCACTGCGGAGGTGCGGGCCTCTCCGCCGACGCGCGGTGCCTCACGTGGCTCCCGCAGGGGACGCCCAACGACACGCCGGGCGACAGCTGGGATCTCCTCGGCAAGCTCGAGGCGGAGAACTACCAGAAGGACCCCTGGGCATCGGCGTTCCCGGCGTGCGCGGCCATCCCGGACGACTGGAACACGATCATCGCGCCGGACGCCGGGTGGCTCCTGCCGCAGGGGACGACGTTCTCGCGCAACATCGGCTACGCGAACGGCACGTGGATCCAGCAGGAGGACTCGCACGCCCTCCCCGCGTACGCGGCGACGGCCGACGACGTCGGCGACGCCGGCAACCCCTTCGTCGACGAGGACGCGGGCGACATGCGGCTCACCGACGCGGCCATCGCGTCGGTTCCGGGCCTCCAGACCGTGCCCTTCAGCTCGATCGGAATCCAGCCCTAGACGGCTGCACACTCCGGTCCGGGCATTGTTCCAGCGCAAGGGCGTGCTCCATCGCAATGCGCGCAGCCGAGCCATGCCGTAGTCTGCGCGGCGATGTGGAGGGCCGCGGGGGCGATCGTGTGCGCGACGGCCGCGGGTCTCGTCGCCACGGCGACCGCCTGCGGCGGCAAGCTCGCCCCGGTCGACGGGGGCGCACCCGAGAGCGGCGTGACCGCGCTGCTCGAGGCGAGCGTCACGATGATCGACGCGACGACGGACGGCGGCATGCGCGACGGGGCCGGCGACGGCGACGGCGACGCGACCGCCGGCCTCGACGCGACGAGCGACTCGCCCGCGTGCAGCGCGGACGCGATGGTCCGGTGGGATGCCGATCTCTGCGTGCCGCCCGCAGACGACCAGTTCTTCGCGAGTCCGGCGGCCATCGAGGTCCCGGCGGGGAACTACGGGCTGGGGAGCTTCACCACCACGGGTCCGTGGGCCACGGCCCCGGGCACGGCCGTCCTCTTCGACGGGACGACGTTGCCTCTCACCGGCACGCCGAAGGAGATCTTCGACGGGGGTACCATCCAGTTCGTCCAGTTCGCGTTCCAGGTGAAGCCCTCGACGGCGCCGGGCACCGTCGGGACGATCGCCGCGCACGCGCGCGACGGCAACATCCAGCGATCCGCCGCGGTCACCGTGACGGTCACGCCGTGCGTACCGACGTCCGCCAGCGTGCTGTGCGGCGACACCGGCGACGGGGGGCTCGACTGCGGGTACGTGGCCGACCACTGCGGGGGTCTCGTGAGCTGCGGCACGTGCGATCCGAACGGCGACACGCCCGTGTGCTTCGTCAACCAGTGCGTGGCCGCGCTGCCGCCGACGTGTCCGGCGGGCGAGGGGCTCGGGCCGGAAGGGTGCGCGCGCTGCTCGAGCTCCGGGCCAGTTCCGGGAGTGTGCAGCAATTGCTTCGGCTACTGCACCAGCTTCGAGAGCGTGTGCGTCTGCTACCCGTACGTGCCGCCGACGTGCCCGAGCGAGGCGCCGGCGAGCCAGACGGAGTGCGACACGGTGGCGGAGACGTGCTCGTGGTCGACGGCGTGCGGAACGACCCAGTGCAAGTGCGATCCGTCGCACCTCTGGGACTGCACCACCTGCGGCCCCTGAGTGACGCTGGCCGAGGGGCCGGCCGGCGTAGCGCCGGGGCGCGCCCGTCAGCCCCGTCAGTCGCCCTTGGCGTCTCCCTCGGCGTCCTCGGGCGCGTCCTTCGCGGCGTCACGCGCAGCGTCGTTCTCGGCGTCCTTCGCGACGCCCGCGTCCTTCGGACCGTCCGCGGCCGCGTCGCGGATGGCGTCCGGCTTCGCGTCCTCGACGTCGTCCTTCGCGTCCTCGCCTCCCGCCGCGTCGGGGATGCTCGCGTCGCCGCCGTCGCTCGGGGTGGTCGCGTCCGAGCCGGTGCCGCCGTCCTCCGCGCCGCCCTCGGCGCACGCGGCGGCGGGGCCGCAGCAGACCTCGCCCGCGCACGCAGGCTCGCTGGCGACAGCGGTGATGCACGGCCGGCTCGGCGGGCACGTGGTGAACGCGGCGCCGCACGGGCAAGCCTGCGCGCCGCCGTCGCCCTCGGCTCCGTCGAGGGGGTGCCCTCCGGTGCCGTCGAAGGTGGGGCCGTCGACGCTCGCGTCGGGCGAGCCGCCGTTCGAGCCTCCGCCGCCGCACGCGACGGCGAGGAGGGCGCAGGCGACGAGCAGACCGAGGCGGCGCACGAGCCCGAGTCTAGATCACGGCGGGCGGCGCGTCGGACAATCGCGAGCCCCGGGAGCAGGTCAGGTGGTGACGTAGACGCCCGTCGAATCGGCGCAGTTCTGGAGCACCTGGAGGTTCTGGCTGGCGCGCCCGTTGGTGCACTTGCCCGTGAGGTCGAACGTGGCGCTGTGGCAGGGGCAGTGGAGCTCCGAGCCCGTCCACGCGACGGTGCAGCACGCGTGCGTGCACGACGAGGAGAGCGCCACGAACTGCCCGGGCGCCTGGTAGACGACGATGATGCCCTTCTGGCCGCAGACCGGATCGCTGTAGCCGCTCGCGCTCACCTGTGCGCTGCCGCCCGACTGGTTGAGGTTCGGGTGGCTCGAGAAGGGGACGGAGACGACGTTGCCGGTCGTCGAGCACGTGGCACCGCCGCCGCTCGACGATGCGCTGCCGCTGGAGCTCGCGCTGCCGCTGCTCGACGCGCTGCCGGAGCTGCTTCCGCTGCTCGAGGCGCTGCCGCTGCTGCTGCCGCTGGAGCTCGCGCTCCCGCTGCTGCCCGTGCCGCCGCTCGAGCTGCCGCCGCTGCTGCTCGCGCTCCCGCTGCTGCTGCCGCTGGAGCTGCTGCCGCTGCTGCTCCCTGCGGCGCCGCTGCTGCTGCTCCCGGAGCTCGTGCTCCCGCCGCTGCCGCCGCTCGAGCCGGTGTTCGAGTTGCCGGTGGTGGGGTCGGGGACGCCGGGGTCGGAGCCGCCGTACGGGCCGCCGAGCGGGGAGACGTTCGAGCTGCACGCGGGGATGGCCGCGGCGGCGCCGACGAGGACGAGCAACCGACGACGACCGACGACCTGTTCCTCAGCGGACATGGCGAGTCATTCCTGCATCGAAGGGGAAGCGCGGTCCAGCAGGATTTCCGGAGAATCTCGGTGAGGAAGAGTGGGAATCCGGGTGGGCTGCAGCAATGCGTGAAGAGTGCAGTGCCGACGGGTGCGCCGTCACCCGCGCGCCGGAAAAATGAAGCCACGATCGCCGACCGGAAGCACGGCCCCTCGCGCGCGCGACGGGGTTTCGCTCGAGGCGGGGCTCGTGGGAGCATCGAGGCGCGCGTGCGGACCGTTCAAGACCCCACTTCGTCCGCGCTCGCCGGTATCGAGGCGCTCGATCGCACCGGCGCGCGCCGTGCGCTCGGCTCCTTCTGGGCGGACCGTCCCTGCGTGCTCGTTCTGCTCCGCCACTACGGGTGCATCGGGTGCGCGGTCGCCATCGCCGACCTCGCCCCACGCCTCGCCGAGATCGACGCCGCGGGCGCGCGCACGGTGCTCGTCGGCAGCGGCGCGGCGGCCTCGATCGACGCGTTCGTGGAGAGGCACGCGCTCGGCGACAAGCCCGTGACGCTGCTGTCCGATCCGTCCCTCGCGGCCTACCGCGCTGCGGGGCTCGTCCGCTCGGCGTGGGCGACGTTCGGAGCACGCGCGGCGGTCGACTACGTGCGCGCGCTCGGCTCGGGGTTCACGTCCCGGGCGACGGACGGGGATCTCCTCCAGCAGGGAGGGGCGCTCGTCGTCGTCGCGGGCGGCGCGGTGGTGCTGCGCCGGGTCTACGAGAGCCTCGGGGAGCACGTCGACGCGTCGGACCTGGTCGAGGCGGTGCTTGGCCTTGCCGCGCGCCGGAGCGCCCTGCGAGTCTGAGGGCACTGCCGATGGCGTACCTGCTCCACGTCGCGAACGTCCTCTACCTGCTGTCGTACCTGGTCAAGGACATCCTGTGGCTCCGCCTCCTCACGGTGGTGGCGGGCCTGCTGCTGATGGTCTGGGCGTACCTCCAGCCGGAGCCGCTCTGGGCGAGCATCGCGTGGAACGCGCTCTTCCTCGTCATCAACGTCTACCAGAGCTGGCTCCTCATCCTCGAGCGGCGGCCGGTGAGGCTCTCCGAGCGCGACATGAAGCTCTACCAGCTCGTCTTCCGGGCCCTCACGCCGCGCGAGTACCTGAAGCTCCTCGCGCTCGGGCGCTGGCAGGACGCGACGGCGGAGGCGCGCCTCGTCGAGCGGGGGCAGGCGCTCGACCGGCTGATGGTGCTCGCGTCGGGGCGGGCGGCGGTGCGCGTCGGCGAGCGGAGCATCGAGCTCCACGAGGGGCGCTTCATCGGCGAGATGAGCTTCATCACGGGCGAGGCGCCGAGCGCCGACGTGTTCGCGCTCGAGGGCGTGCGGTACGTGTCGTGGGCGAAGGCGGATCTCACGAAGTTCCTCGCGCAGCACCCCGCGCTCCGCGCCGCGTGGCAGGCCGTGCTGGGCGCGGATCTCGTGAGCAAGCTGCGAGCGACCGCGACGTAGCCGGGGAAAGCACCTCAGTACGCGCAGACGACGCTGCCCGGTGCCCGGAGCTTCATGCGCACGAGCGTGGCGGCGATCGCCTCCTCGACCTGCTCCTGGCCGATGGACCGGAGAAACGCCCCGTACTCGTCGAGCTTCGCGCGAAGGACGCCGTCCGTGGCGACGCGGTTGCCGTCGAGGAGCTCGGCGTGCGCGGCGTCGTCGTCGCCGAGGTCGAAGTTGATCGTGCCGCGGCAGGTGAGGGCACCGCAGCGGCACGGATCGCGGCCCGGCTCGTTGTGGCTGACCCACCCGTAGAAGATGGTGACCTCGTCGCCGGGCGCGATGGGCCGCGTGCACTGGATGCGCCCGTCGCCGCTCGCGTAGAGGGCGGCGTTGGGGTTGCAGCTGTGGTTGCAGAGCCACCCGCCCGGGACGCTCGTGTCGGGGATGACGACGCGGTCGCCGGAGAGGAGCGTGAGCTTGGTCTCGGCGGCGGCGACGGCCTCGGGCGAGCGGACGTCGACCTTCCTCTGGCGGGGGGCGTAGGCGACGACGACCTCGCCGGGGGCGAAGGCCTTGCGCGCGAAGACGCCGCGGCCGGCGATCGCGCTGTCGCGGAAGACGACCGCGGACAGGCTGAACATCGGCTTGGCGGCGCGCTTCTTCGCCATTCAGTCGGTCCCCGCGTCGCCTTCCCCGGCGCTGCAGCCGGGCGTCGTGCTCACGACGGGCAGGGGCGCGTACCCGGGCCCCCACTCGCACGAGAGGCCCACGGGATCGCCGTCGCAGCCGCAGACGACGGGGCCGTCGTCCTGGCAGGTGAAGTCCTCCATGACGCAGACACCCTGCGCGCTGCAGCCCGCGTCGACGGGGAACCCGCAGAGCTCCTCACCGCCGCAGTCGGTGCTCTGGGTGCACGCAGAGCCGACGGGGGCGCCCGCCTCCTCGCCGGTGCCCGAGCCGGCGATCGGCTGCGGGTGTGTCGCGCAGGCGGCGAGGGCCAGCGGGAGAGAAAGCGCGCCGTAGAGGAACCATCGCGAAGTCATCGGGCCTCCTGTGTGGTGAGCGCCCGCCACGCCGCCTCGAGCCGCGCGGCGCGGACGGTCGACGCGACGCCGAGGAGCGCGCGATCGCGCTCCCAGCCGAGGCGCGTACGTTCATCGGTGCGGTCCCAGGCGCCTGCGTCGAGGAGTCGCTTCGTCGTCGCGAGGGCGCCCGCGACGGCGACGTGCGTCGCCGGCTCGGACGGCGGGGCTTCGCCGAGGGAGCGCCAGGCGAGGAGAACGGCGAGCGCCTCTTCCGTCCAGGCGCGATCCCACGAGGCGACGTGCGCGACGCCGACGCCCCAGGCGAGGACGGCCGCCATGACGTGGGCGTCCTCGATGGTGCGGAACGGCTTGAGGAAGGCGTCGTAGCCGTCGCCAGCGAGGACCTCGGCGGGGTCCACGCGGACGCCCTCGAAGACGGCGCGGGCATGGCCGATCTCGGGCGCGAAGGGCGCGGTGCCGCCGGGTTCGAGCCGCACGCCCGCGCGCGCGGCAGGGATGCGCACGACACGGAGCCGGTTGCGGCCGCGATCGTCGGTCCCGGTCGAGGCGACGACGAGGAGGACCTGCGCGTCGGTTCCGAGGGTGACCCAGGACTTGCGACCGTCGAGGACGAAGGTGCCGTCGCCCCGGTCCGCGAGCGTCGTCCGGATGGCGCGAGGATGGCCGCCGCCCTCCTCGGTGGCGCACATCGCGCAGAGAGCCCCGGCGTCGACGCCGACCGCCCCGTGCGCGCCGGCTGGATCGAGCCGGGCGAGCGCAGCCTCGTACCCGCACGCGAAGGCCCAGCCGACGGAGCCCGATGCGAGGCCACCCAGCACCGCGTGGTCGATCGTGCTCTCCGGCGCGCGTGATGCGTGCGCGCGAAGCCCGGCGATCGACGCGACGGGCGCAATGGGCGCAATGGGCGGGCCCGCGGGGCCTCCCAGCAGAGCCCGAAGGACGTCCGCCGGCGAGGAAGCCATCCCTCGGGGATAGCAACCTTCCGCGCGGGCGTCGAAGCCCACGCACGGATGGCGCCGTCACTTGATGGCGCTGAGGTGAACGACGAACCACTCGCCGCGCCAGGAGATGAGCGACTTCACGTCGAAGGAGCGCGCGTTGCCGTCGACGGTGTAGCGGAGGCGCGAGCCGAAGACGCGGTAGTAGCCGATCTTGTTGTACTCCTCGCCGGGGTCGACCCAGCGTGCGCGCGCGTCCGGGAGATCGAGCCCGACCAGAGCCGCGCTCGAGGCCGAGTCGCCGAGCTGCGCGTGGAGCGCCTGGATGTCGTGCGCGTAGGCGGCGACGAGGCGGTGCTTCCAGTCGGAGGCGGGGTTGCCGATGTCCTTCACCTGCTCGTAGGCGCCGAGGGGGAAGAAGAAGGGCATGGCCTGGTCCGGATCGTCGGCGACGATGGCCTTCCAGAGCGCCGCGACGCGCGCGTCCCATGCGGTGCCCGAGGCGACGGGGCGATCGTGGGTCTGGGGAAGGGTGGAGGGGTCGGCCGAGCCGGCAGGAGCGCCGGAGGGAGCGGCCGAAGCCGACGCGGAGAGCTCCGGAGGCTCGGTCGAATGCGAACCCGGGGGCGCGGAAGAGGCGGGGGTTGCCGTGGGAGATGCGGGTGCGAGCTCGGGGAGGGCGACGGAAGGCGACGTCGCGGGCGCGGGCGGCTCGCGGCGCGAGCACGCGGCGAGGGAGACGCCTGCGAGGGGAGCGAGCAGCGCGAGCATCGCGGCCGGGATCGCGGTCCGGAGCATTCCCTCGCTTGTACCCCGGGCCGAGGGCGCGGGGGTCTGTAAGGTAACCCCCGCCGTGCTCGTTCGGGTGGTTGACGGGCGTGCGGAGCTTCGGGGAAGCTACTCACCAACCAGGAGACCCTTCATGCGAACGCTGTCTACCCTTGCCGCCGTTTCCTCGGCGATCTTCGTCGTGGTGGCCGCGTGCCAGCCCAAGCAGGATGCGCAGCCGGGCTATGGCTACCCGCAGGGCGGCGGGGCTCCCGGCGCGTATCCCACCGGGCAGGCGCCCCCGCCGCAGTACGGCTACGGCGCCCCCACGGCCGCTCCGCCGGCGACGGCGCCAGGTCCCGTCCCCACGGCCGCACCGGCCGGCTCCGGCGCGATGGCCGTCCCGGGCCCCATCGCGTTCCAGTGCAAGGACGACGTTCCCTGCGGGACGCACCACTGCAACCTGCAGTACGGGAAATGCGCGTTCCCCTGCCAGTCGGCGGTCGACTGCCTGAACCCGAACAGCTGCGTCGCGGGCTTCTGCGTCCCGGCCCCGGGCGGCGCGCCGCACTGAGCGATCCGGCTCAGTACGATGTCGTGACGAAGTCCGCCTTCGGGCTGACGGGCCAGGAGAGCCCGCGCACGGAGCGATCGACGCACGCGGCGACACCGGGGCTCGGCGGGGTCGTCGATACGGTGACGCCGACGGCGCGGCCCATCTTCACGGCGACGCGGATGGTGACCTTCATGTCGTCGGGCGCGCCGCACCCCGTGATGAAGGACGCGTGGCGGAGCGGTGCCGCGAGCTGGGCGTTCGTGAGATCGGGCTGGTCCTGCGACTGGCCCATCGTGATCGTCTCGTTGTTGTTGTTCAGGATGTTCTCGAAGCTCGTCCCACCCGAGTACCCGGGACCGCCGCCTCCCCCGCCGCCTCCGCCGCCGGTCCCCCGCTTCTTGCCCTTGATGTCGCCGTTGATCTCGATGGTGCCCGTGCGGTCGCCCGCGACGGTGATCTCGTCGTTGTGCGTGCCGCGCACCTTGAAGAACCAGACGGCGAGGACGCCCGCGAGGGCGAGCACGACGCTGCCCGCGATGATGGACTTTGCGACTCCCCGCTTCTTGTCCGCGTCGGCCGCGCGCACGACGGCCTTCTCCTCGGCGCGCTTCTCGCGCAGCAGGCCCGCCTGCTCGGCGAAGGGCGCAAACTCTTCCCAGTCCGCGATGGGAAGCGACCGGCCGCTGATCTCGTCACGCAGGCCGTGGTTGGCGGCGAAGGCGTGCGACGCGATCTGCTGGAGGAGCTCCACGGCGGAGAACGGCCCGTGGTCCATCTTGTCCTTGCTGACGACGTAGCGCGGGCGGGGATCGCTCTCGAGGCGCGCCTTGAGCGCCGCGAGCCGCGCGGTCGGGTCGTCGAGCAGCCGGCGGCTCGAGGGCGCCGGGGCGGAGCGATCGATGACGGGCTGCGAGAACGGATCGCCGCTGCTCGGGGTGGCCTGCGGGACGCCGGCGTGCCGCGGCAGCGCGGTGACGCCGCTCGCCTCGTGCACCGCGGTCCCGTTGGGCGGGAGCATCGAGAACTTCACGTCCACGTCGAGCTCCGCGCTCTGATCGAGGCGCGCCTCGCTGATGTCGGGCGGGTGGATGCTCTTCTGGGGAGCGACGTGGTACATCGCGCTCGCGAGGGCGCCGAGATCGGCGGGCCGGTGTGAGCGGTCCCCGATGATGGCCTTGCCGATGAGGACCTCGATGCCCTCGGGAAGCGACGGCTCGATGTCGCGTGGTCGCTTCATCGCGGGCCCGATGTGGTTCCCGGTGACCATCTCGTAGAGCATCGCGCCGATGGAGTAGACGCTCGAGCACGCGTCACCCGGCTCGAGGGTGCGCTGCAGCTCGGGGGCGATGCAGTGCTTGTCGTGCGCGTTCGTGGGGACGAGCGCGAGGCGAGGGTTCACCTTGGCGAGACCGTCGGGCATGGGCGCGATGGCCGACGGGTGGACGTAGAGCTTCTCACCGCGCGCGTGCCGCTCCTGGAGGTCGAGGCATACGGGGACGATGACGGCCACGGCCTCCTCGAGCGACATCCGGCGGCGTTCGGCGCGGCGCGCGTCGAGCAGCGACCGCAGGGTCATGGTGGGGGGAATCGACTGCGCAGAAGGCGCGCCGGGCATTGCGGGGGCCGAGGGCAGGGCCATGGTCGTGCGTCAGGATACGTACCTGCGCCTCTCGCCTCAATGGTCGGCCGCGAGACGGGGTGCGAGATCTGGAGACGGGCTCCGCCACCGACCCGCAGGCGCCGGCGGAAGGGCTCCGAGGACCGCGCCCGTGGGGCCGGTCAGCTCCGGCCGCGCGCGAGCTCGGCCACGACCGTTCGACCGCCCACCACCTGCCCGGTCAGCGCACCGACGGCGCGATCGAACGCGTCTTTTTTCACGGTGATGAAGCTCATCCGGTCGCGGACCCGGATGCGGCCCGCCTCCTCGGAGTCGATGCCCTTGTCGGTCAGCAGCTTCTGCAAGTCGCTCGCGTGCACGCCCTCGCGTTTTCCGACGTTGACGAACAATTGCACGAAACCCGGCGGAGTCTCCAGACGGTCCCGCGATTCGCCCTCGGTGCGCTCGCGGGCTTCCCGCTCGCCGGTCGCCCGATCGTCGCGGCGTGGACTGCGCTCGCGCGCCGGACGGTCGGCGCGCACCGGCGGTGTCGCCTCGCCCTCGACCGTGTAACGAGGGAGCGGGGACGTCGTGTCGTCGTCGCTCGCGAGGATGGGGCGTTCGTCGTCGGCTTCCTCGGGGGGCTCCCAGCTGGCGTACGAGGCGACGGGCGACCCGCGCTGCGGCCGTTCGGCACGGCCGCCCGTGCGAGGCTCGGCAGCGCGCTGTCGAGCGCCATCGCGTCCGGCTCCCGCTCCCTCGGGCCGCCGCTTCTCGGCCGCGGGCTTCGGCTCTTCGCGCGCCGGCTGCTGCGCCGGCGGGTTGCGCGCGCGCCTGGCTTCTGCGGCCTCGGTCTGGGCGTCGCCTCCTCGCGCGCCCAGGTGGTCGCGCAGCAGGCCCGCGACGATGCGCTCCGCGTCCGGGTGCGTGAGCAGGCGCCGGGCGAGCGAGAGATCGTCCGGGTGCGGCACACGGCCGCCGAAGGCGTCGACGAAGAGCTGGAGCAGGTCCATCTCCGCGCGCGTCTTCACCTCGCCGGCGCTCGGGAGCTGCTTCTCGATGGGGCGGATCTTGTAGGTGAGACGAAGGAGGTAGAGGTTGCCGATGTCCTTCGGCCCGACGAGCGCGATGGCCGTGCCGGTGCGCCCGGCCCTGCCCGTCCGCCCCGTGCGGTGGACGTACTGCTCGGCGGTCTCGGGGAAGTCGTAGTTGATGACGTGCGTGAGGTGAGAGATGTCGATACCCCGCGCCGCGACGTCGGTCGCGACGAGGAAGCGCAGGCGCCCCCCGCGCGTCGCGCTCATCACGCGCTCGCGGTCGCTCTGCGGGAGGTCCCCGTTGAGCCAGTCGGCGTCGAAGCCGCGCGCCTTGAGCGCCTCGGCCACGCGCTGCGTCTCGTCGCGCGTGTTGCAGAACACGATCGCGCTCTCCGGGTCTTCGACCTCGATGATGCGAACGAGCTGGCCGACCTTGTCCACGGCCTGCATGACGTAGACGTAGTGGTCGACCTCGAGCGCCCCGACCTGGTCGCTCGAGAGGGTGATGAGCTCCGTCTCCCGGAGGTGCTTGCGGGCGAGCCGCTCGATGTCGGGCGGGAGCGTCGCGCTGAAGAAGAGCCCCTGCCGGTTCGTCGGCAGCATCTCGAGGATGGAGTTGAGCTCCTTGGCGAAGCCCATCGACAGCATCTCGTCGGCCTCGTCGAGGACGAGGATGCGAATGCCCGACGGATTGAGCGTCTTCTGTCGGAGGTGGTCGAGAACGCGGCCGGGGGTGCCGACCACGAGCTGGGCGCCCGCGTCGAGCGCCTCGATCTGCCGTGTCATCGAAGCGCCGCCGTAGATGGCGGCGACGTGGATGCCCTTGAACTGCCCGATCTGCTCGACCTCGCGCGAGACCTGGAGGGCGAGCTCGCGTGTCGGGCAGAGGACGAGCGCCTGCACCTGCTTGGCAGAGGGCCGCACCAACCGATCGACGATCGGCAGCCCGAAGGCCGCCGTCTTCCCGGTCCCGGTGCGCGCCTGGACGACGAGGCTCCGGCCCTCGGCTGCCGGCTCGTAGACCGCGCGCTGCACCGGCGTGGGGTGCTTGTACCCCATCGCGTCGATGGCCCGGCGCACCTCGGGGCCGAGGGCCAGGACGTCGAACGTGGGTTCCGCCGCGGGTGCGTCGACGGGCTGTGCGGCGGGCTCGTTCATGGGCTGGGGGACTCTTAGCGCAAGTCGGCGGGAAGGTGCGCGATCACGTCGCGACGCAGGGGGGCGAGATCGCCGGAGCGTGGGGCCGCCTGCTCTTCGGCGGACCGCATCCGGAGAAGGGCCGCCCAGGCATCCGTGCCCTCGGGGGCCTCGTGACACGCGCGCTCGACGGCGTCCCGATCGTCCCACTCCGGCCGGAGGCGGGCCTCGAAGGCGGCGCTCCCGGCTGCGTCGGCCGCGCGATCGAGAGCGGTCGAGAGGCGCCGGACCCCCTCCGCGCAGGCGCGCGCGGCCGTGCCGGGCCCTCCGGAGGGCAGGGGAGTGATGCCCGCGCCGAATACGGCCGGGACGATCTGCAGCGCGCTCGCCGCGATGAACACGACGGAGACGCCGATGACCACGACCAGGGCGACGCGCTTGCCCTGGAGCCGCGCGCGGGCGTCGTCGTCGAGGGGCATGGGCGTGGGGTGCAGATAGCACGATCGACACGGGCCTTGACCCGGGCCCCCGGTCCCCTAGATAACTTTCAAATCATTTTGAACGCCACGACGAACGAGCCCAGCGCCTCCGTCGCGCTCCTGCGCGAGGCGGCCACCGTAGACCGCGCCGGCCCCCGGGCTGCCGAGCGGATCGCCGAGGTACAGGCCCTCCTCGGCGAGGACATGGCCGTGGTCGACCGGGAGCTCGCACGGATGACGCGAGAAGGCGTCTCCCCGGCCACCGACTCGGCGACCCATCTGCTCGAGGCAGGCGGCAAGCGAGTGCGCCCCCTGACGGTGATGCTGTCGGCGGCTTGCTTCGGCGCCGTGCCCCCGAGCGCGCGCGAGGTGGCCGTGGCGGCCGAGCTCGTGCACCTGGCGACCCTCCTCCACGACGACGTGATCGACGACGGGCAGGAGCGGCGCGGCCGGCCCGCACCCCGCCGCATCTGGGGCAACGCGGTGAGCGTCCTCGCCGGGGATCTGCTGCTCACCCACGCTCTCGAGCGGACGGCGGCAGCGGCCCCACCGGGCGTGCTCGCAGACCTGTTCGCGACTCTCCGCCAGCTCGTCGACGGCGAGGTGGTCCAGCTGCGTGGCCGGACTCACCTCGAGCTCCGCGAGGACGTCTACTTCCGCATCGTTCGCGACAAGACGGCGTCCCTCTTCGCCTGGGCGGCGCGGGCCGGTGCGGCCACGGGCGGCGCTTCACGTGACGCCGTCGCGGCCCTGGGCGAGTTCGGCGCGCGCATCGGTGTGGCCTTCCAGCTCGTCGACGACGTCCTCGACTACGCAGGCGACCCGCGCATGACGGGGAAGGCCGTCCTCGGCGACCTGCTCGAGGGCAAGCTCACGCTCCCCTTGCTCCGGACTCTCTCTGCCCAGCCTTCCCTCCAGCGGGACGTCGAAGCGGTGCGTGCCGGGGACGAGAGCGCAGCCGGTCGGGTCGCCGACGCCGTGCGCGCCTCGGGGGCGTGCGACGGCGTGCGCGCGCTGGCACTCGACGAGACGGCGGCCGCGACGCGGGCCCTGGGCGCAGTCCCCGCCTGCCCGGCGCGCGACCTCCTGGCCTCCATCGCGACGGAGCTCAGCGCGCGCGCCGCGTGAGAGTCGCGTAATCTCGGAGCCGTAGTGGCGAAGCGCGAGAAACAGAGGGCGCTCTGGCCCTCGGAGGCCGCCGTCAGCGACGTCATCGGGCGGCTCATCGAGTTCTGGGGCTTCAAGCGCAACATGGGGCGCGTCTGGACGGTGCTCTACCTGTCGCCCGACCCGCTGAGCGCCGACGATCTGTGCCACGCGCTCAAGCTCTCGACGGGCGCAGTGAGCATGACGCTCTCGGAGCTCGCGCGATGGGGCGTGGTACGCAAGGTCTGGATCCAGGGCGAGCGGAAGGACTTCTATGCGGCCGAGGTGCAGCTTTGGCGGATGATCAGCCGCGTCTTCAACGAGCGCGAGAAGAGCGAGGTGATCGCCGCCATCGACGCGTTCGAGGAAGCCCTGCGGCAGCTGGATCGCCTCCGCAAGACCGCGCCCGACGCCGCGACTCGTGCCCGCGCGGAGCTCCAGCACGAGCGCATCTCGCAGCTGCTCGAGCTGGCCCGCCTGGGCAAGCGCCTCATCGACGCGCTCGTGTCGACGGCGAAGGTCGACGCCGAGCCGCTCGTGCGCTTCTTGCTGGGGCAGCGTTCCTGACCGTCGCGGGGGGCGCGCGCAGCGCACGCGGGCAGCTGCCCCCGCCCATCACGAGCAGCAACTACAACATGGAGATCTTCCAGGGGCCCGTCATCGCCCCGATGCACGTGACCGGCCTGGGGGGCGCGTACATCGCGTCGGCGGAGGGGACGGAGGGGAGCGCGGTCAACTCGGCGGCGCCAGCGGTGCGCAACGCCTTCAGCACGACGTGGTTCGACTACGACATCGCCCTCGGCATCTCCTTCCCGGGCGCGTTCACGTCGAGCGACTTCGACAACCACGGCGACGACGCCAACCTGCCGCCGAACCACGCGAACACGGGCAACTTCACCGATCTCGACATCGGCGCCACCCTGCAGTTCGGGGGCCTCGGCGTGGCGGCCGCGGGAGACCTCCAGCAGTTCACGCTGACGACGCCGACCCCCGGGCAGGCGGGCCTCACGCTGCAGATCGGCCGCTGGAAGGGGCTCGCGGCGTACGGCCTCTTCGACGGGCAGCTCGCGGTGGGCGGCGGCGTCCGCGTGGTCACGATGCAGGTGCTGCAGGACGGGGCGGGGACCCTCCTCACCATGGCGGGCGCATCGCCGGAGGCAGGGGCGCTCCTCATGCCGACGGGCCTCCCCTGGCGCGTCGGCGTCACCGCGCGCGCCCCGGTGAGCGGGGGCGTCGGGGTAGGGTTCTTCGGCCAGCAGATCTTCCCCGGTGCATCGAGCTCGAAGCCCGTCGCGGGCAACCTCGTTCTCCCGAGGGAGGTCGTGATGCCGTGGGAGGTCGAGGCCGGGATCGCCTACCAGCTGGGCCCCCGGCCGCTCAACCCGCACTGGGAGAACCCGCACGCCGAGGAGACGCGCCTGCGCGAGACCATCGAAGGGCACCGCGCCGAGCGCGCCCGCCGGTACGCCGAGGAGCTCGCGGCTCTCCCGCCCGGAGAGCGCGAGGCCAGCGCCCGGGAGCAGCACGCGCAGGAGCGGTCCCTCCGCGCCATCGAGGACGACCACCTGGACGAGGAGACCGAGCGTCTCCACCGGGCCGCCAAGGCGCGCTACGAGAACTGGCCCCGCGAGAAGATCCTGCTCCTGGCGAGCGTGCTGATGACCGGCGAGAGCCCGGACGCGGTATCCGTCGAGGGGGTGCTCGATCAGCGCGTCGAGACGGTGGGGCGCAAGGTGAGCCTGAC
This sequence comes from Polyangiaceae bacterium, assembly GCA_036490515.1. Taxonomy (GTDB): domain Bacteria; phylum Myxococcota_A; class Polyangia; order Polyangiales; family Polyangiaceae; genus Palsa-1150. The sequence continues at coordinate 179,291 of DASXDU010000025.1, forward strand.
GCCACGCCTCGGGCTCGAAGGCGAGCCGGTGCGCAACCACATGGAGCTCCGCGCCGGGACGTACGTGGAGCCGTCCCGCTACGAGGGCGGCACGGCGCGGCAGCACGTCACGTTCGGAACCGACGTACGCCTCGTCCCGCTGACCTTCTGGGGCATCTTCCCCGAGGACCCCTGGAAGCTCGGCGTCTTCGTCGACCTCGCCCCGCGCTACACGAACTGGGGGTTCGGGCTCGGGACCTGGCACTAGAACGTGTCCGACCCCGGCTCAAATACGCCAAGGGTTGTCGGGTGCGTTCGAGCGCGCACGCTCAATTGAGTTCGCTCTTCTCCGGCTTCTGTCCGTCGAGGAACACGGCCGTCACCTCGCGCTCGAGGGCGGCGGTGAGCTCGGCCTCCATCTCTTCGACCCCGCCTGCGGCGCGCTCGACGTTGCGCTGGTAGACGAAGATGCGCACGCGGGGGGGCTGCCCCTCCTCGACGGGGGGGGTGTCGAGCGCAAGCAGCGCGCGCGGGTCGACCCCGTCGACCACGAGCTCGGCGCCCGGCAGGTCGACGACGTACACCTCCGCCTCGCGGACGAAGCGCGCGAGCACCATGTCGAGCTTCTCGATGGTCGTGCGGACGACCGCGGCGAAGGTCTCCGGCGTGGGCGCCCACGGCGGAGCGCCCCGCTGCATGTCGAGGGCGCGCGACCGGAGGAGCGCCTCCGTCGCGGCGCGGGCGTCCCCCTGCTCGTCGCGCACGAGGCCGAGGTAGTACTGCGCGTCGGCGCTCGCCGGGTCCGCCTTGGCGGCCTGTTCGATGAAGGGCGCGGCCTTGTCGAGCTGCCCGAGCTCGTACCAGGCGCGCCCGATGAGGAACAGGTAGCTCGGGCCGCTGAACGGTCCGTCAGGCAGCATCTTCATCGCCCTCTTGGCTTCGTCGTAGTCGGCCTTCGCGACGAGCGCGTCGACCTTCAGCAGGATGCAGTCGGCGATCTCCTCGTCGGTCTCGGCGTAGTCGAGCGCCTCCTCGATCTGCGTGACGGCGCCGTCGACGTCACCCAGGGGCGCGATCATGATCTCGGCGGCGTTGAGCATCGCCTCGAAGTACGTCTCGTCGAGGGCGATCGCCTGGCGGTAGTGCTCGAGGGCCTCCTCGGCCTCGCCGTCGAGCGCGGAGGCGTACCCCATGAGGTTGTGGACCTCGGGCGACTGCGGATCGAGCTCGAGGGCGCGCTGCGCACACGCGATCGCCCCGGCGGCGTCGCCCTTCTGGGCGAGGTCCCACCCTCGGTCGAGGTGCGCGGTGAGCTGCTGGTTCTCCATGACGTGCCGGCGAGCGTGTCTTAGTGCCGGACGGAGAGGACCTCGTCAAGGGGATGGGGGCGGAGCGGGAGGGGGCGCGGCGCCGGGAGCGTGGCTCGCCATGTAGGCGTCGATGACCTTGCGGACGTTCGCGTCCTTCGGCACGACCGAGATCTCGATGCGCCGGTTCTGCTGGTACGCGGCGTCGGTCGTGCCGGGATCGACGGGGCGGAACTTGGAGTAGGCGCTCGCCGAGAAGAAGCTCCCGTAGGAGTCGGCCAGCGTGGGGTTCGACTGGAAGAGCGCCTCGAGCACCGCGGTCGCGCGGCGCGCGGAGAGATCCCAGTTGGTTGCGCTCGACCCTCGCTCGTCGGTGTGCCCCTGGATGACGATGGTGTCGATGTTGTCCCGGATGCCGTCGTCGGCCAGGACATTCCCGAGCGCCCGGGCCAGGCCGTCGATGAGCGGCTTCGCCTCCTTCTTGATGGCGTAGGAGCCGGTCTCGAAGAGGAGGCGCTCGTTGAGGAGGATGTCGCCCGTGTCGCCGATCGTGACCAGCGGCGTACCCGCCTCCGTGGTCGTCCCCAGCTCGGCCTCGATGGCCTTGCGGAGCCGATCGAGCACGCCGACGCGCAGGACCGCGATGCTCTGGAGCTGGGTGCGGACGTCGCCGAGCTGCCGGGTCGTGTCGTCGATCACCGCCTGCTGCGCGTCGAGCTTGGCCTTGCTGGACTCGACCTCGGCGGAGGTGCGATGGAGCTCCGCGCCGAGCGACCGGAGCTTCTCCTCGGAGAGGGCGATCTGCCGCTGGAACGCGTCGAGCTGCTTGCTGCTGACGAGGCTCCGCACGTACGAGAGGAGGACGAGCACGAAGAGGATGAGCGCCATCGTCGACATGACGTCGGTGAAGGCGGGCCAGATCTCGCGTGTGCCCTCGTGATCGGAGAGGAGGCGCCGGCGGCTGCGCACGATGCCCCCCGTGCCCTCAGCGCCCGCTGCGCGGCGTGACCGACGCTGCGTGGGTCTTCAGGGCTTCGCTGAGGTCGCCGAAGCTGAGGCTCATGCGCTGCACGTTGTCGCGCAGGTGGGCGTTGAACTCGCGGAAGTCCCCCGTGCTGGCGCTGAGGGCCTGGAGCGCGGCCTCGAAGCGGACCGCCGCTGCCTCGAGGCGCGCGGCGTCGGCGCCCGGGCCGGACGACGCCGCGACGCGCCGATCGAGGTACGTCTCGGCCTGCACCATCGCTCCGGTGCGCTGGTCGGTGACGTTGGAGACAATCCCGAGGGCGGTCAGGACGACTGCGGACCCGATGCCGAGGAGCGAGTTCGAGAAGGCGACGGCCATGCCGGAGAGGGCATGCGAGAGCCCGGTCGTCACCGACTGCGTCACGTCCGCTACCGCCGTGGGATCCACCGAGACGAGCGCCACGAGGCGCCCGATGGAGGACGTCAGCCCGTAGAACGTGCCCAGGAGGCCGAGGATGATGACGAGCCCCGTCGCGCCCTTCACGAACCGCTCGGCCAGGAGCCAGCCGCCGAGGTCGGCCTCGAAGCGCTCCTCGACGATCGCCTGCGTGCTCACCTCGCGGCCCGCGCGCGCCATGGCGTCCGCGTCACGGACGATGCGCTGGAGGACGGGGTGGTCGAACTGCGCGTCCCGGTCGGGAGTGCGTTCGAGGTCGCGCCGGAGACGGGCGTAGCGCGAACGGAGAAAGAGGTTCGCGCCGATCCCGAGGACGAGCACGGTGACGGTGCTCCCCAGAATCAGCCGGCCGGTCGTGTCGACGAGCGACAGGCCGTCGAGGATGGCGTTCTGCATCGAGGCTCGAACGGAGAAGCGCGCACCCTGGCGTCCGTATTCCCGGCGGGGCGGGCCGGAAGGCGATGGCGGGTGCTCGCGTATTTCGGCGGGATTACCGGCGTGTAGACGTCGTCACGGCACCAGGTGCGCCGCCAGCGCCAGCGCCTGCCCAGTGATGTCCGGCATCGCGGTGACCTCCCAGCTCGACGCCCGGCGCACCGCTCCGAGGGCGTACAACCGCTCGGAGGGGCGCCCCGAAGGCGTCACCACGCGACCTTCCTCGTCGGTCTCGATTCCCAGTCCCGCGGCGTCGGGCTTCGCGAGGCCGGACTCCACGAGCGCGCGCACGAGGGGCGTCTGCGCCTCGGACGGGTCGAGGGCCGGGCCAATGCATCGCACGATGGCGTCGTAGCGGCTCGTCCGAAAGCCTCCCCCGGCGAGCGCGATCTCGACGTCGAGGCCCTCGCCCCGTGACGTGCATCGCGCGACGCGTCCCGCGACCACCTCGAGGCTGCCATGCGAGCGCAGGCGTGCGATGCGGTCGAGGGACTCGGGCGGCGCTCGGTGCCGCAGGACCTCCCAGTAGGGGCGCACGGAGCGCACGAAGCGAGCCCGCTCCGCCGCGGGAAGGCCACGATAGAGGCTGGCCGTGTGAGGACGGAGGGCGTCGAGGGCGTGCTGCCAGGGGCGGCCGGCGCGGGTCTGCTCGAGAACGTGGTCGCGTACCCAGCGAATGAGGGGACGGAGGGCCCGAGGCGCCGCCGCGGCGGTTGCCGGCGGAACGCCCGTCGGTGCACCGCCGCTGCTCGGGGACAGATGGGGCCGAGGAAGAAGGCCGCGGCGGGACAGGATTGTCAGCGAGCCGCGATGCCCCTGCGCCTCGCAGAGCGCGACCACGTCGAGCGCCGACAGCCCCGCGCCGAGCACGAGGATCGCCCCCTCCCGCGGGAGCGCGGCCAGCGCACATTCGTCCCAGGCGTCCACCACGCGGGAGTCGACCGGCAGCTCGGAGGGAGCGACGCGTGGCGCGATGCCCGTGGCGAGGACCACGGCCTCGGCGTCGATGCGCCGCCCGTCGGCGAGAAGGACGCCCTCGTGGTCGGCGGCGACGACGTCGCCGCGCACGATGCGCACCTTGGCAGGGCTCGCCCGGACGGCGTCGGCGAGCCGCGCCTCGAGGTAGGAGCCATATGCAGCGCGGCCGAGGAACTCACCAGGATCGGCGCCTGCCCATTCGGCGAAGTCGCCGGGCCGGCGCGGGTCCAGGCTCATTTTTCCCGCCGGCACGTTGAGGCGAAAGACACCGCTCTCGACGCCGTAGGCCACGCCGCGTCCGATCCAGGGGCCGCGCTCCACGACGTAGACGCGCAAGTCCGGGGAGTTTCGCGCGAGCAAGTGCACCGCGACCGCGATCCCGCTCGCGCCCCCTCCGACGATCACGACGCTGCGGCCGGCCCGGGCCGAAGGGGCGTCGATCGGCAGGGGCGGCGCATAGGCGTGGAGCGTGAGCAGTGCGTCGTTCGCGGCGTTTCCCACCTGATGGACGAGCCCTCCGGCCGACTCGTCGACGAGCGATCCGGGAGGCAGGACCGCGTCTCGCGCGCCGATGCGCGTCTCGAACGCGCTTCCTCGGATGACGCGGAAGGCGCAGGCGGACGCGCCGTGACCGTGGAGGGTGGTCGTCTGCCCGGGCCGCCAGCAGTGAAGACGCAGCTCCCAGCGGTCGGTGCGGGCCACGAGGTTGCGCCGGTAGTTATGGGGATCGAACTGGATCCACGGCGCCACGTCGTCCATGGCGATCGGGCGGCGGAGCGCGGACGCGAGGGCAGGGGGGCCGAGATCTCCGGCCTCGTCCAGGGTCCGAACCACCTCGCGGAGGACGGAGCGTTCGGGAATGTGCTCCCAAGCGCGCGGGATCGTCACCCTTTCTTACCTACCGCAGTCGCCGCCCGGCGACCAATGGACCTTGCGGCCGGGGCCTTTCGCTCACGTCGTCACCGGTGCGAGCTCGCAGGGGGAACCGTCGGCCCGCCGGGCTTCACGTCGAGGAACGCGGCGACGAGCGAGACGACCGCCTCGATCTGATCCCGCGACGCCGTCAGGTGGAGCTTCACCTCGCTCCCCTCCGCGGTCACGTCGACGTGGTCGAGGAGCCCGTGCGTCAGCGACGCCGTGACGAAGTCGTCGTGCCGCTTCACGACGTTCCGCAGCTCGGCGGCAGCGTCCACCGCAGTGGCCGCGTCTTTCGTGTCGCCGTCGATGAAGACGTCGGCCCCCTCGTCGGCGCGGGGGACGACGCGCAGGCTCATGGCGGTGATGGTCTCGGGGATCTCGGGCATCGGGTGGTGCGGGTTCACGACGTGGATGTAAGCGGCCTCGCCGGGTCGGACGTGAGGCTGGACCCGCGCGCCCGAGAGGACGCGCGCCATCTTCTGCGCGACGTTCGTCGGCACGACCGCGAGCACGTGCGGCTGCGGTCGGAGCATCACGCGCTCGGCGCCATCGGCGTGGGTCGTCATCGCCTTCACGCCGGGCACGCCCGCGTCGAACGGACCGCCGCTCGCGTATCCCGCGCTCACGAGCGCCATCGCCTTCTCCACGCGGGCGTCGGGCGCCGAGTAGTGGATGAGGATGACGTCGCGCGTGGAGTTCACGAGCGAAGGGCCACTGATCATCAGCCAGTCCGTGTCGTTCACCGGGTCGATGTCCGTGCCCTTCATGAAGTCGTCCCACTGCTTGATGCCGCGCAGGAGGAACCCCATCTTCGCGCCGACCGGGTTCTTGCGGATCACCTCCGCGTTGACGACCACCAGGACGAGGACGTCCCCGGCCTGAACCGCGCCCGCAACGCCCACGATGGACCGGGGATCCTTCGGATCGGAGGCGAGCGGTCCGGCCTCCGCCAGCGGCACGGCGCCGTCGGAGAACCCGCCTTCGCTCGAGCCATCCGTCGAGCCGTCCAGACCCGCGTCGGCCCGCGCGTCGGGACCCGCGTCATGAGCACCGGCGTCGGAGGCCACGCCTGCATCCCGCACGCGGGGCGGAAGAGCCGCCGGATTGGGTCCCTGGTCGTCGGTTCCTTTCGGCTCTGCCGTAGCCTGGGGCGGCTCGTCTGCCGCGGTGAGGATGTCGATGGGGATGGTCGCCTCGCCGTCCACGTCCTGGATCTCGAAGCCGTGGGGCACCTCGAGCGGGACGACGGCACAATGGGCGACGCTCGACGCGACCAGGCAGCCGACGAGGACCAGGCGCATGGGCCAGCGCCGCCAGAACCGCTCGGGCCCGGTGCGCTTTCCGCTCCCGGTGCGCGGGGTCGCGTGCGGCGCCGTCGGCGCCCCCTCGGCGGCTCCCGCTCCGAGCGGCGTGCTGCCCTCCTCGACCATCCAGCTCCTCAGGGGAGAGAAGTACCACCTCCCATGGGGAATTCCCGTTCCCCGTCGGGGCGTTGTCGACGCTCCGGGCCCCCGCCCGGCGATGTCCGAGAACTGGTTCGACAGACCCCCACCGCGTTACTAGATACCCGGATCGCCCCCCCGATGTTCCGCTGTAGCCGCACGAAGCTGGCCGTGGCTGCGCTCGCGCTCGTCGCGTGCAGTGAACCGCAGCCTGCGCCCACGGCCGTCAAGCCGCCCCCTGCCTCGGCCTCGGGGTCCAGCTCGTCCGTCGCGGCAGCCCCGAGCGCAGCCCCTTCCGGTTCTGCCCTCGCGGGCGCTGCGCCCGATGCTGGCCCCTACGAAGGCCCGTGGATCGGCGCGACCGTGATGCAGGCCCCCATCTACGCCGAGATGGAGTTCCCCTCCGACAAGAGCACGCGCGAGGGCCGCGGCCGCATCGGCTACCTGCGGTACGGCGAGAAGGCACCCGTCATCCCCGAGCCGCACAAGAAGCCCAACTGCACCGAGGGCTGGTACGAGCTCCTGGCGGGCGGGTTCGTCTGCGGCAAGTACGTGACGCTCGATCTCGACCACCCGCGCTTCAAGCTCGCGAAGGCGCCCGACCTCGTCGGTCCCCTCCCCTACACGTACGGCGTCAACGTCGCCAACGGCACCCCGCTCTATCGCCAGGTGCCCTCCCGCGAGGAGCGCATCAAGCTCGAGCCCTGGCTCGTGAAGCCGAAGAAGCCCAAGCCCTCGGACGACGAGAACCCCTACGTCCCCTCGGCCGCGACGACCGCCGACGCCGGCGCGGGCGACACGCCCTCGGTGGGCGAGAACGCCGGCGCCGAGAAGGACACGCCGTGGTGGCAGCGCGAGGTGGCCGACGCGGGCCCTCCGACCGTCACCCTCGAGGACCTTCAGGAGACCGACGGCCCGATCGCGCGACGGATGGTGAAGGGCTTCTTCCTCTCGCTCGACCACCAGTTCGGGTCCTCGGGCTCGATGTGGTGGAAGACGATGGCGGGCCTCGTCGCACCCGCAGACCGCATCTTCGTGGCAAAGCCCGCGACCGACTTCCACGGCGTGTGGCTCGGCAAGGACGCCGCGTCGTATCCCACCAAGACAATCCCCGCGCGGCGCATCGACAAGCTCCCGGTCGGCTTCTTCCTCCACGGTTCGAAGCACTGGACGCTCGACGCCGCCCGCAAGCACGCGACCCAGGCCGACGGCATGGGCGAGCGGTTCGAGGCCGTGGGTCTCACCGGCGAGACGGCGACCGTCGGCGGCACGGAGTTCTGGGAGACCGACGAGGGCTGGTGGATGCGCGCCATCGACGGCACGAAGACCGAGCCGGGGCCCCCGCCCGACAAGCTCGGCGATCACGAGAAGTGGATCGACGTGAACCTGCACCGGCAGACGCTCGTGGCCTTCGAGGGCCCGACGCCCGTGTACGTGACGCTGGTATCGAGCGGCCGGAACGAGCACGAGACCGTGACGGGGTCGTTCCACATCCGCGAGAAGCACATCGCGTCGACGATGGATGGCGACGCCGACATCGCGGCCGACGGGCCGTACTCGATCGAGGACGTGCCCTACATCGAGTACTTCAACGGCGGATACGCCCTCCACGGCGCGTTCTGGCACGCGGAGTTCGGCCACGTGAAGAGCCACGGGTGCGTGAACCTCGCGCCCTGGGACGCGAAGACGATCTTCGGCTGGACCGATCCGCAGCTCCCCGAGGGGTGGCACGCCGTCATGGCGACGAAGGACCGCCCGGGCACGCGCGTGATCGTCCACGAGCGTGGACCGGGGACCTGCATGGGCCCGAAGCTCGACGCCTGCCACTGAGCCGCGCGTGCCATACTGGCCTGCGGCATGACGGCCCGCGGCGACCGGACCCAGACCCTCGCGGAGACGGTCATCGAGAACAGCCTGGACGGCCTCGCGGTGCTCGACCACGAGGGGCGCTACGTCCTCTGGAACCGAGCGATGGAGCGGTTCGCCGGCAAGACCGCGGACGAGGTCCTCGGCAAACCGATGTTCGAGGTCTTCCCGTTCCTCCGTGAGCACGGGCTCGACGAGGCCGTCCGTCGCGTGCTGGGAGGCGAGGTCGTCACGATCGAGGGGGTCGAGTACATCGAGCCCGACGGGGCGCGGAAGATGTACGACCGCGTCTACCTCCCGTTGCGGGTGGGCGCCGGCGCCATCACCGGCGTGGTCGTCATCGTCCGCGACGCGACCGCCCGGTGGACGGCGATCGACGCCGTTCGCAGGAGCGAGGCCAAGATGCGGCTCGCCGCGGAGACCGCCGCCATCGGTCTCTGGAGCTGGGACCGCGCGAAGGACGCCGTCGGGTGGGACGACACGATGTGCTCCATCTTCGGGCTCCCGCCGGGCGGGGGGCCCCGCGACCGGGCCGGATACCTCGCGCTCATCCACCCGGAGGACCAGGGGCGATCGACCGCGAGGGTCGCCAGGGTGGCGCGCACCGGCGAGTGGGAGGAGGAGTACCGCATCGTCCGCGCCGACGGATCGGTGCGCTGGGTGATCTCGAAGGCGCGGGAGATCCACGTCGACGGCAGCGACGTCGTCCTCGGTGCGCTCTTCGACGTGACCGAGCGGCGCGCGAGCGACGACCGGAGACGCGCGGCACAGAAGCTCGAGGCGGTCGGCCAGCTCACGGCGGGAATCGCGCACAACTTCAACAACATGCTCATGGGCCTCTTGCCCAACCTCGAGCTCGCCGCGCGGCGCGCCCCCGAGGACCTCGCGCCGCTCCTCCGCAGCGCCGAGCACTCCGCGCAGCGCGCGGCGGACCTGGTGCGGCAGCTGATGACCTACGCCGGAAGGAGCCGCAAGAGCGCCCGCCGCGTGGAGGACGTCGCGACGATCGTCGCGCGGACCGGGGCCTTCTGCCAGACGACCTTCGACCGCCGCATCGCCCTGGACGTACGGTCCGAAGGCGACGCCCTGGCCTCCCTCGACGCAACCCAGTTCGAGCAGGCCGTCCTCAACCTCCTCATCAATGCGCGCGACGCAGTCGCCGACGCGAAGACGACCACGCCCACCGTGCAGGTCGACGTGGACGTCGTACGCGAAGGCGCGGAGGAGCTCGAAGGCCGCCCGGGGGACTGGGTCCGCGTCCGCGTCGAGGACAACGGCATCGGGATGGATGCCGAGACCATCCAGCGCATCTACGAGCCGTTCTTCACGACGAAGGACGTCGGCAAGGGGACGGGCCTCGGCCTGGCCACCACCCAGGGGATCGTCCGCGAGCACGGTGGGTTCATCACGTGCCTGTCCGAGCCGGGTCGCGGGACGCGATTCTCGCTGTACTTCCCCGCGTCGCAGGAGGGTGCCTCCCACGCCGCCGAGAACGGCGCGCTCCCCGCCGATGCGCCGACGACCCGCCCGCGCGGCAAGGTCCTCGTCGTCGACGACGAGGACGGGGTCCGGCGCGTCGTCGCGCTCATGCTCGAGGACGCCGGGTTCGAGGTCACCACCGCCGCGTGCGGGGAGGACGCTGCCCGCCTCCTGGAGAACCCCGAGGTGGCCGCCGGCGTTGCCCTCGTCCTGCTCGACGTCTCCATGCCCGGCATGGCCGGCTCCGAGCTCCGGGCGCGGGTCCGCGAGCTCGCCCCGCGGGCGCGCGTCGTCTACCTAACCGGATACGCCTACGAGGCCGCCGACGGGGACCTCGTGCTCGAAAAACCGCTCAGCGAGCACCGGCTCGTCTCCGCTCTCGAGGCCGTCCTCGGCGACTGAGAAGAGGTATCCTCGGGCCCGTGGATCCCTACGCCCCCATAAACGGCATCTCCCTCGAACGTTACGCGGAGCTCGGCGCGGAGCTCGACGGCATCACCAACCCCAGCGAGCAGGCCGCCAAGGTCGCGACCCTCGGCGTGAACGGCCCGGACTGGGACGCCGCGACGAAGGGGTGGACCGCCCGGATGCAGGACATGAGCCTCATGGGGCAGGTCGCGACGAGGTACATGCAGCTCTACAACACCGCGCTGGCGGCGAAGAAGGGCGTCGCGAGCATGAGCTTCGAGGACTACTGCGAGGTCTCCGCGGGCATCGCCGTCTTCGGGTACGAGGGCGCGATGAACCACTTCGAGCTCTCGATGGGCGACTGGACGACCATCAGCGCGCACTGGATGGCGGAGCTCGCGAAGGACCCCATGAACCTCGCCATGCGGCGCAACCAGCTCCAGGAGCAGGAGACCAACCGCATGCGCGGCGGCGGCGCACCGCAACCCGTCACGGTGAGCCGCAGCGCGCCGGGCGCGGCTCCGGCAGGCGGCAACGTGGGGCTCGATCCCAACGCCGCGCAGGCGGCGATGCTCGCCGGCGCCGCCCCGATGCAGCAGCAGTGGCAGGCGTACTCCGCGGGCGTCGTCAACCGCCCCGAGATCCAGGCCGCGGTGCAGATGGCGGGCGCGATGAACGTCATGGGCGGCGGGTCCGCGCTCATCGTCGGGCGCGCCGTGCTCGTCCAGTGGAGCGACGGCAACCGCTACCCCGGCACCATCATGCAGCTGACGGCCACGCACGCCCAGGTGGTCTTCCCCAACGGGCAAGGCCACTGGGTCGAGCCGCGCTTCCTGACGCCCGCGTGAGGGCGCCGTGTACGAGGCCGTCCAGAAGTGCACGAACTGCGGCGCCGGGCTGACGCTCGACGATCTGCGCGGCTCGAACTGCAAGTACTGCGGCACGGTCTTCCCGCACAAGGCGCAGGCCGCGCAGCACGCCGACATGGCCGCCCAGGTGATGAACAAGATGATGGCGCAGCAGGCGCAGATCCAGGACCAGTGGCGCGGCGCCTTCGGGGCTCCCCCCCTCTATCCGCCGGGGGCACCTCCCGGCGTCGGCCCCATGGTCCCTCCGGGGGCGCCGGGGAGCCCCTACGCCGACCCCGCGCGGATTGCGGCGGCGCATGGCCTCTACGTGCAGCAGATCGGCACCCAGGTCTCGCGCACCGTCACCATCGTGATCGTCGCGGTCGTGGCCGTCACCCTGCTCTTCGCAGGGCTCGGCGTCGCGGGGTTCCTCCTGATGCGCTGAGGCGGCGGGCCTTGGCGCGCCAAGACCCTCACGCTGGGGACGCGTGGGGCGCGATCGGGAGGGCGGCGCGAGCGGTGTTAGCCTCGAGAGATGGGCTACTTGGTCGTGCGCAATCTGCGGGGTACTGCGGGCGGTGTTTGCCGCCACGGGTCATGGCTCGACCATTGGTACGCCTTCACCGGGTCGAACCGCATCCTGTGCAGCATGCTGGGTTGCGGCGAAGTCGTGGACGTTGGTGGCCACGTTCTCGCGGTGAATCGCGCCGATTGGCAGCATTGGATCGCGCCGATGTGCCATGCGCACAATCGAAGCCCGCACGACTGGCCGATCAAGTCCGACGTTCGGCTCATCTCGGCGAACACCCAGTTGATGGGTTGTTATCGGCAGTACGCGGCGTGAATGCACCCCTGATGGCTACGACGTCTTACATCCCTTGAACGTCAGGTCGGCTCGGCGGGCGGCTGGCTACGGCCCCACGCCACCGTTCGACCACCGCTGCATCATCGACCTCGAACGGGTCGGCTAGGCCAAGCGCGGGCCCATCATGGCCGCTCCTTTCGGGCGGTCGCTCGTTCGCGCCGCGGCGCGCGCGAACCTAGCCGGCGCTCCGCGTGGCGCCGGCGTCCTGGAGCGCCAGGACGCCGCCCTCGTTCAAAGCCTCGAATGCCTGGTCGAGCCGGTCGCAGTTCGTCGTCGCGGGCCAGCCCGCCGCCTCGACTTTGAGCGCGGCGATCCTCGCATCTACGGTCGCAGCGAAGTCCTCGACGTCGAGCTCGCCGTGTTCATCGGGATCGTCACACGCGAGCTCCACGCGTCGTCGCGCGCCGCAAATCCACCACGCACGCGCCGGTCGATGAACCGGACGACTCTTCGGGGAGCGGCGACGTCGATGTAGCCGTTGGGGCTCCGCGTAGCGAGTGCGATCGGAGGGTGCCTTGATGTGAATGGCAACAGCGCCACTCCAAATACCAAGATGGACGTGACAACCTGTAACGGAACGCGAGCGCAATGGATGTGGGGTTGGGGTTTCAACTACTGGCTGAAGCCATATTTTGCCGACTGCAATCTGTGCCTAAGCACGGAAGCTCCGGATGCGGGAACAGGAAACGGTGGCTACCTCCAGGAATGCAACATCGACAATGCGAACGAGAAATGGGTCCTAAATTACAACGGGTCAATTTCCAATTCGGGCACGTACGGCGGATGCCTGCTCCCCTGAGGGGGCACCGGTGGAGGGCCTTCGCTCCTCAGCCCTTTTCGCCAGGAACTTCGCTCCAGCACGATGACCTGGGGCACGCAAGTCGTGTAGGCTGGGAGCCTCATGGCGACGACTCCTGTTCTAGGTCGCGCGGCGTTAGGCATGGCGACCGGGTTGGTTCTCTGCATTATTAGTTCCTGCGATAGTGCAACGGGTCATGTGACGGGAGGTGAGTACCTGGTCGGTGCCGGGGACGCCAGCAGTGGGGGCGCCACTTGGACGGCGCTGTACGACGACTTTTTTGGTCCGAATGGCGAGGCGAGTTGTACCGCGCAAGAAACCTGTCACGGGGACGTCAATCAGAATGGCGCTGCGCTCAGCGGTTTCGTCTGCGGTGCTTCCAAGGAGGACTGCTGGTCTGGAATGACCTTCGGTGTCAACCAGGACGCCGGAGGTCTGCCGCCAATCGTGGAACCGGGGACGACCGACTTTGCCAAGACGCTGCTCCACACCAGCCTTCATCAAGGCACGTCTGGCGACAACACGTACTGCGCGATGTCAGCCCAGGCTTTCGCCTGCAACATGCCCTGTGGCAACCCGCCCACCTGCAGTGCCGGAGGGGCGAGCTACACGTTTACGACAGACGATCTTGCGCGCATCACCACATGGGTTCAGCAGGGGGCGCTCGACAACTGAGGCCCCGGTGACGGTTCGCTCATGGCTTTCGGATCGGGTGAACCGTGCCGACGAGCGTGACGCGAGAGTGCGCCGGGATCGCGGCGCGCTCCGCGTCGCTGCGGCGAGCGACTCGTAGAGGTGAGCATTGCGCAGCCGCTGCACTCGGCCGCCGGGCGGCCGCTCCCCCTCGGCAGTGACGTGCTCCGCCGACACCAAGTGCCGCCTCCCACAATTGTTGCACTGCGTGTCCATCGATCTGACCTCTTCCCAACGCTGGTCCACGGATTCTCGGTTAGTTGGCTTCAATTCCTTCTTCGGTGAGTTGTGCGAAGCGTGCATTGGCCAAGGAGCGCGAGAAGTGGAGCCGCTGGAATCGGCTCTCGACGCGGTCGCCGGCTGAGCGGGCGCGACGACTCAGTCCGACCGCAACGCCTCGATCGGATCGAGCCTCGCCGCCCGCCTCGCGGGCAAGAAGCCGAAGACGACCCCGGTCACGACGGAGAACGCCAGCGCGCCTCCGAGAGCGACGGCAGGAATGGTCACCGGCCACCCGAGCAGCCGCCGGAGCAGCGGCGCGCCTCCGAGGCTGGAGGCGACACCGAGGATGCCGCCGAGCCCCGTGAGGAGGACGGCCTCGAGGAGGAACTGCGCCTGGATGGCCCGATCGGACGCGCCGACGGCGAGCCGGAGGCCTATCTCGCGTGTCCGCTCGACGACCGATGCCAGCATCACGTTCATGACGCCGATGCCGCCGACGAGCAGCGATACCGACGCGATGCTGACGAGCAGGGCCTCCAGCGTCCGGCTTGCCGCGATCTCCGCCTTGATGAGCTCCTCGGGGTGGCGGATGTTGAAGTCGTCGTCCTGCTCGGGCTGGAGGCGATGGCGCTCGCGGAGGAGGGTCTGTATGGCCTCGGCGGCCATGGGGATGTCCTCGGCGCGCCACGCCGAGCAGAGGACGTCGTCGAGCCAGAGCTGGCCGTTGCCGCGGATCTTCTTGATGCCCGTCGTGTAGGGGACGACGAACGTGTCGTCCTGGTCCGAGCCGCTCGCCGACTGGCCCTTCGGCGCGAGCAGGCCCACGACGCGAAACGGCTGCACGCCGACGCGCACCACCTTGCCGACGGGATCCTCGTCGCCGAAGAGCTGCTGGCGGACGGTCTCGCCGATGACGCATACGTCGTCCGCGCGCTCCACTTCATCGGCGGCGAAGGCCCCGCCCAACGCGAAGGTCCAGCGTTTGATCTCGAAGTACGAGGGGGACACCCCGCGCCAGTGCGTGGTCCAGTTCCGCGCCGCGCCGACCGCGACGAGGGTGCCGTCGACGTTGGGAGACATCTCCCGGATCTGCGGTACGTCCCGAAGAATCGCCTCGCCGTCGTCGAGCATCAGGTTGCGCATACCGTAGGCCCCAGTCCGTACGCCGCTCACGGAGCGGGCGCCGGCCTCGACCCACACGAGGTTGTCGCCCAAGGCTCGCAGCTGCTGGGTCGCGTGCGCGCCGCCCGCTTCGCCGATGGCCACGACCCACACGACGGAGGTAACGCCCACGGATATTCCGAGCGCGTTCAGCGCCGTCCGCGTCTTGTGCCGCGCGAGCGAACGAAGCGACTGGAGGAGAAGCGCCGTGGGGGCAACCACGGGAGACGCCCTACCAGCAGGAGGCGATCCGGGCAACCGATCGGGGGCCTCCGCCGATCTCGAGCGTGAAGTGGAGCGCCCGCCGGGCGGGCTCGTACCAAGGAGCGCCTGCGGTCACGCCACGCTCTGTTGCGCCGCCGCCGTGTGTCTGTTGGGCGGCTGTCGGACGCACTTCGGCAGAGAGGGGGAGCTCCCGACCACCCTATGCAGTCTGAATGACACAGGGCCGAGGGTTCGGTGCGATGGACCCGGCAGCGCCAGCAGACCATCGCGTCTCTCGGCGGTCAGGCGGCGCACCAAAGGGGGACGGCCCATGAGTTCACCCCGGGAAGAAGGCGACACCCGATGGCCCGTGAATTGGTCTCGGTCGCCGCCGAGTCGCGTCCGAGCCACGTACGGCCACGCGCTGAGACCGGGCAACGCCCCCGACGGGGGCGTCCGTGGAGCTTGCCTCAAGTCCGCTGCAAGCCCGGGTCCGTCCCGCTGAACCACCGCCGAACCGCGCCAAGCACGCAAGGCGTGCCGAGCTTTGGCGCGGACTCGGTCGACCTTGCGGCAATGGCAGGAGGGCTTGCTCACCACCGTGCAGGCGTCATGTCGAGATCCGAGCGGCCCCGGCGATGTAGCCGTGGGGGCTCCGCGTAGCGAGTGCGATCAACCGAGTCAGAACCCAGACACGGTGACGGGCACGAGGCTCTCCGTAGTCGAACCGTTTCCGAGCTCTCCCTCGAGGTTCCGTCCCCAGCACTGCACACGGCCATCGGTCGTCAGCGCGCAGCTATGGTAAGCCCCCGCTGCGACTGCGGCGACCCCGGAGCCGAGCCCCGAGACGGGCACGGGGGCCAGTACCGACGCCGTGGTGGAGCCATTTCCGAGCCCGCCCTCCTGGTTGTCACCCCGGCACGACGCTCCCCCGGCGACGAGGTAGCACGAGTGGTTGCCTCCCATGCCGAGCTGCGTGACTCCGGGGCCGACGTTGTCCAGGCCCTGTGGCGAGGGCCAGGCGACGTCTGCACCGTCGCCGAGTCCCCAGCAGGCGACGCCGCCGCTTCCGGCAATGACGCACGAATAGCCCCCAGACGCAGCGATCGCGCTGACGTTCGTACCCACATTGACGGTGACCGGAACGAGGCTCTGCGTCTGGTTCGTCATCCCGTCACCGAGCTCGCCGATGCCGTTGTCTCCCCAGCACGCCACGCCGCCGCTCCCCAGGGCGCACACGTGAGCGCCGCCGGCCGCAACCATCACCGTGCCCGAGGAGAGCCCCGAGACGTGCACGGGTACGTCGCTGTTCGTCGTGGTCCCATTGCCGAGCTGCCCGCTCTCGTTCGTACCCCAGCACTCGACTCCTCCACCCGTCACCGCGCAGGCATGCTGGGCACCCGCTGCGATCGCCGTGACGCCCGAAGTGAGGCCGGAGACAGCGGTAGGCACGGCGCTGTTCGTCGTCGAGCCGTTCCCGAGCGTGCCGTACGCATTGTTTCCCCAGCAGAGGACTCCTCCCGCCGTGGTGAGGGCGCACGTGAACACTTCGCCGAGGGCGACCGCCTGGATGCCCGCGGTCAGGTCGGCGACGGGCATCGGTGCGTCTCGGTTCGAAGTCGTGCCATCACCGAGCTCGCCGTACGTGTTGTCGCCCCAGCAGAGGACACCGCCCGCGGCAGACACCGCGCACGTGTGTTGGTAGCCGGCACCGATGGCCGTGGCTCGCGTCACCGCGCAGCACGCGCCGCCACAGACAGTGTAGCCGGCCGCGCACGCGATGCTGCACGCGCCGCTGCAGGTCGCGGTGCCGTTGGAAGGGACCGCGCACGACGCGCAGAGAGATCCCCCGGTTCCACAGGCGTCAATAGCCGTTCCCGGATTGCACACGCCCGATGCCCCGCAGCAACCGGACCCGCACGACGTGGCGTCGCAAACGCAGGAGCCGGCCACGCAGCGCTGCCCTGTACCGCAGGCGCCGCTCTGGCAGACGCCCCCGCACCCGTCGCTTGCCCCGCACGCCTTGCCGTTGCAGTCGGCCACGCACGAACCTTGGCCGCAGACGTTGGGCGTCCCC
>DASXDU010000017.1:0-58923 GCA_036490515.1 Polyangiaceae bacterium
CAATCGAGGATCTACCTCAATCCCGAGATACAAGGACGCGCGCAGGGAGCGCGCGCCGCGGAGCGGCCCTCCGCGGCTTCGCCGCTCCGGGTCCTTGAGCCGTGCTGCGCGCCGTGGCGTGGGGCGCGTGTGCTTCGCGCAAAGGGCGCGGGGCGCGCGAAAGGGACAGACCATGCTGCGAATTCACGATGTGATGCTCGAGGCCATTGCCACCATGCGGCCCGTCGTCGGGGCGGTCGAGCGATGCGACCGCGACCTGGGCTCTCAACTGCGGCGGGCGGCGAGCTCGGTCGTGCTCAACGTCGCCGAGGGCAGCGGCTCGGCGGGCGGCAACCGGCTGCAGCGGTACCGCACGGCACTGGGGTCGGCCCGCGAGACCTGGGCGTGCCTGCAGGTTGCGCAGGCGGCGGGCTATGTCGGCTCACTTCCGCCTTCCCTCCCCGCTCTCATGAACCGCGTCATCGGCACCCTCGTTCGGGTCACCGCGTAGTCGAAGCGCGGCGAGCGGCCCACTCGAGCCGCTCGCCGCCACGCCTCAGCGCACGTTCTTCACGAGCACCGCACGCACGTGGTCGATCTTGTCGAGCAGCCCCGCATCGACGCCGTCGACGTACCCGAGCGCCAGCGCCGAATCGAGGCACGCCGCGGTCTCCCGCGCCGACCCGAGCGCGTTGCGATAGCGCTCCCGGCGCGTTCCCCCGCTGCAGCCGCTGCCCTCGCTCGTGTTCAACGCCACGCTCGTTGCGGCCCTCCGAAGCTGCCGAGCGAGGTCTCGGTCGTGAAGCTCAATCGCGGCAACGACCGGCCGCAGCTCCCGCAGCACTTCGAGAATGACACCGTAGATCTTCAACATGTGAGGCTCCTTGCCCGAACGCGCCTCTCGCGACGGGCTCCCCCCGTCCCGCGCCGCGCGCAGGCGACGTCAAGGACACGGAGCGGCCGTCAGGCCGCGCAGTGCCGCTGCCCCCGGCAGCGGCGCGCGCTCCTGCGCGCGTCCTTGACGTCGCCGAGCACGGCGCGAAACTCGAAAAGCCCGAGCGAATTCCCCCTTGCGCCCCTCGCGCATCTGACGGAATGGACATCAGGGCGCGGGCGCGGGCGCGGGCGCGGGCGCGGGCGCGGGCGCGGGCGCGGGCGCGGGCGCGGGCGCGGGCGCGGGCGCGTGGGATGAGGACTCGACTCCTGGGACCCGCCGCCCTCGCGGTGGATGGGGCGGAGGCTGCAGTTCCGAGGCGACGCGGATCGACCACCGACCACTCGGATATGCTGCGAAGCCGTGATGCGCACCGTTCCGGCTGCGATCCTGGCCGCTTCGCTCGTCGTCGGATGTCGATCTCCCGGTACGAGCGGCGGCAATCCCGACGCTCGCGCCGCCCTGGCCGCCGCTCAGGCCACCCCGGACGCCGGCAGCGACGCCACGGACGACGTCGCGGCCGATGCGGACGGCCCGCGCACCCTCGTGGAGATCGCGGCGGGCGGCCGGCACGCGTGCGGGCGCTCCGCGGAGGGGGATGTCTTCTGCTGGGGCGCCAACGGCAGCGGCCAGCTCGGCGGCGCGGTCGCCACGGCGCTCCGGCAGATGCCCTCGCCACGTCGCGTGCCCGGCCTGACGCACGTCGTGAGCCTCGCGAGCCAGGGCGACGCGACCTGCGCCGTGCGCGACGATGGCTCCCTGTGGTGCTGGGGTGTGGAGGAGCTCGGCGCCTTTGGCGTGGGCAGCAAGCGGACCTGGGACAAGCCCACCCGGATCGCCGGGGTGGCCGGCGCGCGGCAGGTCTCGCTCGGGCCGGGCGTCGGGATCGTGTCCACCGAGGGTGCGGTGCTCGAGTGGGGCCTGAACCCCGCCCCGCCGGGCGCGCACCGTGCGGGAGACGATCCCTGGACGCCATGGGTGGTCCCCGGCATCCCGAACGTGAAGCGAGTCGCCGTCAGCCTGGGCGCCGCGTGTGCGGTCCTCGAAGGCGGCACCCTCGTGTGCTGGGGGGCTCTCGGCGTGCCGGGGCCCGCATCGGCCAGCCCCACCCCCGTGCGCGGCATCACGAACGCCGTCGACGTGCAGGTGAGCACGCGGGGCGGCTGCGTGCTGCGCGCGGACGGCACCGTGACCTGCTGGGGCGACAACGACGTCGGTCAGCTCGGCCTGCCGAACCGCCTGCCCGTCAAGGGCCTCGTCCGCGCCCACGTGTCGGACGCCGCGCTGCTGCGCGGCGGCAACGGGGACGCGTGCGTCGTCAACCGCGGCGGCGCGCTGCTCTGCTGGGGCGCGCACACCGGCGGCGGGGATGGCCCGTTCCAGATGACCGCGATCGTCGGGACGGCATCAGTCGGGATCGGCAGCGAGGAGATCTGCGCGTCGACGAGCGCGGCCGAGCTGTGGTGCGCGGCGTACGACCGGTGGGCGTCGCCACGGCGCGTGGCGTGGTGACGCGCGAAGGAAGCGAGCGCAGTGCCGCCAGGGCAAGCATGACCACGGAATGCAGCCGAGATTGCAGTCGCACAGGTCATCCGACCCCGGACCGTACCGAGCCGGCTCCGCCGGTCAGGGGCAGCTGTGGTTGTCGGTGAAGTCCACGCGCGTGAAAGAGATCGCGCAGGGTCCGGAGTCGCAGCCCGGCTCCGTCAACGTCGCAGCGGCCCCGCCTCGCGAGAAGGCGACGGTACTCTCGCTCGTGCTCGGCGAGCTGTCCCCCGTCAAGTCGAACGACAGCGTAAGGCTGAGCGTCGTCCCATCGAACGTGTACGTGCAGGTCGAGGTCATGCAGGTGACCGACGTGTCCTGGCGAACGAAGATCCCGCAGTTGCCGTCGGAGTCGAAGTACCAGCTCTCCGTCATGCCGGGCTCGTTCGGGACGGGCGTCGACCACTCGCCGACGAGCGAGGAGCCATCGGAGAGGCCGAAGCCCCCACCGCCCGAATCGCTCCCGGGACCGCCCCCCGCGCCCGCGTCGCCGCCGTAGACGTTCGTGACGTTCGTGGTGCATCCGGCGACGGCGACCGCCGCGAGGAGGGCACATACCGCGTTCCTGGTCATAAACGCCCCTTCTACTCGCGGAACCGACGCCCGCCTTTCGTGCGCGCGCCAAACGATTTCACGAACGCGCCAGGCCGAGACCCGGGGAGCGGGTCAGGGACGGCCTCGCGTCGGCCCCGTGCCCGCACCGTCGGCGCACGCGCTGAACACGAGAGGGCCCGGGGGGGCGTGATGATGCCGGCGCGGACGCGGAAGAAGATGAATGCACGAATACGGAATGGGATGGGGAACGTGGCTCAAACGGGGCCGGACGTGCCTCGGTCGGGCCTGGACGTCGCTCGGTCTGCCCCGAACGTGCCCCGGTAGGCCTTGGACGACGCTCGGACAGCCCCGGGGCACTGTCCTAAGTAGAGAACCGACGCGGCGTGCCGCCCGCCCGAGTCCGCGTAAGACTCCCGGGGCGTGCTTCGTGGACTCGCCATCGTCGCCGTCGTCGCTCACCTCCTCGGTTGCCACGGGGACGACCGCGGTTGCCCGATATTCGCCCCGGTATGTGCCCCGACCTTGTCCGCCGTGGACCAGCTCAACGAGGGATGCACGATCGCGTGCCCCTGCGCCGTGTACTGCCCTCCGGAGCCGGAGGCTGGCCCCATGGACGCCACCAGCGATGTGCCCTCGTTCGGCGACGGGGCAATCGTGGACACAGCGGGAGACGTTCTCGCCGACGCTTCGGGGGAGTAGGTCCACCGCCGCGGCGCACCACGCCTGCACGGCGTCGAGCCACGCCATGGTCGCGACCGCGAGGCCACGCGTCCTGCAGCGCTACCTCGACCCCGCAACGGGCGCGCGGGGCAGGAGCGCCACCGTGCCTCATGCATCGCGGCGCTTGCCCCAGTCACGCCGATTCACGCCAGCAACCGCTCGCCGCAGTCGCGGAGGAGCAGCGGCCACGAATCGGGGGCCCACGTGCGCTGGCCGGGCTGGATGGTGATCCAGGCGCTGTACGCGATCCAGTACGCGGCCCACGCGCGCGCGGCGCGATGCTCGTCGGCGGTGAACGGAGCGGTCGCGGCGCGCGCGAAGTCTTCGATGAAGCCTACGATGCCGTCGTAGGTCGGGAGATGCGGGATCGCGTCCTGCTGCCAGTCGGCGGTGTGGCCGTGCGCGTCGACGCCGACGATGCGAGTCCGCGGGAGCACCCCGAGCGAGTCCCAGTCGTACGTCGCGACGATCCGGTCCCCGTCGAAGCGCACGTGCTCGGTGCGCCAGTCGCAATGGCCGAGGCATGGCGGCGAGGCGATCGACTCGGCGATCGCGCGCGCTCGCCGCGCGAGGTCTTGGACACAGCCGGTGTCGTCGACTGCGTCGCTCGGGTGGAAAAGCCTGCTGTGAGGATGCGGAAACAGCCGACCGGGTGGCATCTGGAAGTGAGACAGGGCCGACGTGGCGACGAGCGGCTCGAGGATCGCCATGTGCTCCGCGAGGCCCTCCGCGAGCAGCCGGCGCACGACGGGATCGTGGGCGTCGCGGTGCTCGCCGTCCGCCATGTAGCGTTCGACCGTCGCAAGCCCGCGCGCGAGCGGGGTCGGGCCGAGAACCGGCATCGGACACGGAAATCCCGAAGCGGCGAGGTGGCTCTGGGCCTGCGTGATCGCCTCGAGCGACGCGCGATCGAGCGGCAGGCTCGGGTTGGTCTCGGCCGGCGGCTTGACCTTGATCACGAGGCGCCGCCCGTCGTCGAGCTCGACGCAGTGCGTGCTGCTGATGCTCGCGACCTGCAGCAGGTATCCGGCAACCCCGGCGCCGAGCTGCGCACGGGCGAACTCGTCGACGGCGGCGGCGATCGCCCGGGGATCGTCCGTGCCGAAGACGTCGAGCTCGACGAACGGCGTGTCCCACGTCGCGAGGTGCTCGCGGATGACGACGACCGGATCGCGAACCGGCCGGATGTCTCGCACCTCCATCCCGGGCCACTCTATCGCGCGGACGCGGGCACGGAAGAGGGGGTTCCGAGGCGATGAACCGCGATGGGTGGGCGGTCGGCCGCGGTTCAGAGACGGTGAGTCGCGAGGGATGGGCTGGGTGACCGCGATGGAGCGACGATGAACCGCGGTGGACGAGCCGGTCAACGCGGTTCATCGAGGTGGAATCGCCGGGGATGGGCCGGTCAACCGCGATTCCGCGGCGATGAATCGCGATGGGTGGGCGGTCGGCCGCGGTTCAGAGACGGTGAGTCGCGGGGGATGGGCTGGGTGACCGCGATCCAGCGACGATGAACCGCGGTGGAGAGGCTGGTGACCGCGATTCAGAGCGTATCAACCGCGGTGAAGAGACTGGTGATCGCGGTTCAGAGCGTATCAACCGCGGTGGAGAGACTGGTGATCGCGATTCAGAGCGTATCAACCGCGGTGGAGAGACTGGTGATCGCGGTTACCGCGGGTCCGGGGTCCGGGGCGGGACATCGCCGGAAAATACTCTGTAACGAAACCGCCCCTCATCCGGCCCATCGTCATAGGAGGGACGATCGAGGCACCTCTCCCCGTGCACGGGGGGAGGTCTCCAGGCACGACCCCCGGGACCCGCTGGTCCCGGAAGGCCCGTCATTCGGCGGGGGTGCGCCCACCCAGAAAGGAAGCAAGTACGATGTCCAGTACCACCACGACCGCGAAGCCTACCCAGGCGGCGATCTTGGCGCAGCGCAGGCGCTCGCATCGGGCCTGCAGCAGCAGCTCCCCGGCGGGCAGTTCACGCTGGTGAGCACCGACTACACGACGGCGACGCTGGTTCAGGCCCTCCAGGGTCTGATCTCGGCGCTCACCGCGGTGGGTTCGGCACATGCGAGCGTCAAGCAAGCGCTGACGGCGTACGGGGCGGAGGACACGAAGATGGGACCGATCGTCTCGGCCCTGAAGCGTGTGCTCCGCGCGATGTACGCCGACTCGCCGGCGACGCCGGCGCTGTTCGGGCTGAAGCCTCCCAAGGCTCGGGCACCGCTCACGTCGACGCAGCTGGCCGCCAAGGTGGCGAAGGCTGCGGCCACGCGGAAGGCGCGGGGGACGATGTCGAAGAAACAGAAGGCGTCGATCTCCGGGAACGTGACGGGCGTGACGATCACTGCGAACGTCGCTCCCGCTCCCGTTCCGGAAAGCGCCGCTCCGCAGGCCGCACTGGCCGCCGAAGGGCAGGGGCCTGAGCAATCCCTTCCCGCACGGGCGCGCTGAAACAAGAGGGTCCGGGGGGCGCCACGATGTCGGGCGCCTCTCGGGCCCTCGCTCTTCTCTGCGGGCGCGGGCGCGGGCGCGGGCGCGGGCGCGGGCGCGGGCGCGGGCGCGGGCGCGGGCGCGGGCGCGGGCGCGGAAGGAGCGAAACACGACGAGGCGAATGTGAAAATAGCGGGAGCGGGGGGCGCCCGACCGGTGCGCGCATTCTTCGTGATCGGACGCGCTCGCCCGGTCGCGGTTGCGGCGGCGACCTGAGCACTCCACGCTTTTCTCGTGAACGAGGTCGTGGCCGTGGGCTACTGGCGCGGGAGCGCTCCCGGCGACGAGGCGCTGCCCGAGCCGCAGGCGTTCGTCGATCCGTCGTGGGACCCCGCCGAGCGCGCCGCCGTCGTCGCGTACCTGAAGCGCGGCCTCGTCGCCGGGGCGTGGCGCGGCTACTCCGACTGCCGCTTCCGCTGCGGCCGCCCCGACGAGCAGATGGGCCACCGCGACTTCACCGACGGCGCGTACGTCTGGCCCGAGGGGTACGCGCACTACGTCGAGGACCACGGCGTGCGCCCGCCCGCGGACTTCGCGGCGCGCGCCCTTCGCTCGGGGATGCCGCCGGGCCTCGAGCGCGACGCCTTCCTCCGCGCGAGCCCCGGGGAGCGCGAGGCCCTCTGCGCGCGCCTCTCGGCGGTCGTCACCGGGCGCGTCCGCGCCGCGCCCACCCACGGCCGCGGCGTCTCGCAGGTCGTGACGGAGCTGCGCTCCGCGGGGCACGATCTCTGGAGCTTCGACGTCGGCGACGACCGGGAGCTGTGGTGCGCGGACTGGACGAAGCCCTCCGGCCCCGGGATCATCCTGCACGTTCGCGCCGACGGGTCGTGCGAGGTGAGCTGGCCGAAGAATCGGTTTGCGCCGTGATCTACGAGGAAGTGACCCGGGGGCCGCCCCCGGCCAGGAGCGACGCGAAGAGGCTGGCCTTGCTGGTCACGACGCCGGACGCGCGCGGGTCCACGGGGAGGCGAAGCCGCGCGCGCACGCCCGCGAGCGGCTCCGCGAAGTACGACTCGACGGGCTCCGCGATGACGAGCCGCGCCTCCTTGCCCATCGCCAGCCCCACGCGGGCGTTGCGCCAGATCCGCGCCGCCGGGGCCGGCGAGAGCAGCGTGTAGACGACGCACGCGAGCCGCAACATCGCGAGGCCCACCGGCGCCGAGCCTTGGCCGACGTTGAACGCGGCCACGCCGATCTCGCCCGCGAGCCCGGCGTCGAAGCCGGTGAGCACGTGATGCAGGTCGTGGGTCGTCGTGAACCGGAGCGCGTAGGGGCGGTCGCGGAAGCCGGCACGGACGTCCGCGCTCGTGACCAGCGGCTCGAGGCCGTTCGCGTCGAGGAAGCGTGCGTACTCGCGCCCCAGCGAGCCCGCGGGCATGCGGCGGAGCGAGGCGAGGTCCTGCTCCGGGGCGTAGCCGCGCACGCGCTCGAGCTTCGCGTCCAGGCCCGGCGGCTCGCCGTGGAGGGCGTCGAGCTTCAGCATGACGACGTCGCCCAGCGGCGCGCCCGCGCGGTAGGCGCGGAACGTGGCGACCAGCTTTGCGAGGTTCATGACCGGAGAAATTAAGACGGCCCCGCGGCGCGGCAACGTGGCGCCACCTCGACCCCTAGCGCGGGCGCGGGCGCGGGCGCGGGCGCGGGCGCGGGCGCGGGCGCGGGCGCGGGCGCGGGCGCGGGCGCGGGCGCGGGCGCGGGCGCGGGCGCGGAAGAAGATGAATGCACGAATACGGAATGGGAACGGGAATGTGGAGTGGACCGGGGGGGGCGCGCGAGCACGATTCCCCGCCGACCCAAGGGACTTGGCCGAGGGGGCCCGGGCGTCGTATCGGGATGCTCGCCGTGCCTCGCCTCACTCCCCTCCTCGCCCTCGCCCCCCTCCCGCTCGCCGCCCTCGCGCTCGCGCTCGCTCCCGCCGCGTGCTCCCACCCTTCCGCGGCTCCGTCGGAAGACGCCGCGCCCGCGCCCGGGCCCGCGTCGGCGCCCGCGCTCGCGTCCTCGCTCGCGCCCGCGCCCGCGTCCTCGCTCGCGCTCGCGCCCGCGCCCGACGCCTCCCCCTCCCCCTCCTCCTCCACCGCCTCCACCTCCACCTCTCCCCCCGACGGCGGCCCCTCCTCCTGCCCCTCGGGCATGGTGCTCGTCGACGGCGACTACTGCACGGAGCTCGAGCTCACCTGCAAGAAGAGCTGGTACGCGAAGTGGAACGACAAGACGGTCTGCGAGGAGTTCGAGGAGCCCTCGAAGTGCACCGGGCAGAAGGTCCACAAGCGCTACTGCATCGACACCTACGAGTACCCGAACAAGAAGGGCGAGCGGCCCAAGGTGAACTTCCGCTTCCCCGACGCGCAGGCGATGTGCGCGGCCGAGGGCAAGCGCGTCTGCACCGAGACCGAGTGGACGATGGCGTGCGAGGGGCCGAGCTACAAGCCGTACCCGTACGGGTACGTGCGCGATCCGAAGGTCTGCAACGGGGACCGCGACTACATCGAGCCCGCCGTGACGGGGCACGACGAGAAGGGCGCGCCGTTCATGGCGTTCGCGTCGCGGGACGAGAGCGTGCGAAAGCCGGAGCTCGAGCGCCTCTGGCAGGGCGTCGAGAGCGGGTCACAACCCAAGTGTGTGAGCGACTACGGCGTGTGGGACATGCCGGGGAACGCCGACGAGCTGGCGAGCAGCGAGACGCCCGAGCCGGTGAGCAAGTTCGACAACGTGACGACCGGGGGCCCCTGGCTCTACGGCGTCCGCAACCAGTGCCGGCCCAAGATCTACACGCACAACGAAGGTTTCGCGTACTACTACCTCTCGACGCGCTGCTGCGCCGAGGCCGACGGAAAGCCCACCGATCCGAGGTCTCCGAAGCAGATCAAGCGGCGTGAGAAGTGGCACGGCTGACGGTTGTGTTGTACTGGCCGTAGTAGCGTCGATGCGGCCTCGCTCCCTCGCCGTGGTGCCGATCGCCCTCGCCGGGCTGTCGCTCGCCGTTTCCGCTGCGTTCGACGCGCACGCGAAGGCTCCGCCCCGGCTCGCGGGGTCCGCCGCCGCCCACGGGCAGCAGCCGGCGGCCGCGCACAAGAAGACCCACAAGGGCAACAAGCACGGGCACAAGGTCGACGTGGCGCAGCCGCACCCCACCTTGGCCACCGCGGTCCGCAACTGGGGCGACTACGACGTGGTCGAGGGGCAGATCGGGCAGGCGATGCCGGGGGCCGTGTGCCCGCCGGAGATGGCCAACGTCGAGAACCGGTTCTGTGTCGACCGGTGGGAAGACTCGCTCGTCGAGGTGATGCCGGACGGGCGCGACGTGCCGTGGCCGGCGTTCGGCCCGCTCGAAGAGGGGCACTCGCTGCGCGCGGTGAGCGTCCCGAACGTGTACCCGCAGGCGTACATCTCGGGCGCCCAGGCGGCGCGCGTCTGCGCGGCGTCGGGCAAGCGCCTCTGCGCGCCGGTCGAGTGGCGAAAGGCCTGCATGGGCCCGGGCGACGCGAAGTTCGGCTACGGGAACGACCGCGTGACGGGCCGCTGCAACGACAACGGCTACAGCCCCATGCTCCGCATCTTCCCGCAGGTCGCCGTGTCGTGGAACCTCGTCGGCATGACCGAGATGAACGACCCGCGCCTCAACCAGCTCGACAACACGCTCGCGCCGACGGGGGCGCACGAGCAGTGCACGAACGACTACGGCGTCTTCGACATGGTGGGCAACCTGCACGAGTGGACGAACGACCCGAACGGGACGTTCCAGGGCGGCTACTACCTCGACACGCACAAGAACGGCGACGGCTGCAGCTACCGCACCGTCGCGCACGAGTTCAGCTACCACGACTACTCGACGGGCTTCCGCTGCTGCGCGAGCCCGGTCGCGCCGTAGGGGCGGTCCGGAGCCCGGAGACGGATGCGGGGAAACGCGACCACGGTGCTCTGGGTCGTGAGCGGCCTGCTCGCGCTCACGTTCGTCGTCACCGGCGTGTCCAAGGTGGCCTCCGTGCCGCCGTCGCCGGAGAACTTCGCGCGATGGGGGTTTTCACCGGCCTTCATGATGGGCGTCGGCGCCGTCGAGATCGTGGGAGCGATCGGCCTGCTGGTGCCGCGCATCGCGCCGTACGCGGCGACGGTGCTCCTGCTCACGATGGGCGGCGCGCTTCGCACGGGCCTCGTCCATCACGAGTCCCTTCACATCGCGCTGCCGATCGCCCTCGGCGCGCTCCTCGCGTACGTGATCTACGCGCGGCGCGGTGTCCTGCTCGCACGGTTGCCCTCGACCAAGGTGCGTCAGGGCCAGTAGCGCGCCACCGCGAAGTCGTACACGCCCTGCGACTTCAACGTCGCCACGACGACGACGATGCGGCCGTCGGACTGCAGCCCGACGAACTCGCCCATACTTATTTCCCCCGCGCCCCCGACGGGCGTGGTCACGGTGCCGCCGCTGCCGAACGAGGGATCGGTCACGCCGCCCGCGGTCAGCCGCTCGACCCAGAGGTCGTTCGTCGGCGCCCCCGCGTCGCCCACCGGCCACGGGTACCCGACCGCGACCACCGACTGGTCGCTCTGCTGCACCATCGCGAAGACGTTGCCCGCCGCGACCTGCGCCGTGCCGCCCGAGCCGTACGTCACGTCGATCGTCCCGTTCGACAGGTAGCGCGCCGTGAACCCTCCCGGGTTCTCGAGCCCCGCGCTCGTGAACGTCACGCCGCCCGTCACGAGCTTGCCGTCCGGCTGGAGGATCAGCGCGGAGGGATCTCCGGGGCCGGTCCCCGGCACGACGCCGTTCGTGCCGAACGTCGGGTCGAGGTTCCCCGACGTGTCCGTCCGCACGAGGCCCATCCCGTACGGCGGCGTGTCCGGCAGCCACGACGCCACGATGTGCCCGTCGGGCTGGATGACCGTCGGCCCGCCCTGGCCCGGGATCGTGGGCGCGAAGCCCGCGTCGAACGTCGTGTCGAACGGACCGGCGGCGGTGCGGCGCGTGAGGAGGAAGCCCTGCGCGTTGCCCGTGAAGCCCGTCTCCACCACGCGGCCCGTCGGGTCCAGCGTGAACACGTCCGGCCGGCCGTCCGTCCGCAGGACCGAGTTTCCGACGCCGCCGTCCGGGGAGAACGACGTGTCGACTGCGCCCGTGGGCATGAGCCGCATGTACTCGTCGGTCCAGGGGTTGCCGCCGCCGAACCCGCAGAGCTCCACGTCCCCGTTCGGGACCGGGAACATCGAGTAGTAGAAGACGCCCGTGTTCGGCGGGGTCGCGATCCCCGCCGTCCCGAACGTGGAATCGAGGACGCCGGCCGGCGTGATGCGGACGACGGAGACCGCGTTCTCCCCGAGCGCGCTGTCGATGGCGATGAGGACGTCGTCGTTGGCGTCGAGCGTGGCCGCCTCGAAGGTGCCGAAGTTCGTGGTCGTCAGGAACCCCGAGACGACGCCGCCGCTTCCGTAGAGCGAGTCGAGCGAGCCCGGGGGCCCCCGCACGACGAGGTCCATCTGCGCGCTCGCGCTGACCGCGCCGCTCGCCGCGACGCCGTCGATGACGAGGTGCGAGACGCCCTGCGGCGTGGCGCTGCCGACGGCGATCGTCAGGGGGCCGCTGGTCGTGTCGCTCGTGATCGTGAGCGGGCTCGCCGAGGCCCCCGCGGGGAGCCCCGAGACCGTGACGGCGATGGCGTCGGTGAACCCGCCGCCCCGCGCGACGGTCACGGTCACCGGTGCGCTCGCCCCCTGCTGGAGCATCAGGCTCGCGGGCGCGGCGATCGTGAACCCTTTGCCGGCGTCGCCGGCGTCGGCGGCGGCGGACGCCTCGACCTTGCCCCCGCTGCTCGATCCGGAGCCCTCGCTCGCCGTGCCGTCGCCCGTCGTCGCGTCGGTCGCGACACCCGCCTCGCCCCCGTCGGCACCCGACATCGTCTGCTCCTCCACGCCGAGGATCGACGCGCATCCACCGGCGGAGAGAACCCACGTGGCGAGCACCAGCGCCAGGCCCAGCCCCGTTGCCGTGGTCGACCTCTTCACTGGAAGCTCCCCGACAGGCCCGCGCCCATGCCGCGCGGGCCGAGGATCGGCGCCACCGCGACGGCTCCGGCGTTGCCGCCGCCGGGCGCGGTCAGCCACAGGACCGCGCCCGCGGCGACGAGCGCCCCTCCGGCGACGAACGCGATCGTCGAGGCCGTCGCCGCGCCGACGGCGTCCTTGCTGAGGCTCACGCACTCCGCGTCGCAGGTCCCGCCCGACTCGCGCTGCTGGTAGTCGCCCTTCTTCGCGTTCGCGTCGAGCGCGAAGGCCGTTCCGATGCCGAGCCCGACGACGCCGAGGCCCGCGCCCACGAGCGCGATTGCGCGCACCGCCGTGCGCGACGATCCCCCGCCCGCGGCGTCGGATTGCGGGGGAGCCGACGGCAGGGCGGGCGCGGCCGCGCTCTCGTCTGCCGGGAGCAGCGCCGGCACGTCCACGGTGACCCGCGCCGCCTCCCCGCCGACGGTCGCCTTCATCGACGCCGGCCTTCGCCCCGGCGCTCGCGCCGACACCTCGTGCGGTCCGGGATCGACGGGAAGCGCGGTCCCCCACACCGGCACGGGCACGGTCTCTCCGTCGAGCGCCACCTCGAGGCCCGTCGGCGCACCGTCTCGCGCGACGACGATCGTCAAGTAGGAGAGCCTCGGCTGAAGGGCCGCCATCCGCTCGCGCGCGAGGGACGTGGCCGCGGCGTCGCCGGCGCGCTCGGCGAGCGAGAGCGCCTCGTTGGCCTTGCCCCACGCGCTCGCCGTCCTGCCGAGCCTCGCCCAGCACTCGGCGAGGTTGAGCCGGACGCCCGCCGTCTGCGAGAGCTGCGCGGCGGCGGCGAACTTCGGGCAAGCCTCGGCCACCTTCCCCGCCGCCATGAGCGCGCGCCCCTCCTGGAACGCCTCCTGGGCGATGACGCGATCGTCCGCGCGCGCGCTGGAAGGCAGAAGCCCCAGGGCGAGCGCGAGGATCGAGGGAAAGCAGAGCCTTCGCATGACGGCCTTCCTCAGAGGTGCTCCATCGGATCGTAGGCGGGCTTCGCGGGCGAAGGCGCGGGCGCGGCGTTCGGTGGTGGGAGCTGCCCCGGCGCGCGAACCGTCGGCCGCGGAGGCGAGGCGGCGTGGCCGGGGGCCGTTCGAGGCTCGATCGCCGACGAAGCGGCGTCCAGCGCCGGAGACGGCGACGGCGACCGCGCAACCGGCGGGACCCCCTCCGGCTCCGGCGCGCTCGCGGACGGCGCCGGTGCGCCCGGCGACGCCGCGACGGGAAGGCTCGCGGGCGTGTGCGCAGACCCCGGAGGGGTGCGCCGCGACGACGACGCCCAGAACGCGGCGACGAGAAGGACCGCCGCCCCGCCGGCCGACGCGAGCCACGCCGTGAGGCGACGAGGGCGCGACGGCAGCGCGGCCCCGGCGCCAGACGCCGAGGCGCTCGACAGCTGCGTCCCGTCCGTGACGACGACGTCCTCCGTGCGATCGACGGCCGACGGCATCCCCTGCGGCGCCTGGAGCGACGAGTCGCTCTCGATGCTGGCGATCCGGGCGCTCCGCGCATCGAGCGTCTGCTTCGCGGCGGTCTCGACCCAGTCGCCGATCCGCAACGCCGTGGCGAGGGGGATCGCCTCCTCCAGCGCGCGGGCCATGTCACGCGCCGTGGGGAACCGCTCCGTCGGGTCGACGCGGAGCCCGCGCAGCGTCACCTCGTCGAGCGCCGCGGGGAGGCCGGGCGCGTGCTTGCTCGGTGGCACGTCGCATCCGCGAAGGACCATGTCGAGGACCTGCGCGTCGTTGTCGGCGCGGAAGAGCCGTTTGCCCGTCAGCGTCTCCCAGAGCACGACCGACGCCGCGTACACGTCGGTCGTGCGCGACACCTCGCCGCGCACCTGCTCCGGCGCCATGTAGCCGAGCTTGCCCTTCAGCTGTCCCTCGCGGGTCGTCTGCAGGCGGCCCGCCGCCTTCGCGACGCCGAAGTCGAGCACGCGGGGGACGCCGTCGGTCCCTACCAGGATGTTGTGCGGGCTGACGTCGCGGTGGACGATCCCGAGCGGCGTACCCCCCTCGCTCTTGGCCTCGTGCGCGGCGTGCAGCCCGTGGAGCGCGCCGACCAGGATCGCCGCCGCCATGTCCGGCGGCACGTGCTCCTTGCGGCTCGTGGCGGTCCGGATCAGGTAGGAGAGCGACTCGCCCTGCACGAAGTCCATGACGAGGAAGAGCTCTTCCGCCATCGCCACGACGTCGAGCGTCGGGACCACGTTCGGGTGACGGATGCGCGCGGCGAGGCGAGCCTCGTCGAGGAACATCGAGACGAACTCGGGATCCTCGGCGAACTGCGGGTGCATCCGCTTGATGGCCACCGTCCGGGCGAAGCCGACGGGCCCGATGAGGCGCCCGATATGGACGCTCGCCATGCCGCCCGACGCGATCTTCTCGTAGAGCGCGTAGCGTCCCAGCATGCGCGGCAGCGATGGATCGGGCCGCCCCACGCCATCGAATCTACCATGCCGGTGCCCGGCCCGCGGTCGGCGCGGCCGAAGCGGACGCAGGCACAGGAGCCTCGGCCTTACTTCGCGTTTGCGTTCGCTTTCGCGTTCGACGTCGCCTTCACGACGTCCGTCGCGATGACCGTCCAGTCGTCCTGCGCGTGGCCCCGGGCAATCCACCGGTCCATCACGGCCGCGAGCGCCGGGATGAGCGTGAGCGACACGTCGCCGCGCTTCGCCTCCTCGAGCATCAGGCGCGCGTCCTTCCTGGCCATCGAGAGCTCCCACGACGGGTGCGCGAAGTCGCCCTCGAGGATGCGCCCGACGCGCGCGCCGATCGTCGCCGCCGGGTTGAACGCGTCGAAGATCGTCGCCGCGTCCTTCGCCTCGAGGCCGAGCGCCTTGCCGAGGGCCAGGACGTCGACGATGCCGGCGGTCATGCACATGAGGAACGCGTTGCCGAAGAGCTTGAAGCACGCGGCGCGACTGGGCTGCGGCCCGAGGTAGACGAGCTTGCCGGTCATCTTCGCGAGGTGCGGCCGGAGCGACTCGAAGCGCGCCTCGTCGCCCGACGCGAGCATGATCCCGGTCGACTCGAGCGCGTTCTGCGGCCCCATGAAGACGGGCGCGTGCTGGAACGCGACGCCTCGCTCGTCCCAGCGCGCGGCGCGGGCGGCCGTGCCCGTGGGCGAGGTGGTCGTGTGGTCGACGAGGACGACGTCCTTCGCGAAGCCGGGGCGCGCGCGCTCGAGCGTCTCGTCGACCGCCGCGTCGTCCGACAGCGTGAGGTGGACGCGCGCCGCCCCGCGGGCCGCGTCGGCCGGGTCGTCGAACGCCTTCGCGCCGTCCGCCTCGAGCGCCTTCGCCTTCGACGCCGTGCGGTTCCACACGTGCACGTCTTCGCCGCGCTTGCGCAGCGCGCGCACGAACCCCGTGCCGAGCAGCCCCGTCCCGAAGTACGCGATCATCTCGTCTCGTCTCCTCGCTCCCCCGGCGCTCAGGCCCGCGCGGTCCGCTTCAGCGACGCCGGCTTCTTCACGCGGCTGCGCGACCGGCTGTGCTCGACGCGGTTCCGACCGCACTGCTTCGCGTAGTACATCGCGTCGTCCGCGCGCCGCTGGAGGGCCTCGGCCGACTCGTGCCCGTTCCACGTCGCGACGCCGATGGACACGGTTTGCCGGATGCGCGCGATGCCGACGGGGACGGCCTCGTCGGACGCGTTTCGCCGCACGCGCTCGGCGATCACGCGGGCCTGCGCCGTCGTCGTCGCCGGCATGATGAGCACGAACTCCTCGCCCCCGCGCCGCACGAGGACGTCCACGCGCCGCGTGGCCGCGCGCACGCGGTCGACGAAGACGCGGAGCACCTGGTCGCCCACGGCGTGCCCGTGCCGATCGTTCACGAGCTTGAAGTGATCGAGGTCCATGAGAAGGACGCTGAGCGGCTTCTCCGTGCGGCGAGCGCGCTCCATCTCCTCGGCGAGGCGCGTCGCCAGGTAGCGCCCGTTGAACGCGAGCGTGAGGTCGTCGGTCACCGAGAGGCGCTCGAGGCGCGCGCGCTGGATGGGCCCCACCGAGCAGTTGGCGAGCAGGCGGGCGAGGAGCTCGTCGGTCGCGGAGAACGCGTTGACCTCGGACGACGACACGGAGAGGACGCCGATGGTGGCGCCCTCGGAGACGAGAGGCTCGGCGACGAGCGACGCGATGGCGAAGCCCTGGCCGGGCGCCTCGACGAAGCGCGGATCCTTGCGCGCGTCCACGATGCGCGCGGGCTCGCCGTGCTCGAGGACCCAGCCCGAGATGCCGCTCCCGGCGCGCAGCTCGACCGACGGCGCGTCGACGCCGATGCCCGAGCGCGCGCTCGTGAGGAGCTTCGTGCGGCCGGCGTCAAGGAGCCGAATCGACGCGTGGTCGCCGGGCAGGATCGCGACCGTCGCGTCGGTGACCGCCCGCAGCGCGTCCTCGAGGGCGCGCCCGTCGGTGAGCTGCTCGGTGAGCTGGAGCAGGACCAGCAGGTCCTTGAGCGCGTCGAACGACATCGGACGCCGAGGATGATGGCATCCATCGGCCAGCCCGGCCGAGGCGATTCGGAACGCCGTGGCGATTCGCGCCGCGTCGGGCCGCGCGGTCGCGAGGACGTGGGCCGCCTCGCGGACGTGGGACGTCCTGGGGTGGACGGCCGCTAGCCGCTGCATCCGGTGTCGACGTAGCACCTACCGCTGCAGCACTGCCGGTCCCACCGGCACGCCGCGCCGCCGGCCCGGCACGCGCCCATCTCGTCCGTCGCGGGCTGCGCGTTCGTCACGCCGCCACGGTCCTGCGTGGATGCCGCGCACGCGGCGAGACCGAGCGCGACGAGGAGCGGGCCGAGGAGCCGAGCAGCGGGTTTCATGGGGTCGCCTCCACGGAAGGACCCTTACGCAAGGGCGATGCCGTGGCGCGCCCGTCGTCGATCCGCGCGAATCCGCCGATGCTATAAGGCTGAGCATGCGCTGGGCTGCATTCACGATCGTGGCGGCGGGCCTCGCCGCTGCCCTCGTCGCGCGCGACGCGCAGGCGGTGGGGACGAGGACCTTCGAGCTCGACACGCTCGACAAGCTCTCCGGGGGCGACCTCAAGGGCGCGAGCGTCGGGTCCGACGGCGTCGTCCGGGCGGGCTGGACGCTCGGCAACGTGCCGGTGCCCGAAGGGGCCGGCAGCACGGCGACGTGCGCGCTGGCGCTCCCCGACGGGAGCATCCTCGTCGGGACGGGCCCCGCCTCGGGCGGAAAGGTGATCCGCTTCGCGGGCGACCAGGCGACCGTCTTCGCCGACACGCACGAGAGCGCGGTCAACGCGCTCGCCGCCGACAAGAGCGGCGCGGTCTACGCCGCGACGACGAGCAACAAGATCTACAGGGTGACCCAGGGCAAGGCCGACGTCTTCGCGACGCTCGCGGGCGTCGACGCGGTCTTCGCGCTCGCGGTCGACCCGAAGAGCGGCGCGCTCTTCGCGGGCACGGGCTCCGAGGGCAAGGTGATGCGCGTCGTGCCGGGCGGCGGCTCGACCACGTACTTCAAGACCGACGCGCCCTTCGTCGTGTCGCTCGCCGCGGCCGAGGACGGCGCGGTCTACGCAGGGACGGGCGGCAAGGGCCTGCTCTATCGCATCACGGCGGCGGGCCGCGCCACGGTGCTCTACGACTTCCACGGCGAGGACGTGCACGGCGTCGCGCTCGGGCCGAACCACGCCGTCTGGGCCATCGCGAACGAGGGCGCCACGAGCAGCACGACGGAGTCGACGTCCTCGTCGTCGTCGCACCACACGACCGGCGGCAGGACGCCGCCCGGGCCCGCGGCCGCGAGCACGACCAAGCCCGGCAAGGGCTCGCTCTGGCGGTTCGACGCGCTCGGGCGCCCCGAGCGGCTGATGCACCACGACGACTTCCACTACCTGTCGCTCGCGCTCGACGACGCGGGCGCGCCGTTCGTGGGCACCGGCGCCGAGGGCCGCGTCTACACCGTGAACGACGCCCACGAGGTCTCCCTCGTCGCCGACACCGACGAGCGCCAGGTTGGCGCGATCGTGGCGGCGGGGCGAACGCGCCTCGTGGTGGGCAGCGATCCGGCGGCGCTCCACCGCGTGCTCGCGGTCGGCGGGCCGGACAGCGTGTGGACGAGCAAGGCTCTCGACGCGGGCCTGCGCGCGCGCTTCGGGCACCTCCGGTGGCGAGGCACGGGGACGCTCGAGGTGTCGACGCGGTCGGGGGACACGCAGTCGCCCGACGAGACGTGGAGCGCGTGGAGCGCGCCGGTGACCGACGGCGGGCCGACGACGAGCCCGCAGGGGCGCTTCGTGCAGGTGCGTGCGCGGCTTCGCGACCCCGCGGCGTCGATCGCCGACGTGACCCTCCCCTTCGTGACCGAGAACCTGCGCGCCGTCGTCACCGAGGTCGCAGCGCACGGCCGGACGAGCCACGACGGCAAGGACAAGGAGATCCCCGCGAGCGGGGGCGAGCCGCCGCGGCACGACGTGGTCGTGCACGTGACATGGAAGGTCGACAACCCGGACAACGACGAGCTGCGCTACCGCGTCGCGTTCCACCAGGAGGGGCAGGCGCGCTGGATCGACGCGACGACGCCCGACGACGTGCTCACGAAGTCGGAGCTCGACTGGGACACGGCGTCGCTGCCCGAAGGGAAGTACCGCGTGCGTGTGGACGCGAGCGACGAGCTGGCGAACCCGCCGAGCGAGACCACGCACTTCGCGCTCGAGACGGCGCCCGTGCTCGTCGACAACACCCCGCCGGTCTTCAAGTCGATCGCGATGCAGGGCCGGCGGCTGCGGGCCGAGGTCGCGGACGGGCTGGGGCCCATCGTGCGGGTCGAGGTGGCGATCGACGGCAAGACCGACTGGCGGCCCATCGGCGCGGCCGACGGGATCTTCGATACCGCCGACGAGTCGATCGACACGGACGTCACCCCCCTCCTGCCGTCGGGGCCCGGCCCGCACGTCATCGCCGTCCGGGCTTATGACGCAGCGGGCAACAGCGTCGTCCGGGACGTCGAGAGCCCCTGATAGCCCCGCTCGGTCGGGCGCCCTCTGCCATCCGTGGCCCCGGCGGCGAGGCCCCCCGACCGGCGCAGCCTCAGCCGAGCGTGAGGGGCCCACCCACATCCCGGCGCGACACCAACGTCAGGGGTCGGCCGCCACCGCCGTTGGCCGGGGTGCCAAAAGCTAGCGATTCTTGCCACCTGTCGTCACAATCGAGGAACCGGCACGGGCCGTGAATCGTACCGCCGTGACGGGCCTTCTCCCGCTTCGATGACCCATCGTTTCCCCCTCCTCGGTCTTGCCTTCCTCGCCTCCGCCGCGTGCGCGGGCCTCGGCGTCGCCGGCTGCGACGTCCGCGGCTTCGGGACGAGCGACACCTCCCAGCCGACGGTGAACAACCTCACCGCGATCGACGCTGGGGAGGACGCGGGGGGAGAGCCCGACGCAGAGGTCGACGCGGGCACGGCGCCGACCTCCCTCGGCAGCCCGCTCTGCTACGCGGGCCCCAGCAGCGCGTGCTACCCGGACGACCCTTCCACCGCGAAGGCCTGCGGCCTCGCCCCCGACGGCGGGGCGTACAGCGCCACCGCCGGCTACGACAACGCCACCCTCGCCTGCCGCGTCACGCCCACCACGGCGTCGCAGAACGGGGGCGCCGGCGTGGCCGCGCCTGCGTGCGTCCCCGCCGGTACGGCCGCGGACGGCGCGTGGTGCAAGTCGTCCGACGAGTGCCAGGCCGCGTTCGACTGCGTCGGCGCGGGCACGTGCCAGCGGTACTGCTGCTCGGGGAACGTGCAGTGCGCCCAGCAGGACTTCTGCGACATCCAGCCGACCGCGCAGACGTCCACCGTCGTGGTCCCCGTGTGCATGCCGATCCACCCCGCGAACGGCTGCAAGCTGCTCGACCAGGACGGGTGCGCCGCCACCGAGACGTGCTCGGTCGTGCGCGAGAACGGCCTCACGAGCTGCGTGGCGGTGGGCAGCGCCAAGGCGGGCCAGAGCTGCGACGAGGCGCACTGCGGGGCGGGCCTCGTCTGCCTCGGCGCGCCGGGCGAGCGGCAGTGCTACCAGCTCTGTCACACGGCGCAGACCGAGTGCACGGCGCCCGCCGCGTGCAAGGGTGGTCTTCCGCTCTTCCCGGACCCGACGGTCGGCATCTGCCAGTAGGGGAGGGCCGCGCGGCGTCGGCCGGCGGGGGAAGCACTGTCCACGGACACCCCCGGATCGTCCGGGGACAGGCGCGCACGCGCGATCATGCGAGGAAAGCGGTGCTCGCACGCGGGCACGCCGCGTGAAACGTGGGCGCGCATGACGACCGAGACGACGGCCACGTGGACGGGCCCGCGCGAGCGCGCGGCCGAGGCAGGAGTGGAGTGCCTGGGCGACGCGGAGCTCCTGGCGCTCGTCCTCGGGACGGGGTGCGCCGGCGTGCCGGTCGGCGTGCTCGCGGCGACGCTGCTCGACGAGCACGGGGGCGTCGGGGGGCTCGTGCGCAGCGGCATCGGAGAGCTGGCGATCGCACCGGGCATGGGCGCGGCCAAGGCGACGCGCGTGGCCGCGGCCATCGAGCTGGGGCGGCGCGTGACGCTCGCGGCGTCGCTCGACGCGAGCCCGAAGCTGCCGAACCGCGAGGCGGTCGAGACGTGGGCGCGCCCTCGCCTGGCGACGCTCGATCACGAGGAGCTCTGGGTGCTCGCGCTCGACGGGCGCCACGGATTGCGGGCGGCTCGGCGGGTCGCCTCGGGCGGCATCCACGGGCTCCACGTGACGGCGCGCGATCCGCTCCGCATCGCGCTCCGCGAGGCGGCGAGCGCGTTCGTCCTCGTGCACAACCACCCGAGCGGCGACCCGACACCGAGCGACGAGGACGTCGCGTTCACGCGGGCGGTGGCCGAGGGCGCGGCCGCGATCGGGACGCCGCTCGTCGACCACGTCGTGGTCGCGCGCCGCCGGTCGACCTCGATGCTCGACAGCGGGCTCTTGCCGGGGGCGCGGGCGAGGGCGCTCGGCCGCGATTGAGCGCGGCGGAGGAGCACCCTCGGGAGGTCAGGGCGATGCGCCGCCCGAAGCGCGGGCGGGGAGGGCGAGGAGCTCGTCGAGCGTCCGGGGCGCGTAGAGGTACGCGTACGCGGCCTCGCTCGCGAGGACGCGCTTCAGGTAGTTGCGCGTCTCGTCGAAGGGAATGCGCTCGACGAAGACGTCGAAGTCGTCGCCTCCGCGCTCCCCCAGCCAGCGGCGAACGGCGCCCGAGCCTCCGTTGTACGCGGCGATGGCGAGGGCGGGGTTGGTCGAGAACGACGAGCGGAGCTGCGCGAGGAGGCGCGCGCCGAGCGCGATCGAGACCTCCGGCCTCCGGAGGGCGGCGTCGTCGGGCACGAGCGAGGTGCCGCGGGCGACGAGGCGCGCGGTGCCGACGAGGAGCTGCATGAGGCCGATGGCGTTGGCCGGGCTGTGCGCGTCCGGGTTGAAGGCGGACTCCTCGCGCATGATGGCCCACGTGAGCGACGCGGGGACGCCCGAGGACGCGCTCTCGGTGCCGACGACGTCGTCCCAGGGCCGCGGAAAGGCGACGAGCCAGGGGAGGCGCCAGCGGCCCGAGGGCCAGTGCGCGCGGTAATCGACGAGACGCGCGCGCGCGAACGAGTGCCCGAGATCGGGCGCCCCTGCGCGGTCGTAGAGCCAGGCGACGGTCCAGCACACCTCGGGGTCGGCGCTCTCGGCGACGAGCCCGGCGGACGACGCCTCGTGGCGCGCCGCGTCCACCTCGCCCACCTCGAGGAGACGCACGAACCGCTCGAAGGCCGGCGACGCGAGCTCGGGGTGCTCGCCCGTGAGGAACGGCCCCGTGGTCTCGCGCGCGACGGCGGCCTGGACGGCCGCACGCGCCGCGGCCTCGTCGAGCGCCCGCAGGCGCGCGTACGCGAGGAGCATGTAGAACGTGAACGGCTGCTCCGAGACGACCGCCGCGTAGCGCTGTTTCGCCCCGTCGGCGTCCCCGCCGAGCTGCGCCACCCGGGCCCGGTAGTACGCGGTCCGGCCGGCGGCTCCCCATGCGTGCTCGTCGGGCGGCATCGCCAGGAGGCGGTCGAACGCGGCGCGCGCCCCGTCGAGATCGCGCTTCTCGACGCGGGCGAGCCCCACGCGGAAGAGCGCTTCGCTCTTCATGTCGCCGTCCGGGTAGGCGTCCGGGATGCTGGCCATCATCGCGAGGTACCTCGCCTCGTCGCCCTCGTCGTTCGCGAGGAGCGCGGCGTGGAAGCGCGCGTCGTCCGCCAGGCGATGCGACGGGAAGCGCTTCTCGACCAGGTCGAAGCGCGTCGCCGCCTCGACGTTGCGGTGCGCCGAGACGCTCGCCTTCCCCCCGTAGTAGAGCGCGGTCACCAGCGCGTCCTGCCCGTCGCAGCGCGCGATGGCCTCGCCCCACGCGTCCGCGAGCTCGTCGCTCTTGCCGTGCGGTGCGGCCTGCGCCCGGACGATCGCCGCCTTGCACGCCGCCTCGCGGTCCTTCTTCGCCTTGCGCGGGATCGCCTTGAGCAGCGCCGACGCCGCCTCGACCGCGCGCTTCGGCTGCCCCGCGTCGAGCCACGCCTGCGCGACCCGCACGCGGTCGTCCGGCGAAAGCAGCGTGCTCGCTCCGTGGAGGAGCCCCGCCGCACGCGACCGGGTAGCGGCGACGTCGATCGTCTCCGCGGCCATCGGCGCCTCGGCGAGGACGCGCGTCGTCAGGTCGAACGCCTCCTGCGCGTGCGCCGAGGCCGTCCCGTCGACGCCCTCGAGGAGCGCGTTCGCCAGGCGGATCGACGTGTCGGGCCACCGCACGCCGTGCGGCGACGACGCGAGGAGCGCGCGCCACAGCGGCAGCGCCGAGGCGCGATCGCCCTTCATGACGTACGCGTCGGCGAGGGCGAGCTTCGCCTCGTCGCGCGCCGCGAAGTCGTCCCCGAGGGGCAGGAGCACCTTGATCGCGTCGTCCTGCCTGTTCATCCGGAGCATTGCCTCGGCCTCGCGCAAGGCCGCGTACGGCGCGATCGCGCAGGGAGGCCCACCGTCGACGCCTGCCCCGGACGCGCGCTCGAACGCCGCGGCTGCCTCGCTCGACTCGGCGGCCTCCTGGTGGAGCTTGCCGGACGCGTACGCCCACGCGCACCCCTGGGCCGGGTCGGTCACCGCGGCCCGCGCCGCGTCGATCACGCGCGCTGCCCCCGACGGATCGTTCGCCTTCACGCGCTCGCGGGCAGCCGCGAGCCGGGGATCGTCCAGCACGATGGCCAGGCGTGGCATCCCCGCCTCGACGGCCACGTCGGCCACACCCGCATCGGGCACCTCGAACGCGGCCGTCAGGGGCGCGCTCACCGCCGACGCGGGGCCTGCCGCAGGACGCACCTCGGGCGGGTTCCCGCCGCGGCATGCGCCGACGCAGAGCACGAGGAGCCCGACGAGCGCGCGCGACTTCATCGCCTGGGACGGTACGCCTCCGCCGCCTCCTCCTCTTCCGTCGCCTCCAGCTTCGCCCGCCGCCCCTGCTCCCAGCGCTCGCGGTCCTTCGCCACGACCTGCGCGTCCGCCTGCCGCGCGGCGAAGGCCCCCTTCGCTGCGTCCTGGGCAGCCCCTGCGGCCACCTCTGCCTTCCGGGCGCGCTCGACCTCCGCCGCGAGCGAGGACGCGTCGGCCGCGACGCGCACCTCCCACGCGCCCGCGGAGGCGAGATCGCCGGCCCGGAGCTCGCCGCGCGCGAGAGCCTCGGCCTCCCCGGACCGGACGCGCGCCGCCTCGCGGTCGTGAGTGTCCTGGCGCTCCTGCGTCGCGCGGCGCGCGTCCTCGGCCGCCTCGCGGGCGCGCACGGCGCCGGCGAGCCCGCGAACGGCGGCGTCCACCGCGTCGTCGCGGAGCGTCTCGAGCGGCTCGAGCGGATAGCGCAGCCTCCGCATGCGCAGCGGAGCATAGCGCAAAGGTTGCGGCCGGCGCCGAGGCGGACGACGCTGGGGGCGGTGATCCGGGCGACCGTTTGCGATCCGGCGGGGCCGCGTCCGTGGCGCGCTGCCTCCGTCGTGGGGATGCTGCCTCTCGTGCTCGTCGGCCTCCTCGCGCCCCTGCCGGTGGTCCCGCGCATCGTCCTGATGGCGCTCGGTCTCTCGTGGCTCGTCGGCGGCCGGGTCCTCGTCCCGCGCCTACGCCCGCGAGCGTGCACCGTCACGACCGAGCCGGGAAGCATCGTCATCGGGGCCGCCGGCCTGGCGCGTCAGCGGCTCGCCGCGCGCGACGTGCGCGCCGCGGCGATCGCGCCCTCGGGAACGGGCTTTGCGCTCGGAATCGTGCGCGGAGCGGACGGCGACCGGCCGCTGTGGCTCGAGCTCGCGTCGCGCGAGGACCTCGACCGCGTCCGCGGAGCGCTCGGAATCGGCCGCGCCGGCTTCGGCGCCATCCAGTGGCCCCCGCAGCGCGGAATGTTCCACACGACGGCCCGCACCATCGACGCGGTCGCCGCCCTCGGGTGGCTCGCCTTCGTGGGGGCGACGGTGTGGTCGACCGCCGAGCTCGCGCTCCTCGCGGGCATCGTGGTCGTTCCCGTGACGCTCGTCGCGATGATCCTCGCCGCGGTCCGCGGGTACCCGCCCGGGCGCGTTCGCCTGACTCCCGCGGGGCTGCGAACGCTCGCCGGCGACGTCGACCGCCTGACCCCGTGGGCGGCCATCACGGCGGTCCGCGTCGAGGGCCGTGACGTCGTCGTCGACGCGACCGAGGGGCGGTTCACCATCGGGATGCGAGACGCGCTCCCCGTCGAGAGGGCGCGCCTCGCAGGGCAGATCGACGCCGCCGCGGCCCGCGCGCGCGACGGGGCGGCCGACCCGGCCGAGGTACCCGCGTCGGTCGCAGTGCTCGTGCCACGCGACGAGCCGACGCGCACGTGGCTCGAGCGGATCGACGCCACGGCCGCCACGTTCGGACGGGGCAGCGACTACCGGCGCGCGGGCCTCGTCGAGAACGACCTCTGGTCCACGCTCGAGAGCCCCGACGCACCGGTCACACTCCGCGCCGCGGCCGCGCGCGTCCTCGCGCGCGTCGACCCGGGGCGCACTGGACCGCGCATCGCGCTCGCCCTGGGCCGCGAGCCCGACGACGCCGCGCGGGGGGTCATCGTCGGGGCGCTCGAGGAGGACGTCGACACGGCCGCCCGCGAGATGGAGCAGACGCGCGGGCGCGGGCGCTGAGACGCGCTACGACGACCACTCCTGCAGCGAGCGGACGCGCGGCGCGGGCTCCCCCTGCGCCGCCTCCAGGGCGTCGCACGCGGCGAGGGCGGCGGCGATGGTGGTGAAGTACGGCACGTTCGCCAGCAGCGTCTGGCGGCGCAGCGAGTAGCTGTCGCGCACCTCCTTCGCGCCGAGAGTCGTGTTCACGACGATGTGCACGGTGCCGCTCCGGATGATGTCGACGACGTGCGGCGAGCCCTCGTTCACCTTCTGCACCACGGTCGCCGGGATGCGGGCTCGCGCGAGCGCCGCCGCCGTGCCCTTCGTCGCGAGCACGTCGAACCCCAGCGCGCGGAGCCGCCGGGCGATGTGGATCGCCGCGGGCTTGTCCTCGTCCCGCACGCTCACGAAGACGCGCCGCCGCCCGTCCGCCTCGGGGAGCGCGAGCTCGATGCCGCTCGCCAGCATCGCCTTGCCGAACGATCGCGCGAACGTCTCGGCAACCCCCATCACCTCGCCGGTGGAGCGCATCTCCGGCCCCAGGATGGTGTCGGCGCCCGGGAACTTCGCGAAGGGGAACACGCTCTCCTTCACGCTCGTGTGGCGCGGCACCGGCGCGTCGTCGAGCCCGAGCTCGTCGAGCGTCTTGCCCACCATGAGCTTCGCGGCGATCTTCGCGAGCGGCCGCCCCGTCGCCTTCGAGACGAAGGGCACCGTACGGCTCGCGCGCGGGTTGACCTCGAGGATGTAGACGAGCCCGCCCTTCACGGCGAACTGCACGTTCATCAGACCCACGACGCCGAGCTCCAGCGCGAGCATCCGCGTCTGCTCCTCGATGCTCAGCACGATCTCCGGCGAGAGCGAGTGCGGCGGCAGGACGCTCGACGAGTCCCCCGAGTGCACGCCCGCCTCCTCGATGTGCTGCATGACGCCGCCGATGACGGCGCGCCGCCCGTCGGAGAGGCAGTCGACGTCCACCTCGATGGCGTCCTTCAGGAACTCGTCGACGAGGATGGTCGGCGTCCCCGACTCCTTCGCGACCTCGAGCGCCCTGGCCACGAACGGCTCGAGCTCCACCCGCGAGTACGCGATCATCATCGCGCGCCCGCCGAGGACGTAGCTCGGCCGGACGAGCACGGGATACCCCAGGGAGTCCGCGAGCGAGAGCGCCTCGGCCGGCTCGCGGGCGACCCCGCTCCGGGGGCGGCGCAGGGCGAGCTTCGTCAGCACCTCGTCGAAGCGGCCGCGGTCCTCGGCGCGGTCGATCGCGTCGGCGCTCGTCCCGAGGAGCTTCACCCCACGCTTCTCGAGGGGCACGGCGAGCTTCAGCGGCGTCTGCCCGCCGAGCTGCACGATGACCCCCTCGGGCTTCTCCTCGTCGACGATGCCGAGGACGTCCTCGAGCGTGAGGGGCTCGAAGTAGAGACGGTCGGACGTGTCGTAGTCCGTCGACACCGTCTCCGGGTTGCAGTTGACCATCACGGTCTCGAAGCCGAGCTCGCGCAGGGCCATCACCGCGTGCACGCAGCAGTAGTCGAACTCGATACCCTGCCCGATGCGGTTTGGCCCGCCCCCGAGGATGACCACCTTGCGCCGGCCGCTCTCGGGCTTCGCCTCGCTCTCGCTCTCGTACGTCGAGTAGAGGTACGGCGTGTGCGCCACGAACTCGGCGGCGCACGTGTCGACGCGCGCGAAGACGGCCTTCGTCCCCTGCGCGAGGCGCATCGCCCGCACGTCGTCCTCGCAACCGCCCGCGAGCGCGGCGATCTGGAGGTCGCTGAAGCCGAGGCGCTTGTACCCGCGGATCTGCGCGGGCGACGTCTCGCCGCGCTTCATCGCGCCCTCGGCGGCAACGACGCGCCGCAGCTGCGCGAGAAACCATGGGTCGATCGACGTGAGGCGGTAGAGCTCCTCGTCGGTGAACCCGACGCGCATCGCGTCCGCCA
Source organism: Polyangiaceae bacterium (assembly GCA_036490515.1). Taxonomy (GTDB): domain Bacteria; phylum Myxococcota_A; class Polyangia; order Polyangiales; family Polyangiaceae; genus Palsa-1150. The sequence goes on from DASXDU010000017.1 coordinate 27,362, forward strand.
CGTAAAACAGGCGGTCGGCAGTGGGCGTCGCGACGAGCTTCTCGAGCGCGGCGCGCGTCTCGTCGGGCGTGGCCGCGGGGCGGGCGCGAGGCGACTCGAGCTCCGGCGCCTCCATCCCGAGATCCCGCTTCTGCCGTGGCTCGGCGAGGGCGCGGTAGTCGACGCGGTCGGCGAGCGACACGAGGCCGTCCTTGCCCGTCTCGAGCGACCGGGCGGCCTTCTGGAGCGCCTCGCAGAACGTGCGCCCGATGCTCATCACCTCGCCGACGCTCTTCATCTGCGTGCCGAGCGTGGGGTCGGCTCCGGGGAACTTCTCGAACGCGAACCGCGGCCACTTCACGACGACGTAGTCGATGACCGGCTCGAACGCGGCGCTCGTTCGCGTGATGTCGTTCTCGAGCTCGTCGAGCGTGTACCCGACCGCGAGCTTCGCCGCGATCTTCGCGATGGGGTAGCCGGTTGCCTTGCTCGCCAGCGCGCTCGATCGCGACACGCGCGGGTTCATCTCGATGACGTGGAAGCGCCCGCTCGTCGGGTCGACCGCGAACTGCACGTTCGAGCCGCCCGTCTCGACGCCGATCTCGGTCATGACGGCGCGCGCCGCGTCGCGCAGGCGCTGGTACTCGCGATCGGTGAGCGTCATCGACGGCGCCACCGTGATCGAGTCGCCCGTGTGGACGCCCATCGGGTCGACGTTCTCGATCGAGCAGACGACGATGAAGTTGTCGGCCCGGTCGCGCATGACCTCGAGCTCGAACTCCTTCCACCCGAGGACGCTCTCCTCGATGAGGACCTCGTGCGTCGGCGACTGCGCGAGCGCCCAGCTCACCTTCTCGACGAACTCGTCCTTCGAGTACGCGATGCCTCCACCCGATCCGCCGAGCGTGAAGCTCGGGCGCAGGATCGCCGGGAAGCCCGTGTCCTTCACGACCGCCCACGCCTCGTCGACCGAGTGCGCGACGCCCGCGCGCGGGCAGCTGAGGCCGATCTTCTCCATCGCCGCCTTGAAAAGCGCGCGGTCCTCGGCCTTCGCGATCGACGCGGGCTTCGCGCCGAGCATCTCGACGCCGAACCTCTCGAGGACCCCCTCTTCCCCCAGCTTCATCGCCAGGTTCAGGGCGGTCTGACCGCCAAGGGTGGGCAGGATCGCGTGCGGGCGCTCGCGCTCGATGATGGCCGCGACGGTGCGCCACTCGAGCGGCTCGACGTACGTGCGGACCGCGAGCTCCGGGTCCGTCATGATGGTGGCCGGGTTGGAGTTGACGAGGACGACGTCGAACCCCTCCTGCCGGAGCGCCTTCGCGCCTTGCGTGCCCGAGTAGTCGAACTCGCACGCCTGGCCGATGACGATGGGACCCGCGCCGATGAGGAGGATCCGCTGCAGGTCGGTCCGGCGAGGCATGCCGAGCGGAGGCGATTAGCAGGTGCGGCGGCGGAGGGGTAGCGGCAACCGCGGGCCGCGGGCGCAGCGCGCCAGGTTGGGCCAGAGCTCGCGTGCGCGATCCTGCGCGATCCGGAGAGTGGCTCGCCGCTCACGCGAATGGCGTGGCGCCGGCGCGTGGCCCGCCGCATGCTTCTACCCGTCCTCGTGCGCTGCGCCGAGCACCTCGCCGCTGCCTTCGCCGCCCTCGGCGGTGGGGCCCTGCTCGCGGCCGCGGCGTGCGGAGGGAAGAGCGCGGCGCCCGCGGGCGTGCCGTACCTCGACGACGCGTCGTTCCGGAGGAGCGAGCTGGTGGCGTCCCTGGTCAACCCCGAGAACGGCTACTCCGCGCTCCGCCTCGAGCACTACGCGACCGGCGACGCGAACGACTGGGATCTCCTGCCGGAGTGGAACCCCGCCGTCGACGTCGTCGCGGCGAGCGAGATCGATGCCCCCGGAGGTGCCTCGCTCGAAGTCATGTCGCCCGCCGCCGCCCCGCTCACGCTGCCCGACGGCGTGACGTCCGAGGACGACCCCGCGCTGGTCGCGCTCGGCGAGCAGGCCTTCCACCGCTACCCCGTGCAGCTCGCGCCGTACTTCGGCGTCGCGCTCGCGTCGCGCGCGGCAGCCGCGCGCTACGGCGTGTGGGTGGACGACGCGGCGGGCGTGGGGGGGCTGGTCCGCGCGCAGATGGCGAACGGCCGGGGCGAGATCGCGGTCACGTGCGCGACGTGCCACGAAGCGCCCGTCGGCGGCACCCTCGTGCCCGGCCGGCCCAACGCCTCCCTCGCGCTGGGGCAGGCGCTGCTCGACGCGAGCCTCGAGCCCTTCAGCGACTCCTACGCGGCCGCCGTCTCCGCGTGGGGAACCGGTCGCCTCGACGTCACGACGTCCGCCGGTACGGAGCCCGTGCGCATCGCCGACCTGCGCCCCGTGCGCTGGCTCTCGTACCTCCAGGCCGACGCGAGCGTGAAGCAGCTCGATCGCACGGTGCTCGCCATTCGCCTCGAGACGCTCATCATCACGTCGCATGCCGACGCGCTCCGGCCGCCCCGGCTCGTGACGCTCGCCCTGGCCGCGTACGTCGCGTCGCTGGCCGACGCGCTCCCCGACGTGGACGCCGCCGCGCAGGCGTCTCCGCAGGGGGCGCAGGTGTTCGCCGCGAACTGCACCCCGTGCCACGTCCCTCCGGCCCTCACGGGCGCGCCGGTACCCCTCGCGGTCGTGGGCACCGACCCGCTCCTCGGCGAGTCGGCCGTGCGCGGCACCGGAACCTACCGCGTACCGTCCCTCCACGGCGTGGGCACGCGCGGGCCGCTCCTCCACGACGGCACGGTGCCCTCGCTCGAGGCGATGTTCGATCCGGCGAGGGTGACCGCCGGGTTCACCGGGAAGCTCCACGGGACCGGCGCCGTGCAGGGGCACCTCTTCGGGCTCGACCTCGGCGACGCGGACCGGGCGGCGCTCGTGGAGTACCTCGAGGCACTCTGAGCGAGTGCGCCCGGGGCGGCGCGGCGCCCCCGCGACCCTACAGCTTGATGTTCTTCCAGGTGCCGCCGGCGAACTTGCCGCTCATGACGGCGGCGGCGAGGCACGCGTAGACGAAGGCCGAGACCCACACGCCCTGCAGGCCGAAGTGGAGCACGATCGAGAGCAGGTACGCTCCGGGGACGAGCCACACGAAGATGAGGAGGAACTGCGCGACGGCGACGAACTTGGGGTTGCCCGCGCCGAAGAGGCCCTCGGTGAGGATCATCGCGACCGCGATGAGCGGCGTGGCGACGCCCATCGCGCGGAGCGGGAACATCATCGCGTGCTCGACGCGGGCCGACGACGCGATGAAGTGCACGATCCCGTGCGTGAAGAGGACGCCCTCGCAGAGGCCCACGATGCCGAAGACGACCAGGCCGAGGCGCACGCTCGCCCAGCCCCAGCGCTGCGCTTCCTCCGGCTCCTTGCGCCCGAGGGCCTGGCCGATGAGCGTCGCGGTCGCGGTGCCGAACGCCATGCACGACACGAACGTGAGCTTGAGGATCTCGATGATGTCGGTATTGGCGGCCTCGTTGATCGGCTCCCCGACCGCCCGCGCGTCGAGCATGCTCACGGTGTGCGCCAGGCCGGCGAAGCCGCCCATCATCACGAGCGTCGCCACGGCGGCCGGGACCGACAGCTTGAGGAGCGCCCAGATCGTCTTGCCCGAGACGTTGACGATGCGCATCGGGTGGTAGTCGGAGCGTGCGGCCCACGCGTAGAGGCCCATCACGCCCAGGCCGATCCAGGTCGCGAGGAACGCCGCGCAGCCCGCGCCGGCCGTCCCCATCGCGGGCGCGCCGAGGTGCCCGAAGATGAGCATCCAGCAGAGGAGCACGTTGAACACGTTCATGAGGATGGACGCGACGAGGTGCACGTACGTCTTGCCGATGCCGTCGAAGAACGCCTTGAGCGCCATCGTCGCCGACATCGAGATGACCGCGAGCAGGCGCCAGCGCGTGTACGCGATGACGACGTGCTGCACGGCCTCGCCCTCGACGATGAGGCGCACGAGCCAGGGGAGCAGGGCGATGCCGACGATCGAGAAGATCGCCCCCGCGCCGATGCAGAAGAAGACGGCGTTGCCGAGGACCGCGCCCGCGGCGAGGCGGTTGCCCTCGGCGTACCGGCGCGCGACGAGCGCCTGCGTGCCGACGCTGATGGCGCTGAGGCTCCCGCCGAACGCCCACGTGAGGATCAGCGCGGGCAGCAGCGCCGCCTGCGCGTACGACGCGTCCGGCATCGGAAGGTGCTTGAAGAACAGCAGATCGATGTCGTTGACGATCGTCTGCGCGAGCATCGCGAAGACCGTCGGCAGCGCGAGGCGGAAGATCGCCTTGTAGCGGTTGCCCCCGAGGGCGATGGCCGCGGGGCTTGCCGCGAGGTCGATCGAATCCATTAGCAGCGGGGGGACCCGCGCGAATCTAGCCGGGGCCGCTCCAAAGACAAGCCGAGGCGCGCCCGGCGGCGGAAAGCGTGCCTCGCGTCAGCGACGCGCGATGGTGCTCGTACCGACGTCGGTCGAGAGGCGCGCGAGCGCGGCGCGCGCGTCCGAGGACTCCGGATGCGACTCGAGCCACTCCTGGAGGATGGTGCGGGCCTCGGTGCGGCGGCCCGAGGCGTCGAGGATCTCGGCCTGCGCGAGGCGCGGCTCGACGGTACCGTCGTGGAGCGCCCACGAGGCGGCCGCGCGGCGCGCCTCGCGAAGCTCTCCGGCGCGGAGGGCGGCGCGGGTCCACGTCTCGAGGGCGCGCGGGTCGCCGGGGTGGGACTTGGCGGCCATGCGGGCTTCGCGGAGAGGGACCGAGGGGAGGAAGGGCGTGGGCGCGAGGGCGGGCGCGGGCGCGGGCGCGAGGGTGAGCGCGGGCGCGTGTGCAGGGTCGGGTGCGGGGGCGGGTGCGAGCGGGGGCATGGGGGCGGGCGGGGTGCCGATGGACGTGAGGTCGGCGATTCCCCAGGATGCGTGGTTCTTCGTCCACGCGGCCGATGCGGCGGCGGCGGCGACGACGCACAGCGCGGTCATCACCGTCGAGGCGACCTTGCGGGCGCGGGCGCGGCGGCGTTCCGGAGCACGGGCGACCTCGTCGAGGGCGTCGCGCAGGTCGTCGGCCGTGGCGAAGCGATCTCCCGGGGCCTTCGCCATCGCGCGCATCACGATGGCCTCGAGCGGCGCGGGGATGCCCTGCGCCGGAACGCGGACCCGCGGCGGCTTGGGGGTCTCGCGGAGCTGCTTTCCCATGACGACGACGCTCGAGGAGCCCTCGAAGGCGCGCTCGCCCGTCAGCATCTCGTAGAGCACGCAGCCGAGCGCGTAGACGTCGGTGCGGCCGTCGACGGGGTCGCCGGCGACCTGCTCGGGGGCCATGTACTCCGGCGTCCCGAAGATGGCGAAGCCCCGCAGGGCCTTCTCCTTCTCGGTCGGCTTGCGGTCGGAGCCCTCGGTCAGCGCCATCGCGACGCCGAAGTCGAGGAGCTTCACCTCGCCGGCGTCGGTGATCATGAGGTTCTGCGGCTTGATGTCGCGGTGCACGAGGCCCGCGGCGTGCGCGGCCGAGAGCGCGCGCGACGCGGCCACCCCGAGCGCGATGGCCTCGCGCCAGCCGGTGGGGCCGCCCTTCAGCTTGTCGTCGAGCGTCGTGCCGACGAGGAGGTCCATCGCGAGGTACGCGCGGCCGTCGAGCGACTTGCCGAAGTCGAGGATCTGCACGAGGTTCGGGTGCGACAGCCGCGCGACCGCGCGCGCCTCGCGCCGGAAGCGCTCGAGCGCCTGCGGCGAAGCGGTGTGCTCGGGGGCGAGGATCTTGAGCGCGACGCGCTTGCCGAGCTCCACGTGCTCGGCCTCCCAGACGACGCCGCTCGCGCCCTCGCCGAGCTTCTTGACCAGGCGATACGGCGTGCCGAGGACGACGGCGGGATCGCTCGGCGCGAGGCGGGCGGCCATCGCCTCGCTCACGGGCCCGGCGGACGGAGTCTCGGCGGGGCGCGGGTGGTCGTTCAGCGTCGCGCGTGCGTCGCGGAGCAGCCGCGCGAACTCGCCGCGCGAGCGGCCCGGCTCGTGCGGCCACAGCTTCCGCATCAGGTGCGCGATGCGCGCGCGCACGCCGCGCTCCTCGCCCTCGACGGCCGGTGCGCTCGCGAGGAGGCGCGCCATCTCGGGGACGGCGAGCGACGCGCGCGCGTAGCGGTCGTCCGGATCGTTCGCAGTGAGCTTCACGACGACGTCGTCGAGCTCCTTCGGGGCGCCGCACGCATCGGCGATGCGCGGGATGCGGACCTTGCCCGCGGCGGCGTCGTCGAGGTGGCGTTGCGGATCGGTCGTGAGGAAGCGGCGCCCTGCGCACAGCTCCCAGAGCATGATGCCGAGGGCGTAGACGTCGATCCGGCCGTCGCCGACCTGCTGGCGCGCGACCTCGGGGGCGACGTAGCCGGGCTTGGCGAAGACGACGCCCGCGACGGTGTGGCAGCGACGGTTGTGGCCGCGCGCCGTGCCGAAGTCGATGAGCTTCACCTCACCCGCGTACCCGATCATGACGTTCTGCGGGGAGAGGTCGCGGTGGACGATGCCGAGGGGCGCGCCGTCGGAGCCGGGGCGCTCGTGGACGTGGGCGAGCGCCTGCGCGACCTCGATGCCGACGGCGAGGGCATCCGCCCACGCGATCTTGACGCCCGCCTGGATCGCGCGCTGGCGGACGTCGCTCAGGCTGCGCCCTTCGACGTACTCGACGACGGTGTAGGGCTCGCCGTCGTCGTCGTTGGCCGCCTCGAGGACGTTGGCGACGCCCGGGTGCTGGAGCTGCGCCTGCACGCGCGCCTCGTCGAGGAAGCGGGCGAGGAAGGACCCGTCGTGGATGTGGTCGCGGCGGACGGTCTTGACGATGCACGGTCGCTCCGCGCCCTCGATGCCGGTCGTCGCGGCGAGGTAGACGTCGCCCATCCCGCCGCGCGCCGCGAGCTTGAGGAGAATGCGCCGGCCGAGCATCCGGGGCAGCTGCAGGGTCGGGGCGCCCTGCGAGGAGGACGAGAAGCCCTTTGCAGCGTCGCCCATGATCGCTCGCACGGTAAGGAGGAGAGCGCGGGGAGGCCAAGTTTCGGGAAGGGAGAGGACGGGCGCGGGCGCGGGCGCGGGCGCGGGCGCGGGCGCGGGCGCGGGCGCGGGCGCGGGCGCGGAAGAAGATGAATGCACGAATGCGGAATGGGAATGGGAATGTGGAATGGACGGCGGTGGCTGATGGAGGCGTGAGGGCGAGCGGGGCGGCCTCGCGCACCTCGTCGGCACGCGTCGGTACCGCGTCGGCGGCCTCCCGTACCGCCTCGGCACGCGTCCGTACCGCGTCGGCGTCCTCCCGTACCGCCTCGGCACGCGTCCGTACCGCGTCGGCGACCTCCCGTACCGCCTCGGCATGCGTCCGTACCGCGTCGGCACGTGTCCGTACCGCGTCGGCGGCCTCCCGTACCGCGTCGGCACGCGTCCCGACCTCCTCGGCATGCGCTCCGAGCTCCTCGACGCGCGGGTCCGCAGCGACGGAGCCGCGAAGGGAGCGGACGGCGCTCCCTCCGGGCCCGCCGCCGCCTCAGCGGACGTTCTTCACGAGCACGGCGCGGACGTGGTCGAGGCTGTCGAGGAGGCCCGCATCGACGCCGTCGACGTAACCGAGGGCGATGGCCGAATCGAGGCACGCCGCGGTCTCCCGGGCGGAGCCGAGTGCATTGCGGTAGCGCTCCCGGCGCGTCCCTCCGCTGCAACCGCTGCCCTCGGAGGTGTTCAAGGCAACGATGGTGGCGGCCCTGCGGAGCTGGCGAGCCAGGTCGCGGTCGTGGAGGTCGATGGCGGCAATCACGGGCCGAAGCCCGACGAGCACTTCGAGAATCACTTCGTAGATCCGGAGCATGGCGTCTCTCTTTCCGCCCTCGACGGGCTCCCCCCGTCGGCGCCGCGCGCAGGGCAGCTCGAGGATGCGCAGCACCGCGGACTCCCGTCCGCGCGCGGCTTTGCGCGCGTCCTTGGACTGCCCGAGCACGGCGCGGGCGCGGGCGCGGGCGCGGGCTACATTGCACCTCTTCCCATGCCTCGCCTCCTCTACCTCGCGCGCCACGGCGAGACGGACTGGAACGCCGCGCAGCGGTGGCAGGGGCACACCGACGTCCCCTTGAACGAGAACGGCCGCGCGCAGGCACGCGCCCTCGCCGAGCGGCTCCGCGCGGTGGGCCTCGGCGCCGTCGTGACGAGCGACCTCTCGCGCGCCAACGAGACGGGGCGCATCGTCGCGGACGCGCTCGGGCTGCCGCTCGCGTACGTCGACGGCGAGCTCCGCGAGCGGGCGTTCGGCGTGTTCGAGGGGCTGACGCGGCAGGAGTGCGAGACGCTGCACACGGACGCGTGGCGCGCGTGGCTCGAGGGGAAGCAGATCCCCCGCGGGGGCGAGCCGCACGAGTCGCTCACCGAGCGGCTCCTCCGGGCGGTCGGGCGCGTCGCCGCAGAGGTCGCGCGCGACGAGGCGCCGGCGCTCGTCGTGACACACGGAGGCGCCCTCCGCGCGATCGTGAACGCCGCGACGGGAACGAACCCGCCTCCCATCAAGAACGGCGCCGTCTGGGTGCTCGTGTGGGAGGGGCGCGTCGTGACGCTCCGCGAGATGGAGCTTCAGTCCTCGTCGCCGTCGTCGTAGAGGCTCGCCCACTCGGCTCGCGTCGGCCGGCGTCCCATCCGGGCCGTCCAGCGCTCCACGAGGGCGCGCGCTGCGGCGCGCACGTCCTCGAGGGACGCGTCCGTGAGCGGAGGGAACGCGTATCCGCCCGGCGCCGCCGCGAGGCTCTCCCTCACCGCGTCCACGTCGAGAAGGCGGTGCTCGCCCACCGGGACGCCCGCCGGCGCCGCATCGAGCGGCCGCTCTTCCTCGTCGAAGAGCGCTCCCTTCGCGTCGCGGAAGGCGTGCTGCTCGAAGTAGTCCTTCGGCATGAGCGGCCGGCTCCCTCGCACCGCGAAGAGGCCTCGGTTGAACGGCGCGCGCGTCGTCAGCATCGGCGGCACGAGCAGCGCGTCGCGCGAGAGCGTCGCGTCGCGGTACACGTAGCAGAGCAGGCACCCGTGCGTCGGCCCGACGACCGCGTCGGTCGAGACCACGCGCCCGAGGACCTCGCGCCCCTCCACCGCGAAGACGTCGCCGATGCGGGGCTCGCGCCGCGTAGCCACGACCGCGACGGCCCCTACTTGTCGCCCGCGGGCGGTGTGGCGGCCGCGCCGTTCGCCTTCGCGCCGGCGTCGGGCTTCGTCGTCCCCGACGGCTTCGGCGGGCAGTCGCCGAAGTCGGGGTTGCAGTCCCCCGAGGGCGCCGGCGGCGGACAGTCGCCGAAGTCCGGGTTGCACCCCGCGTCGGGCGTCTCGCCGCCGTCGGCCTCGTCGGGGTTCTCGTTCGCACCGCCGCCGTTCGGCTCGGGCGCGGACGGGAGGTTGCCGCCGGGGTACTTGGTCATGTCGGCGATGGAGCACGGCTGCGGGTTGCTCGGGTCCTCCTGCACGCACTCGAGCATCCACGCGTCGCGTGGGGGCAGGCCGTCCTTCTCGGCCTTCGCGCGCACGGCCGCGATGTCGCTCGTGACCAGCACGTTCGAGAACCACGGCACGTAGCTCACGATGAGCAGGCCGATGGCGAGGATGCCGACGAACGGCATGACGACGCGGTAGAGGCTCGCCACCGGCCGGTTGAAGCGAAAGCTCGAGATGAAGAGGTTCAGCCCGAGCGGCGGCATGCAGTAGGCGATCTCGAGGTTCAGGAGGAAGATCATCGCCAGCTGGAACGGCGACATCTTCTCGCTCGGGTTGGCGGCGCCGATCTTCGCGACGAACGGCAGGATGAGCGGGACGGCGACGAGGATCGCGCTGAAGCCCTCCATGAGCATGCCCAGCACGAGCAGGAACACGTTCATGACGAGCAGGAACTGCCACATGTGGTGGATTCCGATGCCCGTCATGAAGTCGAGCACCTTCGTCGGCACGTGCTGGTCGACGACGTAGTTCATGAGCGCGTTCGCCATCGACAGGATGAGGATGATGGCGCCCGCGAGGCTCATCGACGCCTTCGCGATGCGTACGAGGTCCTTCTTCCACGAGAGATCGCGATAGACGAAGAACTCGATGACGACCGTGTAAAAGGCGACGACGCCGGCCGCCTCGTCGATCGCCGTCAGGCCGGTGCCGAGGCCGACGCCGAGGATGACCGGGATGAGGAGCTCCCACTTGAGGTCCCACAGCGAGCGCGCCATGCGCGAGAGCTCGGGCGGATCGCGGTCGACCTTCTCCTTCGACCCGACCCACGCCGAGTAGAGCGAGAGGAGCACGATGACGAGGCCGCCCGGGACGAGCACGGCCTTGAAGGCCTCGTTGAAGTCGACGTGCGCGACGAGCGCGTAGACGAGGAGCGGCAGGGACATCGGCAGGAGCAGGCCCACCGAGCCGCCCGTGGTCACGAGCCCGAGCGCGAACTTCTCGGAGTACTTCTGCTTGCGGAGCGCCGGATAGAGGAGGCCCCCGATGGCGATGATGGTGACGCCGCTGCCCCCGGTGAGGACCGTGAAGACGGCGCTCGCGATGACCGCCACGATGGCGAGGCCGCCCGGCATCCAGCCGAGCACCGTGCGCGCCGCGGCGACGAGGCGGTCGGGCGTCTTCGCCTCCGCGAGGACGTAGCCGACGAACGTGAAGAGCGGGATCGTGACGAGGATCGGCGAGTCGGCGAAGCGCTGGTCGAGGACCGTCGGCGCGATGAACCGAAGGTGGTGGTAGGTGGCGTCGGGGTGCGAGAACCAGAGGATCTCGGCGGAGCCGCCCATGACGGCGAAGAGCGGCGTCCCGAGGAACGCGAGGAAGATGACGAGCGCGGCGAGCGCGCTCCCGATGAGCCCCACCAGGGCGACGACCAGGCCGCCGAGGCCGAGGCCGATGCGCGCGGCCTTCGGCGTGACCACCGCCTCCTTCGCGGCGGCGCTCACTGGGCCGCTCCTTCTGCCGTGGCGGCCGTCGCGCCCGCGGCGCCGCTCGCGGCCTCGTCGCGATCCTCGGCGTTCGCGAGCTCCTCCTCCTTGTGGGCGGCCTCCGGGTCGACGTCGATCTTGCCCTGGAGGATGAGCAGGATCCGCAGGAGGAACTTGAGCGCGATGACGAGGAGCCCGAACGGGAAGACGAAGTCGAGCTCGCGGATGAGCAGGCCGCGCGCCTCCTCGCCCGTCCCCGGCACCGGGACCTGGGGCATGCGCGTCGCGTCGGGCTGCGACGGGTCCATGCGGATGGCGTCCACCGCCCTCTTCTCGAAGTGCGACGTCCAGTCGGATCCGTCGAGCCAGGCGTTCCACTCCGACGCGGTCATCCACTTGTCGTAGGGCGTGCCGCCGAGCACCTTGCCGACGGACTTCACGTCGAGCGACGCCTGCCGGCCGAGGAGGAAGAAGTCGGCGGAGACCTTCTGCTCGACGGTCGCGAGCTTCTCGCCGGGGCTCGTGTCGCAGGACTTCATCGGTTCGCCCGGGCAGGGCTTCACGGCGTCGGCGCGGTAGACGGAGATGGCGATGTAGTCGCAGAAGCCGACGGCGCCGAAGACGCACACGAGGAGCGCGGCGAGCTGGCCGACGATGGCGGTGGGGCGGCGGAGCTTCACCGGGACGTAGCGAATGAGGACGTCGACGTGGATGTGCTTCCCGCGCGACGTCGCGAGCGACGCGCCGAGGAGGGCGACCCAGAGCGTGAAGCGTGTGGCGAGGCCGCGAAGCCCGCCGATGAGCATGAGGCTCGACGCGTTCTGGAGCCAGTTGAGGAGGTTGGCCGACCAGACGACGCCGGCGTGCGCCCAGAGGCGACCCGCGAAGAGCCCGACGACGACCGCGATCGTCGTCGCGATGGCGTGCACGCGCGGCGCCTGCTTGCGCGTCGCGAGGTGGGCGGCGACGCCGAGGACGGTGGCCGTGAGGATGGCGCGGTAGACGAGGCCCGCCGAGGTGGCGCCGGGCATGTAGTCCGCCGAGAGGCCCTTCAGCGAGACCCACAGCGTGAGCGAGGCGATCTCGGCGACGAGGACGCCCGCACACAGGCGCGCCTCGAGGCGCTGCCAGGCGGCGTCGAGGCGCTGGAGCGGGGCGTCGTCCCCGCGCGGAGGCTTCGTCTTTTCGGGCTGGTCGTCGGCCATTTCGCCGACGAGGGTATCAGCTAACGAGGCGGCTTACTGCGCGAGGCCGACGACCTTGTCGAAGAGCGCGGGGGTGAACACGGAGCCGCGGAGCTGCGCCCGCACCTTCGCGAAGACGTCCCTCCACTCCTGCTTCTCGGCGTCGGTCGGCTCGTAGGCCTGCTTGCTCGTCTTCAGGCGCGCGAACGACCCCGCGTCGAGGTTGCGGATGGAGCGCGTGAGGCGCTCGGCCGTCTCCTTGCCGCGGTTCATGAGCACGTCCTTGAGGTTCTGCGGGAGGCCCTGGATGCGCGCCGACGAGACGATGATCGCGCCGATCCCGAACGCCGTCGTCATCGTGTTGATGTGCGTGACGACCGACGCCCACTGGAGCTGCTCGGCCGCGAGCGGCGGGACCGTGAGCACCTGGATGTTGCCGCTCTTCAGGTTCGGGAGGATCTCCGGGACGGTGACCTCCTTGGCCGTGATGCCCCCGATGGTCGAGTAGACCTTGGGGCCGATCGGGTCGCCCGCGAGGAAGAAGCAGTTCTTCCCCTGGAGGTCGGTCGGGTGGTGGACCTCGAAGCCGACGCTCATCGTCTTGGCGGCGCCGACGTCGCCCCAGCCGAGGACCGTGAAGCCCTTGGCCGCGAACTGCGCGTCGAAGTCCGCCCGGGTCGCGTTGCGAGCCGCGTCGAGCTTGTTCCAGTTCGCGAAGAGGCCCGGCATCTGGAAGAGGAGCACGTCGGTCACGCCCGTCTGGGCGAGGCCCACGGCGGTGACCGCGGCGCCGTCGAGCTGGCCGGAGCGCATCTTCTGCACCATCAGCACCTCGTCGCCGGCCTGCCCGTTCCACTGGAAGTCGAGCTGCAGCTCCCCGCCCGTGTCGTCCGACACCTCCTTCGCCCACTTCTTGAATTCCTTGCCCCACGCCGAGTCGCCCGGGGCGAGCGTCCCGAACTTGAGCGTCGTGGCGGCGTCGGCGCTGGAGGCGATTCCCATCGCGACGGCGGCCGTCGCGAGCGCGGTCAGGAGCTTGCGGAACATGGGCTTTTCCTTATCACTTGGAGGCGGCGAGGTCGATCCCGCAGGCGTCCTTCACCCGGCGCTTTCCGAGCCATCGCTTGGCGCGGCGCTTGGCGATCGCGTTGGTGAGCCGCTGGTGCGGATCGGGGTCCGGCGCCTGGAGCACCTTGTTGATCATGTCCTGGTAGAGCGCCGCGTCGCCCTTCATGCAGGCGTACTTGGTCGCGTAGTTGAGCTGCACCATGAGGTTGGCGCCGCCCGTCTTCGCGAGGGCCGTGTCGAAGAGCTGCTTGGCCTGGTCCATCTCCGCCATGCCGGTGCGCGCGTGGTATGCGGCGAGCGCGAGCAGGCCCGAGTAATGCTCGATCGTCGGGTCGATCGCGACCGCGCGCTCGAGCATGGCGACGCCGACGTAGAGGTCCGCGATGAACGCGGGCCCCTCGGTGTCGTCGCCCTTCATCAGGTTCACGCGGGCGAGCCAGCCGTAGCCCGTCCAGAAGAGGGACTCGGCGTCGTCGGTGCCCGAGAAGTTGTCGCTCAGCCACTTGGCGAGCGTGAGCTCGTTCTTCTTCGCGTTCTCGAAGCCGCTCGCGTTGCGCTCGAGGAGCTGGAGCCCGTAGAAGACGGCGCGGTCGTAGGCCATGCGCGCGCGCTTGCGGTGGTAGTCGGCGAGGTCGTCGTCGCCCGCGTCCTCCGCCTGCTCCATCTCGTCCTCGACGAAGCCGAAGCCGTAGCCGACCCACCCCTTGGTCAGCATGAAGAGCGCGTCGGTGTTGTCCGGCGCGAGCACGTGCATGCCCTCGAACTGGACGAGCCCGGCCTGCGCGGCCGACCGCGCGAGCTCGTAGTCGCCGATCGTGTCGAACGCGGCGGACGCCTCCTTCGTCGCGGAGATCTGTCCGTTGGTGAGCGTCGACTTGATGCAGCCGGTGGAGCCGAGAGCGAGGGCCGCGGCGACCGGCAGGGCGAGGGCAAATGAGGGCAAACGCATGGCGAGGACGAGTCGTAAGGGAAATACGGGGCCGAGGTCAACGCGGGTGCGAAGACGGGGGGCCGGCGCTACGGTCGCCGCCGTGAACCCCATCGAGACACTCGCCGCCTGGCTCGCCGAGGCCGAAGCCGCGGGCATCCGCGAGCCCTCCGCCATGGCGCTGGCCACGGTGAGCCGCGAGGGCGTGCCCTCGGTGCGAATGGTCCTCTGCCGCGGCGTCGACGCGCGCGGCGTCCGGTTCTTCACGAACTACGACAGCCGCAAGGCCCATGAGCTCGACGCGACTGGGCGCTCCGCCGCGGTCTTCCACTGGGCGCAGCTCGAACGGCAGGTGCGCCTCGAGGGGCGCATCGAGCGGGCAACCGCCGCGGAGTCGGACGCCTACTTCCACTCGCGGCCGCGCGGCAACCAGCTCGCGGGCGCCGTCTCGCCGCAGAGCCACCCCATCGCGAGCCTCGACGAGCTCCGCGCGAAGTACCACGAGCTGGAAACGCACCTGGCGGGCGGCGCCGTGCCGCGCCCCGAGGGGTGGGGCGGCTACTGGCTGGTCGCCGACGCCGTCGAGCTGTGGCGCGCGGGGGCCGACCGCATGCACGACCGGGTGCGCCACGAGCGGCGTGGCGACGAGTGGTCAGGGGTGCGACTCGCACCGTGATCCTTCGCGTCCCTCCGCATTTTTCCCATGTGCGCAACACGCCGCGCCCGAAAAGACGCAGCGCGACGTTGTGAGATGCCGCGGTGCAGTTCAGGATGAGGACTGTTCCTTAGGAGGAAACGCTCATGGGTCGCACCTCTGCGGTCAGTCGCACGTCTGCCGTCGTCAGCAGCCTCTTTGCGGTCGCCCTCGCGCTGAACCTGGGGTCGACGTCCGGGTGCGGCGGGTCCCACGGCGGGAGCCTCTTCGGCGACGGGGGAGCGAGCAGCGGGGGAGGCAGCAGCGGCGGCACGAGCAGCGGCGGTCTCTTCGGCGGGTCGAGCAGCGGCACCGGGAGCAGCGGCGCGTCGTCGAGCGGCGGGCAGCCGGTGCAGTGCCCCTCGGGCGCGCAGTGCAACGTCTCGTGCAGCGGCGGCGGCACGACGTCGATCAGCGGCAAGATCTACGACCCCGCGATGAAGGACCCGCTCTACAACATCACCATCTACGTCCCCGGCGGGCCCCTGACGGCGCTGCCCAAGGGCGTGCCCACGGGGGCGGCCGCGTGCAACTGCGGCGCGCTCTTCTCGAGCGGCGCGGTCGCGAGCACCGCGTCGGGCGTCGACGGCAGCTTCAAGCTGACCAACGCCCCGGTGGGGAAGGCCATCCCGCTGGTCGCGCAGGTGGGCAAGTGGCGCAAGGTGATCTCCGTCGACACGACGCAGTGCGCGGACACGGCGGTGCCGGACAAGTCGTTCGCGCTGCCGGGGACGCTGACGGGCGCGGGCGCGAACGACGACATGCCGGACATCGCCGTCTCGACGGGCAGCGCGGACACGCTCGAGTGCCTGATGAAGCGCATGGGCATCCCCGACAGCGAGTACGTCGCGGGCGCCGCGGCCACGGGGCACGTCCACGTGTTCTCGGGAGGCAAGTCGGGAGGCGGTGGGGGCGGTGGCGGCAACCACCCCGGCACGCCGGAGAACCCGCCGATGCCAGGCGCGCCGGCGAGCAGTGCGTCGCTCTGGGATTCGCAGGCCGACCTCATGCCGTACGACATCCTCCTTCTCTCCTGCGAGGGCGCCGAGACCTACGACGCGAATCCGCCGGCGCTCGAGTCGTACCTCAACGCGGGAGGCCGCGCGTTCGCGTCGCACTACCACTACGCGTGGTTCAGCGGCCCGATCGACACGAAGGGCACGGCGACCTACAGCGCCCCTGCGGACTGGGGTACCAACCTCGCCACGTGGAGCGACAACTCGAACGGGAACGGGCAAGGGCCGGACGACGGCGAGATCGTGCAGACGCTGAACGGCTCGACGAAACCCTTCGCGAAGGGACAGGCGCTCGACCAGTGGCTCGGTCTCGTCGGCGCGCTCGGTCCGCCGGCCGCCGCCGGCGACCTGCCCATCTACCAGCCTCGCTACAACGCCGTGGTCGGCCCCGGCAACAAGCCCTCGCAGCCCTGGATCAACGACAAGGGCACCGCCAACACGATGTACTTCTCGTTCGACACACCGGTGAACGCCCCGGTCGACCCGTCGACGGGGGAGCCGAACTACTGCGGCCGCGCCGTCTTCAGCGACCTCCACGTCGCGGGCAGCCCGACCACGACGGACAAGCCGCCGCCTCCGGGGGGCTGCGAGGCGACGGACCTGTCGCCCCAGGAGAAGGCGCTCGAGTTCATGCTGTTCGACCTGTCGTCGTGCGTCATCCCCGACACCGTCGCGCCGCCCGACGGCGGAGTGCCGGTCGTGCAGTGACGCCGACGCCTGTCCGCCGCGGTTCAGAGCGCGTGAATCGCAGTGGGTGGCCTGCAGGTCGCCCTTGAGACCGTGGTGCGAGCGGGCCTCGACCGCTTCGTAGGAAACGGTCACCGGACGCGCGCGGCCATCAAGATCGTGCACGCGGCGCGCACGCGGACGCCGGGGTCGGCGTCGGCGAGGAGCGGCGCGGCGCGCGCGGGGACGCCGAGCGACGCGAGCGCCGTGGCGGCCGAGAGGCGGTCGAAGGAGCGCTCGGACACGAGGCCCTGCTCGATCCACGCCTGGACGCGGCGATCGCCCATCGACGCGAGCGCGAACCGGGCGCTCGTGGACTCCGGGGCGCCGGGCTGCGCGTAGGCCTCGAGCTTCGCGGTGACGCCGGGCTGGCGCGCGAGGCCGAGGCGGGCGAGGGCCCCGACGCGGACGGCGGGATCGTCGTCGTCGGCGGCGCGCGTCACGGACGCGAGGACCTCGGGGCGGTCGAGGGGCGCCTGGGCGATGGCCTGGAGGCGCGTCGCCCGGCCGCCCTGGTCGATCGACCGGACGAGCTGCGCGATCGCCGCGTGCTCGATCTCGGCGGGGACGTCGTGGTGGCGAAGGACGGCGGCGGCCGCCTCGACGGCGCCGGGACCGTGGTCGGACGCGACGACGACGCGGAGCGCCCCCTCGCCGCCCGCGTTCCACACGGCCGGCCCGGCCCACGCGAGCGCGATGTCCTCGCGCAGGCCGTCGTCGCCCGAGGCCCAGAGGTCGCGCAGCGCGTTGGCGCCGTCGTCGCCGGCGAGGGGCGTGAGGGCCGCGATGGCGCGCACGGCCTCGGTGCGGACGATGAGCGCGGGGTCGACGCGGGCTGCCTCGGCGAGGGCGTCGAGATCGTTCGGGTCGGTCGCGTCGCGCGCGGCGCGGGCGGCCTCGCGGCGAACGCCGGGATCGGGATCGAGCAGGGCGTGCAGCCGCGCCGCGTGGTCCTCGGCGCGGACGAGGCCGCGGGCGCCGACCGCCCGCCACGGGCCGTCGGGATCGACCAGGTAATCGCGCGCGTCGTCGAGCCCCAGGCCGCGCCCGTCGATGCGGGCGAGCGCCGCCAGCGCTCCGGCCTCGTCGTGCGTCTTCATCCGCTCGTCGAGGGCGTCGTCGAGCTCGTGCGCGCAGGGCCACGCGTCGTGCACGCGCTGGATGCCCTCCTCGCCCCTCGCCTCGACGACCTCGCGCGACGCCACCGTCTTCGCGAGGCTCGCCGCGTCGCCGGTCGAGAGGTCCCCCGCCTTCTGGTCCGCGTCGACCGCCGCCTTCAGGGCGAGGCGATCGCCCGATTCGGCGGCGTGCATCGCCGGCGACGACGCGCACGACGCGCCCGACGCCGCGGCCATGCACGACACCGCGGCCACCAGGGCCTGCGCGAGAACACGCTTCATCGACACGGCAGGTTAATGGCACAGCATGCTGCGGGCCAGGTGAACGTCGATCTCATCCTCAACCGAAGGGCGCGTCACCTCCGCGAGGGGAGCGCACTCCGCGACCTCCTCGCGGCCGAGGCGCGGCGCGCGGGGGTGCACGTCCACGAGACGTCGACCCTCGCGGAGCTCGACGAGGTGGCGCGCGCGCTCGCGACCCGCGGGAGCGACGCGGTGGTCCTCGCGGGGGGCGACGGCTCGGTCATGGGCGGCTTCTCGGCCCTCGCGCGCGCGTGGACAGGAGCTCTCCCCGCCGTCGTCCTCGCGCCCGGCGGAACGGTCGCGACGATCGCGCACAACCTCGGCGTGCACGGGGAGGCGAGGGCATGGGCGCGCCGCGCGATCGCGGCCCCCTTCCGGCCAGACCCGCGCGTCGTGCAGCACGCGACCCTCCACGTGACCGACGACGCGGGCGGGGACCGCGTCGGGTTCATCTTCGGCGCCGGCCTCGTCGCGCGCTTCTTCCAGGAGTACTACGGCGCGAAGGACCCGGGGCTCGCCGCGGCCGCCGGCCTCGCGGCGCGCGTCTTCGCGGGGTCCATCGCGGGCTCCTCGCTGGCAGGGCGCGTGCTCTCGCCGGTCGGCTCCGCCCTCGAGGTCGACGGCGTGGCCCAGGCGGGGCACGCCTGGAGCCTGGTGCTCGCGAGCGTGCTGCGCGACGTGGGGCTCCACGTCCGCGCGACGTACCGGGCGGGCGACGAGCCCGGACGGTTCCACGTCGTCGCGAGCGGGTTGCCGCCGCGCGGGCTCGCGCGCGAGTTTCACCGCGTCCTCACGGGCCGCCCCATGCGCGGAGAGCCGCGCGTCGACGCCCTCGCCGCGTCGCTTCGCCTGCGCTTCGACGAGGAAGGCTCCTACGTCCTCGACGGCGACCTCGTCCCCGCTCGCGAGGTGCGCCTCGCACCGGGCCCCTCCGTGCGCTTCCTCGCGCCGTGACTTCCTCGCGCCTCGACGCGGACCGCATGCGAGCATGACCCCGATGCCCGGTCGCCGCCTCCGCCCTGCGCTCGCGGCCGCGGCGGTCCTCGGCGCGCTCGCGGCGTTCCACGCGAGCTGCACGCGATCGATCGGCCCGGTGTTCGCGGCCGAGGCAGGCGCGCCGGACGGCGCCGGCGCGGAAGGCGGCCTCGACGTCGCGGTCTTCGAGGGCGGCGGCGAGGCGGGGAACACGTTCGAGGGCGACGCCGAGGCGGGCGTCACGAGCAACGGCTGCCCTGCGGGGACCTCCTCGTCCGGCGTCGTCGTCCTGGCGACCAACCAGGACGGACCGGTGGGGATCGCCGTGGCGGGCGGCACGGTCTACTGGACCGACGAGATCGGCGGCACCGTGATGAGCGTCCCCGCGGCGGGAGGGACGCCGACGACGCTCGCGGCGGGCCAGGGCGCGCCCTACGGGATCGCCGCGGGCGCGTCGGGCGTCTTCTGGACCAACGGCAGCGCCGGCACCGTCGCGGCGGCGGCGGCCGACGGGGGCGCACCTGCGCTCCTCGCGACCGCGCAGGTGCAGCCGCGGGGGATCGCCCTGCAGGGGACCACCGTCTACTGGACGAACTTCGACGGCGACTCGCTCGCGAGCGCGGCGGCCACGGCAGCCGGCGCGGCGGAAGGCGGCACGGGGGACGTGCTCGCGGGCGCCCTCGCGCAGCCCTCCGCAGTCGCCACCTCGGCCGCCGGGGTCTTCTGGGTCGACCAGGGCGACGGGACGGTGGAGGCGCTGCCCCTCGGCGGCGGGACGCAGACGACCATCGCGAGCGGGCAAGCCGGCGCGACCCAGCTCGCGACGGACGGCGTGAACGTGTACTGGACGGACACGGCCGACGCAGGGGCCGTGATGAAGGCGCCCGTCGGCGGCGGGAGCGCGAGCGCGCTGGCGTCGGCGGGACACCCGTGGGGCATCGCGACGGACGGGGCGTACGTCTACTGGACGAGCGTGGTCGACGGGACGGTGATGCGCGTCGCGACGGCCGGCGGGGCGGCGGAGACCCTCGCGACGGGCCAGTCGTGCCCGCAGGGCATCGCCGTCGATGCGGCGAACGTCTACTGGACGAGCACTGGCCCCGCGGCAGGCAAGGGGTCGATCGCGAAGGCCACCAAGCCCTGATCGGCGTCGATCGTCGGCGAGGTCGAGGTGCTGCGACGTCTTCGCGTGCGCGCCGCTCAGCGCGCGTGCATCGCCTGCGCGAGCACGTACCGCGCCTCGCCCGCCGACTTGCCGGCGTCGACGGCGAGGAGGACGTCGAAGACCGGGCCCCACGCCGCCGCGTCGTCCTCGGCGCCGAACGCGACGTACCGGATGGGGCATCGCGCCCGCTCGTCGGCGAGCGCTCGCGCGAGACGCTCGCCCGCGTGCGGCCCGTCGACCTGGTGCGGCCCTCCCGGAGCCGCGACGCGCAGCGCTCCGTCGGGGCGGAGGAAGACCGCGAGGTGGCAGCCGGTCCGGTCGGGGACGCCCTCCCGGTGGGCGCGCAGCTCGACGGCGTGCATGACGCCCGCGGCGTCGGGCGACTGGACGTGGAGGTCCGCGCGGTGAACCGTCCACGCGGCGCGCAGGACGTCCTCGATCGGCGCGTCGCGCGCGACCTGCATGGTGACGACATCCCCGGGGCGACGCGGGCCGAGGGCCTTCTCGAGCGCCGGCCACACGAGGCCCTCGCGCTCGCCGTCGAACGCCACGGGCTGCCCGCGGACGATCGCGCCGTGCCCTTCACCGCGCAGCTCCACGTCGGGCGCCAGGGCGACGGCGAGGGCCGGCGCCTGCGCGGGGGCGGCCTGGGGAGGCTCCCACGTCGCGGGCGCGGCGACGCCTCCGCCGCACGCCGCCAGAGGAACGGCGAAGGCGAGGAGCGCGGCGCGGGCGGGTGCCTTCATGGGCCGGACGTTACTGCAGAGACCCGGCGGGTGCAGCAGCGGAAGCCCGCCTCGTACGTGCGGAACGTGCCCGGGTGGGCGCCGTTCGTGAAGGTGCAGCTCGCCTGCGCGTCCTTGAAGCACGCCGCCCAGTAGCAGCCCTTGAGCACGTGGTCGTAGCCGGGCTTCGTCGGCGCGGTCTTGCGCACCCACTCGGCGACGTTACCCGCGAGATCGTAGACGCCCTCGGCCGACACGCACCCGGCGCGCGCGCCGCTCATGTCGGCCTGGAAGAGGCGCGTCGCCTCGTCGAGCGCGGCGTCGTGCGGCCAGCGCGCGAGCGCCTTCCAGTGGACGGTGATCCACCCCTTGTCGTCGTCGCAGACGCCGTCGCGGTACGTGGCGCCGTAGGGGAAAGGCGTCGCCTTCGGCCCCTCGCAGGCGCGCACCCACTCGTCCTGCGTGCAGAGGCGCTTGCCGCGCTCGGCGCACCACGCCTCGCCGTCGTACGCGGTCTGGAGCGCGAACGGGAGCTCGCCCTTCACGTTGGGCGCCTCGTAGCGGTCGACGCAGAAACCGCCGATCGCGACCATGTCGCCGGGGCAGCCGTCGACGGTCGGGGGCGGCGGCGGCGCGGGCGGAGCGGAGGCCTCGGGGATCGCGGGCGGGAGCGAGGCGCGCGGTGCGACGTGGACGGGCTCGGGCGCGACCGGGAGGAAGCTCGAAGGCGGGACCGACGCCGCCGCGCCCCCGCAGGACACGAGGGCGAAGCTGCTGGCGGCGACGACGAATCCCTGCGGCGGGCTCACGCGGCCTCGAGGCGCACGACCGCGTCCGCGACGGCGAGGGGCTCGGGGCGGTGGGTGACGAGGAGCACCGTGCGACGACCGCGAAGGCTCGCGATCGCCTCGAGGACGCGCTGCTGCGCCTCGGCGTCCAGACCGCTCGTCGGCTCGTCGAGGAGCAGCACCGGCTGGCGCGTCGCGACGGCCCGCGCGAGGGCGATCCACTGCCGCTCTCCTCCGGAGACGGGGCGCCCGCCGGCGCCGAGGCGCGCGCCCTCGAGTGCACTCACGAGATGCGCGGCGCCCAGGGGCCCGAGGGCGGCGTGGGCATCGGCGCCCTCGGCGCCGAGGGCGACGTTCGCGGCGAGCGTGTCGGCGAGGAGCGGCGCCTCCTGGGGTACCCACGCGAAGGGGCGGCCGGAGGGACCGGCGGGCGCGTCGTCGAGAACGGCGCCGTCGAAGACGATGGCACCCCCTGCTGCGCGATCGAGGCCGAGGAGCGTGCGGAGGAGGGTCGTCTTTCCGATGCCGGTCGGGCCGGCGATGGCCACGATGGCGCCGGGCGCGACCCGAAGCGAGAGGGGCCCGCACGTGCCGCGGGCGAGCCGGAGATCACGGAGCTCGAGGGTGGCGCTGGGCCATTCGCGCCCGGGCAGCGCGACCTCGCGCGGCCGCTCGCGATCGATCACCTCGCGGAGCTCGTCGAACGCCGCCTGCGCGCGCAGGACGGACAGACGCGCGTCCGACAGCTCCCGCAGCGGGCGATACGCCAGGAAGAAGGCGATGGCGAACGCGAGGAAGGTCTCGCCGCTCGCGACGCTGCCAAGCCACCCGGCACGCGAAGCGAGGACGGCGAGGACGAGCGCCAGCGCCGCGAGCACCTCGTTCGCGCCGCTCATGCCGGCGGCGCGCGCCTCGAGACGCGCCGTCCCCTGCGCGAGCGCGTCGCCGAGACGACGCACCGTCGCGCGGGCTCGCTGCTCGGCCCCGTAGGTGACCCAGAGATCGGCGTGACGGACGGCTTCGTCGGCGGCTCCGAGGAGGCTCTCGCGCTCGCGCGCCCCGCGGCCCGTCGCGCGCTGGTAGCCGGCTCGCACGCGCGCGAGGGTGGCGCCGAACACGGCGAGCACCAAGGCCGCGACGGCGGCCATGCGCGGCGCGAGCACGACGAGGACGACCGCGAGAGGAGCGAGCTGCGCCACGGCGCGTGCGCCGCCCACGAAGCCTTGCTTGAGGCCGAGCTCGACGTCGTGGACGCGATCGGTGAGGGCGGCGATGGCGCGTGCCGGGGGGGACTCCCCCGCGTCCCCATGATCGTCGTGTCGTGGACGGCGCAAGCGGTGAACAGAAAGCAGCGCGTCGAGGAGAGCGAGCCTCAAGCGCCCTCCCACCTCCCCCGCCACCCGTCCCTGAACGTACGTGGCGTAGACGCCCGCCGCGCCCTTGGCGAGGACGACGGCCAGACCGAGGACGGTGAGGAGAAGAGCCCGATTCTCCAGCGAGAACCCTCCAGTGGGGATGGATCGCCCGTCCCGCAGACCCCACGCGCGCACGAGCGACACCGCGAGTCCGCCGGCCACGAGCGCGACGAGCGCGTGGCCGGCCGCGTGCATCGCCGACGCGAGGAGGAAGCTCAGGAGTCGACGCGTGGGCCGCAGTACCCGACGAAGCTCCTGGGCGTAGTATCGGAGGACGGAGCGATTTCTCATCCCTGAATCCCGCCGGCGCGGGCGCGCATCATCGCACGAACGGCACGCAGCGAAATGACGGGCAGCGCCAGCCGCGCCCATCCAACGGCAAGGAGCTCGACTCGAATCGACGACGCACCCCGACGATGCCGAAAACGGAATCCAGGACCTTGCGAACTCGCAACCCGGAACGGAGCACTCCGTCCAAGGGGCCGCGGACTTCCGTCCATCGTCCCAGGGGTACGGAAGGTGCATCCAATCCGTCGGCCCATCCTGACGCCCGATCGCGGAAGAGCCCGCACAAGCGCGACGTGCCCAACGATTCTCCTCACCCGCCGTCGAGCGAGGGAGCAACGGTGATGAGCAAGAGCAAGAGCAGCGCGGCCGTGGCGAAGTCGGCGCCTCCCGTCGAGGAAGCGTCCAACAGACCGACGCTCGAC
Organism: Polyangiaceae bacterium; assembly: GCA_036490515.1. Classification (GTDB taxonomy): domain Bacteria; phylum Myxococcota_A; class Polyangia; order Polyangiales; family Polyangiaceae; genus Palsa-1150. The sequence continues at coordinate 51,095 of DASXDU010000017.1, forward strand.
GACGAGTTCGAGGCAGACGGGCCGCCGGTGGCATCCGGCCCCGGGCCGAGCGCCTCGGGCGAGGTCGACCTCGTCGAAGAGGAGGTCGACGTCGACGCGGCGAGCGCCGCGGCGAGCGACAGCGACGCGCCGCAGCGTGCGAAGACCCCCTCCGACAAGGAGATCGAGGAGGGCGGCGGGGACTCGATGCTCGCGCGCTACTTCCGCGAGATGGCGACCCACCCCGTGATGGGTCCCGAGGAGGAGCTCCAGACCGCGATGGCGGTCGAGCGCGCCGAGGTCGAGCACTGGACGGCGATCCTCGCGTTCCAGCCGACCGCCGACCACGCGCTCGACTCTCTCGAGGGCGACCTTCCGACCGGCGAGGAGGCCATCGACCTCCCGCAGATCGCCGACCTTCGCAAGCTCCTCAAGACCTTCAAGAAGCAGCGCAACAAGCTCACGCGACCGCAGGAGAAGCGGTACCGCGACGGGTGCATCTCGCTGGCCAAGGCGATCCGCCTGGCCGACAGCGACCGGCTGTGGATCGCCCACGCCGAGGAGATCGTGCGCAAGCTCGGCGAGGAGCCCGACGACGAGGAGCGTGACGAGCAGCTCGACAAGCAGGGCGAGACGGTCGAAGGCGAGGAGGCCCCGGCCCCGAGCACGCCGCACATCGTCCCCACCGCGGCCTACAAGAAGTGCGTCGACACGATCAGCGAGGCGCACGCGCACCAGCGCGTCGTGAAGAACAAGTTCGTCAAGGCGAACCTCCGCCTCGTGGTCAGCATCGCGCGCCGGTACAATCGCGGGCGGCTGCCTCTCATCGACCTGATCCAGGAGGGCAACATCGGCCTGATGAAGGCCGTCGAGCGCTTCGATCACACGCGCGGCTACCGCTTCTCGACGTACGCCTCGTGGTGGATCCGGCACGCGATCAGCCGCGCGCTGGCCGACAAGGGGCGCGCGGTGCGCATCCCGGTGCACATGCTCGACACGCACAACCGCATCCAGCGGGCGACGCAGGCCGTGCTCGCCCGCATGGGCCGCGAGCCCACGCTGCCGGAGCTCGAGCGCGAGACCGGCATCCCGCAGGAGAAGCTCGACAAGGTGAAGGGCTCCTGGGCCGAGACGCCCTTCTCGCTCGACCGCCCCGTGGGCGACGAGGACGGCCGCAAGTTCATCGACTTCCTGCAGGACGACGGCGCCCTCTCGCCCTACGACGCGCTCGCGAACCAGAAGTGGAACGCCGAGGTGCGGCGCCTCCTGACGACGCTGACGCCCATCGAGTCGCGCATCATCCGGTGGCGCTTCGGCCTCGACGACGAGGACGAGCTCACGCTCAAGGAAATCGGCGACAAGTACAACCTGTCGCGCGAGCGCATCCGCCAGCTCCAGGAGCAGGCACTCGGCAAGATCCGCAAGCACATGCGCGAGTAACATCGGGGGCGTGGGCCTCCCGTCTCGCGCCGCCGCCGCCGCGGCCATCTCCGGAGCAACGCTCGGGATGGTGGCCGTGCTCGCGGCAGCGTCCTGCGCGACCACGCCGAGCCCCGCCGCCGGTCACCGTCCGCGCGCCGACGCAGGCCCCGTCCCCGTCGTCCTGCCCGACGGAGACCCGACGCCTCCGCCCGCCCTGGCGAACGTCACCCCTTCGGAGGCATTCCTCGCGCGCGAAGGCGAGATCGTCCTGGGCGGCTACTCGACGGACTGGGCGAACGACGTGACGGTCGATCTCGGCGCCGACGTCCGCGTCACCAACGTCTCGGCCGCCACGTCGAACGTCATGTCGGTCGACTTCATCGTCGACCCCGGCGCCGCGCCCGGGCCGCGCGACGTCACCGTGATCATCCCCGACGGCGGGACGGAGGTCGCGCCCGGCGCGCTCGCGCTCGAGCCGCCCGTCTCTCTCTCGTTCGACGGCACGCTCGCGCAGGGCAGCATCGTCGTCGCGCACGTCCAGGTCGTCGACCCGTCGATCCCGCTCGACACGACGTCGTCCACCGACCCCTTCGGCGTCACCACGTACACGAACCTCGCGCCTGCGCTCGGCCCCGGCCTCTCCGGGACCGTCCTCTCCGCCGCGGCGCTGAAGACCGACGTCGAGATCTTCGTCGACGAGCCGCTGACGGGGCCCCAGGCGTTCGACCTCGTGAGCGGCCCTCCGGGAGGCGCGAAGGACACGCACTTCCCGTCGCCCGCAGGCCTCGACGTCGCGGCACGGACACCCGTGGCGCTCACGCCCGGTGTCGCGGTGTCGGGGACGACGGCGGCCAAGTTCGCGACGGGCCTCTACTCCTTCGCTCCCCCTTCGGCGTCGCCGCTCATCCTCGACTTCGCGGCGACCGCGTCTGCGCCAGGCGCCGAGCCGGCGATGTTGCTCCTGCCGCCGACCGGCAAGTGGGTCGACGAGCTGACGGGCGGCTCGCTCGCGACGTGGGCGACGACGGCAACCGACCCGATCTTCGCGGTGTTCTTCGACCAGAGCGGCGCGACGGGCACCTACGCGGTCGACCTGACGGCAACGACGCCCGCGGCCACCGCCGGGGCGACGCCCGCCGACGCCACGATGGCCGGCGCGGTGATGGCTTCCGCGCTGCCGTTCGTGCTCACCGGCGGCCAGCTCGCGACGAGCGCCTCGGTCGACTGGGTCCAGGTGGCGACGGGCCCCGGGGACACGGGCACGCGCCTCCACGTCCAGAGCGCGGGCGACCCGCACACGTTCCTCGATGTGACCATCTTCGACTCCGACGGGACGACGTCCGTCGGCGGCAACGAGTCGGGCGGCCCCGTGAACGCGTTCGCGGGTCCCCTCGAGCCGTCGCACACGTACTTCGTCGTCTTCTCCGCGGGGGCCGGCTTCAGCCCGAGCCACGGGGGCTACGTCGGAATCATCCGCCTCGAGTGAAGGAAGCTCTTGCGCTGGTGGGACGAGGTAGTACATCACGCGCTCCCTTCAGCGGAGGAGAGTCGTGATGAAGCTTCGTCTCGGGCTGGGTGTCCTCGGGGTGGTCGGGCTGGTGGCGTGCGGGTCTGGGTCGGCAGGGCCGACCGGGCCGCAGGGCCTGCAGGGGCCCCCGGGCCAGCAGGGGCAGGCTGGTTCGAGCGGCGGGGGCGGCACCGCGAGCATCAGCGGCGTGGAGCCGTCGGTCGGGTACCTGGCGCGCACGATTCACGTGACCCTCAGCGGCTACGGCACGAGCTGGACGAGCGCGACGACCATCGACTTCGGCGCCGGGATCACCGTCGCCAACGTCCACGCCGCGAGCCCGACGGCGCTCGTCGCGGACGTCACCATCGACGGCGCGGCCACCCTCGGCCCGCGCGACGTCGTCGTCACCGACGGCGCGACCAAGGAGACGTACTCGCAGAGCTTCACCATCGCCCCGCCCGCGACCGTGCAGATGGAGGGGTCGCTCGCGCAGGGCGCCGTCGCCGTCGCCAACGTGCAGCTGAACGACATCACGACGCCGTTCGACACGACCGGCTCGACCGATCCGCTCTCGGGGCAGACCACGTACACGAACCTCGCGGTCACGGCGCCGAAGGGCGTCACCGCCATCATCGAGACGGCCACGCCGTTCAGCGTGCAGGTCCTCTTCGAGGTCGACGTCGATGCCCCGGCCGCCGCGGCGGACTTCTCGCTCGTGAGCGGCCCCGCCGGCGACGCGTCCGACCCGACGTACCCCGCCCCGGGCGCGCTGACCGTCGCGGCGCGCAAGGCGACGGCGCTCGGGACCTCCCCCGCGAGCGGCACCATCAAGACGGCGTACGACTCGGCGCTCTACACGTTCACGCCGGGCGCGTCGCTCTCGATCGTGGATCTCCTCGCGACGTCGTCGGGCACGGCCGCCGATCCGGGCTTCGTGCTCCTGCCCAAGAGCGGGCACTTCGCCGACATCGTCGGCTTCTTCGACGCGGAGAGCGGCGACGGCACGAACGCGGCGACGACGCTGCTGCCGACGAGCGCCGACCCGTACTACGTGATCTACTGGGACGGCACGGGGTCGACCGGCGCGTACACCGTGGGCGCGACGACGACCGCGCCGGCCGCCACGGCGGCGACGACGGCGGCGGACGGATCGAAGGCGGGCGCCGTCGACGCGACCGCGCTGCCCTTCGTGCTCACCGGCGGCAACCTCACGAGCGAAACGGCGACCGACTGGGTCAAGGTGACGATCCCCGCGAACGGCACGCTCCACGTGCAGACCGTGGGCGACTCGCTGACCGACCTCTCGGTCTCCCTCTACGAGACCGACGGGACGACCCCGGTCGGCGACGCGTTCGACTCGGGTGGCCTCGTCGACACGACCTTCGGCCCCGTCACGAGCGCGGGCACCTACTACGTCGTCTTCTCGGCCGGCGTGTTCTACGACCCCGCCGACGGGACGTACCAGGCCATCCTGCGGCTCCAGTAGCCTGGGCGAGCGCGCCCGCCGCGTGCGGACGCGGGCGCGCGCTCAGCGGCGCGCGTAGCGGGTCACGAGCTCGACGAGCCGGTCGGCCGCGTGACGCGCGCCGTCCTGCTTGCCGCCGACGCGGTTGAAGAGGATCGAGAACGCCAGGGGCCCGCGCCCGCCGTCGCGAAGGACGTACCCCGAGAGCGTGATGACGTCGTCGAGCGTCCCGGTCTTGGCGCGAATGCGGCGCCGCGTGAGCTCCTGGTGGAAGCGCTTGTGGAGCGTGCCGTCGACGCCGCCCACCGAGAGCTGCGCCACGTACTCCGGCTGGATGCTCGGGTCGCGCCACGCCCACCGGAGGAGCTGCGTCGTCCCGCCCGCGGTCACGCGGTTCGCGTCGAAGAGGCCGGAGCCGTTCTTGATGACGACGCCCGTGTCCATCGCGCCGACGCGCTCGAGGAACTTCGTCACGACCTCGGCGGAGTCGGCGCTCTTGGCCGGGCGCGCCTTGCCCTCGCCGCCGATCGTCTTGAAGATCATCTCGGCGTAGAAGTTGTCGCTCTGCTTGCCGAGCGCATAGAGCAGCGACGAGAGCGGCTCGGAGAGGTGCTTGGCCAGCGTGTGGCCGCGCGCCGACCCGAGCTTCACGTCGCCCTTCACCTCGACGCCCGCCTTCTCGAGGACCCACTTGAGCGCGTACCCGGCGAGCAGGCGAGGATCCTCGGCGCGGCGCGTGTAGCGCACGACCTTCGAGTCGCCCGAGATGGCTCCGCTCACCTTTGCGGCCATGCGCGCGCCGTTGCCCGCGAGCGTGAGGTCGACTGTGTCGGCCCCGCCGCTGTCCGCCGTCCGGATGCTCCCCTCGACGTCGACGAAGCCGGGCGGCGCGAACTCGACGCGCGCGGGCCCTCCCGCGGGGCCGGGGCGGACCGTCATCGTGATGCAGTTCTCGTCGAGCGCGACCGCGCTCACGGGCGCCCGGAAGCCCGCCCACTCGTTCGGCTGCTGCTCGAACGCCGGCGGCGTCGTCTGCTCGTCGTAAAACCGCTGGTCGACCACGACGTCCCCGTCGACGCGCTTCACGCCGAAGCTCTTGAGCTCCTGCACCATCTGCCAGAGGTCGGCCGTCGAGAGCGACGGGTCGCCGTACCCGCGGATGGCCAGCGGCCCCGACACCGCCTCGCCGTCGAGGCGGCCCGTGAGCGTCGTCTCGTAGCGGTGCTCGCCGTGGAGCGTCGCGAGCGCCGCCGCGGCCGTGTATAGCTTCGCGTTGGACGCAGGGTTGAGCGCGAGGTGCTCGTTGACCGCCGCCAGGAGCTTCCCCGAGTCGACGTCGAGCACCGCGATGCCGACCTGCGCCCCCTCGAGCGCGCGGTCCGAGGCGATGGCGCGGGCGGCCGCGTCGAGCTCCGGCACGCGGTCGGCCGTCGACGTGGCCGGCGGCGCGGCCGGGGCCTGGGCAGGCGGCGGATCGGGCAGGACGTCCGGCGACGCGAGCAAGAGCGCGGCGAGCAGGGGCCAGGCGGCGCGCTTCATGGCCCCACGCTTTAGATCGCCGCGCAGCCCCTGCCTAGCGCCGGGTGCGGGGGCCCTGGCTCCCGTGCTGGCGGCGCTCCTCCTGGGCGGGCTGGGCGGCGGCTGCCACGGCGGCGCGGGCGAGCACGCCGACCGCCCGATCGAGATGCTCGTCGCGAGCGATCCCGAGACCCTCGACCCCCGCTACGTGACCGACCCGGTGGGCATGCGCGCGACGCGCCTCGTCCACGCGGGGCTCGTCCGGCTCGATCCCGACACGCTCGCGCCGGTGCCCTACCTCGCCCGCGCCTGGCGCTGGACCGACCCCATGACGCTCGAGGTGGAGCTCCGCGACGGCCTGCGCTTCCACTCCGGCGCCCCGCTCCGCCCCGACGACGTCGTCGCCACCCTCCGCGCCTTCGCCTCGCCGCAGGTCGGCTCGCGGCACGCGTCCGAGGTCGCCGCCATCGCCGAGGCGCACGCCACCGGCGACCACTCCGTCGTGGTTCGCCTCGGCCGCCCACGCGCGACGCTCCTCACCGACCTCGAGCTCCCCATCCTCCGGGCCGACCAGGCCGAGTCGCCCCCCGCGCCGGACGGCACGCTCGACGGGCTCGGGCCCTACGAGGTGGCGCGCTTCGACCACGGCGACCTGCTCCTCGCTCCCGCGGCCGGCGGCGCTCTTCCCCGCCCCGCGCACGCCGTCGAGCTCCGCACGGTGCACGACGAGAACGCACGCGCGCTGCGCCTCGAAGCCGGCCGCGCCGACGTCGTCGTCAACCTCGTCTCGCCGACGCTCCTGCCCGCGCTCGCGTCGGCGCCAGGCCTCGCCGTCGCGTCACGCCCCGGCGCGAACCTCGACTACGCCGTCGTCGAGGAGGAGCACCCTCCGCTCGACGACGCGCGCGTGCGCCGCGCGCTCTCGCTCGCGATCGACCGCGCCACGCTGTGCGATGCGCTCTTCGCGGGGCGCGCGCACCCCGCGTCGGCGCTCGTGGCGCCTGCGAACTGGGCGCACACCGACGAGCCGCCCCTCGCGTTCGATCCGGCGGCCGCGCGCGCGCTCCTCGCGAGCGTCGGCCGCCCGGTCCGGCACCTCACGATCCTCACGTCGACCGAGCGCCTGCGGGGCGACGTCGCGCGCTTCGTGGCCCAGGAGCTCGCCGACGTGGGCGTCGAGGCCGACGTCGTCCCCCTCGAGCTGGGCACGATGATCGGGCGCCTCAACGGCGGCGACTTCGACGTCGCGCTCCTCCTTCTCCCCGAGATGACCGAACCCAACGTGCTCCGCATCTTCCTCGGCAGCGCGTTCATCCCGCCGGCGGGGGCCAACCGCGGGCGCGTCCGCGACGGCGTGCTCGATGCGCTGCTCGACGCGGGCGACCAGGAGCGGGACCCCGCCGTGCGCCGCGGCATCTACGCGCGGGTCGAGGCGCGCCAGCGCGAGGCGATGCACTGGATACCGCTGTTCTACGAGGACCAGGTCGTGGTCACGAGCGCGCGGGCGCGGGGGTTTCTGCCGAGCGCGGAGGGGAGATGGCTCGGGTTGGCGGCGCTGCCGTGAGCGCGGGCGCGGGCGCGGGCGCGGGCGCGGGCGCGGGCGCGGGCGCGGGCGCGGGCGCGGGCGCGGGCGCGGGCGCGGGCGCGGGCGCGGGCGCGGGCGCGGGCGCGGTAAAGAGCGGAGTGCGCGGGGAACGCGGTGTCAAGACGCTTGCGTGATTCTCTCGCTCTCGCCCCGACCCATCGCACGCCCTCACGCCCACGCTCGCCCTCGCCCCCACGCACGCGCACGCACACGCGCACTTTCTCCAGCTCGTCGGTTGCTTGACGGTGCCACGGTGCTCGCACGGTTCAAGCAACTGTCTTTCAGTTGCTCGCGGGTACGGCTGGAGGAAGCGGCGCTCGGTGCTGTCGCATCATCGCGTTGAGGATGAT
>DASXDU010000012.1:0-86511 GCA_036490515.1 Polyangiaceae bacterium
CGCCCACGCCCACCCCCCCCCCCACCCCCCCCCCCACGCCCCCGCCCCCGCCCACCCCCCCGCCCACCCCCCCGCCCACGCCCACGCCCACGCCCACGCCCCCGCCCACGCCCACGCCCACCCCCACGCCCACGCCCACGCCCACGCCCACGCCCACGCCCGCGCCCGCGCCCGCGCCCACGCCCACGCCCGCGCCCACGCCCGCGCCCGCCCCTGCCCTCCCGCCCGGCACGCTCATCACCGGCGGTCCCTCTCGCACCGTCCCTGCGTCCGCCGCGCCACGCCCGCTCTCTGCGACCGTCGCGGCCTCCGACCGCGGCGCCGAGCGTGGCCCGTCCACCACCGTCGGCGCGTCCATCGGCTTCGTCGTGCTCGCGGGCGACTCTCCTCCGCCTGCGGCCTGACGCACGTCGGCCTGCATCGCGCCCGCGGTGGGGTAGCGATTCGTGCGATCCACCTGGAGCGCCCGGTCGACGACCGCACACACCGCCGCCGGCACCGCGGGCGCGATCGACCCGAGGAGCGGCGCGGGCCCGCTCACGAGCTTCGCCAGGCGCTCGGCCTCGGTGTCCGCCTCGTGCACGCGCCGCCCGGCCAGGAGCCGGAACATCGTCGCGCCCACGGCGTAGATGTCCGCGCGGGCGTCGACGTCGCCCGAGGACTTCGCCTGCTCGGGAGCCATGTACGCGACCGTCCCGAGGGTCGTCCCGGTGTGCGTCTTCACGTCGCGCGCCATACCCTCGCGCAGGCGCGCGATACCGAAGTCGAGCACCTTGACGTGCCCATCCTTCGTCATGAGCAGGTTGTCGGGCTTGATGTCGCGGTGGATGATGCCGCTCTCGTGCGCCGCCGCGAGGACGTCGAGGACCTCGTCCGCCACGCGCAGCACCATCGCGACGTCGAGCGGCCCCTTCTTCGCGCGGGCAATCGACGAGAGCGTCTCGCCCTCGAGGAGCTCCATGACGAGGAACGGCGCGCCGTCCTCGGTCACGTCGATGTCGCGGATCTCGACCGCCCCCGGGTGGCGAAACCGGTTCGCGAGGCGAGCCTCCTGCTCGAAGCGCGCGCGCAGCTCGGGCGAGCCCGCCACGAAGGGGTGCATGATCTTGATGGCCTCGAGGCGCCCGATCTTGTGGCGGGCGACGTAGACGCTGGCCATCCCCCCTTCGCCGAGGAGCTTCTCGAGGGTCCACTTGCCGCGGAGCGTGGAGCCCAGGCGGCTGCTGGGGGAGTCGGCTCCGGCGGCGGACACGGGGACGAGCATGCCGGCGCCGGCGGGAGGGGTCAACGAGCCCTCGGCAAGAGGAGCCCATCCGGCCGGGCGACGCGCATCCGGGACGCCGACTGTGCTCGAATGGGCCCTCGCGTGCCTCGCATGGGATTCTCTTCCGCGCCCGCGCCCGCGCCCGCGCCCGCGCTCGCGCTCGCGCTCGCGCTCGTGATCCTCCTCCTTCCTCGCCTCGCCTTCGCCCAGGCTCCCGCCACGTTCGAGGACCCCTACGCCGTTCCGCGCGCGCCGCGCGCTCCCACCCTTCGTGAGCTGACGCACTCCGACATGGAGGCGACGCTCGAGACGACGGCGGGAGCGCTCTTCAAGCCGGACGGATCGGGGCTTCAGCACGCGTACGTGCAGCGCCTCGACCTCGAGGTGCCGGTCGCGTTCCACCGGTGGTTCGTGGGTGCCTCGTACGAGGTCGCCGGCGGCAACAACGGGACCGGGTTCGCCGTCGTGGGCGGGAACCTCGCGCTCGACGGGCGCACGGTGTGGGCTTCGACCACCGGACTCGCGTACGGGGGCGGTCTCTCGGTGATGCTGCCCACGGCGAGCTACGACCCGAGCGGGCCCGCGTCGAAGGTGGCGCTCGCCGCCGCGACCCTCCGGCCGTGGGACGTGAGCTACTTCGTGCCCGACTCGTACGGCATCCGCCCGTACGTCGACGTGCGCGCGCACGACGGCCCCTTCGTCGTGCAGTTCCGCCAGGGCCTCGACTTCACGGTCTCGAGTCTCCTGCTCTCGGACCAGCGCCTCTACGCGACGCTGGGGCTCTATCTCGGCTGGCAGTTCGCCCCCTCGGCCGCCGCGGGGCTGGAGGTCTTCGAGGCCTACGCCATCGATCTCGCGTCGGTGCGCGACGGCAACCGCGAGTCGCTCGTCGTCTCGCCGAACATCCGCCTCTCGCTCCCCTGGGTGCAGCCCGCGATCAGCGCGTTCACCAACCTGGGGCCGCCCATCTCCGCCCCGTGGGTGCAGCGCGAGTCGAGCGCGTTCTACGTCCCCGGCTCGAGCGCGACCGTCTGGGGCTTCCGGCTCGCGTTCACCGTCGTCTACGACCCGACCAGCGCCGTGATGATGAAGGGCCGCTGAGCTAGGGCTCGGTGCCGTCTTTCTGGTACACGCGGACCCAGTCGACCTTCATCGTCTGCGGGAACGTCGTCGTCCCGTCGGGCGAGCCGGGCCACTGGCCGCCGACCGCGACGTTCGCGAGCAGGAAGAACGGCTCGCTGTCGAACTCCCACGTGCCGCCCGAGGGGACGGCTGCCTTCGTTTGCGTCTCGTAGAGCGTGTCGTCCACGTAGAAGCGCACCGTCCCGGGCTCCCACTCGATGGCGAACACGTGGAACCCGTCGGCGAAGCTGCCGCCGTCGGGCAGCGGGTACGTCGCGGTCGGGTTGTAGTTCGGCGCGTGGAGGCTCCCGTGGTTTTCGCCGATGTCGGTGCCGATCGTCTCCATGAAGTCGATCTCGCCGCACGCCGGCCAGCCCGCGTCGCCGATGTCGTCGCCCAGCATCCACACCGCGGGCCAGAGACCCTTGCCGGTCGGCATCTGCACCCGCGCCTCGAAGCGCCCGTACGCCTGCGAGAAGAGCCCCTGCGTGAGCAGCCGCGCGCTCGTGTACGTACACCCGCCGTACCAGCACGAGTACTGCGAGGCGCCCTCGGTCGTCGCCGTGATGACGAGGGTTCCGCCCTGCACCACCGCGTTCTGCGTCCCGTCCGTGTAGTACTCGAGCTCCTGGTTCCCCCAGCCGCTGCCGCCGACGTCGTGCTTCCACTTCGTCGGGTCCACGGCCGAGCCGTCCGGTCCGTCGAACTCGTCGGACCACGTGAGCGTCCAGCCGGGGAGCGCCGTGTCGGGCCCCGCGTCGACGATGCCGGCGTCGCCCGCGTCGCCGCCGCTGCTCGTGGCGTCCGTGCCCGCGTCGGGACCGGATGCGCCACCGTCGTGGCCCTGCCCCGTCGACGAATCGCCCGCCCCTGCGTCGTGCGAGCCGCTGCCCGTGTCGCCCCCGCCGCCGTCGCCCGGGGACGCGCCGCCCGACGAGCCGCCGCTGCACGCGAAGAGCGAGGCGCCCGCGGCGAGGAGCGCACATGGGAGCCAACGTGCCCACCGAGATCGAGCCTTCATCGAGCGATCATCCTGCATCGAACGCCGCCCGGCGCAACGCGCAGGCCCTCGTTTCAGAGCGTTTCAGGTCGCGCGTCAGTTCACGCCGGGGTGGCTCTCGGCCTGCTTGCGCGTCTCGGTCTTGCCGCGCACCGCCTGCCGCTCGAGCGCGGCCCGCACGAAGCGCGCGAAGAGGGGATGCGGCGACAGGGGACGGCTCTTGAACTCGGGATGGAACTGGCAGCCCACGAAGAACGGGTGCTCGCGGAGCTCGATCATCTCGACGAGCCGCTTGTCGGGCGACGTCCCGCTGAGGACGAGCCCCGCCTCGACGAGCTTGTCGCGGAAGTCGTTCGAGAACTCGTAGCGGTGGCGGTGCCGCTCGCTGATCTCCGTCGCGCCGTACGCGTCCGCCGCGAGAGAGCCCGGCACGAGCACGCACGGGTACGCGCCGAGGCGCATCGTCGCGCCCTTGTTCCGGATGCCGCGCTGCTCGGGCATGAGGTCGATGACCGCGTTCGGCGTCTCCTTCTCGAACTCGCTCGAGTTGGCGTGCTCGAGGCCCGCGACGTGCCGGGCGTACTCGACGACGGCGAGTTGCATGCCGAGGCAGATGCCGAAGAAGGGGATCCTGTTCTGGCGCGCGTAGCCGATGGCCGCGATCTTCCCCTCGGTCCCGCGGTCGCCGAAGCCGCCGGGGACGAGGACCGCGTCGAGGTTCGCGAGCAGGCCGTCCGGGCCCTGCTGCTCCACCTGTTCGCTGTCGATGTACTCGAGCTCCACGCGGCACTCGTTCGACAGACCGCCGTGGACGAGCGCCTCGTGGAGCGACTTGTACGAGTCCTTGAGGTGCACGTACTTGCCGACGATGCCAATCTTGACCGTGCCGCGGGCGGGGCTCTTGAAGCGCTGGACGACGCGCTGCCAGTTGGAGAGATCGGGCGCGCGGCTCCAGATGTTGAGGCGCTCGGCGAGCAGCTCGTCCAGCCCCTCGGCGTGGAACATCTGCGGCACCTCGTAGATGCAGCCGACGTCCATCGCGCTGATGACCGCCTCGACGGCGACGTTCGAGAAGAGCGCTATTTTCTCCTTGAGCGGCCGCGTGAGCGGCATCTGCGTCCTGCAGAGGAGCACGTCGGGCTGGATGCCGATCTCGCGCATCTCCTTGACGGCGTGCTGCGTGGGCTTCGTCTTGAGCTCTCCCGCCGTCGCGATGTACGGGACGAGCGTGACGTGCACGCTGAGCGCGTTCTGCCAGCCCGCCTCGATCTTCATCTGCCGGATCGCCTCGAGGAAGGGGAGCGACTCGATGTCGCCGGCCGTGCCGCCGATCTCGATGATGGCGACGTCGACGCCTTCGGTCGCGTCGCGGACGCGCGCCTTGATCTCGTCGGTGATGTGCGGGATGACCTGCACCGTCGCGCCGAGGTACTCGCCGCGGCGCTCCTTCGAGATGACCGCCTCGTAGATGCGGCCCGTCGTGAAGTTGTTCTGGCGCGTCATGCGCGCCGTCGTGAAGCGCTCGTAGTGCCCGAGGTCGAGGTCCGTCTCGGCGCCGTCGTCGGTGACGAACACCTCGCCGTGCTGGTAGGGGCTCATCGTGCCCGGGTCGACGTTGATGTACGGGTCGAGCTTCACGTGCGTGACGCGCAGGCCCCGCGCCTCGAGGAGCGCGCCCATCGACGCGCTCGCGAGCCCCTTGCCGATCGAGGAGACGACTCCGCCGGTGACGAACACGTACTTCGTGGGCTTCCGGCTCATGGGCGCCTCCTGCTGGTGCTGCCACCGGGGCTGGTGGAACCAACAAACGCGCGGAGTAGCACACGCGGCCGGCACGGGGGAGGGCGCGACTTCGGTCCAAAACGTGCTAAGTTCAAAGCTCGCCCCATCGATCGCGGTGGAGGGCTCTTTTCGTCCCCGACGGAGGCCCGACCTTGGCTCGAAAGCTCGGCGATCTGCCCACCATGAAGGTGGAGCCCGACCGCTTCGCGGCCTACGCGAAGCGCGCGGACACGCACGTACGCGAGGGGCGCGCGGCCAGCGCGCCGGACATCCAGGTGAGCGTCGAGTACCTCGAGGAGGTCCCGACCGCCGTCCGCCGGAGCGACGTGCTGCCCATCGCCCGCAGCCTGGAGGACGCGGACCTGGGGGCCGTCCCCGTCATCGCGGTGTCGAAGGACGACCTCGCCTGGTTCGAGTTCGAGGCCGACACGCGCGCGCTCCTCGCGATGATCGACGGGTGCACGTCGGTGCGCGAGCTCCTCGGGTGCGTCGCGGTGCAGCCGGACCGAGCGCTCGAGCTCCTGAAGAACCTCGAGCTGCAGCGCGTGATCGCGTTCGGCTAAGGCCCGCGGCTCGCGGCCCGCGAACGGGCGCGACGTGGGCGCGCCCTACGGCACGTACACGCCGACGAACCAGATGTGGTACGGGTCGCCCGGCTCGCCGGGGGTGAAGTTGAAGAGAGCGACGGTCGCCCACGCGCCGCTCGTCGCGTCGGCCGGCGCGTCGACCTGCAGGTACGAGGTCTGGCCGTCGTTCGTCGCGTAGTAGCTGCCCGCGTCCGTCTTCTCGATGAGGGAGCTCGAGTAGGCGGCCGCGAAACCCGTCACGCTCTGCGTCCAGACCTCGGGGCCGATGAGCCAGTTCGCCGTGGGGCGGTCGCTCCAGCCGACGACCGGGATCTTGAGGCCGGTGCCCGCCTTCACCGCGTACCAGAGGTTCGCCGGGCTCGCGTTGTAGTAGGCCTGGTTCGGGTACGCGGGCACGCACGGGTCGAAGCCCTTCGCCGCGGCTGCGATCGACCAGATGCGCTGGTAGGTGTACGCGCCCTCGGTCCACTGGGTGTCGGAGCACAGGTCGCCGACCTCGCCGAAGAGCGTCTGCACGAGCGGGGACTGCGTCCAGGGCTGGCTCGTGAGCGGCGAGCCCGCCGTGTAGCCGTTGCCGGGGATGGGGTCCGTCGCGCCCTCGGCGATCTCGTGGCTGCCGATGATCGTCATCGACTGGAGATCGGTGATGCCCGTGTTCGCGACCGGGCAGTGCTGGACGACGCCCCACGCGTCGCCGCTCTTGTCGTACTGGGCGTGGTAGCCGCCGTAGTACTGGCAGTTCGTGTTCTCGCCGCGCGCGTCGATGATGTCGATGCCCGGCGGCAGGTACAGCATGTACATCGTGTTGCCGTCGGGGCCCGCGCCCCCGTCGGCGTCGGCCGCGATGGACGCCGCGATGTACGCTTCCATGGTCCCCTCGGTGGGGTTGCCGGTGACGGCGGCGCCCGTGACGTGGATGCTCGCCGAGGGCGTGCCCAGGCCGTACTCGGTCGAGAACGCGCTCCACCACTGGCTCTGTACGAGCCCGTCGTCGAACGCGAAGAGGTCGTTCGCGTTCGGGTCCGTCGACGCGACGATCGTGACGAGCTTCATGTTCTTCAGCACGACGCCCGCGTTGGGGAGGACGATCGGCCACGCGGGGTGCGACGCGGGGGCGAAGGCGCCGTCGCCGGCGTCGTCGCTCGCGGTGTCGGAGGGCGCGTCGGTGGGTGCGTCCGCGGCCGCGTCGCTCGTCGCATCCCCGGAGCTCGTCCCGTCGGCCGCGGCTTCCGCCGGAGGCCCCGCATCGCTCTTCGAAGGCGCGTCGGTCGACGCGTCCGCGCCGCCCGGCCCCGCGCTGCCGCTGCTGCCGCCACCACACGCCACGAAGCCCAAGGCCAGGCCGACGCCCAGCACCCACGCGCTCACGAGCCGATGCATCCGCTCTCCTCCTGCGTGCCGCGACGCGGCAATCCACCCCAAGCGCTCGCCAACACCGAGCCCTCGGTCTTCGCACGCGGGCCCCTGTCGCGCCAGGACCTTTGTGGCATGCTGCGCGCCATGCCGGCGGAACACATTGGGATCCTCGGGTACGACTCGATGCACTTCGTGGTCGAGAACCTCGAGCGCTCGCGGAAGTTCTACACCGAGAAGTTCGACTTCAAGGAGGTCGCGAAGGCGGGCGACGAGCTCACGGCGCGGAGCGGACAGCAGAGCGTGGTCTTCGGCGCGGGCGACGTGCGCGTCTGCGTGTCGACGCCGCTCGGCCAGAGCTCCAAGGCCGCCCGCTTCCTCCGGCGGCACCCCGCGGGCGTGATGAGCCTCAGCTTCCGCGTGAAGAACCTCGACGAGACGATGGCCTTCCTCGAGGCGCGCGGCGGCACCTTCCTCTCCGACCCCGTCAGGGACGAGGACGCGCGCGGCGGGAGCTACCGCGCCGTCGAGATCGCGACGCCGCTCGGGGACGTGGCGTTCCGCTTCGTCGAGCGCAACGACTACCGCGCGTTCGCGCCCGGCTTCGTCGACTCCGGCGTCGGGAACGCTGGCAAGCCGGACAACGTCTACGGCATCCAGATCGTCGACCACGTGACGTCGAACGGGCTCACGATGCAGCCCATCATCGCGTGGTACCGGGACGTCCTCGGCTTCGTGCCGTTCTGGGAGATCAAGTTCCACACGAAGGACGTGGCCGCGCAGTTCGCGCACGGCTCCGGCCTCCGGTCGATCGTCATGTGGGACCCGGTCAGCCAGGTGAAGTTCGCGACGAACGAGCCGCTCCGCCCGCACTTCCGCGACTCGCAGATCTACAAGTTCTGCGAGGACAACCAGGGGTCCGGCGTGCAGCACGTCGCCTTCAACGTGAAGGACGTCATCTGGACGGTGGAGGAGCTCAAGCGCCGCGCGGTCGACTTCATGGACACGCCGCCGTCCTACTACCGCGACCTGCCGCGCCGCCTCGAGGCCCTCGGCATCCACAACGTGACGCAGGAGCTCGGCGTCCTCGAGAAGCACCAGATCCTGCTCGACGGCTCGCAGGAGCGCTACATGCTCCAGATCTTCCTGCGCGAGGCCAAGGCGCTCTACTCCGACGAGCGCGCGGGGCCGTTCTTCTACGAGATCATCCAGCGCTGCGGCGACGAGGGCTTCGGCTACGGCAACTTCCGCGCTCTCTTCGAGAGCATCGAGCGCGCGCAGAAGTCGTCATGATCGATCGCCAGAGCGCCGGGCTCCTGCCGGACAAGCCGCACACCGTGTGCCGCGCGCCCGACGGGAAGATGCTCTACGAGGAGATGTTCACGCGCGGCGGCTTCAGCGGGCCCTTCACGTACTTCTACCATCGCCACCCGGTGACGCCCCACCGCGAGGTCGACGTGACCAAGCGCGGCTGGCCCGCGCCGCAGCCCGACCCGGACGCGCAGAAGCCGCTGCGCCGGCGGCTTTACCTCTCCGACCGCGTGCCCGCCGGTGGGATGCTCGTCGACCGGCGCGTCCCGGTGCTCTTCAACCGCGACGTGACGGTGCTGCTCGCGCGCCCCGACACGACCGACGACGTCTACTTCGCGAACGGCGACGGCGACGAGCTCTGGTACGTGCAGGAGGGCAAGGGTCGCCTCGAGTCGCCGTGCGGGTGGCTCGACGTGACCGCGGGCGACTACGTCTGGGTGCCCAAGTCGATGGTGCACCGGTGGCACGTCGAGCAGCCGATGCGGATGCTCGCCTTCGAGGCGCACGGCGGCGTCATCGTGCCCGAGGGGTTCAGGAACCCTGTCGGGCAGCTGCGCATGGACGCGCCCTACACGCACCGCGACTTCGTGCGCCCGCGCGGGCCGATCGCGACGCCCGAGAAGGTGCAGGAGGGGCCCCGCGAGCTCCTCGCGAAGAAGCAGGGCGTCTTCACGCGCTACGCGCTCGAGAACCCCGCGATGGACGTCGTCGGGTGGGACGGCTTCGTCTACCCGTTCGCGTTCGCCATCGAGAAGTTCCAGCCCAAGGTGGGCCTCGTGCACCTGCCGCCGACGATCCACGCGACCTTCGAGGGCAAGGGGTTCCTCGTCTGCTCGTTCGTGCCGCGCCTCGTCGACTTCCACCCGCAGGCGATCCCGTGCCCGTACCCGCACTCGAGCGTCGACTGCGACGAGGTGATCCTCTACCTGCGCGGCAACTTCACGAGCCGCCGCGGCGTCGGGCCGGGCGCCATCTCGCTCCACCCCGCGGGCGTCGCGCACGGGCCACACCCCGGCGCGTACGAGGCGAGTGTCGGCTCGAAGCGCACCGACGAGCTGGCCGTCATGTGCGACACGTTCGAGCCGCTCGCGCCCACGGCGCAGGCCGCGAACCTCGAGGAGCCGGGCTACCACGACTCGTGGAAGACGGACGGGTAGGGGAGCCGCCAGGGGCCGACGAGCGGGCGCGGCGCGCTGCGCAACGAGCGCAGGCCGCTGCGCCATGGGCGCAACCCGTTGCGCAACGAGCGCAGCCCGCTGCGCCATGAGCGCAGCCCGTTGCGCCCGTTCCTCGAGCCGTTCGCGCCCCCTGATCATGCCTACATCCACCTCCCAATCGACGGGGGGAGGACGATTTCCGCGTCGCGGACGGCAAAAACCCGCCTCCGAGTATCCCCCCTCTATAGGGGGCACGGTCGAGCCCGGGCGCGAGCCCGGACCCGCACTGGCCTCCACCCAGGAAAGGAGGTGAGAAGGTCATGGGAAAGAGCAACAACAACGTCAATCGGGTCACGGAGTACCGCGCGATGATCGCGGGGATGCAGGCGAACGTCGGCATCACCACGGGCATCGTGGTCAAGGGCGTCTCCACCACGCAGCCGGCCATCGTCGGAGCCCTTCAGGGGTACGTCGATGCGGAGGCGAAGGTGGAGGCGGCCGAGGCCGCGCGCGACGAGGCGATCGCCGCGCGCAACGCGGCGGACGTCACGGCGCACGCCGCGTACGTCCAGGGGAAGGAGTACGCGCTCCAGATGTTCGGCGACAAGCCGACCACGCTGGCGGCGTTCGGACTCCAGGCGACCGTGCGCAAGGTGCCCACCGCAGCCGTCAGGGTTGCGGCGAACGCCAAGCGCAAGGTCACGCTCGCGGCGAAGGCGGCGACGAAAGCGGCAGCCTTGCAAGCTGCCGTGGACAAGTCGTCTCCGGCACCGCAGGCGTCCCCGCCCGGTGGGAGCAGCGTGGTTGCGACGAGCAAGGGGTAGTCACCCCGAAGCTCGTCCAGGCCGCGTGTGACGAGGGCGCCGAAGAGCCCGCGTGACGAACCCGAGAGGCCGGGGGAGGCGAGCAGCAGGCGCCTTCCCCGGCCGCTCCTTTTTTGTCGGACGGCCGAGGGCGCGCGCGAAGCATCGCCACGAGCCTCACCCCGGTGGTACGACCGCGCCCATGGGTAAGACGGCGCTCGTGACGGGGGCATCGGCGGGGCTCGGCGCGGAGCTGGCCTCGCTGTTCGCGGCGGACGGGCACGACCTCGTGGTCGTCGCGAGGCGGCGCGACAAGCTCGAGGAGCTCGCGGCTGCCATCAAGGCGAAGCACCCGGTCGAGGTGCACGTCCTCGCAGAGGACCTCGCGCGCCCGGGCGCAGCGAAGCGGATCGCCGACGCCCTCGAGACGCGCGGCATCGCCGTCGAGTTTCTCGTGAACAACGCCGGCTTCGGCGGCACGGGGGCCTTCGCGGAGCGCGACCTCGCCCGCGAGCTCGAGATGATCCAGGTGAACGTCGTCGCGCTGGTGGAGCTCACGCACCTCCTCTTGCCGCCGATGATCGCGCGAAAGAGCGGGCGCGTGCTCAACCTGGGGTCGACCGCCGGCTTCGTCCCGGGGGCGTTCATGGCCGTCTACTACGCATCGAAGGCGTTCGTGAACTCGTTCACCGAGGCGCTCTCGGTCGAGCTCGAGGGCACGGGCGTCACGGCGACGGTGAGCTGCCCGGGCGCGACGGCCACGGAGTTCGCGCAGGTCGCCGGCAACGACAAGTCGGCCCTCTTCAAGGCGAAGGTGATGAACGCACGCGAGGTGGCCGAGGACGCCTATCGCGCGATGATGCGCGGCCAGCCCCTGGCCGTCGCGGGCTTCATGAACAAGGTCCGCATCGCGTCCTTGCGCTTCGCGCCACGCGGCATGGCGCGCAACCTCGCCGCGAGCCTGAACCGCACCGCAGAGTGACCGAGGAGCGACGAGCGACGGGGCCCTTCCGCCGTCTCACTTGGGCCGGGCGCGCACCTGCGAGGGGCCGAGGGACCCGACGTAGACGTTGCACGCGTCGAACGCGAGGGTCTGGATCTCTCCCTGGGTAGGCAGGACGTCGCTCGGGCCTCCCGCGACGGGGATACGCGTGAGCGTCGTCGGGGCCGCGCTCTCGGTCCAGTAGAGGTACGGATCGTCGACCCATGCGAAGGCGTTTGCCCACGACGACGTCGTGGTCGTGAGAAGGCGCGGGCCGCCGCCCGTCTTGCTCACCGCCTCGATGGTGCCAGTCGCACTGTCGCTCACGAAGACGACGTCGGAGGCCGTGACGCCGAGGAGGACGCCGTAGGTGCCCCCGGGCACCTTCGCGAGCGCGGACGGCGTGCCGCCGCCGAGCGGTAGGGCGTACACGGTGATGCCCTGGCTGCCTCCGACGTCTGCCCAGTAGACGCCCGTCGCATCGACGGCGATGCCGCTCAGGGACTGCCCCTGGGCGAGGACGGTTGCAGCGTCGGTTCGCGCGTCCCAGTCCGACAGGGTGCTCGCGCTGCTGGAGCCCGCCTGCCCTCCGATCCAGAAGACCCCCGGGAACGCGGTCGTCGCTGCGATCATGTCCGAGTTCAGGTTGCTGGACGTCGACCACGGCGGCGCGGGCGTCGCGATCGGATGCACGCCGCCCGTCGACAGATCGATGGCGGCCAGGCCGACCACCGTGTAGATCGAGCCGCCGGACCCCTCCGGGGTGCCGCGCGTCTGCGGGTAGTAGAGGCGGGCTCCGTCGGACGCGACGTTGCCGAAGCTGTACCCCGGCGCCGTGAGCGGCTGCGTGGCTCCGCCCGTCACCGGTACTCCCGCCAGGGCGCCGGTGTAGAGGGGACTCGCCGCCCCGATCGCCGCGGTGCCGGCGTAGAGGGTGTCTCCCACCACGGTGAGGGCGATCGAGACGACCGTGGTGGGGAAGCTGGCGACCGCGAGTCCGCCGGGTGGCGCCGGCGTGCACCCTGCATCGGCGAGGGGGGCATCGAACGCGGAAGCCCCATCCGACGTGGCGCCTGCCTCCGCCGTCGCCGGCCCGCCGCCCAGGCTCCCGTCTTCGAAGCCCGTCCGCGCGCCGCAGTGGACGAGCGCGGGCGCCGCAGCAACCGCGATGCACGCTCCGGCGGCGCGAACGAGCCTCACGCCGCGAAGGATACGCCACGTCGGCGGACGGACGTCAGCTCCGCGCCCTCGCCTCCTCACCGCGCCGCGATGCACCCATCGAATGCGTAGAGCAGGTTTCGCATCGTCGCGCCGTCGCGCGTCGTGATGGTCGGTCCGCCCACGTGCGCCTCTTCCCCGTCGGCCGACGCGGCGTAGCACCCGTCGGGCGTGACGTGCAGGTCGTAGCGGTCGCGCAGGGCGGCGTACCGCGCCGGTACGTACCACGCGACGTCGCACGTCCAGTCGCCGGCGCCGCGCCGCTCCCTGGGCGCGGCGACCTTCCGGCATTGCGCGCTCGCGTGCAGGGCGGCCGCGTCGCCCGCGCGACCTACCCTCGCGACCTGCACGGCGACCAGGTTCGCGAACGTCGACGCGACGTCGTCCTCGAGGTGGGCGCGGGTGATCTCTCCGGAAGGCCCGCGCGCCGCGACCGCAGCGAGGACGACCGCGGCGGCGGCGAGGGCGATCGTCGATGCGGGGAGCGGGCGCACGTCAGCTCCCCATGTCCCGGCGGGCGATCGCGAGGCGAGCCACCGCGAGGCAGGCAGCGAGGTAGGCCCCGCTCAGCGCCGCCGCGCTCGCGAGCGGGCCGACGACGGCGGGGCCGACGAACAGGCCGTGCCAGGCGTCGAACGCCGTCGTCAGGAGCCCGCGGCGAAGAGCGGGGGGGCCGTCGAGGAAGGAGGCGAGCTCCATCGCGAAGCCGGCGAGCACGGGGAGGCCCACGCCCCCGACGCTGCTGCGGGTGGCCACCGAGGCGAGGACCGCCATCGCGGAGAACGCGAGCACGGGCGGCAGCGCGGTGAGCCAGGCCGCGCCGACCATCGCGAGCGCCCGGCCGGGGCCGAGCTCTACGCCCGAGAGCGCGAGGAGCGGCTGGTGCCCGATGACGAGGATGCCGGCCACGACGCTCGACAGGCCGAGCGCGACGACGACCGCACCGGCGAAGGCGAGCGCCGTGACCACCTTGCCCGCGAACAACTCCGCGCGCGACCGCGAACGAGCGAGGATCGTGGGCCAGGTACCGTGCCGGTCCTCGGCCGAGAAGATGTCGCCGCCGACGACGCCCGCGAGCACCGGGAACGCCCACGCCGCCGCAAAGCCGAGGACGACGACGGGCGTCGCGAAGCCCGACGCCTTCGCCGTTCGACCGAACAGCGTGTCCTCCGGGACGGCGCTCTGCAGCGCCATCGCCAGGGCGAACGCGAACGGCCCGAGGATGCAGGCTCCCAGCGTGGCCCACACCTTGGCTTGCCCGGCGAGCTTCGTCGTCTCCGCGCGGACGACCGACCGGACTCCCCGCACCGTCCACGGATCGCGCGTCACCAGAGCCGCTCGTCCAGCCTCTGCGGGCCCGGGGATCGCGGCCCGTTCGGCAGCCGGCTCGGCGGTCGGCTCGGCGTCGTCGAGCGCCGTGAGCTCGAGGAAGACGGTCTCGAGCGACCGGTCGCGGCTCTCGAGCGAGCGCACCGCGACGCCTTCGCGTCCCAGCGCGAGGATGTACGCGTCGCGCTCCTCGTCGCTGGCGCGAACGTCGAGCCCCAGGCCGTCGGCCGCAGGGGCGGCGTGCACCCGCCCGCCCGCGAGCTCGAGGGCGCGCGCGTCGTCGCTCGTTCGCAGCCGGTGGACCGCGTCGGGCGCACGACCGCGTAGCTCGTCCAGCGTGCCTGCGAAGGCCACGGCGCCGCGGCGCAGGATGGTCACCCTCGTGCAGAGGTCCTGCACCGCGAGGAGGTCGTGACTGCTGAGCAGGACCGCGACGCCATCCCCGGCGAGGCGCAGTACGAGCGCGCGAAGCTCGCGCGCTCCGGCCGGATCCAGCGTGCTCGTCGGCTCGTCGAGCAGGATGAGACGAGGAGAGCGGAGGAGCGCCGCCGCGAGCGCGAGCCGCTGCCGCATGCCCGCGGAGTACGCGCCGAACTTCGCGTCGGCGTCGGCGTCGTCTGTCAGCCCCACCTGCGCGAGAGCGCGGGCGATGCGTTCGTCGACCCGTCGCCCGCCGCCCGCGCCGTCGAGGCTCGCGAGGAGGCGCAGGTTCTTGCGGCCGGACAGGTAGGGATAGAACCGCGGGGCGTCGACGAAGCCGGACACGCCCTGCGTTGGCGGGCCGGGGATGGTCGCGGCCCGCTCGCCGAAGACGCTCACGCTCCCCGCATCGGGCGCGACGAGCCCGAGGATGACGCGCATCAGCGTCGTCTTGCCCGCACCGTTGGGTCCCAGGAGGCCGTGAACCTCTCCCGGCGCGACCACGAGGTCGACGCCGCGCAGCGCCTCGCGGTCGCCGTACCTCTTGCGCAGGCCCGACACGACCAGCGCGGGGGAAGAGTCCTCGGGGGCCATGACGGCAGAGGAGACCATCGTCGCTCAGCCCGCCCGGAGGCGAGCGATCTTCGAGAGCAGGTAGTCACGCTCCGGCTGGCTCGCGGTCTTCCCGGCAGCCGCCCGGTAGTTCGCGATCGCGGCGGGTAAGTCGCCGGTGCGCTCGAGGAGGTGAGCCCGGACCGCGTCGAGACGGTGGTGGCCCCCGAAGCGCGGATCGCGGTCGAGCCTCTCGAGGAGGCGCAGCCCTTCGGCCGGCGTCTGCGTCATCGCGACTGCGACCGCGTGGCTCAGGGCCACCATGGGGTTGTCGGACATGGACATGAGCGCCGTGTAGAGCGTGGCGATCTGCGGCCAGTCGGTCTCCTCGACCCGCGCCGCCTCGTCGTGCAACGCAGCGATCGCCGCCTGCAGGAGGTAGTAGCCGGCCGGGCCACGCGCCATCGCCTCGCCGACGAGCCGCACGCCCTCTGCGATCGCCTCCCGGTCCCAGAGCGATCGATCCTGCTCGTCGAGAGGGATGATCTCCCCGCTCGGGCCGGACCTCGCGGGGCGCCGCGCGTCGGTGAGGAGCATGAGCGCGAGCAGGCCGGGGACCTCTGCGTCGACGGGAAGGAGGGCGTACGCTGCGCGAGCGAGACGGATGGCCTCCGCCGCGAGATCCACGCGCTGGAGCGAAGGGCCGGAGCTCGCAGCGTAGCCCTCGTTGAAGACCAGGTAGAGCACGTGGAGCACGGCGTCGACGCGCGCCCCCACCTCGTCGGGCAGCGGCATCGCGAAGCCGACGCCGGAGCTCTTGATGCTCTGCTTCGCGCGGCTGATTCGCTGCGCCATCGTCGCCTCGGGGACGAGGAACGCGCTCGCGATCTCCGCGGTCGTCAGGCCCCCCACGGCGCGCAGCGTGAGCGCGATGGCCGACGCTCGCGTGAGCGCCGGATGGCAGCACATGAAGAGGAGCACGAGGGAGTCGTCCTCCTCCCCTGCCGGCGCCTGGTCCGGCGGCGGTGCCACGTTCTCTTCCGGGGGCGTCTCGAGGGCGATCTTCGCCTCGCGGCGCCGGCGCGCCGACTCCGATCGGATCCGGTCGGTGAGCTTCCGGGCCGCTACCTGGACGAGCCACGCGCGCGGATTGTCCGGGACGCCCGCGCTCGGCCACTGGAAGGCGGCTGCGGTGAGCGCTTCCTGGACGGCGTCCTCGGCGGCGTCGAAGTCGCCGTAGCGACGGACGACCGCGCCGAGGACCTGGGGCGCGAGTTCGCGGAGGAGGTGCTCGCCGTCCCGGTTCATCGCGCCCCGGGTACTACGTCGCGTCGGGTGGCGCGCTCATCACCTGACGCACCTCGATCGCGATCCCGAGCGGCTTGCCGCCCGGGCCCGGCGCGGTCGACGCCTTCGCTGCGATGGCGTGCGCGCGCTCGGCGCTCTCGACGTCGACGATCCAGTAGCCCACGAGGAACTCCTTGGACTCCGGGAAGGGGCCGTCGGTCACCTCGGGCGCACCACCGCCTTTCGACCGAACGATCCGCGCCTGGCCGGGAGGGGCCAGGCCCTCGGCGCCGACGAGCTCTCCTGCTTCGCGAAGGCCTCGGTTGAGGTCGCGCATGAACTGGATGTGCGCCTGGAACTCCTCGGGCTTCCAGTCGCGGACCTGGTAGTCGCCGTCGCCGCGAGGCGCATGCATCATCAGCATGAACTTCATGGTCGAGCTCAGGGGCGAGGTCGGACCAGCTTCCGGATCTTCTTCAGGAACGTCTGCGTGCACTGGCCGTGCGTCTGCTCGTACTCGATGATCTCGCGCGTCAGTCGCGCCTTGTCGGCGTCCGACACGGTCTTGCAGTCGCGGACCTCCGTCGCGAGGCGTGTCCCTTCGAGCGTCGTGGGCCACTGTGGCTTGACGACGGCCTCACCCATGCGGTTCGAGGGCTTGTAGTGCGACGGCTTGGTCTTGGTCACGTCGTGGAACCCCGTCGACTCCGCGCGTCGCCCGGACCCGTGGCAGCTCGGGCAGGTGGTCGTGAGGCCGAACGAATTCGAAATGCGGCGATCGCCCCCGCACGTGGAGCAAACGTCGTGACCCTGTTCCTCGTTCATGGCGGAGAGCCTACGCCAAGGGAAGACCGCGCGCCCGCACGACGATCGCCCCGGGCGCGCGCGCCACGCGCCGCAGTCCGTGTCCACGGCGCGAACGTCGATCTCGAGCGTTCCACGGACGGTCTTCGCAATCTCGCGCCCGCCGTGGGACAATGACCGCTGCGAACGGAGGACGAGAATGGGGTGTCTGCCTCGTTTGCGAGCCGTGTCCCTGCTGGCGGTTGCCTGCACGGCGTGCGGGGGATCCGGCGGGAGCCCCGGAGGGGAAGACGCGTCGGTCGGGTCCGAGGCCGGCGGAGGCCGCGACGGCGCGACGGCCGTCGGCGATGGGTCCCCGGGGAGCGACGGCGGGCACGGGAGCGACGGTGGGCCAGGCGCCGACGCGGGCGGAACGGAGGGCGGCCTGCCCCCGGGCGCCGACGCCGGCTCCGACGGCTCGGGTGGCGGGGCCCCGTCGACGAGCGTCCTCACGTACCACAACGACGCCGCGAGAACGGGGCAGTACGTCGTCGAGACGACCCTCACGCCGTCGAACGTCGCGTCGAGCACCTTCGGCAAGAAGTTCGCGCTGTCCGTCGACGGGTACGTCTATGCGCAGCCGTTGTTCGTCCCCGGCCTCTCGATCGGCGGGCAGACGCACGACGCCGTCTTCGTCGTGACCGAGAGCAACAGCGTGTACGCGTTCGACGCGACCACTGCGGGCCCCGCGCTCTGGCACACGAACGTCGGGACGGCGCTCTCCTGCTCGGATCTCGACGACTGTGGAGATCTCGTCCCCGGCGCGGGCATCACGGGAACTCCCGTCATCGACCCCGCGACGCAGACGATGGTCCTCGTCGCGCTGACGAAGGACGCGGCTGGGTTCCACCACTTCCTCCACGCGCTCGACGTCACCTCCGGGGCGGAACGAGCCGGCAGCCCGGTGGAGGTCGCGCCGACGGCGCAAGGGACCGGCGCGAACAGCCAGAACGGGACGATCGCGTTCGACCCGGGGACGCACTACCAGCGGTGCGCGCTCCTCCTCGCGGGCGGCGTCGTCTACGTCGGCATCGGGTCCAACGCGGAGTCGGACTCGGACAACCACGGTTGGATCCTGGGCTTCGAGGAGAGCGACCTCACGCCGACGATGACCTTCTGCGCGTCGCCGAACGACAACTGGAGCTCGGTCTGGCAGTCGGGCGGCGGCCTCTCGTCCGACTCCTCGGGGTTCGTCTACGCCGAGACTGCGAACGGTACGTTCGACGTCGACACGGGAGGCAGCGACTACGGCGACAGCGCCCTCAAGCTCGACGCGACCGGCAAGGTCGTCGACTACTTCACGCCCTACAACCAGGCGGACCTGAGCGCCGGGGACATCGATTTCGGATCGGCGAACCCGGTCGTCCTTCCGGACCAATCGGGCGCCGTCGCGCACGAGCTCCTCGCGTCGGGCAAGCCCGGCGTTCTCTATCTCCTCGACCGCGACCAGATGGGTCACTTCCAGAACGGGAGCGACAGCCAGATCGTCCAGTCGGTCTCGGCGTTCCCCAACACATCCGGCGTCACGAACGGCATCTTCATGTCTCCCGTCTACTGGAATGGCAGCGTCTACGTCGGGGGCATCGGAGACACCGTGCAGGCGTTTTCGCTGAGCGCAGGGAAGCTCTCGACGTCGCCCACCTCGAAGACGACCAAGAGCTTCAACTTTCCGGGCGCGACGGTGAGCATCTCGTCCAGCGGATCGAGCGCGGGCATCGCGTGGGTGCTCGACGGAGCCAAGGGCGTGCTCTATGCGTACGACGCCACGAATCTCGGCACGGAGCTCTACGACACTGGCCAGGCGGCGGGGGGCCGGGACAAGCTCGGCGCTTCGGTGAAGTTCGCGGTACCCACCGTCGCCGGCGGCCACGTGTACGTCGGGACGCAGACGGAGCTCGACGTCCTCGGGCTCCTGCCCTGAGCCGCGCGCGTCGCGTCAGAAGCGCTCGCCCTCGTTCTGCGGCGCCTGCGACCAGGGCTGGGACGGCTGGCCGTTGATCGTCGTGCCGCCGAACGCGAACGTCGGGACCGCGCCGAGCATGTCGGTCGGGAAGGGGAGGCTCGGGGTGGTCGCCTTGTCGAGCGCCTGAACCTGCGCGGGGGCGAGCTTCACGTCGAGCGCGCCGAGGTTGTCGTCGAGCTGTTCGATCGTGCGCGCGCCGATGATGGTCGACGCGACGCCGGGGCGTCCCTGGACCCACGCGAGCGCCACGCGCGCCACGGTGGTCCCGAGCTCCTTCGCGATGCCCTCCATGAGCTCGAGCAGGTCGAAGGTGCGGTCGTCGAGGTAGTTCGTCACGCGCGCACCGCGCCCCGCCTCGTGCTTTCCCTTGTCGGCGCGCTTGTACTTGCCGCTCAAAGCGCCCCCGCGGAGCGGCCCCCACGGCGTCACGCCGAGCCCGAGCTCCTGCGCCATCGGCACGAGCTCGCCCTCGACCGTTCGCTGGAGGAGCGAGTACTCGATCTGCAGCGCGACGAGCGGCGCCCATCCGCGGAGCTGCGCCATGGTCTGCGCCTGCGCCGCCTTCCAGGCGGGCGTGTCGCTGAAGCCGAGGTAACGGACCTTCCCCTGCTCCACGAGGGTGTCGAGCGCGCGCATCGTCTCCTCGATCGGCGTCGTCCGGTCCCAGGCGTGCAGCCAGTAGAGATCGATGTAGTCGGTGCGCAGGCGACGGAGCGATTCCTCGCACTGCGCGATGACGGCCTTGCGGTTCGAGCCGCCGCCGTTCGGGTCGCCGAGGAACATGTTCGTGACGAACTTGGTCGCGAGGACGACGCGGTCGCGCTTCTTCCTGTCGTGCGCGAGGTGCTCGCCGAGAATGACCTCGGAGTGGCCCTTGGTGTAGCCGTTCGCCGTGTCGATGAAGTTGCCGCCGCGCTCCACGTACCGATCGAGGATCCGCTTCGCATCGGCCGGCTCGGCGCCCCAGCCCCACTCCTTGCCGAAGGTCATCGTGCCGAGGCAGAGCGGGCTGACGCGGAGACCGGAGTGCCCGAGCGTGACGTAGTGGTTGAGCGGCATGCGGCAGGTCGTATCGCAGCTGCTCACCGCCGTCGACGGGCGACGCGCGCTCCGTCTCACGCGTCGCGGTCGGGTTCGCCTTCGTCCTCTCCGCCCCGGGAGCGCGCGTGGATCGCGCGCACGGTCTCGATCGTGTCCGCCTCGGACGCGGCCTTGTCCTCGCGGTAGCGAACGACGCGGGCGAAGCGAAGGGCCATGCCGCCCGGGTAGCGCGTCGAGGTCTGGAGACCAGAAGGCGATCTCGACGACCTGTTCGGGTCGCACCCGGACGACGTTTCCGTCGGTCGGCCCGTCGGCGAGCTCCAGGAAGCGGCGGGTCTGCCACGCGAGCATCGCGTCGGTCATCCCCTTGAACGTCTTCCCGAGCATGACGAAGCCGCCGGTCGCCGGATCGCGCGCGCCGAGGTGGATGTTCGAGAGCGTGCCGCGGCGCCGGCCGGAGCCCCACTCGACGGCGAGAACGACGAGGTCGAGCGTCAGGACCGGCTTCACCTTGCGCCAGCTCGCCCCGCGCCGCCCTGCCTCGTAGGGCGCGTCGAGGGACTTCGCGACCACCCCCTCGTAGCCGAGTGCGACCATCCGCTCGAAGAAGGCCTGCGCCTCGCGCGCGTCGGAGGTGACGACGCGCTCGACGAGTCGCGCGGACGTGTCGAGGGCTTCGAGCGCGGCGCGGCGCTCGGTGTTCGGGCGATCCAGGAGATCGACGCCGTTCACGTGGAGCGCGTCGAAGAGGAAGATCGAGGGACGGTCGTCGGTGACAGGCGGCGCGTCGCTCGCGCGCGTGGCGAAGCGCGAGGCGGTCTCCTGGAACGGGCGAGGGCGCTCGTCCTCGCCGGCGAACGCGAACCAGAGGATCTCGCCGTCGACGACGAGGGTGTCGGCCCGCCAGCGCGCGACGTCCGCCGCGACGTGCCCGAGGCGGGTGGTGACGTCGTCGAGCGAGCGGGTGAAGAGGCGCACCTCGCTCGCGCGCTTGTGGATCTGGATGCGCGCGCCATCGAGCTTCGCCTCGAACGCGGCCGGAACACCGAGATCGGCGAGGGCCTCGTCGACGGAGCTCGCCGACTGCGCGAGCATCGGCGCGAGCGCGCGGCCCACCTCGAGCCGGAACGCGGAGAGCGCGGCGCTTCCGCCCGTCAGCGCCGCCGCTGCGACCGCCGGGAGATCCCCGCAGAGCATCGTCGCGCGACGAACCTCGGCGGCAGGAACGCCGGCCGCCTGCGCGATGGCGTCGGACGCGACGCCCGCGAGCGCGCCCTGGCGGAGATTGCCGGCGAGCAGGGGGCGGAGGAAGGCTTGCTCGGCCTTGGTCGCGCGCGACATCACCTCGTGGAGCAGTGCTGCGCGCTTCGTCTGCGATCCTGGCCCCGACGCCTCCGCCATCTCGGAGAGCGCGCGATTCACCGTCGCCACCGTGAGCGAGGGCGCCGGGGCAGCGTCAGGCAACGTCGCGAGGGATGCCCAGCCGACGCCCGTGCGCCGCTGCAGGAGGTCGCCGGAGAGCCACGCCACGACGGCCGGCACGTCGTCGGGGTCCGCTTCACGCAGGATCGCGGCGAGTCGCTTCGTCTTCGCGGAACGCGCAGCCGTCGCCGCGATCGCGGCGGACGCCTCCGCCACGTCCGCGAGGCGCGTCACGGCCCGTCCTCGCGTCGCGCCATCGCCTGCACTCTACGCGTCAGGCCGCCGGGGCGCGACCGCGTGCGTTCCCGTCGAGCTGGGGCCGTGCGACACTCGTTCCCGGGGCAAATCGCTCCGGGAAGAGGGCCCTCCGCATGGTCTCGACACTCCGCGCCAGGTCCACCTTCGTCGCCTTCGCGACGCTCTGCGCATCGGCGGCGCTGGTCTGTTCGGGCGTCTCGTGCGGAGGCGGGAGCTCCGGGTCCGGCGCGCCTGCGACCGACGGGGGCTCGACCGACGCGCCGGGCGTCGACGGCTTCGCGCTGGGCGATGGCGCGGTCCACGACGGTGCGCCGGGTGGCGACGACTCGGGCGGCGGCACCGGCGACGCGGGCGATCCCTGCGCGGCCGACACGGGGGGCACCTCGGGGACGACGGCCATCACGGCCGTCTGGGCGAACGAGGGCGGCGACAAGGTGACGCAGGACGAGCTCCGCGCCACCGGGCACACGAGCGCTGTGGCCAACAGCATCTGGGACGGGACGTGCATCCGGGCGTTCGGCGCGAAGAACGAGGTCATCTCGTTCGACGTCGTCCTCGAGGCTGCGAGCGCGAAGGCGTCGAAGGTGAGCTTCGCCCTGAGCAACCTGACGGGACCAGGCGGCGCCGTCATCCGCTCGACCGCGCGCTCGACCGACAAGCTCTTCGACTGGACCTCCACCGAGGCGGAGCTCTTCTACGTGCGGTACCTGCAGATCCAAGGCCTCAGCCAGCAGGCCTACGGGACGCTCGCGACCTGGCAGGAGGCGACCTTCCCGAAGCGCGCGCAGTGCCCGGGGATGACGCAGGCGACGCCCGACTCGAAGCCCACGGGGTCCGGGTGCGCATGGGCGCAGCGGCCGGTTGCGAACAAGTTCTATCCGGACATCGCGGTCCCGCTCGAGCTCGTGCCGACGTTCGACATCGCCGCATCCAGCAACCAGTCGATCTGGGCGGACGTCTACATCCCGAAGACCGCCCCCTCCGGTGTTTACGGCGGCATGGTGACCGTCAGCGAGAACGGCGCGGTCACGCACAAGGTCCCCGTCAGCCTGCGCGTCCGCAACTTCGCGCTGCCGGATGCGCCCAGCGCGAAGACGATGCTCTTCACGTCGTACGGCGACCTCGGCCCCCGCTACGCCGGCGTCGCGTACCCGAATCCGGGCACGCCGCAGGACACGCTCATCCAGACGGCGCTGAAGAACGAGCGACTCATGGCGCACAGGCACGAGATCTCGCTCATAGGCGACGACGCGAACCAGACGGGAACGCAGCCGGGCGCCGACTACGTCGGCGTGCTGGACGGGTCGTTCTTCTCGAGCGCAAACGGCTACGCGGGTCCGGGCACCGGCTCGGGGCAGGACGTCTACTCCATCGGCACCTACGGCGGCGTCACCGAGAACTCGACCCAGTCCGCCTTCACGTCGGCCTTCAACGGGTGGGAGACCTGGTTCGAGGCGAACTCGCCGAACACCGAGCGGTTCATGTACCTGTGCGACGAGGTCGAGTGCCAGCAGGGCACCCCCACGATCACGACCCAGCTCCAGTGGTGGGCGGCCATCAACGGCGTGGGCGCCAAGCTCCACACCATGGCGACGCAGCCGCTGCTCGACGCGCCCTCGACGCTGAGCGACCCGACCTCGGGGTGGCCGTTCAGCCAGGGAGTCTCTGCCAGTGGCACCTCGACGGGTGGGACCTCGGCGGCCGACCAGTCCGCGGCCGATGCGGTCGTCGCTGCCGAGCCGACGCGCCGGATCTTCTCGTACAACGGCCAGCGCCCGGGCGCCGGCTCCTGCGCAACCGAGGACGACGGCGTCGCGCTCCGCGAGCAGCCATGGGGCCAGTACAAGAAGAAGATCGACCGCTGGTTCTGGTGGGAGGCGACGTACTACGACGACAACCAGCAGGGCCTCGGCCAGGTGGACCTCTTCTCGAGCGCGAATACGTTCGGTACCGCGACGAGCGACCCGAGCTACGGGACGAACGGCGGGGCCAACGGCAACGGCCTCTTCATGTACCCGGGCACCGATACCGTGTTCCCGTCGAGCTCGTACGGTCTCGACGGCCCGATCGCGAGCCTGCGTCTCAAGCACTGGCGTCGCGGCATCGAGGACGTCGACTACGTCACGCTCGCCGCCGCGATCGATCCCGCTTCCGTGAGCGCGCTCGTCGACAAGATGGTGCCGAGCGTCCTCTGGGAGCAGCAGTGCCACGACCCGACCAACGACTGCTCGTACACGTACGCGCCCGTCACCTGGAGCGACAATCCGGACGACTGGGAGGCGGCGCGTGCCCAGCTGGCGCACATCATCGACGGGCAGTGACGTGGGTCACTCGGTGCGGATGGCGATGCCCGGGTCCTTCTCGCTCCAGAAGGCGATGCGGTTCGCGAGCCCCGCGTGCTCCTCGAACGGCTCCTCGTAGCTCCACACGGCGTCGCGGATCGTGCGGCCACCCGCCTGCACCGAGTAGTAGCTCGCCTTTCCCTTGAAGGGGCAGACGCTCGTGGTGTCGGTGCGGGCGAGCCGGTCCATCTTCACGTCGGCGCGCGGGAAGTAGTAGCGCGGCGGACTCCCGTCCTCGTCGACGCGCACGACGTCGCTCGAGTCGGCCACGATCTCGCCGTCCACGGCCGCGGTGACGCGGCCCTTCGCGTGCGACTCGACGACCTTGTGATCCGGATGATCTCGATGCGCGGGGGATTTCATGCGGCGGAGCTTAGTGCCAACCCTGCGACGGCGCCGGGCGCGACGCGGGTGACGACGCGAGCTCGTCAGCCTCGCACGCGCTTCGCCACCGCGGGACCGACCCTGCGAAGCAACGTCTCCGGCAGCGCGCGCTTGATCGCGGCGATCGCCTTCGCCTCGCGGTGCGGAAAAACGTAGAGGCGTCCCTTCTCGCACCCCGCGATGGCGCGGCGCGCGACGCCGTCCGCCTGCACGGCGGTCTTCTTCATCACGTCCTCGACGAGCTTCGGGTCGACGCCGGCACCGTGGGAGCGCGACTGCTTCGTGATGTTCGTGGTGAAGAAGTAAGGGCAGAGCACCGTGGCGCCGACCCCCGTTCCGGCGAGCTCGCCCGCGAGGGTCTCGGTGAGGGCGACGACCGCGGCCTTCGTCACGTTGTAGGGGCCCATCTCGCCGGCGCAGGCGAAGGCCGCGATCGACGCCACGTTGAGCACGTGGCCGCTGCCGCGCCGCTTCATCGCGGGCAGGAAGAAGTGGCACCCGTGGATGACGCCCCACTGGTTGATCCCCACGATCCACGCCCAGTCTTCGAGCGGGATCTCGCCGATGGGGCCGCCGACGGCCACGCCCGCGTTGTTGACGAGGAGGTCGACGTCGCCGAGCCAGCCGGCAGCCTCGTCGCGGAGGCTCCGCACCTCGTCGGCCTTCGCGACGTCGCAGCGGATCGTCTTTCCCGTCCCGCCGCGCTCGCCGACCAGGCGCGAGGTCTCCGCGAGGCCGGCGTCGTCGATGTCGGCGAGTACCACGCGGGCGCCGCGCGACGCGAGCTCGCACGCGATGGCGCGACCGAGACCGGATGCGGCGCCCGTCACGACGGAGGAAGGGGAGCGAGGGATCATGGGTGGAGGATACGCGCTCCTGTTGCGGCGGCGATGCCGCTGGGCGAAGCTCGGTTCGTGGCGTCGCGGCGATCTCCCGGTCTTCGATGGGCGCGCGCCGCAGCTGCGCTGATTGTGGCGGCCACGGCGGCATCGGCGACCACCGCCGCCCGCGCGGACCCCACGCCCGCGAATCGCACGCTCGCGCAGAGTCTCTTCGAGCAGGCCCGGAAGCTCATGGCGGCCAAGGACTTCTCCGCGGCGTGTCCGAAGCTCGCGCAGAGCGAGGCGCTCGACCCGAGCCCCGGAACCCTCCTCAACCTCGCCGTCTGTCATGAGCAATCAGGCCGCCTCGCCACCGCGTGGTCGGAGTTCAACGACGCGGCCGCCTCTGCACGCGCCGCGCGCGAGGACGCGCGGGTCTCGTTCGCCACGACGCGGGTCCGCGCCATCGAACCGCGCCTCGCGCACGTGACGATCGTGCTGCATGGTCCCGCGGAGGGCGTGACTGCGACGCTCGATCGCGCGGCGGTGGGCAACGCCGCCTTCTCGACGCCGGTGCCCATCGACACGGGGAACCACGCGCTGGCGGTCGCGGTGGACGGGAAGCAGGTCTGGGAGACGACCCTCGACGTGCCCTCCGACGGCGCATCGGTGACGGTGGAGGTACCGTCCCAGGTGCTCGTGCGCGCGCCCACGCCGACCGCGTCACCGGCGCCCGTCGCCACCACCACGGGTCCGCTCGAGCCCCCGGCGCCCAGGTGGCCGGCGTACGTGGCGCTCGGCGTGGGTGGTGCCGGCCTCGTGGCCGGAACGATCTTCGGCGTAATCGCTCTCGGAGCGAAGGGCTCCCTCGACGACTATGCCGGGTGCCCGTCCGCGTGTCCGGCCGCGCAGCGGTCGAGGGTCGATTCGCTGCACACCGACGAGCTCCTCGCGGACGTGGGGCTCGGGGTCGGGGTCGTCGGCGCCGCGGTGGGCGCGTTCCTCTTGCTCCGTTCGACGAGCGTCTCCGCGTCCACCTCCGTCGGCATCGACGTCGCGCCCACCGGCGTGCGCGTGCGGGGGAGCTTCTGAGCGTGCGACGCGGCTCCGCGTTCGGTCTCGTCGTCTTCCTCGCGGCCTGCGTCGTCGCCGCGAGCGGCTGCCAGCTCGTGATCGGCCCGTTCGGCGTCGCCGGCGACGGCGACGGCGGTCCCGACGGCGCGCCCGGCGACGGCGGTCTCCACGCCGATGGGTCGTCCGACGCACCCCCCCCGACGGGGGATGCGCCGTCGGGGTCCGACGCCGATGCCGCCGCTCCCGGCGACGGCGGCAGCCCGGAAGCCTCTCCAGGGCCGGCCCCGCGGCCGCTCGCTCCGCTCTCCACGTCGCGCGTGACGAGCCGGACGCCGACGCTACGGTGGGTCCCCGCGGCCGGCATCACCGACGCGACCGTCGATCTCTGCGAGGATCGCGCCTGCACGCAGACGATTGAGAGCTCGCACGTGACGGGCGCGAGCTTCACGCCGTCGGCGCCGCTCGCGGCAGGTGTCGTCTACTGGCGCGTGCACCCGGGCGCCTCCACGACGTCGACGAGTCCGACGTGGCAGTTCGTGGTCGGCGCCCTGAGCGCCCCGGTCGACGCGTCGGGTGGTACCGTCCTCGACGTCGACGGCGATGGCTTCGCCGACGTCGTGGTGGGCGCACCGGGCGAGGGGAAGGTCTACGTCTACCCGGGCGGCAAATCCGGGCTCGCCACGAACGCGGCGACGACGCTCATCGGTCAGGGCGGCGCCTTCGGAACCTCGGTCGCGAGCGCTGGCGACGTGGACGGCGACGGGTACGCGGACCTCGTCGTCGGCGCACCCAGCACGGGCACGTCGACGGGAGCCGTCTACCTCTACCGCGGCGGAGCGGGGGGGCTGAGCGCGGCGACCCCCGTGACGATCGCGAGCCCCCTCGGGAGCGACTGGTCGTTCGGGACGTCGGTCGCCGGCGCGGGTGACGTGGACGGCGACGGTTACGCCGACGTGCTCGTGGGAGCGAGCGGCTCGGAGCCGGCGGGCAACCCGGGAGCCGCGGTCCTCTTCCGCGGCGGCGCGACAGGGCCGGTGACCCCGGGCATCGTCATCCCCAGCCCGGGCGGGCTCAAGGCTCCGTTCGGGTTCGGCGTGCAGGTCGCGGGCATCGGCGACGTCGATGCGAACGGATTCGCCGACCTCGCGGTGGGCTCCTCGGGCAACCCGACGGGTGTCGCGGGGACGTACGTGTACATGGGCAGCGCGACCGGCCCGAGTGCGACCCCGCTGATCCTGACCACCGGAAACGCATATGTGGTCGCGGGCGTCGGGGACACCAACGCTGACGGCTACGCGGACGTGGTGGTCGGGGCGGCGGGCAACTCTGCAACCGCTCAGCCGGGGGCCATCTACGTGTACGGGGGCGGCGCGAACGGCCTCTCGCAGACGCCGATCACGATTGCCGCGCCGCAGTCCGCGAGCTCCTTCGGCCAGACCGTCGCGGGCGCAGGCGACGTGAACGGCGACGGGTACGAGGACGTCGTCGTCGGGGTCCCCCAGGACGGAACGCTCGCGAGCCTCGCGGGCAAGGCGTACGTCTACCTGGGAGGGACGAACCTCGTCACCAGCGCCAGCACCCTCGTCGCTCTCGCGGGACCGGGCACCGCCAACGCGTACTTCGGAATGGCGGTGTCGAGCGCAGGGGACGTGGACGGCAAAGGGTTCTCGAACGTCATCGTCGGCGCGCCGGGCGTCCAGTCCAACGCGGGGAGCGCCGAGCTGTTCCCCGGGTCGATCTCGGGTCTGTCGCCGGCGGCGACCATCACGCTGCAGGGGCCGGACGGGCAGGGTGGGGCCTTCGGCGCGAGCCTCTTCGGCGCCACGAACTGAGGGGCCGCCCAGGACGGCCGAGCGGCGCGATCGCCCCGCCGAGTCGCGGCATTGCTACGGTTGCGTCGAGTCGCGTTGCATCTCGGTCGAGGCGCGACCCGTCACGACGTTCAAGCTCGCCACGTCCGCACGGATGGCGCGGTCGTGGACTCGGCCGTCGTCGATCGTCATGTCGTCCATGAGCCGATCGCTGCGCGCGCGGAGCAGGTAGAGCTGCGCGTCGATGGCCTGCACCCGGCCCGGATCGGGCCTGGCGTCGCGGTCTTCACGAAGGCGATCCATGGCGCGGTCTGCCTCGACGAGGGCCGCCCAGCCCTGGTCCTGCATCGTGGGCTCCGACGCCTGCATGTTGGTCGACCCCGCGCGCGCGGGGGCACTGGGCGGAGCGGAAGCGGCGACCTGCGCGTGGCTGGCGCAGCCGGCGACGACGAGCGAGAGCGCGACCGCGAGGCACGAACC
Source organism: Polyangiaceae bacterium (assembly GCA_036490515.1). GTDB lineage: Bacteria > Myxococcota_A > Polyangia > Polyangiales > Polyangiaceae > Palsa-1150. The sequence continues at coordinate 28,607 of DASXDU010000012.1, forward strand.
GAGAATGGATGAGCGCATGGCGAACCTCTCGCGCTCCCAGTACGCATCCGCCGTTCCACCCGGCCTCGGCCGTGCCTCACCGGACCGAGTCACCTTCCGCTCCCATGCCGGGGATCGGCACCGTCTCGACGATCTCCGGCGTCTCGTGCAACGGTCGCGGGTCGCGTGACGTCGAACACGATGAGGAGGTGGCCATGAAAGCGGTGCTTCTGTCCGGTTACGGGGACGCGAACGAGCTCCAGCTGCGCGACGTGCCGGACGCGCACGCCCCCCGCGACGGCATCGCGGTGCGGATGGCGGGGGCGAGCATCAACCCCATCGACTGGAAGATGCGGAGCGGCGCAGCCAAGGCGCGCTTTCCCGTGACCTTCCCGGTGGTGCTCGGGCGCGATGCGTCGGGCGAGGTCATCGAGGTCGGCGCGGACGTGAAGGGGTTCGCGAAGGGCGACCGCGTGATGGGGCTCGTCTGGGGCGCCTACGCCGAGCTCGTGGCGGCGCCGGCGGACTCGTGGGCGAAGGTCCCTGCGGGGTTCGATCTGGCGGATGCGGGCGCGCTGCCGCTCGTCCTCTTGACGGGCGGTCAGCTCGCGGAGGAGGCGGTCAACGCGAGCCCCGGCGATACGGTGCTGGTCACGGGCGCGACCGGAAGCGTCGGGCGCGCAGCGGTGTTCGGCGCGAAGAGCCGCGGAGCGAAGGTCCTGGCGGGCGTGCGCAAGGCGTACCGCGAAGAGGCGGCGAGGCTGGGCGCGGATGGCGTCTTCGCGCTCGACGACGAGGCGGATCTCGCGCGGCTACCGGCGCTTGGCGCCATCGCGGACACCGTGGGCGGCGAGACGACGCAGAAGCTGCTCGGCAAGCTGAGGCCCGGAGGCACCATCGGCAGCGTCGTCGGCGAGCCGGCGGGGGCGAAGGATCGCGGCTTCGTCGTGCGCGCGTTCATGGCGCGGCCCGATCCGGCGATGCTCGCGCGCTACGGCGCCGCCGTGGCCGAAGGCAAGGTCGCCGTTCCCATCGCGCAGCGGCTCCCGCTCGCGCAGGCGGCCGAGGCCCACCGCCTCGCCGAGGGCGGACATCCCGGCGGCAAGGTGCTCCTCCTCGGCTGATCGGAGTGCGTCGCTCGCGCCGCGTGCGATCAGCCGGGCGTGCGAGACCGGCGGCGTCGCGCGCCGAGCAGCGCGAGGAGAAGCCCAGCCGCGCCTCCGGCGAGGCCGGCCCCGGGGCCGCCCTCGACGACACCGCAGCTGCAACCGGCCTTCCCGCCTTCGTCGGTCCCACCGTCGTCCGTCGCGCCGTCCGCGGGAGAGGAGCCTTCCGGACCGACGGCGTGCTCGCCTCCATCGCTCGGGGGCGCTGCGTCGGCCGGATGGCTCGCGTCGGCCGTTCCCGCGTCGGATTGCGGGGCCGTCGCGTCGGCGCCGCCGTCCGCGCCCGCGTCGGGCGTGACGGGCGAACCCGCGACGGTGACCGAGAGCCACACGGTGGCGCCTGCCGCGTCGATGGCCTCGAGCACCACGGCGCCGTCCTGCGGTCCCGCCGTGAAGAGCCCCGTCGCGTCGACCGACGACGCCTGCTCGGTCCCGGCGTTCTGGTCGATGATGACCGTCGAGTCGGACTCGATGTAGTAGCGGTACGGCGGCGTGCCTCCCGTCGCGGTGAACTGCACGGTGGCGTTCGGCGCGAGGGTGGCGGTGAGCGGCGTGACGGCGAGCGTGAGGCCGCCGATCGTGATGCGCGTCTTGATCGAGTGGGAGGCGAGGTAGCTCTCGTCGCCGCTGTACGTCGCGACGACGTCCGCCTGGCCGTCGTACCCGGGGGGAATCGCCGTCGACAGCGTCGCCGTCGCGTTGCCGGCCGTCGTCGGCGTGACCGCGACGGTCCCGAGGATCCACGAGTCGTCGAACCCACCGTCCGAGTTTCCCGTCGCGGGCGGCGCGTAGGTCTCGAACGAGAAGCTGACGCTTCCCGTCATGGCCTTGGTGCCGGAAGAGGCAACCGTCGCGGTCAAGGTGACGGGCGCGCCCACGGTCGCACTCGTGGCGGACGCGCCCAGCGTCGTCGCCGTGGGGACGAGCGCCGCCCACGCGTCGACGAGCTGCTGCGCGTCGACGGAACCGAGACCGCTGGCCAGGTCGTACCCGGGGCCCGCGCTGTAGCCGTACTGGTACGGCGCGGCGGAGGGGCACCCGGTGGTTCCGGACTGGCACGGGACGATGTTGCTCCCCGTGACGATGTCGTGGAACGCCGCGGGGGCGCTCTGGCTCAGCGTGTAGAGCATCGGGTTCGCGTTGCCGAGGCCGAGGGTGCCGCCCGCCTTCACGACGGCCTGGTTCACCAGCGTGAGGATCGCCGCGAAGGACGGCGCCGCGCACGACGTCCCGCCGACGCCGCCGAGGTGGGAGTTGCTCTCGACCGCGTACGGCGCCTCGCGATCCGATGCCGTCAGCGCGACGTCGGGAACGTCGCGGGCGCCGTCGTTCGGCGTGACGGTCTCCTGGAAGAACGGCTTCGCGAAGACGACGCTCTTGCCGCCGCCGCCGGCCCCGATGCTCCCCGAGGTCGAGTCGTTCCAGACCGTCTCGAGCGACGCCCCGTTCGACTCGGGGTAGGCCACCGCACCTGCATCGAGCCAGAACGACGTGTTCGAGAGGACCGTCGAGGGGAACTCGGACCCGCCCACGCCCGTCACGCCGGGGATCGCCGCCGGGATGTCCACGGCGAGGCCGCTCATCCCGATCGTCCCGTAGTCGCAATCGGCGGCGCCCGAGTCGCCGGACGCCGCGAGGAGGGTGAGCCCCATGAGGTTGCCCGCCGCCGCGATCTCGCCCGTCACGTCGGCGTCCGCGGGGCTGAGGCCTTGCTCGCAGCCGCCGTAGCTGATGCTCACGACGGGCGCGATGTCGAGGCCCTGGTTGACCACGTATGCGTACGCATCGAGCACGCTGTAGGCGGGGTTGTCGCCAGCGTAGACGTACTCGAGGGTCGCGTTCTTCGCGATCCCGCCGGCCCACTGCGTGTCGATGTTCGCCTCGCCGAGGTCGCCCGCGCTCTCGGCCGGGCTGCCGCTGCCGGGAACGAGGATCATGTCGGGCTGCGTGGCGGAGAGGCCGAAGGTCGAGCGGAAGGTCGAGTAGTCCGTCGCGATGAGCGACGTCTGGCCCGCGACGGCCACCTTCATCCCCGTGCCGTCGATGCCTGCGGCGTAGAGGGGAGCGACGTCGTAGATGGTGGCGAAGTCCTCGGGGCCGAGGCCGACGCGCTTGCCGAGCTGATAGTCGGGCAGGGGCGTGACCGCGCGCGCGGGCGCGTGCGGGCGGAAGCTGTGGAGGTTGTGCAGCCCCTGGACGAAGCCCGCGAGCTCGGGCGGGACCGACGGTGCCGTCGACATCGCGAAGTGCCGCTCGCCGTCGACGCGGTACCAGTGCATCTCGGTGTGGAACGCCTGCTCGATCTGCGCGGCGGTCCCCGTGAAGAAGAGCTGCGTACCGGTGCGCGACGTGGAGTCGACGTGGAACCCTCGCGACTGGAGCCACGAGGTCGCGCGCGCGAGGTTCGCGGGCGTGACGCCGAAGCGGGACGCGTACTGCTCGGGCGTGAGCCAGCGGTGGTAGACGGGCGACGCTGGATCCTGCACGGCCGCGATGCGGGCCTCGCGCTCGACCTTCGCCGCAGGCGACGGCCCGAAGACCAGCGAGGCGCCCGCGAGCACCATCGACGAGTCGACGCGCCCGTCCTCGCGCTCCGGTCGCGCGGAAGGGTTCAGGTTGCGCGCGAGGACCTTCCAGCCCGCGGGCGACGGAGGGGGCGAGGACGTGGCCGGGGACGCGAACGTCACGGCGGCGGCCAGGGTCGCGAGGAGCAGAAGCGATGACGTCGAGCCGTGCGTGCGCATCGAGAGTCTCCCGAAGAGGAGCGCACGGTACCTCTCGCTTCGTGCCATGCACGACGAAAGCGCCGCACGCCCGCGCGATGCCGCACGGGTTGAAAGAATGCAGCGCACGCCGGCGCGAGCTCGCCCCGGCGCGACGCGTCACCCCACGGAGGGGTTCGGCCATATCCTCGTCATCGTGCGGGCCCCTCGCGTCGACGACGCCCTCGTGGCCGCGGCTCTCGCCGCGTGCGCCGTCCTCTGCGTCGCGTTCCGGTACCTGCCGATGGTCGACCTGCCGCAGCACTACGCGATGGTGTCGATCCTGGTGCACCTCCACGACCCCGCGTGGGGCTTCGCGCAGCGCTACACGACGGACTTCGCGCACCGCCCGTACGCGACCGTCTACTGGCTCGGCGAGGGCCTCGCCCACCTGATGCCGCTCGGTGCCGCGATGCGCATCGTCGTCGCGGTGTGCACGGTCGCTCCGCTCGCCGGCGCTCACGCGCTGCTCGTCGCCATACGCCGCCCACGCGCCTGGCTCCTGGCCGCGACGCCGTTCGCGTTCGGGAGCCTCTGGCACTGGGGGTTCCTCAACTTCCTCCTCGGCACGGGGATGTTCCTCGCAGGTCTCGCGCTCGTCGTCCGCGCGGCCGAGCGCCCTTCACGCGCGAATGCCGTGGGCGTCGGAGCGCTCGGCGTCCTCCTCTTCTTCACCCACTTCCACGGGCTCGTGATGCTTCTGCTGTTCGCGCCCCTCTTTGCGTGGGCGTGGGCGAAGCCCGGGGGCAGGCGAGCAGCCTGCCTGCGCGCGCTCGGTCCACTGGCACCGTCGGCCCTCGGCGCGGCGGCGTTCGTCCTCGTCACGTGGCGTCAGGCAGAGGGCGCGTGGGCCCAGATGAACCCGGGCATCGCCGAGCGCGTCCAGCGCTTCCCCGAGTTCCTCGCGGGCGGGAGCGCCGATCCCTGGCCCGTCGCGTTCCTCGTGGCGTTCGTCGTCGTGACGTCGGTCGGGACCGCGCTCGGGTCGACGGAGAACCGCTCCCGCCGCGTCCTCGCCGCGGCAGGGCTCACCTTCGCCGCGCAGATCGCGATGTACTTCCTCCTGCCGCTCAACACCAACACCGCGACGTACGTCTCGGCCCGGCACGCGCTGCTCGTGGTCCTCCTCGCGCTCCCGCTCCTTCCCGCGCTCGAGGGCCGCGCGGCATGGATCGTCCGCGGCGCCGGGGCCGCCGTCGCGATCGGGGGCCTCTGGGCGGTCGCCTCGCAGCTCGCCTGCTTCGACCGCGAGGCGCGCGACGTGGACGACGTCTTCGCCGCCATGAAGCCCGACCGCCGCGTCGTGCCGCTCGTCTTCGCGCGCGGGAGCCCTTGCACGAGCGACCGGACGTTCCCCTACCTCCACTTCGCGGCGTACTACCAGGCCGCCGAGGGAGGCGACCTGTCACGATCGTTCGCGGTCGTCTGGAACGTACCGATCCGCTACCGCGCCGACTACGCGCGGTATCCCATCCGCGAGCAGGTGGAGTGGTCGCCCGGCCTCCTCACGCCGGACGACGCGCGTCACTACGACTACGCGCTCGTGCGCGGTGGGCCTCCTCGTCTCCCGCCCGCGCTGGGCTTCACGCCCGTGACGCGCCACGGCGCGTGGGCGCTCTACGAGAACGCGACGGCGCTCCCGGCCGACCTCCCTCCTCCCTGAGGCGGCCCCGGGGCGGCCGTCGTTTGCGATACTCTCGGAGGCGATGACCGCGAGACCGCGCTTCGGCTGGTCCTTCGCGCTCGCCGCGTCGGCCTTCGTGCTGGTCGTCGTCGCCGTTCACGTCGTCCGCCTCGTCGAGCCGCTCGGCGTCGACCAGGGCCTCTTCGCGTGCTTCGCGCGCTGGGTCCCCCGCGGGTGGCTCCCCTACCGCGACGTCTTCGACAGCAAGCCGCCGCTCTTCCTCTACACCTACGCCCTCGCAGCGCTCGCCCCGGGGGGCGACGTCCTGCGCGGGATCGGGTGGATGGACGGAGCGTTTCTCGCGGGGTCGCTCGGCGCGACGTACGTCGTCGGCAAGCGGCTCTGGGGCCGCTGGGCGGGGCTCGCCTGCGCGGCGGCGCTCTTCCTCGGCCTCTGGTCGCCGGCCTGGGGAGGGTTCTGGTCGCGCGCGCAGGCCGAGGAGCTCCTCGCGCTGCCGATGATCGCGTCCGCATGGTTCGCCTGGCGCGCGATCGAGCGTCACCCCCTCGCGACCGTCGCGGGCGTCTTTGCAGGGGTCTGCGGGCTCTACAAGATCCCCTCGATGGCCATCGGCGGCGCGTGGATCGTCACGTGGCTCCTGACGGTCCCGCGTCCCGCCGCGCTCCGCCGCATCGCCCTGCTCGCGTGCGGCGCGGTGGTGCCATGGATCCTCGCGGGCCTCTGGTTCGAGGCGCACCACGCCTTCGGGGACTTCGTGGAGGGAGCCTTCGTCTACCACCGGTACAACGCCGCCTTCATCGCGCCTCCCTGGCTCCACGTGCTCCGCGACTTCGTCGTCACGATGTGCACGCGTGCGCCGGTGCTCCTCGTCGCGGCCGCCGCGGGCATCCACGATCTCGCGCGGCGGCGCGCGCCCGAGCTCCGGTGGCTCGGCCCGTGGATCGCCTTCACGATGCTCGGGATCGTCCTTCAGCGTCAGCTCGCGGACTACCACTACCTGCTCGCGATGCCGGCGCTCGCCTTCGCAGCGGGGCACGGGGTCGCGTCGCTCGGCCGGAGGGTCGTGGAAGACCAGGGGCGACCGAGGCGCATCGCCGCCGCCGTCCTCGTCGCGATCGCCGCGTTCTTCGCGCGCGACGTGACCACGTGGGCGCACGCCTACGGGCCCGACGCCCTGGCGACCATCGGGCGGCTGCCGCGCGACGCCTACCTCCGCATGATCCAGCCGGGGAGCTTCTCGATGGCCACCGAGGAGGAGGCCGCGCGGTACGTGCGCGCGCGGACGGCCCCGGGCGACGGGATCCTCGTCTGGGGGCTGTCGCCGGGGATCTACGCGCTCGCCGACCGCCATCCCGTCACGCGCTATCCGTTCCACAAGATCCTGATGACCGACGCTCCGCTGTCGCGGATGTGGCCCGGCCTCGAGGATCGCCGTGCGCGCTTCATGGAGAGGCTCCGCGCGGACCCACCCGCGTACGTCCTCGTCGGCCGCGGCGACGTCAACGGGTTCGAGCCCGAGGACTCGATGTCGTCGATGCGCGCGTTCGCTCCCCTTCGCGAGCTGCTCGAGCGCGATTTCACGCAGGAGACGACGATCGGCCGGTTCGTCGTCTTTCACAGGACCGCAGCCGCGGGCGAGGGCACCGCCGGAGGCGCGCCGGTGTCCGACCCCCTGGCGAGCGTGCACCTGGCCCCCGTCACCATCGACTGGACCAAGCCCCTCCCCGTGACGCCGCCCGGCGGCGTGGCTGCGTCCGGGTACGTCGGCTCGGCCGCGTGCGGTCCGTGCCACTCGACGATCGAGACGTCGTTCGCACGTCATTCGATGGCCCGCTCCGGCCTCCGCCCGCTCGCCTCCCTCGACGCCCACTGGCTCGCCTCGGTGTTCGACGCCGGCGCGTCGACGTGGATCACCCATCCGCGGAGCGGGCTCTCGTACCGGCCACGCCGCGACGGCGACCGCTACTTCATCGACGAGGCGCTTCGCGCCCCGGACGGCTCGACCGTCTCGAGCTGGACGGAGCCGCTGACGCTGTCGCTCAGCGCCGGCAGCTACGGCATGTCCTTCTACTTCAAGCAGGGCAACCGCTACTACCAGGCGCCCATCGACTACTACGCGAAGCTCGGCCGGTGGGACGTCGACGCCGGAGCGGCCGCGGGGGGGGACTTCCGCTTCTCGAAGGCGCTCGCGACCGCGTGCATCTCCTGCCACAGCGACTACCCGCACCGGCTCGCGGGCAGCGACGAGGTCTTCCTCGGCCCGATGCCCGCGGGCGTCGGCTGCGAGCGGTGCCACGGCCCCGGCGCGCGCCACGTGAAGAGCGGACGCGCCGAGGACATCGTCGATCCCGGAAGGCTCTCGCCGCAGCTCCAGCTCGACGCGTGCGCGCAGTGCCACGAGTCGGACCACTTCGGCCTGCGCGCCGGACACGACGACTTCTCGTACCGCCCGGGCACCCCGCTCGCGGCGGCGCAGACGAGCTTCGTCGCGCAGCCGCCCGAGCCCGACCGGTTCATCCTGCTCGCCCACCCGGAGCGGATGGTGGCGAGCGCCTGCTACCGGAAGTCCGGCGGGAAGCTCACGTGCACGAGCTGCCACGATCCCCACGTCAGCTCGATCGACGAGCCGCCCGCGTACTGGGACGGCAAGTGCAACGCGTGCCACGATCAGCACCCGTGCACCGAGGCCGCGCCGGCGCGGGCCGCCGTGAACGACCACTGCGTCACCTGCCACATGCGCCAGGGCCCGACGTCGAACCTCCCCCTCGTGTCGGTCACAGATCACTGGATCCAGCGGCGGCCCCCGCCCATCCGCCCCGGGCGCTCGGGGCGGCCCGCACGGATGGTGCTCTTCTCGGCCTTCGCCGGGCAGGCGTCCTTCGCGGGGGAGGCGCCCCTCGCCGGACCGGATGCGAAGGGAGACGACCTCACGGCGCTCGAGGCGATGGCGTGGGTCGCCGAGGGAGCCCGCGACGACGCCGCACGGCTCGCGGCCTCCGTCGCCGCGGCGCGCCCCGACGTTCCCGCGTTCCTCGAGTGGCTCGGCCGGCGCCTCGACGAGCGAGGCGACAAGGCGGGGGCTTCGAGCGCCTTCGCGACCGTCCTCGTGCACGATCCCGACTCGCGCAAGGGGCTCCTCGGGTACGCCCACGAGGCGACCGACCCGGCCGAGGCGATACGTGCGCTCGATCGCGCCCTCGCGATCGACGGCGAGGACGGCGCCGCGCTCGAGGCCAAGGCGCTCGCGCTCGTCCGGGCGGGCCGCGGCGACGAGGCGAAGCCCTTCTTCGAGCAGGCAGCCTCCGTCGCCCCCTGGACGTCCGTCTCGCACGTCGCGCTCGCGGCCTACGCGCTCCGCGCCCATGATCGCGCCGCGGCCATCCCGGAGCTCGAGGCGGCCCGCCGGGTCGAGCCGGGGGACGCGTGGGTCCTCGACCGCCTCATCGAGAGCTACCGCGCGACCGGTGACGCGGCGCAGGCCGACGCCACGATGCGGAGCGGTCGCCAGCTCGCGGACATGGGACGCCGTCCGTCGCTCAGCGAGGCTTCGCAGTGGCTCCCGCCCGCGTGGCGCTAGAGCGAGAGCGCCTGCGGCCCCCGCGGCGCAGGAGCGCCACGACGAACGGGAGCGCGAGGACCAGCGGCGCGGGAGACGCCGGGCGTGTGAACGTGCACGAGGCTCCGCCTTCGGCCTGCGGGGTGCCCGGCGCCGTGCACTCGAAGTCGACGCCGCCGAGGAGCGTGCACTGCGAGGATCCGGGACACGCGGCTCCTCCCGGCACGCACTGCAACCCGCACGCCGCGGCGGACGTGCACGCCCCCTCGACGCAGTCGCCGTCGCCCGTGCATGGCGCGCCGATCGCGCCCGGCGTGGGGAAGGGATAGACGCAGCGAGTCCGGAGATCGGCCGTCGCGGCGCAGAGCATCCCGTGCGGACAGTCGGCGTCGAAGGTGCAGTCGGCGGTGCAGTAGTGGACGTCCGGATCGTCCCCGGCGACGAGGCACGCTCCCGCACCGCCGGTGCATTGCTCGGGGTAGAGGCAGCGCTGCCCCGGCGCCGACGTCCCGTCGCCGAGCACGGCGAGCGTCGGCGTGACGAAGCCCGCGGTGACGGCGTCGACGCGCGTGTAGACGGCGCCGGCAGCGCATGCCGCGTCGCCGTGGCTGGTGATGCCGGCGAGCGATCCGTCCGGCGCGAGCGCGGGGCCGCCCGAGTCGCCTTCGCAGGGCTGCGAGGGCATCGCGGCCACGGTGAAGGTCGTCGCGTCGACCGCGGTCACGGTCGACGCGCCCGTGCGCTTCGCGCCGAAGTCGCCGGCGTCCGCGCCCGTCTCGCCCCAGCCGACGAGCGTCACGTTCGCGCCGACCGCGGGAGCGGACGTGGCGAGGGGGACGGGCGCAGCGGGTGCGCCGGCCGCGAGGACGAGGATGGCGGCGTCGTCGGCGAGCGAGACGGCGTCGAAGGTCGGGTCGACCCGCGAGGCGGCGATGGGGACGGTCGCGGAAGGCGCACCCGCTTGCGTCCCGAAGACGACGCTCGCCCCCTGCGCGATCTCCGGCACGATGCAGTGCCCCGCGGTCAGCACGAAGTGGGGGGCGATCACGGTCCCGCTGCAGGCGACCACCCCGTCCGACGTGACGATGGCGACGACGGCGGGGTCGGAGGCGTCGGTGGTGCCGTGCGTCACGAGCGGCACGATGGCCGCGAGCGCGATCACGGCGAGGGCCACCCGTCGATGATAGAAAACGATGATGGCGCGCGTCCTCCGAATCGCCGTCGCCGGCGGCCTGGCGCTGGGGGCGCTCCTCGCCTGCGGGAAGCACGGCGGGCAGCCGGCAGCGCCCGATCCGTGCGGGGACTACCTCGACGCCATTCTCACGAGCCCCTGCGGCACGGGGCCGCAGCTCCCGGACGACGAGCTCGCGCGGCTGCGCGCCCGCTTCGGGACGATCTGCGCCGGCTTCCCGACCTTGCCCGGCAGCGCCATGACCGACGACCAGCTCGAGGCCTGCGCCACCGCGATCGTCGCGGCGGGCTGCGTCCCGCCGGGCACCATGCCCGATGCGTGCCTCGTCACCGGGTCGCTCGCCGACGGGGCTCCCTGCAACGAGCCGTTCCAGTGCACCGGCGGGCAGTGCTTCCAGGGCGCCGCCGCCGGCCCGGACGCCGCTCCCGGGACCGGGACCGCGTGCGGGACATGCGGGACGATCCCCACCCTCGGTCAGCCCTGCCAGGGAAGCTGCGCGGAGGGCTCCGTGTGCGACCACACCGCGGCCACGCCGACGTGCGTCGCGGTCACCGCCGGGGCGCAGGGAGCCCACTGCGACGGCCTGTCCGCGGCCTGCGCCGAGGGCCTCTACTGCGACGCGGTAGGCGGAGTCTGCGCGCCGTTGCCGACCGAGGGGCAGCCCTGCACCTCGACGGGCCTCTGCACCCTCCCCACGTGGTGCTTCCAGCAGACCTGCCAGCCGCCGGGGGCGGCGGGTGCACCCTGCGGGACGGACGGCGAGTGCACGGCAGGCCTCGGGTGCAGCATCACGTCCGAGACCTGCGGGGCGGTCACCTGGGTCGACGCCGGTCAGGCGTGCGGCGACCTCGCGCGCTGCCTCGTCGGGGGGTGCGATCCCGCGTCGATGACGTGCCCCACGGTCATCCCGGACGGCGGCGCCTGCGACGCCTCGGATACCGCGACCACCTGCGACAGCCTCGACGGCTGCCTCGGCGGGACGTGCCTGAGCGTCGACGCGAACGTCTGCCTGTGAGCGGACGACGCGCTCAGCGGGAGCCGACGGGCACCGGCGGCGGTTCCTGCCCGGGGGGCGGCTCGTCGGGGTTCGACTCGCCGGGCTCGGTAGGATGCTTGAGGATGGCGAGCGAGTCGAGGACCTGCTGCGACGGCTTCACCTTCGCGCATTCGTCCCGGTGCTGCGACAGGTAGAGCGGCACGATGCACTGCTGCGTGAGGGGCGGCTGGGCCGTGCAGCGCGCGATGAAGTCGTCGTGCGGGGTGAGGCTGATGACGACCGCCGTGACGTGCTCCTTCGCGGCGTAGTCCTCGGACGCCTTGAAGGCGTTGAAGGCGCTCTCGCAGGGGGTCTTGCCCGTCGGGGCGCTGTAGAGCGCCAGCACGGCGGACATGGCGTGATCGATGCCGTTGCCGTGGGTCGACGTGGCTGCCGGCTGCACCGGCGCGCGCCTCCGCACCGAGCCGAAGACCGCGATGCCGACCCCGCACGCGAGGACCACGGTCCCGATGACGACGAGCCTGCGGTTCATTCCCGGCATTCTAACGCGCGAGCGGGGCAAACCGGCCAGTTGCCGGCGCCCCGCTCGAGGAACCTCACGTACGTGGTTTCGTCAGGCGCTCACGCGCTCACGGGCAGTTCGGCGTGTTCCAGTCGCCCGAGCACCCGCCGTACGTCTGGCAGTCGCACGCGAAGTGCGCCGGGCTCGAGCCGCACAGGCTGCCGCGGCAGTAGCCGGACCCGTAGTACTGGAACCCGATCGCGTCGCCGTTCTCGAAGCCCTGGTAGGTCCACTGCGAGCCGTCCTTCGCCTGCCACAGCTCGTAGGCCGCGTCGTCGTTGCAGAGGTGGTCGTAGCCGCCGGAGTCCCAGGCGTAGGCCGTCTGGCAGCCGCCGGTGCCGTCGCCGCTGCCCGTCACGCCCGACTGCGTCTCGCCGTTGTTCTGCACGCCGTACTGGAACCAGCCGCCCCCGTTCCACGAGTAGCAGTCGTACGAGATGTTGCTCGCGCCGGGGCAGGTGCCGTGGTTGCACGCGGCGATGACGTACTGCCACGCGCCCACGTTCGGGTTCGAGTACATCGCCACGGCGCTGTGCGAGCCGCCGCAGGTCCAGAGGAAGCAGCCGGCGCCCTTCGAGTACTTCGCGGCGTAGAGCTGCGTCCACGAGCTGCTGCCGTAGTAGCCGTACGCCTTCTCCTTCGGCGGCTCGGGCGCCTGCTGGCCGAGCTCCTGGAGCTTGGCGAGGAGGGCCGGGTCACGCGTAGGCGGCGTGATGTTGGAGAAGACGTTGAGGTGGTAGTCGTGATCCTTGTACGACGACGGCAGCGCGGCGATGAGGGCCTTCGCGCCCTCCTGCGCGACGGTGTAGTCCGCGTCGCGATCCGCCGGGGTGATCGTCGGGTCGAGCACCTTGTTCATCTGGATCTCGGAGGTCCACACCGGGTCGATCCAGTTGTCGCCGCCGCGCTGCGCCCAGAACGTCTTGTTGTTCTGGTCGACGAAGCGGAGGTCCATCTCGTTCGCCGGCTCGTTCGGCGAGTCCGTGCGGTAGACCTCCGGCTTCGGCTGGCCGGTGCGCGACTCGATGTAGACGACGCGGCCCGCCTTCACGTACGCCGCGTTGAAGCCCCACGACGCCGCGTGCGCGTCGAGGACGTTGAGGCCCTCCGTGAGCTGCGACGCGGGCGGATGAGTGGTCGCGGGCGCGTCCGAGCAGCCCAGCATCGACAGGCCGCAGCCCGCGACGGTGAGGCCTGCACACATCCCGAGCACCATCTGCCACCGGTTCGCCTTGAGCATTGGAGGGCTCCTTCAGCGGGTCGACTCCCGCGCGTGGCGAACGGTTGTGCACGGCCGATGCCGTCCACCCCGCGAAGCAGTTTCGCGTGCTTGCGGAAGCGCAGGTTCAGATGCCGAACTCGAGGCGGTTCAATCGGCGAACTCGGTTCGGGTTCTGAACTGGGCAAGCGGCAGCACACATCCACGCGTTCCGGCCCACCGTGGAGCGGGGGAGGGACGGGAGGAGGGGAGGGAGGGGAGGGGAGAAGGACGAACACGGGAACAAGGGAACGGGAATGGGAAGTCGGAATGGGGGATGGGCCGGCACGCGCGCTGGATGGGGAAGGGGGCGTGGCGTGTCCCTGTGGGGGAGAGGTAGGTCGGACGCGGGGAGGGGCCGCTTCCTCGTGGGGGTGGTGCTGGTCGGGCGCGAGGGCGCAGTGCATGACTGCGGGATGGTCATGGTCGGGCACGGGGGCGCGCTGCATGACGGCGGTCATGGTCATGCTTGGGCGCGGGGGCGCGCTGTTTGATTGCGGTCATGGTCATGCTTGGACGCGAGGGCGCGCTGGATGACTGCGGTCATGGTCATGCTTGGACGCAGGGGCGCGCTGCATGACTGCGGTCATGGTCATGCTTGGATGCGGGGGCGCGCTGCATGACCGCGGTCATGGTCATGCTTGGGCGCGGGGGCGCGCTGCATGACTGCGGTCATGGTCATGCTTGGACGCGGGGGCGCGCTGCATGACTGCGGTCATGGTCATGCTTGGACGCAGGGGCGCGCTGCTCCTCCCCGGTCACGGTCACGCTTGGCGGCAGGGGCGCGCCGCTCGCCCGCGCCCGCGCTCACGGCCCCGCGTCTTCCGCACTCTCCGCGCTCCCCGCCGGCGCCGACCCCGTGTTTCGCCCCTGGAGCGCATCGGGTGACGCCATGAGCCGCTCGTAGTACGTGCGGCGCTCGCGAAGGAGCGCGATCGTCGCTTCCTTCCTTCGCTCGGTGTCCGCGTCCCCCATGGCGTGCGCCGTCGCCTGCTCCTTCTCGAGCGCCTGCTCGCGCGCCCGGAGATCGGAGAACGCCTTGCGCATGTAGGCCTTCTTGTCGCTCATCGACCACGCGTTCGAGCCGGGCGGGGGGACGAACTCGGCCAGCTCCGGGATGTCCTCCGCCTGCGCCGACGGACCCGGCGACGGAGGAGTCGCGTGGGTCGCGATCGCCGGGGGAGGGGAGGGCACGGGCGGCCGGGGCGCGAGGGAAGGGGCCACGGTCGGCGTCGTCGCCGGGAGCTGCACCCGCGCCGTGTCCTCCCCGGTCGCCGACGGAGCGTCCCCGTGCGGGCGTGCGGACCGCCGATCGCCCGCGACGAGGAACACGACGACGCCGATGCCGACGACGACGGGGAGGATCCCCGCCACCCAGACCCGCGCGCGGATGCGCTCCGTCGCCATCCTCAGGGCCCTCCCCCGTCACGCCTCGCCAGGTCCGCCTCGATCCGCGCGCGCACCTCGTCGAGGTTCAGCCGCTGGCGCTCGCGCGGGACCGCGAGCTTCTCGAGCGCATCGATGACGGCGAGCGCCTCGCGCAGCTCGCCGCGCTTGTGTCGCACGGTCACGAGGTGGACGAGGCCGTCCGTCGGCGGCGACATGAACGCCATCACGTCGGCGAGCTGCCGGTCGATGGCCGCCGGCGGGAGCGCGCGGACGTCCTTGTAGAGGGAGAACGCTTCCATGCGGACGTAGGGGTGTGCGTCGGCGAGGCCCTCGGCGCGCCAGCGCGCGCGACCCGCGTCGTCGTGGACGTCGAGCGCCCGGAGCGCGCTCGCGCGGAGGTAGGGATCGGGGCTGGTGGCGAACGGCGTGATGGCGGGCACGAGGCCGGGATCGTGCGGCTGAACGGCGAGGAGGTCGAGCGCCGAGGCCTGGAGGTAGGTGACCGAGGTGGGATCGGCGAGGATCTTCACCAGGCGCGCGGCCGCTCCCGGGGCGCTCTTGCGGGCGAGAGCCACGGACTCGACCCAGTCGCGCGCCTCGAGGGCGTTCTTCGCGCCCCATTTCTTCAGCGCCGCCAGCGACCACGCCGGCGTCTTGTCCTGGTGGCAGGTGTTGCACGCGTTGGGCGTCCCGAGGTCCAGGGACTCCTGCGGGTGGGGGACGGAGATCGAGTGGTCGGAGGTCCGCTGGTGGCGGCGGTCGTCGTCGCCGATCCAGGAGTAGGACATGTGACAGTCGACGCACTTCACCGACGCCGGGTGGTGCGTGTGCGCCGCCACGGGCCGCGGGGCGACGAGCTCCTCGTGGCAGGTCGTGCACTGGTTGTTCGTGAGCGCGCCGACCGCGGACGCCCCGTCCTTCGCGCGCGCCTCGAGGCCGTGCGGCGCGTGGCAGTCCTTGCAGCGGAGGACCTTCTCGCGGAAGCCCGCGCTGAGGACGTGCCCAGGGTACTGGTAGCTCGTCAGGTGCTGCGTGCCGTCGGGGCGGAGCGACTGGTTGAGGAGCGACGTCACGAAGATCTGCGGCAGGCCGTCGTCGGCCGGTGGGAAGACGTAGCGCTTCAACTGGAAGCCGTGGCACCCGCCGCAGACGCGCGACTCCTCGACGCTGCCGAGGTCCTTGAGGTCGCGGTAGACCTCGCGCGTGTCGCCGGCGCGCCGTCGGCGGACGTGCTCGCGCCCGGGGCCGTGGCAGCTCTCGCAGTTGACGGGGAAGTCGACCCACTCGCTGCGAGCGCCCTCCGCGTCGACGCGCCGGTGGTACTGGCTCAGGTGGCAGCTCACGCAGCCGCGCGCCATGTCCTGCGCTCCCCAGTAGTTCGGAGAGGCGGGGTCGAGGTCTGCCGCCTGGTAGAGCGACAGCGGCAGCCACGCCTTGGTCTTCGTGCTCCACACGGCCGGGAGGAGCGTGAGGCCACCCGCCGCGGACCGAACGACGTAGAGCTGGTGCTGGCGGCCCGACGCGAGCACGACGTCGACCGGGCGGTGCTCGGTGCCCGCGCGCGACGCGATGTCCATGGCGAAGCCGCCGGCGCCGCGGGTGAAGGTGATCTTCCCGTCCGGGAGCGAGAGCGAGCTCCCGTCGAAGCTCGCGAGCACGGTATCCGGCGACGCGACGGCCATCGCGCGGCCGTGGGGAGACTTCTTCCACGCGTCGTACTCGGCCTGGTGGCACTCGGCGCACGCCGCGGCGCCCACGTAGTCGGCCGCGTCGAGCGCCGTGGGCAGGAGCTCGCTCACGGGGACGACGGGGACGGGCTTTGCCTCCGGTGCCGGGGGTGGCTTCTTGCACGCCGCGAGGGCGGCCAGCGCGATCGCGAGCGTGGCGGCTGCCGTCGCGCGCGGCAAGCGGCGCCGGAGCCACGTCGTGGCGCGCTCCACCTCGTCGTCGTCGAGCGCGAGGAGCGCCCCGAACGCGAAGACGCAATAGAAGAGCGGAGGCACCTCGAGCATCGTGATGATGCCGAGGAAGAACGCCTCGAACGCCGCGAGCGCGACGAGGCGCGTGCGCTTCGAGAGGAGCGCGATCGGCGTCCCGAGCTCGACGGCCAGCGTGAGCCACGAGAGCGTGTGCGTCACCAGCGAACCGTGCAGCCACGGCGACGCGGCGACCCAGTCGCGGACGATGAACCCGCGGGGGTACGAGAGGATGACGCCCATCTCGTTGGTCCACGGCCAGCCGGCGAGGAGCTTCTCGACGCCCGAGAAGAAGACGCCGAGCAACACCTGGTAGAGGATGAGCCCCGGCAGGAGGCGCGGCTCCCTCGGAGGAGTGCCCTTCGTGCCCGCGAGGCGGGCGTCGACGGAGAAGGCGGCGCCGCCGCCGCCGCAGATGGACCAGAGGATGAGGATCGCCCAGGCGTCGATGAGCGCGAGCGTCTGGAGGTGGAGGCCGTTGAAGCTCGCGAACGCGTAGCAGCCGAGCCCCGCGATCGCCGCGGAGACGCGCGTGCGGAAGCCGACGATGGCGCACGCGCAGGCGGCCATCGTCACGATCGCCAGGGCCTGGAGCTGCCAGTGCGGGATGCGCCAGAAGTGCTCGTAGAGCCAGGGGCTCCACTCCTCGGTCCGGATGGCGCCCGGGCGGTAGGCCTCGTCGAGCCAGAGGAGCGTCGGGAAGAAGTGGAGGGCCAGCCCCGAGAAGAACGCCACCCGGAAGACGGCGAGGGGGTACGCGCTGCGCGTCCCGACGAAGGGGCGCGTCCACCTAGCGAGGAGCGAGTCCATGGAGATCGCAGTGGAGGGTGGTCGTGTGCGCCGGGGTTCGCGGGTCCGCGTCGACGTCGTACTGGTCGACGAAGAAGTCGAACTCCTCGTGGCGCGAGCGCGTGGCGCGGTAGCAGATCTCGCGCAGGTACAGGGGCTCGAGCATGGCGTCGACCGCGACGCGCGCGCGCGCGTACCCGGGTGCCGGAGTCGGGACGAGATCCGCCAGGGGGTGCCGTGCGCCGTCGGCGCCCGCGTACTCGTAGACGTCCACGATGCGCGGGTTCACGTTGAACATCACGTACCCGTACCGGAGCTCCGGCAGCACGAGGTCGACGCGGTGGCCCAGGACCTTCTCGGCGATCGTGTGGTCGAGCGCGCCCGCCAGTCCGAGCGCGACCCAGGCGGCGACGAAGACGCGCAGCGCCCGACCTTCCATGCCTCATCGAACGCTATCACGGCGGTGGGCGGCCGCTGATCGCCGCCACGGCGTCGCGGAAGGTGGGGGGTACGTCGGGGGTGTTCATCACCGTGCGGGCGAACCCGCCGACGTTCGTCCGGAACCACACGGGGTCCGCCGCTCGCGCGCGCTCGACCTCGCGGACGGCGTCGTCGTCCCGGCCGGTCTTCGCCTCGAGCAGCGCGAGGTTCAGGTGGTCGCCCGCGTAGAAGGCGGGGGGGCGCGCGCCCGAGTCGACGTCGTCACGGAGCGCCTGGATGGCGCCGTCGAGGTCCCCGTGCTTCGCCATCGTCATCGAGGCGCGGCGTCGCGCCCGCGCGTCCCACGGGTCGAGGGCTCCGGCGCGGAGCCACGCGGCCACGGCCCCGTCGGAGCGCGTGGAGTCGAGGGCGTTGCCGAGCTCGAACCAGTACCGCGCGTCGCGCGGGTCCTCGGCGATCGCCCGGCGGAAGAAGTCGACGGCGACCGAGGCGTGGTGGAGGGAGCGCTGCTCGGTGAGGCCTCGGTAGAAGTCGAGCTCCGCCCGGTAGGAGACGGCCGACTCCCAGGTCGTCACGTTGAGCACGAGGGCGAGCCCCACGAAGGCGCCGGCGGCGCGGGCGCGGGTCGTCTGGTTCGCAGAGGCGAGGCGCCCGACGCCCGCGCACGCGAACATCGCGAGGATCGGCAGCGAGGGCACGCGGTAGCGCGACGTGACGAAGAATGCGGCGACCACGGCGGCCTGCGTCGCGACGAACGCGTACGGGAGGACGAGGCGTCGACGATCGCGCCATCCCAGCGCGGCGCCCACGACCGCGAGCGGGACGAGCAGCCCGTCGGGGAGCCAGGGCGGCCCCGGCGTCACGAGCACGCGCAGGAGGGGGGAGTCCGCGCGAAACGCGTAGACGTCCGTGTCGCGAGGGATCTCGGGCCCGTCGAAGAAGAGATAGAGCTTGCGAGCGTAGCGGCCGAACGCGCGCAGCGGGTGGGCGGTCCAGAAGGCGAGGCCCCGGTCGTAGAACCAGCGCGAGCAGGCCTGCTGGCCCGAGACGCCCGCGTCGACCGGCTCGCTCTCGAGCGCCAGCCAGTGCTCCCCGGGCCGGATCGAGAGCTCCTCCCGCGAGTTCTCGGCGTTGCCCAGGTAGAAGTTGATCCCGCCGTTCGTCGAGACGAGGACGGCCTCGTGGCCCCGGTCCCAGTTGCCGAGGGTGACGGGCGCGATCGCGACGGCGGCCCCGCCCAGGAGGGCTCCCGCCAGCGCCGGCTTCCGTAGCCACGCGGCGGCGATCGCGACGAAGGGCAGGACCGTGGGGCCGAACACGGCCGCGACGCCGAACGCGACGCCCGCGCCCGCCGCGGCGCCCGGGGTCGCGCGCTCCTTTGCACGGACGAGGAGCCAGAGCGCGAGGAGGTCCGCCGCGAGCATCCAGGTCGGGGGCAGGAGCTCGTACGACTCGAAGACGAGGACGCCGTGGAGGGCGCAGACGGCCGCCGTCGCGACCGCGACGCGCCCGGAGAAGAAGCGCCGCGCGAGGAGGTAGGCGAGCCCGCAGCTCGCGGTGGAGACCAGGGCTTGCACGATCCGGGGCACGAGGAGGCCCGGACCGAAGACGGAGAAGACCGCGCCGAGCGCGTAGACCAGGCCGGGAGGGTGGAACCACGGGCGCGGGTCCGGAGCCTTGCCCTCCGCCAGCGCCCGGGCCAGCGCCACGTACCGCTCCTCGTCCACGACGGGGTGGTCGAAGAGGACGTCTCCACGCTGGCCCAGGATGAACGCGACCCGCAGGGCCAGCGCCACGCCGAGCACGATCGCGAGGGCGACCGTGACGCGGCGTTCGCGACCCTTCACGAACCGAGTATCGCATTCGCGAAGACCCGCGAGCACGGTTCTGCGGACGGGGGCCGCCGGGGACGTTTAGGTCTCAATGAAGCCCCCGTTCGCCCAACCCGACCCCAGGAGCCTCGGGCGGGACTACGTCGTGGGAATCATGAAGGCAGGTTTCGCCGGGGCAGGGGCGCTCGTCGCGCTGGTGGCCGTGGTTGCCGCATCCGCGTGCGGCTCGTCGAACCATGCGTCGGGGTATTCGTCGCCGGACGGCAGCACGTCGAGCAGCGGCGGGGCGAGCGGGACCGAGGGTGGCTCCGGAGACGACGGGCCGAACCTCCTCGGCGAAGGCGGAAGCTCGTGCTCCGGGACGCACTGCTCGACCGACCTCCGCTCGATCGTGGACTGCAACGGGAACGTCGTGTCGACGTGTCCGGCGGGGCAGGGGTGCTCGGCCGACACCTGCATCGGCGCGTGCGACGCGGCCATCGCGAGCAAGGGCAGCCTGGGGTGCGAGTACTACGCGGTGGATCCGGACGTCGATCAGGTGGGCGGCGCGTGCTTCGCGGCGTACGTCGCCAACACCGCCGGCGGGGACATCACGGTCGCGGTCAACTACGGCGGGCAGACGCTCGACGCGTCCAAGTTCGGGTACATCCCGACCGGTACCGGCCAGAGCATCACGTACGCGCCGCTGACGAACGCCACCATCCCGAAGGGCCAGGTCGCCATCCTCTTCCTCGCGGGAGTCCCCACGGCGACCGCGCCCGGCCTCAAGATCACCTGCCCGTCGACGGTCACGCCCGCCATCACCACCCCGGGTCCGTCTCTCCACGGGACCGGGATGGGGACGGCCTTCCACATCGTCACGTCGGGCCCGGCCGCGGCGTACGACATCTTCCCCTACGGCGGCGGACAGAGCGCGCTCACGAGCGCCACGTTGCTCCTCCCGACGTCCGCGTGGGACACGAACTACGTCGCCGTCACCGCCATGGGGGCAGGCCTGGGTCTCGAAGACAACCCGTTCATCGAGGTCGTCGGGCAGACGAACGGAACGACCGTCACGATCAACCCCTCCGCGGCGATCAAGGGCGGCAACGGCGTCGCGGCCGCCGCGCAGGGGACGCCCACGACGTACTCCGTCGACCAGGGGCAGGTTCTCCAGATCTCCCAGGCCGCCGCGCTCGACGGGAGCATCATCCAGTCGTCGGCGCCCGTCGGGGTGTGGGGCGGCAAGACGAGCATCTCGATCCAGGCCTGCTGCGACGACTCCGCGCACCAGCAGATCCCTCCGGTGCGCGCGCTCGGCAGCGAGTATGCGGGGGTCCGGTACCGCAACCGCTACGCCGGCACCGAGGAGTCGCCGCCGTGGCGCATCATCGGCGGGGCGAACGGGACGACCCTCACCTGGGAGCCGGCGGTCCCGAGCGGCGCCCCCACCACCCTCACGCTCGGGCAGGTCACGCAGTTCAACTCGAACGGGCCGTTCGTCGTCCGGAGCCAGGATGCGCAGCACCCGTTCTACATGTCCGCGCACATGACGGGCGGCGGCGTCTACGACCCCGACCCGAACGATCCGAGCCAGTCCGACGGCCGGGGCGACGCCGAGTTCGTGAACGTCATCCCTCCCGGGGAATACCAGACGTCCTACGTGTTCTTCACCGACCCGACGTACCCCGAGACGGACCTGGTCATCGTCCGCGTGAAGCAGAACGGCGCGTTCGACGACGTCACCCTCGATTGCGCCGGGGCGCTCACCGGGTGGCAGCCCGTCGGGACCTCCGGCGTCTACGAGTACACGCGGTACGATCTGGTCACGGGCAACTTCCAGCCCACCGGCGCGTGCAACAACGGCCGGCACGAGATCACGAGCCCCGCGCCGTTCGGCGTGACCGTCTGGGGCTGGGGGTCGGCCGCGACGGGCATCCAGGGCAAGGGCTTCTACACGCAGTACGTGAGCTACGCGTACCCGGCCGGCGCGGCGGTCGCGCCGATCAACACCGTCGTCATCCCGCCGAACCAGTGAGGGGCACGATGCGCGCACTCGTCGTCGCAATCCTGGTCGTGATGGCCCTCCCGGCGTGCGCCACGGGCACCGAGTCGACGGGCGTCCTCCTCGTCGAGGCCGGGCCGGACGGCGGTTCCGCCGGCGGCGAGGGAGGCACCGCGAGCGAGGCCGGTGGCGCCGACGCAGGGGGGACGGCCGACGCCGGGACGGTGCCCGAGGGGAGCGCGGCGAACGGAGACGCCGGGTGCACGTCCGCGAGCTGCGCCGGGGGGTGCTGCACCGCGGCCGGCCAGTGCGTCGGGGGGAGCGACGACACGGCGTGCGGTGCGGGGGGGCTGGTCTGCCTCGACTGCACGAAGACCAAGCAGTCCTGCGACAGCCAGGCCTGCGGCGCGGTCTCGTGCACCAGCTGCAGCGCCGGCTGCTGCGGCGCGGCCGGCTGCCAGCCCGGCCTCTCGGACCAGGCGTGCGGCGCGAAGGGCGCGGCCTGCGTCGACTGCTCCGCGCAAGGCCTCTCGTGCGTCAACGGTTTCTGTTCGCAGTGACGGAGCGGATCACTCGTCGGGGTCGTGGAGCTCGATGACGCCGAGCCGGACGAGGCGGTGGAGGATCTCGACGGCTTCGTCCTCCGGCATGCAGGCCATGTCGAGGATCATCTCGACGGTGCAGCGCCCGTCCACCAGGGACACGACGAACGCGCAGCGGCTGTCGAGTGGAAGCCCGATCAGGCTTTCGTGCGTGGCCAGCAACCAGGGGACGGCGCTCCTCGGCAGAACGCGCCGAACGTCGCTCGTCGAGGGTTCGAGCGCCCCGGGAAACGCCGACGGGTCGCCGGCCTCGGTGCCATCGGGGAGGGTGATCCTCTCGCTCGTCGTCTTGTGTCCGGGCACTCGGGGGGGAGTGTAGCCGACCCGAGCACGAGGTTGCCCGTGCAACCGAACACGAGCTCGCCAGCCTCCACGGGCTCAGCCTGGCTTCTGGCGCGGCTGACCCTCTCCGAAGTGGTCGCGCCGGCGCACGGTGTGAGCGGCAAAACGCCAAATCCAAACCGCTCGAGCTCCTGCGCCGCTCCCACCGGGCTCTTCGTGCAGCTAGTGTTCGTCGGGTGCCGCTCCCCGGGCGCCTGCTCCTTTCCTTCTTCGTCGCGGCGGGCCTCCTGCTCTGGTCGGCGCTCGCGTCCGCGGCGCTCCGCGTGAAGTGGGACTGCTACCTTCCCAACGCCTCGGTCGACTGCGTCATCCTCGAGGCGAGCCTCACGAGCAAGATCCCCTTCGTGAAGGTGATCTCGGACGCGCGCGCCGCGGACGTCTTCGTGTCGGTGACGAGCGTGCCGGCGGAGGACGGCACGCGTTACAAGTTCGACTTCGTCGGCAAGCGTGTCGACGGCTACGTGGCGGAGGTGCACACGACCGACCGCATCCCCTCGAGCATCGACGCGACCACCGCGATGGTGCGTCTCATGACCAGGCTCCAGCGCGGCCTCGACGACTTCATGGATCAGAAGGTCGCCGCCGAGGTGAAAGACGGCGCCCTCACGCTGACGCTCCTCGATCCGGTGCGCCTGCCGTTCACGGGACGACCCGAGCAGGACGGGCTGCGCTGGTATGTCGCGCCCTCGATCGGCACCTACTTCAGCGACGTGCAGGGCATCGGCGTCAACGGATCGGGCACGGCGGGGATCGCGTACAACTACTCGGCCAGGCAATGGCGCGCCGAGCAGTCGATGAGCGTCAGCTACAGCCGCCAGAGCCAGCCCGTCCCGGGCACTCCCGAGACGGCGAGCATCGACTTCACCGGCGGCAACGCGATCAACGTCCTCAGCCGTTCCCTGGGCGACGGCGGTCGGTGGAACGCCGGTCTTCTCCTCTCGATCGAGAAGAACCCGCAGGCGAACTACGCCGTGCGCGCGAACGGCTCGGTGGGCGTCGAGTTCGATCTCGTCCCGCGCCAGACGGTCAACCAGAAGAACTTCGGCTTCCGGTGCGCGATCGGCCCCGAGCTCCAGCGCTACGATCAGGTCAACGAGGAGGGCGTCAACCAGCAGCTCGTCGCGCGTCAGTTCTGCGACGTGTTTCTCGGCTGGCACTTCCAGCCCGTCGACGTCTGGGCCACCCTCGGCGAGACGACCATCCTCGAGAGCTTCGACTACCGCGCCGTGTCCGTGGGCCTCTCGGGAACGTGGCGTCTGACCGACAACATCCAGATCGCCCCGTGGGTCAACCTCCAGGGGATCGACAAGGCCATCGACGAGCCGCAGCCGACGACGACGGTCTACGCAGACCCGAAACAGGAGATCCAGGCGAGCATGCTCGCGGCCGTGCAGCAGGCGTACACGTCGCCCTTCGGCGTCCAGACGGGTCTGAGCCTCAAGTACCTCTTCGGCAACGGCTCCCTCGCGTCGGAGGATCAGCGCTGGAAGGGCGTCTCGAACCTGCGCTGACGGTTCGGAGCGCTCGTTGCGCCTCGCTGCGGGCGCCCAGTCTGCGCTACTGCCCGCCGCGCGACCTCGTCTTCGCGCGCCCGAGGAGCAGGTCGATGCGGCACTTGGTTGCGTCGAGTGCGTGGTTCAGCAGCAGGCGAACCACGTCGGCCCTCGTCACGTCGAGCCCCGAGGAGCACAAGTGGAGCCGGCATCGTTCCAGCCTTTCCACGAGCGGCTCGGGGAGGCGGAACGAAAACTGGCGGGCTGCGGTCTCTTCGTAGGCCATCGGCATGCACCTTTCCTCTGTGCGGCACACCTCGCGAGGTGCCGTCGTCACCCATCGTCCCCCGATCGTGGGCAAAGGGTGTCATCGCAACATCGGTGCCCGGGCGCCGACGAACCGATTCCGAGGCGCCCGCCCCCCTGCGTGACAAAAGGTCTCGCGCGCACGAGAAGTGAAGGCGAATCGAGCGTAGGGCGCCGAGAAGGGGCGTGCTCTTGTGCGATTCGTAGCGTGCTCCTGTGCGATACGAGTTGCGAGCTCGAGTGGGTTGCAATCGAATTGGTGTGGCGGGGCGAATCGAAGGATGGACTACGAAGTGGCCGCCAGCACCCGTGCACGATTGAACCATCTGAGGCGGATCGTGGAAGCGCTCGGTGGGACGCGCGCACTCGCCACGGAGTGCGGGGTGAGCACCTGGACCGTGCGTGCATGGCTCAGCGGGGAGCGGACGCCCACGCCGCTGAGCCAGGAGCGCATCGACGAGCTGGCCCGGCGGCTCGAGCTGCCCGCGCCGTACGCGAGCCGACCGCCGTCGTTGCGTCGCAAGCTGGACGGGTGACGGCGCGATCAACGTTCGGGCGTCACGCGCAGAGCGAGAGACGAGCCGCACCAGCAGTTGCGCAGTTCCATGTCGCCCATGCGACCGCACGGAGCGAGCGCCTTCCACTGCGGCATCGTGAACGCCCTGCCGCACCCGCACGTCTTGACGATGGGCATCGACCTTCGCCTCCGCAGGGCTTCGAGCATCTCCTCGAGCACGAAGGGGTTGAACGGTTTGCAGAGGAACGCGTCGCAGCCCGCCTCGAAGGCCGCGTCGAAGTAGCGCTGGTCGCCGTACGCCGTCATGACGACGACGAAGACGTCTCCTCGCTCCTGCTTCGCCAGGCGAGTCGCCTCGATCCCATCCATGCCCGGCATGGCCACGTCCATCAGGATCACGTCCGGATGGCGCGCGCGGTTCATCTCGACCGCTGCGACGCCATCCGAGCAGGCGATCGTGTGGTACCCGAGCTGGCTCACCGCCATGCAATGCATCTCGCGCATGTCGCCGTCGTCGTCCACGACGAGGACGAGCAACTCCTCCGAGGAAGAGCGCGGTCGCTGAGCGTCCCGCAACGTGGGCGCCTCGTGCGCGTCGAAAGCACTGTCGGGGCGTGACGAGCTCATGCCTTCCAATCCCGATAAGGATAGTCCGAGATGCGAGCGCATCCAGCAGTCTTCATGCCGCGGAGGCGAGTGAGTGCCACGGTCGAGTCGCACCTCGGAGGGAGACGTCGGCGTGCATCCCCGGCACGCGCCGTGCTCGACCGAACGGCTCATGCCTCCCGACCGGAATGGTGCCTCGGAGTCCGGCGTCGTGCCCCGCCCGGGACGCGTCCTGCTCGTGGACGACGACGTCCGGATGGCGCGTGTCTTTCGGGACGCGCTCTCCGAAGACCACGAGGTCGTCCTCGCCGCGGACGCCATCGACGCGCTCGTGCGCCTCGCTTCCGGCGAGAGGTACGACGTCGTCCTCTGCGACGTGCAGATGCCGCAGATGGACGGCATCGAATTTCATCGTCGACTGCGCGTCCTCTTGCCCGACGAGGCCGACCGCGTCGTCTTCGCATCGGGCGACGTCGGGGCTCCGCGCGTCGTGGCGTATTTCGAGGCCCTCCCCAACGTGATCCTCGAGAAGCCCATCGACCTTCAGGGCTTCGGGGCTCTCGTCGAGCGGCGCGCGCGGCGCGAACGAGCGACCGACGTGGCAGCCGGTGAACCCGCATGACGCGCGTCGCTGTCGAGTACAGCCGCGCGAGCCGCGTGGCATGTGTCGCGCGGCCCCGCCGGGACGAATTGTCACGCGGCCCATGGCCAGCAGGTGGTGGTCGCTCCCACGACGTGCGCGCGGCACGGCGCCTGCTCCGGCGCCCACGACCATGAGCCGCCGCACCGTGCTGCTCGTCGACGACGACGATGACACGCGAACGCTCTACGCGTGGTGCATGCGCGCGGCGGGCTGGCAGGTCGAGGAAGCCGCCGACGGCCAGCAGGCCCTCCTCCAGGCCGTGGGCTGCCGCCCCGACATCATCGTCCTCGACCTCCGGATGCCGAAGATGAACGGCGTCGAGCTGCTTCGGGTGCTGCGCCGCAGCGCGAGCCTCGCCTTCGTTCCGGTGGTGCTCTGCACCGTCTGCTCCGGTCCCGGCATCGAGGCAGCGGCGCGCGACGCCGGCTGCGCGGCATACATCGCCAAGCCCTGCGAGCCCGCAACGTTACGCGCCGTGGTCGAGAGCGTCGTCCCGGGGCGAGCGTCGGAGGATCTCCACTGACCGGTCGCACTCTGGGCTGAGGTGTGACCATTCCCCGCCTCGGCGGAGGTGCCAGGCGCCAGCGCCAGCGCCAGCGCCAGCGCCAGGCTGCACCGAAACCGCGCTGTAGACAGGGCCGGGGAGACCTCTATACTGATCGAGCTAGATCATGGCCGAGTCTACGCTCGGAAGTGGCGGGGGCGGCGCGAGGGTGCTCGTCGTGGACGACGACGCGGCGCTGCTGCGGGCGATCGGCCGCCAGCTCGAGGCCGCCGGTGTCGACGTCACCACGTGCAACAGCGGCCCGGATGCGGTCGAACGCATCGAGGCCGGGTCGTTCGACGTCATCCTCAGTGACATCGACATGCCCGGCCTCACCGGGATCGAGCTGCTCAAGCTCCTGCGCGCCCGGCACGTCGAGGTCCCCGTCGTGCTCATGACGGGCTCGCCGTCGATGGATACGGCGGTGCAGGCGGTGGAGCACGGGGCGATCAAGTACCTCATGAAACCGCTCAACTCGGCCGAGCTCCTCGCGACCGTCGAGAAGGCGATGCAGCGGACGAGCCGTTCTTCCACCCGGGCGAGCGTCACGGGGGGAGCCGTGCTCGGCGAGCGCTATCGCCTCGTGCGCCGCATCGGCGAGGGCGGCATGAGCCAGGTCTGGGAGGCGAAGCAGCTCCGGACCCAGCGCGAGGTCGCCGTGAAGGTGCTTCACACGGCGCTCAACGGCCACCCCGATCTCCGCGAACGGCTGCTACGCGAGGCGCGGGCATCGAGCCAGGTGGGCCACCCGAACGTGGTCGACGTGCTCGATGCGTTCGAGTTGCCCGATGGGACGCCCGTACTGGTCATGCCGCTCCTGCGCGGCCGCACGCTCACGACGCTCCTCTATCCGTCGCGCAGGCTTTCCATCGCCGAGGCGGCCGACCTTCTCCTGCCGGTCGTGTCGGCGGTCGGGACGGCCCACGCCCATGGGGTCATTCACCGCGATCTGAAGCCGGACAACATCTTCGTGTGCGAAGGACCGGGCGGGGCGGTCGTGAAGGTCCTCGACTTCGGCATCGCAAAGCTCGTGGGGCCCGAGTCTTCCGACGTGCGCCCGCTGACCGCGACGGACACCCTCGTCGGGACCCCCGGCTACATGTCCCCCGAGCAGGCGCTCGGCGAGCGGGACGTCGATCACCGCGCCGACGAATGGTCCCTCGGCGCGATCTTGTACGAGGCGCTCGCCGGCGTTCCGCCGGTGCAGGTGGACAGCGTGGGCGCGATGGCGAAGGTGCTCTTCACCGAGGAGATCGTCCCGCTCGTCGAGCACGCGCCGGACGCGCCTGAATCCGTGTGCTCCCTCGTCGACCGCATGCTCGCGCGCGAACGCAAGGACCGGCCCTGGGACCTGCGGGACATCTACGAGGAGCTCTCGAAGCACGCGCACGTGAGCTCGCCCGCGTTCGGCGTGCCTTCGGGCCCCGCCTCGGCGCCGGGCGCTTTCTCCGAACCAGCGTCGGGCGTGCTCCGGGCCGCCGGCGCGCCGAGCGCTCTCGAGAGCGCCGCCACCGAGTGCGCGCCGTCGTCGTCGCGCGGCTTCCGCTAGGTCGTATGGGCGCCGGTCAGCCGTCGAGGACCGCCCGGCTGCGTCAGGCCGTGTGCCGGCGCGACCCCTCGACACGGATGCGCCGCTCGACGAGGCCCTCGAGGCCCGCCAGATCGATGGGCTTCTGGAGGACCAGGTTCGGCAGACCGTCGAAGTACGCCAGGACATCGGGGGCGTCGTAGTCCCCCGACACGAAGACGACGCGGTCGGCCTCTCCGGGGAGGAGCCAGCGGAGGCGCCTGTGAAACCCCATTCCGTCCATCCTCGGCATGCGGATGTCGCAGAGGACGACGTCGTAGAGCTCTCCGCTCGCGAGACGCGAGAGGGCATGCAGAGCGTCCTTCGCGACGACCACCTGGTGGCGCTCTCCGAGCGCCTCCTGGAGAACGCGCGCCATCCGCACCTCGTCGTCGATGATGAGGACGCGTCCGGGGCGGAGGACGACCCCCGACCGGGTGAGCTCCGGTCCTACGTGAGCCATGGGGCGCGGTCGAGCACGCCGCGTGCCGATCGGGAATTCGAGGGGTCACGCATGGTCGAGCCCCCCATCTCACGCGACATTCGGTCGCACCGAGACGGCGGGTCACGCGCGGGAGACGAGCAGACGAGCCCTAGCGCACGCGCCACCCGCGTCAGTAGGCGCCGACGTGGTGCGGCGGCGGGTGGAATCCTCCGACGCCGCCGCCTCCGCCGCGCGGCGGAGGCGCCGAGCGCGGTGACGGCGTCGGCCGCGGAGCCGAGGCGTGCATGCGCTGCTCCTCGCGCTCGGACTCCACCCGATCCTTGGACGTCGACCTGACCGTCGAAGGCGTGCCGTCGTCGGCTTGCGAGTTGTTCGGCGCCACCTCGAGGCACCCGGTGCGCGCCGAGGGGTCGCGCCGGCAGCCGTCGATCCTTGCGTCCGAGACGCCCGTCTGGGTGCCGCCGCAGGCGGCGCAGACCGCGGCCAGCGCGGCCGCTCCGAGCGCTCGGAGGAGAGATGGGCTCATGGTCCGGTTCTCCAGCAATCGACGCGCCCGACCTTCCCGTGCGCGTCGTACGGCAAATCCCGGGGGATCCGCACGGGAGCGCCGATGGTCGCGTTACCGTCCGGGAACGCCGTAACCTCCGGGCCACGCCCGGTGATCCAGCGCAGATTCAGATCGTAGCGCGTTGACTTGCGTCCTCCTGCTGCCCACAGTCGGCACGGGGGGTTCGCCCATGCATCGCTCGCACAGGGATCGACACCTCATCGGCCTCGTCGCGGCCTTCGCGCTCGTCGCTTCTGCCTTCCTGGGCGCGGCGCTGCTCACGCAGCACGCGATCACGCAGATCGACGACGAGGTCAGCGACATGCAGATCAACTCCTTGCCGAGCGTGACGCAGCTTTCGCGCGCCCGCACGACGATGGGGCACCTCCTGCCCGAGATCGAGGCGCTCGCCGACGGGCCGCCCTCCGAGCACGACGCGACGCGCGACCGCATCGCGCGCCTCCGCGGCCAGGTCGACGCCGAGATCGCGACGTACGAGCAGACGCCCTGGTACGCCGGCGAGCGCGCGGTCTTCGAGGAGAAGCTGCTTCCGGCGCTCGACCAGTTCGACAGGGACCTCGGGCACCTGACGGCTCTCGATCCCGCCGGCGAACGCCACGAACGCGTCGCCGCCGAGCAGCACCTCGTCCTCGACGCCGACGCCACCGACGAGGCGCTCGCGAACCTGCTCCAGGTGAACCAGGACCAAGCGTGGGCCGCTTCCAGCCGCATCCTCACCACGCGCGAGCGCGCCGTGCAGATGGCGGTGGTGCTCGAGATCCTGTCGTCGCTGGTCGCCTTCGTCGCCGCGTGGCTGGCGATCCGGGCGTCGCGCCGCTTCGGCGAGGTGCTCCAGCACAACGCCGCCCTGCAGACGGCGCGTGCCGACGAGTTCGAAGGCTTCGCCCAGCGCGTCGCGCACGATCTCCTGAGCCCCATTTCGGGTGTCGTCTTCAGCCTCGGGGCTCTGGAGCGCGCGCACCCCGACGCGGAGACCCGGGAGATCGTAAAGCGCACGCTGCGGTCGCTCGCGCGATCCCGGCAGATGGTCCACGGCATCTTCAACTTCGCACGCTCCGGCGCCCGCTCCACGCCGGGCGCGCACGCCGCGCTCGGCGCGGGGATCCGGGCGGCGGTCGAGGAGCTCGCGACGGGCGATCTTCAGTCGATCCCCGCGATCGAGACCGAACCGTTCGAGGACTGCGAGGTCGCGTGCGACGAAGCGGTGCTGGGCGTCATGCTGTCGAACCTCCTCGGCAACGCCGAGAAGTTCACGCGCGACTCGCCCGTCCGGCGCATCGTGGTCCGCGCGGCCCTCCACGCGTCGAGCGTGCGCGTCGAGGTCGAGGACACGGGGCCGGGCCTCGCGCCGGGCGTCGAGCACGCGATCTTCGAGCCGTACGTTCGCGCGACGGGGCTCACGCAGCCGGGCCTCGGCCTGGGTCTCGCGACGGTCAAGCGCCTCGCGGAGAGCCACGGCGGCGGCGTCGGGGTCCGCCGGACCGATGCGGGCAGCGTCTTCTGGTTCGAGATCCCGCGCGCGGGTCCCTCCGTCGTGCCGTCGTCGCGTCCGCCGCGGCGCCCTTCCGAAGGCGCGCCCGCCGACGCGTGAACGCATCGACTCAGAACGCGGCGATGAGAGCCAGGGTCGAGGAGTCCTGGTGGGTGAGCGTTCGTACCGCGCCTCCACCGAAGACCGGTTCGTCCGATTGATCGCGCCGGTATTCGAGGCGCGTGGTGACCCGCACCGGGCCCACCATGGTCGATGCCTCGAGCGTGAAGGTCGCCTCCGCCAGTCGCTGCTCGGTGCCCGTCGTGAAGCCCTGGGGATCGCCGTAGTGCTCGCCGCGCACGACGGCCGCGAGCCACGGGAGGATCGCGAAACGCGCGTACGCTCCGGCACCCCACCACGACGAGCCCTTGCCGCGCAGATCGAGGCCGTAGTCGACGGTCGCGGCGAGCTGCACCCAGCGTCGCAGCCGGTAGACGACCGATGCGTCGATCTCGTGCCGGTAGGCCAGCGTCGGGTCGAAGAGCCGCGTGGGTGCGCGCTCGAGGCCCCCGGCGTAGACGAGGACCACCTCGGCGGAGGGCGCCTCCCACGTCGCGGCGACCGCGAAGCTTCGCATCCCGTTGCCGTCGACCACGTTCGTATTCCAGCCGTTCAGCCAGAACGCGGTGATGGCGAGGTCGTCCGCGGCGCGTGCCGTGGCGCGGAGGCCCGTGTGGTAGGTCGGCTCCCCGAGCGTGAAGAGGAGCGACCGCGAGTAGTTCCAGTTCGACGGCGTCTCGTTGTCCTCGAGCCCCACGGGCGTGCCGAACTTTCCTGCATCGAGCGTGAGGCCGCGGCCGACCGGGAGCGCGATGGTCACGAAGGTCTGCTCGAGGTACGAGAGACCCCGCGCGACGTCGCGGTGCCGGACCATCGCTGGATCCACGTGGAAGAACGCGTCGGCCGTGTCCCCCACGCCGGCGTCGACGCGGAAGCCGAGCCAGTCGGGCCTGTGGGCGAGCGTCAGCCGCAGCAGGTTCAGGGCCGGCTGGTCGGCGTGATCGTCGAAGGCGCGGTACTGCGGAGCGCCGCCCGGCGCCAGGACGTGCTGGGCGTACACGTCCGCGAGCGCGTGGACGTCGACGGGTGTGTTCCCACGAACGTCGTCGTACGCGTCGGTGGCCGCGCCGCCCCCGCCCGACGCCACCTGGGTCGCGAGGCACACGGCGGCGCCCGAGGCGCCGGCGATCACTCGAAGCAAGGGACGAGACATGGAGCGCGCAGGGGCCGACGTTACCGACCCGCGACGTCGCAGGTCATGCGAAGAGCGGACCACCGCGGAATCGCTCGTCTCCGGGGCTGGCTCGAACGTTGCGAACGATCGCGAGGGCGCGAAGGCGCGAGCGCGCGACACGCATCGCGCGCGCACCGCGAAAGGAAGGCCAACGTGCTCGAGGTCCTGGTTGCCGACGACGACGAGAATGTCCGGACTGCCGTGGCGGGAGCCATCACCAACGCGGGCCATCGCGTGACGGAGGCGCGCGACGGGGCCGAGGCGATCGAGGCGATGACTTCGCGCGTGTACGATCTGGCGATCTGCGACATCCACATGCCGCGCGTCGGCGGGATGGCCCTGCTGCGGCGCATCCGTCGCGACGCCCCCCAGACGGCCGTCGTCATGATGACCGCGTTCGGCGAAGTCCCCGACGTCGTGGGCTCCATCCGGGACGGCGCCATCGATTTCGTCACCAAGCCGTTCGATCCGGACGAATTCACGCGCACGGTCGTCGGCCCGCTCGCCGAGCACCGCGGGCTGCGCAAGGCCTTCGACCGCGCGCGCGCCGCCCGCGTCGGTCGCGCGACCGGGGCGCCCATCGTGGCCGAGTCGCCGGCGATGCGGGCCGTCGTCGACCGGATCCAGGTCCTCGCCAACGCGGACACGCCGGTCCTGCTCAGCGGCGAGCGCGGTGCGGGCAAGGAGCTCGTCGCGCGCGCGATCCACGAGCAAGGGCCCCGCCGCTGCGGCCCGTGGGTCATCGCCGAAGGGACCCTCCTCGAGGACGCGCTCGGGCAAGAAGGCGGCTCGCGGCACCCGCAGGAGTCGCCCGAGCACCTCTTCGAGGCCGCTGAAGGGGGGACTCTCGTCCTCGACGGGATCGATCGTCTCTCGCCGTATGCGCAGGTCCGCCTGCTCCGCCTCGTCGACGCTCCGTACGCAATCGCGCGTCGCACCCCGGCGCGTGAGTCCCGCGGCGTCCGCCTCCTCACCCTCACGCGTGTCGCGCCGGACGGCCAGCCCGGCAGTGGGGGCCTTCTCGACGCGCTCTTCTATCGCCTCAATGGCGTCCACCTCCGGGTGCCGCCGCTGCGCGAGCGCATCGCCGACCTCGGCATCCTGGTCTCGCACCTGCTCGACGGCATCGTGCCGGCCGGGACGACGCGGCCGGGGATCACCCCTGGAGCCTGGAAGGTTCTCACGAGCTATCCCTTCCCGGGAAACGTTCGCGAGCTCCGCTGGGCGCTCGAGCACGCCGTCGCGCTCTCCGACGGCGATCCCATCGACGCGGGCGACCTCCCCGACGATCTACGAGCGGGCGCTGGCAGTAACGGGGTTACCGCCAAGTGACGGCCGCGTTCAGCAGCGTCCGCTCCCTGCCGGAAGCGGTATACCTATCGCCCGTGCTGCGCATTCTCCTCGTCGAGGACGATCCGGTCGTCCGCCTCGCCGTGGCGCCCGTCCTCTCGGGCGCGGGCCACGAGGTCGTCGCGGTGAGCGACGGCGCGACGGCCATCCAGCGGCTCCAGTCGTCGGTCTTCGACGTCGTCGTCACCGACGTGCGTCTCCCCGGCGTCGACGGTCTCGCGGTGTTCCGGGCGGCCCGCGCCCTGCCCGTGCGAACGGACGTCATCCTGATGACCTCCTTCGGCACCGTGGCCGACGCCGTGAGCGCCCTGAAGGAAGGGGCCGACGACTACCTGACCAAGCCGTTCGACGTCGACGAGCTGGTCCTCCGCGTCGCGACGATTGCCCGGCGGCGCGCCCTCGAGCGGGAGCTCGAATCGGCGCGGGCGCAGCTCGCGGGCGACTCCGACGTCGAGATGGTGGGCGCATCTCCGGCGATGGCGGCCCTCGAATCGCGCGTATCGACCGTCGCGCCGAGCGACGTGCCGGTCCTCGTCGCCGGCGAGACAGGCACCGGCAAGGAGCTCGTAGCGCGGCGCCTCCACGCGCGGAGCGGCCGGGCGGCGGGCCCGTTCGTGGCGGTCAACTGCGCAGCGTTTCCGGACACGCTCCTCGAAGCGGAGCTCTTCGGCCACGAGCGCGGCGCGTTCACGGGTGCGATGAAGCGGCGCGAAGGGCGCTTCAAGGCCGCCGACGGCGGGACGCTCTTCCTCGACGAGGTCGGCGAGATTCCGTTGCCTGCGCAGGCCAAGCTGCTGCGCGTCGTGCAGGACGGCGTCGTCGAGCCGCTCGGTACGAACCAGGCCGTCCGCGTGGACGTGCGGCTCATCTCGGCGACGAACCGCGACCTGAAGAAGGCCATGGCGGAAGGCCGCTTCCGCGAGGACCTCTACTACCGCCTGAATGGCGTAGGGATGCACCTGCCCCCGCTGCGCGACCGGCCGGGCGACCTGCCGCTCCTCGTCAGCCATTTTCTGGCCGCGAACACGCCGCGCGGGCAGAAGCCTGCCGAGGTATCCGTCGCCGCCTGGCAGGCGCTCTCCATGTACCCGTTCCCGGGCAACGTCCGCGAGCTCGCCCACGCCGTCCGACACGCTGCCGTCCTCTCGCGCGGCGCGACCATCATGCCGGAGCACCTCCCCGACGACGTCGTCCACGCGGCGGCGGCCAGGGCTCCGGGGGGGCAGGCGCTCGTACCGCTCGCGGCTGCCCTGAAGAAGGCCGAGCGAGAGCACCTGCTCCGGGCCCTGGCGATCACCGCGGGCAAGCGCATCGCAGCCGCCGAGCTGCTCGGGATCTCCCGGAAGAACCTGTGGGAGAAGCTGCGCGCCCATGGCATCGCCGACTCCGACCTCGAGGACGCCTGATCGCGAAGTCAGCTCGGCCCTTTTTCTACCGCGCGGTCGTGCCGTATCCAACGAAGGATACCCGTGCAGGTCGCCCTCCTCGCAGCCTCCGCCGCCCTCTTCCTCGCATCCGCATGGATGCTCCACGCAGCCTGGCGCCTCCGGGCGCAGGCCCGAGCCCGACCCCCGTCGCCGCCCGCACCCGCGCCCCGCGTCGCCGCCCTGACCGACGACATGGCGCGTCGCCTGCGCGAGATGACGCAGACGCGCGACCGCGACCAGCTGGTCCTCAGGGAGCGCAACCGCATGCTCGGTGCGCTGCGGCACTCCGAAGAGCGCTACCGGATGCTCTTCGACGGCAACCCGCTGCCCGTCTGGATGTTCGACGCCGAGACGATGCGCCTGTGCGCGGTCAACGAGGCGACTGTCCGCACGTACGGATATTCCCGCGAGGAGCTCCTCGCGATGAAAGCGACCGATCTCAAGCCCGCCGAGGACGCAGCGGCCATGTGCGTCCAGGTCGGCCAGGACGTCGTGAAGTCGGGTGCCATCCCGGTCGGCGTGAAACGCCACCGGACACGCGACGGCCGCGAGCTCGAGATGGAGATCGTCGCACACTCCGTCGAGCTCGAGGGCCGCCCGGCCATGCTCGCCATCGGCACGGACGTCACCGAGAAGCGCAAGCTCGAGGAACAGCTTCGCCAGGCGCAGAAGATGGACGCGATCGGCCGCCTCGCCGGCGGCATCGCCCACGACTTCAACAACATCCTCTCGATCATCATCAACTACGCCGAGTTCGTGGGCGACGGGGTCGGCCCGGACCACGCCGCTTCGCCCGACGTCCGAGAGATCATCACCGCGGCCAAGCGCGCGGCCACCCTCACTCACCAGCTGCTCGTCTTCAGCCGCAAGGAGTCGCCGCAGCTCCAGCTCGTCGAGCTCAACCCGGTCGTTCGCGACTTCCAGCGCATGATCGCCCGGGTCGTGGGCGAGCACATCGAGGTCCGCGCCGAGCTCGATCCGCACCTCGGGGCGGTGAAGGCCGACCGCGCTCAGCTCGAGCAGGTCCTCATGAACCTCGCCGTCAACGCGCGCGACGCGATGCCGGAAGGCGGGAAGCTCACCATCGAGACCGCGAACGTCACCCTGTCCGCTTCCGACGCGCAGGCTCTGTCCCTGCCGGCAGGGGAGTACGTCTCCTTCGCCGTCCGCGACACCGGCTGTGGCATGGACGACGCCACGGCGGCCCGCGTCTTCGATCCGTTCTTCACGACGAAGGGTATCGGCAAGGGGACCGGGCTTGGCCTCTCCACGGTCTTCGGGATCGTCCAGGGCCACCTCGGCGCCATCGCAGTCACGACAGCCCCCGGGCGCGGGTCGACCTTCCGCGTCCACGTCCCGCGCGCGGCCGGGCGCGCCGCGTCGGCGCCGTCCGGTTCCTCGCCAGCGCCCGCGTCGGGGACGGAAACCATCCTCGTCGTCGATGACGACCCGGGCGTTCGCAGCGCCGCCAGGCGCGCCCTTCTACGCGCCGGCTACGCCGTCCTCGAAGCCCCCAACGGCCAGGAAGCGCTCGACGTGTTGCACGACCGCGGACACGGGGTCGCCGCGGTTCTCACGGACGTGGTCATGCCGCACGTCGACGGCCCCACGATGGTGCGGCGGGCCCTCGAGGAGTACCCGCACCTGCGCGTCCTCTACATGTCGGGCTACAGCGAGCACGAGTCGGTCAAGGTGCCGCTCGGCGAGGGCGACCAGTTTCTGTCGAAGCCGTTCGAGACCTCGGAGCTGCTCGCCGCGATTCGAATGGTCATCGATGGCGCCTCGGCTGCCGCCTGAAAGGCGCGGGGCGCCCGGGCGGAGTACGCTGGAAGGTCATGCAATGCAGCAACTGTGGGGGCGGGCACCTCGTGCCCCGCACGTACGTCACGAGCGCCGGGGAGCGGCTCCCGGCGCGCGAGTGCGCGACCTGCGCAACGCTCCTTCTCGACGAGAGCCTCGGGCGCACGGACGAAGAGAGGAAGGCCATCCGACGCGTGATCGCGTCGCGATCGGGGAAGGTGGTTCCCATCCGGGGTAGCGCGCTCGACCCGAAAGGCGGGAGCGACGGGGGCAACCGGAACGACGGAAACGACTGAGCGTCCGAACGGTCGAGGCCGTCAGCCAAACGAGCTCTCGGGTACCGGCCGCCGAAGCGAGCTCTCGGGTATCGATTGCATCGAGGAAGCTCACCTCGAAACGCGAACAAAAAGAGCCTCCTCCCTGAAAACGTGCCCTGAAACACGGCAAAACACGTCACGCCAGAACAAGGCATACGAAGCAGGGCGAGGCATGACGAGAGGGAGCCCGCTCGCTACGCAGCCCGCTTGTGGCCGTCAATCCACATCGGTACAGTCGTGGTAGGACGGGATTGGTCTCGTTCGGTCGGGAGGGTCGGGATGCAGAGCAAGGACGGGCTCCTGGACACGCCTGCCCGCCTCAGCGGGAAGACGGGCCGCCCCTTGCGCGTGCTGCTGGTCGAGGACTCGGAGCAAGACGCGTTCCTCGTGGAGCGCGCCCTCAAGCGCGGCCTCGAGCAGGTGACCGTGCGCCGGGTGCAGGACGCCGGCTCGATGCGCCGCGCGCTCCAGGAGGACGTCCCCGACGCTGTCGTCTCGGACTGGTCCCTCCCGACGTTCGGCGCGGTCGCCGCCTTCAACCTCGTGCGCGGTATGGGCCTCGACCTCCCCTTCATCATCACGTCGGGCACCGTCGACGAGGACACGGCGGTGGGGATCCTCCGAGCCGGCGTTCACGACTTCATCCTCAAGAGCAACCTCGCGCGCCTGGTCCCCGCGATCGAGCGCGAGATCCGCGAGGCGCTCGTGCGCTCCGCGCGTCGGGCCGCCGAGACCGAGCTGCGCCTCTCCGAGGAGCGCTACCGCGAGCTCTTCGAGTCCACGCCGCTCCCCATGTGGGTCTACGACCGGAAGACCCTCGCGTTCCTGGCCGTGAACACCGCGGCGGTCGACCACTACGGGTACACGCGCGAGGAGTTCGCGCGGATGACCGTCGACGGTCTCCTCCCGACGGAGGACGTTCCCGCGTCGCGCGCGGGTGCGCCCGTCGGCGTCGCCGCCGAGACCGCGCGGCACCGCAAGCGCGACGGGACCGTCGTCACCGTGGAGGTCACGACGCGCGACCTCACCATCGCCGGGCAGGCGTCGCGCCTCGTCCTCGCCAACGACGTCACGCTGCGCCTCCATGCCGAGCAGGCGCTGCGCATCAGCGAAGAGCAGCTCCGGCAGGTGCAGAAGCTCGACGCCATCGGCGGGCTCGCGGGGGGCATCGCGCACGACTTCAACAACGTCCTCTCCATCATCCTCAGCTACGCGGGGCTGGCCAGCGACGCGCTCCCGGCGGGAAACCCGATCCGCGAAGACCTGCGCGAGATCGTCCAGGCCGGCGAGCGCGCCGCGGAGATGACCCGGCAGCTCCTCGCCTTCAGCCGCAAGCAGGTCCTCCAGCCCCGCGTCGTGAACCCTGTCCGCCTCCTCGCGAACATGGAGAAGATGCTCCGGCGCCTGCTCGGCGCGGACGTGACCCTCACGATCCTGCCGGGCCCCGACGGGGGCAACCTCTTCGCGGACCCGAGCCAGCTCGAGCAGATCGTCATGAACCTGGTAGCGAACGCGAGGGACGCGCTCCCCCGGGGCGGCACTGTGACGATCGAGACCGCCACCGCCGCGTCGGCCCCCGCGCTCTCTCCGCTGCTCGAGGGCTCGGCGCCCGGGCCCTACGTCGTGCTCACGGTCGGCGACAACGGCACGGGGATGGACGCCGAGACGCGGGCGCGCATCTTCGAGCCGTTCTTCACCACGAAGGAGCCGGGGAAGGGGACGGGGCTCGGTCTCTCCACCGTGTTCGGGATCGTGCGACAGAGCCGCGGCCACATCGACGTCGAGAGCGTCGTCGGGCGCGGCACGACGTTCCGCATTTTTCTGCCGCGCAGCGACGCCAAGGAGACCCAGGCCGCGCTGCCGGTCGACGTGGGCGACGTGCGCGGCGACGAGACGATCCTGCTCGTCGAGGACGACGACTCGCTCCGGGGCCTCGCGCGGGCGGTCCTTCGCCGCGCCGGATACGACGTACACGAGGCGCAGAACGGCGGCGAGGCGTTCCTCGTGAGCGAGTCGCACGGCGGGAAGATCCACCTCTTGCTCACCGACGTGGTCATGCCGCGGCTGAGCGGACGGCAGGTCGCGGAGCGCCTCGCCGGCGCGCGCCCCGAGATGAAGGTGCTCTACATGTCTGGATACACCGGCGACCCCGTCTTCCAGCACGGCGTGCTCGAGTCGGGGGTGCCGTTCCTCCCCAAACCCATCACGCCGGCCGCGCTCCTGCGCAAGGTCCGGGAGGTTCTCGATGCGGCGACGTGACGGTGCGGGGTGTGTGGTGGCTACCCTGCTCGCGGCGGCGGCGTTCTCTTTCGAGCGGCCCGCGCACGCGCTCGATCTGGGCTCGGAGGACAGCATGGCCTCCGTCGAGGTCCACGCATTCGCGAGTCAGGGCTTCATCCTCAGCAAGGACAACAACTACCTCTCCGCCGACACCACCCACGGCAGCTTCCAGTTCTCCGAGCTCGGCGTGAACCTCACGAAGAAGCTGACCGATCGCTTCCGCGTGGGCCTCCAGCTCTTCGCCCAGGACCTCGGGCCGACCGGCAACTACAACGTGCGGGCCGACTGGTTCTACCTCGACTACCGGTTCACCAACTGGCTCGGCGTCCGCGCGGGCCGCGTGAAGATCCCGTTCGGCCTCTACAACGAGTCGGTCGACATCGACTCGGCGCGCGCCGCGGTGCTCTTGCCCCAGTCGATCTACCCCGAGGAGGACCGCAACTACCTCCTCGCGCAGACGGGCGGCGAGGTCTACGGATTCGCGAACCTCCGCAAGGCGGGGGGCCTCGACTACAGCCTCTACGGCGGGACCATCTTCGTCGACACGACGCAGCCGGCGGGGAGCACCGAGCAGATCACGAGCTTCAACGTTCCCTACGTCGCCGGCGGGCGCCTGCTCTGGGAGACGCCGCTCGATGGCCTGCGCGTCGGCGGCAGCGTCCAGGCGCTCCGCCTCGACGCCTCGATCCTCGCCGGGGCGACCGCGCCCTCGTCTCCGACCACGCCGGCGACCGTGAGCGTCCAGATCCCCGTGAAGCTCTGGGTCGCCTCCGCCGAGTACACGGCCGGCGACCTCGTGCTCTCGGCCGAGTACAGCCGCTGGTACGTCAGCGACGAAACGAGCAACTCCGCGATCTTCCCGAGCACCCCGGCCATCACGAGCGAGCGCGCGTACGCCATGGCGACCTACCGCGCGGCACCCTGGCTCCAGCCGTGCGTCTACTACTCCGTCATGTTCCCCGACACCACGCAGCGCGACGGTCGCCAGAACGTCCAGCACGACGTCTCGACGACGCTGCGCTTCGACCTCAACTCGTTCTGGCTGCTCAAGCTCGAGGGCCACTACATGTTCGGGACCGCCGGGGTCGATCCCTCCCTCAACGGCGGGCTGCCCCTCGCCAGCCTGGCACCGGCGTGGGGCGTGCTCCTCGTCAAGACGACCGCGTACTTCTAGGCCGACCATGAGTGCGCGCGCGGCCTTCGTCCTGCTCTTCACCGTCGCGGCCTTCGCGCTCATGGCCGTGTGCCCGTCGGCGCGCGCCCAGCGCCCCGCCGCGACGGGTGCCGCGTACCTCGTCATCGTGCATCCCGGGGTCGGCATACAGTCGCTCGACCGCAAGTCCCTCGAGGACGTCTTCCTCAAGCGGATCACGTCCTGGTCGGACGGCCAGATCATCCAC
This sequence comes from Polyangiaceae bacterium, assembly GCA_036490515.1. Lineage (GTDB taxonomy): Bacteria > Myxococcota_A > Polyangia > Polyangiales > Polyangiaceae > Palsa-1150. The sequence goes on from DASXDU010000012.1 coordinate 69,107, forward strand.
CCGGCCGATCTCGCGCCGGATTCTCCCGTCCGCCGTGCCTTCACGCGCGACGTCCTCAATCGCTCCGTCGAGGCCGTGAAGGGCTACTGGCAGCAGCGAATCTTCTCCGGGCGCGACGTGCCCCCGCCCGAGTTCCCGCACGACGAGGACGTCGTGCAGTACGTCGAGCACCACGAGGGAGGCATCGGGTACGTGTCGGGCGGCGCCCACGTCGGCGGGTGCCGGGTCGTGGCCGTCCAATGAACCTCGCGTCGAGCTTCCGCGCGAAGCTGGTCGCGGTCCTCGGCGTCACGGCGCTCGGGTTCCTCCTCATCTTCGGCGTCAGCAGCTTCGTCAGCCGGCGCGTAGACCGGCAGCTGGCGTTCATCCAGACGCACTACATGCCGCGGCTCGTCCTCGGGCCGAAGCTCCAGGCCGATCTCGAGCGGCTCGAGCGCGGGTTCCAGGACGCCGTCGCCGCCCACGACCTCGAAGCCCTCGAGGGGACACGCGACCAGAAGGCCGAGTTCCTCCGCAGCCTCGATGCCGCGGGGGACTCGGTCGACGCCGCCGCTTCGGACGCGCTCCGGCGTTCGCTCGACGACTACTGGACGCTCGCGTACGACGTCTCGCGCCGCCTCATCGCCGGCGAAACGGGAGAGGGGCTCCCCGCGGCCATCGCGATGATGCAGTCGCGCCAGGCGGCCGTGGCGGCGCTCGTCGATCGGACGGCTTCCCTCGATCGGGGCGAGCTCGCGGCCGCCTTCGCCGCCACGGCCGCCGCCGAGTCCGAGGCCAAGAACTATCGCCTCTGGGTGAGCGTCGTCTCCTTCGGCTCGGTCCTCCTCGTCGTGCTCGGCCTCATCCGCGGCCTCGTGCGGTCCCTCTCCGCGCTGACCACCGGCTTCGCCAGCCTGGGGCGCGGCGAGTTCGGCGAGCGCATCGCCGTCGTCGGCGACGACGAGCTCGCGCAGCTCGCGCGGGACGCCAACACCATGGCCGAGAGCCTCGAGACCCTCGACGCCGAGAGGGGTCGCATCGAGCTCGCTCTCAAGAGCACGAACCGCGAGCTCGAGGCGTTCAGCTACTCGGTCGCGCACGACCTGCGCGCGCCGCTCCGCGGCATCAACGGCTACAGCACGGCGCTCCTCGAGGATTACGGCGCCGATCTGCCCGCCGAAGCGAAGGAGTACCTGGGGCGCATCACGGCGGCGACGCATCGCATGGCAGACCTCATCGACGCGCTCCTCTCGCTGTCGCGCGTCACGCGCGCCGAGTTCCACCGCGAGCCCGTCGATCTCGGCCTCGTCGCAGAGTCCGTCGCGAGCCAGCTTCGGACGGCCAACCCCGATCGGCAGGTCGAGCTCGTCCGGGAGGGCGACGTCGTCGCGCAGGGCGACGCGCGCCTGCTGCGCGCGCTCCTCGAGAACCTCCTCGGCAACGCGTGGAAGTTCACCGCCCGCAACGCCGGCGCGCGCATCACGGTCGGCGTGGCGACCGACGGCCCCACGCCGGTCTACTTCGTCCGCGACAACGGCGCGGGCTTCGACATGGCGTACGCCGACAAGCTCTTCGCGCCGTTTCAGCGCCTCCACGCGCAGAGCGAGTTCGCGGGCACGGGCATCGGGCTCGCGACCGTGCACCGCATCGTCTCGCGCCATGGCGGCCGGATCTGGGCCGAGGGCGCGGTAGGCAAGGGCGCGACGTTTCGCTTCACGCTCGGGGGCGATCAAGAAGGGACCGGTCCATGAAAGACGACGTCATCCTGCTGGTGGAAGACAACCCCGACGACGAGGCGCTCACGATGCGCGCCCTCAAGAAGAACCACATCCTCAACGAGGTCGTCATCGCACGCGACGGCGTCGAGGCGCTCGACTACCTCTTCGGGACCGGTGCCCACGCGGGCCGCGACCTCGGGCGCATGCCCCAGGTGATCCTCCTCGACCTCAACCTCCCGCGCATCGGGGGCCTCGACGTCCTCCGCCGCATCCGCGAGGACGAGCGGACGAAGCTCCTCGCCGTCGTCGTCCTCACCTCGTCGAAGGAGGAGGAGGACCTCGTCCGGAGCTACGCCCTCGGCGCCAACGGGTACGTTCGCAAGCCCGTCGACTTCAACCAGTTCATCGACGCCGTGAAGACGCTCGGGCTCTTCTGGCTCCTGCTCAACGAGACCCCGCACCCGCGGCGATGAGGCGTGGAGCTCTCGTCCCCGCGCCCGCGAGAAACACTATCGTGGAGAATGCTTTTTTCGGGGGCGGGATCGGCCGCACCCTCGAAGCGTGCGCGAACCGGCTGCGACGCGTGTCATCCGCGACATAGGGCGCCGCATCGCCGAGCTGCGCGCCGGGCGGGGGTGGACCCAGGCCCATTTCGCCGAGGTGCTCGGGATCGCCGTGCCCAACCTCCAGCGCATGGAGCAGGGCCGGCAGAACTTCACGGTGCGTACGCTGGTGACGGTCTCGCGCAAGCTCGGATGCCATCCCGGTCTGCTCTGGAGAGCGCCGATCACGCCGCGCCCGAAGCCGGGCCGGCCCCCTACGAGCAAGCGCTCGTCCTCCTCGGGCGGATGACCATGGTCTCGCCCGACGAGGTGCAGGCGGCATTGGAGGAGGCCGGGCTCACGGGCGCGCTCCTGTTGCACCTGCACGTTCGCGAGATCCGGGTGACCGATGCCCGCGGCCGGCCGTACGCCATCCGGTTCCTGCCCAATGGCACGGCCGCAGTCTCGCTGCTGGATGACGTGAAGCGCCGGGACATCTGCGAGACCGCCGCCGCCGTGCTGGCGGCGATCCACCGATGGCCCTCACCGTAGGCGAGGGGGCGCGGCGATCAGCGTGTCCGCCTGGGCCGGCCGGGTCCGGGACGCGCTGTGTTCGGTCGCAGCCATAGGTCGCGCGGCTCGCAACCGAGCTTGCGAGCGAGCGTCACGAGGGAACGCACGGTGAGGTTTTGCCGCCCCCGCTCCATGCGCTGAAGGTTGGCCGCTGCGATGCCGAGGACCTCCGCGAACTGGGCCTGCGTCCACCCCCGCCCGACCCGCAGCTCCGCGATCCGGCGTCCGATGTCGCGGATGAACTGCTGGGCACTCGACGCGCAGCCGGGATCGCAGACGCGCTCTCCGCACTCTGCGCAGACGTCGTCCATCGGAGGAGGCGGGCTGCAACCGGTGAGCCACCTCGCCGGACGAGCCGCCGCGCGTCCGGGCGGGCGCTCGGCGAGAAAGGCGAGCGCACTCCCAGCGTGGCCGCGCAGATAGTGCGCGTCGAGGGGAGGCGCTCGATCTCGGCGTAGAGCTCGTCGAACGAAGGCGTGCGGCGCGCGGCCGAGGGTGGTAGCCCCGATCCCTCATGGCTCGCATCCTTTCCCGCATCGCGGCCGGCGTGGTCGTGGGACTGCTCGCGACCTCCAGCGCGCGCGCGAGCCGGCCCCATCCCGTTCGCTTCCTCGGCGCCGATCCGGTGGGCCCGCTGGCGAGCGTCGAGCGAGCGGTCATCCGCACGCCCGAGGCGCGATCGTGCAGGGCCTGCCGATTCCCGTGTTCGCGCCCGTCACCAGAACGTTCTTGCCTGCGAGGTCCATCGCTCCAGACCCATGCACCGCGCGGTCGAGGCGTTGCGCGGCGCGGCCACGGGCTACACGGTCGGCCACCGGGGGGGCTCGCCGATGCCGCCTTCGGTTGCTAATCTCTTCAGCAATGAGGAGCAGGAAGCGACCCGTGCAGACGTTCTCGGTTGCGGTCGACGCACGGACCAAGCGCATCCTCAAGAAACACGCCGAAAGGCTGTTCGGGGGCAACATGTCGGCGCTCATCTCCGCCTTCGGTCGGGAAGCAGAGAAGCGCGACGCGCTGGACTGGCTGATCCGCGATTCCGGTGGGTCGACGCTCACGGACGAGCTACGAGGCGAGCTTGACGCTGAATTCGGCGTAGCCCGACGCAAGAAGCCCGCGGCGTGAGCGGCGCCACGTACGACACCGGCATGCTCATCGCGCTCGACAGGAAGAAGGCGCGGGCGCTGGCCATCCACGAGCGACTGTTCGAGCGGGCAATCCGGATCACCACACCCTGGGTCGTCGTGGCCGAGTTTTGGCGCGGCCGAACGGACAGGCGCGAGATCATCCTCCGATCCGTCGACGTCGAGGCGCCGTCGATCGAGCTGGCCAAGCGAGCAGGCGACGCCCTTGCCGCCGTGGCAAGCGCGACGATCGTCGATGCCATCGTCATGGCCTCTGCCGCGGCTCGGGGAGACGTGGTGTACACGAGCGATTTCGACGATCTGATGACCCTGCAGCGAAGGTTCCCGAGCGTTCGAGTGCTCGCGGTCTGACCCGACGTCGGATCCCTGGCTCTCGTCCCCGCGCCCGGCCTGGAGTAGTCTTGGCGCGGCATGAAGTATTGTCCGGAGCCGGCGTGCCCCCACCGCAAGAGCTGCGGTACCCCGGCGGAGCTGGTCGACCGGGTCGTCCACTGCCCGGATTGCGGAGCGGACCTGGTCGACGACCCCGTCGTCGCCCTGGCCGGCCTCGTGCCAGGTCGGACGCCCGGATACCGGGAGCCGGGAGCGGCCCCGCTCGAGGACCAGGTTCGCGCTGCGCTCGGACCGATGCGAGAGCGGGCGAGGGATGACATGCGCGTGGGGGTGGCAGCGATCGCCTTCGGCATGGTCGTCGGGCTGGTCGCCATCGGGTTCGGGCTCCCGGGCGGGGTGCTCGCGATCGTGCCCTTCGGCTTCGGCGTCCGCCGGCTCCGACGGGGGTGGCGGACGAAGGACACCCTTCCGAAGGACGCTTCCGAACCGAAGCAGGCGAGCTAGGGGCTCGAGGTCGGCTACGTGGGGTTCGTCGCCGTCGCCGCGGCGGGCTTCCACCACGCGCCGAGCGGCATCTCGACGTCGAACGGCGGCAAGCGCGCCACTTCGGCCTCGCGGGCCACCGCGACGAGGGTGGGGCGCGACGCGATGGTCTCGTAGACCTCGATGGTGTGCCGCTCGGGGTCGAGCAACCATACGTGGGCGACGCCAGTCTCGGCGTAGAGCGGGAGCTTGAGGGTACGGTCGTCCGATGCGGTGCTTGGCGACAGGACCTCGGCGCACCATTGCGGCACGATGCGAAGCGGGTTGTCGTCGGGCAGCTCGGGGTGGACGGCCGCGCGCCAGCCCGAGAGATCCGGGACGGCGAGACGGTCGCCAGGGAAGCGGACCTCGAACTCGTGCCGGATCCACCACGCCGTTCCGCCGAGCCTGCGATCGAACGGCACCAGGGCGTGCTCGCAGCACGCGAGGGTGTGGTCATGCGCCGCGCCGGGGCGGGACATGGTCGAGAGCACCCCGGCGACGAGGATCTGGCCAGTGAGGCTCTGCGGGAGGCGCTCGATCTCGGCGTAGAGCTCGTCGAACGTCGGCGTGCGGCGCGCGGCCGAGGACATGGTCAGCATGGTAGCACCGGGCCGGGTGGGAGCAGGGCGCGTGCCGGTCGCGCGTAGCGGTGAAATGCCGGTGATTGTGAGGGTCGGGGGTGTCCCGGACGGATCGCGGGGTGGCACGGGACAGGGCGAGGGTGCACGGCTTCGTCAGCAGCACCGGACGCAGGGCGCCGAGGTTGGCCCTCGGCTGGCCAGGGTGGTAGCCCCGATCCCTCATGGCTCGCATCCTTTCCCGCATCGCGGCCGGCGTCGTCGTGGGACTGCTCGCGACCTCCAGCGCGCGCGCGAGCCGGCCGCATCCCGTTCGCTTCCTCGGCGCCGATCCGGTGGGCCCGCTGGCGAGCGTCGAACGAGCGGTCATCCGCACGCCCGAGGCGCGATCGTGCAGGGCCTGGGGGCCCGTCGGTTCGCGCTGGGAGGAGCTCGACCCGCTGGGCCAGATCGCCGGCGAGGTCGTGGTGACCGGCCGCGACTTCTACGCGTACAGCGGCTGCGACGAGCTGGGGGTGCGGCGCGTGAACGGCCACCGCGGCGCCGGAGTCTACGTGGAAGCGCAGGCCGGCTACCGCGCCCCCGACTCGCGCCGGTGGCGTCCCGACGACGCCTCCATCGCGACGCTCGTGACGCTCGCGAGCGCGCGTCAGCGAGGCATCACCCATCTGGACCCGTCGCACGGGGTGCCGTTCTCGCGTCGAACGTTCTTCTTCGAGTGGGGCCCCGCCCCCGAGCGCTTCGCCGTCGTCGGCGGCGTGTCGCTCCTCGTCTGCGCCTGGCAGGGCGGCCGATGGACCGTGGTCCACGAGGTGACGCCGCCGAAGGGCCGCGCCGTCGAGCGCGGCTACCGGGCGCTCGCCGTGACCGACATGAACGGCGACGGCCTCCCCGAGATCGTGTTCCACCGGCTCGAGGAGTCCGGCGAGTGGTACGGCGACGCCACGCTCTCGAGGCGCCCGGACGGAGCGTGGGTCGAGATCGACGCGGGGATCTTCGGCTCGACGGCGTGAGCCCCGCCGGCGTCCTGCGCTCCGCACCGGTTCAACGGACCTGGCGCCGCGCCCTCCGTCGCTGGACGAGGGCGGCGAGGCCGAGCAGCGACAGGAGTCCGCCGGCCGCGGGGACCGCTCCCGTGGTGCAGCCGCACCCGGACGACGACGAGGCGGGCGCCTCCCCATTTCCTCCGCCGCCCGATCCGGATCCACCTCCGGTGCCGCTGGAGCCGGCGCCTGCGTCGGGAGAGGTCCCGCCGCCTCCGCTGCCGCTACCGCCTCCGCCGTCCGTCGCGCCGATCGAGATGTCGATGCAGTGGTGATAGAGGAAGCCGTCGGGGTTCGGCGCGCCGTCCGGCAGGTTCCCGAGGTTGCTCGGGTGATCCAGCATGACCTGGATGATCTGGATGGTGCACTTGGCGCACGGCGTGGTGGGCAGGGTGATCGCGTAGGGCGGCCAGGTCTTCAGCGCGCCGATGGGGTGCTGGTAGACGCCGTCGGCGATCACCGGGGCCACGGGCGGATCCTCGATCCCGGCGTCGGCCGAGTTCCCGTTCGAGTCCACCTGCACCGGCGGGTCGACGAACTGCGAGCGATCGGCAGCGAGCGCGATGCGAAACCACCCCGCGTGCGAGATGATCTCGGTCCACTGGAGCGTGATGGTCTGTCCGGGCGCGTACGGCGTGACCGCGCCGGTCGGCCCCCCGCCGCCCTGCGTGGCGTCGTCCTCGTCGCCGCAGGGCCCCAGCTTCTGCGGGCTGCCGAGCGAGTCCTGCTGCCACCACGGCTGCGGCGAAGGGCCGGAGTGCGCCCCGGAGTCGGGAAAGTCGACGTAGAAATGCGCTCGCGCCGTCGCCGGCGCGAGGACGACCAGCGACGCGAAGCCAAGTGCAACGAAGCCAGCTCGCATGCGCGCACGATGGGCGACGGCCGCCGTGGATGCAAGGAGCGGCTCGGCGCCCGCAGCGATCGCCCGCGGCGGGCTCGCCGCGCAGTGTCTCGTGGGGTTCCGGCTGGGACGGCGTCAGGGGCCTGCCCCTGACGGCACCATGCAGAACCGTTGCGCCGCAGCGCCCCCATCCCCGCAGTCCAGTGCGTCCAGGCAGTACTGCCCTGCCGGGCAATCGCTGGCCCCGGCGCAAAGGCTCGCGGGATCGCCGATGCCGGCGATGCAGAAGCCGCCGTCGTCGGTGCCTCCGAACGCCGCGCAACCTGGACCACGTGCGCGTACGCACTCGCCGCCGCAGTTCTCGCGGGGGAAGCAGATGCCCGCGCAGCTGGTGCCGCCCTCGCAGGTGGCGGTCGGATCGAGCACGCACAGCCCTCCGTCCGGACAGACGCTCGAGTCGTCGCATGCGACGGTCCCGGACGCGTGACACGCTCCGGAGTGAGCCACGGATGCCCCCGCGAGCTCGGCCTCGCACTGACTCTCGAAGGTGTGCCCTTCACAGCTGCACACCTGGCAGCTCCCTCCGGCGCAGACCACTGGACCGACGTGGCAGGTGCCCACTGCGCCGCACGCGGCATTGCAGTAAGCGCCGCAACCGCACTGCGTGGAGGCGTCGCATGCGCTACCCGTCGGGACTGCATCAGCGCCGCAGTCGGGAGCCGCTGTCGCAGTCGGGTGACTCCCGTGGCTGCACGCCGCGCAGAGGGCGGCGCACAGGATCGCTCGAAGGCCGATCATGGGCTGCAGCTTCCCGGGTCCTCCGCGGTCACGTTGCATGTTTGCTGCGGGGAGCACGCCGGGAGGTTCCCGCATGTGCATGTGGCCGCATCCGCAAAGTCTTTGCAAGACGACGCATTGTAGACGTCCAACTCGAATGGGCCGCATACGCCGTCCGCGCGAAACACTGCTATGTAGGACGACGCACCCGCGCTCAGCGACACACCTTCGATCGTTCCGCCCGCGTCGCACTCCTGGAGCGCGAACCCACACCGACCGTCGCTCGATGTGGCCACTGCGAAGCCACTGCTTATGTGAAAGGCGCGGTTCTGGCCGCCCGGCGTGGGTAGAACTTCGAAGATTGCGGCGGGAACGCCCGGACCGCAGCCCATGGCAGACAATGGCACCCCAGCGTCGCACGTGCTTCCCACGAACGCTCCGGCGCTCGATATTGGTGCGGGCGACGCGCATGCGCTGCCGGGGATCCTCGTCACCCCAGCCGAACCGTCGCCCCCGTCCTCGGCCGCCTCCGAACAGGCCGTAACGCAGCCGAGCAACGCCACGCCTACGAATGCCGCCAACGGGTGCACGGTGAGCATTTTCGTCAGCGCCCTGCCAGTCGCCGAAGAAGAAGCCCGACGACGGCGCGCTGGCCCACGCCTAGAACCCACCGATGCTGGCTGCCAGAATGTCCGCCGAGAACGTGTTGAAATTGCACCCGTCGCCGGCACATACGTTCGAAAACTCGTCGCATGAGTCGAGGGAAAATTGTTGCGGTGCCCCGCGAAGTACTCCGCTGAAGCTCCAGGTCCTGTCGTCATTATCATCGTCGTAATCAGATCTCGACACCATCGTTCCACTCGGCAGGGGTGGACAGAGAGGGAGACCCCGAAAGGTCGAACTCAAGGCCATTGTTACGGATCCACTGAGGGAGGGATCTCCGGACTGCCCGCTCCCGAAACACGATATAGTAAGCAGGGCAGCGTGACCATCACCGCAGCCCATCTGTTCCGTGTAAGTGACCGGCGAAGCCGACACCACTCCGTTGACGATCGTGGGCGTGCAATCCAGCACGAACATGCCGTTCTGGATGTGAGTGTTCGCTCCCCCCACGGGCTGGCCACAGTTGCCGAAGTTGGAACCGGTCGTGCCGTAAAGAACGTTCGTCAGAGTAACCTGCAGCTCTGGTGGGGACGCAAGGGCTCCGACCTGACTGATTAGACCGCAAGAGGGGGAGCCGAGGCCGGTGACGAGGTCGTAGCCACTACCGGCGTCGTAGCCTGCGAAGCAGCCGTTCGCATTGGTCCCGCTCTGTATGTCGTGAAATGCACCATTGTACGTGGACGGACCCATGCCGTAGAGGGTGTACAGCGCGGGCGCCGCGAAACCTACGGGTTGTTGGCCGAGGACGTCCTGTGCCTGCTGATTCATGAGAGCCGTAAATCCGGCCCAGAGGGGCGTCGCGGCGCTTGTGCCGGCAGCCCCGCAGGCGTCTTGACCCGGTATGGGTGTCGCAGCTCCGGCGTCGGGACCTGTCGGCGGCGTGCTCGTAAACACGGCGTAGACGTTCGATGCGAGCATTGCCACGTCTGGAACATTGCGGTTCGTAGTGGATGCGCCGTTGGCACCGTTGATCGGAGCCTGATACCAGGGGATAGGTGCGCCCGATGGGAAGTTGCAGAACGGGGCGGAGAGGATCCCGCCTCCGCTACCTACGCAGTTCCCGCCATCACACGTCGTGGCGTTGCTGCTCTCCCACGCGACTTCGGACGACCATGAGCCCGCGGGGCCGGTCGTACTCAATTGCGTGCCACCGACGATGGTGAGATCCTGAAGTACCCGATTCCCCGGCATGCTACCGGGTAGAGTCGGCAAAACCCCGGGTACAGGCTCCTCTGTGAACGCGCAGGTACCATTGGCCTTGGGGTCGTACGCACCGTCGTCTCCGGAGGACTGGTACAGAGACTGACCAAACGCCGCCATCTGATCGGCAGCCGTCTGCGCGACGGCGAGCTGCGGGCAACTCATCGTATAAACGTAGGATGAGCTGAACTGGTTGATGTCGCGTCTCGTAGCCATAGTCTGGAGGATTGACGCAATGTCTGGCCCCGAGAACACGTACACCTTCGCCTGCGGTGCGATCGCGGCCGCCATCTCGATGTCGAGATTCGGTTCGTTGTCGAGCGGCTGCGCATCGGCTCCGGCATCCAATGCGTTGTCGAGTCCCCCGTTCACTGGGATGATCGTGACAGGTGGCGGCGTCGGCACGAGAGTAGTGATTCCCGTACGCGTTTCGTATGTTCCGTATTCTGAAGGATCGAAGGGCGTGAAACCGAGGATCCCGATGGATTGACCTGATCCGTCCAGATCAAGACAGCCGCCGACGTAGGCGGCTCGAATGTCTGCCGGGATGTAGGGGCCGGTACCGCAGCCTCCCGCGCCCGAGCCTGCGGCGCCAACTGGCCGGAAATACGTATCCGTGCCGTCGATGCCGAGCACGGTGGGCTGAAGGGCGACGGATGGCTGTCGATCGATCGCGTAGAATCGCGTCCCATCCGGTCGAAGGCCAAAGAGAATGTTGACGTGAAGAGCCTGTTCGACCTGGCCGACGGTACCGACAAAATCTAGGAATAGATTGTTTGGATAGGAGTTCGTCGCCGAAAAGGCACTCTGCGCCCACGCGGTCAGTGAGCCGTAGTCAGTGGATGTGGCCCCATAATTGTCGGCAAAGGTCGAGGTCGATACGTACTGTCGGTAGGTCGAGCTGGCGGGATCTGAAACTTGACGAATGAGTGTCTGCAATTGTGCGGCGTTCCGCTCTGGCAGTCCGATGCCCATGGGAAGCATCAGCGAAGGCGGTGCCGGACCCAAGATCGGCGCTGTTAGTATGCCCATCGTGAGATACCCACCGAGTTGCTGAATGCCCTGAGTCGCGGCAGAGAAGCCCGACTGGTACGAGACCGTCGTGTGGTCGGCGACGCTTATGTCGAACGCAGCGAAGGCGCCCACGGCCTGAACGTGGTCTGCAAGGGACAGAGTGCCGAGTGGAACCGCGACGAGTGCGGTGACCTGAGCGTGACTCGCTACTGCGGCGGCGGGGACCGGCGTCGGTGTCCCGGGGCCGTCTGAGGACGCGACAATGATCGACAGTTTGTCCGCGGTTGCATATTCGCCGGGGGTCACCGTAGTCTGGGAGGCAACGTTGAACGAGCCACCGACGACAACGGACACTCCGTGCGGGTCACCAGTGACACTGCAGTGCTCGCCGAGGTTCACGTTTCCGAAGGTGTAGGATCCGGGGCCGAGGGTCACCGAGGAATGGTCCGCAAGCGTGAGGTTACCGTACGTGCCCGCCTGAAGAGTGAGCGTCTGATGAGCTGCCACGGTCGTGTCCTGGCCACCGCCGCTGGGATAAGTCGCGAGTGGACCTGCGGGCATCGCGGGTCCTGGGAAGGGCGCAACCTTCCCCAAGGCATTGGCGCCGTTGTTCTGCAAGCCATTAGTCTGAACGTCTCCCACTTGGGCGTGCGGCCCCAGCGAGACCGAGGGGCTCAGAAGACTGTGCGTGCTGTCGGTTTGGTCGAAGTCGCCGACCATCAACTGCGCCTGACCGTTGCTGGGCGCAGGATATTCAACACCGAGGTCTCCTCCAGTGACGGTTGTGTGGATGCCGATGGCGATGCTGCGCTGGGCGTAAAGCACGAAGTCACCCAACTTGGGCGCCGTGTTGAGTGGCAGATTCGCGCTAGTGGTTGGCTCGAGTGAACTTGGCGGCGTTCGCGTAGAACAGGCTTGTATTGTGAGGAGGGCGCAGCAGCTGCAACCTGCCAACGGAATGACAATACTTGCTGCCGACCAGCGTCCAGACATTGGGCCCCCCGCGTGGCGCGCGCTACCGTCCAGCCGCTCATCGTACGAATTCCAATGAGCACCGCAAGAGTACCGAGCTCGTGTGGGTGGCGGCCGTACACTTTCGCGGCCACTCCGGCCGCAGTGTTGCGACTGGAACGTGGTGGCTGGACGTCGAGGCCAAAGAGCAGGCGCGCCCCTGTACGTAGGTCGCCCATGCCATCTCGAACATCTCGAACACCAAGGGAAGGCCGCGCGTGTCCCGCGATGAACTGCCTCGGCCTCATAGGAGATGAGCGAGTCAGCGCCCTTCCAGACCTGGGTATCCTCCTCCGACGTGGGTAACGCGACCGACGGAACCACAAACGTCCGGTCCGGTGCAGGCCAGTCAGCCAGGCGCCCCATCGCGAGCTTCATCCCACACGCCCCCACCAAACGACGCGCGGCTCAACTTCGCGCCTCACATTTGACCTCGAAAACCGCGTGTATCCAGTGAGGGTCGCGCAGTAGACGGCGGCCCTCGGTACAACCAACCGCACCCGGCCCGCGGCATTTCCGCGGCGGCCGGTGCTCTTCCCGGAGACCGCGATGGACTTCTTCCGCGGCGACGAGTGCGCTCGTCCGCCTTCCACCCTCCCTTTGCCCGCCGCTGCCGCGTCGACGACGGCAGCACCGACGACCCGCGCGTGGCGATGCCGCGCGTGCGCCTCCGTCCTCGGGTTGCTCCGCGGCGGCGAGCTTCACCTGCGGCGCGGCGACGTCGAGCTCTGGGTCACCGGCTCCTGCCGCCGGCGGTGCCGCCGCTGTGGGGCGACGAACGCGATCGAGATCGCGGCCGGGGGAGGTGCGCGATGACGCTCTTCCTCCTCGCACGGTACATCCCCCGGCTTCTCTGGCGGCGCCTTCGCCGCGCGTGGGCCGCGTTCCGCGAGTTCCAGGTGCTGCTGTGAGCGCCCTCCCGCTTTCGCCGCACGTCGCGCGGGCGCCGCTGCGCGACGACCTCGGGCTCGCGCTCCGCGAGCTCCGGCGCGCGCCGCCGTGTCGAGCGCTGGCGCGGCTGGAATGGAGCGTCTTCGTCGCCGTGGCGTGCCACTGGCGGAGCCACGGCGAGGCGTGGCCGTCGCAGCACACGATCGCCGCGTTCGGCGGGTACACGACGCGCGTCGTGCCGGGCGCGGTCGCCACGCTCGAGCGGTGCGGCATCCTCTGCGTGAGGCGTCGGGTCGGCGCGGACGGCTTCCGACGCATGGCCTACACCCCGGGCCCCGCGCTCGTGCGAGCGCTCGGAGAGCTCGTCGGGCATCCGGAAATCGCCGCGGAGGTGACGGAATTCCCTGCAGAGCTGGCGGAAGTGGTTTCCACGCGACCGGAACTCGCTGCCGTGACCGAGGGGAAGCCAGTTCCCTTAAACAAACCAACAAGAAGATCAGATCTTCTTGTTGCCGAGCCCTCCGACGACGCGCGCGAGATCGCGCTCGACGTGCTCGCGGAGTACTTCCGCCGCCGCCACCCCGGCATGGCGCCGGTCCGGGCCTTCGACGCGCACGACGTCGACGCCGTCGCGCGGTGCGCCCGCAGCGTATCCGGCGACCACGACGCGAAGCTCCGTGCGCTCCTCGACGCGGTGGAGGGAGCCTTCGCCGTCTCCCCGCGGCCGCCCACGGTCCGCTTCGTCTGGGGACGCATCGAGCACTTCCTCGTGCACGTCGAACGCGGACGCAAGGCGCGTCTGCGCCGGGAGCGCGAAGCCGCGCAGCCGAACGACGACGCGCATCGAGCAGTCACCCCGCGTCAGGCCGCAACGCTCGACGACGCCTCTCGGGGCTGCGTCCCGCGCGAGCAGCTCGCGGCCGATCTGGCGCGCCTCTTCGGGCCGACCTGGAGGTCCGCCCGCTGAACTACGCGCGGCCCGACCGCCGCGCCGAATTCTCCGTCTTCCTCCTTCGCTTCACGACGAGAGGCGCTCGAACGCCCTTGCGCGACTGACCGGTGTCCGATGGTTGCCACGAGAGACATGGCGAACGACCGCGCGTCGTTCCGGTTCGGTGACGTGTGCCCGAGCGCCGCCGCTCATGAGGAGCTGCGGTGGTACTACAACGACTGGCTGGCGGACCTGTCGCCGGGCGGCGCTCCGGCGCCGAGGTTCTTCGACGCCGAGCTCGCGGCCCTCGCCGACGAGGCGCGGTTCGCAGACGTGATGCTGGCGAACGAGCTGATCGGCGCCCGGCTGGGAGAGCTCCAGGCGACCGAGCGCAAGGCGCTCGAGGCGCTCTACGACGAGCGCCCGACCTCTCCGTGCGTCCTCCCTTCGGAGGAGAGGTGCGGGGCCGCGATCCAGGCGTACGACCGCGCGCGGGGCAACGGGCCGAGCGTCGTGCCTGCCCGCAACGACGAGAGGTGCCTCCCGCGCTGGTGCAGGTCCTACCGCTGACCGGCGCCGTCGCCCTCACCGCCACCCCCTTGCTCTTCGCTTCACCCACGAGAGGCGCTCGAACGCCCTTGCGTGATCGACAGGTGTCCCATGGTTGCCACGAAAGACGCTCGCAACACCCACGCCGCGTTCCGCTTCGGAGACGCGTCCCCCAGCCTCGCCGCGCACGAGGAGCTCTGGTGGTTCTTCAACGACGCGGGCGCGGACCTCGTGTCGGCGGCTCCTCCCACCGCGTGGTTCTTCGACCTGGAGATCGCGCTCCTCGTGGCGGAGGAACGCTGCGCGGAGGCGGCGCTCGCCGTCCAGATCGTCGGCCAGCGGATCGATTCCCTCGGCATTGAAGACAAGAAGGTGCTCGAGGGCATCTACACGCTGCATCCCTGGTCGGTGCAGGTCGAGCGCGCGCTCGGCGTCCTGGCCGGGGCCGTCGAGGCCTTACCGGTCGTCTGCGCCGAACACCTCGCGGCTCGGACGTGGGGCCTGACCAGGACGAAGACGCCGGCGGAGTGGCTCGAGGAGCGCGTGCGCAACGGCGGTGCGGAGGCGGTCACGATGTGGGCAGGCCCCGCGGAGGCAGCATGCGCCGTCGCCGTGCGCGCCTACGGCCACGTGCGCGGCCACGGCCCCAAGGTCGTGCCGGGCGGCCTGGACGAAGAGGTGCTGGGACGGTGGACCCGGTCGCTGCGCTGACGACAGCGCCAGCCATCGTTTCGTCGCACACCCACTTCCTTCGCTTCACCAACGAGAGGCGCTCGAACGCCCTTCCGCGATCGACAGGTGTCCCATGGTTGCCACGAACGAAGCAGGGAACGACAACACCGCGTTCCAGTTCGGAAACGCCCGCCCGAGCCCCGCGGCGCACGCGGAGCTCGGGTGGTACTTCAACGAGGCCGAGGAGGCGACGAACCCGTCGTCGAACTTCGCCTCCTCTCTTCGCGGTACGAGAACGACGTCGCTCGACGAGACCGAGCGGCGCATCGAGGCGGGGCTCGCGAAGGCGAAGATCGAGAGGCGCCTCGGCGCACTGCGGCCCAAGGACGCATCCACACTGGAGTCCCTGTACACCGAGCGGCCGTGGCCTCCCCCGATGGTGGCGGTCCTCGGCGTGCTGACCGGCCCGGTCGCCGAGCTGCAGATGCTCCGCGCGGACTACCTCGGCGCGGTGATGCGCATGCGAACGGGCGCCAAGACGGTCACGGCCTGGCTCGAGGCCCGCATCGCCCAGGGCGGAGCGAAGGCGGTGGCGGTCTATGCGCGCGAGGCGCAGATGGCATGCGCGCGGGCGGTCCGCGCCTACGATCGGATCCGCGGCAAGACGCCCAGCGTCGTGCCCTGCGCCGACGAGGACCAGGGCTGATGCGCCCCCTCGGCGGCCACGGGGGCTCGAGGGTGGAGATCCGCGCCCTCTACTCGGTTGCCATGCTCGCGCGCTATGCGCGCGTCAGCCGGCAGAAACTTCACCGGTTGCTCCGTCGCTGCGGCGTCGTCCTGCTGCGTGACGGCCGGTCGGTGTCGGTCCCGCTCTCCGAGATCCGGCGGAAGATCCCGCCGCTCTGGGAGAGCATCTGCGACGCCCACGACGCACGCGACGAGGCCAAGAAACGCCGCAAGAGTGCCTCGGCTCGTCCGTCTGGTCCGTCTCGTCCGTCTCGTCCGCGATCACCCCAAGGGTAGGAGGCACGAAGCGATGAGGGCGAGCAAGCAGGTCGGCCGAACCGGGAGCTCTGCGGGCAGAACGCTCCGCGAGGCCGACCGGCTTGCCCTCTCGGACGGCAGAAAGGCGCGCTCTGCTGCCAGAGCGCGACGCGTGGTCTCCAGCGTTCCGCTCTCGGTCGACAGAATGGTGCTCCATGTCGCCAGAGAGCGGCGCTGGGATGGCAGAACCTCGCATTGGCTCGACAGAAACTCGCACTGGAAGGGCTGGGGCAGCCGCTCTGCTCGCAGAACGTCGCTCGCGCTCGACCAAAAGGCACGCCAGCAGATAGGAGCGATCCGTTCGATCCTCATCAAGACGCGGGCTATCGACAGCGCCGTCATCTCGGAAATCCCCGCTGCGCTCTTGGACGGCAGTTCGACTCTAGGGGAGCTCCCGGCGTCGCCCTCGGACCTCTTACCGATCGTCTCGGAACTCCCACTGTTCCTCTCGAAGCCCAGAAAGAGCCGCTTTCCCTTCAGAACGCCTCTCTCCGTCGACACGCCGTCGCGGTCTGCGAACCAAATGACGCGTTGGCACCCCAGAGCGTCTCGTCCAGACGAACCGGCGGGCAGTTCCTGGTTCCTGCTTCGCCGTTCTGAAGAGCGAATGACGCGGCTCTCGTTCCTTGAGAGCAGTTCTGTTTCGAGAGCGGCGCGCTCGAAAGGCATGAAGGGCCGTCGGGAGCTCCCGGAGCGATTTCCGGAAAGCTTCGCGACTCGCCCGGAGAAGCGAGCGACTGCCCCTACGGTTCCCGTGAAGATTTCGGGCTTCCTGGCGAGAAGTTCTGCCCTTCGCGCGAGCCTTTCTCGTCTCCACGCGAACCTCTCTGTCTTTCTATCGAGCCTTTCTGTCTTCCCAGCGGGTCTTTCTGTCCTCTGCACGAGGATTTCTGTCCTCTCAGCCACGAAGGAGGTGGGCCTAGCGCCACAGTCGACGATCCCCACGACGCATTCGTGAAACCCGGAGGCGCGCTCTCTCGAACGGGAGCGCAATTCCACCAACCTGGAGACGCAATCCGATGACCACACCGTCGAAAACGGTGCGGAGATCGATCGCCATCCTGAACCTGCCCCAGAGCAAGGTCCCGATGCTGATCAATTTCGCGCAGCAGGTGCTCAAGTCGATCACCGGCAATCCGACCTTTCCCACCCCGACACCCACCGTGGCGGATCTCACGCAGGCCATCACCGACCTGCAGAACGCCGAAAACGCCGCTCTCGCCCGCACCAAGGGCGCGACGGCGACGCGCAACGAGAAGCGGACGGCCCTCATCATGAAGCTCGAGCAGCTGAAGGCCTACATCCAGTCGGTTGCCGACGCGAACGTCGACAACAGCGGGTCGATCATCCAGAGCGCGGGCCTCACGGTCCGCAAGGTG
>DASXDU010000026.1:0-67167 GCA_036490515.1 Polyangiaceae bacterium
ATCCTCTTGTTCGGTCTTGACAGTGCGCTACCCGCGCACTCCGCTCTTTACCGCGCCCGCGCCCGCGCCCGCGCCCGCGCCCGCGCCCGCGCCCGCGCCCGCGCCCGCGCCCGCGCCCGCGCCCGCGCCCGCGCCCGCGCCCGCGCCCGGCCTCCCTACAGCAGCCGCCTCGCCTTCACCTGCAGATAGCTCCTCACCAGATCCGGCGTCAGCTCACTCGGGCTCGCGTCGAGCACCAGCACGCCCGCGTTGCGCAGCCCTCGGATGAGCGTGTCCCTCCACGCGAGCGACTCGGCCGCCGCCGCCCTCACGTAGAGGTCGTCCGCCGTCACGCGCGCGCCCGCGCCGACCGCCGGCGCTGCCGGGAGCGCGAGCGACTCCACGTCGGTGTCGCGCAGGAGCACGCAGAGCGGCAGGTGCCTCGGCAGGAGCGCCTTCACGCTCGTCGCGAGCTCCTTCGCCGACCGTGGTTCGAGCAGGTTCGTGAACACGATGAAGAGCGAGCGCACGCGCACGTGCGCCCGCAGGAACGCCATCGCCGCTCCGTAGTCGGTTGCGCCGAGGCCCGCCTCGAGCGCGTAGACCGCGCGCGTCAGCTTGCGGCCGCCCGCGCGACCTCCCGTCGGCGGCACGAACCGGCGCGGCGTCTCGTCGAACACCATGAGGCCCGCGCGGTCCCCCCCTCGCAGGGCCACGTCTGCGGTGAGGAGCGCAGCGTTGAGCGCGTGATCGACCGCGGTGAGGCCTCCCGTGTCGCCGCGCATCCCGCGGCCGACGTCGAGCGCGAACACCACGTTCTGGTTCGACTCGGCCTGGAACTGCCGCACCGTCAGGTCGTCGCGCCGCGCGCTCGACCGCCAGTCCACGTGCCTGATCTCGTCACCGACCTGGTACGGCCGCAGCCGCTCGAACTCCGTGTCGCCGCCGCGCACGCGCAGGCTCCCGAGGCGCGCGTCCTGCCGCCCTTGCCGGCGGAGGAGCTCGAGGGCGCGCGCCGCGTGCACGTCGGGGTACACGTCCGCCGTCGCGGGGAGCTCGACCCGCTCCTGCCTCGCGACGAGGCCGAGCGGCGACGCGTAGCGCGCGGTCACCGCGCCGAACGTCCGCGGCCCGCGCCGCGAGGGGACCACCTCGTAGCGCACGGTGGTCGTCCCGTGCGAGGGGAGCTCGAAGACGCCGGGGTTGCCCGGCGTGTCGCACGCCTCGAGCGGGTCGTCGGCGACGGCGCCGCGGAGCGATCGCCAGCCGCGGTTGCGGAGCTGGAGCGACACGAGGTTGGGGCGCCCCACCGAGAAGATCGCCGCCGCCTGGCGGTCGACGTCGACGCGCCGGCCGAGGGCGAAGACGACGTCGAGGGCCACGCCGAGGACCAGGACGGCGTCGACGACGAGCATCGCGAGGCGCACGGGCGGCGCGTAGCCGGCCACGACGGCGAGGGCTGCCGCGAGCATCGCGAAGAAGGCGAGGCGGCGAGTCGGCACCATCCGCGAGCCGCCAGGCTACCATCCCCCCGCGCCCGCGCCCGCGCCCACCCGTCTTGCGGGAACGGCGCTCCTGCGGTAACCGGTCCTCACGGTGGTGGAGTCCACCGAAACCGCCGCCTCGCCGAACGAGGGGGCCAATGACTCCTACGGGCTGGCCTTTGGCGCCGTAGAAGCTCCACCGAGCATCGGCGCCTTCGGCCCACGACGAGGCGACGGATGACACGAATTCTTCTCATCGGTCTGGCGGGCGGGCTCGGGACCTTGCTGCGATATCTCGTTGGCATCTGGGCGCCTCGTCTGCTCGGGACGGGTTTTCCGTACGCGACGTTCGTCGTCAACGTGGGCGGCTGTTTCCTCATCGCCCTCGTCTACGAGCTCGCGCTGCGCACCACGCTCGTCCCACCCACCGCGCGCATCGTCCTGACCACGGGGTTCATGGGTGGGCTCACGACCTATTCGAGCTTCAACTACGAGACGACGGGCCTGCTGCGCGAGCGTGCCTGGGCGACCGGCCTGCTGAACCTGGGGCTCACGGTCGTCGTTTGCTTCCTCGCCGGCGTGCTGGGGCTCGCGCTCGCCCGTCGGATCGCCGGTTCCTGATCTGGAGGACCTCATGCGCGTGTTGGATGGTGAGCAGTTCCTTGTGCGCATCTTCATCGGCGACGACGACAAGTGGCATCACACGCCGCTCGATCGGGCGCTGCTGGACCGTCTTCGTCGCGAGGGCTTCGCAGGTGCGACCGTCTTCCACGGGGTCGCCGGCTTCGGCGCAGCGAGCGTCATCCACACCACGCACCTCGTGGATCTCTCCGGAGATCTCCCGGTCGTGATCGAGGTCGTCGACGACCAGGAGCACGTCGACAAGCTGATCGCCATCCTCGACGAGATGCTCACCGTGGGCGCGCTCGTCACGCTGGAGAAGGTGCGCGTGCTCAAGTACGCGGCCGGCAAGCGCGGTGGGTCGGCGCCGCCGCCGTCGGCGGGGGCAGTGTCGCCCGTCAAGACGTGAGCTCGCCGGGGCTCACCGCCGCACGAGCTGGTCGAGCGGCTTCGGGCACTCGCGGCGCATCGTGCACGCGCCGCACTCGCCACCTCGCCAGATGGCCTCGAAGCGCGCCTGCGCCTGGTCGAGCAACCATTCGTCGTCGGTGAGGATCCCCATCTCGAAGTTGCGCCGGCCGTCGCCCTTCGCGCCGAGCCCCGCGCCCGTGAAGTTCGCGCTCCCGAGGTAGAGAAGGGCGCCGTCGATGGCGACGAGCTTGAGGTGCACCCGCGGGCAGAGGCGCATCTCGAAGCGGCGGGCGAGGCGATCGCGCCGCGCAGCGAGCTCCTGCCGGAAGGGACCCGACGGCGCGGTCGCGTGGAGGAGCCGCACGTGCACGCCGCGCTCGCAGAGCGACTGGAGGGTGTCGAGGATGGGGACGTAGCGACCGCGCGCGCGGTCGCGCGTGCCGATGGGCGCCTCGGTCATGAGCTGCTTCACGTTCGCGGTCGCGATCCAGACCGACGTCTGCGCCCGGGCGATGGCGAGCGTGACCTGCTCGTAGTGTGCCCGGTCGACGAGGAGCGAGAGCGTCGCGCGACGGGCATCCATCGATCAGCGGTCCACGGCGTAGGCCACGGTGGTCTGCGGGAAGCGCAGCTCGCGCTCGGCGACGAGCGCCAGCGGCACGACCGTCCCGTCGACGTAGCGCGCGACGAGCCTGTCCGCGGCGTCCTTGTCGTTCTTCGCCTTGAGCGTCGCCACGACCTTCATCAGCTTCTCGAAGGCGGCGGGGAACTTCTCCCAGTGGACGGCGAACGCGCCGCGGTCCGCGCCGTTGGCCGCCGCCGCGGCCGGGTCGAAGGCGAGCGCCCCCTCGTCGAGGAGGAAGCCCACCTGGATGGCCGAGAGCTGCGAGTACGGCTGGTCCTCGGACCCCGAGTGGACGCCCGTCGAGATGTGCCGGAGGGCCCACGAGAGCCACGCCGCATACGCCTGCCTCTGGAGCTCGGGGGCCACGACGCTCTTCTTCGCGAGCCAGTCGAGCCAGTACATCGCGCCCGTCTCGGCCTTGAGCTCCTCGAGCATCGAGGCGAGCCCGCCGCCGAAGACGGCGTCGCCGCGCTTGCCGCGGAACGCGTACGTGTACGTCGGTCCGAGGTTGTGGGTCGCCTCGTGCAGGATGGTCCCCACGAGCGCGGGCTCGTCGTCCGGTGTCCATGCCTTCGCGGACTCCACGTCGAGGAGCGACTCGATGCGCTTTCGCGCGAACGCCTTGCTGTCCGGGTCGGTGCCGATGTTCGTCATCGCGACCGTGCGCCCGCGCCCCTCCTGCTCGACCTTGCCCCAGTTCGGGAGGCTCTCGCCGGCCGTCGCGCCCGTCGGCTGCCGGTCGTCCCCCGCGTTGAGCACGACCTGGATGAAGTCCGGGAGGTGGAAGGTCACCTTGCGCGCCCGGTACGGCGGACCGACGAGCGCCGCGAGCGCGCGCTCCATCTCGTCCTCGAGCGGCGTGAGCTTCGACTGCCATCGCACCGAGCCCGGGTCGATGCGCGCGAGGTTCAGGTGGAACTGCGCCTTCAGGTTGCACGGATCGGTGAGCACCTCGTCGGGTGCGACCCGCAGGTACCACTTCGAGTTCTGCGCGTTCATCCTCGACCACGCCTCGTCGGCGGGCCCCCAGTCGTCCGTCGTGAAGCTGCGCGCCGCCGCCTCGAGGTACGCGCGAAGAGCCGCCTCGCCGGGCTCCGTCTCGTCCGCCGCGGCCGCCCGGAGCTCCGCCGCGATCGCCTTCATCGGGCCTGCGTACGCCTGCGAGTAGGGCACGCTGACGAGCTTTCCGTCCTTCTCGCGGACGACGCCGAAGTGGTCCGCCACGACGGCCTTCGCGTCGGGCCGCTTCTGGAGCGCGGCGCAGAAGCCGGGATCCGCCTCGAGCGACGCGGGGTACGCGTCGTCGAGCGGCTTGGGCGCGCCGGGGATGGCCGAGCACGCCGGGTCCTTCCGCGTCTTCGCGCCCGCGCACGCGGGGCCCCAGTCGCGCCGGAAGAGGCTCTGGCTCGACGCATCGTCCGCCGGGACGCGCGACGCGAGGGCCGCACTCCCGCGCATCGTCGCGTAGATGTCGTCGATCGCGCGCGCTGCGACGAGCATGTGCTCGAGGAGCTTCTTGTCGGCCGCCGAGCCGGATCGAAGGTCCGAGTGGAGCATCGTCACGGCGCCCTGGTCGAGGTCCTCGCCCACGAGGTGGCGGCGGGTGGCCTCCTCGGACGAGAGACCCGGCGCGCTCACGCCCGGGTCGTACGCGAGGATGGCGGCGATGCCGCGGGCGACGTCGACCGAGCCGGACGTCGGATAGAAGAGGAGCGTCTTCACCTCGTCCGGATCGGGCACGCCGTCGCCGTCGCCGTCGGTGGCCCAGAAGAGCGGGAGGTCGAGGCGCACCGCGAAGCGGTTGAAGTCGGCGCGCGAGAGCGTCCGCGGCGGCGGAGGAGCCGGTGCAGGCGGGGCCGCCGCGACGGGAGGCGGCGGAGGCGGGGCGGCCGGAGGCGCGGTCTCGGCGCTCTCGCAGGCGACGGCGAGGGGCAGCAGCGCGGCGAGTGGAAGGAGACGGCGGAGGAGAGCTCGGCTCATGGCGGCCGCATCTTAGTCCCGAGCTCGGCTCGCGCGGCACGCTCGTCGCATCCCTCAAGGTTCGTCCCCGAAGTGCCGTTTGAATGGACAGGGCCGCCGTCGCATCGATCTCAGGCAGCCACCCAACCCTCCACCCTTCTCCGGAAGAGGTGCCACGTTGAAGTCCACGCCAACCCTCGGTGCGGCCGCGTTCGCGGTCGCCGCGCTCGTCACGTCGTTCCCGGCTGCCGCCCAGGCCCCGCCCGATCCGCCGACCTCGCCCGACACGTCGACGACGGGCACCGCCTCCGTCACGTTCGGCTCCCCGGCGGAGGCCACAGTCGGGACCGACGCGCCCGCCGACGAGAAACCCACGCGCCGCCGCGACGACTCCGTTCACGTCGGCGTCCTCGGCGGCGTCGGGTTCCCGCGCCCCCTCGGCGTCGAGGCGATCCTTCAGCTCGACGGCCTCGTTCTCTTCGGCGCCGAGTACAGCGCGCTGCCGACGGTCGACGTCTCCGGCGTGAACACGAGCCTCTGGGCCGTCGCAGGCGACATCCGCGTTTTCCCCGCGCGGAGCGGCTTCTTCGTCGGGCTGCGCGCCGGGCGCCAGCACCTCGCCGAGCAGGGGAGCATCGCCGTGACGGGCGTGGGCACGTTCTCCGCCGGCCAGACGGCCGACACCACGTTCGTGAATCCGCGCATGGGGTTTCTCTGGACGTGGCGGCCCTTCGCGCTCGGCATCGACGCCGGCGTGCAGATCCCCGTCTCGACGACCGCCGCGAGCACCGTCCCGGCGCAGATCCAGCTGCCGGCCGCGGTCACGGAGGCGACCCACCTCCTCAGCCAGCAGGTCCTGCCCACGATCGATCTCCTCCGCATCGGCGTCGTCATGTGATTCGACTGCGCGTATCCTGGCGCGATGCGAAGGTTGACGATCTCCTGCCAGGCCTGCGTCGAGGCGCTCGCGGTCCTGGTGACGATGGCGTGGGCGGATGGGCGGCTCGAGGACTCCGAGCGCGCGGGCGTGCTCGGCGCCGCGAAGGTGCTGAACCTCTCGAAGGAGATGCGCGACCGTGTGAACGACCTGCTGGCCAAGCCCGTCCCGGTCGACCAGATCCTCTTCGACACCCTGTCGGCGCGCGACCGCGCGTTCCTCTACGTCGCCGCGGCGTGGATGGCGGGCGTCGACGAAGACGTCGACCCCAAGGAGCGGGAGGTCCTCGATCGCGCGGCGTCCGCGCTCGGGTACACGCCGGAGCGCCGTGCGGAGCTCGACGCGATCGCCCGCGACATCGAGCCTGCGAAGAACGGCGGCCGCGACTGGGCGCAGGAGATCGAGCGCCTCTTCCGCGCCATCCCCGCGCACCTCGAGGAGGGCTCTGCCGAGGAAATCGAGGTCGTCTTCGAGTAGCGCCCGCGCCCGCGAAGCTCTCCTAGTACCGAATCGTGAACTTGCCCGTCTTCGGGCTGAGGTCCCACCTCTGGCCCTCGACGAAGTCCTGGACGCAGCGCGCGACCTTCGTGTCCGGCGGGTCCGTGTCCACGTCGACCGCGGTCGCCTTGCCGAGCTTCACCGTGAGCTTCACCGTCACCTTCATCGTGTCCGGCGCTCCGCACGCGGCGAGGTAGTGGCCGTCGACGAGCGGCGCGCCGAGCTGCGCGCTCGAGAGCGGGGCCGCCTGCCTCTTTCGCCGCGGTCCGGCGTCCGTCCTCCCTCCGTCCGCGCTCGCGGCCCCGCCGTCGCTCGCCGCAGCCTCGTCCGGCCCGCCGTCGTCGGGCAGCGCGACCGCCGACGAGACGGCCGACGCGACCCCGCTCAGCGCCCGGTTCAGCGACGGGGCCCTCCCGCTCGCGACGACCGCCGCAACGATCGCTCCGGCAGCCACGAGGACCGCCAGCACCGCCACGGCGCGGAGCGCACCGGTGGACACGTGCCCGGCCGTCAGGCGGCCAGCCGGGGCACCGGCACCGCGCGCAGGATGTCCTCGATGCGCTCGTCCGCCGAGGTCCCCTGGAGCTGCGCGTCGGGGTGGAGCATCACGCGGTGCCGGAGGACGGCCGCGACCATCGGCTTCACGTCGTCCGGCGTGACGAAGGGGCGGCCCTCGCTCGCGGCGATCACCTGCGCCGCCTTGAGCAGCGCGATGCTCGCGCGCGGGCTTGCCCCGAGCTCGATGGCCTTGTCGTCGCGGGTCCGGCGCACGAGCTCGACGATGTACGTGATGACGGCGTCGTCTACGCGGACGCTCCCGGCGAGGTGCTGCATCGCCGCGATCTCCTGCGGCGAGGTCATCGCGCGCAGCCCCGAGAGGTCGGTCGGGTCGAAGCCGTCGGCGTGGTGGCGCACGATCGTGCGCTCGACCTCGGGGGGCGGGTCGTTGACGGTGAGCTTGAAGAGGAATCGATCGAGCTGCGCCTCGGGAAGCGGGTACGTCCCCTGCGACTCGACGGGGTTCTGCGTGGCGACGACGACGAACGGGGCGGGGAGGGCGCGCGACGTGCCGTCGACGGTGACCTGGTGGTCCTGCATCGCCTCGAGCAGCGCGCTCTGCGTCTTGGCGGGGGCGCGGTTGATCTCGTCCGCGAGGAGGAGCTGCGCGAAGATGGGCCCGGCCACGAACGTGAACTGCCCCGTCTCGCGGCTGTAGACGCTCGACCCCGTGATGTCGCTCGGCATGAGGTCGGGCGTGAACTGGATGCGCTTGAACGCGCACCCGCTGACGACCGCGAGCGTGCGCGCGACGAGCGTCTTGCCGAGCCCCGGCGCCCCCTCGACCAGGACGTGCCCCTTCGCCACGGTCGCGACGAGGAGGCCGTCCACGAGCTCTTGCTGCCCGACGACGACGCGCGCCATCTCCTGCCGGATGCGGTCGAAGGTCTGCTGAAAGAGGTTCGCGTCCACGTGTCCGTCCCTTCTCCTTCTCTCTTCTACGCGCGATCCTGCGCCATCGCCGCGGAAACCACCGCGCTGAGCTCGTGCAGCACCGTCATCTCGTCGCCGAGCGGAGGCGCGCCCGCCTTCGCCTGAACCGCGCGCGTCCAGAGGCGCTGCGCGACCTCGACGGGGATGCGCGCGCGCGACGCCACGAAGGCGGCGACGTCGCTCGTCCCGCGTGGCATGCGCGCGCGGAGGCGACCGTCCGCGAAGCGCGCGTACGCGGCGAGCGCGTGGGGCGCGTTGCGGGTGCGCGCATAGAGCGCGCCGACGGCCTCCACGTGCTCGGCGAACGCACGCCGCCGCGGAGGCGCCGACGGCTTCGGCCGCGCGAGGCGGATCCCCACGGCGAAGAAGAGGACCAGCGTCGCCACGAGCGCATGGACCAGGCCCGTGCCGAGACCCGCGCGCAGGAGCGCGGCCACCGGCGTCCCCGGAGGCGACATCCCGTCCTCGGCGTCGGCCATCCGCATCTCGAGCCGGTCGGCGCTGGAGAAGATCGCCACCATCGCCGCCGCGTTTCCGGGCCGCGCGATCCCCGCGTTTCGCATCAGCTCGTCGCTCGCGATCCCCAGCACGAACCCCTTTCCGTGCGCGAGCACCGCCGCGTACGTCATCCCGTCCGGGAACGTCGCCACGCGTTCGACCGCCTTCTTGAACCCCAGCGCGTATCCCTCGACGAGCTGCCCCTTCTCGGTCGTGCGGGCGTACACGCCGCTGCTGCCGCCGCTGCCCGGAGCCGCGCTGCTCGTCCCCGCGTCGTCGTCGTCGTCTTCGGCCTCCTCGCCCTCCTCCTCGTCGTCGCTCGGTGCCGACCGCGCGAGCAGGCGCTTGGCCGTCACGTCGTACGGCGCCTTCGCCGACGCCATGGTCGCCCCGAACTGCTTCGGCCACTCGAAGGGGTTCCCGGCGAGGACGAGGACGCCCCCCTCCTTCACCCACGCGGCCAGGTGATCGCGCGTGTCGTCGTCGAGGTCCGTCTTCGTGAGGTCCACGACGACCGCAGCCTCGCGCTCGCCCGCCTTGGGCATCGGCAGAGAGGCGAGCGACGTCCGGAGGGGCAGCACCGTCACTCCCTGCCGCCGCAGGACGTCGAGGAACACCTCGCCTCCCGCCGGGTCGTCGCCCGCGCGAGGGATCGACTTCGCCGCGCCGCCGCACCCGAGGGCGCCCGCCAGGAGCACGGCGAGCAGCATCACCGGGACGGCGCGCACGATCGCCATCGCGCGCTGCGCCGCCCGCGTCGCGGCCTCCATCGTCGCCGCCTCGCCGCCGAACTGGACGCGGTCGACTTCGCGGACGATGTCGCGCAGGACGGGCTTCGCGTTCGGGTCGGCGCACGCCCGCACGTACTCGCCGTTCGTGCGGTCCCGCGCGATGCGCACCGCGCCGCGCTTGTCGAGCGCGCGCAGGCTCGCCGCGAGGTAGTGCTGCAGCGCGGCCGCGAACTGCCCCGCGCGGGCCAGCTCGTTCGCGCGCGCGAGCAAGGCCTCCTCGTCGGTGGTGGTGGGGAGCGCGAAGACGAACGGCTGCTCCGCGGGGAGCGGCGCGCGGCCCTCCTTCTTCTCGTCGGGGCGATCCTCGCGCCGCATGCGCGCGATGGCGCGCACTACGGGGATCAGGATCGCGAGGACGAGCGCCCCGACGAGGGCCCACAGGACGACCTGCGCGATCGTCGCGACCACGCCGGGCAGCGACGCGAGGTGAGGAAACCACCGCCACCACGGGGTCGAGGACGACGACGGCGGAGGCGCTGCCGTCTTCGCGCACTCGGCGGCGAAGCCCGCACAGTCCGGGATCGCCGTGGCGTTCGCGCAGAGATCGCGCGCCTGGCCGGAGAGGGGTGTCCGCGGTTCGCGGCAGAACGTGTAGTCGCCGTCGTGGATCGCGGCGTCGACGTCGGACTGCGCGCGCCCCGGGTCGAGCACCGCGTGAGCGGGGGAGGCCACGGACAGGATCGCGAGGATCGCCAGCGCCCCCGCGATCCCCCGGCGCATCGGAGGGGCTCCGAGCGCCTTCTCTTGCCTCTCCGCCTCGGCACGCGCCGCGATCCCGGCGAATCGCGTCTGGATGTCCCACCCTTCGGTCCGCGTCCGGATGTCGAGGTAGACGAAGAAGCGCGCGGTCTGGAGGAGAGGAAGCACGCTCCACCAGCCGACGAGCGCCACCCAGCTGCCGCCCACGCGGAACATCGAGGCGGGGGGCTTCACCTCGAGGATGCCCTGGAGGATCTCGCGGCCCGCAACGTCCGCGAGCATCGCGGCGCACACCGGGCCGCCCGCGAGGAGGAGCATCGCGAGGACGGCGTCGCCGAAGTGCGCGTTGGCGAGGCGCTGCGCGCGGCCGAGCGTCGCCCCCACGCCGCCCTGCTCGAGGACGAGGACCTCCACGACGAAGAGGAGGATCGTTCCGAGCCAGAACCACGCGAGCCCGAGGACGAGCGCGCTGGCCGAGAGCGCGACGAGCTGGAGGATGCGAACGGCGATGACCCCGGGGAGCGAGCGGAGGGCGATGCCGAGCGCCTCGCGCGTGCTGACGGCGTCGGCGAAGACGAGGCGCGACGCGAGCGCGACGAACGGGACGCCCGCGAAGCACGTGAAGAAGATGGTCGCCGCCCACCCGAGCCACCACCCGCCGAGCCGCGCGGCGGCCCACGACGCGGCGAACGCCGGCACGAGGACGACGACCGACATCTTCGCGTAGGCCCACGCGTGCTGCGTGCAGAAGCGCAGCGTGAGGTCGAGGACGTCGAGCAAGGGGCGCTCGCGGAGCGCCACGCGCGCGCGCATCAGGTCCATCGGTCGATGCCCTCCGCCCGCTCCGCGTCGGCAGCCGCGTCCGAGCCTCGCCCCGCGAGGACGATGTAGGCCATGACCAGGACGAACATCGCCCCGCCCACGCTCCGCTTCACGATCGCGGGCAGCGACGACGACGACCAGAACCCCTCGACCGCCGCCGCCATGAAGAGCATGACCGCCGCGCCGAAGACGATGACGACGACGCTCTTCGCGGTCGCCTGGAGCGCCGCAACGCGCGTGCGATCTCCGGGCGCGACGACCGACCAGCCGAGCGCCATCCCCGCGCCGCCCGCGAGGACGATGGCCCCGAGCTCGAGCGAGCCGTGGCCGACCACGAACGTGAGGATGTTGTCGCCCGCGCCGTGCGTCACGACGTACCCCATGATGGCGCCCGTCGAGAGGCCGTTCTGCACCAGGTAGAAGGCCGAGCCGAGCCCGAAGAAGAGCCCCGTCGCGAAGCAGCGGAGCGCGATGCCGACGTTGTTGTTCACGTAGAAGCCGGCCATCGCGGCGTCGAGCCCCGTCGCGCGGCCCGAGGAGAACCCCTCCTTGTACGCGTCGACGAGCGGGCGGAGCTGCGCCTCGGGGACGATGCGGACGGCGAACCCCGGGTCGTCCAGCGTCGCGAGCAGGCCTGCGAAGAACGGCACGAAGAAGAGGAGGAACGCGAGCAGCATCGCCCCTTTGTGCCGGCGCACGGCGCGCGGGAACGCCTCGACGAAGACGCGCAAGGACGAGCCGCGCCCTCCCGAGACGCTCCAGCGCCCGCGGTTGTGGCCGTAGAGGACGGCGTGCGCCGCGGCGGCCAGGCCCTGGAGGTAGTCGACGAGCGGAGCGCTGTAGCGCGCGGCCTCGGCCCGCGCGAGGTCCGCGCAGACGTCCCGGTAGAGGGGCGAGAGCAGCGCGATCTGCTCGGGCAGGAGCGTGCGGAGGCCCTTGCCCTGCGCGGCGCGGACGAGCGAGTCGAGCTGGTCCCAGTCGCGCTGCCGGCGGCCGGCGAAGGCCCGCTCGGTGAGCGCCGAGACCAGGCGGCGTGACTCGCGCCGCGCGCCCTCCTGCGGGTCGGTCACCGCCATGATCCCGGCGTGCGCGACGAGGGCGGCGCGTCCACGCGCCCGGCGTTCGCGGCGCGGTCGTAGAGGAGGGCGAGGACGCGCGATGGATCGGGCAGGCGCAGGCCGAAACGCTCCGCGAGGGGCCCGGCGATCATCGAGGCGAGCTCCATCTCGCGGCCGCGGCCGAGGCGCGCGCGCCGTCGGAGGAAGAGCTCGATGGCCTGGCGCTCGTCGGCGTCGAGGCGCACGTCGTCCGGGAGCTGCGCGAGCTCGAACGGCTGCGCGGGAGGCCAGAGGACCAGCGGCGCCGCGACGCTCGCTCGCTCCGGGACGACGACGATCGTGCCCGCCACGAGGTCGCCGAGGCGCTGGAACTTCTTCGTCGTCGCCATCGACGCGAAGCCCGCGAGCGAGAGGAGACCCGCCGTGTACGTGAGCGGCAGGGCGTCCGCCGCGCGGAGCACGTTGCGTAGCGCCGCGGCGCGAAACCCGATCGGCCTTCCCGTCGTCGACACGACGCGCAGTCCGAGGGCCGCCTTGCCCGGCGTGCGCCCGACCCACGCCTCGAGGACGGCGAAGTACACCCACTGGATGGCGAAGAGGACGACCAGCAGGAGCCCGACGCCCGCGGCGAGCGCGCTCTCGGCCGAGTCGGTCGCCGCCGACACGCCGATCGACGCGAGGACCACGAAGAACGCGACGACCGTGAACGCCGTGTAGCAGATGACGAGATCGAGCAGGTACGCGAGGAACCGGCGGGACGGGCCCGCGACCTTGTGCCGGAAGACGATGTGCTCAGGCGTCTCGATCGCGACGTCCGTGTCGAGCGCCGCCGCGGGGGCCATCGTCTGCACCTCCGGAGCATAGCGAGGCAACCGGCGTGGCGGGAGTGCCGCGGTCGCCCCGGAACCACTGGACCAGCTGGACCCCCGACCAGACACCCAGGCCGACCAGCGCGACCCCCAGGACGCGCACCGTCCACGTCAGGAAGCGCGCGGGGAACTTCCCCTCGAGGCGACGCAGGAGCAGGACCAGCAGCGCGAACCACCCCGCGATCCCCACCGCCGCGCTCAGCCCGAACGGGATGGCCCCGAGCGGCGAGTCGACGTGCAGGCCCTTCGAGTAGAGGAACGCGACCGCCGCGCCCCACGTGACCAGGAGGGTCGGGTTGATCGCGGAGAGCGAGAATCCGACGAACGCCGTTCCGGACTTGTGCTCGTCGCCCTTGCGCTTGTCGTCGGGCCGCCAGAAGGCGAAGCGGACGCCCAGGCCGGCGAGGACGAGCGCGGTCACGCCGTGCGACACGGGGACGACGATCGGATGCCGGGCGAGCAGCTCCGTGAACCCGAAGAACGCGGCGCCTGCGTAGATGCCCTCGGCGAGGGCCGCTCCGATGGCGATGCGGACGGCCTCGCGGTAGCGCTTCTGGATGGCGCGCGAGACGACCATCACCGAGATGGGCCCGGCAAGAGGCATGGAGCCGAAGAAGCCGAACGCGAGCGCGATCGCGCAGACGGCGACGATCATGGCGCCCCCGGTCCCGGCAGCGGGGCAGGCGCGCCGGGCACGTCCGGCTTCTCGCGCTCCACCGTCCCGAGGGGATCGATGGAGATGCCCCCGAGGATGCGCGCGCGCGCGAACGCGAGGCGCTGCGAGAGCACCGGTTCGTCGGCGGCGCCGCCGACCTGCGTCGAGAAGTCGAAGACGAAGCACTTCCGCAGGAACCCGCCGAACGCCATGACGTGTCCCACGAGCGGCTGATCCGGCTGCGAGCCCGCCTCGACGGCGACCACGGTGTGCGTGTCGAACATCTCGAGCGTGATCCCCGTCTCCTCGTCCAGCGTCCGCAGGTCGCCCTTCGGCACGAGGCCCCGGTCGCGCGCCAGGGCCTCGCACTGCGACCGACCCACGAGCTCGTCGGCGTGCAGCACCGCGACCATCACCTTCGAGCGCGTGGCCTCGTGCGTCGCCACGAGCTCCGGCCGCGTATGGTCGTCGATGCGCCACGCCTTGCCGTCCGGGAGCGGCAGGTGGAGCGAGAAGCGCTTCGAGTGGAACCGTGGCAGCGGGGCCGGGTCGTCGGGGAACGCGATCGCGGCCGGACGCACGGGCGGTGCCGTCGCCGGCTGCGCCGCCGGAGACGCGCCGCACGCCACCGCAAACACGCACGCCAGCGCGCCCACGGGCACGCAGACGGAGGCCGGAGACCCCCGCCGCGCCTCGCTCAGATGCGCGTCAGCCACTCGGGGTGCGAGGTGTCCGATCCGCGCACGACCTCGAAGAAGCGC
The DNA here is from genome assembly GCA_036490515.1 of Polyangiaceae bacterium. GTDB lineage: Bacteria > Myxococcota_A > Polyangia > Polyangiales > Polyangiaceae > Palsa-1150. The sequence continues at coordinate 14,159 of DASXDU010000026.1, forward strand.
TGCTGGATCTTCTTCGTCAACGGGCCGACGGTGCCGTCGCCCACGGTCCGGTTGTCGATCTCGCGGACCGGCGTGACCTCGGCCGCGGTGCCCGTGAAGAACACCTCGTCGGCCAGCCACAGCTGGTCGCGCGTCAGCCGGTCCTCGGCGACCGTGAGCCCGAGCTCACGCGCGAGCGTGATGACGGTGTCGCGCGTGATCCCCTCGAGGATCGAGCACGACAGGTCCGGCGTGTGGAGGACGCCCTTGCGTACGACGAAGATGTTCTCGCCAGAGCCCTCGCTCACGAACCCGCTCGCGTCGAGGAGGATCGCCTCGTCGTAGCCGGCGAGCTTGGCCTCGCGCTTGGCGAGGACGCTGTTCGTGTACTGGCCGGTCATCTTCGCCTTGGCCAGGCTCACGTTGATGTGGTGACGCGCGAACGAGCTCACCTTGGCCCGGATGCCGTTCTTGAGGGCCTCCTCGCCGAGGTACGCGCCCCACTTCCATGCGATGACCGCCGTCCGGATCGGGTTGTTCGGCGCGTAGATGCCCATGGCGCCCTCGCCGACGTAGACCATCGGCCGGAGGTACCCCTCGGGCATGCCGTTCACGCGCAGGGTCTCCGCGCACACGCTCATCACCTGCTCGCGGGTGAACTCCGGCTTGAGCAGGCACATCTTGCAGGAGTCGAACAGCCGGTCGATGTGCTCGCGCAGGCGGAAGACGTACGACGCGCCGTCGGCGCGCTTGTAGGCACGGATCCCCTCGAAGGCGGCGAGGCCGTAGTGCAGCGAGTGCGTCATCACGTGGACGTTGGCGGCGTCCCAGTCGACGAAGTTCCCGTCGAGCCAGATTTTCTTGACCTTGTCGACCATCGGTCGCCTCCCGTCCTTCTGCGTAGGGGCGTGCCCGGCCGAATCTAGTCGGGCCCCCCTCGCGGTGCCACACGCAATCGCACGCGCAGCAATGACGCACCGTCCCGCTGTCCCGCCGGCGCAATCGCGCAGCCCAAGCTGTGTCCGCCCGCCCTGTTCTAGTCTGCGCTCCCCGTGCACCGAGCCCTCTTCTCCGCCGGCCTTCTCGCCCTCTTTCCTCTCGCGCTCGCCGCCTGCGCGTCCGCGCCCTGCCCCGCGCCCGCGCTCGCGCTCGCGCCCACGCCCGCGTCCGCCCCCGCCCCCGCGCTCACGTCTTCCCCCGACGCCGACGCCGACCTCGTCCTCCTCGTCCGCCCCTCCTCCTCTCCTCGTCTCGTCCACGTCGAGGTCGCCCTCCCGCGCACGCGTACCGGCTCGACGCCCACCGCCTGGACACTCCTCGACGGCGTGCCCGACCACGTCGCCCACGCCGTCGCGCACGACAGCGGCGGCGACATCCCCGTTCGCACGACCGCTGCCGGTCATGGCGTCGAGCTCGTTCTCGACCGCGCCAACGTCGGCCCTGTCAGCCTCGCCTACGACGTCCTTCCCGGCGACGACGCGCCCGACGATCCGCGCGGCATCCTCCTCGCCGACGACCGCTTCCGCGGGCCCGGCGAGAAGCTCGTCGCGCTCCCCTCGGGCGCCGACGATCTCCCCTGCAACGCCGTCGTCCACGTCGAGGGCGAGGCGCTCCGCGCGTCCGGTGCCGCGTCGAGCGCGGGCGTCGGCGCGTCCCGCCGCATCACGCTCCGCGCCGGCGGGCTCCGCACGATGACCTTCGTCGCCGGATCGATCGGCGTGCAGGTGAGCGACGATCCCTCCGCCGGCCACGACGAGGGCGCCTGGCTCGGGTACACGGCGTTCGACCCGCGCCCGACGATCGCCGAGATGGCGCTCGTCCGCTCCACGCTGCGCGAGCTCCTCGGGTCGCCCGGCGAGCCCGGCGCCTGGACGTACCTCCTCGTCTCGCAGGCGCGCGCCCTCGGCTCGTTCTCGACGACGCCGCGCACGCGATCGATCCTCCTCCAGGTGGGCCCCGGCGAGCCCTGGAGCGCGGGCCTTCGCCTGTCGGTCGCCCAGCAGCTCGCGCGCCGGTGGATCGGCGGCGAGCTCGCCGTCGAGGGCGATGGCGCCGGCGCGGGTGGCGCGGGCGGTTCGGGCGGGGAGGGGGCCTGGTTCGCCGAAGGCGTCTCTCGCTACGTCGCGATGGCGCTCCTCGTGCGCCTCGGCTTCATCACGCCGGACGAGATGCGCGACGTCGTCGACGGCGAGCTCTCCGTCCTCGCGACCTCGCCCGTGCGCGCGCAGGACGACGTGCACCTCGCCGCCATCGCCTCGCAGGACGTCGCCCGCGCGACGCTCATGGCGCGCGGCGCGCTCTACGCCCTTCGCGAGTCCTTCGCCCTTCGCAAGGCGAGCAAGGGACAGAAGGGCCTCGTCCCGGTCCTCGCGGAGCTCCTCCGGCGCGCCGAGGAGAAGAAGAGCAGGGCGCTCACTCCCGCCGCGTGGATCGCCGCCCTCGCGGCGGACCCCGACGCGCAGAAGACCTTCGACGCGCTCGTCGTGCGCGGCGAGCCCGTCGTCCTCCCGCCGGACGCCCTCGGGCCGTGCTTCCGCGCGTCGATGGGCGAGTACGTCGCGTTCGATCCGGGCTTCGCGCTCGACGCCACGCGCGCCTCGCCCGACGCGAAGGTGAGCGGCGTCGTGCCCGGCGGCCCGGCCGCCAAGGCGGGCCTGAAGGACGGAGACGTGATCGAGTCCCTGCACGCGCGCGACGGGGACGGGACCGCGCCGATGAAGCTGGTCGTCACGCGGGCGGACCGCAAGATCGCGCTCTCATATCTCCCCGCGGGGGCTCGCGGCCGGGGCCAGACGTGGACCCGCGTGAAGCTGCCCGACGACCGCTGCGGAGAGGTGCCCTGAAGGTCAGGGCAGCTTCGCGACGGTGGTGTGGTAATTTTCCACTTCCACCATGCGAGCACGCTCCTACGCCTCTCACGTCGCGCTCTTCGGCCTCCTCGGCGTGGCCGTCGTCCCGGTCGCCTGCGGATCGTCGAACAGCGGCACCAGCTTCCCCGGCCAGCAAGACGCCGCGACCCCGCACGACGCGGGCGGCGGCGGCGCCGAGACGTCCCTCACCGGCGACGCGGGCGACGGCGGGAGCGTCATCAGCAACCGCACGCTGACGGGCATCACGATCACGCCTCCAGGCACGACCATCGAGTCGCTGAACGGCGCGCCGGCGACGCAGCAGTTCCAGACGGTCGCCCAGTTCAGCGACAACACGACCTCGCCCGTCACCGGGGCGACGTGGAGCCGCGACACGCCGCAGGTCGGCGACATCGACGCGACGGGCCTCTACACCGCGAACGGCTCCGTCGGCGGCCTCGTGAAGGTGACCGCGAGCTACCAGGGCTTCGACGCGACCGCGAACCTCATCGTGAAGCTCCACCTCCAGCAGAACCCCGGCAACGTCCCGGGCGGCACGCAGGCGTCGCTCGAAGGCGCGACCGCCGCCGACCAGACGATCACCTGGGCGTACCCCTACGACGCGACGGTCTTCCCGCGCGGCGTCGGCGAGGCGCCGCTCATGTGGATGAACGGCGCGGCGACCGACGACTACTACGTGCACCTCACGAGCACGACGTTCGAGCTCGAGGCCTTCACGACGGGTGCCGGCGGGCGGTTCGACTTCGCGGCCGCGACCTGGCAAGAGTTCACCGACTCGACGAGCGGCGGCGCCGAGCTGAAGGTCGCGCGCTGGGACGGGACCGCGGCGACCGTCGCCGTCGATCAGCACTGGACCGTCGCCTCCGCGTCGATGCGCGGCACCATCTACTACTGGGCAATCAACACCGGCCGCGTGATGCGCATCCAGGCCGGTGCCACCGCGCCCGACGACTTCCTCGGCGCGAGCGTCACGTGCCCGTCGTGCCACACCGTCTCGGCCAACGGCCAGCAGCTCCTCATGAGCGAGGGCACCTGGCCGCAGGAGACGTCGTTCAACTACGACCTCCAGACGTCGTCGAACACGTTCTCGGGCTTCTCGAGCAACAACAACGGCTCGTCCGAGTGGGCGCTGCCGGGCCTGTCGCCCGACGGGACGGTCGTCGTCGAGAACTTCGCTCCCTTGCGCGGCGCCATCGGGCAGCAGACGGGCGCCTTCGACGCGACGACCTCGGCGCAGATCCCCAGCACGGGCCTCGAGGGCAACCAGCTCTGGATGCCCGCGTTCTCGCCGGACAACCTCCTGCTCGCGTACGTCAACGGCACGACGAACGACCTCCACGCGTACGACTGGGACCCCGTCGCCAAGAAGGCCACGAACGACCGCGTCATCGTCGCGTCGTCCGCCAACCCCACGTACCCGCAGATCCAGTTTCCGACGGTGTCGCCCGACCACCAGTGGATCGTCTACGGCCGCGGCACCGCGCTCGGATCGCTCGGGGTGCCCGGCGACCTCTACGTCGCGAACGTCGCGTCGCCGGGGACCGAGATCCCCCTCGCCGCGCTCAACGGCTCCGCGTACCCCTTCGCCGCCGGGAGCCGCGACCAGGACCTCGACTACGAGCCCACGTTCGCGCCGGTCGCCGCGGGCGGGTACTTCTGGATCGTCTTCCACTCGCGCCGGACGTGGGGCAACGCCATCACCGGCCCCGCGTTCGTCGCCGAGGGCAACGGCGTGAAGCAGCTCTGGGTCGCCGCGTTCGACCAGACGCCCGCCGCCGGCAAGGACCCGAGCCACTCGGCGTTCTACCTGCCCGGCCAGGACCCGACGACGCTCAACATGCGCGGCTACTGGGCGCTCGACCCGTGCAAGGGCAACGGCCAGGGCTGCGCGTCGGGCACCGAGTGCTGCGGCGGCTACTGCGCGGGCGCGGGCGGCGACGCCGGCGCCGCGGCGGGCGACGCGGGCACGCTCGTGTGCTCGTCGACGACGAGCGGCTGCTCGCAGGACGGCGACAAGTGCACGAAGACGAGCGACTGCTGCGGCGCCGCGAGCGGCACGACGTGCATCAACGACGTGTGCTCGGAGCCGCCCCCGCAATAGGCAGCCTCCACGCGCTTCGCCGTCGAATCCAGGGGAGATCCCGCCCCCATCGGGCGTATGACCGAGCCCATGACTTCCATGAAGTGGTCCGCTCTTCTCGCGTTCGGGGCCCTCGGGGCGGTCGTGGCCTGCAGCGGGGCCACGGCGCCCACGGGCGGGCAGTACGACGGGTGCCTCGGGTCGCAGACCGGGACGGCGTGCATCGCGTGCATCCGGAGCAACTGCGCGTCGGCGCTCGACAACCTGGAGACGGGGTGCAGCGATCTGCTCGCGTGCGATTGCCCTGGCGGGAACTTCAGCGCGGACAACGCCGCGTCGTCGACCTGCCAGTCGAAGGCGACCGAGTCGAGCTGCGTCGCGGCGGAGAACGCCAGCGCCGCGGCCTCCTGCTCGGCGTGCGACGACGCCTGCACGTCCAACACCTCGAGCGGCGGGGGGAGCGGAAGCGGCTCCGGCAGCGGCAGCTCCTCGGGAGTCACCTCTTCCAGCGGCGCGTCGTCCAGCGGCAGCTCGTCGGGCGCGAGCTCCTCCGGTGGAAGCTCCTCGGGTGGTAGCTCGTCGGGCGGCACGTCCTCGGGAGGCAGCTCGTCGGGGAGCAGCTCCTGCTCGGGCTCCCTCATCCCGGACACCTCGGTCACCTCCCTCACGCTCACGGGGGTCGACTTCGGCGACCTGAACGGCCCGGATGACTGGAAGGGAGTCGGCTACAACCTGGACGGGCTCTGCACCACGGCGACGTCGACCGACGTGTGCACGCTCGCCGCGGGCGCGGCGAAGGTGACGCAGGACGACGGCACCGGCGGCATCGACAACAGCTTCGGCGAGAACATCTGCCCGATCATGGATACGATCTCCGGAGGAGCCAACTGCTCGACGAACATCTCCCAGGTGTACCTCCAGGTCGACGCGACCGGCTCCGGGACGATGGTGGTCCCCTACGGGACTGCCGAGATCGCGTACCCGGTCACGGACGTGCGCGTGGGGTTCACCGGATCGGGCGGCGTCGTCGGGGGCGTCTTCCCGACGACGGGCTTCGTTGCCGCGTGGCAGGCCGCCTCGGCGTGCATCACCACGGCCCTCTGCTCCGGCTCCGCGTTCCAGTCCATGCGCAGCAGCTCGAGCAGGCGTCGGACATCGGGGAGAATGGCACGAACGGCCCGGGACTCGCGTGCAGCGCCATCTCCTTCGGACTGACGTTCACCGGGTCCTCTCCGCTGAAGGGTCTGCCCACGCCGCCCAGCTGCGTCTGCCCCTGATCGCCCTCCCTCTTCCTTCCTGATCTTCTCCCCTTCCTGTTTCTCCCTCTCGTTCTCACTGCGGGAGCTCGTACGCCCCGACGTCGTACGCCTTGCCTTGCGGGCGGGGGTTGCCGTCGAAGTCGGTGACGGCCGCCGTGGGCACGCCCGTGTCGACCGCGGGGCTGCCCGCCGTGAGGTGGTAGTCGTTCGACGTGGCGTTCGCGACCGCCGGGTCGGCGTTGATGCTGCCGGTGAGGCCGGACCCCGCGGGCGGCACGCCGGCGCCGAAGAAGAGGTTGTCGTTCCCGGTGATGCCCGTCGCCGGGCTGTCGGAGGCTACGTAGCTCTCGCTGCTCGTGGCGAGGACCAGGTTGTCGGTGAGGACGATCCCGACCGGGCCCGCCGTGAGGGAGATGGCGCCGCCGGCGCTCGTGCCGCGCGCGCCGCAGTTGGCGAGCGTGTTGTCGTAGACCTCGACGTTTCCGCTCCCGGCCGCGCCCGTGTTCGTGATGTTCGCGACGTAGATGCACGCGTAGCTCGACGACCCGTCGGCCGGATCGGGCCCGGTGCCGACGTCGTAGACGACGTTGTCGAACGCCTTCACGGCGCCCTGCGACGGGTCCACCGTCGCGAGGTTGATCCCGTCGCAGACTGTCCCGTGGATCAGGTTGTCGTGGATGCTGATGTCGAAGTTGTTGGGGCCGCCCGTGTCGTGGATCTGGATCCCGCGGCACGTCTTGCCGTCGCGGACGACGTTCCACCCGAGCTCGAGGTGGTTCGAGCTGAAGTAGATCGCGTGGTAGTACTTCGTGACCGACGTCACGCTCGCCGCCGCGTCGTGCACGTCGTTGCCGAGGAACGCGAGCCCGGGCGCCGAGTTCACCGCGCCGTCCGTCACGCACCCGCTCTCGCCCGAGCCGTTGGGGCACGAGATGTCGTTGCCCACGATGCGCCAGCCCTGGGAGCTCCCCTCGAGCTCGATGGCCTCGTTCAGGCCGCGCAGCGTGAAGCCCGCGATCGTCCAGTAGTCGAAGGTGCCCGTGATGGCCGGCACGATGATCCCGTGGGCGAGGTTCACCGGGTCGCCGATGGTCGCCGTCGCGCCCGGGTAGACGACGAGCGCCTTGGGCATGGTTGCCGTACCCGCGTTCGCGCCGTCGTTCACGCTCATCCCGAGGGCGCCGCCGTACGCCGACGACGCGTCCTCGGTGGTCTGCGACACGCTGTCGCCCGCGCTCGTGCCGACGTACGCGATGTCGCCGGCGGCGAGCGAGTTCTTGGCCTTGGGAATCGTCCCCCACGGCGACGCGAACGTCCCCGCGTTGCCGTCCTTGCCGGTGCCGCTCACGAAGTAGATGGTTCCGCTCCGGATCGTGAACGGCACCGCGTTCGAGTCGCCCTTGCCGGCGACGTGGACGACGACGTCGCCCGTCTGCGCCGCCGCGCCGAGCTGCATGGTGACCTTCGTGCTGGTCCAGACCGGGTAGTTGTCCGCCGCGCCGCCGCCGACCGTCACGGTGCTTGCGCCCTGCGACGCGCCGAAGCCGTTGCCGTAGAGCGTGACGAACGCGCCCTTGCCGGCTTGCCCGCCCGTCGCCGGTCCGCTCGTCAGGTCCGTGTAGAAGATGCGAAGGCCCGCGATGGGCGCGGGCCCCGCCTCGCCGGCGGGGGCGTCGACGCCCGCCTCGCCGCCGCCCCCTTCTGCGACGGCGCCCGAATCGGACGTGCCTCCCGACGACCCTCCCCCCGAGTCGCCGGTTCCTACTTCGGCCCGGGCGGTGCCGTCGTCGCCGGCGTCGCTCGAGGGTGACCCGTGGGTGCCGCCGCTGCTGCTTCCGCAGGCGATCGCGAGGACGAGCGCAGGCATCCCGAGCCATGGCAAGGACCGAGGTCTCATGGACGTGATCGTCTCCCAACCGGGCGCCGGGCGCCATGACCCGGGTGACCCGGCGCACGTCGTGCCTGCGTCCGGCCGTCCTCGGCCCCGGCGGGAGCCTCGTCGCCACGCAGTGAGACGGGACCGTCTTTCTCGCGAGCGACTGAGCACGTGGTAGACCCGCGCCCATGGCCCTTCGCCTGCCCGCGCTCGATCCGCAGTCTCTCCCGGCTCGCTCGACGACCGGGTACCCCGAGCCGTTCCGCGCGCGTGTTCTGCCCCGCGAGAAGCGCGCGCTCGGCGACGCGGCCGGGCTCACGAAGATCGGCGTCAACCTGACGACGTTGCCGCCGGGCAAGGAGTCGTCGATGCGGCACACGCACACCCACGAGGACGAGCTCGTGTACGTCCTCGAGGGCGAGGTGGTCCTCGTCACCGACGCCGGCGAGCAGGTCCTCGGCCCGGGCGCGTGTGCGGGCTTCCCGGCGGGGTCGCCCGACGGCCACCACCTCGTCAACCGGAGCGATCGCCCGGCGCGCTACCTCGAGATCAGCAACCGCGACGAGGCGGACGTGCCCCTCTACAGCGACGTCGACCTCGCGCTCGTGCAGGGTCCCGACGGCGTGCTCGCCTACGCGCGCAAGGACGGCACGCCGTACTGACCTCGTGCCACGTGCGCGCGTCGACTCACGGCACGCGGAGCGCCACCCCGAGCCCGCCGCCGAACGACTGCGACGCCCACGAGCCCGAATTGATGCGCTCCGTCCGGAGCTGCGCCTCGACGTCGAAGATGCCGCCGAACGTGTAGCCGCCGCCGACGCCGAGCGGGACGTCGACGGTGGTGTTGCCGCCCCCGATGTCGTTGATGCGAAGGCCGCTCTCGGGCCCGACGAAGGCGTCGCCGATCTGGAAGAAGGCCTGCGCGGGGATGTCGAGGATGTAGATCTGCGACTCGGGGCCGGACTGCGGGAACCAGACGGGGAGCCAGAGGCCGGTGTCGATGCGGAGGAAGCCGGGGATGTGGACGCGCATCGGCAGGCCCGGCGTGAACGCGAGGAAGGACCCGTCGCCCGTAGGCACGGTGAGGCGCGTCTCGAGCCCGAGCTCGAAGACCTCGAGCGGGATCAGCGTGCCGCGGAGGTGGAACTCGGGGTTGGCGAAGCTCTGGAGCCCTGGCTCCTGCGTGACGGGATCGAAGAGGCGCGCGAAGTGATCGGCGCCGAAGGGCGGCGCGGCGTTGGGGCCGCTGCCGACGGCGACGCCGTCGGGGCCGAAGCGCTGCGCGAGGTGGGCGCCGAGCTCGCCGAGGAAGGGCAGGCCGATGGCGGCGTCGAAGCTGCTGCCGGCGCCGACGTGGCTGCCGGTGGCGTCCTGGTAGGTGCCGAAGCCGAGGCCCGCGGCGGCGCTGAAGTGGACGGGAGGGAGCGTGAGCGGGGCGTCGACGAAGGGCTGCGCGGCGCGCGCGGTGGGCGCCGTCGCGATCGACGCGAGCACGCACGCGGCGAACGAGGACGCGAAGGTGAGTGCGAAGCGGGGACGCATGCCGGAGAATCTAGCGCAGCGCGCGCCTGGTCATCGATAGGCGTTGCCCTTCGCCGCCCACATCGCCACCACGTGCGCGAGGAGATCCACGGCCGCGTCCGTCGACGTCTTCACGGTCGTCGTCCCACCGGCGCCGCTCAGCGCCATCTTCTCGGTCACCTTCCGCGCGACGAGGCGCTCGTCGTACACGGCGCCGGTCGCCCTGCGACGGAGCTCGCCCACGGCGGCGCGGAAGTTCTCGCTCTCCGACGGCGCGAGCGGCAGGCCCGTCCCCATCCAGCTCGTCCCGTGCTCGCGGAGGAGCCACGGCGTCGCCGCGCTGCGACGGAAGACGTAGAGCACCCCGCTGCGCTCCTCGGACGTCGCGTGCGTGTCCTTCTTCACGCTCTTGGTGAACATGACCCCCCCCGACGCGACCGCGCGGCCGACGGAGAGCTGCGTCTCGCGGACCTGCGTCGTCGTGTCGACGCGGCGGCGGTGCACGGCGGGGACGAGCGCGAGGACGTCGTCGTAGGGGAGGCGCTCGACCTCCGCGCCGGTGACGCCGGCGGCGCGGGTGCCGGGCTCGCCGCCGCTGCCCGCCAGCGTCACGGCGTCGTCGCCGAAGACGGGCCGGCGCATCGCGACCATGTCGGCGGACGAGACAACCGCGGAGGTGTCGCACGCGACGGCGCCGTGTCCGCGTGCGCGCAGGCGAGCGAGGAGCTCGAGGGCAGCCTCCCGGTCGGGAGTCGTCTTCGCGACGATCGGCGCGCCCGCGGCGAGGAGCAGCCGCGCGTCGTATGCCGTCGCGCCGAGGTCCTCCGCGAGGCTGGGCGCCTCGTCCTCGATCGAGCCCTTCAGCTCGGCGATCGCGACGACGTACACACGTCCAAGCTATGCGCCCGCCGCGGCGCACGCCACAGGGGCAGGCGCGCTCTCGCGCCCGGCCGGGACGCGTCGCGGCACGCGCGTGAATGGCGCCTCCCGGCCGCCCGTCCTACGAGGAAGCATGTCCCCGGGCGAGCTTTCGCGGCGGTCGCTCCTCGTGGCCGCGGCGTCGGCCGGCGTGGGGTGCGCGGCGGGGTTCGGTGCGCGCGGCGGAGCCGTCGGAGGAGCGTCCGGCGGAGCAGCGCCCGCGGGAGGCTGGGTGGAAGGCTTCCTCGGTGCGCCGCTGACCAAGGCGATCGTCTTCCGGTGCCCGGGGTCGCCCGGAACGGGCCGGAAGATCCGCGGGGGCTTCTTCACCGACGTCGATCCGGCGGGCGAGCTGCTCGGCGCCCCCTCCGCGGCGCTCGCGGTGTGCGCGGGCAGCGAGCACTTCTGGTCGGGGCTCGAGCACGTCTCGGTGCTGCGCGGCGTTCCGCCCGGGCTCGATCCGCGTTCCTTCGGGACGGCGAACACGGGCGCCCGCTGCGCCGCCGGCTCGTTTCCCGGGTGCACCTCGAACTGGGAGCTCGTCGGCACCGCGCCCTCCGGCGTCCTGCACTACCGCGCGGCGGGCAACCTGGGGTTCGCCCTCTACGCCTTGCCGGATCGCACGTGGGTGGTCACGCAGGAACCGAGCCCCGCGGACCTCCGCCTCGGCCCCGTGCTCGCCACGAACCCGACGGCGCCTCCCCCGTCTCCGCTCGAGCCGGGCGCGCTGCTGGTCGAGTACGTCACGCGCCAGGACTCCGACTGGAAGGATCTCGAGTCGGGCGAGATCGCCGTCGGCGCCGGGACGATCTTCGCGCGGACGACGGCGACCTACCCCGCGCCCGCCGGGGCGCCCGTGCCGGCGACGCTGCGCTACTTCTTCCCCGACGCGGGGGTCGCGGCTGCGTTCCTCGCCGACGACCGCAGACTCCGTGCCGAGCTCGCGGCGCGCTACCCGAACGGCGATGGCGATCGCGCGAGCGATCCGACCGAGGCATTCCAGAGGTCGAATGGTCCGCGCGTGCAGGAGGGAGCGACCATCGTCGTCCACGGCTCGCTGCCGTACGACGCGGTGGCGGAGTACGTACGCGGCGGGTGAGTGGGCCGTCTGCGGGGAGGCTCCTCCGCGCCTCAGCGCGCCCCCTCCACGGCGCAGTTGCCCGCCGCCTTCTCGAGCGCGCGCCGTCGCATGGCGGCGGCGACCTCCGGCGGCAGATCGAGCTTCTCCACGACGACCGAGGCGATCTCGACGTGCTTGCCGGCCACGCGCGCGCGGATCTCGCGCTCGATCGCGTCCTCGACGGTGCTCGCCTGCGGGATCAGCGCGGTGAACGACGTGCGCGCGACGACGCCGCGGATCGCGCTCCGCGCCTCTGGCCCGACCACCTCGTCGTAGTACGCCGGGCCTATCTCGGTATCGAGGGCGTAGAGCTCCGCGATGATCGGGCGGTAGATGACCCCCACCACGAGCTCGAAGGAGAGCCCTTCGGAGGAGATGGCGCCGACCTTCTCGTGACGCGTCGAGTACGTGACGTCGAAGTCCTCGACGCGCGCCGAGCCGCCGACGCGGTAGACGCCGGGCGCGAGGACCTCGCTCTGCAGACCTCCCCGCGAGGGATCGAAGAGCAGGCCGCGGTGGCCGGGCTCGATGGTCGTGTGGGCGCACCCGGTGAGGGCCAGGACGGCGAGGACCGAGAGCGCGAGGCGGCGAAGGGTCACCCGGAGGAGGAAAGCAAGCGGCGGTCCGCGTCGCAGGGCCGCGAACGCGAAGGTCGCAGGGACCCCAGCGCGCGGACTGGGCGAGGAGGCGGGGCACGCGACCCCGCCCGAGAGAGCAACCGCGGGGCGGTCGACGAACTCAGAAGATGGTGGCCGGTACCGCGAGCTTCAGCGAGAACGGCTGCGTGGTGGGCGCCGGCGTGCCCTTGCACCCCGGGTCGACGGCCGCATAGATGGCCGGCGTCGTGGCAGTCGGGTTGTCCGGATCGAAGTACGGGGGAAGAGGCAACCCGTCCGGGCATCCGCAGCCGCCGGGCGTCGGGTTCGTGCATCCCTCGACGATCTGCTGCCCGAACATGGTGAGGTCCGTGTCCTGGGTGTACGCGCCGCCGTTGTACGTCATCCCGAACCATTCGTTGTCCGTCTGCGAGTTGGCGAGGTTGTTGTCGTCCCACGCCCAGGCAACCCAGCCGAGGTCGTTCGCCTCGGCCGTGCCGACGATCTCGAGCGGCGTCGCCAGCGTCGGGCTCGGCCCGATGTTGCGCCCCGGACCGAACTCGGTGACGGCATACGCGGCGCCGGTCGTGGACGCGAGCGCGGCGAGCCGCGGGATGAGCAGGCCGTAGTTGCCGTTGTAGTCGACGATCGTGCCGCCGCTCGTGTAGTCGCCGAAGCTCGTGCTGTCGACGTTCAGCGTGACCGTCCACGCGCCCGAGGTACCGCCCACGTTCTGCGGAGCCGCCTGCATGCCGTTGATCTGCGTCATCCCGGCGACGCCGCTGATCTGGTACGCGGTGAGCCCCGAGTACGTGTTGGTCATCCCGCTGAGCGTCGGGCAGTAGCTCCGCGCGAAGGGATGGCAGACCGAGGTGCCCGACAGCGTGACGACCGTGGGGTTTCCCTTCGTGATGCCGCTGATCGACGCGCTGTAGTCGTTGACGCTCCCGTAGAGGTGGAGCGCGAACATGACGTTCTTCTGCGGGTCGCTCTGGAAGACGGCCCCCGAATACGTCACGAGGTCGGCGAGGTCCTGCCCGCAGCCGCCCGCGTCGACGAGGAGCGTGCCCAGGTACCCGGCGCCTCGCATCGACGCGATGGCCGAGATGTACGAGTCGCGCCACACCGTGCTGTCGGCGGGCCCCCACTCGTTGGCGATGTTCACGATCTGGTACTTGTCGAGCGGGGTCCAGCTCGACGCGGTCGCCACCCAGTTGGCCACGACGGAGGTCAGCACGGTGGGGTCGGAGCTGCAGCTCGTCCCCGTCCCCGTGGTGGTCGACGGGGAGGTGGGGATGGGCACCTCCTTCTCGGCGATGTGCTGGTTCTGCACGATGCCGACGAGGCCCGAGACGGACTCGCCGTAGTTCGTCTCGACGAAGACGCGCACCGTGTTCGCGCCGCTCTTGGCGATGCCGGCCTGCGAGTTCGAGTCGTAGTGGTTCCGGTCGACGCCGCGCATACGGAACGCGTTGCCGTTGGCGTCATACAGCTTGCCGTTCAGCACGAAGAAGCCGGGGCCGGTGTTGTACGAGGGTCGCGTCGCGGTCGTGCTCGCGCCCGTGTCGCCGCCCGAATCGACGCCGCCACCGCCCGAGTCGCCCGCTCCGCCGCCCGAATCGACTCCACCCCCGCCGGAGTCGTGCCCGCCGCCTCCCGAGTCCGCGCCGCCGCCTCCCGACTCGCCGACGACGCTCGAATCGTGGGCGCCGCCGCCGTCGCCGCTGCCACCTTTGTCTCCGGACGACCCGCTCGAGGAGCAGCCGACACAGAACAAGACCGCGGCGAGCACGCTGGATCTCTGCATGGCGGACCTCCTCGGGCGCCGGACGACGCCTCGCCTCATTCTACTCCGTCCCCTCGATCGGGAGCGATCTGCGCACTTCGTTCTCGACGGAGCGCACGAGCTGCTCGAACGCGGGCTCGAGGCCGTTCGGGTCGCCGCCTCGGGGCAGCGGGAAGGGCTTGCCCTCGTTGCGAATGAACCACTCGCCGCCCTTCTTGCCGACGGTCATCAGCAGGACGACGGGATGCGGCGGGGCGCCGGGCGCGGTCAGCTCCAGCGTGTAGGCGAACACGGCGACCGCCTTGTCGAACTGGAAGACGCCGTTCGCGCAGATCGCCTTCTGGCCCTCCGACGCGCTCATCCTCTCCGGCGTGACCTTTCCGGCCACGCCGAGGTAGCTCGAGAAGCCCGCGCTCACCTCCTCGGCGAGCTTGATGCAGTCGGCGACGTACGCGCGGTGGGCATTCAGCCGCTCGCCGAGGAACGTGCCGAGGTCCTGGTAGCGGGTCATCGAGGTGCTCTCCGGAGGTCGCGAGCTCACGCCACCGGGCCGCCGTGCGCGTCGAGCCACGCGAGGAGCCCGCGGATGCTGCCCGTCGCGAGCGCGACCGCGCTGTCGGCGGCGCCGTAGTAGAGGCGGAGCGTGTCCCCGTCCGGGGCGACGGTGTACCCGCACGGAAAGACGACGTTGCCGACGTCGCCCTCGCGCTCGTAGGGCGCCTCGGGGCCGAAGATCCAGGAGTCGCCTCGCAGCAGGCACACGGACGGCTGGTCGATCGCGAAGAGTGCGGCGCCGAGGCGGTAGAGGGCCCCGGCCGCGGTGTGCCGGACCCCGTGGTAGAGCATGAGCCAGCCGCGCGGCGTCTCGATGAGCGGCGGCGAGAGGCCGACCTTGTTCGCGTCCCACCAGGCGCCCTTGCGCGCCACGAGCACGAGCTTGTGGCTCCCCCAGTTTCTCAGGTCGGGCGAGTACGACAGCCAGACGTGCGCCCCGGACTCGTGCATCGGGCGGTGCAGGAGCGCGAAGTTGCCGTCGAAGCGGCGGGGCAGCAGCGCCGCGTCCTTGTCGTCTGGCTGCATCACCACGCCGAGGCGCTCGAAGCGGCGGAAGTCCTCGGTGAGCGCGAGCGCGACGCCCGGGCCCCCCTTGCTGAACGCGGTGTAGGCGATCACGAACCGCGCGAGCTCCGGAACGAAGGTGATGCGCGGGTCCTCGACGCCCCAGATCTCCTCCGGGAAGCGCTCCGGATCGGGCGGAAAGGTGGGCTCGGGGTCCACCACCCAGCCGTCGACGCCGTTGGCGGACCGTGCCGCACAGAGGTGCGAGTGGCCGCGGCGATCCTCCACGCGGCAGAGCAGGAGCGTCGTGCCGTCGGCGAGGAGCGTGGCGGCGGGGTTGAAGACGGTATGCGCGGGGTACGGCCAGTCGGCCGCCGTGAGGATCGGGTTGCTCGGGTGCCGCTCGAAGAGCGACTCGTAGCCGCGGCGGGCGGTCACGACGCGAGCCGCCTGCCGGCGGAACGGCCGCGTGACGCGGGGAGCTCGACGCGGTCGGCCGCGCGCATCTCGGCGAGCGCGAGGAGGAAGGACACCGTGGACTCCGCGCCCTGGTTCTCGTTGGCGCGATCGACGTGGAGCCCGTCGCGGCATCCGCCGGTCGCCGCGTCGTAGAGCGGCGTTCGCAGGTGGTTTTGCCCGAAGAACCATGCGAACGCGCGGCGGCAGTGCTCCGCCCACGAGCCGTCGCCCGTGAGCCGCTTCGCGTCGAGGCACGCCGAGATCATCCCGCACGCCTCCACCGGCTGCTGATCGAACGAAGCCATGACGGCCCCTCGCGGGTAGAACCCGTTCGACCCGACGGGCGCGAAGTGACCCTCGTCCGATCGCTGGATCCTCGCGAGCCACGCGAGCGAGCGGGCGCCGGCCGCGCTCATCTCCTCGTCGTGCATGCCCGCTCCCGAGAGCAAGAGCGCCTGGGGAATGCGCGCGTTGCCGTAGGTGACGCAGTCCTCGAACCAGGGCCAGTCCCGGGAGGCGACGCGGCGGTACGCGTCGAGGAGCCGCCCCGCCAGGCTCGCCCGCACGGCCTCGACGCCGCTGTCGCCCTGGAAGGCACGCAGGTACTCGTCGATGCCGAGGAGTGTGTACGCCCACGCGCGCGGGCTGGTGAAGCGCTCGACCGCTGGCAACGCGGCGTGGAAGAGCTGACCACCCAGGTTCTGCCGCCCCGGATGACTCGAACGCCCGACGACCCCTCCGAGCGCCCACAGCGCGCGGCCGTGGCTGTCTTCCGACCCGCGCACCTCCGCCCAGCGGCGGCCGTACGTCATGAAGTTGCGGAAGCGGCCTTGCTGCTTGTCGAAGGCGTGGCGGACGAACGCCATGTAGCGGGACGAGAGCGCCGCGACCTCCTCGGGCTGCTGCGTCCCGGCATCCTCGATGAGGACCGTCAGCAGGAGCGCGCGCACGTTGTCGTCGAGGCAGTAGCCGTCCTCGTAGCGCGGCACGTTGAACTCCGCGTGCTGGAGCAATCCCGTGTCGTCGGTCATCCGGCGCAGGTGCGAGAGGTCGACCTCGGGCAGCTCGGCAGGCCGGCGCGCGAGCGTGCTTGCCCGGAAGACGGCGCCGAGGCGGCCGGCGTGCTCGACGCGCGCGCGCTCGAACGTCTGGAGGTACGACCGCGCGACCGACGGCCACGTCATGGTGCGCCCGTACGCCTCCGCGCGGGCGCAGAGGCTGGCGCGCTTCACCGGGTCCCCGAGGAGATCGACCACCTCGCGCGCGATCGCGGCCGGATCGCGCCACGGGACGAGGATCCCGCGCCCGTCCGCCAGGAGATCCTTCGCGTAGACGTACGGCGTGGAGATGACGGCGCGGCCACAGCCCACCGCGTAGGCGAGCGTGCCCGAGGTTATCTGCTCGGGCTTGAGGTACGGCGTGACGTAGATGTCGGCGGCGGCGAGGAACTCGGTGAGCTCGGGGAGGCTGACGAAGCGGTCGTGGAAGACGACGCTCGAGGCGACGCCCAGCCGCTGCGCGCGGTCCTCGAGCATCAGCCGGTAGGCCTCGCCGTGGCGCTCCTTGACGTGCGGGTGCGTCGCGCCGAGCACGACGTAGACCGTCTCCGGGAACGAGGCGAGGATGGCCGGGAGCGCATCGATGACGTTCTCGATCCCCTTGTCGGGCGAGAGCAGACCGAACGTGAGGATGACGGACTTGCCCTCCATCCCGAGGCGGTCCTTGCTGCCGGCCGACGGCGCGGGGCCCGGGATGCCGTGGGGGATGAGGTCGATCTTGCGCTCGTCGACGCCGTGGACGTCCTTCAGGATCGCGGCGCCCTGGGAGCTCATGACCACGAGCCGCTCGGAGAGGCGCACGAGCTCGTCCATGGCGCCGCGCTGGAGGGGACTCGGCTCGGCCAGGATGGTGTGCAGGGTGGCGACGCACGGCATGCGGAGCTCGCGCAGCAGGGCGAGGACGTGGCTCCCCGCCTTGCCCCCGAAGATCCCGTACTCGTGCTGCACGCAGAGCACGTCGACGAGGTTCACGTTGAGGAAGTCCGCGGCGCGCCTGTAGGAGCCGGGATCGCTCTCGGCGATCTCGAAGCGCACGCGCGGCGGGTAGGCGTGGCGCCGCCCGGGGTCGTTCATCGCGAGCACGACGCAGTCGACCGAGGGCGCCTCGGCCGCGACGGCGTCCGCCAGGTCGCTCGTGAAGGTCGCGATCCCGCACTGCCTCGGCGCGTGCGTGCCGAGCATCGCGACCTTGCGGATGGGTTCACGGGACATTGGGGGCGCACGGCCGGCGCCGCGCTCCACGAGCGAACCACCGAAGGGGCGGGGACTCTGCGCCCTCGGGGGCATTGACGCAAGGCGCCGAGGCGCGCGCGAACGAGGTCCGGCGAGCTGGGCGCGCGATCGGCGCTTGCGGGCAGCACGGGAAGACGGCGCGTCACGTTCCGGTCACGCGAGTCCCGCTCCGCGGGCATCGGAGAGCGTCCAGGCGTCCGGAGGCGTCCAGGACGAGGGCGAAGACCTGGAACGATCTGGCACGAGCTGGAACGAATGTGGCGAGTCTGGCCTGTTCGTGATCGCGGTCCCTTAAGGGTGAGGGGTTCGTCGAGATCGAAGGACGCTCGACGAAGCGCGGCGGACGGGCTGGTCGGCGGAACCGACCTTCGCGAGGACCGAAGGGTCCGTCGAGAAGACCACGAGGCCCTTCGCGAAGGGCAACCGGTCCTTCGCGAGGAGCAAAAGGCCCTTCACGAGAGGCGGCCCGACCCTCGAGAAGCCCGAAAGGTCCTTTCGCGAAACGAAGAGGCCCTTTGCGACGAACGAAGCGCCCCTCGGCTCGAAGAGAAGGGCCGCCGCGTTCGACGAACGGGCCTCTCGCGCGAACGAAAGGTCCTCCTCGAGGACGGAAAGGCCAGGCTCTCAAACCCAAAGGACCGTTCGTTCGACGCGGAGGACCGTCCGGAAGACCGAAAGGCCCTTCGCAGGAACCGAACGGCCCGATCGCGAGAGCGAAAGGCCCTTTCTACGAACCAAGCGGCCCGGAACGAGAACACGCCGGACCGCTCGCAAGAACGAAATGCCGATTCGCGACGACCATCGTGACGTTTTGGAGCCCTCGCGGCCGGGACGTCACGGAGAGACTTCCGCTTCGCTTTCCCATCCACCGTTTCACGAAAGAGAGAGATCGAGATCATGACTCCCACGACCAAACCCATTCATCGCGTGCTCGTTTCACTCGCCTTGCCGCTCAAGGTGGCATTGCTCATCAGCTACACGCTCAACATCTTGCAGAAGATGACGGGCAACCCGGCGTTCCCGACGCCCGTCCCACCGCTCAGCGCCATCTCGGCGGCGCTGACCGACCTGCAGACCGCCGAGGCCGCGGCCCTCAACCGGGCCACGGGCGCAGCGGCGGCGCGCAATGCCAAGCGCGCCGCACTCGTGGCACTGCTCCAGCAGCTGCGCACGTACGTTCAGACCGTGGCCGACGCCTCGCCGGAGCAGGCGGCGGTCATCATCCCGGGCTCGGGGCTCGCGGTGCGCAAGACCCCCACCCGCGCCGCACGGACCTTCGTCGCCACGCAGGGCGCCCTCTCGGGCCAGGCGAAGGTGACGGCGGCGTCGGCCGGGCACAGGGCGTCGTACGAGTGGGAGTACAGCGTGGACGGCGGAAAGACGTGGATCACCGCGCCGGTCACGCTCCAGGCGAAGACGACCATCAGCGGGCTGGCCGCGGGGACGTCGGCGCAGTTCCGGTACAAGGCGGTGACCAAGACCGGGGAGGGCGACTGGAGCCAGCCGGTCAGCCTCATCGTGAAGTAGGGGCTCGATGGAGAGCAAAGGGCCCGCCGCCGGTGGAAGCACGGGCGGCGGGCCGCGATGCCGTCCATGGACCGGGCGTCTCTTCAAAGCCCTCCCAGCCCCACCCTCGCGGCCGTTGCCCCCGCCGGTTCGGACGCGCGCGCATCGTCGACCATCACCGACGGCGAACCCTCGAACTCGTAGACGTGAAGCGACGCGCGGTACCCGGGGCCCAAACGCCTGGCTGGGATCGGCGCGCCCCTCGGCACGTCGGGCCCGTCCATCACCGTCCACTCGTTCTCGACCGGCGGCCGATGCGGGTCGTGGAGAGGCAGATCGCTGAAGGAAACGAGGAGCGTCCGGTAGCGCCCCGCCGCCGGCATGGGCGCCCCTGACGCGAACACCAGCCAGCGCATCTCGGGAGCTTCCGGAAAAGAGGGCGACCAGCCGCCTCAGAGGCAGCTCAGGCCGCCCAGGCCCTTGAGGATGGTGCTCACGCAGACGTGGTACCCGGCGACGAGGCAGCAGTTCGGGTTGGCGGTGTCGCCGGAGCAATCGCCCGGCGCCGTGCACACGTGCAAGGTCTCGGTCGTGGTGCACGAGGTCTTGATGGAGGACACGCACTGGGCGACGCACTTCGTCGTGAGCGACTGCGTGTAGCAGTGGGGGAAGCCTTCGCCGGCGTCCGCGCCGTCGAGCACGTCGGTCGCGCAGCAGTCGGGAGTCGAGCCGCTGCAGTCGGACGGCCCGAGGCAGGCGATGGTGTCGTTCGCCGCGCACGAGCCCGCGCACGTCGGGACGTCGTTCGTCAGGTCGGCGCAGCACGTGTCGGACCCCGAGCAGGGGACCGCGGGGCAGGTGGCGCCGCCGTCGCCGGGAGCGCCGCTCGAGGTGCCTCCGGACGACGACCCTCCCGACGAGCTGCTCGCCGCAGCGTCTCCGCCGGCACTCGACGCGCCGCTGGAGCCGCCCCCCGACGACGAGCTCGTGCTCGCGTCGCCGCCGCCGGCCGGGCTGGAGCTGCTGCCGCACCCCGCCCAGCAGACCGCGCACGCCACGAGGAAGAAGGCACCGGAGGACGGACCGAGTGGGCTGCGCATGGTGGCCACGGTATCAGCTCAACGTGGAGAGGACGCGCTGCGCCGCGTCCATGCCAGCCTGCACGTACTCTTGCCTCAGCTCCAGCGACGTGAACCCCGAGAAGGCGCTGCCGGGCAGCTCGGCGTCGGGACGGATCTCGACGACGCGAACGGGTCTCCTGCCGGTCCAGCCGAGGGCCTCGACGAGCCGGGCGCGCTCGTCGGCGCTCGCCACGAGCGACGGCAACTGCTCGAGGACCTGGTTCGTGTCGGCGACGCGCTTCAGGTCGCGAATGAGCCGTTCCTGGACGAGCAGGTCGAAGATGTGACCGGCGAGCGCCAGGCCGTGCAGCTGCGCCGGCTCGGTCCGGACCCGGGGGAACGGAGCGCACACGAAGACGCGGGCGATGTCCGGTGCTCCGTCGAGCGCGTGGCCGAGCGGCGCATCGTCGACGATGCCGCCGTCGAAGCCATGCGCCGCCCGTCCGCCGAGCTCGATGGGGACCGGCGCGTACACTCCGGGGAGCGCTGCGGACGCCGCGACGGCGACGAAGACGCGCTCGAGCGACTCGGTCGTGTCGAAGTCGGCGTCCCGGAGGTCCACGATGTGCTCGAAGGTCGTCGCAGGCCCGCCGGCGATCGTGATGGGCTCGCCGTCGGCGTTCGTGACGACGACGCGCAGCTCGATCGGCCGTCGTCCCGGGCCGGGACGGATCTGCTCGCGCAGCAGGGCCAGCACCCTGTCGCTGCTCGACACGCCCAGGCCGCTGACGACATCGTGCACGCTGAAGTCGAACGCGCCCCGCAGGGTGGCGTCCTCGAGCCAGAGCTGCGCCAGGCGCTGACCGGCGAGCGCCTCGGTCCCCGCGCGGATCGCCGCCGCGTAGAACGCGCCGTTGAGCGCGCCCGCGCTCGCGCCCACGATGCGCGTCACGTCGATCCCGAAGCGCGCCTTCGTCTCCGGCTCGGACAGGACCGCGAGTGCCCCGGCGCCGAAGGCTCCCTTCGCAACTGCACCCGCGAGAACCAGCGCGTCGGACATGGGGGTCGCTCAGGCCGGCGGCGGGCTCGTCGTCGCGCTCGACCGGCTGCTCCTCCATAGCAGCTCCGTCGACGGCCCGACGAGCGCGTCGTCCCTGCGACCCTCAGAAGCGATACCCCACGCCCAGCGTCGGGCCCCAGATCACCGTACCGGTGTAGAGCAAGCTGCCGTCGCCCTCGACGAAGAACCCCTGCGTGCGGCCGAAGTCGTAGCCGAGACGAAAGAGCCCCGTCAGCCCGCCGCCGCTCATCAGGTCGCCGTTCGTCGCGCGCGCGATCATCATCGCCTCGAGGCCGAGCGCGAAGCCGAGGCGCACGCCGCCGCCGAGGCGGGCCATCATCGAGCCCATCGCCGCGACGTCGCCGAAGCCGAGGCCGCCGATCGACCGGCCGTAGAGGATGCGCAGCTCGAACGCGCCGCTGACCGGGTAGTCGCCGCCGAACGAGAAGTCGATGCCGCCACCGCCGAGCCCGAGATCGTAGACGCCGCGGTACGCGCCCACGACCGAGAAGCGCGCCTGCGTGTGCGACGGCGTGGCCTCCTCCACCTTCGGCTCCGGCGGCGGGGTTTCCTCCGCGGGCTCCCCGGGCTCCCCGGGCTCGGCGGGCGCGCGCTGGAAAAGCTCGTCGTACTGCGCCCGGGCGGGAGCCGCGGCGAGCAGGCCGGCCATCGCGAGCAGCGAGAGCGCCGCGGCCTTCACGGGCACACCGGCGCGGTGGGCGAGGCGTCCGTCTGGGCCGAATCGAGGCCCGAGAGGGCCGCCGCGCGATCGCAGACGCCGCTCGTGACGAGCGCCGAGCAGCTCTCCGCACGAATGCACTGGCTCTCGGGGGTCGAGATGGAGGGGTAGACCGCCGGCGCCCCGCAGCCTGGGGCCTCGTACGTGCAGTTGACGAAGCTGCTGGGGAAGGCGTTGCAGCAGTGGTCCAGCACCGCAACGGCCTCCTCGCAGTCCAGCTCGTCCTGCCGCATGCCGTTGCACGCGAAGAGCGCGGCCATCACCCAGCTCGCGACGATCGCAGCCCCCACGCGTCCCGTCGCCCCGCGCATGCGCGCCGTGGTGCAATCGCGCGGCCACCCGTCCTTTCGCGCGCTTGCGCGCGTCGCCGTGCCGCTGGTTCACGGGGCCCGTGGCACCGACGTCACGCCATGGGCCGCGAGACCGATGGCGCACCTTCGTCGTCGCGCTCCCGTGGACGCCGTACGCCGCTATCCCCGCGTCGCGTCCGCGTTGAGCCGCACGTAGTCGAGCTCGAACGGCGGATCGTCCTTCGCCGCGTCGGCCACGAGGGCGTCGACGAAGCGGGCGCGCGCCCCTTCGTCGGGCAGGCGCGCGAGGTCGTCGCGCAGGACCACGTGCACCACGAACTCGCGGAACGCGGCCTCGCCTTCGAAGGGCGTCGGCCTCGGGTCGAGCCACGTCTTCACGTCGACGAAGCCGCGCGCGACGAGCCGGTCGCGCGTCGCCTCGGCCGTCGCGTACGTCCAGGGCTCGTCGAAGCCTCCGAACCATCTCGCGAACGCGTCGCTCGCACGCAGGCGCGCGCCGCGGGCTCGCAGGCGCGCGAGGTTGGCGCCGCCGCCCCACTGCGCGACGAGCCGGCCGCCGGGGCGCAGACCGTCGCGGAGGCCGTCGAAGAGCGCGTCGTGGTCGCGCACCCAGTGGAACGTCGCGGTGCTGAAGACCGCGTCGACGGGGGGGCGCTGGACGTACGAACCGAGGTCCGCTTGCACGAACGAGACGCGCTGGCCGAACCGGGCGAGCGTCTCGCGGGCCTTGGCGATCATGGGGGCCGATGCGTCGAGCGCGACGACGTGGCCGCGCGGGAGCCGCTCGGCGAGGAGCTCGGTCAGACGGCCCGCGCCGCACCCGGCGTCGAGCACCGTCTCGTCGCCGCGAAGCGCGAGCCGCTCGAGAACCTGCCGACCCCACGCGAGCTGCGGCGCGGAGACGCGCGCGTAGACCCCCGCGTCCCAGTCGACCATGGGCCGGTCACTGCGGCGGCGTCGTGGGCGCGCACGTCGAGACGCCCGCGCCGACGATGTCGAAGCCGATGCCCGTCATGTACGTCGTGTCGACCGAGCCGGAGACCGGGTCGTAGTCGGTGACGTCGCTGCCGTTGCCCGTGCCCTGGCCCTGCGACGTGTAAAGGTAGAAGTGGCCGCCCCAGAACGAGAACGCCCAGTCGTTGGGGACCTGGACGCCGGTCATGTTCACGGGCGA
This sequence comes from Polyangiaceae bacterium, assembly GCA_036490515.1. Classification (GTDB taxonomy): domain Bacteria; phylum Myxococcota_A; class Polyangia; order Polyangiales; family Polyangiaceae; genus Palsa-1150. The sequence continues at coordinate 37,824 of DASXDU010000026.1, forward strand.
CGACGTCGCGCCGCTCGCCTTGTCGATCTGCGCGACGCGCACGGGGCTCGTCGTGAAGAAGCCGAAGAGGCGCCCGTCGCCCGTGCCCGTGAGCTCCGCGTTCTGGCCGGCGAGCGCGCCCGTGAACGCGCCGATGCCGCCGACCGTGCCCTTGCCGAAGTCGACGAGGCCGAGCCCCGTCCCGCCGGCGCCGCCCGCATTGCCGACGCCTGCGACGTAGAGCGTCTCGGCGGAGGAGCCCGCGTTGTTCGTCGAGTAGCCCATGCCGACGCGGTACCAGTTCTTCGGCAAGCTCATGACGGGCGCGCTGCTGCAGCTCGCGTCGGTCGTGCTCACCTGGAAGATGGCGCCGCCCGTGTCGTTGCCGAGCGCGCCGCTCTGCACGTAGTTGACGTAGGCGACGGCGTTGCGGTCGACGGCCATCGAGTTCGGCTGCATCGACGTCTGGCACGTGAGCGGGCCGATCTTGGTGAACTGCTTCTGCGCCGGCGCGAAGCTGTAGAGGACGTTCTCGGCCGAGAGGACGTAGACGAAGTCCGCCGCGGCGCCCGAGCACGCGCTCCCGCCGTCCGCCCCGCCGCCCGAGCTGCCGCCCGTGCTGCTCCCGAACGAGCCGCCGCTCCCCGAACCTCCGCTCGAGCCGCTGCTGGATGCCCCGCTGCTCCCCGAGGAGCCGCCGTCGAGCGCGCCGAAGCCGCTGTTCGGGGCCGACCCGCCGCACGCCGGCGCGGCTCCCGCCAGGGCGAGGCACGCCACGATCCCGCACGAAAATGCTGCCCGCATGCAACGGCTCATAGCACCCGCCCCCCGCGCGGGGCCGTCTGCGGCCCGTCTCAGCCGGGCGCTTCTCCCTCGTTTGGCTCGATGGGCGCGGGCAGCGTCTTGACGCGCAACGGCGCAGTCCCATCTTTGGCCTCAGCGTGCGAGCATCGCCGGGTCACCCATGAGCGCGTCCATCTGTCCCCGCTGCGGGCGGGAGGCGCCCATCGTGTACCGCGGCGTCGTGCCGTACTGCACGGCGTGCGGCGCGCTTCGGGCGCCCCTCTCCAGCGCGTCCGTCAACCTCGCCGGCAAGCCGTCGCGCGTCGGCGGGACGTTCGCGCGCGTCTTCGGCTGGCTGGTCCTGCTCTTCGGCGGGTCGCTCGCGCTCCTCGTCTTCGGGCTCTTCGCCGCGTTCCAGGCGCTCGGCGTCGGGCTCGCGGTCGGCCTGCCCATCCTCCTCGTCTCGCTCGTCCTCGGCATCGCGCTCGTGCGCGGCGGGCGCTCGCTCGCGACGACGGGCGTCGAGGCCGGGCGCGCGACGCGCGAGCAGGCCCTCCTCGCGATGGCTGCCCACAAGGGAGCCGTCACCGCGGTCGAGGCGGCGCAGGCGCTCGGCGTCGGCGTGGCCGAGGCGGACGCGATGCTGACGGCGCTGGCGAAGCGCGAGCCCGACCGCGTCGCAGTCGACGTCGACGACCAGGGCGTGATCTGGTACCGCGTGTCGGCGGGTCCCGGCGAGCCCATTCCGCGCATGCGGGTGGACGCCGGGCCAGGCGTGCGGGTCGAGGCACCGGGCGAGGTCGAGGCAGCAGTCGATGAAATCGGCAATCCAGTCGCTACGCGTGCTCCACGGTGAGCTCGGCGCGTGCAAGGCCTGCCCGAAGATGATCGGGCCGGTCGTGCACGGTCCTCCGGTCGCGAGCCGCGTGTTCCTCCTCGGGCAGGCGCCGGGGCCGAGGGAGGGCTCCTTCGGAAGGCCGTTCGCCTGGACGGCGGGGCGGACGATGTTTCGCTGGTTCGAGGAGTCGCTCGGCGTGGGTGAGGAGGCGTTCCGCGCGAGCGTCTACATGGCGGCGGTCGCGCGGTGCTTCCCCGGCAAGGCGGCGGGCGGGGGCGACCGAAAGCCGGACGCGGGCGAGATCGAGGCATGCAAGCCGTGGATCGTGCGCGAGCTCGACATCCTGCGGCCGGAGCTCGTCATCGCAGTGGGCACGCTCGCGATCGAGCAGGTGCTCGGCGCGAAGGCGCCGCTCGCCGAGGTGGTGGCCTCGTCGCGGCGCGTGCGCTGGCTGGGGCACGAGGTCGACGTCGTGTCATTGCCGCACCCGAGCGGGGCGTCGCCGTGGCACAAGATCGAGCCGGGTAAGACGCTGCTACGGCGCGCGCTGGCGCGGCTGAAGCGGCACCCGGCGATGCGGGCGATCGTCGACGCGAGGGCGACCGCATGAGCGAGCGAGGCGCGCGCGCGGCGGCGAGGGACGCGGGAGCGTGGGACCGGCTGCTCCACGGCGCGGCGGCCACGGTGGATCGCGCGGTCGTGGCGGCGATGCAGATGCGGAACCGCGGGGTGCGAGCACGCGCGGAGGCCTACTCGCACGAGGACCGGATGGATCGCCTCGCGCAGATCCGCGACGCGTACGGCGGCCCCGAGCTCGTCGCGAGGCCGGAGACGTACTTCGTACCGCCGCACGCGGTCGAGCCGCGGCAGCGGCGCGTGCGGATGACCGCGTGGGGGGCCGAGTGCATCGAGGCGTCGTGGCCGAGCGCGTTCGAGCCGTTCGCGGCGGGCGTGCGCGACGCCTACCTCGCGCATGCTCCGAACCGGACGGCCCACGCGCGCCTCTACGTCGGCGGCGGACCGCGGCCGGCGGTGGCGCTGGTGCACGGGTACATGGCGGGGCAATGGGCGGTCGAGGAGCGCGCGTGGCCGATCCGGTGGCTCAATCGCAAGGGCCTCGACGTCGCGCTCGCCGTGCTTCCGTTCCACGGCGTACGGGCGCGCATCGAGGGGGGAGCGCCGCCGTTCCCGGGGGCGGACCCGCGCTTCACGAACGAGGGCTTCCGGCAGGCGATCGCGGACCTGCGGGTCCTCTTCGCGCTCCTGCGTGCGCGGGGGGCGACGTCGGTCGGGATCATGGGCATGAGCCTGGGCGGGTACACGACGGCGCTGGCGGCGACGGTAGAGGACGATCTCTCGTTCGCGGTGCCGATCATCCCCCTGTCGTCGCTGGCGGACTTCGCGCGCGACCAGGGGCGGCTGGGGACGGGGCCGAACGCAGCTGCGCAGCACGCGGCGCTCGAGGCGGCGAACCGCGTGGTGAGCCCGTTCGCGCGTCCGGGGCGCGTCGCGCCCGAGCGCGTGCTCGTCGTCGGCGCCGAGGCGGATCGCGTGACCCCGATGGCGCACGCCGAGCGCGTCGCGTCGCACCTGGGGGCGCGCCTGCTCCGCGTGGGCGGGGGACATCTCGTACAAACGTGGCGCACCGAGGTCTTCCGCACGATCGGCGCGATGCTGCGGGACACGGGCGTCCTCGCACGCTGAGACGAGCTCGAGCACGACCGTGCGTCCCCGCAGCGTCTGCGGGCGTACACTGCCCCCGTCATGACGCGCGGATGCCTGCTCCTCCTCGCGTTCGCGCTCGTCGCGTGCGGGAGCGCACCGCCGCCGGCTCCTCCGCCTCCCGCGGCGCCCGACAACCCGCTCGATCAGATCCCTGCGGGGCCGCTGACGATCGTGTCGACGCACGAGGGCGAGACGAGCGCCGAGACCGTCGACGACGTGCACTTCCGCGACGCGACGGGCGCCGTCCACGCGCTCCTCGTGCACTACGAGAGCTACCCCGTGCTGCCTAACCTCGTGACGATCGACGACAAGCCCTCGCCGCGCGGCGACGCGTGGGGGAGGCTCGGCAAGCGACTGCGCGCGGCAGGGTTGAAGAACAACGCGACGTACCTGCTCATGTGCTTCGGCGGGAACGCCGACCACGTCTGCTGAGCGCGGGGACGAGCAGCGCGCCGGCGAGCGCGAGCCAGCCCGCTCCCCCCGAGGAACCCGTTCCCGTGCCGGCCCCCATGCCCGGGCCGGCGATCGAGCACCCGGTCCCGGAGCCTCCGGTGGCGTTCGCCTCCGCCACGGGCGTCTCGCCGTCGGATCGAGCGACGGACTGCGCCACGGGGAGGCCGGCGCCCACGTGCGGCGGTCCGGAGGAGAGGGTCTCGGGCGGCACGTCGAGCATGTAGACCGCGGGATCGCTCGGGTCCTTCACGAGGAGCGGGGCGGCGGGCCAGTCGGCGCCCGTCTCGATCGCCGCGAGGCTCGCGGCCGTGACGCTCTTCACGTCGGCGCTCGCGAAGCGCCACGCGGCGAACGCGTCGGGGTTCACGACGTGCCGCTTGTACGACCCGTCGACGACGTAGATGGCCGGGTCGCCGCTCGCCTGGACGAGGGCGGGGGCGCTCGCGAGGTCGGCGCCGTCGTCGACGGCCGCGAGCTCCGCGGCCGAGTAGGGCGCCATGTCGACGAAGGTGTCGAACTTCCAGTCGGAGAGGATGGTCGGGTTCACCACGTGCCGCTTCACCGAGCCGGCCGCGATGGACGGCGCGGCGCACGTGATGCTCTTCGGCGAGCCCGTGAGGAGGGTGTTCACGCCGCCCGCGGTGTGGTTGATGCCGTACGCGTAGACGTCGTGGGCCTTCGCGTCGAGGAGGCTGCGCGGCAGGGGCATCGAGTAGCCGTGGTCGCACGAGCCGATGGCCTTGCAGAGGTCCTGGCGCGAGACGTTCGCGGTGAGGCGGATGCCCGTGGCGCCGGACGCGCCGGCGGCGCCGTCGTAGTAGACGTCGGCGTCGATCGACGTCGTCGGGACGGCGGGGTCCTGCGTCCAGCCGGAGACCGTCGCGCACGTCGCGCTGTCGAGGTAGCCCTTCGGCTGATCGGGCGGCGCGGCGAGGTCGGCGCCCCACTGCCCGAAGTCGTCGGCGACGGCCTGGTCGAGGTCCATCTGCCCGCCGGCGATACCGTTCTGCACCTGGCGGAGCTGCGCCCGGGAGTCCCACTGCCCGCCGGACCACGCATACGTCTGCCAGCCCCACTTGATCTTGCCCGCGTCGAAGAGGCGCTGGACGACGTAGTAGCCGCCGTACGCGCCCGTGCGATCGAGTCCGATGACGGACGCGACGCCGTCGAAATAGGCGCTTATGGCGGTCTGGTCGCCCGGCGTCGCGTCGAAGTCGACGCTGAAGTAGATGGGCCGCGTCGAGGGGGCGCCGTCGGCGGAGTCCTGCGAGTCGGCGGCCTTCGCGTCGGAGACGCCGAGGTCGTAGCCCGAGAGCGCGTCGGTCGCGCTGTCCTCCCAGTTCGAGACGACGCCGATGCCCTCGGCGATGAGCGCGTCCGCCTCGGACTTGGAGAGGTTCTTCCCGGTCGTGTCGTGGCTCAGGTAGCGGCAGACGAACTTGTATCCGTCGGACTTCAGCGACGAGGGGGATGGCCTGTACCAGGAGTAGTCGACGCCGTTCTGGGTGCTGTCCGCCGACGATTGCTGGCCGGTCTCCTCGCTCCCCGGCGCGCCGCTGCCGCAGCCTGCGATCGCGGCCACCGCGCCCGCCAGCACGCACGCATACGCCGCTCGAATCCCCGCGCACCGCTCCGACCGCATTCGCATGCGGCGCCGCTGAGCAACGGCCGTACCGCGCTCCAGACCGCGGGAAAACGTGCGGATCGTCGGATGGACAACGCGCGCACCACCGCGCCTCGTCGCGAATCGCGCGCGAGAACGCGCGATCCACGCGCCAGCGTGCGCGCAGACGAGGGCCGACTCAGAGCTCGAGCCCGACGACGGTGCGGACCCAGATCGGGCCGTAGTCGTCGAGAGGCTGGGCGACGCGGTTCACGTCGTCGAGGCGCGCGTAGACGCCGGTCGACCACCAGAGGTGCCCGAAGTCGAACATCACGGCGGGGCCGACGAACTGGTGGGGGCCGAGGCTGAACGGCCGCGGGTCCGGGGCGGGATGGGGAAACTCGACGCGCATCCAGTACTCGACGCCGAGGTGGAACGCCGGCGTGAACTGGTACGTCGCCCCCGCGGTCGGGTTGAGGACCCAGTCCTGCTGGGGGACGGCGTAGTACCACTCGCGCTCCGCCCACGCGTTGGCGGCGATGCGCAGGTTGCCGAAGCGCCGCTCGAGGATGACCTTCGCCTCGATCTCGAACTCGTTCGAGTACTCGACGAGCTCTCCGTAGAGCGCGACGTCGACCGGCCAGTCGCCCGCGTCGGCGAGCCGGTACTTCAGGCGCTCCTTGAAGCCCGTGCCCTCCGTGAGCGTGGCCTGCTCGCTGACGGCGCCGCTCATGTCCGGCTGGATCGCGATGTAGAGGCCCAGCTCGAGGTGATCCGTGATCCCGTGCTCGAACTCGGTCTGGAGCTGCGAAGCCGTGTACCAGACGGGCCGCGACGTGGTCGCGTCCAGGCCCTTCAGAGGCACGAGGTCGACGTACTGCTCGATCTCGGTCTCGCCCTCCGCCAGCGTGTCGTACGTGTACGTGAAGGGCAGGGGTCGGGGCGTGGCGCGCGCGGCGAAGGTGACCGCCGAGACGACGAGGAACGACGCGACGGTCACGAAACACGGAAGGGTGCGCACGAGGGTCTCCTTCGACCGGTTCAGGGGGTGGCGACGCTGCAATCGGCGAGGAGCCCGCCCGCGGGCGCGTCGTCGATGCAGACGAGGAGGGCGGGAGGATGGGCCGCGTCGCCGGCCCGTCCGATGGCGACCAGCGTCGCGATCGCGCCGAGGTCGATGGCGACGCTCCCCGCCGACGCGAAGTTGGTCCCAGCGTCGCTCGACGACACGCGCGCGCTGAAGGCCTGCCCTCCGGGGGCGGTGGGGTCGGCCGGGACGTAGCCGTTCGCGTCGACCGAGCCTTCGCCGGGCGCGGTCTGCGCGCTGGCGGCGCCGAAGCCGACGTTCGTGAGGACGGGCAGCCACGTCGCGGCCTCGCCGAGGCCGAAGTCGAGGAGCGGCTCCTCGGGGGCGGCGTTGACGGCGCGGAGGAGCGCCCCGCCGCCCGGCAACGTGGCGTCGTCGAAGAGCGCGGTGAGCCCGATGGGCGCGCCGGCGTCGCCGGTGGCCGTCTCGCCCGCGAGGAGCAGCGTCGCGTAGGTCCCGGCGGCGAGCGCGGGGAGATCGGTGCGATCGGGCAGCAGAGGCAACGATGCGCAGGGGTTCCCCGCGGCGACGACCCGGACGTCGTACGCGCCGGGGTCGAGCGCGACGTAGGCGCTGACCTGGGCGTACGCGAGGCCCGGCGCGGCGGCATCGGCCGGAGCGCCCGCGTCGCCCGCGAGCGAGACGGCGAGCTGCGCGAGGAGGGGCCCCTCGAAGGAACCGGAGCCATGAGGCGCGACGCAAACGTCGAGCGACGGCGCGTCCGGGGAAGCCTGCGCGATGCGCACGAACGCCTGGGTCGGCGCGGCGTCCTCGTCGGTCGCGTCGCCGCCGGCGTCGTCCGCGCCGTCCTCGTCCGGAGGCGAGCTCGCCGCGTCGTCCTTCGCGCCCGCGTCGGCACGCGCGGCCGACCTGCCGCGCGTGCACCCCATCGACGCGCAGACGAGCGCGGCGGCCAGGGGGAACGCTGCGCGCGGACGCACGGCTCAAAGGCTCCGCAGGTACTCGACGAGCGCCGCCTGGTCCGCCGCGCCGAGACTGGGAACGGCCCCGCTCGCGCTTGCCGACGCCTTCAGCATGACCGGCAGCACGTCCTCGAGGGTCGCGGCGCTGCCGTCGTGGAAGTACGGGGCCGAGTCGGTCAGGCCGCGCAGCGCCGGCGTGTCGAACGCGCACGACGGGCGTGGGTTGCCGGTGATGTCGTCGTGGGCGACGTCCGGCCACGGGCCGGAGGAGACGCACGTGCCGACGTCGTGGAGGAGCACGCCGCCCGGCGTCATCGTCGAGACGATGGGCCCGGCGAGATCGAGGTCGGCGTTCCCCCCGCCGGAGTCCGTCTTGAGCGGCCCGCCGTGGCAGGTCGGGCAGCCGCTCTGCTGGAAGACCGCCTCGCCTTGCGAACGAAGGGCGGCGAGGGCATCGCCGTTCACGGTGTGGCTCTCGTCGGTGGACGGCGGCACCGGGGCCGGCAGCGCGTAGTCGACGAACGCCTCGATCGCGTCGAGGAGCGGCTGCTGCTCGCCGCCCGGCTGGAAGTGCCCCCCCTGCTCGACGTCGATCGTCATCCAGTAGTCCTGCACCTTCGTGCGGTCCGCGGTGCGGAAGAGGAACCCGGTCCCCACGGTTCCTCCCGCGTTCGACGGTGTGTCGCGTGGCCCCTGCGCGAAGCGCCACGTGACGGCGTCGCTCCGACCCTCGACGTGGCAGCTCGCGCACGCGACCCAGTGGTTCTGTGTGATGGGCACGTCGTCGCTGTCGGCCGAGTAGAAGAGCTTCTGTCCGAGGCGCAGGTTCGCGGGCATCGGGTCGGCGGAGAGGCTCGCGAAGGCCGAGCCGTCCTGCGTCACGGTCACGCCGGCGTCGCCGTCGGCTTGCACGTGAAACGCGACGACGTCCTCGGAGTTGCGCTCCTGGACGTAGACCTCGTCGCCGTGGACGACGACGCCTTCGGGGAGATGGCCCGGGAGAGGCCGCACGAGGGTCGCCTCGGTGCGGGACGTGGCGTCGACGACGAGGAGGTCCTCGCTGTTGGTGTCGACGACGAAGGCGTAGCGGCCGTCGTCCGAGAACGCGATCGCGTGGGGTCCCGAGACGACGTCGCCGAAGGCGCCGGGGCTGCCGGCCGTCGCGCCGTCGGCCTGGACGGAGAGGCGCGCGAGCTGGCTGCCGTTCGCGGGATCGAGGATCGAGAGGGCAGGGAAGACCGTGCTGTCGAAGACGAGCGTGGGCTGCGGCGTGTCGATGCCGAGCATGAGGTGGGCGGCCCAGACCTCGGAGCTGCCGGGGCGCGCGACGACGTCGTAGACGCCGCGAACGACGCCGTGGGGGATCGTGGGATCGCCCTGGTCGGCGCCGTCGGCGAGGGCCCACGTCGACGCCAGCGCGAGGGGCGCCGTCGACAGCGTGCTCACGCCGGGGCCGAGGAGGTGCGTCGTCATGAGCGTGGCGCCGTCGGCGCTCCACGCGAGGGCCCAGGGCTTGCGCGGAACGGGAACGGCCACGACGACGGAGAGGGACGCGGCGTCGACCTGGACGATCTCGTCGTCCTGCGAACACGCGACGTAGACCTGCGCGTCTTCCGCGTCGACGAGGACGCCGGCGGGCTCGGAGCAGACGGCGACGGACCCGGTGACCTGGGCCCGGCCGGTGTCGACCGCGTAGAGCATCCCCGAGCGCTCGCCGGTGACGTAGAGGGTCTTCCCCTTCGAGTCGAGGGCCAGGGCGCGCGGCTCGACGGCCGGGTCGAAGCGTTGCGTGGTGGGGTCGACCGCGGGAGGACCGCTTCCGAGGGCGATCTCGTGCTCGATCCCGCGCGAGGCGACGTTCAGGATGGAGACACTGTCGGCGTCGGGGTGGACCACGTAGAGCTGGGCGCCGTCGGGGCTCACGGCGATGGCGCTCGAGTGGAGCTGCGCGCGCACGGCGGCCGGATGGGAGCCGCCGCAGCCGGCGGACGTCGCGGCGCAGACCGCGAGGAGGAAAGCGATGCGGCGGATCATTGCGAGATGGGGTTGATGGAGAAGGTGATCGAGTTGGCGAGCGCCGCGGGCAGGCCGGCGGCGGAGATCTCCGGGACGCAGTCGTGCTCGCGATCGGTGGTGGTGACCCGCGGGCCGGCGTCGCCGCCGGGGATATCCGCGAGCGACCCGGATTCGCCCGAGAGGACGCGCTCGGCCATCTGCAGCCCGCCGAGGCCCATCGGCTGACCGTCGGGCCCCGTACCCATGTGCGCGCACTCGTCGGGCCACTCGATGTTCGTGTCCCCGTCGCGGTCGTCCCACCCGTTCAGGACGAGCTTCTCGAGGCGGCCGAAGCGGTCCTCGACGAGGTCTGCGAGCGAGGCGTTGCCCGGGAGGACGGCGATGAGCTCGTAGGTGTCGCGAAGCGATGCTTCGAGGAGCGCGAAGCGCCGCGGGGTGAACGTGATGCTGGACGACGTGTCACCCGGCGTGGGCCGGTAGACGCGCGCGCTCGGATCGTAGAAGGCGTTCTCGAGCCGCTGGAAGACGGCGAGCGCGCGCTCGCGGTACTGCGTCTGCCCGGTGGCGAGGTACGCGACGAGGAGGCCGCGGATGGCCGCGGTGTGGGCGTCGAGCTGGTTGCCGTCGTCGGTGGGCGCAGAGGTCGCGACGTTCCATCCGCCGTAGGCGTGGCCGTCCGCCGTCGTGAGCTCGTCGTAGAACGTGGCGGAGAGCGAGTCGATCAGCGTGTCGAGCTCCGCGCCGAACGGCGCGCCACCTCCGGCGGAGAGGGCGTCGAGCGGGCTGGGTACGCCCTCCATGTCGGGCTTCGTGTTCGAGTAGAGCGTGAGGACCGAGTCGAGCGCGCGGCGGGCCGTGCGGAGCGAGAGGAGCGCGTACGCGGCGGTGTCGGTCGAGAGGGTCGAGCCGCGCGACGGGCTGCCGCCCGCGAGCGAGACGTCGTCGACGAACATGCCGCTCGCGGGATCGACGTGCAAGCGCTCCATGTCGACGGTCGCCACGCGGACGATCGCCAGGGCGCGGTCGTGCAGCGTGGACGCGCCGGTGGGCGCCTGGTTCTGCACCGGGAACGGGTCGCCGTCGAAGTAGGCGAGCGCCGGCTGGCTACCGCCGACGGTCGCGTTGGACGTGTCGGTGAGGGCATAGATGCTCGCGTACGCGCCGAGCATCCCCGCGAGGTCGAGCAGGTTGCTGTCGGGCGACGCGATCGCGTAGCTCGCGGGCCGGGGGAAGCCGCTCGCGTCGTCCGCCTCCGTGACGACGATCGCGCCGGGAAACCAGCGGAGCGGGCTCGTGTCCGCGTACGAGAGCGCGTCCGAGAGGCTCGTGAAACCGCCGAGGTTCACCCCGTCGGTCGTCGTCAGCGATGCGAGCCACTGCGCGGACTGGTTGTCGAGGATCTGGAGGAAGTTCGCTGCCTGGAAGCCCTCGATGTCGCTCGAGCCGAGGAAGGTTCCGGCGACGGTCGTCGCGCCGGGGCCGCCGTCTCCGAGAACCGTGTTGCCGAGCGTGCCGACGAGCGCCAGCTGGTCGTCGGGCACGGTCTGTACGGCGTTCTCGTTCGCGTCGTGCATCACCTGCAGGTAGTTCAGGGTCCAGAGCGCTTCCTTCCAGCCCACCCAGCCGGACGCCCCCGGCCCGATCGTCATGTTGACCTGCGAGGCGCGGTCGGGCAGGTGCAGGCTCGTGTAGTCGCACTCGTAGTCGTCGCACTGGAGTGCGCCGCTCGCGCCCGGGTCGTCGTCCGAGCTGATCGTGCACCCCGTCGATGCATTGCTCGCGTGGATCGTCGGGTCCCACTGCGTGAATGGTTGCAAGGTCGGCCAGAAGCCGGGCCACCCGAGCGGGTTTTCGGGCGTCGCTTGCGCCGACACGTCGCGCGCCGTCGTGTTGGCTTCGACCGCCACCTGCTGCACCCACGCGCGGAGCCCCGCGAGCGCGTCGGACCCCACGGCGCCCGACGCGTCAAGCACGGGCCCGAACGCGAGGGAGGTGCCCGCGCCGGACTCGAACGCGATGTCGTTCATCGGCTGCTTCGAGTACTCGTACGACTCGACGGCGCTGCCGAAGCCGGCGAGGTCGGTCCGGCTGAGGGGGCCACCGGCGACGCCGTCGTTCAGCTCGGGGTCGTAGTACTGGCTCGGCGAGCAGACCGCGAGCTGGCAGACGTAGTCCCGGCTGTAGCCGGAGAGGTCGCGACCCATCGCCTCGGCGAACGGCTCGCTGGCGATCTGCATCTCGACGGACGCGATGAAGTGGTCCCGCGTGGTGAAGGTCGTGTCGACCGAGGTCACGTCGAGGCGCAGCGTCTGCGTGGAGGCGCCGGTCGACGACGGACCCGCGGGGTTGCCCGCTTGGTGATGGCAGGCGCCCAGCGCGAAGAGCACGAGGAAGGAGCCCGACCAGCGCATGGCTGTGTTGAAACTGATTTTCATCAACGCGTCCATCCGAAAGCGAAGTTGAATGTCGATTTCACAAATGCTACCCCGTCCGCATGAAGTCGGCCGCTCGTTTCGGGGGGATCGCCGTCGCTTTGTGCCTGCTCGGGTGCACAGGGGCATCCGGCGACGAGCCCGACGGAGGGGTTCCGAGCGAGTTCGTCGCGAGCGAGTCCGACTTCTGCGGTTTCCACGGCTGGTCGACCGCGCAGGCCTCTGCGGTGAACGACGCGGGCGACGGACTGCACGGCGTCGGGCCGCTCGAGGTCTACTGGAACCAGGCGCCTCCCCACGGCTCCACGACGTTCCCGGTGGGGACGGTCATCGTGAAGGAGACCGAGGAGGCCGACGTCACCCAGCGGGTGGTCTTCGCGATGGTCAAGCGCGGCGACGGGTTCAACAGCGGCGGCGCGAACGGGTGGGAGTGGTTCTCGCTGCAGGACGACGCGAGCGGGTGCGCGACGATCCTCTGGCGCGGCGTGGTCGCGCCGCCCGGGCAGACGTATGCCAACCAGGCCATCGGCGACTGCAACGGCTGCCACGCGCTCGCGAACGCGAACGACTACGTCTGGGACAGCGCGCTCGACCTCGGCAACTTCTGAGATCAGGTGCCGCGGCGGGACGCGAGACGCCGGAGCCGCGTGCGCAGCACGAAGCCAGCGCGACGCCAGAAGGGCCGCAGGTACGCGGCCTGGAGGAGCACGGCGAGCGCGATGAGGATGGCGCGCACGGCCTCGGTGCGGCGGTAGAGCTCCTCGACGTCGAAGGGCACGCTCGGGTCGGGCGTGTGGATGTCCTTGTAGAAGATGTCGAAGGCGAGGGTGACGCCGAGCTCGTTGGCGATGAGGGCGACCGCGACGCCGTACGCGAACGCGATGGCGCGCCGCCAGGCGGGCCGGAAGGTGAGGAGCGAAGCCGCCGCGCTGATGGCGAGAAGCGCGAACCCGGACATGTATGCGCTGCGGAGGATGTCGAAGGGCACGACGTCGAAACGGAAGCTCGCGTACACCGTGAGGCGGACGACGATCAGCGTCGCGACGAACGCCACGAACGTCAGAAAGGCGAGGTCGCGCTTGCGGCCGACGACGAGCTCGCGCCACGCGCGCCCGATCGATCCGCGCCGGGGCATCACCTGCGCTCCGGCGGCGGCGCGGAGGGTGTCGGGGGCGGTGTCGTGCGGCGAGACGAGCAGGGCGTCGATGGCCCGTTCGGCGCCTGCGAGCCGCTCGGCCAGCATGCGCACGAGCGCGACGGCGACGAGAGGCCGGCCCGCCCGTAGATCGTCGAAGACGTCGTCCGGGACGACGAGCGCCTCGACGTCGCCGAGGGCGGTGACGGTCGCGGATCGCAGCTCGCCGGTGAGCGACGACATCTCGCCGAACGCTTGCCCCGGTCCGAGGCGCCCGAGCACTTCCTTCTCGCCGCGGGCCGCCTCGAGAGCCACCTCGGCCTCGCCGCGCAGGACCACGAAGACGTCGGCTCCCGACTCGAGCTCGCTCACGATGCGTTCCCCCGCGCGCCACGTCCCGCGCTTGCCGCGAACCCCGAGCTCGACGATGGCGTCGTCGTCGAGGGGCGCGAGGAATGGCACGCGCCGGACCTGTGCGAGCTCCTCGGTCGTGAGCCGCGTCATCGAGCGCCCCGGACGGCGAGCCACGTGCGACGCAACATCGCTCCCCAGAAGCGCCTGAACCAGACGAGCTGGACGAGCGTCGCCGCTGCTACGGCCGCTGCGACGAGGCTCGCGGTCTGCGCGTACTCGGGGTTCAGGTTCCAGAAGAGCGCGAACTCGTCGAACACGAGCCCGCACCCGAAGCCGAAGGCGAGCGCGAGGACGCGGAGCGCGCGACGACCGAACGGAAAGAGCGCCGCGAGACCCGCGAGCCCGATGAGGACGAGCCCGTAGTTGAAGTGGTGAACGTGCATCGGGTTCGGGTCGCGCGGGTCCTTCACGAGCGCGAAGAGCTGGTGCTCGAGGTGAAAGTGCAGGATGAGGAAGACCGTCAGGCGCGCGAGACCGAGCGAGACGATGAACCCGACGAGCATCCAGAACGGAGGTTCGGCGCCTTGCTGGACGACCAGTCGCCGGAACATCGCCCGAGGGCCCGTCCGGACGACGCGGGCGCCGCGTCGCGCGAGAGAACGCCGGCGTTCGTCGACCGCGTCGACCAGCTCTTCGCGCGGGAGCTCCGCGGCGTGGAGCTCGAGGAGCTGGCGGGCGACGTCCTGGCGCGAGCGAAGCTCGACGGCGAGCTCGATGGCGAGGGGAAGCGCGACGGCGGGGAATTCCTCGAGGATGGCGTCGAGCCCGGCGCGGTCGAGGGTCGCGATGCTGACGGCTTCGCGCGAGGCCGTGAGACGCATCGCGCGCGCGCCGCCCATGAGAAGCCCGACGTCCCCGTGGCGGTCGCCGGGCTCGAGCTTCGACCGGAGCGTGCCCGCTGTGCCGTCGACCTCGAGCACGACCGCGCCGTTCACGGCGACGACGAGGCGCGCGGCTTCGGGCGTCGCGTCGAAGGCGCGTGTCTCGCCGGGCGCGAGGGCCTCGAGCCGGAACCGCCTCGCGATGCGCCCGACCTCGTCGGGGCGCAGGCCATCGAAGAGCGACAGCTGCGCGAGAACGGCTTCGATCGCGAGCATGAAGCCGGAATCCTATCGTGTGTCCTATATTCCAGGAGACTCATGAACGGCGAACGCGTTCTCGTGGTTGGGGCCGGGCCGGTCGGCCTGGCGATGGCGTGCGAGCTTCTGCGGCGTGGGGTCGACGCACGCATCGTGGATGCGAACGCCCTGGCGACCGACAAGTCGAAGGCCATCGGCGTGCAAGCACGCACGCTCGAGGCGCTCGACTCGATGGGTCTTGCCGACCGCTTCGTGGAAGCGGGCCGGAAGATTCACGGCGTCAACGCGTACGCGGACGGGGCGCGCATCGTCCACGTGAGCCTCGACGACATCGACTCGCCCTTCTCCTACGTGCTCTCCCTCCCGCAGGCCGACACGGAGCGCCTCCTCGGCGCGCGCCTCGTCGAGCTCGGCGGTCGGGTCGAGCGCGGGGTGACGCTGACCGGGCTCGCGCAGGACGCCGACGGCGTGAGCGTGACCCTCGCGAAGGAGGGGGCGCCCGCCGAGGCAGCACGTTTCGCGTGGGTCGTGGGCTGCGACGGCGCGCACAGCGGGGTCCGTCACGCCCTGGGAATGCCGTTCGAGGGTGCGGCCTACGACGAGGCCTTCGTTCTCGGCGACGTGCGGATCGCCTGGGAGCTGCCGGACGACGAGACGCACGCCTTCATTGCGCCCGACGGCGTGATCGCGGCGCTCCCCTTGCCGCGCGGCCGCTGGCGGCTGGTCGCCGACTCCTCCCTCGCGTCGCCGACCGTCGACGACCTCGCGCGCATCCTTCAGGAGCGGGGAGGACCCCGGGCAATCGTCACCGACGCCGGCTGGACGACGGCGTTCCGCATCCACCGGCGGATCGTGCCGCGCTACCGCGAAGGACGCGTCTTCCTCGCGGGGGACGCGGCGCACATCCACAGCCCCGTGGGCGGGCAGGGCATGAACACGGGCATCCAGGACGCGCACAACCTCGGGTGGAAGCTCGCGCTCGTCGCGTCGGGCGCCGCCCCGGAGACGCTGCTCGACTCCTACGACGCGGAGCGCAGGCCCATCGCCGCCTCGACGCTCGAAGGGACGGATCTGGCGACGAAGGTGGTCACGCTGCGCAACCCGATCGCGCGCGAGATTCGCAATCGTCTCGCGCCGCTCCTCACCGGGCTCGAGGTCGTGCAGAAGCGGATCCTGGCGCAGGCGAGCGAGGTCGCCGTCGGGTACCGCGCCAGCCCCATCGTCGACGAGCGTCGCGCATCGGTCGCGCGCGCCACGGTCGGGATGCGCGTCGGGGAGCGGCCGACCCTGGCCGACTGGGTCGGGTTTGGAGGAGCGCCGCATCCGGGCGATCGCGCCCCGAACGTGGACGTCGACGACGAGACGTCCCTCCTCACGCTGCTGCGCCACACGCGGAGCACGCTCCTCCTCTTCGACGGCGCAGCGCCGACGGCCGAGGGATACGCGAACCTGGCGAGCATCGCCGGCCGCGTGCGCGAGCGCTGCGCGTCGCACGTCGAGTCGTGGATCGTCGTCCCGCGCCGCAGCAAGCCGCCCGAGCTCGCCGGCGAGGACCGTGTCCTGCTCGACGCGCGGGGCGTTCTCCACCGCCGCTACGGCGGGGGGAGCGAGTGCCTCTACCTGATCCGTCCCGACGGCTACGTCGGGTTCCGTAGCCAGCCCGCGTCCTGGGCTGCACTGGAGGACCACCTCGGCGCCATCCTCCGGTTCGACTGAGCGGCGCGCCGGCGGCGCGCGGGGGGGCCGCCCGCCGGCGAGGCTCAGTTCTCGGGGACGACGATCCCGGTCTCGGCAGGATCGAGCAGGCTCCCGATGTTCGCGACCTGCGTGTCGCGCGCGGAGAGCTGGCCGGTCTTGCCCAGGAAGTTGAGCTCGAGAAACTTCACGATCGACGAGTGCTCCATGACGACGTGCGAGACGACGCCTCCCTTGCGGGCGAAGCGACCGATCGCGATGAGAGGAACGCGCATGCCGTAGGGCTGGTCGTCGATCGCGCTCGCAGGCGGTGGCGGGACGTGGTCGAACAGGCCTCCGCCCTCGTCCCACGTGAGGAGCACGAGCGTGTCGTCTGCGTAGGGCGAGTTCTCGACGAGGTCCACGACCTCCTTCACGGCGGCGGTCCCGTTCGAGATGGTCGTCCCGTACCCGGGATGTTCGTTCTTGTACTGGACGCGCTTCACGTAACTGAGCGTCGGGAGAGTGCCGCTCTGCACGTCGTCGGAGAAGTTCGCGAGGTCCTTCATGTAGTCGAAGTTGTCCGCGAACTGGGAGTAGAACTCGAAGGGGATGTCGCCCGGCGAGTAGTCGCACGGCGGCGTGGGGAGCGCGACGGGCGTCATCGTGCAGTCGGCCGGCGGCGACGGGCAGAGCACGGAGCCGACCATCGCGGCGTAGCCCTCGGCATAGACGGCGAAGGTTCGCCCGGAACCGATCAGGAGATCCGCGACGGTGGTCTTGCCGGAGTATTCGGCGGTGGCGGTCGGCGGGAACGTGCAGCCCTCGCCGTTCGTGTCGGGCTGCACGGCGTTGTCGGTGAAGACGTAGTGCGCGACCGCGAAGTACATGTCGTTCGACGACGACTGGCCGGCGATGGGCTGGAACCAGCGATCGGCGAGGGCATACTGCGAGGCGTAGTCCCAGTAGGGCTGGACGGCGGCCGCGGGCGCCACCGCGAAGTTGCGTGCGTCCGAGCACGAGGCTCCCGTGACGAAGCGGTCCATCTTGCCGTCGTCGATCTCGTCGACCTCGCATGCCTGGGTATGGTTCGGGTCGTACCCCGCGTTCTCGGCGTCATCGAGCGTGACGGGCGCGCTCCCCGACGGGTCGGTCGCAGGCGCTGCCTCGCAGCAGGACGGGCCTTGCGTACACGTCGGATTCGACCCCGCCGCTGCCGTGCAGTAGTGGCCGAAGTACGAGTCGAAGGAGTGGTTCTCCTGCACGATGAGGACGACGTGCGCGATGTTGGTGCCCTGCGGCCCCGCGTCGCTCGCCGCGTCGGTCCCCGCCCCCGCGTCCCCGCTCGTCTCGATCCCACCGTCCGAGCTGGCCGCGTCGCCTCCTTCTGCGCCGCCTCCGCCGCCCGCGTCCGCCGACGCTCCGGTGCCCCCGTCGTGTCCAGGCAGCAGACCCCCCTCGTCGCCCACCACCACCTGGCGCTGCGCAGACGTCTGCTCCCCGGAGCCTCCGCATCCGATGGCCAGCGCACCGAGTAGCAGCGCCCAGCGTCTCACTCAGCCGAGCAGTATGACCCGCGCGAGACCGCTTCGTGACGAATTCGTCACCGTCGGAGCAGGACGTACACCGCCCCCTCGCCTCCGTCCGCGTCGCTCGCCGTGGCGAACCCCGCGACGTGCTCGCTCGACGGGCCCTGAGAGAGCCACGCCGCGATCTCGCCGCGAAGCACGGCCATCCCCTGCGGGGAGTGCGCGCCCTTGCCGTGGATGACGAGCACGCAGCGCTCTCCACGCGCCCGCATCGTCCGCAGAAACAGCTCGATCTGCCCGCGCGCCTCGCCTGCGCGCATCCCGTGCAGATCGAGCCTGGCGTCGACGGGGTGGTTCCCACGCCGGAGGCGGCGCATCGCGTCGGCAGGAAGGTCGACGCGCCGCCCCTCGACGCGGTGGCCGTCGTCGGAGACCTCGAAGCGCGTGGCTCCTTCGACGAGAGACCGCAGGTGGTCGTGGACGGCCTCTGCCTCGGCGCGGGCGGCGTCCTGCCCGGCCTTCGCCTTTCGCTCGACGGCGCCCGAACGCTCCACCATCTGACGCGGGACGCGGCTGCCGCCTTTTCGATCGAGCGGCTGCACGCCCGCGAACAGCCGGTGGAGGAGCAGCGCTTCGTCCTCGGGCTCGGCGGGCTGCCGGGCGGGGGCGGGGGAAGGGGCCGCCTTCTTCGCGGTCGGGACCTTTCGCTCCCCCTCACGCCGCTTCATCTCGTCCTTCAGGCCCCGCAGCGCTTCGAAGGGGCCCGGCGTCTTCGACGCTTTCTTGCTCTTCTTGCTGCTCACGGCGACCCCCCTTCCGTCTCGCGCCGACGCGCTCGCACGGCCGCGAGCACCGTCTGCACGCCCGCGAGCAGTCCATCCTGGTACTGCCAGTCGGCGTCGGCGAGCTCGGGAAAGTCGTGGGGGTTCGCGACGTCTTCGAGGCTCAGCCCCGGGCGCAGCCGTCGGGCGAGATCGAGCACCTTGGCCTGCTGGAGCGCCTCGATCTCGCCGACGAGCCCCTCGACCTCGCGCCAGCTGGTGGACGTCGGCGCCATGGCCTCCGAAGCTAGCATCGCCCCACGCCCGCACACACACGCGCAGGATCGCGGTTCGTGGATCCGGTCGGATCCACGAACGCTCCCCGCGGTGATGCAAGCCCCTGGAATGCTTCGCGAGCGAACGACGTTCGCCCCACGACCTCGCGCGGTTCACGGGTTGCAATCCAAGGAGACGCGGTCACCGCTGATCGAAAAATTGCAACATGGCTCGCGCGACACCGCTGATCCCCCCGCCGTGCACCGACCTCCCCCTGGGGGACGGGCGGGCTCTCCGCATCGGTGGCCAGATTGGCCGCGGCAGCATGGCGACGGTCTATCGGGCGACGTACGAGGGAGCGTTCGGGCTGCAGCGCGCCGTCGCCGTGAAGGTCTTCGACGTCGTGGCGAGCGACGAGCACGACGCGGTCCTCGAGGCTCTGGCGAACGCCGCGCGCCGGGCGGCGTGTCTTCGCCATCCCAACGTCGTGCGCGTCGAGGACTTCGGCCTCGCCAGCGCGGCCCAGCCCTACACCATCCAGGAGCTCGTCGAGGGGCGCACGCTGGCGGCGTTCGCGACCCGGCTGAACCGCGCCGGTGGGCGCTTCCCTCCCGACATCGCGCTGTTCGTGGCCTGCGAGGTCGCCGACGCTCTCGCCGCCGCGCGGCTCGCCAGTACCCCCGAGGGCGTACGGCTCGGGATCTTCCACGGCGAGCTCTCGACCAGCGACGTCCTCCTGTCGTGGCACGGCGAGGTGAAGGTCGCCGACTTCGGCGTGTCGGCTGCCGCGCGTGCGGCCTCCTCGGTACGCAGTGTTCGCGCCTTCGCGCGGCGCATACGAGCCCTCTCCCCCGAAGTCGCCCGCGGGCAGACCGGCGACGCGCGCTCGGACGTCTTCTCGCTCGGCGTCATGCTGCGCGAGATGCTCGTCGGCCCGCGCTTCCCTTCGTTCGTCACCGACACCGAGGCCCTCTCGTGGGCGCGCGACGGCATCGTCCACCAGAGCCTCTTCGAGCGGCGCCTCGCTCCCCCGCTCCAGACGATCCTCACGCGCGCCCTCGAGCGCGAACCCTCGCGGCGCTATCCGCACGCCGGCGCGATGGCCTACGAGCTCCGCAAGGTCGCGCTGGCGATGGGTGTGGGGGACGGCCGCGCGTTCCTGCGCGCCGCGCTCGCGCGTGCCTTCGGCGACGGCGGCGCGGACGGCCACGAGGACGAAGTGACCGGCGAAATGCGAGTGCCCGCGTCGCGCCCGTCGGGCGTCGTCGACCGATTCGCGCGCCTGCGCGGCGAGGACGACGGATCGCTCGAGCCGGACGTCGAGGAGGGGCTCGAGAGCGGGACGGTGCTCGTCGCCAACGCGTCGGCGCTCGACGAAGCCGACGAGGACGACGACGACGACGAGGACGACGACGCTGGACGCGGCTAGGCCCCCGAACCGCGGCGCCGCCAGAACGTCTCCAGCGCCCCCTGCACGAGCGCGTGGCGGACCTGGCCGCCGTCGAGGAGATCGGCCACGCGCGCCGCCGGCACCAGGACCGTCTCGAGCTCTTCTTGCGCGTCGAACGCCGTCGCTGCGGTCGGTCGCGCGCCGCGTGCGACGAAGGTGTGGCAGCGATTTCCCTGGAGCGCGGGGTTCGGCTCGACGACGAGGAGCAGCTCCACGCCGTCGGCCACGTACCCGGTCTCCTCGAGCAGCTCGCGCTTCGCCGCGTGGTCGGGAGCCTCGCCCGGGTCGACGACGCCGCCCGGGATCTCGAGCGACATCGCGTCGGTGCCGAACCGATACTGCCAGACGAGGACCACCTCGTCCTCGGGCGTGAGGGCGATGACGTTGCACCAGTCGCGGCACTCGAAGACGAACGCGTCGCCTCGCGCGGCGCCCTGGCCGTCCTCGAGCTCGAGGCGCTTCACGTCGAACACGCGGTACGCGCCGACGGCTTCGACGCGCCGCCGGCGCCACGGGCGGAGCGCCGGCGTGGGGAGGACGAGGGGACGGTGCATCCTGCGATGCTAAGCTGGCCCGTGCCGTCGATGCTGCGCCCCTTCCAGTGGCTGAAGACACTCGCGCATCAGGCCGAGCTGGTCGCCGAAGACATCCGGGCCATCCGCGCCAACGACCCTGCCGCCAGGTCTGCCGTCGAGGTGTCGCTGGTCTACCCGGGTCTTCACGCAATCTGGCTTCACCGCGTCTCGCACGCGATGTGGACCCACGATCTCAAGCTCGGGGCCCGCGTCGTCGCGCACGCCAACCGCTTCGTCACCGGCATCGAGATCCACCCCGGCGCGCGCCTCGGAAGGCGCGTCGTCATCGACCACGGGATGGGCATCGTGATCGGCGAGACGGCGTCCGTCGGCGACGGCTGCCTCCTCTACAAGGGCGTGGTCCTCGGCGGCACGTCGCTCGAGCGCAAGGTGCGCCACCCCCAGGTGGGGAACGACGTCGTCATCGGCTCGAACGCGTGCATCCTCGGCAACATCCACATCGGGGATCACGCGCGCGTGGGCTCGGGGAGCGTCGTCGTGAAGGAGGTGCCGCCCGAGGCGACCGTGGTGGGCGTGCCCGCCCGCATCATCGTCCCGAGCCACGCGCGGTTCGACGCCGCCCTCGACCACGCGAACCTGCCCGACCCGGTGATCGACATGGTGCGCGCGCTCGCGTCGCAGAACGAGATGCTGCGCGAGCGCGTGTCCGCGCTCGAGAAGCGGCTCGGGCTGGAGCACGAGGACCCGCCCTTCCGGCTGCCGTACGCAGGAGACGAGCTCCCGCGCGCGGACGGCGGGTGAGGGTCACCAGCCGACCTCCACGACCTGGGTCGTGGCGTCCCAGTGGGAGAGCGTCGCGCGCGCCGATTGGCCGACGCAGAGTCGCAGCGTCGCCCGGAGGATGGCCGGCGTCGCGAGGCGGTAGCACGGGTGATCGGCGTACGGATGGTTCAGGAAGCGGAGCGTCGCGCCGCCGTCGCGCGCGTCGACGACGAGGCGCACCGAGCCTCGCCGGAGCTGGCGGAGCGCCGAAGGGAGCAAGCGTAGGAGGTAGCGAGGCGTCGTGACGGAGGCGAGGATCTGCAGGAACCAGTGCGTGCCGAGGACCGCGCAACGCTCCATGGCCGCGCCGAACTGGATCGCGTCGCGGCCGACGACCTCCTGGAAGAACGCCTCGAGCGCGTCGTGCATGGCCTCCTCCGGGTACCAGCGCGACACCACCGGCTCCGAGACGATGGCGCGCGACCGCGGCGGGAGGGCCTCGACGTAGCGCCCGAGGACCTCCTCGCCGTGCTCTTGCAGGACGTAGCGGCGCGCCGTCACGAACCACGCGCCCTTCACCTCGCTGAACGCCATCCGCAGCGGCATGCTATTCCGAGCGGCCGCTTCGAGGGAGTGCTTCTCATGGCCAAGCCCGGGGCCGACCAGCTCATCGTCAAGAACCGTCGAGCGACCTTCGACTACGACATCGCCGACCGCTACGAGGCGGGGATCTCCCTCGTGGGGAGCGAGGTCAAGTCGATGCGGGCCGGGAAGGTCGACGTGACCGACGCGTACGTCGCGATCGAGCGCGGGTCGGCCTGGCTGAAGCAGCTCTTCGTCGCACCGTTCGAGCAGGCGAGCGCGTTCCCGCACGAGCCCCGTCGCTCGCGGCAGCTCCTGCTTCACGGGCGCGAGCTCGAGGAGATCGAGCGTGCGCTCTCGCGCGAGGGCGCGACGGCCGTGCCGATGCGGCTCTACTTCAAGCAGGGACGCGTGAAGGTGGAGATCGGCGTGGGCAAGGGGAAGAAGCACTACGACAAGCGAGCCGACATCGCGAAGAAGGACGCCGATCGCGAGGCCCGCCAGGATGCGAGGAGGGGTCGCTCGTGACGGCGCACCTCGCGTGGGCGCGCGGCGGCGAGGCAGACGTCGTCTCGATCGACGCGCACGCGCAGTCGATCGTGCTTCGCTCGACGGTTCCCTCGCCACCGGGCTCGCGCATCGAGGGGACACTGAGGGGCGCGCCCGCATGCGCGCTCCGTGTGAAGGTTCACGCCTCGCGGCGCCAGCCCGACGGGACCTACCTCCTCGAAGGGCGGCCGCTCGACCTGCCGCGCGACACCCGCGAGCGGGTCGTCGCCCTCATGGGCGGCGCGAGCGACTGACCGCGACGAACGCGCACACGACCGTGATGGTCACGAGGGCCGCCGCGCTCGCCCCTCCGGACCAGCTCATCGGCCCGGCCCCACCGAGGAGGGAACGCAGATGGGCGCGTGGCACGAAGAGCGCGGGCACGGAGTGGCCCGCTCCGAGCAGCCAGTCGAGGAGGAGGAGCGCCGTCCGTCCCCCGCCGCGCCGACCGAGGGTCGCGCCCATCGAGAACCACGACGCGTACGCGGCACCGCCCAGCAGACCGACGTAGGCGCTCGCCGCTGCGTCGTTGACGAGGGGCGGATCGCTCGCACCGTGCGCGAGGGCGGCCACGGCCGCCGCGAGGGGCGCGCTGACGGTGCAGCACGCGCCGACGGAGACGGCGACGAGGACCCACGCTGCCCTCGAAGGGCGCGCTCCGAACGCGACGACGGCTGCGGCGCCGCCGGTGAGCGAGCGCCCCGCGAGCGCCGCGCCGACGATCGAGTAGGCGACGAGCGGAAGGACGAGGGCTCCGAACGCGTCCGCGAGCGCGCGGTCCGCGCCGTGCGAAGCGCCCGTCGAGCGAGCGGCGAGCGCGAAGCCCAGGGCGAGGGCCGCCCACCCTCCCACGACGAGAAGCGGGCGTGGCCGGCCGAGCCGTGCCGTTGCGGGACGTGCGAGCGCGCCGATCACGGCGCGCGCTCCGGCCTGGCTGGAGGCGCGCGGAGCTCCTCGGGCGAAGGCGGTTCGAGAGCCATCTCCACGACGCGCACGCCGGATGCCGTGATGGCGCGTCCCATGGCGGCCGCGACGGCGAGCACCGCGCTCCCGCGCGCGACGACCGCCGCATCCCGGCGGGCGATCGCCTCGATGGCCGGATCGTTCGCGGCGGCGGCGAGGAGCGCCTGCGGGTCGCTCGCCACGACGCGGACCTTCGCGCCCGTCGGGGCGAGGCTGACGAGGTCCGCGGGCGACGCGCCACTCCGGACGACCGCCCCCCCGCGAAGGAGCACGTGATCGTCGGCGAGCTCGCTCGCGTCGCGCAGCGAGGCCGTCGCGACGAGCACCGCGCATCCCTCGCTCGCGCGCGCACGGACGAGCGGCGCGACCAGCGCCGCCGCGCGCGGATCGAGGTCCATCAAGGGCTCCACCAGGAGCAGGACCTGAACCCGCGCAGCGGTCAGGGCCTCGGCGAGGGCCACCGCGTGCATTTCCTCCGGCGAGAGAGACTCGACCCTTCGCGGCCCGAGCGCTTCGACGCCGAGCGCCGCCAGGCGCGGTGCCGCGTCGCGCACGGGCTCTCCACGAAGCTCCGCGGCGAGAGCCATCACGTCGCGGACGCGCATGGCCTCGGGAAGGGTCGGCTCGAGCGGCACGAAGGCCGTGCGCGTCCGGACGTCGTCGTCGTGAGGCGTGCCACCGAGCACCTCGAGGCGGCCCGATCGCAGCCGGGCCCGGCCCGCCACGAGCTCGAGGAGCAGGGGACCGCCGTCCGCCCGGGTGCCGACGACCGCGTGCGCGCCGGGCCCCCACGAGCACGAGAGCTTCGCGAGGCTGAGCGGAGCGCGCCGCGCAGCGACGGCGTCGAGGACGATCATCGCTCCGGCTCGGCCCACCGGACGCGGGCGACGACGACGAGGAGGGACACCGCGACGACCGCCGCGAGCGCCGCGAGAGCGCGCGCCATGGGAGCCGCCATCGTCGAAGGAGAGGCAACGCCGGCGCGGACGGCCGCGAGGGCTGCGGGGACGGAGGTGAGCTCGTGCCAGCCGCGTGGCAGCAGGCCGGCCGTCCAGGGCGCGAGGACCTCGGGGAGCGCGAGGACGGCGAGGAGCGTGAGGTACCCGCCCACGCGCGTACGCGCTCCGAGGGCGGCCATCGCGAGCGGCCCGATGGTGACGGCGAAGGTACACGCGTACGCTACCGCTGCGAGCGTAGCGACGAGCGCGGGCCCCACGGGCCGCGCGAACGAAGTCGCCGCAGCGCCGGCGACGAGCGAGGCGCCGCCGAGCGACGCCGCGAGCACGACGACGAGCCCCCCCACGCGGCCCGCGACGTACGCGCCGACGCTCCCGCCGCGTGCGCGCACCAGCGAAGCGACCCCCTCCTCACGGTCGAGATGAACCGCCCGGAGGGACGCGCCGAAGGCGACCATCACGCCCGCGCTCCATGCGATCGCGCTCGTGGCGAGACCGGGCACCTGCGCCTCCGCGCCCGAGCCTGCGACGGCCACCGCCGCGACGACCGACGCCATCGCCCCGAGGAGCGTCAGGGCGAGTGCGACGGAAGTCATCCACCCTCGGGTGGCGAGCCAGGTGCCGAACGCGAGGGTCCGCGGGGGCCGCGCCAGCATCGACCGAAGAGACCATAGCGCGCGGCGGTGCGCCAGGAGACGTGCGATAACACCGTGAAGATGGGCGGTTCGCGCGAGCGACCTTCGGAGCAACTGGCCGGGCCGGGCGCGCCGCGACCGCCGTGGCGCCGTCGCCTTCTGCCGCTGGCGAGCGTCGCGTACGTCGGGATCCTCGCCATCGCTTCGGACGGAGGGACCGGGCGGAGCGCATGGCTCGCGGCGGTCGCGGGGCTGCTGCTCGCGCTCGTGGCGTCCGGTCGGCCCCGGGGGCTCGAGCGGGCCCTCGGGTGGGCCGTCGCGGTCACGATCGCATCCGTCGGAGCGAGCACTCCGAGCAGGGGGCTCGAGGCCTGCGGGTGCGTCGCGGCGATGGTCGCCGCCGTGGCGGCGTGCGTCGCCGTGAGCCGCATCCCGGGCGGCGGAGGCGTGGTGCGCTCCTCGCGCGTATCGGCTACGCCCGGCGTCGTCGTCGTGGCCGTCGTCTGGTGCGTCGCGATCGCGGCGCGGATGGCGCCCGAGCGCGACGCGATCGCGTGGCTGACGTCCTACCCGCACGCGTGGGCTGCCGCCGCTGCGGCGGCGAGCGTCGTCGTTCTAGGCCTCTTCACCGAGTGGACCCTGCGGGCGCGCGGCCTCGAGCTGGGCGTCGTCGAGCGGGCGCTGGCGATGCGGGGCCTGCTCGGGACGGCCTGCGCGGTCACGCTCGTCGCGGCGATCGCGGCGCGCGCAGACGCCGCCGCCCTCGGGCGGACGCTCGTCGCCGGAGTGAGCGTGGTGCTCGGGGCCGCAGCCATGGCGCGCGACGCGGTGCGCGTGGCGCGAGCGGCGCGCCGGGTCGTCGTCCTCGTCATCGTCGGCGGGGGCGTTGCGCTCCTCGGAGCGACGGCGTCCGACGGCCGCGCCTGGGGCGCGACGCTCGTGACGGCGGCGGTCGTCCTGGCGATCGGCGCCGTGGCCGCGGTGCTCGAGTCGCCGCTGCGTCCGGCGCGCGGCGCGTGGCTCGATGCGTTCGCGGAGGCCTCGCGCGAGGCCGGCCGGGGGGATCCCGAGGAGGCCATCCGCACATCGCTCCTCGCGCTTCGCGCGCCGGGCGGCCCCGCGGCCGCGTCCCCGGAGCTCTGGACGTTCGACCCGGTGCAGGTGACCACGGTCGACGCCGCCGGGTACGCGCGGGTACGCGACGGCGACATGCCCGAGGCGCTCGTCCTCGTCGCGGGCGCAGAGCCCGAGGCGACCGTCCGCGCCGACGTGCTCGACGCGCTGGAGGTGCGACGCCCGGACCTGCGTCCGCTCGCGAAGTGGATGAACGATCGGCAGGCGCTGCTCGCGTGCATCGTCGCGTGCGACGGTGAGACGGAGGGCCTCCTCGTCCTTCCACGCGTGGCGCGCGAGGAGCCGGTGACGCTCGAGGAGGTGCGTGCGCTGAAGGACGCCGCCGACCGGCTCGCCGCGGCGTGTCGCGCGCGGGGGGCCCAGTCGCGGATGCTCGGCCGCGCGCACGAGGCGATCCTGCGAGCCGACGCGGCCGACGAGCGCGTCGAGCAGCTCCGCCATCTGCGCGCGCTCGACACGGGGCGCGACCGGCTCGCCACCACGCGCCTGGCGCGACCCGCCACGGTGGGAATCTACGCGGCGGCCTCGCGCATGGCCCTCGAGACGATCGAGCGCCGCACGGCGACTGGCGCGCCGATCGCGATCCTCGCGCCGAGCGGCGTCGACCCGGTGCCTTACCTCGCCCGCGCGCACCTGTCGGGCGTCCGCAGCGAGGGGCCGCTCGTCCTCGTGGACGCGACCAGCGCGCGCGAGCACGACCTCGCCCGCTGGCGCCAGGCCGACGCGTCTCCGCTTGCCCTCGCCGATCGCGGGTTGCTCGTCCTTCTCGACGGGGGCGCGCTCCCGCCCGACGTACAGCAGCTCGTCGCCCAGGCCCTCGCCGAGAAGCGCGCTCCCTGGGAGCGCCCGCAGGCCCTCGACGTGCAGCTCGCGCTCACCGGCGTTGCGTCCCCTGCGAACCTCGTCGCCGACGGCCGGCTGGATCCCTTCCTCGCCGCCCGCCTCGGCGACGCGCGCGACGCTCCCGTCGAGCTTCCCCACCTGCGCGACCGCCCGGAGGACCTCCGCGCCATCCTGACCGATCGCCTGGCCCGCGAGGGGTTGCGGGCTCTCGGAAGGCCGGTTGGAATCGACCAGGGCGCCTATGCGCGGCTCGTCGAGTACGCCTTTCCCGGCGAGGACGCCGAGCTCGCATCGATCGTCCAGCGGCTGGTCGCGCGCTGCTCGGGCGAGTGCGTCCGGGCCGCCGACGTGGACGCCCTCGAGCTCCGCCTGGAGGCGGCGGCGGAGCCCACCCGCAAAGATCCGCTCTCGGCGTGACAAAGACCTCCTTGTCTCGCCGGTTTCGTGCGTGTTACTCGTGGCTTCGCCGTGGTTTTCGGCAGCCGAGGAGACGAGGGTCGATATGGACAGGTTGGCCAGGCACGCGCTGAAGACGCTCGGGATCGCCGCCCTCATCGCGGCCTCCGCCGGTTGTGGTGGGGACGACAACCCCTACAAGCCGCAGCCCGCGTGGTCCGGGAAGAAGGCGAACCTCCCGGCCCCCATGTCGCCTCCCGCCACGCCCATCAAGGCTGGCGACTCGTACACGGTCTACGGCGCGATCCACCAGCTCCGCAGCCTGCTCCACGGCAAGGACGTGACGGCGAACCCCATCACGATCACCGGCTACATCGTCGACTCCAACGTGGCGCGCGCCCCCGAGTGCGCGATCCACAAGACCGGCAAGGCCGACCCCGAGAAGTGCGCGACCGAGGTGCCGAGCTTCTGGATCGCCGACGACAAGGGGAACACGAAGGGCCCGAAGATCCGCGTCGTGGGATGGGCGCGCAACTACGCCGTCATCTGCGACGCGATGAAGGCCTACAACAAGCTCAAGCCGGGCGAGCAGCCGAAGGAAGCCGTCAAGGACGACATCCTCAACGTCGACGAGCCGAACCCGCTCCCGTCGGTCGGCGCGAAGGTGAAGATCACCGGCGCGTACAACGTCGCGAAGACGGTCGTCTCGGACATGGTGAGCGAGCCGCTCGGCGGCGTCATGGCGATGACGAAGATGGAGACCGTCGAGCCCGCGCCGGCGCCCGCCGCATTCTCGGTGAAGAAGGCCGACTGCGGCAGCTGACGGGGGTAGGCGGGGCCAGGAGGCCGTCGACTCGCGGCCGGAGGGCGTCGGGTCACGACCGGAGGGCGTCGGGTCACGACCGGAGGGCGCAGGGGCTCGACCGGAGGGCGTCGGGTCGCGACCGGAGGGCGTCGGGTCACGACCGGAGGGCGCAGGGTCTCGACCGGAGGGCGCGGGGTCTCGACCGGAGGGCGCAGGTCGCGACCGGAGGGCGTCGGGTCTCGACCGGAGGGCGCAGGGTCTCGACCGGAGGGCGCAGGGTCGCGACCGGAGGGCGTCGGGTCTCGACCGGAGGGCGTCGGGTCGCGACCGGAGGGCGTGGGGTCTCGACCGGAGGGCGTAGGGTCGCGACCGGAAGCTGTCGGGCTCCGTCCCGAGGCCGTCGGGCTCTGTCCCGAAGCCGTCGGGCTCCGTCCCGAGGCCGTCGGACTCTGTCCCGAAGCCGTCGGGCTCCGTCCCGAGGCCGTCGGGCTCCGTCCCGAGGCCGTCGGGCTCTGTCCCGAAGCCGTCGGGCTCTGTCCCGAGGCCGTCGGGCTCTGTCCCGAAGCCTGCGAGATCGGTCCCGAAGCGGTTCTGGACAGGACATCGCTGACACTTTGTATGGACCACGGTGTCAGGGGATGGTGGGCGCTTCTGTCAGCGCTCCATTCCCATTCCGTACTCGTGCACTCATCTTCCGCGCCCGCGCCCGCGCCCGCGCCCGCGCCCGCGCCCGCGCCCGCGCCCGCGCCCGCGCCCGCGCCCGCGCCCGCGCTGTGATGTCCATTCCGTCAAACTTGCGAGGGACGCAATAGGGCTTTTCGCTCGGGCTTTTCGATTGTCGCGCCGTGCTCGGCGACGTCAAGGACGCGCGCAGGAGCGCGCGCTGCTGCCGGGGGCAGCGGCACTGCGCGGCCTGGCGGCCGCTTCGTGTCCTTGACGTCGCCTGCGCGCGGCGCGGGACGGGGTGGGCCCGTCGCGAGAGGCGCGTTCGGGCAAGGAGCGTCTCATGCTGAAGATCTACGGTGT
>DASXDU010000020.1:0-2425 GCA_036490515.1 Polyangiaceae bacterium
TGATCGCGCCGCTCGGAAATTGACCCTCTGGTCGCTCGGAAATTGACCCACCCGGCTTCCGTGTCGCGGGTACCCCGCGGGAAGGATGCTTCGGATGGATCAGGTCAACGTGGTTCGGCACAAGGTGCTGGTGGAGGGCCAGGCGGTCCGGCGCGTGGCGCGGGAGATGGGGATCGCCCGCAACACGGTCCGGAAGTACCTGGCGCAGTCGGAGCCGGTGCGCGTGGAGAAGGAGCCACGGGCGCGGCCGGTTCGGGAGAAGGTCGTCCCTCGGATCGAGGCGCTCCTGGAGGAGTCCCCGCGGTGGACGGGGGGCAAGCAGCGGCTGACGGCCGCGCGTCTGCACACGATGCTCGTGGTCGAGGGCTTCGAGGTCGGTCGGACGACGGTCAAAGCGGCGGTAGCCGAGTGGAAGCGCAGGCGGCGCGAGGTGTTCGTGCCGCTCGTCTACCCCGCCGGCGACCTGGCCGAGGTGGACTTCTTCGAGGTGCTCGTCGAGCTGACGGGCACGCTGGTCAAGGCGTGGATGTTCGTGATGCGGCTGATGCACTCGGGCCGCGACTTCGCGTGGCTCTACCTGCGCCAGGACCAGCCGAGCTTTCTCGACGGGCACGTGCGGGCCTTCGAGCACTTCGGATGCGTGCCGCAGCGCATCGCGTACGACAACCTCAAGGCGGCTGTCGCGAAGATCCTCGTCGGCTCCGAGCGCCAGCTCGCGGGGCGTTTCGAGGCTCTCTCGTCGCACTACTTGTTCGAGCCGTGCTTCTGCCGGCCGCGCACGGGCCACGACAAGGGCGGCGTGGAGTCGCGGGGCAAGGCCATTCGCTGGCAGCACCTCGTGCCGATCCCGCGCGGTGACGACCTCGGCGACATGCGCCGCGACTTGCTCGCGCGCCTCGACGCCGAGCACGACGCCGCCCGGTTCGCGGCCGAGCGCTCGCAGTCGATGCCGCTTCCTGCGCGTCCCTTCGACCCGCGTCGTACGCACTCGCCGTCGGTCTCGCAACGGTCGCTCGTCTGCGTCGAGGGCGGTGTCTACTCGGTCCCATGCGGGTGGGCGGGCCTCGACGTGACGGCGCACGTCGGCGCCGACGACGTCGACATCGTGGGACCGACTGGCCAGGTGCGCCATGCACGTAAACGCTTCGGCCAGAGGTCGATCGACTACCGGCACTACGTCCGAGAGCTGGCGAGGAAGCCCCAGGCCGTGCGTCAGGTGGCCTCCGAGCTGACGCGTGACCTCGGCCCTCCTTTCGTTGCCGCGTGGCGATCGCTCGTCGATGCGCATGGTCCCAAGCAGGCTGCCCGGGTCTTCGCCAAGGTCCTCGCGCACGTCGAGACCCGCGGCGTGGACGCGGTCGCCACGACGATCTCCACTGCGCTGGCGCGCAGCGAGCCGCTGCTGCTCGCACTCGCTCCCGCGGCGCCCCAGCCCATAACCGTCGACGACAACCTGCTGCCCGTCAGCCTGCGCGACCTACCGATCGAGGCCGGCCGTGCGAGTGACTACGACGCGCTGCTCGGAGGCCGGTCATGAGCCGCGTCGCCGTCAACACGGAGCTGGTCGTGGCTCAGGCCCGAGCGCTCAAGATGCCGGGCATCGTCCGCGTCTTCGAGGCGCTTGCACGCCAGGCTCGCGAAGAGCACTGGGGGTACGAAGAGTTTCTACACGAGGCTCTCGCGGCCGAGCAGGACTCGCGTCGCGACTCGGCCGTCCGTCATCGCCTGCGCGAAGCCCGCTTCCCCGAGATGAAGACCCTCGACACCTTCGACTTCGTCGCTACCGACGGCGCTATCCACGCTGCGCAGCTCGCCGAGCTGGCACGCGGCGAGTGGATCGGCCGCGCGGACAACATCATCTTCGCCGGCCCGATCGGCACCGGTAAGACGCACCTGGCCATCGCGCTCGGCGTCGAGGCGGCGCGCCAGCGGAAACGGGTTCTCTTCACGCGCGCGGCCGACATCGTCCGCTCGCTGCTCGAGGCTCGGGACGGACGCGAGCTCGGGCGTCTGCAGCGAAGGCTCTATCACGTCGATCTTCTCGTCCTCGACGAGCTGGGCTTCGTCCCCTTCGACCGCGCCGGCGGCGAGCTGCTCTTCAACCTCCTCACCGAGCGCTACGAGCGGCGCAGCGTCATCGTCACCACCAACCTGGCCTTCGGCGAATGGGTGAAGGTCTTCGGGGGCGACGAGAAGCTCACCACTGCGCTCCTCGATCGCCTCGCACACCACGCCACCGTCATCACGACCAAGGGCAAGAGCTTCCGGATGCGAAAGAAGGCTCTCGCCCAGGAGGAACAGCAGGACGACCATCAGGCCGCACCGGGCACCTTGCCCAAGAGCGGTCGCAAGGCGTAGGAATCAGACCGCCGGGTGGGTCAATTTCCGGCCGACCAAGTGGGTCACTTTCCGGGCGGCGTCAGCA
>DASXDU010000031.1:0-61220 GCA_036490515.1 Polyangiaceae bacterium
CAATCGAGGATCTACCTCAATCCCGAGATACAAGGACGCGCGCAGGGAGCGCGCGCCGCGGAGCGGCCCTCCGCGGCTTCGCCGCTCCGGGTCCTTGAGCCGTGCTGCGCGCCGTGGCGTGGGGCGCGTGTGCTTCGCGCAGAGAGCGCGAGGCGCAAAGGAGAAACGTCATGCTGAGAATTCACGATGTGATGCTCGAGGCCATCGGCACCATGCGGCCCGTCGTCGGGCCGGTCGAGAGGTGCGACCGTGACCTGGGCTCTCAACTGCGGCGGGCGGCCAGCTCCGTGGTGCTCAACGTCGCCGAGGGCAGCGGCTCGGCGGGCGGCAACCGCCTGCAGCGGTACCGCACGGCACTCGGGTCGGCGCGCGAGACCTGGGCGTGTCTGCAGGTTGCGCAAGCTGCGGGCTACGTCGGCTCACTTCCGCCTTCCCTGCCCGCTCTCATGAACCGCGTCATCGGCACCCTCGTTCGCGTCACGGCCTGAACGAAGCAGCGCGGCGAGCGGCCCACCTGAGCCGCTCGCCGCCATGCCCTCAGCGCACGTTCTTCACGAGCACCGCGCGCACATGGTCGATCTTGTCCAGCAACGACGCGTCGATGCCCTCGAGGTAGCCGAGCGCCAGCGCCGAATCGAGGCACGCCGCGGTCTCCCGCGCGGACCCGAGCGCGTTCCGATACCGCTCCCGACGCGTGCCCCCGCTGCAGCCGCTGCCTTCACTGCAGTTGAGCGCGACGCTCGTCGCCGCCCTCCGAAGCTGCCGAGCGAGGTCCCGGTCATGCGCCTCGATCGCCGCCACCACCGGCCGCAGCTCCCGCAGCACCTCGAGAATGACTTGATAGATGCGCAACATGGCAACTCCTTGCCCGAACGCGCCTCTCGCGACGGGGCCGCCCCGTCCCGCGCCGCGCGCAGGCGACGTCAAGGACACGAAGCGGCCGCCAGGCCGCGCAGTGCCGCTGCCCCCGGCAGCGGCGCGCGCTCCTGCGCGCGTCCTTGATGCCGCCGAGCACGGCGCGACAATCGAAAAGCCCGAGCGAAAAGCCCCTTGCGCCTCTCGCAAGTTTGACGGAATGGACATCACGGCGCGGGCGCGGGCGCGGGCGCGGGCGCGGGCGCGGGCGCGGGCGCGGGCGCGGGCGCGGTGAGGAGCGAAGCGCGTCCCGCCCAGCATCGCAGGGGTTCCTCCTGCTCGCTTGGACCTCGCGTCGATCACTGCGCGCCTCGCGTAGGCGTCCGAAGGCAAGCGGTTTGGTAGCGAACGCTTCTCGTTGATGCCCGAACGCGACCCATTCGGCAGCGAACGCCTCGCGCTCGTGACCGTACGCCTCGCGTAGGCCTGCGAACGCGGCCACTTCGGTAGTGAACACCTCGCCTTCGTGACCCTACGCCTCGCGTAGGCCTCCGAACGCGACCCCTTCGGCAGCGGACACCTCCCCTTCGTGTCCGTACGCCTCGCGTTGGTGCCCGAACGCGACCCCTTCGGTAGCGAACACCTCGCCTTCGTGACCGTACGCCTCGCGTAGGCCTCCGAACGCGACCCCTTCGGTAGCGAACACCCGGCGCTCGTGTCCCTACGCCTCGCGTAGGCGTCCGAGGGCCTCGCGGGCCCGGGCCCCCGCATTCAGCTCGGCTTCGATGCCGGCTTGGTGGCGCCCGAAGGAGCCGCGTTCGCTCCTCCCTCCGACGTGTGGTCCAGCCCGGAGCGCGCTTTCGTTCAGTCAGCTGCCCAGGGACGGATGGAGGCGCTCCCGCCGGCCCGCCTTCGCAGGTCGCAGGTGCCCGGTGAGGTAGATCATCCCGTTGAACGCCGTCCACGGACGCACGTGCTGAAGCGTGGTGAGCCACTGCATCACGCGCGGGCGATGGGCGACGGGCCGCAGACCGCAGGCCGCCGCGTGGTCCTGCGCGTGCTGGAAGGCGTCCGCGATGCGCTGGTGAACCGCCGTGGGCGACACGCGCTCGCGCGCACGCTTCGCGGCGGCCTTTCCGAGGCGCGCACGCGCCTGGGGATCGCGAACGAGGTCCACGACGGCGCGCCCGAAGGCGGCATCGGCGTCGTCCTCCGCCTCGTCCTTGCCCGACGCGAAGAGGACCCCGTTGACGCCGTCCTGGATCTGCGACGAGACGCCCATCCCGTCGGCGAACGCCACCGTCGGCGTCCCGCACCACAGGGCTTCGCCCATGACGTTGCCGTACGTCTCGCTGAGCGACGCGTGCACGAAGAGGTCGGCGTACCGGTAGAAGTCCGGCATCGTCATCCACGGGACCTCGCCCGTGAAGAAGACACGGCCCTCGGCACCGACGCTGCGCGCGACGCGGCGATAGAACTCCGTGTCCGGACCGTCGCCGACGAGCGTGAGCGTCGCGTCGGGCTCGTGCGGCAGGACGTGCTTCGCGAAGATGCGAATGACCCGGTCCTGCGACTTCTCGCGCGTGTGCCGCCCGGCGCAGAGCAGGCGTGGCCCACGCTGCGGGAGCCCCTGCTGCTCGATGAGGTGCGTGTACGGGTCGGGCCCGAGCGGGCGGTCGAAGACCTCGGGCTGCACCGTCCGCGGGATGACGTGGATGGGCGCCGTCACGCCGCGCTCGCGCCAGTACGCGCGCAGCCCCTCGCTGAGGACGATGAGCCCATCGGCCTGGTTGTAGATGCGCGAGAAGAGCCGCTCGTACGGACGCGTCAGCGTCATCAGCACGCCCGACTGCAGGAGCTCGTTCTTCGACAGCTTCTCCGGCAGGAGCACGTCGTACGCGGCCACCAGGTGCGTCGTGTTGACGACCAGTAGCGGGATGCCCTTCATCTTCCGCAGCCAGATCCCGAACTCGAGCAGGAGCGAGGTGGTCTGCGCGAAGACGATGTCGAAGTGCCAGCGGTCCGGATTGAAGATCCAGGGCGCCAGCGGCATGGGCAGATGCAACCCGGGATAGGTCTTCAGCGGGACGCTCGGAAGCTCCACCGTGCCGGGCGCAAGCTCCTCGGGCGTGGCGTCCGGATCATGGGGTCCTATGACTGTGACTTCGTGGCCACAGCGCCGGAGCTCCTGGTAGAGGAATCGCGTCTGGAAGACCGCCCCGTTGGCGTAGGATATCCTCGTGAAGTCACTGAGGATTGCCACGCGAAGCGGCCGCCCCTGCCGGGCCGCCAGCGCGGCGAACGGCGGGAGGCTCGGACCGTGCCCTACGGTGAGAGGCGCGGCCGATGCGACGGAAAGACGAGCGACTGCTGCGGCTGCTCGACCCGCGGGAGGAGCGCTCCCTTGAAAATCGTCGATGTCAGCGAATTCTATTCCGAAAGAGGAGGAGGTGTTCGAAGCCATCTGACGACCAGAGGTCACTTTCTAGGGAGGCTCGGCCACGACCACATGGTCATCGCGGCAGGGCCAAGAGACGAGCTGAGCGCGGCTTACGCAAGCATCGAGCCGGGCGGAGCCGGCGGCACTTCGAGAATCGTGCGGATCAAGGGTCCGGCTCTGCCGTACGACCCGACGTACCACCTGCTGGGTCGATTCGACAAGATTCGTCAGCAGATCCGTCGCGAACGGCCCGACGTTCTCGAGGCCCATTCGCCCTATCTCGGGATGCTCGCCGTCGTCGCTGCCGGGCGCTCCGCCGCGCGCCTCCGGACGGCGTTCTGGCACGCCGACCACCTCGGCACCTACCTCGCGCCTCGCGCCCCTCGCCTCGCCGAGGCGCTCTCCGGTCTGCCGCGCGCCCTGCTCGCGCCCTTCGACGCGACCTTCGTGGCGGGCCGAGGGCAGGCCGCGAAGCTGCGCGCTGCGGGCGTCCGGAACGTGGAGCACGTCCCCTTCGGTGTCGACCGCGCCGTCTTCCGCCCCGAGGCACGTCGTGACGACGTCCGCGCGCGGCTCCTCGAGGGCGCGGCCCCCGAGGCAGCGCTCCTCGTGGGGGTCGGGCGCTTCGCGTTCGAGAAGCGCTGGGACGTCGTCCTCGACGCGTTCGCTCGCGTCCGGGACGCGATGCCGGCGGTGCTCGTCCTGGTCGGCGACGGCCCGGAGCGAGCGCGCCTCGAGCGGCGCGCGCTCCCCGGCGTGCGGTTCCTCGGCTTCGAGCCCGAGCGTCCAAAGCTCGCCGCCCTGCTGGCGAGCGCCGACGTCCTCGTCCACGGGTGCCCCTACGAGACGTTCGGGCTGGGCGTCGCGGAAGCCGTCGCTTCGGGCCTGCCGGTGGTCGTCCCCGACGCGGGCGGCGCGTCCGAGAGCGCCGACCCCCGGAGCGCGGAGCTCTACGAGAGCCTGGACGCGGAGGCATGCGCCGCAGCCGTCGTGCGTCTCCTCGCTCGCGACCGCGCGCTGCTGCGTGCCGCCGCGCGCGACGCCTCCTCCCGCGTGATCACCCCCGAGGAGCACGTGGCCCGCGTGGTCGCCGTCTACGACGCGATGCTGCGCGCGTGCTAACCGTCGGGCGCGCGCGTGCCCGTCCACGTCTCGATCCACGACGTCTCCCCCGCCTTCGCCGACGACGTCGAGGCCGCGCTCGTCCTCTGCCACGCGGCCGGCGCGCGCCCCGCCCTGCTCGTCGTGCCCGACTTCCACGGGCGCGCTCCGCTCCTCGCGAACGCGCGCTTCTGCGAGCGGCTCCGGGCCCTCCAGGCGAGCGGCCACGAGGTCTACCTGCATGGTCTGCGACACCGGAGCGAGCCGCGGCACCACGCTTCGAGCGGGCAAGGGCGAGCGCGGTGGCTCTTCGCGCAGCGGGTCGTCTCCGGCGGCGAGGCCGAGATGAGCGACGTGGATCGCGACGAGGGCGTGGCACGCATCGAGCGGGGCGAGGCCGTGCTGCGCGAAGCGGGTCTGCGCGTCGACGGCTACGTCGCGCCCGCCTGGTCGATGCCGGCGTGGCTCCTCCCGGTGCTCGCTGCGCGAGGCTACGCCTTCACCGAGGACCACCTCCGCGCCTACGACCCCGCAGCGGGGGCGTCGCGCGCGACGGTCCTCCTCAACTGGGCCAGCCGCAGCCCCGCGCGGATGCTGTCCACGATCGCCTGGTGCCGCGCCGTGCGGCCCGCGCGGCGCGTGCTTCCCGCGCGCATCGCCATCCACCCCGGCGACATGCGCGTCCTCGCCCTTCGCCGCGAGATCGCAGGCACGCTCCGCTGGGCCGCGGGCGACTTCGTCGCGCGGGGCCACGACCTCCTGTCGGCGTAGAGGCGTCGCTGCGACTCACCCGCGAAGGGAGACCGAGCCGGACTTGGCCTCCGTCTCGTCCGCGGAGCTGGCGAATGCCCTTCGCCTCCCGATCGCATGCAGGATCGCGGGAAGGACGACGAGCGCACCGGCGAGGCACGCGAGCTCGCCGCTCACCGCGAGCCGCCCGAACGACTGGAGCGCCTGGAAGTCGGCGAACATCAGCGCGCTGTAGCCGACGAGCGTCGTGAAGCTGCACAGGGCGACCGCGCCGCCGACGCGGCGCACGGCGCCACCGACGTCACCGCCGAGGAGGCGTGTCCGGTCGTACACGTTGAACGGGTACTCGCAGCCGATGCCGAACGTGATCGGGAACGTGATGAAGTTCACGTAGTTGAGCTTCTCGCCCGCCCACGCGGCGCCACCGACGAGCAGGGTCACGCCCACGACGAGCGCGGCGAGGACCGCGAACGCGCCCTTGAGGTTGCGGGTCGCGAGCAAGACGACGAGCGTGACGCCGAGGAACGACGCGAGCATCGCGCGTGGGCCGTCGAGCTCCATCGAGCGGATCATCTCGGCGAAGATGGTCGAGCGGCTCGCGGTCTGCACGACGGTGCCGTCGGGCAGGTGCACGTTGTCGGTCGACTTCGCGATCCGCAGGAGGTTGTGCCCGTCGGAGAGGGACACCTCGTTCCGGTAGCGGACGTAGAAGACCGTCCCCACGCGCCCGTCGTTCTCCTCGAAGCGACGGCGGAGGAGCGGCGGCAGGTCCTTCGGGACCAGGACGCGCAGGGTCGCCGGAGGATCGAGCTCCTCGACGCGCGCGCGCTCGTCTGCGGGGAGGCCGTGGAGGACGGCGGGCGTCAGGCGGTCCCGGATGCGCGCGAGGATGGCGAGCTTCTGCTCCTGCTCCGCGGGCGTGCCGGGGAGAAGGTCGTACGCCGTCGCGACGTCGGCGATGAGCGACCCCTGGGGATCGGCCGCGTCGTTGGCGAGGATGCGTGCCTCCACGAGCGGCACCTGCTCGGCGCTGTCCGCGAGCATCATCGCGCCCGCGACGTTCATCTTGCCGCCGAAGACCTCCTCGGCCTTGTTCGACCACTCCCCCGCCCCGCTCTGCGCGCTCCCGCGGGAGCCGAGCTTCGCGAAGTTGTACTCCCAGGGGTCGCGCAGGAAGGACGGCGCCTTCCACGCCGCGAGCGCGGTGAGGACGCCCACGCCCGCGAGGATCGCCCACGGGGCGCGCGAGGTGGCGGCGGCGAGCCCGCGCGTGACGCGACCACGGCTCCCGTCGGGGCGCACGCCGGGCGGAGGGTCGCGCAGCCAGGGCGGGAGCGCAGCCTGGATGCGCTCGACCAGGACGATGAGCGCCGGGACGCACGGCACCATCGCGATCCACACGAGGAGCATCCCGACGAAGCCGATCCACCCGAACTGGTTGAACCCGCGGAACTGCGTGACCGTGAGCGAGCCGTAGGCGATCGACGCGACGCACGCGCCGACCAGCTCCGCCCGGAGCGCGTTCTGGACGGCCTCGCGACGCGCCTCGGCCGGTGCCTGCCCGCGCGCGCGGAACTCGCGATACCGGGAGAGCAGGACGATGGGATAGTTGATGCCGTTGCCGAGGATGATCGCGCCGAGGAACATCCCGGTCGTGTTCACGTACCCGAAGCGGAAGTACGCGAACGCGTAGGCCGCGCCGACGCCGATGAACGCGGGCAGCGAGATGATCGCGAGCGACCACGGCGACCGGTAGAACCAGGCCACGCCCGCAACGATGAGGACGAAGGCGATGCCGCTCGCCCAGGCGGCCTGGCTGACGATCGACTGCTTCTCGGCGGCGGCGTTCGGGATGTCGCCGGCGAAGCCGACCTTCATGGACGGCTCGTACGAGCCGGGCTTCATCTCGTCGACGAGGCGCTGCACGCGCCCGAGCAGCGTGTCGCCGCCGGCGTCGCCCATCCCCGTCGTGAGCGAGACGATCCGGAGCCCGATCATCCGGCCGTCCCCGGTCTCGAAGTAGCCGGAAGGGAAGTCGTCGTGCTCCCGCGCCTTGGCCTTCCAGCGATCACGGTAGCCGTCGAGGCCGAGCGCGGGCTTCCTCTCGTCCTTCTCCGGGGTCGCCGCCGGCGAACGAGCCGCGGACGCAGGCTCGTCGTCGTCGAGGTCCTCGACCATCCCGCTCCGGAGCGCAATCTGATGATCGAGCGTCTGGTACGCGTCCTCGAGGTCCTTCGAGTCCGCGTAGAGCCACTTGTTGTCGTCGAAGAACGCGTGCACGTCCTTCGAGCCGCTCTCGACGTAGGCGATGAGCTGCGGCCCGCCCTTCTTCTGGTCGTCCATCATGCGGCCGAGGCGCGCAGTCAGGTCGTCGACGAAATGCTCGTTCTGTCGGCGGTCCGGCGACTCGGCGATGACGATGAGAGTCGCACCGCCGCCCACGCGGCCGAGCTGGTGCTCGAACGCCTTGAGGCCGGGGCTGTCGACCGGGAGGAGCTCCCGCAGATCCGTGTGTGGGTTGGCGAGGACCTGGAGCGCGAAGTACCACGTGCCCACCAGCACGCCGAGCGCCGCGAGGAGAACGGTGAAGGGCCTGCGCCCGCTCGCGTCGACGACCGCTCCGACGAAGCGGCGCATCATGTCCGGGCTTCCCCGGGGCGCGCGACGCGCACGATCTCGGCCTGGATGCGCAGGGCGTGGGCGCGCGCGTCGAAGTCCTGCTCGACGCGGACGCGGGCCGCGGTCCCTTGCCGAGCGCGGAGCGCCGGGTCGATGGCGTAGCGGACGAATGCGTCCGCGAGGCGTTCGACGGACGCTGCGTCGGCGCGATGGCTCCCCGGCTCGTCCGGGGCGAACGCCACGAGCTCGCCCGCGGCGCCGCCGTCGAGCATCTCGGTGACCCCGCCCACGGAGAACGCGACGACGGGTTTGCCGAGCGCCATCGACTCGATGACCGAACGTGGGAGCGGGTCCGGGTACACGCTCGGCACGACCGCGACGTCGAAGTCCGCGACGAGGGGGCGCACGTCGGAGCGAAAGCCGACGAAGTGGACGTCGCGCGAGACCCCGAGCTCGGCGGCGAGCGCACGGCACTCCGCGACGTGATCCGCGGCGAAGTCCTGCGGCGTGTCCCCGACCACGACGAACACGGCGCGCGGACCGCCCTGCGCCGCGAGGCGAGCGCTCGCGGCCTTCGCGGCGCGGACCATCTCGACGTACCCCTTGCGACGGAGGACGCGCCCGTGGCTGCCGAAGACGACGACGTCGGGCCCGAGGCCGAGCTCGCGCCGGAGGGTCCCCTCGACGGCCCCCGGTGCAAACCGCTCGACGTCGAGCCCGTTGTGGATGACCGTCACCTTGCCCGGGCAGTGCGGAAAGAGCGCCGCCGAGGCGCCCGAGACGCAGACGACGCGCCGGACCCCGAGGCTCGCGGCGAGGCGGCGGTGCAACCCTTCGACCGCCCGGGGGAGATACGAGTACCGCACGTGCCAGAGCGCGGGGACCCCCGTGATCCCCGCGAGCGCACCGCCCGCGAAGTTGGCGTTCGTTCCGTTGCAGTAGAGGAGGTCGATGCGGCGCCGCCGGACGAGGCGAGCGAGGCGGGCGAGCCCCCGCGTCGCCTTCGCGACGTTGCCCAGGAGGCGCGCTGCCTTGACGAGCGCCGGCGC
This sequence comes from Polyangiaceae bacterium, assembly GCA_036490515.1. Classification (GTDB taxonomy): domain Bacteria; phylum Myxococcota_A; class Polyangia; order Polyangiales; family Polyangiaceae; genus Palsa-1150. The sequence goes on from DASXDU010000031.1 coordinate 8,815, forward strand.
GTCGAAGTCGGCGCGCTCCATCGGGCGGTCCCACGGCTCGATCGGGTTCTCGACGAGGTCCGGCTCGAAGAGCAGCTCGTCCGCGACGGCGTCGGTGCGCAGGATGTCGGCGACGGCTCCTTCCCGCGGCAGGACGACGCAGCGGTGCACGACCGCCGGGTCCACGAAGCGCAGGATCGAGTGGAGGCTCCGTCCGGGACCCCCGTTGCGCGCCGTGTCGTTGAGGAAGAGCACCCGGACCGGGCGCCCGGTGCCGCCCGCGACGCCACCTGCGGGCCGGACCGCGGGCGACGAAGCGGGATGGGAGAGTCCGATCATGACGTCGGCCAAGAAAGCGGCGCCTTGGAGAGCGCCTCCGTGGCGATCTAACAGAAAGATCGCCGCATGCTACCGTCCCGGGGCCCGGGCACGCGCATGAAGGACCCCAGCCGGACGCGCGTCGTGCACGTGGTGGTCGGCGGGGAAGTGGGCGGCGCGGAGCGAATGCTCGCCGACCTGGCGTCCGGAGACCCGCGCGGCTCGACCGGCGTGGATCACACGGTCGCGCTTCTCTCCCCCATCGAGGAGCTCGGACGGATGTTCCGCAAGGCCGGCCTCCGCGTCCTCGACCGGGGCCGCGCGGGCGAGGGCCCTCTTCACCTGCTCGTCCGGTCCTTCGGCCGGGCGGACGTCGCGTGGATCGCAGGAGTCCTCGGGCGCGAGGCGGCGCACATCGTCCATCTCCACACGTTCGGCTCGCAGGTCGTCGGCACGAGGGCCGCCCTCCGGGCAGGCACCCGCGTCGTGCGCACCGAGCACTCGACGCGCGTGTACGACGACCCCTCGTGCTGGCCTTTCTCGCGGTGGTCGCTCGCCCGCACCGACCTCGCCCTGGCGGTGAGCCAGCACGTGCACGACGTCGCCGTCCGCAAGGCGCCGTGGGCGCGCGGGAGGCTCCGCGTCGTCCCCAACGGCGTCGACGTCGAGCGCTTCGCGCCGGCGGGTGAGTCCCCCACGGGCCCCTTCTCCTTCGTCCTGGTCGGTCGCCTCGAGCCCCGCAAGGGCGTCGACCTCGCCCTCCGCGCGCTGGCCGACGTCCCCGGCGCTCGCCTCGACGTCGTGGGCGACGGCGCCGCGCGGGCGACGCTCGAGGCGCTCGCGCGCGAGCTACGGGTGTCCGATCGTGTGCGCTTCCACGGCGCCGTCGACGACGTGCGGCCGATCCTCGCGAAGGCCCACGCGGCCCTCGGGAGCTCGCGCACCGAGGGTCTCGGCATCGCGCTGCTCGAGGCCATGGCGATGGGGCTGCCCGTGGTCTCGTTCGCGGTCGGCGGCGTCCGCGAGACGGTGGTCGACGGCGGGACGGGTCTGCTCGCCCGCGAAGGGGACGTCGGTTCGCTCGCCGCGGCGATGCGCCGGGCCGCCGGGGCCGTCGACGGGATGCGGAGATTCGGCGAGGCCGGCCGGCGGCGCGTCGTCGAGCACTTCTCGATGGATGCCATGCGCCTCGGGTACGCGCGCGTCTACGCCGAGCTCCGCGAGCGGTAGGCCGCGCGACGTATGCTACGGAGCGGTCCGGCCATGGTACGCGCGCGCCTCGCGACCGTTCGCAGGGTGGCGGCGGACGCGGCGCGCTCCCCGCTGGCGTGGATCCTCGCCGCCCTCGTCGCGCTCCGGATGGTCGGCATCGGCTGGGGCCTCCCGGCGTCGGACGGCTGGGACGTCGACGGCGTCGCGCCCCGCGACGTCCTCGCAGGGCTCGTCGAGACGGCGACGCCCGGGCGCTTCTACACGTACCCCCCCGTTCACCTCGCGATCGTCGCGCTCCTCACCGCGCCGGTGACGCTCGTGGGGCTGTGGCGCGCGCCTTCCCTCGCCCGCGCCGACGTCGTCGGCGAGTTCCTCCGCGTCCCGTACATGACCGGGATCGCGGTGGTCGCGCGGATCGTCACCGTCGCGATGTCGATCGGTGTCGTCTGGGCGATCGCGAAGATGGCCGAGGAGGTGCGGGGCCGGCGCGCCGGCTGGTGCGCCGCCGCCTTCGTCGGCGTGAACGTCCCGCTCACGTACTACGCACACACCACCAACCTCGACGTCCCCTACCTCTTCTGGTCGTGCGTGGCGCTGCTCGCCTTCGTTCGCGCCATCGCGCGCCACGAGCCCCGTCGCCTCCGCGCGTGGGGCATCCTGGCGGCCCTCGCCGTCGGCACGAAGGACCAGGCCTACGCGCTCTTCCTGCTCGGGGCTCCCGCCGCCCTCCTCGCATGGGGCGCCCTCGATCCGTGGGCTCGCCGGAACGCGCGCCGCGTCGCGCGCGAGAGCGCCCTGGCCCTCGCCCTCGGCGCGGGCGTCCTCGCCATCGTCGACGGCGTCGTCTTCAACCCGACGGGCTTCCTCGCCCGGGTCCGGTTCCTCCTCGGTCCCGCGAGCCAGTCCTACGCGGAGTTCACCGCCGACATGGCTGGCCGCTGGCAGGTCGTTCGCGACCTCGTCGCGCGGTTCGACCTCTTCTACCCCGCCGCGTTCGCCGTGCTCGTCCTCGTCGGCCTCGTTGCGATCGCACGCGACGGCCGTCGAGAAGGCGCGCGCCTCGCCGCCTCGCTGGCTCCCCTGCTCGCGGCGATCTCGTACACCATCGCCTTCAACTGCATGGCGCGCCGCGCGGACCAGCGCTTCGAGCTGCCGCAGACGGTGCTCGTCGCAGTGTACGGAGGCATCGGCGTCGACGCGCTCGTCTTCGGGGCCGCTCGCCCTCCGGTGCGCTGGGTCCTGCGCCTCCTCGTCGCCGCTGCCTTCGCCGTCGCGGTCTTCGCGGCCGTCGACGTCGACGCGAACCTCGTCCTCGACCCGCGCTACGACGCCGAGGCGTGGCTCCGCGCACACGCATCGCCGGGAGATCTCGTGGAGACCTACGGCCAGAACGTCTACATGCCGCGCTTCCCGCGGGACCTTCACGTCCAGCGCGTCGGCCCCGCGGAGAGCGACCACCGCAACCCGATGCCCGGGGTCGACGAGGTGCGGGCGCCGTTCGGCGAGGCCGACGCGCGGGCGCCGCGGTTCATCGTCGTGAGCCAGGGCTGGGTGTGGCGCTACCTCATCGACCCCCACGAGGCGCAGGACCCGGGCCGGATGCTCGCACCCACGCAGCGCGAGACGAGCTCCGACGCCGCCGCGACCGCGTACTTCCACGCGCTGGTCGACGGGCGTGACCCGTCCTACGCGCTCGCGCACGTCGCGCGATGGACGAGCTCGACGTGGCCGGCCCTCGACATCCACGGCTCGACGTCGCGCGAGATCTGGATCTACGAGCGCCGCCGATGAACGTCACCTGGGCGCGCGATCTCCGCGGGGCGGAGGCCGACGCATTCGACGCGTTCGTCCTCGGGTCGCCTTCGGGCCACTACGCGCAGACGCGCGCCTGGGCGGAGGTCGCGCGTGCGGCGGGCACCTTCGTGACGTCGCTCGCCGTCGTGCGGGCCGGGGGGGCCATCGTCGGCACGGCGCTCGTCACGCGCCCGGCGGTCGCGGGCGTCGGCATGCCGTGGGCGCGCATCGAGCGGGGCCCGGTCGTGCGCGACGTGGACTGCGTGGCGGAGGCGACCCGCGCGATCGCGCGCACGATGCGAAGGCGCGGCGTCGCGTGGCTTCGCGTCATGCCCTACTGGGCCGGCGAGGACGCCGATCGCGTGGAGCGCGCGCTCCGGAGCGACGGGTGGCGTGACGCGCAGACCGTCGGGGGGTCGCACGCGCTCACGCTGCGGCTCGACCTGACCGGCAAGGACGACGCCGCGCTCTTCGCAGGCAAGGCGCGCGAGCAGGTGCGCTGGCGTGCGCGTCAGGCAGAGAAGGCCGGCGCGACGGCTCGCGTGGGGACCGGCGAAGACTGGACGCGCCTGCGCGCGATGCATGCCGGGACGATGCGCGCGCAGGGACGGCGGGGCCGCCCTCCCGCCTGGTGGGGGGCTCTCGAGCGCTTCGCCTCGGACGACGCGCGCGGCCGTCTCTTCGCGTGCGATCTCGACGGACGCTGCGTCGCCGCCGCGGTCGTCCTGCGCCACGGCCCGCTCGCGGTCTACGCGTGGGGCGCATCCGTTGCCGAGAAGCTGCCCTTCACGAAGGCCGTCCCGGCGCTCGTCGCCGGCATCCGCTGGGCGCGCGACGCCGGGTGCTCGACCTTCGACCTCGGGGGAATCCCCCTGCCCGAGGACCGCGATCCCAAGCGCGCCGCCATCGCCACGTTCAAGCACGACTTCGACCGCACCCCGGTGCGGCTCGTGCGGGAGCACGCGGGCTGGTGCTAGATCAGCCGGGTGACGGCCGGTCGAGCGTACCTGTGCGTGACGATCGACTGCGAGTGCGACAAGGGGCCCGCGTGGCGGACGCGCAGGCCCCTGTCCTTCGAGGGCGTCCACCTCGGCATCGCACGGCGCCTCCATCCGCTCTTCGAGCGACTCGGCGCGAAGCCGACGTACCTCCTCTCGCCCGAGCTCCTGCGCGACGCGCGCTGCGTCGAGGCGCTCCAGGCGCTTCGCGGCTGCGAGCTCGGAACGCACCTCCACGCGGAGCTCGCCGAGCCCGGCGCCTTCGAGCCCGACGAGACGATCGCCGTCCAGCGCGATCTCCCGCCCGACGTCGAGCGCGCCAAGGTCGCGTGGCTCACCGGCGCCTTCCGCGACGCGTTCGCGCGGGCGCCGACGAGCTTCCGCGCGGGCCGCTTCGGCGTCGGCCCGAACACGGTGCCCATCCTCGAGGACCTCGGCTACGCCGTCGAGTCGAGCGTGACGCCCCACGTCGACTGGTCGCACGTCTCGAAGGGCCTCTCCTTCACCTCCGCTCCCGCGCAGCCCTACCACCCCGACCCGGGCGACCCCGCTCGCCCCGGCGGGTCCTCCCTGCTCGAGGTCCCCGTCACCATCCGTCCGCGCGCGCTCGGGCAGCTGCCCTTCGTCGGCAAGCACGTGGAGCCGCGGTGGCTGCGCCCGACGAAGACCGACGGCGCCGGCCTCGTCGCCCTCGCGCGCGAGGCGATCGAAGACGCACGTCGCACCGACCTCGCGCGTCCGGTCATCCTCAACGCCATGTTCCACAACGTCGAGGTCGTCGCCGGCACGAGCCCCTACGCCGCAACGGAAGCCGAGGCGACGCGCATCCTCGACCGGCTCGGCGTGCTTCTCGAGGCGACGAAGCGCGACGGCATCGCGTGCGTCGGCCTCTCGGACGTGCCGGAGCTCCTCGCCTGACTCGGCCGCGCTCCGCTCGGCGGCCTCAGGGGCAGCGCGGGATGTCGCCACCGTCGACCGGGGCGAGCGTCGTCAGGTACGTGCCGATGTCGCGCGCGTCCTGGTCGAGCAAGCCGCCGAAGCTCCCGGTGGGGCCCGACGGCATCGGCCGGCAGAGCCCCGCGCCGCCCGGGACCATGCCCGTCTGGAGCGCCGCGACCACGTCGTCGACCGTCCAGCCGGCGATGCCCGAGGCGTGCGGCGTGAGGTCGTACGAGTACACCACCGCAGGCGCGGGCGCGGGGACGCTCCAGTCGTGCGCCGAGAAGGGCCGTCCCCCCGCGAAGACGCGCGTGAGATCGAGAGGAGGCGAGACGCCGAGGCGCCATGGCGTGTGGCAATCGAGGCAGAAGCCGATCTCGCCGGCGAGGTAGCGCCCGTGCTCCGCGGAGTCGTGGCGCGGGTCGGACACGGCGAGCGTCGTGTGCGGGATTGCCGACTCGTCGATCGGGGGCGACGGCGCGTCGAGGGGGACGGGCAGCGGCTGGCGCGCCGGAGGGTCGGTCCCGATGGGCGTGAGCGCGCGCAGGTACGTCACGATGGCCGCTGCGTCGGCGGCGGTCATGTTGTGGTACGCGTAGTACGGCATCAGGGGAAAGAGCGGCGAGCCGTCGCTCGAGACGCCGTCGAGAAAGGCCGCCGTGATCTGCGCGTCCGTCCACGACGCGAGGTGCTCGGGCGTGAGGTTGGGCGCCGAGATGGCCCCCGTCGTGTCGTCCTCGGGCGTCAGGTCGAACCGGTTCGCCACGCCCGCCATCCACCGGCTCATGTCGAGGTTGCCCTGCGCGTCGCGCGGCGTGTGGCACTCGCCGCACCCCGCGACGCTTCGCACGAGGTACTCGCCGCGCTCGAGCACGGCCGGATCGACCAGCGACGATGGAGCCGACGTCGTGCCCTCCGGGCCCGCCTCTGCGACGCTCGCCGACGAGCCCCCGTCGTCGCACGCCTGGGCGATCACGGCGACCGCGACGAACGCGCACCACGGCGCGACACGGGCGGCGCGCGCCTTCACTGGCCCACCGCCGCCCGCGCGACCTCGACGTCCGGCGCGTGACCCGTGCCGCCCGTCGCCGCCTGGTAGTACTGCGTGCGGACGTTCCGGTAGAGCAGGACCGCGTCGAGCTCCGTCGCCGTGGGCGGGAGGTTCGTCGGGATGGGGACGACGATCTCGCGCGAGCCCTGCGCCGGCACCACCTGCTCGAACGGAACGCGCGCCGCCTGCGTGAGCTCGTGCCGGTAGAGGATGTTTCCGTTCTCGTCGGCGATGTCCATCCCGAAGCGCGCAGCCCCCGCGGGCAAGAGCCCCGTCGTCGCCGGCCCGCCATACGTCGCCAGGAGCGCCCCCGTCGCGTCGAGCGCCTGCACCTCGACCCAGGGCTCGCGGATGTCCGTCACTCCCGTGGGGAACGCGTGCCCTGCGCCCGTGTTCATGACGAGGACGTGCACCCCGTCCGCCGACGCCGACGCCGACAGCGTGATGGCCGACTTGAGCTTCGCCTCGACCGTCGCCGCGAAGTCCGGCTCGTTGAACGTCTGCGCGACGTAGACGTTGCCCCCGGGCGCCGAGTGGTCGTGGACGCCCGTCCCGTCGTCGGCCATGTGGCAGTCGACGCACGTCGTCGGCGTCGCCGCCGTCGCGTACGAGCTGGCCTGCCACTCGCTCAGCGTGTTGATGGCGACGATGCCCGTCCCGGGCACGAACTGCTGGTGGCAGCTCGCGCAGAAGTCCGGCGTCTTCAGCGTCTCGAGCGACTGGGCTGCGCGCTGCAGGTGCGACTGCGTCCAGTCGTGCGTCGTGGCCTCCATGTCCGAGTTGCCGCCGGCGCGGATGAGGCGCGTCACGTCGTGGCAGCCGAGGCAGGTGATCCCGCGCCCCGACGTCATCGTCCCGTCGCCGCTCCGCAGCGTCACCGGATCGTGGCACCCCGCGCACTGCCTCGAGTACTGCGCGCCGCGGAGCTTCTGCTCCACGCCCATCCCGAAGAGGACCATCGTGTCCTCCGCCGAGTGCGCGTGCGCGCTCTGCTGCCAGGCCTGGTACTCCGGCTTGTGGCAGTTGCCGCACCACTCCGCGTCGTATGCGGTGTTCGGATTGCCGCCTTCCGACAGGAGCCAGGCCGGGCCCGCCGGCAGGTCTCGCGCGATGACGCGAGCGACCTGCTGGGCCATCGTGACGGCCTGCGCCGTCGGGTTCGACGGGTCGATCTGGCCGGTCGTGTCGGCGCCCGTGCGGTCGGGCGCGAGGCCGCCCTGGTCGATCATCGCCGAGAGGATGTCGTGCGGATTGAACGACGGATCGTCGGGCGTGGGCGCCGTCGAGAACATGTCCTTCAGGTTCTCGTGCGCCAGCTGCGCGTTGCTGGTCGGGTCGATCGCGCGCAGCGCCTGGAAGACGAGGGCGTTGGTCGAGACGAAGCCGTCGAGGTGGCACCCTCCGCAGGACATCCAGTCGTTGCCGGTCGTCGGGAGCGGGTTCTTCGCCGAGTTGGCCTCGAAGAAGAGCTTCTCCCCGGCGCGGAGGTTCGCGTCCACGGGGTCCTTCGCGACGAGCGCGAGCGGACCGTCGACGACCTTCACGTGCCCGACGACCGACCCGCCCGCCGTGTCGAGCGTCAGCAGAGTGTGCGACTGGTCCGCCTCGATGAAGATGCGCTGGCCGGTGTCGTCGAGCGTCATGCCCGCCGGGTGGTCGCCCGGCAGGTTCCGCAGCAGGTCGATCGCGATGCCGGACGTCAGGTCGAACGTGAGGAGATCCTCGCTCCCGCACGCGACGACGTACGCCGTCAGCCCGTTCGGGTGGAACGCGGCCGCGCACGGCTGCGACACGATGGACGTGTTGCCCGTCGCGTCGGGGATGTTGATGGCGTCGAAGAGGAGCTTCCGGCCCGCGATGACGCCGAGCGGATTGTTCGGGTCCGTCTGCACCTCGGCGCGCGCCGACGCGTCGACCACGCTCACGGCCGGAAAGAGGACGCGCTGGAACTGGAACGGGTGCCGGTTGGCGAGGAGCTCGTGCGGCACCCAGAGGACGTTCCCGTCCGTCGCCCACCCGAGCGACTCCTGCGCGAACGGCGTCCCGTTCGGCTGCGAGTCGTCGCTCTGCGGCGACTGGAGGGCGAGCGGGACGTCGACGGCGGGGACGCCCTGGTCGGCGGGCGCGTACACGCCGTCGAGCGGCAGGATGGAGACCTCGCTGTCGATGCGGTGGGCGACGGTGAGCTCGCGGCGCAGCCGCGACGTCGCGAGGCCCGAGGGCAGACGCCCCACGGAGACGGTGTGATCGAGCACGCCGCGCGTCCGGTCGACGACCGCGACGGCGCCGTCGTCCTCGAGCGACACGTAGAGCCAGCGCGGGTCCCACGCGTCCCACACCGCGGCGCGCGGGTGCGTCCCGAGCGCGATGCTCCGCGCCACCTGCGCGGTCGTTGCGTTCACGAGGGTCACCGTCGCTCCCGCGCGATCGACCGCGGCCACCCACGCGAAGTCGGGGCTCAGCGCGACCGACGTCACGTCCGTCCCGATCGCGATCTCGTGCGTCACCTTCTGCGCGATGACGTCCGCGTAGCTCACCGTTCCCACGTCCCCGTTCGCCGTCCACACGCCGCCACGGAGGCGGTCGAACACGACGGGCGACGACACGGCGTCGAGGCGCTTCGCGTCGGCGATCGGCTGCGGCGGCGCCGACTCGAGCGGAGGCAACCCCGCATCCGCGCCCACCGGGCCGGCTTCGCCTGCGTCGCTGCCGGGCCCGGACGACGACTGCGAGGGCGACGACGACGAGCTGCACGCGCCCGCGAAGGCGACGGCGCCCAGGGTCGCGACGAGGCAGAGCGACGAGGCGATGCGGAAGGACTTCGGCTTCACGAACATGGCGGCGCGCGGCGCGTGAAACCTACGCGTACGCGAGCCGGACGGCAATCGCGTGCGCCAGCGCAATCGGTGGACGCCGTACGGTTCACCTCTCTCTCCCGGGCGCGCTTGCAAGCGTGTTGACGGACGGGCGCCGCGAGGCACACTGTCGCGCGCGGGACGAGGCGTCATGCATCGCCAGACAATCGCGTCGATCGGGACCGTGCTCATCGCAACCGCGTGGCTCGCGCCCGCGTGCTCCAGCCACGACTCGGGCGGCCCCTCGGCCGAGGGCGGTGCGCCGATCGACGGCAGCGCTCCGCCCACCGACGCCGCGACGCAGGACGTCGTCTACGACCGAGTGCCGTACGACGGTACTTCTCCGCCGTCCATGCCCCGCGTCCCGGTCTACTCGCAGGTCACGTCGAACCGCGTCGACGTCGAGTCGCTCATGTTCGCCGCGGGCGAGATGCAGATCAGCGGCGAGCCGTTCGCGTCCGGGTTCGCGGGGCGCAACCTCGGCGACTACGACCGCAACTACGTGCCGCCGGACCAGTACATCCTCGACCTCGGCGGCGACGACCCCATCCCGGTGACGGACCTCTTCGGCTTCAGCACCGCGGTCGAGTCGTACGAGTACTCGAAGTACTACATGAACATGGTCATCCAGGAGTCGACGGCCGGCGTCTCGCTGGCCAACGGCCCCGTCGTCGCGCAGCTCCCCGGCGCGGCGCCGCTCGACCGCCTGCGCGCCCGCATGCAGGACCTCCTCTCGAACGCGGGGACGGACATCGGCGGCTACGCGACCTTGCCCGCGCCCGTGAACAACGACCAGAACTACCTGGGCTTCCCCGGGCAGTGGCCGGCGTTCCTGCCCTTCGCCGACTGGGACCCGACGATGAACCCGACGCTCGCCGTCGTGCAGTCGTGCACGTACCAGGGCGGCTACGGGGGCCTCGGCTTCGGCACGTCGATCGATCCGCTCTACGAGTGCGCGTACAACACCGTGCACCTCGCCGACCGCGAGTCGCAGGTCGACAAGGTCGTCACGCCGGGCCTCCTCGGCTACGCGACGTGGAAGCAGGCCATCTGGGCCATCGACTTCGCCGGCCGCATCCACGACACGTGCAACAACCAGGTCAACACCGTCACCGCCGACCAGCTCCCGCTCGTCGGCCAGCACGGAAACACCGTGCTCGCGCAGGACAACGGCGCGTGCGTCGGGACGTACATCGGCTCGAGCTCCCTCGAAGGCATGTGGGGCCTCACGATGATGGCGACGATGGACAACGCCGCCGAGTGGATCCTCGGCAACGCGATCACGTCCGACGGGCAGACCCTCGTTGGCTTCCCCACGAAGCTCGCCGCGCTCCAGTACGACTACACCTCGCCGCTCGCCTGGTTCCCCGCGTCGCTGAAGCTCACCGAGGACACGACCGCCATCCCCTACCCGCTGCTCACGGGCGTCGCCATCACGGATGCGACGAGCCAGTCGACCGATCTCGCGGGCCTGCTCCTCGGAAACTCCATGTACTTCGGCACCTCCGACCCGCGCAACGTCGGCGTCGGGCAGCGCGTCGGCTTCCAGGCCGTCTTCGACGGCGACCCCTTCCCCGCCGACGACGGCGTGGCCGACGGCGAGGACACGGTGCACGATCGCTCGCTCGCGGTCATCCGCGTCGCCTTCGTCGACCTCGACCGCATCCACGTCGACCCCGCGAGCGGCGTCGTGCTCGACACGGCCACGGTCACTGGCGCTGGCGGCGCCGTCACGCGCGGCACCGCCGTCACGACGACGAACCTGGCGCACGTCATCGTCGCCCTCCGGCAGACGGTCCTCTCCATCAACGGTTCGATCACGCAGTACGGCGCGCCCGATCCGAGCCCCGAGGCCGACCTCGGCGGCATCCTGAATCCCCTCCCGTTCCACCCGCCGGCCAGCGCGAACCTCGACGGCGGCGCGCCGCTCTTCAGCCAGCGCGTCCGGCAGGTGTTCCTCGCGAACGCTGCCTTCGTGCGGGACGTCCTGACGCAGGCCGACGGGACCGTCGCGAACGGCGCCACCATCGTGGGCGGCAAGGCGACGGCGTCGACCGATCCGGCGAGCCTCGAGAGCCAGACCGCCGCGGCGCGCGCCCTGACCGAGGCCTTCCTCATGACGGGCGACGAGACGTACCGGACCCGCGCACGCGCGGTCATCACGAAGCTCGACGCCTCCTTCTTCGGCCCGGCCACCTTGCTCTACCGGCAGACGGCGGGCGGCCCCGAGCAGATCGACATGACGCCGGAGCGCTTCGCGTGGCTCCAGAGCGCGCTCCGCGAGACGTACAAGACGCTCTACGTCGTCGGCGACCCGGTGCTCGACCGCGGCGTCCTCGAGCAGCGAATCGCGCGCGTGAACAAGCTGTTCCTCAACGGCTGGGACGACGTGAACGGCGATCAGGTGATCGACAAGCCCGAGGAATGCCTCGGCGGTCGCCTGCAGATGGGCGAGCAGGCCCTCACGGGCGAGCTCGGACGCGACGGCCTCGGACGCCCGACGGCCGACCGCGATGGGGACTGTGTGATCGAGATCGCGCACTCCCGCTCGGCGAGCGTCCAGGCGTCGCACGTCCTCTTCACGACGCAGCCGCTGCCCGGCGAGGGCGACGCCGGCGAGGGCGTCCCCGAGGAGGCCGGCGCGGGCGAAGGGGGAGCCGGCGAGGCGGGAGCCGACGGCGGGCCGTAGTCCCTACGCCGTGAGCGCGCTCGTCTCCACCACGCTCTTCGATCGCCCGATCGCGTCGAGCGCGTCGGCGTCTCTCCTTCCGTCGATCATCTGCTCGGCCGCGTGGACGCCCATGCGCATCGCCGCGTCCATGAACACGTACCGGAAGAGCCCCTGCCTCCCCGCCGTGCGCACGTTGGTGAAGCGGCCCACCTCGGCGAGGAGTGCCCGGCGATCGGCGTCGTAGCCGAGGTGGTAGACCGGGTAGCCGTGCGGGACCCGCACGCGGAACGCGCCGAGGACGTCGTCGACGCGAAAGCCCAACGCCGCGAGCTCTCGGACGCCGCGCGCGCGCAGCTCGTCGACGCTCGCCGTCCACGTCGCGTCGCCCACGTTGCACGGCACCTCGAGCATCAGGGACGTGCGACCCGACGGCGCCATCGCGGGGCTCCGCCGCTTCGGCTCCTGGATGCGCGACGTCGCGAGCGACCCCGACGCCACGTACATCCACGTGTTCTCCGAGAAGTCCTCGCGCGCGAGCATGAGGTTCACGAACGCGAGTGCCCGGAAACGGAGCGCGCGCATCGCGCGGACGAGCGCGTCCGGCGCATCGGGACGGAGCATCCCCACGAGCTCGGGCAAGGGGCCCGTCGAGAGGAGCTCGCCCACCGGGATCCGCTCGCCGCCGTGCGGCCCCTCGGCGAGGACCGCGCCCACGCGCCGGCCGTCCATCTCGAGCCCCTCGACCCGCACGCCCGTCCGCACGACGCCACCGAGCCGCACCACCTCCGCGGCCATCAGCCGGTAGAGCTGTCCCATCCCGAGCCGCGGGTAGAGGTAACGCCGCGCGTACGTGCGCGTCGGCGCCGTTCGCAGCCCGGCGAGGCGCAGCGCCACGTCGGTGAGGTCGAGCAGCGAGATGCGCTCCGCCGCCCAGTCGGCCGAGATGCGACCCGGCGCGAGCCCCCAGAGCTTCTCGGTGTACGGCCCGAAGAAGCGCGCGTAGAGCGGCCGCCCGAAGCGCGCGACCACCCAGTCCTCGAAGCTCTCGTCGCGCGCGGTCGCCAGGCGCGCTGCCACGCGCGCGCGCACGTAGCCCGCCACCGCGTTCACGTTCTCGCGCACGCCGAGCGTGCGCACGAGATCCACCGCCTCGAGCGGGTAACGAAAACGCCGACCCTCGTGGAGCACCACGCTCCGTCGCTCCTGCTCGAGGAGCTCGCCGCCGAGCAGCCCCTCGACCCAGCGCGAGAGCTCCGCGTCGCCGGACACGAAGCGATGTCCCCCGAGGTCGAACCGCCAGCCGTCCTTCTCGTGCGTCGCGCAGAGGCCTCCGACGAGCTCCTCGCGCTCGAGGACGACGGGGCGCGCGCCACGCCGAGCGAGGTGCCACGCCGCGGCCAGGCCGCACGGGCCCCCACCGACGATGACGTGCGGGCCGGCGCCCATCCTCCCGCTTGGCTAGCACTCGCTTCAGGGCCGCGCGAGCGACGCTCCGTAAGCGACCGCCGTTCCATCGGGCGGGAGCAGCGTCCATCGTGCGGCGGCGCCTGCTCCGTGCGGCCCTCCCGCGTGCACCTCGACCGCACCGTGCCTCGGCCCGTCCGCGCCGGCCGGCACCGTCGTCGTCCGCGACGGGAACGCCACGAGCAGGTCGGGGTAGCCGTCACCGTCGACGTCGCCGGGGCTCGCGGCCTCGCGGTCGAAGAGGGTGGTCGCGTCGGGCGTCGTCATCGTCGTCGCGAGCCCCATCCCCATCGGGCCACCCGCGTAGACCAGCGCGGACACGGGCGGCGTCGCGTACGACGCGGTGGTCGCGGCGAGGTCGGAGAAGCCGTCCTGATCGAAGTCCGCGCCCGCCAGCGTGAGGCCGAAGTGGTCGCCGAGGGCGAGGGGGTCGTCGATGCGGCGCCAGGGGACCTGGGTCGGGCTCGGGCTACCGCCGAGGAACACGGACACGTGGTCCAGCGCGTACCCCGCCGGCGCCACCGCCGTCGCGACGGCGAGGTCCGGATAGCCGTCGCCGTTGACGTCGCCCGCGCAGACGAGGAGGTTCGCGGTGGGAAGCCACGAGGGGTCGGCGCCGTCGAACTGGAAGAGGAGACCGGGCGCCGCTCCGTAGGGCCGGTCCGCGCCGCGGTAGACGAGCACGTACTGCGGGTCCGCCGTGTCGATGCCGCCCCACACCGCCACGTCCCCGAGGCCGTCGCCGTCCAGGTCCCCGGCCTCGGAGACGAAAGCCGCGAAGCCCTGCGCGTCCGATCCGGCGCGCGGCCCGAGCGGCGCGCTCCTGCTCGCCGAGAGGCCCGACGCGCTGCCGAAGTACACCGTGGCCGCTCCTTGCACGGGGTTCCCGTGCACGAGGAGCGCGGGCGCCCCCACGACGACGTCCGCGTACCCGTCGCCGTCCACGTCGCCCGCGCCGCTCACCGACGCGCCGAAGCTCGACTCGCCGGGGCCCACGAGCAGGAGCGCCGGCTCCGCCGCGAACCCGCCCGCACCGCCACGGTAGACGTACACCGTGTTCTCGCCGGGCGAGCCCACGAGCAGGTCCGCGTAGCCGTCGCCGTCCAGGTCGCCCGCGCTCGCGAGCGACGTCGCGTACGCGGCGACCGGCGACGGCGCCGAGAGCACCTGCGATGGCGAGGGCGAGGGGCCGGACGGTCCACCCCGGTGCACGTAGACGTGCTGCGTCGGCGCGTTCAGGTCCGAGTCCCCGACGACGACCTCCGCGTAGCCGTCGCCGTCCGCGTCGATCATCGAGCCCCACGCCGTCGCCACGGGCGCGCTCAGGGGGGGCACGACGGCCTCCCACGTCGCGCTCGTGCTGGCGCCCGCGGCTCCGCCGCTCTCTCCTCGCAGCCGCCAGAACACCACCCCCGCCGGCAGGTCGACGCCCGGCGCGGCCTGCGTCCCCGTCGCGTCGAAGCTCGTCACGAGCCGCGCGCAGGCCCGGTCGGCGCACACCTCCACGCGCGCGCCATCCGTACCGGCGGAAAGCTGCCACCGGAACGTGGGGCGCTTCGACGTGAGGAACGACACGGACACGGGCGCGACGGGCCGCGGCGGCGCGACGTCCGGCGCGGCCTCGTCGCCGGTCTCCGCGCCGGCGTCGTCCGTCCCGCGCGACGGAGACGGGTGCCCCGCGCATCCGGCTGCGACGAGGAGCAAGGCCAGCCGGGACGACGTCACCGGGACGCATCCTACGATCGCCATTGCCGGCGCGAGAGCCGCACGTTACGAGTACCGCCGCGGGATGGGTCGCTGGTGGATCGGTCTGCTCGTCGTGGCCCTCGGCTGCGACTCGGGAGGCTCGCATGCGGGCCCGGCGGACGCGTCGTCCGACGCGACCGCGCACGACGCGACCACCGACGGCGTCGCTCCCTCCGACGACGGCGGGCCCCCGCCCGGTGACGACGGCGGCGGCGACGAGGACACCGGCGTCCCGTGCCTCGACCTCGACGCGGGCTTCGCCGCGGGCTCCGACGACTGCGTCCCCGCCGGCCGCTGCCCCGCGCAGTGCGCCAACGGCACCGCGTACGCGTACTACTGCCCGCCCGGCCCCGACGGCTCGGCCGCGTACCCGTCGGTCTTCCAGCCGCCGGCCGACGTCGTCGGCATCATCGCCACCGTCGCCTCGGCGTACCCCTGGGACGCAGGGGCATACGTCTCGTGCGGCGGTCTCGCGTGCACGCGCTGGTCGCTCGCCGATCACGACGACGGCGGGTCCGACTGGCCGGGCGATCCGTGCGCCGCTGCGGCGACTGCGGCCGACGGCGGCGACGCGACCGAGGCGTGGGCGTGTCCCCTCTCGCCGGGCGTCCTGCCACCGGGGCCGGGCTGCGTGGCCGCGGGGGACACGCAGAACATCGGCGGCGGCGACAGCGGCATCCCGCTCGACACGGTGTGGTGCTGCCCGCCGTCGCCCGACGCAGGCCCGCCGGCCGACGCAGGCTCGCCGAGCGACGCGAGCGCCGCCGGCGACGCGCCCACCGAGTAGCATCGTCGCCTCGTGAGCGAGGCGACCGAGGGAGCGAGGCGAGCGACGTGAGCGCGCGCCGTTCGATCGCCAGGACGACCCTCCTGCTCCTGCCGATGCAGGTCGTCTCGCGCGGCGTCGAGGCGCTCTTCCCCGTCGTCCTCGCCCTCTGCTTCGGTCGCAACGACGTCACCGACGTCTACTACTTCGCCTGGGCCGTCTTCGCGCTCGCGGGGTCGCTCGTCTTCTCGGCGTTCCAGGACTCCGCCGTCGTCCCCGTCCTCACCGAGGTGAAGCTCACCCGGCCCGGCGACCTCGCGCGCGTGCGCGGCTCGCTCCTCGCCCACGGCCTCGCGGGCGGGGCCGCGCTCGCGGCCGTCGTCGCGCTCGCCGCGGCGGCGTGGTTCTCCGTCCGCTACACGGGCGCCGCGCGCGGCTTCGCGCTCTGGATGATCGCACCCTTCGCGGCGTGGCTCCTCGCCCTCGCCGCCAAGACCTTCTACGGCGCCGTCCTCTCGGCCGAGCACCGCTACGTCCCCTTGCCCGTCGCAGGGGCCGCCGGCGCGGCCGTCACGCTCGGCGTCCTCCTCATGGCGAAGGACGCCCTCTCGGTCACCGCCATCCCCTGCGCGTCGCTTGCCGGCGAGCTGGTCGCGACGTGGATCCTCGCCGCCGCCGCGCGCGGCGCCGGCATCGCCGTGCACCTCACGTTCGACCGCCCCGAGCCCGTCCGCCGCATCGCGCGCCTGATCGCTTCCGAGGTCGGAGGCAGCGCCGTCACGCGCGTGAACCCCGTCGTCGACCAGCTCATGTCCGTCCTCGCGCGCGTCGTCGGTGGCGGCACGCTCCTCAAGCTCTCCGGCGACGTCGCGACCGTCCCCACGTCGCTCCTCCAGGCCACGCTCTTCTCGGTCCTGCTCACGCACCTCTCCGAGGACGCCGCCCACGGCAAGCGCGAGGCCTTCCGCGCGACGGTGCGCCGCGCGCTCGTCACGGTGGTCCTCGTCCTTCTCGCGGCCACCGCGCTCCTCGTCCTCGTGCGCCGCCCGCTCCTCCACGCCGTCTTCGGTCACGGCGCCATGGACTGGGCCGGCGTCGAGCGGATGGCGCACCTCCTGCCCTACCACCTCGCCGGGCTCGCACCGTTCGGGGCGCTCCTCGTCCTCGCGCGCGCGCACGTTGCCCTCCAGAACAGCCGCATCATGCTCGGGATGGGCGTGCTCAACGCCGTCCTCAACGTCGCGCTCAACGCGGCGCTCCTGCCGTACATGGGGCTCGAGGGGATCGCGCTCTCGACGTCGATCACCTACGCCGTCGTCGCGGTCGTCTTCGCGGTGCGCCTGCGCGGGAGGCTCGCTGCGCCGGGGTGACGAGAATGGTGTCTGGCCGCGAACCCGCGAGGAGCGGCTACGGGTGGTGGTCGTCCGAATGGTGGTCGTCCGGGTGCGGATCCTGGCGCGGCGCCTCCTGGCGCTGCGCCGGAGGGTGGTCCTCGTGATGCTCCCCGGCGTGGGGGTCGACGTAGCGGGGACCGCCGCCGACGTCGGCGCGGGCGACGCATCCGGTCGCGAGCGACGCGACACACGCAGCGGCGAGCACGAGACGAAGGCGAGCTGGGATCGCGATGGGCATGGTCTCAGTTTCCACATTCGGGCGGCGGCTTGCCCAGCCCGCGCGCCCGGCGCTCGCCAGGTTTCCGACGAGCGGTGGGCACGAGGGCACGGGGCGTCCCTCGATCCGATGCGGCCTCTTCGGCACCTACGCCTTCGCCGCGCGCAGCATCCCGTCCGCGATGGCCCGGGTCATTGCGTCGAAGCGTTCGCGGTCGAACTTCGAGCCGCTGTGGAGCCAGTCGACGTGCGCGGGCTCGTCCTTCGCCTCGGCGCCGGCGCGCTTGCCACCGTCGAAGTGACCGAGCACGTCGAGGTGGTCGGCGTGGCCCGCCCAGACGAGCGTCCCGCGGAGCTGCGAGCGCAGGGGCACGACGCCGTCGTTGGCGCGCGCGCCGGGCGTGCGGCCGAACGCGCGCGCGAGGAAGGCCTCGGTCTCCTCGCCCGCGGACGGCGCGGCGCAGGGGTAGCGGTCGTCGTAGCGCGAGGTGATGCCCCAGAGCGCCGCGAAGATGCTCGTCGAGATCGTGCCCCACGGGCTCGTGATCGCGCGCACCCAGTTCGACGGCGAGGGCGGCGGCGCCATCGACGCCGTGCACTGGTAGGCGACGCCCGGGCGGTCGCGCGTCACGGTGGCGAAGAGCTCCATCGCCTCCGGCATGAGCTGCACCATCGCGCCCTGGTCCTGGCCGACGGCGTCGAGGAACGTCCGCACCTCGCGGTTGCGCGCGTCGTCGAGGACGCGCAGGAGGCTCTCGGTGACGCGGTCGAGGATGCGCACGTCGAGGCCGAGCGCCCGATCGAGGCGGCCGATGACCGCGACGAGCGCGCTCGCGGCGGCGAGCGGCGGCGCGCCGAAGGTGAGCGCGACGAACGTGAGCAGCGAGAGCGCGTAGAGGAGGCGCTGGCCGCTGACGGTGGTGAAGAAGCTCGCGAGGGGCGTGCCGTGGTGGGGCGTGCTCAGGGTCGTGATCGAGGCGAGGCGCGGGAGCCACGCGAGGGCCTGATCGTCGCAGGGGAGACGCACGCCGGGCGTCGCGACGAGGCATGCGTCGATGCCGCCCGTGGAGTGCCCGACGAGGTGGATGGGTCCCTCGCCGTCGTCGCTCGTGCCCGAGACGAGCTCGGCGAGGCGCGCGGCCCGCCCGCGGATGCTGGCCGTCGGCGCGACGTCGATGACCCACGTGGCCACGTCGTGCCCGGCGTCGCGCAGCGCCCGGGTCAGCGCCCGGTCGAGGTGCGCGAAGTAGTCGTACGACGCGAGCCGGCCGAAGCCGAACATGCCCGGCGAGAAGTAGATGCGGTGAAGCACGCCGAGCAGCGTGCACGAAACTCGGCGCAGATTGCGTCACGAAACGCCGCAGGCGCGCCCGTCCGTTTCAGCGCGTGGCGCCCATTGCGCCTCTCTGCGCACAGTCTACGCTGTGTGTATGAAGCGGACGAATCTTGTGCTCGACGAGCAACTCCTGGAGGACGCCACGCGGCTCTCCGGCGAGAAGACGTACTCGCGCACGGTCGAGCGAGCTCTCGAAGAGTTCGTACGCCGCATTCGCGCGAGGCAGATCCTGTCGCTCACCGGCAGCGGACTGTGGGAGGGGGACCTCGCCGAGATGCGACGTGATCCTCCGAAGCGTGCCCGCAAGCGATGAAGCTCGTCGATACCTCCGTGTGGATCGAGTGCTTCCGAGCTCGGTCCCCTCTCGACCTCGAGAAACTGGTCGCCCTCGACGAGGTGGTGACGTGTTTGCCGGTCGTTCAGGAGGTGCTCCATGGCTTCCGGGACGAGGCCGCGTACCGGCGCGCGCGAATGTCGATGCTCTCCCTGCCGATGGTCGGATCCCCCCTCGACGAGACCCTGTTCCTCGAGGCTGTGGACCTCTACCGCTCCGCGAGGCGCGCCGGGCTGACCGTGCGCTCCTCGGTCGACTGCCTCATCGCCGCCTGCGCCATTCGCCACGACCTCGAGGTGCTCCACGCGGATCGGGACTTCTCCACGCTCGCCCGGGTTTCGAGGCTGCGCGAGGCATCCGTGCCGCGCTGACGAGGGCGTACGCCGGCACGTTCCACTCTGGCCGGCGCCGAGAATCAGGCCGAGCGAAGAGAGGACGACTGCGTGGTGGGACCTTGTGCCCGGTCGGGCGCGGCGATGGCGCAGCTCGGCGGCGTCCTGGTGCTCTACGGAGGTCGGACTTCCGGCGGCTTCACCGGCGACACGTGGACGTGGAACACACCTGGATCTGGGACGGCGCCGACTGGACACAGAAGAACGTCTCGGGCCCGGGCCGGCGGTCCGGCGCGGTCATGGGCACCCTGGGGAACACCGTGGTGCTCTACGGCGGCAGTCAGGTCGACGACACCTGGCGCATCGCCACGGAGAGCGCGTCCCGTCGCGTACGAGCAGCGCGTCGGGCCACTCGAGGCCCGCGTCCGCGCGACGCTCCTCGAGGGCCAGCGCTTCGTCCGCATCGACGAGCGGCGCCTCGCTCCCGGAGCCGCCGTGGACACCGCGTTCACGAGAGACGTCATCACCGTCCTCGATCACGGCCTGGTCCGCGTCGAGCTCCCCGATGGCCGCGGGGCCGCCTGCGTCGTCGACGCGCTTTTCCCGGCCGTCGACGACCACGGCACCCCGGTGCCCTCACCCCTTCCATCCCCGGGATCCCTGGGCATCGTCACCTATGGCCTGGGCCAGATGGGCCACGACTGCGACGAGTTCGACCCCGATGCCCCCGCGCACGGCTCCGACGGAGGCGCGCGCGTCTTCGCATCGGCCGACGGCCGCGTCTCGGGCGTCCTCGTCATCGGGTACATGTACGCCGAGCTCTTCGTCAATCCGTCGGTGACACGCTCCGATCTCGCTCGGATGGGCCAGGCGACCCAGGACGAGTCGGGACATCAGGCGGAGTGACGGATCGCGCGGCTCGACGCTTCCTCGAGGAGTGTCGTGGAGGCGCTTGCGGGGGCGCGGGTTCACTTCGCAAGGGTTTCCGGGATTGCAACTCTTTGCGATGCAACGGGCCGGCGGTTGCTCGCGACGCCGCGAGATCCGCGTCGGCACGTCTCCTGCTCCTTCTCGCGCGCCAATGTCTTGCGAACCGGAGGAAACTCATGGCTTACGAACGCATGCTTGCATCGATCGGCATGACGACGGCGCTCGCGCTCGCGACGGCGTGTGGAGGCGCTTCGAGCAGCGGCATCGGGTCGTCCAAGGAAGCGGGCGCCGCGGACGGTGCCGGGGCCGTTGACGGCGGCGGCGATGCCACCGCAAACACGGACGCCGCACCAGGCACAGACGCCTCCGGGGCACTCGACGGCAATGGCGGAGGCGACGGCAATGGCGGAGGCGACTCTTCGGAGCCGGCGGTCGACGGAGGCGAGGCAGGAACCATCGCGTGCGGCGCGGGCACGACCTGCACGACGCCCGCGCAGGTTTGCTGTGTGGTGATTGACGGTGGGGTCACCTCGTCCTGCGTCGCAGCCGCGAGCTGCGGGAAGGGCGTCTCCATCTCCTGCCAGGGGAACGGACAGCTGCGGGGGCGGGGACAAGTGCTGCCTCGCCGGAGGCCAAGGTTCCTCCTCGACGACCTGCGAGCCGAAGTGCACCGGCGCACAGGTCTGCGACAAGCCAGGCGACTGTCTGGCCACGCAAGCGTGCCGCCAGGTCCCCGAGCTGGGAGGGCTCGGCTTGTGCGAGGCGGCTCCCGCCGACGCAGGCAGCGATTGAACCTCGGCAAGCGCGCTCTCCCCACGCGAGCGGGGCGCGTTACTGGCAACTGCGAAACCAGCCCGCGGCGAAGCCGGCGACCGTCTGCGGAGCGCAGCTCCGGCCGGCGTCGCAGTCGGCGCCGGTCGCGCAAAGGTTCACGACCTGTTCGCCCGCGGTGCCGGCCGGGCACCCGAGCTGGTCGAGGACGCAGCTCGTCGCCAGCAGATCGCCCCCGTCGTTGAGGCACATCCAGCAGGCGCCGCCCGCGCACTGCGCCGGCTTGTCGCAGTCGATGTCGGTGGGACAGCCGGGGCCCGTCGGCTGACACGCGAGCGACGGCGGGGTGCTCCCGGACTGGTAGCAACACTCCTGGCCCGGCGGCGCGCAGTAGGCGTTCGGCACACCGGATGGAGGGCCGCCGTCCATGCACGCGATGCCCGACGTGTCGGGGCCGGCCTCGGGCGGCGCCATCGCGTCCGCGTCCGCCTCGGCGGCGGCGTCGGAGTCCGGGCCGTCCGATCCCGCGTCGGCCGCCGCGCCCTCGGAAGGCCCGTCGAGGGCCGGCGCATCGCTGGCCGTTGCGTCGAGCTTCGCGTCGACCGACGCGTCGCCCGCCTCGCCCACCGTCGCGTCGCTCGCCCCGCCGGCCTCCGAGGCGTCCGCGCACGTCGCTGCTCCTCCGGGACACTCGAGCGCCGAGACGCTCTGACAGGCAGCCGAGAGGTCGAGCAGCGCGACCGCGAGTAGGGCCAGGCGCGCCCGCCCCTGAGGCCCCCTCTTCCCCATCGGCCGCATGCCCTCTCATGTATCATGACGCGTCGTGGGAAGCGTCCCGGCGGTCCGCATCCTGGGGCGCTACGCGCTGCACGGGGCGATCGCCTCGGGCGGCATGGCGACGGTCCACTTCGGACGGTTGCTCGGGGCCGTCGGCTTCGCGCGCACGGTCGCGATCAAGCGCCTGCACCCGCACTTCGCGAGCGATCCCGACTTCGTCTCCATGTTCGTCGACGAGGCCCGCCTCGCCTCGCGCTTCCGCAGCCCTCATGTCGTACCGACGCTCGACGTCGTGACGACCGAGGGAGAGCTCTTTCTCGTCATGGAGTACATCCCCGGCGAGTCGCTCGCCCGCCTCATGCGCCTGGCGAGCGAGTCGCGCGAGCGCGTCCCCGTGGCCGTCGCGGCAGGCGTGATGGCGGGCGTGCTGCGCGGCCTGGACGCCGCGCACGAGGCGCGCAGCGAGCGCGGGGAGCCGCTGGGGATCGTCCACCGCGACGTCTCGCCGCAGAACGTCATCGTCGGGAGCGACGGGCTCGCGCGGGTGCTCGACTTCGGCGTGGCCAAGGCAAGCGGAAGGCTTCAGACGACGCGCGACGGCCAGATCAAGGGAAAGCTCGGCTACATGGGCCCCGAGCAGCTCCGGGCGGACACCGTGACGCGGGCGACCGACGTCTACGCCGCCTCCGTCGTGCTCTGGGAGTTGCTGGCGGGTGAGCGCCTCTTCAAGGCGGACAACGAAGCGGCCGTCGTGACGCGGATCTTGCAAGGAGTCGTCGTGCCCCCGAGCCGCGCGAGCTCGGAGCGGCTACCCGCGCGCGACCCGGAGACCCAGCGCCTCCTCGAAGAAGGGCTCGACCCCATCGTGATGCGCGGGCTCGACCGCGACCCTACCCGGCGCTTCCAGACCACCCGCGAGATGGCCACCGCGCTCGAGCAGCACGTCGCGCCCGCCGGCGCTGCGCAGATCGGCGAGTGGGTCGAGCGGCTCGCCGGCCCGGCGCTGTCCGAGCGCGCGGCGCAGATGGCCGCGATCGAGAGGGGCGACGCGGGGGAGGCGCCGGCGCCGAACGCGACCGCAGCGATGGCGGCGACCCAGCCGACCCAGGCATCGAGCATCTCGGTCGCGACGCCGGCGGCGCGCGAGCTCGGCCCGCTTCGCGCCGGGCGGACTCTGGCCGTCAGCGCGGTCCTCGCGACGGTGATCATCGGCCTGCCGGTAGCGGCCTACCTGGGAGCGCGAAGGTCTCCGGGCAGCGGCCCGGCCGCCGCCGGCGGCGCGCCCGCCGCGGAGTCGAGCGTGTCGCCCGCGCCTCCCCCGCCCCCGACGGCCGGGTCTGCGGCGCCCGCGCCCGAGGTCTCCTCGACGAGCGTCGCCCGGTCCTCGACGGAGACGTCGGGCGGCCGCGCCGACGCTGCGGCGCCGAGCAGGCACGCGCGCACGCCTCGCCCGAGCGACTGCAACCCGCCCTTCACCTGGGATGTACAGGGAAACAAGCACTACAAGGCCAACTGCCTCTGAGACGACCATGCGCGCACGGATCCCCCGCGTCACTGCCATCGCCGCCGCGCTCGCGATCCTCGGCGCCGCGCCGGGCGCCCGCGCAGACGAGAAGCAGGCGTGCATCGACGCGTCGGAGGCGGCGCAGCAGCTCCGGAGCGACGGGAAGCTGACGGAGGCGCGCGCCAGGCTCCTCGCGTGCGCGCGCCCCGAGTGCCCCGGGCTCGTGCGGCAGGACTGCTCGCAGTGGCTGACCGAGGTCCTGGCGGCCCTGCCGTCGGTCGTGCTGGGCGCGCGCGACGCGCAGGGGCGCGACCGGTTCGACGTGCGGGTGTCGATCGACGGCGCCCCCTACGCGCAGCGGCTCGACGGCAAGCCGATCGTCATCGATCCCGGCCGGCACGTCTTCCGCTACGAGGCCGGCTCGCAGGACGCGTCGCCCCCCGTCGAGCTGGATGTCCTCGTCCGCGAGGGCGAGAAGAACCGCGAGCTCACCGCGACCTTCCCGGCGAACGCCCCGCCGTCGCCGCCGACGGCTCCATCGACGGTGGCCCCCGGCAGCGAAGGGCCGCCGGGTCCGGCGGCGCGGGTCACGCCCCCGCTCGTCTGGCTCTTCGGAGGGATGGCCGCCGCGGCGCTCGGCACGTCGCTGGCGTTCCTCGTCGCCCAGGACGTCGAGTACGATCGCCTCCGCGCGCGCTGCGGCGGCCATTGCACGCCGGACCAGGTGTCCCCGGTGTCCACCGAGCGCACCGTGGCCGCGTGGACCGCGGTCGGCGGAGGGGTCTCGCTCGCGATCGGCGCGGTCCTCTGGTTCGTTCGGAGCGATCGCGCCGCGCCGGCGGCGTTCGAGGTCGTGCCCTCGCCCCACGGAGCGATCGGCTCGTTCGAGGGGCGCTTCTGACGTAGCCCGCGCTCCGCGCCAACCGGCGGTTGGCGGTGACAACCCGCGGTTGGCGCGACGCGGGTGACAGGCGCCGATTGCAGGCGCACGCCAGGCTCGCCTCGCGGTGGTCGCTCGATTGCAAGCCCGAGCCGCCGTGGGCTACGCATGGCCGATGACCGATCTGGGCGGCGGCGATCGCACGCGTGTCCGGGCACCGCGCATCGTGGTGCGGTATTCGAAGATCCGACTCGAGGTGACCGCCGGCCCGGATCGCGGCGCGCACCTCGACGTCGCGGGTCGACCCGCCGTCGTGGGCACGGCCGAGGACTGCGATCTGGTGCTCTCGGACGACACCGTGTCGCGGCGCCACTGCGAGCTCGAGCCGGTGGAGGGCGGCGTGCGCGTGCGGGACGCGGGCTCGACCAACGGCGTCTTCGCAGGCGATGTGCGCGTCTACGATGCGCTCGTCCCGCTGGGGTCGCGGCTGCGCGCCGGCGACAGCGAGATCGCGATCATCGCGCTGGGCGAGACGGTCGAGCGCGAGCAAACGACGAGCGACAGGTTCGGAGACCTCCTCGGCTGCTCGCCCCGCATGCGCGAGCTCTTCGCCGATCTCGAGCGCATCGCGGCCGCCGACGTGACCCTGCTCGTCGAGGGAGAGACGGGGACGGGCAAGGACCTCGTCGCCGAGTCGGTCCACCGCACCGGCGCGCGGCGCAGCGGCCCCTTCGTCGTGTTCGACTGCGGCGCCGTGAGCCCGTCGCTCGTCGAGAGCGAGCTATTCGGACACGAGCGCGGCGCCTTCACCGGCGCGGTGCAGGCCCACGCGGGGGTGTTCGAGCAAGCCGACGGCGGGACGCTCTTCCTCGACGAGGTGGGCGAGCTTCCCCGGGAGCTTCAACCCAAGCTCCTGCGCGCGCTCGAGAACCGGCAGATCCGCCGAGTCGGCGGGACCAGGACCATCCCCTTCGACGCGCGGATCGTCGCGGCGACCAACCGCCACCTGAGGACCGAGGTGGCCCGCGGTTCGTTCCGTGAGGACCTCTACTTCCGCCTCGCGGCCGCCCTCGTGGTCGTCCCGCCGCTGCGCGACCGGATGGAGGACCTGCCGCTGCTCGTCGAGCACTTCCTCTCGCTCGAGCGGCCCCCGCGGTCCTCGCGCGACGTGGCCGAGCACGTGTGGGATCTGTTCCGGGCGCACCGGTGGCCTGGCAACGTGCGCGAGCTGCGCAACGCGGTGCAGCGGTTGCTGGTGACGCCGGACCGGCCGCTCCGCGAGGGCTCGGCGTCCGCGCCCGCGCCCGCGATCACGCCGTTCGCCGGGGGCGAGCCGCTGCCGCTCCGCGTCGCCCGACGCGAGGCCAGCGACGCCTTCGAGCGATCGTACCTCGCCGCTCTGCTCGCGCGCTCCGGCGGGAGCGTCACGCGCGCCGCGACGATCGCCGAGGTGTCCCGCCAGATGATGCAGAGGCTCTTGCGCAAGCACGGTCGTGGCGGCCGTTGAAGTGAGGAGGACAGCGATGAAGGCATTCCGAAGGAGCCTGTGGGGCGCGGTCGCGATCGCGGCGTGCGGTGGCCTGCCGGCCTGCGCGGACGGAGCCGGGAACGCCTCCGGAGCGCCGGGCGACGCGGGGAGCGAGGCAAGAGTGCCCGCCGACGCCTCACCGGACGTCGCGAGCGAGGCCGCCACCGGCGACGCCGCGGCTGCCGGTCGCGACGCGGGAAGCGACGCGGCGGCCGCGCCGGGCGGCGACGCGGGACACGACGCAGGGCCCGACGACTCCGCCGCGGGAGTCGACGCGTCCGACGCGGGCGCGCCTCAGGCCATCGGCGTCCCGATGTACGTCGATCCCTCCAGCTCCCCCGCCACCTGGGCGCAGATGACGAGCGGGGCCCCGGCGGTGGCGCTGCTCATCGCCAACCCCGACAACGGCCCCGGCTCGTCGGCCCAGGCCGACTACACGAGCGAGATCGCGGCCGTCCACGCCGCCGGCGAGACCATCGTCGGCTACGTTCACACCGAGTACGCCGCGCGGTCCATCTCGGACGTCGAGGCCGACATCGACGCCTGGTACTCGTCGTATCCGGCCATCGACGGCATCTTCTCCGACGAGACCTCCTCCGACAAGACGACCGTCTCGTCGTACTACGAGCCCCTCTACGAGTACGTGAAGAAGAAGACCGGGGCGGATCTGGTCATCGTCAACCCGGGGACGGCGGTCGACGAGTCGTTCCTGCAAGCCGCCGACGTCATCGTCACGTTCGAGGACACCTACGCGAAGTACACGGGCGCCTCGACCCCGTCGTGGGTCGCGAATTACCCGCGCTGGCGCTTCTGGAACCTCGTGCTCTCGACGTCGAGCGTGAGCGACATGCAGAACGCGGTGAGCCTCGCGCGGCAGCGCAACGTGGGGTACGTCTACGTGACCGATCAGGCGCCGGGGACGGCGTACGAGACGATCGTCTCGGGCTCGTACTGGCAAGCGGAGACCGCCGCGGTTCAGGCGCCGTGACGAGGCAGCGGGCGCCCCGCACCTCGGCGACGCGAGCCGCGCGCCCGTACGCCTCTCAGTCCGCCTCGATGCAGTACAGGTGTCGCTGCGTCGACCCGGAGCAATCTCCGTCGGCCGCGTCGATCCACGCCTGGGTCGTCGTTCCGGTCTGCCCGTAGACGGCGAGGGCGGAGCCGAGAGCGCAGTACGCCGTCCAGTTGCAGCACGTGTCGCCGCCCTGGCCGCCGACGCCCATGCCCGTCCACACCGTCTCGCCGGCGGCGACCGGCGCGCCGTACTCGTCGAGCGCGATGGCCGCCTGCGGGAACCCCTCGAGCGACGCGGGGGTCGGGAAGAGCACCGTGGTCCCGTCGGTCGCCAACCACGGACCGGGCTTCGGAAGCCCGGGCTGCACCGTGGTCGGCTTGTTCAGCGTCGGATCCCAGAGCCACGCGACGAAGTTGCCGGTGAGGCCCGCTGCGCCCGCCGCCGCGACGCACAGCTCGTCGGCCGCGCCCGGCGTGCCCGTCTGGTTCGGATCGAACGCGGGCGAGTACGCCGCCCGGGTCACGAAAAATGTCTGCGGATGCGTCCTGCAGGTCGTGCCGTCCTGGCATCCGCTGGGGCACGCCGTCGTCGTCGACGTCGAGGCGCACGCGCCCGCAGCGCAGGTGCCCTCCGTGGTCGTCGTCGTCAACGTTCCGTTCTGGCAGACGGAGATGGATTGCGCGCTGCACGTCGTCGTGGTGCTCGGATAGGTGCACGTCCCGCCGCTGCACGTGCCGCTCGACCCGTACGTAACGACGGACGTCGCGCTCGTGCACGAGGCAGCAGGCGGCGTGTTGCACGCCACAGCGTTGCACGGGTCGGCACCCTGGCAGGCGCCGTCGGCGCACGCGTCGGCGCTGGCCTCGGCGGCCGCGTCCGCGTGGATGGTCGTGGATGCAGCGTCGGAGGTCGAGGCCGAGGCGCCGTCGGAAGCGGAGGCCGATGCAGCGTCGGAGATGGAGGTCGAGGCGGCGTCGGAGGCCGGTGCGCCTGCGTCGCCACTCGGCGCGGCGGGAGACCCCGCCGAGCATCCCGTCGCGAGCACGACGGCCGGCGCGACGAACCAAATGAGCTGGGGCTGCATGGTGGGTCGTACGGAGCGCAGGACGCCGGTCCTTCCCGGCGCAGCTTTCGCGAACGCGCCAATCGTCGTCGCGTTCGCGCCACCGCCGGCCGAGCGGCAGAATGGGGCCATGCTGCCGGGCAGCCTCCCTTTGATCCAGCAGCGCATCGTCTCCTGCCGTGCATGCCCGCGCCTCGTCGCCTGGCGCGAGGAGGTCGCGCGGGTGAAGGTCACGCGCTTCCGCGCATGGGACTACTGGGGCAAGCCGGTGCCGGGGTTCGGCGACCCCCGCGCGCGTCTCCTCGTCGTGGGGCTCGCGCCGGGGGCGCACGGCGCCAACCGCACCGGGCGCGTCTTCACGGGCGATCGCTCGGGGGACTTCCTCTACGCGGCGCTCCACCGCGCCGGCTTCGCCAGCCAGCCGGCGAGCACCTCGCGCGACGACGGCCTCACGCTGGAGGACGCGTTCGTCCTCACCCCCGTCCGGTGCGCGCCGCCCGGCAACGCGCCCCGGCCCGACGAGATCGCGCGGTGCGCGCACTGGCTCGACGAGGAGACGGCCCTCCTGCCGCGCGTCCGCGTCGTCCTCGCGCTCGGCGCGATCGCGTGGCGCGCCGTCCTCGACGCCCACGAGCGCGCGGGGGGTGTCGTCCCTCGGCCTCGCCCGGCGTTCGGTCACGGCGCCCGCAAGCGGCTCGCGGGGGGCGCCGACGAGGCCGAGGCAGCCGGCGCGACCACCTGGGAATGGCTCCTCGGGAGCTACCACGTGAGCCAGCAGAACACGCAGACTGGAAAACTCACACCCGCGATGTTCGACGCGGTGCTCGCCGACGCCCGGAGCGTCCTTGCGGCGAAGAGGTGACCTTTCCTCGACGGCCTTTCGAGGTAAGCTTCACGCGTGCGCAAGGCTTCCCGTATCGCGTTCGTTTCTTGGGTCGCGGTCGCCGCCATGGGGTGCGCCGCCGTCACGGGGCTCGACAACATCTCGGAG
Organism: Polyangiaceae bacterium; assembly: GCA_036490515.1. GTDB lineage: Bacteria > Myxococcota_A > Polyangia > Polyangiales > Polyangiaceae > Palsa-1150. Next base: position 37,679 of record DASXDU010000031.1, read on the forward strand.
AGCGACTGCGCTCCCAACTGCAACGACGCCCAGGCCAAGCAGGACGTCACGAACCAGCAGGACGGCCCCGGCGGCGACACGTCCACCGGGCCCGACGTGGTCACCCATCCCGACAGCTCCTCGGGTGGGAACGACTCGTCGCTCCAGCAGGACACGTTCGTCGCCGACACGTCCACGGGGGATGGCGAGCCCCAGGAGACGTCGACAGGCGAGGGCGGGAAAGAGGCCGGAACGGACGCTCCCGTCGACGCGCCGAAGGACTCGCCTGCCGAATCGAGCTGCGGCGCCACGGACACGCCGCAGAACTGCGGCGCTTGCGGGCAGGCGTGCACCGCCACCAACGGATCCAACCCGCAGTGCGCGAGCGGCACGACCTGCACGTACACGTGCAACGCCGGCTATCTGGACTGCAACGTCTCGGAGGCACCCGACCTCGACGGCTGCGAGTGCCATTCGCCCGGAGCGACGCAGGCCAACTGCGGCAACGGGACGAACGGCCCGACCGGCTGCTGCCCGGTCCAGCACACCGATGGGTTGAGCGAAGGCACGCCCAAGTTCTTCGATTGCAACCCTGCCGGGCAATACAGCCTCTCGCTCGCCATCGACGCGTGCACCGAGTTCACCGGGAACGCCTCCGAGTGCACGCAAGGGCAATGCGTCGGAGAGGATGGCGGTACCGACGGTGACCTGGTCGTCTGCTCGACCGGCTCGACCACGAATTGCCCGTGCTGGACCTTTGCGGGCCCGAACGTGGGCTACGAGCATGATCCGCACGCCGCACCCAACGGCGGCAACAACTGCTACTGCGCCGACAAGACGCTGGGCGACACCACGTACAACTAGCCGTCCTTGCCGCCTCGGCGAACCCTGCCCATCCTGGCGTCGCGCCGATGCCGTCGAGCCCTCACGACGCTCTCTTCAAGGCCACGTTCGGCCAGCCCGACATCGCGCGCAGCGAGCTCGAGCTCGTACTTCCCGCGGGCGTGCGCGCGCACCTCGATCTCGCGACCCTCGAGGTGCTGCCGGGCTCGTTCGTCGACGAAGCTCTCCAGCACACGCACACAGACCTGCTCTACGCGGTCCGGGCACGCGAGCCGCGCGAGCCGCGCGGCGCGGCCGATGCGGCCGACGCAACCGACGCAACCGCTGCGACGGCTGGAGCGACGGACGGAACCGAAGCCCTCGTCTACGTCGTCTTCGAACACCAGTCGTCGCAGGACGCCGCGATGCCGTTTCGGCTGCTGCGCTACCTCGTGCGCGTCTGGGAGCGCTGGCTGCGCGACCACCCCGACGCGAGGAAGCTCCCCATCGTGCTGCCCGTGCTCCTGCATCACGGCGAAGGTCGCTGGCGCATGGCCACCGACTTCGCGTCGCTGCTCGACGCCAGCCCGGAGCTCCTCGAGGCCGTCCGGCCCTACCAGCCGCAGTTCCGCGTCGTCCTCGACGATCTGGCGGCGCTCTCGCCCGACGCGCTGGCCGCTCGCGCGCTCCACGCGCTCGGGAGGCTCGTCCAGCTGGCGCTCTGGTCGTCGCGATCGATGGGGCGGCTCGAGCGCGCTGCGCCGCTCATGCGCGCCCTGGCCGGCACGCTCGCGCGCGATGCTCGAACGCGGGCGCTCCTCGTGCAACTCTACGCATACCTCTGGCGCGCGGCGCCTCCCGACGTTGCCGCCGACGACATCCGTAGTATTCTCCTTCGGGTAGCAGGGCCCCACGGAGCCGAAGACGTCGTGAACGCAGGCGAACAGCTGATCGAGCAAGGGCAGGTCAAGGGCCTGCGCGTCGCGATCACGCACGTGCTCGCGGCGCGCGCGCTTCCTCTGAGCGAGCTCGGGCGCGCCCGGGTGGCTTCGTGCGCCGACGTCGCGGTGCTGACGGCGTGGCTCGAGCGCGCGGCGATGGCGGCCTCCGAGGCCGAAGTCTTCGCGACCACGACCGGCTGAGCGGGCCGGCGCGCGCCGCCCCCCTCCGGCGGGTCCGCCCGACGCCGTGATGCGTGGCGTGCGAGCGGAGCCCGGGAGGGAGCGCGAGGGCCTGCGGGTGGGGACGGTCGTCCCGCCGGAGGCCGCCCTCGGCTACGCCCTAGGAGGCGTTGCCGCGGGGGGAGCCCCGGTCGGTGCGACCGGGACGACGGGCGACGGCGTCACGGCCGTCGCGGCTGGGGGGGGAGCGAGAGCATCGACCTGGGCCTGCAGCGCCGCGACCTTCACCGTTTCACCGGTGACGGCCTTCTTCGCCTTGGGTCCCTTGGTTCCGCGGGCCGCGCGGGTGGCTGCCCGCTTGGCGACCGCGGTCGCTTTCTGCTCCGGCGTCTGCGTGGCCCGCTTGGTCGGCGTGAAGCCGAAGTCCGCGAGCTGCGGTGCCGTTTCCCCGTAGGCGTTGACCACGTACTGCCGGAGGCCCCGCATGACCGGGTCCACCTTCGTGTCCAGCGCCTGCATCGTGCCGACCGCCTCGGCGTACTTCGCCTTGGCGGCCAGCACCGCGTTGACCGCGTCGATCCGGCTCTGAACGAGCTGGATCAGCGAGGCCATGGTGTATGTCGCTCCTGCCAGGGGCAGGCTCGACACGTTCGTGAGGTCCTTCTGGATGCCGGCGATTGCCCGCGCATCCGCTGCCTGTGTCGCTGCTCTATTTCGAGTGGCCATCGATTCCTGAACGAGGGCGCTCGGACCCGGGGACTGTCCCCGGCTTCGTCGCCCTCACCATCAACAGGGCGGTCAAAACGGCTGAATCGACAGAAATCGACATGGCCGCGTTCTTTTTCTTCTCGCGACGAGGTTTTCTCGCGAGGGACGGGCGAGTCCCGACGACGGCGGCGCGCCCTCTCGTGACGCGCAGCGCCCCTCTCGTGACGCGGAGCGCCCCTCTCGGGACGGGGCCCCCGCCTTTCGTCACGGGACGCCCTCCACTTCGCACGAGGCCCCCGCCCGTCGTGACGGGGTGCGCCCTCGCACGAGGCGGGTCGCCGTTGCCTTGACGGAGCGGCGACTCACGAGAGGCAGGGACCTCGTCACGAGAGGGAAGCTGCCCGTCACGACCAGGCCGGGCGTCGTCTCGTCAAGGAGGCCCCTCGTTGCGAAGGGGATGCCTCTCCTCACGCGAGGGACGGGCCCCGTCACGAAGGGGACGCACCTCGTCACGAAAAGGACGCCCTCGGTCACGAGAGTTGCGCCCCTCGATGCCGGCTCGATACGCCTGGCGACGGAAGCTCTGCCCGGCGTCGCCCGTACGATGCGGCGCACGTGCACGAAGACGACGCCCCTCCCCCGCCCGGCCTTCCGCGTCTGTATCTTTCCACCGGCCGCTCGGGTCATGCCTACAGCGGCGTACGCGGACGCATGGCGCCGCATGATCATGTGGGCTCTGGCGTGCTGCCCTCTGCCCGAGTGGCAAAGAAAAGGCTACCTTCTGGCAAAGCAGTGACGGCTGCCGCGTCGCCATCGAACTCGCCACTCGCGCCGGGCTACAAGCTCGATCGCTACGAGTTGCTCTGCCCCATCGCCGAAGGTGGGATGGCGAGCGTGTGGGTCGCGCGGCAGCGGGGCAAGCACGGCTTCGAGAAGCTCGTCGCCATCAAGACCATCCTGCCCAAGTTCGCGGCGGACATCCGCTTCCAGGAGATGTTCCTGGATGAGGCGCGCATCGCGTCGCGCATCGAGCACCTGAACGTCGCGCAGATCCTCGACCTCGGCGAGGAGCACGAGATCCTCTACCTGGCGATGGAGTACGTCGACGGCGACGCCCTCTCGAAGCTGAACCGCGCCTGCCAGAAGAAGAACCTGACCATCCCCGTGGGGGTCGTCCTGCGCGTCATGGCCGACACCTGCGCGGGCCTGCACGAGGCGCACGAGCTCAAGGACGCGGCGGGCCACGCGCTCGAGATCGTCCACCGGGACGTGAGCCCGCACAACATCCTGGTCAGCACCCGGGGCATCGCGAAGCTCATCGACTTCGGCATCGCGAAGGCGCGGTCGCGCGTCGGGACGGACACGAACTCGGGCGTGCTGAAGGGCAAGATCCAGTACATGGCGCCCGAGCAGGCGCTCGGCCGCCCGGTCGACCGCAGGGCCGACGTCTGGGCGGTCGGGTCGATCCTCTACCACCTGCTCGCGGGCAAGCCGCCCTACGAGGGCGACAACCAGCTGGCGACGCTCCACCTCCTCGGCTCCGGGAGGCCCCCGGTGCCGCTCCCCTCGGGGGTGCATCCGAGCATCGCGGCCGTGGTCCGCAAGGCGCTCGCGCATGCGCCGGAGAGCCGGTACGACACGGCGGCCGAGCTGCGCGAGGCCCTCGAGGACGCGATGGTCGAGGCGATGGTGCCGACCACCCCGGGCGACGTCGCAGCGTTCGCGTCCGCGCACATGTCCGACCGCGCCGAGCGACGCAAGCAGGCGATCGACATCGCGCTCGCGGCGGCCGCCGAGCGGCGGCGGGTCGAGGACCTCCTGCGTCCGACGAGCGACCGGTCCTCGATCACGGGGCAGACGCCGCACAGCGCGCCTCGCCCGGTGCTGGCGCTCCAGTCGGCCGACTCGATCCCCGGCGACGTGAACGCGATGACGATGCCCGAGGCGCCCATGCCGAAGGCCTCGCCGTACGACGCGGTGGCCAGGCTCACGGCGCGCGTGTCCGAGACGCCGCCGAACGCGCAGTCGTACGCGACCCTCGGCTCGGCCGCGCTCGACGCCTCCGAGCCGGTGCTGCCGCCGCCGCGGTCGCGCAAGGGCGTCTTCGCCGTCGTGGGGCTCCTCGTCGTGGCGGCCGTCGCGGCGACGGGCGTGTCGTTCACGATGTTCCGCGGCAGGCCCGCGCCTGCGACGGCCATGCAGCCCTCCCCTCCCCCCGCCCCCTCGCCCTCGACGACGGCCACCGCCGCCGGCACGTCGGGGCCTTCGACCGCCACGAGCGCGTCGGCCGGGGGCACGACCGGCGCAGCCGGCGCGAAGGGCGCGGCCGGCGGCGCGTCGCCCTCCGCGACGGGCCCGGGCACGCCTACGTTCGCCGCGAGCGCGCTGCCGATGGCGAAGCCGAAGATCCCGCAGTGGACCCCGCCCCCGCGATGGACGCCGCCTCCGACGACGCCCGCCACGGCGGCCCCTCCGGCGGTCCCCACCGCCAGGCCCAAGCCCAAGGTAGACGATGGCTTCTAGACTGCTCTTCGCATCGATGATCGCCATCGCGCTCGCCGCATCGTCGGTCGCCATGGCCGAGCCCACGGCCGCCGACAAGGAGACCGCGCGCGGCCTGATGACCGAGGGGCGCGCCGATCGCGACAAGGGCGACCTCAAGGGCGCGCTCAAGGCGTTCCAGGGGGCCGACGCTCTGATGCACGTGCCGACGACGGGCCTCGAGGTGGCCAAGACGCAGATGGCGATGGGTCTCCTCGTCGAGGCGCGGGACACGGCGCTGCGCGTGTCGCGCAGCCAGGGGGGGGCGGACGAGCCGGCGCCGTTCAAGCAGGCGCGCGACGCGGCGAGCTCGCTCAACGACGAGATCGAGGCGCGCATCCCGGCGGTCACGGTGACGCTGAAGAACGTGCCGGACGGGGTGACGGCGGCCGTGACGATCGACGGCGCGCCGGTGCCGTCCGCGGCGCTCGGCGAGCCTCGCAAGATGAACCCCGGGCACCACGTCATCGTGGCGAAGGGCGGCGGCGTCGAGGCGAAGGCCGAGGTGGACCTCGCCGAGAAGGATCACAAGGACGTGCCGCTCGAGTTGCCCGCGGGCGCGCAGGCGGGGGTCGCCGCGGCCGGCACGACCGACGGCGCCGCGGCCGGGGGCTCGACGGACACCGCGCCGGCGGCGGACACGGGGGTGGCGGGCGGCAAGTCGGGCTTCTCGAAGGGGCTCGTCTTCGGCGGGTTCGGCCTGGCGGGCGCGGGGCTCATCGCGGGGACGATCACGGGCGTTCTTTCGATGTCGAAGACGAACAGCATCAAGAGCTCGCCGCTCTGCGCGAGCGGCGGTGGGAGTACGCAGTGCGGCCCGGGCGAGAACAGCGACATCAGCTCGGCCAAGTCGATGGCGACCCTCTCGACGGTGTCGTTCATCGTCGCGGGCGCGGGTGGCGTGATCGGCGTGATCGGCCTGCTGACGGGCAACCACTCCGGTGGGAGCGAGCCCGCGGCGGCGCCCGCGAGCCCGCCCTCGGACGACACGAGCGGGGGCACGGATCAGTCGTCGTCGCGCCTCGAGTTGCACCCCTGGTTCGGGCTCGGCTCGGCGGGCCTGACCGGGACGTTCTGAGCCGAACGGAGCGAGCGCCGATCGACCCGTCGATCGAGCGCTGGCGCGCTCAGCGGGCCTCGACGTCTCCGCCGCAGGGGACCTCGAGGTTGTGCGCCGTGCCCTGGCTGCCGACCTTGATCACGTGCCAGCCGCACCGCACGGTGAACGTGCCGGGCGACTCGCCGACGACGTGCTTGTCGACGTAGATGCGGTGACCCGCGCGCGCGGAAGAGACGGTCACCGTGCCCGTGGTGGAGGAGGGGCTGGGGGAGAGAGGGGCGACGGCGGAAGTGGGCGCGGGCGCGGGCGCAGGCGCGGGCGCGGGCGTGGGCGCGGGCGTGGGCGGAGAAGCAGCGGGCGCGCTGGGGGTCACGCGGGACGGCGGGCTGTAGGCCGCGTTGCGGCCGCGGGTGGAGACGACGAAGACGACGCCTGCGAAGAGCGCGAGGCCGAGGACCGCCGCTCCGGCGAAGACGGCGAAGGGGCGGCGGCGGCGCACGGGCGCGGGAGGCATCCCGGGAGGGGTCCAGACGACGGGGGCCTGGGGTGTCGGCGCGAGGACGGGGGGCATCGCGTTCGGCGGCAGCGGCGACATGAGGAGCACCGTCGGAACGGGCGCCTGCCAGGGGACGGCCTGCACGGGCGGATGCAGTGGAGGAGGCGGGGGAGGCGCCGGCGAGAACGTGTGCGGCGGAGGAGGCGGGACCGAGGCAGTGCGCACCGGGATGGGGGCGGTGCTCGTCCCGCGCGGCGCGAGGACGGGAGGCGGAGGGATGGGAGGCGGCGGCGGGAGAGGCGTCGCGGGGGGAGGCGGGCGGACGGAAGGAGGGCGGGCGGTGAGGAGGGGGGCGAGCGTGGGCGCGGGCGCGGGCGTGGGCGCGGGTCCGCGAGGGGGGGGCGTGAGGGTGCCGGGGACCGAGGAGATCTGCTGGGTCTTTGGCGGCGGTGGAGAGGATGCGCCCGGGGGGTTCATCCGGAGCGTGTGCACCGGGCGGGGAGGAAGCGACGTCACGACGGGGCGCGGTGGGACGGAGGTGAGCTTGAGCGCGTCCGAGTGCGTGTCGTCGGGGGACGGCCCCCGCAGCGTGATGGGGTTCGGGATGGTCGCGTCGGCCGATGAGTCGGCGGGCCGCGGCGCGGGGGGACGCGAGAGCGTCGTGACCATGTCGTCCGCGACCGACGGCGGGCGCACGGCGGCGAGCGCGTCGACCAGGCGCTGGCGGCCGGCGTCGATGTCGGTGGAGGCGCGGAGGACGCCCGCGAGCTCCTCGGCGGTGACGGCGCGCCGGTCGGGATCGGGCTGGAGGCCGCGACCGATCGCGTCGAGGACCGCGGGCGGCAGATCGGGACGGAGCGCCGAGAGCGTCGGAAACGCCGGCTCGGCCATCGCGCGCAGGACGTCGAGGTCGGACATGCTGCCGCGCACGATCGCCTTGCGCCCGACGAGGAGCTCCCAGAGAAGGAGGCTCGCGGCGTAGACGTCCGCGCGCACGGTGAGCTCGGCGCCGCGCGCCTGCTCCGGCGCCATGTAGCCGTACGTGCCCTTGATGAAGCCCGCCTGCGTCTTGTCGTTGTCGACGCCCGCGACCTTGGCGATGCCGAAGTCGGCGATCTTCACGTGGCCGTCCCACGGAATGAGCACGTTCGACGGGTTCACGTCGCGGTGGATGACGGGCGAGAACTCGCCGCTCTCCGGGTCCTTCGCGGCGTGCGCAGCGGCGAGCGCGCCGAAGATGCGCCAGCCGACGAAGCTCGAGGCCGCGTCGTCGAGCGTCACGCTGCGCGACTTGAGCAGCGCGCGCAGCTTGTGGAGCGGCAAGCCGTCGACGTACTCGAGCACCATGACGAGCTGCCCCGCGTCCGAGAAGAAGTCGAACAGCTTCACGATGGCGGGGTGGCTGAGGCGCGCGTAGGCCGCGGCCTCGCGCGCGAACATGCGCTCGAACGACGGATCGTCGCGGTACTGCTGGAGGAGCAGCTTGAGGACGACGACCCGCTCGAAGCCGTGCGGGCCCTCGGCGCGCGCGAGCAGGACGTCGCTCGTGCCGCCCGTGGCGAGGCGCCGCACGACGCGATACCCGCCGATGCGCGCCGGCAGGTCGCCGTCGGACAGCGGGGCCAGCGACCCCGAGGACGAGGGAGACGGGTTCACGAGAGACCGGCCCGCGGCCTACTTCGACGGGGTCGTCGCCGGGCGCTCCGCGAGGTCGGCCTCGACGCTGTCGAGGAGCTCGTTCGCGCGGGACTCGTCGATGCCGAGCCCCTCGGCGAACGCGTTGAGCGTCTCGTTCTCCTCGTCGGCGATGGCGTTGTCGGCGAAGGCGATCGCCGCGGCGAGCACGAACGCGACCTCGGCGCGCGCCGGATCCTCGTGCAGGTGCTCGATGACGTCCTTGAGGCGAGCGTCGCGGCCCTGCTCGGCGACGCGCTTCGTGGCCTCGTCGAGCATGGCCTCGATGTGCACCGAGCGCACCGTGTCGCCCGAGAGGTTGCGCAGCGCGCCCTTGAGCACCTCGCGCTCGTCGTTCGTGATCTTCCCGTCGGCGGACATCATCAGGTACATCGCCTCGGAGATCGGCCCGTACTCGGCCGCCACGGTGAGGAGCTCCGCCGCCTCGGGCGAGAGCGGCGCCGCCGTGCCGCCGAGCGCGATCGAAGGCCGCTGCCCCCGCGTACGGAGCTGGTCACGGAGGCGCGCGATCGTGGAGCTCGAGAGCCAGATCATGCGGGAGAGAGTACTTGGGCTACGCGCTCCGGGCTACGGGCAATCGGGCATCGTCGGGGAGCACACGAAGATCGAGTACGGAGTTCGAGGTACGTGCACGTGGCACGAGAACGAGGACGAGCACGTCCGGTCGTGGACGGGCACGAGTACGTTCACGAGAACGTGTGCGCGGCGCTTTGCTCGTACACCTACTCGTCCTCGTTCGCGTGCTCGGCAGGACGTGCTCGTCCTCTCTCGTCCTCGTGCCACGTGCACGTACCTCGAACTCCGTACTCGATCTCCTCTTCCCTCTTCCCGCCGCCCGCTCAATCCGCCTTGAAGAGGTCCTCGAGGTCGTTCTTCGTGAGCTTCTTCGCGCCGCCGATGTCCTCCGACAGGACCGCTCCGACGAGCTCGCGCTTCTTCTCGGCGAGCTCGAGGATCTTCTCCTCGATCGTGCCCTTGGCGATGAGGCGGTACGTCGTGACGACCTTGGTCTGCCCGATCCGGTGCGCACGGTCGGTCGCCTGGTCCTCGACGGCGGGGTTCCACCACGGGTCGAAGTGGATGACGGTGTCGGCCGCGGTGAGGTTCAAGCCGCTGCCGCCGGCCTTGAGCGAGATGAGAAAGACCGACGGCCCGTCGTCGCGCTGGAAGTTGTCGACGCGGTCGGCGCGGTCCTTCGTCGACCCGTCGAGGTACTCGTAGGAGACCTTGTCCTCGTCCATCGCCCGCTTGATGAGCTGGAGCATCGTGACGAACTGGCTGAAGACGAGCACCTTGTGGCCGCCCTCGAGCGAGGTCTCGATGAGATCGCGCAGCGCGACGAGCTTGCCCGAGTCCTCGTCGCCGAACTGGCGCGGCAGGCCGAGCAGGCGCGGATCGCACGCCGCCTGCCGCAGGCGGGTGAGCCCCGCGAGGATCTGGATGTGGCTGCGGGCGAGCCCTTGCCGCTCGACCTCGCCCATGACCTGCGCGCGCACTTCCTTGAGCACGGCGCCGTAGAGCGACGACTGCTCGCCCGTGAGCTCGCAGAACTGGTCGGTCTCGATCTTCTCGGGAAGGTCCTTCGCGACCTCGGACTTCGTGCGGCGGAGGATGAACGGGTGGATCGTGGCGCGCAGCCGCGCGGCCGCCGTCTTGTCCCCCGCGTCGATGGGGCGCGAGTAGCGCTCCTCGAACTTGTCGAGCGGGCCGAGGAGGCCCGGGGAGACGAAGTCGAAGATCGACCAGATCTCGCTCAGGCGGTTCTCGATGGGCGTGCCGCTGAGGGCGAGGCGGCGGTCGGCGCGAAGGCGCTTGGCCGCGCGCGCGGTCGCGCTGAGCGGGTTCTTGATCTGCTGCGCCTCGTCGACGATGACGTAGCGCCAGTCGATCTCCTTGAGCATCTCCTCGTCGCGCCGGAGGAGCGCGTAGCTCGTCACGACGACGTCCGCGTCGTCCATCTCGTCCTTGCGCTCCCTGCGCTCGGCGCCGTGCCAGAGCGCGTGCCGGAGCGAGGGCGCGAACTTGTCCATCTCGCGCAGCCAGTTGGTGACGACGCTCGTGGGCGCGACGATGAGCACCTTGAAGGGCTTCTTCTTGCCCTCGATCTTCGCGTCCTCGTTCTTCACGGCGAGCAGCAGCGCGAGCGTCTGCACGGTCTTGCCGAGGCCCATGTCGTCGGCCAGGACGCCGCCGGAGCCGATCTCGTGGAGGAACCAGAGCCACTGGAAGCCCTGCTCCTGGTACGGGCGGAGCTGCGCCTTGAGGTTTCGCGGCTTGCGCGTCCCCTTGATCTCGTCGATGTCCTGGAGCTTCTTGAAGAGCTCCTTCGCGTCGGACGAGACGGTCGCGCGCCCGACCTGGTTGAGGAGCTCCTCGATGCGGCCGGCCTGCGAGAGGGGCAGCTTGCCGCCGTTGCCGCCGCCGGTGGCGAGGATCTCCGCCTGGCGCTGGAGCACCTCGCGCACCTTGAGCGGGTCGAGCCGCGCGAACGTCCCGTCGGAGAGGCGCACGTACTTGCGGCCCTCGGTCAGGCACCGCGCGAGCTCCTCCTGCGTGACGGCGACGCCCTCGCTCTCGAAGTTCATGCGGAGCGACAGCCAGTCGACGCCGCTGCCGACGCGCACGTTCGCGCCGAGCGCCGCGTCGCGGACCTGGACGTCGACGAGATCGTCGGGGACGTAGAGGTCCCAGTCGTCCGGCAGCGTCGCGAGGCCCTCGGTCCAGAAGCGGATCGCCTCGTCGCCGCGTGCGACGAACTTGTTCCCGTCCTCGGCCGGAACGAGGCCGAGATCGCGCAGACGCGCGGCGGCCGCCTGCTGGGCGGCGATGTCGCACCGGATGCAGCGCGCGCGCTTGGAGGTTCCTCCCTCGCTCGGGGGCTTGACGACGACCGGGACGGTCATCCCGTCGGCGCGGACGTCGATCTCCACGTCCTCGTAGGCGGCGCGCAAGCTCACCTGTGCGTCGACGAGCGAACCGCCGGCCGCGACGCGGAACGTCGGCACGAGGTCGACCACGTCGGCCACCTGCGAGAGCTCGGGGAGCTCGGCGCCGACCTCGAGGGCCACCTTGGGCAGGCCCTGCATGACGAGGTCCGGAAGGCGATCGACCGACTCGGCGATGACGGGCTGCCGGAGAAGCCGACGGATCGCGGCGGGCGAGACGCGGCGATCGATGGGACGGGCCCACCCCTCCTGCGCGTCGACGTACCAGCCCGGGCTCCCCTCGAACCAGGCGCCGCTCGACGTCGTGAAGCGGCGGGGGTCGCCCTGCCGCTGGAACGACGTGCGCACGAGGATCTGCGTCCCGTCCTGTGAGAGCTCGAGATCGAACCGCGGGCGGAGGGGCTCGTCGCCGAAGCGGAGCTCCATCATCTGCGGCTCGACGATGACGCGACGGCCCTTGAGGTGCGGCAGGAGGTCGGCGACGTCCTCGCCCCGGACGTCGATGCCGACGCGCCGCGGCCCCTGGTTCTCGAAGCGCGCGAGCTGGCGGATGGCCTCGCGGTCGGCCGTGGGGTGCTGGTCCTGCCCGAGCAGGAGCGTCGTCGGCAGGAGCGGCAAGCGCGCCTCCGGATCGAGGAGAGTGATGGTGAGCGACCCGCCTGCGCCGCCACCGTGCCCGACCTGCTTCACCTGGCAGCGATACTCGATCTGCTTGGGCTGCGGTGGCATGGGCTCGGGCAGCCACGCGTCGACCCCGGTACCCGCCGGCGAGGGCAGGCGGGGCTGGACGTGCATGTGCTGCGCGGCCTTCATCGCCCGGCCTCGCGCGCGCTTGCTGCGGCGACCCTCGCCCTCGACGCCGGCGACGTGCACCGTGCCGCCGTGAACGGTGTAGTGCACGCCGTTTCCCTGCTGCGTCTGCGGCTGCTGCGGGCGGGGCTGCGACCCGCGCGCCTGATCGCGCAGCGCGATGAGGAGCGCAGCGACGTGCTTGCAGTGGCCGCCGTTGCTCGAAGCGAACGCCGGGCACGTGCACGTCGACGAGAAACCGGCCGGGGTGAGCTGCACGCTCACGCGGTACGGCTCGGCCTCGGTGCCGCGCACCTGGCCCCGGGCGACGGCGTCCTCGATGACGAGGCCGTCGACGGCGTGCCGCCGGACGTAGTCGTAACCGCGGAGATACGCGCGCGCCCCGAGCAGGCGGCGGAGAGCTCGGTCGTTGAGCGTCGAGAGGGCGTCGATGAACGGTGAGGCCAAAGGCGATGACGCACGCGCGTGGCGTGCCCTTTTTCGATGGATGACGCGGACGAGAGCCGAGCCGGGCGGGGGCCTTGGGGCTTGAGGCCTCCTGCGTCGGGGGCCGAGAGAGAAGCCTCTGGGGCCGCCGTCGCTGGCTCGGGCACGTGGCGGTGATGCGCCGACGGCCTACGCGCGCCGAGAGAATCGGCCCGCGCGAGCTTTCCGTAAACGTCCGTAGCATCCCTCCCCCCCTTTCGCAACCGCCATCGCTTGGGGTAACTACTCGCACGGAAGGTTTCGAGAAGTCATGCAGACCCGCCCCACCCGTCCCATGCGCCGCCGGACCCCGCTCGCATTCGCGTTGTCCGCCTCTCCCGCCTCGCTCGCCTCGGCTGCAACCGTCGCGGCGCTCGGGCTCGCCGCCGTCCTCGGCACTGCCGGATGCGGCGGGTCGTCGACCCAGGCCCACGCCGAGCCGCCCAAGCCGTCGGCTCGCCTCATCTTCGAGGAGACCGCACCCAGCGTCGTGGCCATTCTCAACGACGACCGGGCCGACCGCGAGCAGGAGATCCTCGACGCCGAGAAGACGCTCGGCGACGAGTCGCACGCGCCCAAGCACGTCATCGACGTGTCGCTCCGCAAGGAGCCGACCCCGCACGGGACGGGCTTCGCCATCCTCGACCCGCAGACCCACCAGCTCGAGATCGTCACGGCGGCGCACGTCGTCCTGCGCCCCGACCGGCTGAAGCTCACGAGCCGCAGCGGGCAGACCGTCGACGGCGAGGTCGTGCGCGTCGACGACGTGCGGGACGTGGCGATCCTGCGGCCCAAGCAGCCGCTGAAGGACGTGCCGCCGCTGGACCTCGCGGACGCCGATCCCGAGGTGGGGACGCCCGTCTGGGCCATGGGCCACACGGGGCAGGGGTTCTGGGCGCTGTCGTGGGGCATGAGCGAGGGCATCGCGTCGGGCACCGTGCAGATGTTCGGCGAGAAGCTCCTCCTCTTCGACGCGGCCGTGTACCCGGGCTTCTCCGGCGGGCCCGTCGTCGCCCTCGCGCCCGACGGCAAGCCGCGCGTCGTGGGCGTGAACCACGCCATCCTCTTCACCGGGCAGTCGCTCTTCACGGTCTTCGGGCCCATCTCGAGCGCCGTCAGCGTGAGCGAGGTCCGCGAGACGGCCCTCGGGCACCCGGCGGCGGTCGAGGCCGCGCTCGCGGCGTACGCGAAGGACCAGCGCGCACGGGAGTGGGCGGACGTGTTCGTGACCGATCACCTGAGCGTGGCGCGCGACGCCGAGGACCAGCCGACGGCGGCCATCTACGGGAACGCCAAGTCCATCGAGGTCGGCGACGACGACCACGTCCACATCCCGGCGGTCGCGATGCTCTTCGGGCTGCCCAAGGGGTCGCACGACGTGACGTTCGAGGTGCGCGATCCCAACGAGACGGTCCTCGCGAGCGAGACGACGACGGTGAAGGTCGGCGACAAGCAGCGCGTCGCGTTCGCGTCGAGCTCGATGCAGTTTCTCGCCGCCAGGTCCCACGGCAAGCACGCGGTCGTCGCGAAGCTCGGAGACAAGGAGCTCGGGCGCTCGTTCGTCAACGTCATGCTCCCCGACGACGACGACGACCTCGAGGACGACCACGACAGCGACGCGACCGACGACGGGAACCCCGACGTCGACGTCGTCGTCGCGGCGGCCGGGCACGACGACCCGCTCGCCATGATGGGCATCCGCGCCGCCTGGGCGGAGCGGACCTACCCGCGCCGCGTCGAGTACACCTGGTTCGCGCGCGCGACGCGCGGCTGGAGCGGCACGAACGTGTCGATCACGTCGTACGTGCTCGACGAGCAGGGGCACATCGTCGGGCGCAACGAGGGCTGCTTCCAGAACGAGGTGAGGCCGGAGCACTCGTGGGCGTGCATGGGGTCGGGCGGCGGGTCCCCCTTCCCGCTCGCCTCGGGCGAGGGCCCGTACGACATCGTCTTCGCCATCAACGACCGCCCCGTCGCGTGGTGGCCGATGGAGGCGATCATCCAGCAGCAGCACGCGCCCGGGAGCGATCTCCAGCGCTGGATGAAGGAGATGCACAGGGCGGTGATCAAGCGCCGCCAGACGACGCCCGCGACGCCGGCGCCGCCGCCCGCCCCCGCTGCGGCTCCGAAGCCGGGAGCGAAGAAGAAGTGATGGCGCGGGGGGGGCGCGCACATCTGGCGTTGCCTGTGCTGCTCGCGCTGCTTGCACTGCTTGCGCTCGCCGGGTGCAGCGTCCCGGTGGCTGGCGGGCTCGAGGACGCGGAGGCCAACCGCGTCGTCGTCGCCCTCGACCGGGCGAGCATCGACGCGACGCGCGAGGCGGACCCGGCGGTCGAGGGCAAGTGGCGCGTCGACGTGACGCGCGACGACATCCCGCGGGCGCTCGAGGTGATGCGCGACGAGGGGCTTCCCCGCCCCACGCCGCCGGGCGTCCTCGACGCCGTCGGCAAGGGGTCTCTCGTGCCGAGCGAGGCGGCGGAGCACGCGCAGCTCGTCGCGGGCATGGCAGGGGACCTCGAGAAGTCGCTCGAGGACGTCGATGGCGTCCTCCGCGCACGCGTGCACCTGAACCTCCCCTCTCCGAGCCCACTTCGAGATGCCCCCGTGGTCCGCGGAAGCGCGAGCGTGCTCCTCGAGCATTCGGGCTCGACTCCGCCTCTCAGCGCCGATTCGGTGCAGCGCCTCGTCGCGGGCGCCGTCGCCGGGCTCCTGCCGGCCGACGTCACCGTCGTGCTCGTGTCGCGTCCCGCGCCCCCGAACGCCGCCGCCAGCGAGTTCGGCCACGTCGGCCCCATCGCGGTGGCGCGCCGTTCGATGCGCGAGCTCCAGGGAGCGCTCGTCGCCCTCGTCTCGCTCGTCGCTGTCCTCGCCGCCGTGACCCTCTTCCTCTACGCGCGCCTCGCGCGCACGCGCGCAGAGCTCACCGCCGCGACCGCCCCCAGGCGCGCCTGACCTGCGGCGCCGAGGCCCGACGTGATCCGCGTCTCCGGCATCAGCAAGTCCGTTCACCAGAGCGGCGGCGGGCGCCGCACCATCCTCCGCGACGTGTCCCTCACCGTTCCGACCGGGTGCCTCTACGGCCTCATCGGCCCGGGGGCGAGCGGCAAGAGCGTCCTCCTCAAGATGATCACCGCTCTCATGAAGCCCGACCGCGGCACCGTGCAGATCGGCGACGACCGGGTGACCGAGGCCAACGAGCTCCAGCTCCAGGAGATACGGAAGCGCATCGGTATGCTGTTCCAGAACAACGCGCTCTTCGACCACCTCACCGTCGGCGACAACATCGCGTTCCCCCTGCGCCGCCTCTACGCCCCGCCCGAGGACGAGGTCCGCGCGCGGGTCGCCGAGCGCCTGAAGTGCGTGTCGCTCGCGGGCTTCGAGGACCGGCTCCCGGCGGGCCTCAGCGGCGGGCAGAAGAAACGCGTGGGCGTCGCGCGCGCGACGGTGACGGGGGCCCCCGTGGTGCTCTACGACGAGCCGGCCGCAGGGCTCGATCCGGTGACGTCCCAGAAGATCTTCGATCTCCTGCGCGCCGAGCAGCGCGCGAATGGCGCCACGGTGGTCATGGTGTCGAGCGACCTCGATCGCCTCCTCACCGTCACCGACCGCGTGGGGATGATGTACCGCGGGGAGCTCGTGTTCGACGGGACGACCGAGGAAGCGCGCGCCTGCGAGGAGCCACGCGTGAAGCAGTTCGTGCACGGCCTGACCGAGGGGCCGCTGTGAGGCGGCTCGGCGTCGTCACCCTGCTGGCGATCGCGGCGGTCGCACCCGCATGCTCGAGGGCGAGCAGCGGGGAGCCCGGGGGCGGGTCCGCGTCCGCGTCGGCGTCCGCGTCGGCGCCTGCGTCCACGCCTGCGCCCGCGTCCGCGCTCGCGCCCGAGTCCGCACCCGCGCTCGCGCCCGCGCCCGATGCCGCCGTCCTCACGGGCCCCGGCTCGCTCACCAAGCTCCTCGATCCGGGCCAGCCGCCTCGGCGCAAGGTTCGCTACGCGTGGCACGCGGACCAGAAGGAGCTCCTCCTCATGGACCTCGCGACGACCGCGACGACCGAGATCGCCGGCTCGAAGCAGCCCGAGATCCCCCTGCCTCGCGTGCACGTCGCCGTCGACGTCGACCCGACGCGCGTCGCCCCCGACGGCGCGCTCTCCTTCGTCTGGCGCGTCTCCGCGGCGACCGTCAGCGCGGGTGCGCCGGGGTCCGACGCGATGGCCAGCGGGATGCGCGACGAAGTCGCCGCCATCGAGCACCTCTCCGGCAGAGGCACGCTGACCGCGCGCGGGCTCGCACAGGACGTCACCGTCGACGCCGCGAGCGTCGTCGACGCGGGCACGACCGGGCAGATGGTCGAGCAGGTGCGGCAGACGCTACGCGACGTGGCCGTTCCCTGGCCCGAGGAGGAGATCGGCAAGGGCGCACGCTGGCAGAAGATCTCCCAGCTCGACGCGAAGGGTTCCCGCCTCACGCAGACGGACACCTACACGCTCGCGGCGATCGACGCGTCGACGGGCACGGTGGACGACGTCCTCGCGCAGACCGCGCCTCCGCAGGTCCTCCGTACGCCGGGCGCCTCGTCGGGGGCCGACGCGCGGATGGAGTCGATGCTCGCGTCGGGCACGTCGAAGGTCCAGTTCGATCTCGGGCGCCTCGTCCCGCGCAGCACGTTCGACGGGACGACGACGATGGTGCTCTCCGGCGGCGACGTCGCGCGCCGGATCACGATGGTGATGCACGTCGGGATTGGCATCGAGGGCAAGCCGCGGTGACGCCAGGCAACGTCGAGTTCGTACAGGTCGTCACCTCGATGGCCGTCTGCACCGGCGGCGTCGCGGCCATCCTGCGGCTCGACGAGCGCCTGCGCGAGCCCCTCTGGTCCGAGCACGCGTGGCGGCCCGTGACGCTCGACGCTGCGGTCTTCGGCACGTTCCTCTTCTCGTGGCTCTACGGCGGCCCGGCGCTCGTCATCCACTTCGTCAAGAGCCGCTGGTCTCTCCTCGGCCTCGCCGTCGGCGTCGGCTGGGCGCTCGCCCTCGTGGCCGCCGACGTCGGCGCCCAGATCGGCGTCGCGGCGGCGATCGACGGCCTCGGCCTGTAGTAACGTCGAGCGCCGATGCCGTCCGCCGCCACGGGCAGCCCCTGGGTCAACCTCGCCGAGGCGACGGGTGCCGCGTTCCTCGGCATCTCCGAGACCGTGGGCGGCATGGGCGTCCTCTTCGGCCGCATCGCGTCGCGCCTCTTCGCCTTCCCGCCGCGGCTCGACTACCCGGAGCTGAAACGCAACCTCCACAAGATGAGCGTCAAGTCGCTGCCCATCGTGGTGGTCACCGCCCTCTTCACGGGCGCCATCATGGTCATCCAGGCAGCGCCCCTCGTGAAGCGCGTGGGCGCCGAGGGCCTCCTCGGCTGGGGCGCCGGCTTCGGGACGCTGCGCGAGGTCGCGCCGCTCCTCACGGCGCTCATGATCTCCGGCCGGGTCGGGGCAAACA
Source organism: Polyangiaceae bacterium (assembly GCA_036490515.1). Taxonomy (GTDB): domain Bacteria; phylum Myxococcota_A; class Polyangia; order Polyangiales; family Polyangiaceae; genus Palsa-1150. The sequence continues at coordinate 55,807 of DASXDU010000031.1, forward strand.
ACACCGCGGAGCTCGGGACGATGGTCGTCACCGAGCAGATCGACGCCCTCCGCGCGCTCGCGATCGACCCGATCGCGTTCCTCATCGTGCCGCGCTTCGTCGGCATCGTCGTGACGCTCTTCACGATGACGCTCTACGCCGACGCCCTCGCGCTCCTCGGCGCCGCATACACCGGCAAGGCGCTCCTCCAGGTCGAGCCGCGCACGTTCTACAACGGCCTCACGAGCGGCCAGCTCTACTTCGGCGACGTCGCCGACGGCCTCGTGAAGAGCGTCGTCTTCGGCCTCGTCATCGCGCTGGCGAGCTGCCACTTCGGCCTCTCCACGAAGGGGGGCGCGCCCGGGGTCGGCCGCAGCGTGAACGCGACCGTCGTCGCGAGCGCCGCGGGCGTCTTCGTCCTCGACTACCTCGTGAGCTTCCTCCTCGGGTGATGCCGTGGCGCCCGCGCAGAGCCCGACGAGCCCCGCCACGGACGCGACTCCGCCGCTGCGCGGCGATGCCGGGGCCGTTCACGACCTCGGCGCCGCGGCCATCGATCTCCTGATCGGCGCCCGCGAGCTCTACTCGGTCTTCGTCCGGACGCTCTACTACGTGTTCCGCGGGCGGCGCGAGAAGGGCGCCGTCGTCCAGCAGATGTTCGAGATCGGCAACAAGAGCCTCTTCTTCGTCTCGATCACGATGGGCTTCATCGGGATGATCCTCCTCTACCAGGCGGGCCTCCAGGCAAAGCGCGTCCTGCCGGACTTCTCGATGCTCGGGGCCACGTACCTCGAGCTCCTCGTGCGCGACCTCGCCGCGTCACTCGGCGCGCTCATGCTCGCGACGCGCGTGGGCGCCGGCATCGCGGCCGAGATCGGGAGCATGGTGGTGACCGAGCAGGTCGACGCCCTCCGCATGTGCGCGGCGGACCCGATCGACTTCCTCCTCGTCCCGCGATTCCTCGCGAGCATGGTGATGACCACGGCGCTCATCGTGTGGGCGGGGGTCATCGCGTTCGCCGCGGGAGCGGCCACCGCCAACGTGGCGTTCGACGTCCCCATCCGCACGTTCTGCGACATGCAGCTCATCGACTGGGGGGACCTCTCGACCGGCCTCGCGAAGTGCGTCGCCTACGGCGCGGCCATCCCGATCGTGAGCGGCTACTGCGGGCTCTCGACGTTCGGCGGGAGCGAGGGCGTGGGCTGGGCGACGACGCGCGCCGTCGTGAACTCGTCGCTCGCCATCATCGTCCTGAACGCCATCATCTCGACCGCGAGCCTGATGATCTTCGGCGCAAAGTGAGCAAGGTGAGGCTGAGGCCGTGGTAAGAGCCGCCTCATGAAGCACGTCCCCTTCCTCCTCGCGCTCGCGCTGCCGCTCGTGCTCGCCTGCGCCAAGCCCGACGAGCCGACCTCCTCGTCGTCCAACGGCTCGCCGAACGGCGACATGCCGAAGGCCGCCGCCTCGAGCAACGTGGCCCCGCCGGCCCCGGCCGCGGCCGTATCGCACGGGCCGCTCGCCTCGACCGTGCACCCCGAACTCCTCGACCCCTCGAAGCTCACGGCGAAGGCCCCCGACTCGTTCAAGGCCAAGTTCACGACCACCAAGGGCGACTTCGTCATCCAGGTGCACCGCGATTGGGCACCCAACGCCGCAGACCGCTTCTACAACCTCGTGAAGTCCGGTTTCTTCGACGACGTCCGCTTCTTCCGCAACGTCTCCAACTTCATGGTCCAGTTCGGCATCAGCGGCGACCCGGCGGTGAGCTCGAAGTGGCAGCCCGCGACGATCCAGGACGACCCCGTCAAGCAGTCGAACAAGCCCGGCTTCGTCACGTTCGCGCAGACGAACGCGCCGAACTCGCGCACGACGCAGATCTTCGTCAACTTCGGCGACAACGCCCGCCTCGACGGGATGCGCTTCGCCCCGTTCGGCCAGGTCGTCACCGGCATGGACGTCGTCAGCTCGCTCTACAACGGCTACGGCGAGAGCCCGAACCAGGGGATGATCCAGGCGCGCGGAAACGCCTACCTCGACACCTCGTTTCCCAAGCTCGACGGCGTGAAGCACGCCGAGATCGTCCCCTGACGGCTGAGTGATCCTCCCGCGCGTCCGCCGTCGACGGAGCCCGGCGGCGCGCACGCGTGCGCAGGCGTGACTCGGCGCCACGGACCCGCCACGCAGTCGCGCGCGCCCGCGCCGCTCCCGCCGCGGTGGACGCGCGATCGCCTCGCGGCATGTTGCTTGCGCTCAGGCGTTCAGCAACACCCGACGGGAGACGCTCGGATGCACAGCACGCAGCAGGCGCAGGCACACCACGATCGAGCCCGGCCCGACGACAGCGGCCCCGTCCGAGTCCCCCGGCTGCGCGTGGCGGTCGATCCCCCCCGCCGGAAGCGTCCGCCCCGGGCCGCGGCGGGGCTTGCGCCGCGCCGAGCCAGCACCTGGGTCTACGTGAAGCACGCCCTCGTGCACCCCTGGCACGTCGTCGTGCTCGCGGGCGCGACGGTCCTCGGCGTGGCGAACTGGAGCCTCCTCGTGCTCTTCATGGTCTTCGCGGGGACCGAGCTCCTCTTGCTCGGCATCGTCCTGCGGCTCCGTGCGTTCCGCCGCTACGTGGACGCGCGCCTCGAACAGGCCGAGCGCGCGCGCGCCGCCGAGCATCGCGCGGCGATGCTCCTCCAGATGAGCGACGAGCACCGCCGGGAGCTCCTGCGCCTCGAGTCGGTCGTCGACCGGATCCGCGACGCCAACCGCCGCCACGGCATCACGACGGAGATGGCCGTCGACGATTGCTTCCGGCTCCTCGCGCGCTACGTGCGCCTGGCGATCGCCCACGCGATCAGCCGCGAGTGCCTCGCCTCCGTCGACCGCCAGGGCCTCGAGGCGTCCAGGCGCGCCCTCGAGGGAAGCCGCTTCACGTCGGGCTCGCAGGCACGGACGCTCGCGCAGCGACGGCTCCTCATCGCGCGGTCGCGCGCCGAGCGCTGGGACCGTTCGCGCGAGGCCCTCGAGGCGATGGACCACCAGCTCGCACTCATCGGAGAGCTCGTACAGCTGACGCACGAGCGCGTCGCCGCCCCCACCGATCCGGAGAGCGCGACGCGCGAGATCGACCAGGTCGTCGAGCAGCTCCGCGACGACCAGTCGACCTTCGACGAGCTGAAGGAGCTCCTCTCCGCGGTGGAGCCAATCGAGCCGCAGGTGCTCGAGATGGGCCGCATGGCGCGCGTGTGACGCGCCGCCTGGCGCGCGCGTGAAGTAGACTCCGCGGGGAGTGATCGAGTTTCGCGGCATCAAGAAGGCGTTCGGGCCGAAGCCCGTCCTCGACGGCGTCACGTTCGAGGTGCGCGACGGCGAGGTGTTCTTCATCATCGGCGCGTCGGGGGTCGGCAAGAGTGTGCTCATCAAGCACCTCGTCGGGCTGCTCTACCCGGACGCGGGCGAGATCTGGCTCGACGGCGAGGAGATCTCCCGGCTCGACGAGAGGGGGATGTACCCGGTGCGGAAGAAGTGCGCGATGGTCTTCCAGCACTCGACGCTGTTCGACTCGATGACGTGCGTCGAGAACGTCGCGCTGCCGCTGCGCAAGCACAAGGGTCTCTCGACGAAGGACGCCCTCGCCGAGGCGCGCCGCCGCCTCGAGATCGTCCGCATGCAGGAGTTCGCGGAGCGCTTCCCCGCGGAGCTCGGCGACGGCATGCGCAAGCGCGTCGCCATCGCGCGCGCCCTCACGCTCGATCCGCGTTACGTCCTCTTCGACGAGCCGACCACGTCGCTCGACCCCGTCAGTGCACGCCGCGTGGACGGACTGATACGCGAGCTCTCCGACAAACTCGGGGTCACCTCGATCGTCGTGAGCCACGACCTCGTGAGCATCTTCTCGATCGCCGACCGCATCGTCATGCTTTACAAGGGCCAGGTGCGCCTGCTCGGGACCCCGCAGGAGTTCCGGGAATGCGAGGACGGCGTGGTCCGTCAGTTCATCCGCGGCGAAGCCCACGGCCCGATGGACCTGTGAGCCCGGCGCGCGCGGCCCCCGAAGCCTGTAGCCCGTAGCCCGTAGCCCAGGTACACATTGTCCCAATGGCGCAGGAGCGGTCCATCGAGGTCAAGGTCGGGGCCCTCATCCTCGTGTCGCTCGTCATCCTCGGGGGCTTCATCCTCATCATGGGAGGCCTCAGCTTCGAGAAGACGTACACGCTGTACGTCGACTTCGACAACCCGGGGGGCCTCCAGTCCGGCGCCGCCGTGCGCATCGCCGGGGTGAAGGTCGGAAGCGTCAGGGAGCTCGCCTTCGAGGGCGGCAAGATCGACCCGAAGACCGGGCACCGCGTGCTCGTGCGCGCCAAGATCGCCGTCGAGCAGCGCGTGAAGGACGCCATCCACGACGATGCGGACTTCTACGTCACCACGCAGGGCGTCCTCGGCGAGCAGTTCATGGCCATCGACCCGGGGAGCGTCGAGCGCCCCGTCCTCGCGGAGAACGCGGTTGTGAAGGGCATCGACCCGCCCCGCATCGACCTCTTCCTCGCCAAGGCCTACGAGCTGCTCGACACGACGGTGTCGGCGATCAAGAACAACCGCCAGACGCTCTCGGACATCGCGACGAACACCGCGAGCCTGCTGAAGGGCCTCAACGTCGTCATCACCGAGAACAAGGACCGCATCAACCGCATCGTCGCCAACGTCGAGGAGATGTCGAACGAGGCGAAGCTCCTCACGCGCGACGCGCGCACCAACTACGTCGACAACCCGAAGCTCCTCCGCACCGTCGACAACATCGACAGGCTGACGACGCAGATCCGCGAGGACTCGGGCCCCATGCTCAAGGACGCGCACGAGGCGCTCGCGAACCTGAACCGCGTCTCGGCCACGGTGGGCGACCCGCAGGAGCAGGAGAAGATCAAGAAGACGCTCCAGGACGTCGCCCAGCTCGCCGAGCGCGCGAACGCGACGGTCGCCGACACGCAGGCGATCGTCTCGCACATCAAGGGCGGCAAGGGCACGGTGGGCGCCCTGGTGATGGACGAAGAGGTCTACGACGACATGCAGGAGATGGTGCGGGACCTGAAGCACAACCCGTGGAAGTTCCTCTGGCGGGAGTGAGGTAGGAGGGCGACGGGCGCGGGCGCGGGCGCGGGCGCGGGCGCGGGCGCGGGCGCGGGCGCGGGCGCGGGCGCGGGCGCGGGCGCGGGCGCGGGCGCGGTAAAGAGCGGAGTGCGCTGGGCGCGCCCTGTCAAGACCGAACAAGAGGATTCTCTCGCACGCGCACGCGCACGCGCTCTGCCTTCTCTCCTGCTCGTCGGTTGCTTGACGGTGCCACGGTGCTCGCACGGTTCAAGCAACTGTCTTTCAGTTGCTCGCGGGTACGGCTGGAGGAAGCGGCGCTCGGTGCTGTCGCATCATCGCGTTGAGGATGATGAGGAGCTTTC
>DASXDU010000038.1:0-321609 GCA_036490515.1 Polyangiaceae bacterium
GGCGCGGGCGCGGGCGCGGGCGCGGGCGCGGGCGCGGGCGCGGGCGCGGGCGCGGGCGCGGGCGCGGGCGCGGGCGCGGGCGCGGGCGCGGGCGCGGGCGCGGGCGCGGAAGAAGATGAATGCACGAATACGGAATGGGAATGGGAATGTGGAACGGGAGAAGGGCTGGGAGCCGACGCGGGGAGGTTCTCCCTCGACACGGGGAGCCTTCCCCTCGACACGGGGAGGCTTCCCCTCGACGCGGGGAGCCTCCCCCTCGACGCGGGGGACCGGCCCCAGGCCGAGCGCGCTCGCCCCCACAAAGCGCGAAGGGCGCCCGAGGTCTCCCTCGAGCGCCCTCTCGCTCTGGTGCTTCGTTCGGCGCGATCAGCCGCCCGTTTCCTCGAACTCGGCGTCGATGACGCCGCCGTCCTTGCCGCCCTTCTTGTCGCCGCCCGGGGCGCCGTCGGCACCCGGAGGGGGCCCCTCGGGACCACCGGGGCCACCGTTGGGCCCGGGCGGGTTCGCCGCGCCGTACATCACGCCGGCGAGGCGGTGGGCCTCCTTCTCGAGGCGCTCGCTGACGTCCTTGATCTTCTCGTCGTCCTGCTTCTCGACCGCCTCGCGGCCCTCCTTGATGAGAGCTTCGAGGCCGCTGAGATCCCCGGCGGGGATCTTGTCCTTGTTCTCGCCGAGCGTCTTTTCGAGCGTGTAGGTCAGGTTGTCGAGCTTGTTCCTGCGCTCGATCGCCTCGCGGCGCTCCTTGTCCTCGCGCTCGTGCTCCTGCGCGTCCTTCACCATCTTCTGGATCTCGGACTCGTTGAGCCCCGAGTTCGCCGTGATGGTGATCTTCTGGTCCTTGCCGGTGGCGGTGTCCTTCGCGTGGACCGAGAGGATGCCGTTGGCATCGATGTCGAAGGTGACCTCGACCTTCGGGACGCCGCGCGGCGCCGGCATGATGCCCTCGAGGTGGAACTTGCCGAGGGTGCGGTTGTACTTCGCCTCGGTGCGCTCGCCCTGGAGGACGTGGATCTCGACGCTCGGCTGGCTGTCGGTCGCCGTGGAGAAGATCTCCTTCTTCTGCGTCGGGATGGTCGTGTTCCGCTGGATCATCGCCGTCATCACGCCGCCGAGCGTCTCGACGCCGAGCGAGAGCGGAGTCACGTCGAGGAGCACGAGGTCCTTCACGTCGCCCGAGAGGACGCCCGCCTGGACGGCCGCGCCGATGGCGACGACCTCGTCCGGGTTCACGCCCTTGTGGGGCTCCTTGCCGAAGAACTTCTTCACCGTCTCCTGGACGAGCGGGACGCGGGTGGAGCCGCCGACGAGGACGACCTCGTCGATCTCCTTGGCGCTCTTCTTCGAGTCGGCGAGCGCCTTGCGCGTCGGCTCCATCGACCGCTCGACGAGCGGCGCGATCATCTGCTCGAGCTTCGCGCGCGAGAGGCGCATGTCGAGGTGCACCGGGCCGCCTGCGCCGACGGTGACGTAGGGGAGGTTGATGCTCGTCTCCTGCACGCTCGAGAGCTCGATCTTCGCCTTCTCCGCGGCCTCCTTCAGGCGCTGGAGGGCCATCTTGTCGTTGTGGAGGTCGACGCCGCTCGACTTCTTGAACTCGGCGATCATCCAGTCGATGATCAGGTTGTCGATGTCGTCGCCGCCGAGGTGCGTGTCGCCGTTGGTCGCGATGACCTGCACGACGTTGTCGCCCACCTCGAGGATGGAGATGTCGAAGGTGCCGCCGCCGAAGTCGTAGACGGCGATGACCTCGTCCTTCTTCTTGTCGAGCCCGTAGGCGAGCGCGGCCGCTGTGGGCTCGTTCACGATGCGCTTCACCTCGAGCCCGGCGATGCGGCCGGCGTCCTTCGTGGCCTGGCGCTGGGCGTCGTTGAAGTACGCCGGGACCGTGATGACCGCGTCGGACACCTTCTCGCCGAGGTAGTCCTCGGCTGCCTTCTTCAGCTTCATGAGGACGCGCGCGCTCACCTCGGGCGGCGTGACCTCCTTGCCGCGCACGGCGAAGGCGCTGTCGCCGTTCTTGGCGCGCACGACCTTGTAGGGGACGCGCTTCACTTCCTCGCCGATCTCCTCGAAGCGGCGCCCGATGAAGCGCTTCGCGCTGAAGATCGTGTTCTCGGGGTTGGTGACCGCCTGGCGCTTGGCGATCTGGCCGACGAGGATCTCGCCCTTGTCGTCCCACGCGACGACGCTCGGCGTCGTGCGTGCCCCCTCCTCGTTGACGAGGACCTTGGGCTCGCGCCCCTCCATGATGGCCACGACGCTGTTGGTCGTGCCCAGGTCGATGCCGATGATCTTGCCCATGGTCAGCCTCCTCCAGAGTCCTTTGCGGACGAGCCCCGCGCGACCGCTGGGGTCGCGTCTGCTGGGCTCTACGGTCGAGCGCCGAACGCGTGATAATCCCGGGAGTTCCGAGCGTCACGGTGTTTCGTTCGGTGCGCTGGCCAACCTAACCACCGAGGTTGGGCCGTCAACGGCACGAAGTTTGAGCCGAACCGCCACGGTCCGGCCGGCTCACCCCTCCCCGGGCTCGACCTCGGGCGCCGCGCGCAGGCTGTTTTCGGTAGGCCGCTGGATCTCGGGGTCCGTCGCGGCATCGAGGTCGTCGCGCGTCCGCGAGTGCGAGTTCGACTCGGAGATGAGGGGGCCGCCGGCCGCGGCCGCATGCGAGCCGGTCTTCGAGAGGGATTCGACGATCGTGCTCACCCACTCGTCCTCGTCGAACTCGACGTCGACCTCGGGCGCCGGCGCCGCCCGGTCGAGCGCGGCCGCCACGCGCCACCATTCCTCGAGCATCTCGGGCGCGCTCGCGAAGCGCTCGGTGGGGTCGCGCGAGAGCGCGCGCGCGACGAACGCGTCGAGGAGCTCGCTCGGGACGACCCCCGGCAAGGACGACAGGAGGGGGGCCGTGGTCTCGCACTTGAGGCGGGTGAGGGCCTCGAAGCTCCGCCCGATGAAGGGGAGGCGCCCGGTGACGCACCGGAAGAGGACCACCCCGACCGCGTAGAGATCGGCCGTGGGGCCGACGCCCTTCGCGTACTCGAGCTGCTCGGGAGCCATGTATCCCATGCTCCCGATGAGGTGGTGCGTGCTCGTGAGGCTCGTGCCGGCGCTCGCGATCTCGTTGAGGCGCGCGACGCCGAAGTCGATGAGCTTCACGACGGGATCGCCCCCCCCGGGGCTCCGCTCGAGGAAGATGTTGGCCGGCTTGATGTCCCGGTGGATGACCTGCGCGCGGTGGCAGTCGCGTACGCCGATGAGGAGCTGCTCGACCCAGTCGACGAGGCGACCGGCGCCGAGGCGGTTCTCGCGCCGCAGGACGTCCGCCAGGGTCTCCCCCTCGAGCCGCTCGAGGACGAGGAACGGCTGGTCGCTCTCCCAGCCGTAGCCGAGCAGGCGGCCGACGTTGGGGCTGGTGACGCTGGCCAGGACGACCGCCTCGCGAGCCATCCGCTCCCGGAGCTCGCGGGAACCGCGGCTCGCGGGGTCGAGGAGCTTGATCGCGACCGGTTTGCCCGTCGGCTTGTGCACCGCATCGAACACGCGCGCCATCGCCCCGGACCCGAGGGGTTCGCGGAGCTCGTATTCGTCCAGGGGAACCGGGTCGAGCCGGCGCTTGCTGGTCAACGGCGTGACATCCAGGTTACCAGACGGGCGGCGCACGAGGCGGAGGGTGGGACCCTGGAGCCACGCCGCCGCGCGTGATACAGTCGAACCGTCGGGGTGTAGACGAGCAGGCCCGACGTCGCGCACGAGCGCGAGCTTTTCATGAGCCCTCCCGACGATTCCTTTCCCGCACCGCCCGACCTACCGTCGTTCACGGTCGAGGACGCAGTCGACGTACCTGCCCAGGAACCCAGGCGAAATCGCGATCCCGGCGAGCGCCATGCGGGTACCGGGCTGGTCCGGCACGACGGCACCTTCGACGACGACCGCATCGACCCCGACGCCGCCAAGGTGGTGAGGCGCCTCGAGAGGAGCGGCCACGAGGCCTACCTCGTCGGCGGCTGCGTCCGGGACCTCCTGCTCGGCAGCAAGCCCAAGGACTTCGACGTCGCGACCAGCGCGCGTCCGGAGGACGTGCGAGCCCTCTTCCGCAACTGCCGCATCATCGGCCGCCGGTTCCGCCTCGCGCACATCCTGTTCGGCGGCGGCAAGGTGGTCGAGGTCGCCACGTTCCGGCGAAATCCGGCCATGGAGGCGCCCGACGAGGCGGACGCAGAGGCGGTCGACGACATCCTCATCCGGAGCGACAACATCTTCGGCGAGGCCCACGAAGACGCGCTCCGGCGCGACTTCACGATGAACGCGCTCTTCTACGACCTCGACCGGCGCCAGGTCCTCGACTGGTGCGGCGGGATGCAGGACCTCAAGCGGCGCACGATCCACACCATCGGGGACCCGATGGTGCGCTTCCGCGAGGATCCGATCCGGGTCCTCCGGGCCATCAAGTTCGCCGCGCGCCTCGATCTCGGCATCGCACCCGACGTCTACGACGCGATGGTGTGGACGCGCGAGGACCTCGCCAAGGCGGCCCGACCGCGGGTCTTCGAGGAGATCCTTCGCCTTCTCCGCGGCGGCGCTGCGCACCGTTCGATGTGGCTCCTCTGGGAGACCGGCGCGATGGCCGTGCTGCTGCCCGAGCTGGCGGCGTTCCTCGACGACGAGGAGGCGACCCAAGGCGGCGCCAGGCGGTTCTTCCGCAAGATGGCCGCGCTCGACGCGATGACGAAGGCGCGGGGCCGCGCGCCCGACGACGTCGTCCTCTGGACGGTCCTGCTCAAGGAGCCGCTCGACGAGGCGTGCGCCGGGGAGAAGGATCGGGTGCGCGCCGCGGCCGACTTCCTCGATCCGGTCATCGAGCGCGTCGCTGTGCCGAGGCGGATCGCCGACGGAGTCCGGCGCATCGTGGCCATCCTCCCGCGCATCGCGTCGGGGCGCACCGGGCGCTTCGCGCGCACCGACCTCATGGCGCCCGCGCTCGACGTGCTCGAGGCGGAGCTCCTCGGGGCGGGCAAGGGGATCGACGCCGTGCAGAAGATGCGCGCGACGGAGGTCCCGGCGGGAGGTCGTTCAGCCTCGGCGCGACCCCCGGCGGGGCACCGGGACGTTCGCGGACACCGGGAGAGGCGCGGCGCCGAATAGGTCAGCGAGCGAGCTCGCGCGCGAGCTCCTCGGGGGTCGTCAGGGGCAGGGAGCAGGCACGCCCCCGGCAGACGTACGCCAGGGGGCCGGGCTTCTCGAGCTTCCCTTCGGCGAGCACGCGACACGCCTCGATGCTCGATGGATCGGCGGGGTCGACCCACGCGAGCACCCGATCGCGGACGTTGGCCCGGAGGACGGCGTGCGCGAGCGCGCGGGTCGCGGCGGCGTCGCGCGGGCCGACGATGACGACGTCGGTCGAACCCGCGACGATCCGGTCCACGAGGCACACCGTGCCGCTCATGCCGGACGGGTTGCGCTCCGCCTCCGGGGCGAGGTTCTCGACGGCCTTCGTCGCGACCTCCGCCAGCGCCGGGTCGACCAGCGACCCGAGGCGCAGCAGGACACGGCACGCCACCGACGCGCCGCTGGGGACGGCGTGATCGTAGGGATCCTTGGCGCGGACGAGGAGGGTCTCACCGTCGTCGGGCACGAAGAAGAAGCCGCCGCCGGCCCGGTCGAGGTGGTGTGTGAGGATGGCGTCGGCGAGCGCGCGGGCGAGCGTGATCCACCGGGGATGGCCGGTCGCCTCGTGGAGATCGAGCGCCGCGTCCGCGAGGTACGCGTGGTCGTCGAGGAAGCCCTGGCCCTTGGCGATGCCGTCCTTCGCGAGACGCCGCACGCGCGCCCCGCCCGCCTCGTCCTTCACGACCAGCGTGCGCTCCACGAACTCCATGGCGCGCTCGGCCGCGACGAGCAGCTCCGCGTCGATCGCCGCCGCGTCCGCGAGCGCGCCGATCATCAGCGCGTTCCAGCTCGCGAGCACCTTCTCGTCGCGGAACGGCTTCGGTCGCTTTTCCCGCACGGCGAACATCGCGGCGCGCGCGCGCTCGAGGGCCGCCGCCTCGCGATCGTCCGCGGGACGCGAGACCATCGAAAGGACGGTCGCGCCGCTCTCCTCGAAGTTGCCCCCGGGCGTGATGCCCCAGACGCGCTTCGCCGCGCTCGCGGCCTCGGCGTCCCCGCACGCGGCGTCGACCTCCTCGGGCGTCCACACGAAGAACTTCCCCTCCTCGCCCTCGCTGTCCGCGTCCTGGGTGGCGTAGAAGCCGCCATCCGGCGACTGCATCTCGCGCAGTACGTAGGCCCCGATCGCGCGCGCCGTGTCCGCGTAGGCTTGGTCCCCGGTCGCTCGCCACGCGTCGACGTAGAGGCGCAGGAGGAGCGCGTTGTCGTAGAGCATCTTCTCGAAGTGCGGGACGAGCCAGTGCTCGTCGGTCGAGTAGCGATGGAAGCCTCCGCCGAGCTGGTCCCAGATGCCGCCCGCGCGCATCGCGTCGAGCGCCTTGCGCACCTTCGCGTCGTGGCCGGTGCGCAGGAGGACGTCGAGGCTCATCGTGTTCGGGAACTTGGGCCGGTGGCCGAAGCCGCCATGCACGTCGTCGAAGCGGTCGGCGAGCTTGCCGCTCGCGTTCTTCACCAGCTCGGCGGACAGGGCTCCCGGAGCGTGCGACTCGCCGGTGGCCACCTCGGCGATGGCCTGGGCGAGCTCGCTCGACTGCGCGTCTACCTCGGCGCGCCTGTCCTGGTACGCCTCCCGGACCGCCTGCAGCACCTTCGGGAAGCCCGGCATCCCGTAGCGATCGACCGGCGGAAAGTACGTCCCCGCGAAGAAGGGCCGCTGGTCGGGCGTGAGGAAGACCGTGAGCGGCCACCCCCCGCTGCGCCCCATGAGCTGGACGACGAGCTGGTAGACCTGATCCAGATCGGGCCGCTCCTCGCGATCGACCTTCACGTTGACGAACCACTGGTTCATGAGGGCGCTGATGGCTTCGCTCTCGAAGCTCTCGCGCTCCATCACGTGGCACCAGTGGCAGGCCGAATACCCGATGCTCAGAAGGATGGGCCGGTCCTCACGCCGCGCTCGCTCGAGCGCCTCGGGGCCCCAGGGGTACCAGTCCACCGGGTTGTGCGAGTGCTGGAGGAGGTAGGGCGAGGCCTCGCGTGCGAGTCGATTCACCATGCGCCCCGTCAATGAACCTTCCGCGGGCGAGCGGCAAGGGGCACCTTCGCTGCTACGCTGCGCGCCCGTGATGCGTCGCTTTCGATTCCTTGTCGTCCCGACCTTGATGCTCCTTCCGCGCGTCGCCGCTGCGCAGGCGGCGGCTCCAGCCGCCCCGCCGCCTTCCGCACCGACGGCGTCGCCCGCGCCGCCGCCCGCCGCGGGCGGCTGCCTGAAGGACACCGACTGCAAGGGCAGCCGCATCTGCGACCAGGGCATGTGCGTCGAGCCGAAGCCCGCGCCTCCGGTGACGCCCGTCCCGGCGCCGCCCGCACCTCCGCCGTCGACGCCGCCTCCTGCTCCGCCCCCCGCGACGGTGCCGGCTCCGCCACCCCCGGGGACCCCGCCTGCTTCGGGGACGGAGACGTGGACCCCGCGCAACGAAGCACGCGTCGGCGCGACGGCAGGCTCGACGTCCGCACCGCCGGTCTCCGCGTGGAAGCGGTCGGGCCTGAAGGGCATCGAGGTCATGGTCCGCGGCGGCTTCTTCCTCCCCAACGGCGCCTCGCCCGTGCAGTCGCCGGGCTTTTACGGTGCGAGCAGCGGCACCGCCAACGGCGGCGACGCAGTCGGCGACATCCTCCGCGGTACGGAGCACCCGTACGGGCTCGAGCCGTTCGGCATCATCGTCGAGGCGGGGTACCGCTTCTTTCCGTGGCTGAGCGTCGGCGCGTCGTTCTCGTACGCCTCGTTCAACTCGCTCGACGGGACGGACACCGGCGACTACTCCGACAGCACGTCGCAGCTCCAGCGCCAGATGTGGACCCTCGGCGCGTACGGGCGCTACTACTTCACGCAGTTCAACTCGCACCTGCACCCGTGGCTCGAGCTCGGCCTCTCGTACTCCGACGACAACGCGAGCTACGTCCGCGGCGGCACGCAGGCGGAAGGCCCGCAGCCCGAGACGCAGGAGTACTACCTCGAGGAGAAGGGCCTCGACGTGCGCCTCACCGCCGGGCTCGACTGGCGGCTCGCCCCCGTGTTTGCGGTCGGGCCGTGGGTCGCCTACGAGCGGGTGATTCCTTTGCAGGGGTGCGTCGAGATCGACGTAGACAACCAGGCGTCCCCCATCGAGCAGAGTGTCTCGGGCCAGAACCGGTGCGGCAACCCGCCCGTCCAGTCGAGCGGCTACGGCGTCGTGTCGGGCGGCATCTTCGCGAAGGTGACGGTGGACCTGTTCGGGAACTGACGACGACCGGGCAACCCCGGGGGGGATGCGCCCCGGACGCGACTGAATTAGGGTTGGCGCGCGATGACGACCACGCGCCTGCCCAGGCCGACGAACGATCCCGTCGCGCTCGCGCGCCGGACGCTGCTCGAGGGCGTCGGGCAGGAGGTCGCCGACAGCTTCCCAGGCATCACGCGGCTCGGCGGGCAGATCGTCGCCGCGCTCTACCTGGCCGAGGGGGCGCGTTCGATGGACGAGCTCTCGGCGGAGCTCGGGCGAAGCAAGAGCAACATCTTCGCAAACCTGCGCGGCCTCGAGGCCGCGGGCATCGTCGAGCACCATCGCGAGGCCGGGTCGCGCCACGACCGCTACCGCCTCCGCGGCAAGTACCCGGACGTCGTCATCGGCGCGTACATCGCGCGCCTCCGCCGCGTCGTCGGCGACAAGCGTGCGCTCGTTCGACAGGCACGCGAGATTCTCGGCGACGCGCGCACGCCCGACGCAATGGCGATCCGCGCGAAGCTCGACGGCCTGGGCGGGACCTACGATCGCTTCGCGGAGCTCTTCGAGGCCCTTCCGCCGATGGACGGTCCCCTCGACCTCGAGGCGGTGATCGTCGGCCTGCCGCGCATCGCCCTCGACGCCATCATCCTCGTCCTCCGCAAGGCGCTCGGTCTCACGGCCGCACGCGCCGCCTCCGGCAAGCGCTGACCGTCTCCCGCGTCGCCGTGTGGGTCAGGACGACGCGGTGATCTCGACGCGCAGGAGCTTGCGCCCGATGAAGAGGTAGTCGCCGTGCCCGAGCTCTCGCTCGGCCTTGAGGCGCACGTAGGTGCCGTTCCGGCTGTTGAGATCCGTGAGCGTCAGCTTGCCGGCGCTGTCCTCGAGCTTGCAATGCGACGCGCTCATGTAGAGGTCCCCGGGGAAGTTGAGGTCGCCGCCCTCGCGCCCGATCTGGAGCGACTGGCCGCGCGCGCAGACGGCCATGCCCTGCGCCCCGCCCTGGAGGATCTGGATGATCTTGAACTGCGCGGGGTGCTTGGGCGACGAGTAGAAGTACGTGCCGTCGGGCGCCGGGCCGTCGTTCGCCTTGGGCGGGCCCTCGATGCGGAACAGCTGCTCGCCCGCGAGGAAGTGATCGCCCGCGCCTACGTCGACCGAGCCGCGGACGCGCCAGAAGACGCCGTTCAGCGAGCCCTCGTCGCGGACGACGAGCTTGCCGCTCCGGTAGAAGAGGTTCGCGTGGCGGGGGGAGACGAAGGGGTCGTCCGGAAAGACCAGCTGGCCGTTGCGACCGACGACGTGCTGCTCGGCGTTGAGCTGGTAGCTCAGGCCCTCGACGCCCTCGCCGCGGATGAGGATCAGCTTCGCCTTGCCGGGAACCTGGAGCTGACCGAAGAACTGCGTCCGTGCATTGAGCGTCTCCGGAGGGACGGCCGCGCCGCAACGCCCGCAGAACTTGTGTCCCATCGGAACGGGCGTCGAGCACGACTTGCAGACGTAGTTCTTGGCCTGATCCATCAGCTCCTCCAGGGACGGCTCCGAGCCCACGCGCGCCCCCACGGGGAGGTGCGTCGATACGTGGTCGTCGAACGCGCCGGACGACGATACCGCCGATTCGCCCGCTTGGGCACGAACTGCGCTGATCGGCCGAGACACGGGGGAGGCCGCGGCGAGCCCGGTGCTCGACGGCGGCTTGCGAGGGCGGAACTGGTCGGGCCCGAAGAGAGACGTCGGCGGCTCGGTGGCTGGTCGACGGAACGCCGGCGCTTCGAGGCTCAGCGTGGACCCGCACGACGAGCACGTCGCAGTGCCGATGGCGCTGTACCAGTCGCAGCGTCCGCAGACGATGCCGAGCTCGAAGTCCATCCGCTGGTCCGCAGCCTACCAAGAAAGGCGGCCGCCCCATCACCAGATGATGCTGAGGCGCCTCTTCTGGTCGCCGAACCCCTGGGCGCTGACCAGACGAAAGACGACGTGCTGGCAGGCGGCAACGTCGAGCGCGCCGAAGTCCCGCGAGTCGACGTGCACGTGGCGGTCGTCGCTGAGGAGGTACCAGCCGCCGTCGACCTTGGCCTTGGTGGGAGGCTCGGGGTGCGAGGAGTGCAGGACGGAGAAGTCACGCTCGCCGAAGTCCTCGACGGAGCAGTCGAGCGTGAGGTCGTCGCCGCTCTGGGGATCGTGGACCACGATGGTGGGAGGGTCGCAGGCGCGGGGGCTCGGCAGGCGCGTGCGGTCGACGGTCACCGACTCGTTCGTGAGGTCGAGGCTTTCGCCCTCCCGGGCGATGGCCCGGGCGATGACGAAGCGGCCGGGTGCCTGGGGATCGGGGCAGCGGAGGAGGTTGCCGCGCTCGACGCTCGAGTGACGCGTGACGAGGACGACGTCGCCCGCGGCGAGTGTGGGCTGGATCGAGGCTGCTTCCATCGGATCGTCGGAAGGGACGGTCCAGACGTCGAACACGAAGAGGTAGAGGGCGAGCAGGACGACGCCGAGGATGCCCCCGACCCACGCGACGAGCTTGAGCCACGTCCGCATCCGACCACCGGAGACGTTAGTCGAGGGGAGAGGAAGGCGCGAGCGGCAGGTCGAAGCCGACCTCGGCCCCCCCGTCCGCGGCGTTGCGCGCGAAGACGACGCCGCCGTGCGCCTCGACGATGCGCTTGACTATGGCGAGCCCGAGCCCGTACCCCGCGCCCGCCGTCGGACGCACCCGCGCGCTGTCGCCGCGGACGAACGGCTCGAACGCGCGCTCCACGAAGCCGGCGGGGAACCCTGCGCCTCGATCGCGCACCACCACGCGCACGCCCTTCGGGGTGCGGGAGAGATTGACCTCGACCGCCTGGCCCTGAGGATGGCCGTGGGCACGCGCGTTGACGAGGAGGTTGTGGACGACGCGCCCGAGGAGCGCGCCGTCGAAGGGCAGCGCGAAGGCTTGCATGTCGGGGGGCGCGAAGACCCACACCGGCGGGGGCGCCGGCTCCTCTGCGGCGCGGGCGCGGAGCCACTCGAGCAGCGGGCGGGTCTCCTTGCGCAGGTCGGCGAGGCCCGCGCGCGTGACGTCGAGGAGGTCGCCGAGGATGGAGTCGACCGCGACGAGCTGGCGCTCGACGTCGTCGAGGGCGGAGGCTGGCGACCGGGCGGGCGGGATCTCGGGCGGGATGCGGTCGCGGGCGATCTCGAGGGCCACGCGCGCGCGCCCGAGGGGCGACCGTAGCTCGTGGCTGATGGCGCCGAGGAGCTCGCGCTGGCCGCGCACCATGGCCTCGACGCGGTCGGCCATGCGGTTGAAACGGACCCCGACCTCGCGCACCTCGAGGGCGACCCAGCGGTGGCGGCGACCCACGTCGGCGCGGAACGCGAGGTCACCGCCGCCGAAGCGGTCGGACGCGTGCGCGAGCTGCTCGAGCGGCCTGGCGAGGAGGTTCGCGACGCGGCCCGCCATGACCGACATGACCGCGAGCACCACCCCCAGCGCCACGACGAGGCGCCACCAGGGCCAGGTCCGCCACGTCATCGGGTGCGGGCCGAATTTCTCCATCTCGAGCGCGCCGACGAGCTCCCCACCCCGCTCCACGGGAATGAAGATGTGCTGCGGGTTCTCCGGAACGATCGCTGCCCCGCGGTGGGCCGCCATGTGGACGCGCGGTCCCAGGCGGCGCGGATCGCGCACGAGCTTCACCTCGAAGCCGGTCACGTCGCGGACCTCTCCCACGTACGCGCGCGTCGCCTCGGGCTCGTCCCACGTCGCGGCGAGGCGCGCCCCCACGTTGCGCGCCATGAGCTCGGCGCCGGTGACTGGCTCGGGCCGCGTCCCCATGACCGCCAGCGTACCGGCGAGGATGGCCAGAACGATGGCGCCGAAGAACCACCACGTGAGGCGCGATCGGAGCGTCCGGGGCCGGTGCATGCCCACCATCTTGGTCCTGGCGCCGCGCCGGGAGCACTTCCTTTTACGTGGGCTTACGCCTCACGACGGGCGGAGGAGGACGTAGCCGACGCCGCGCACGGTGCGGATGCGGCGCGGCTCGCGCGCCTCGTCGCCGAGCTTGTGCCGCAGGTGCGAGACGTGGACGTCGAGCGAGCGGTCCACGCTGGGGTCGTAGCGGCCGCCCTTCGGCAAGACCACGCCCGCGAGCTCCTCGCGCGTGACGGTCTCGCCAGCCCGGCGTGCGAGGGCGACGAGGACGCGGAATTCGAAGGACGTGAGCTGGAGCTCCTTGCCTGCGAGGGTCGCCCTGTGCGCGGGGACGTCGACGGCGAGGTCGCCGACCTCGATGCGGTCCCCACCCGAGCCGCCGTGCCCGGCCGCGGGGCGGGCGCGGCGAAGGACGGCGCGCATCCGGGCGAGAAGCTCGCGCGCGCTGAACGGCTTGGGGACGTAGTCGTCGGCGCCGAGCTCGAGGCCGACCACACGATCGGTGTCCTCGCCCCGGGCGGTCAACATCACGATGGGAACGTCGTGGCGGGCGCGGATGCGGCGGCACACCTCGAACCCGTCGATGCCCGGGAGCATGACGTCGAGGAGGACGATGTCGTAGGGCTCGACCGCGCCGGCGATGCGCTCGAGACCGCGCGCCCCGTCCTCGACGTGATCGAGCGCGACCCCGTGCGGGCCGAGGTAGTCCGCGAGGAGGCGAGCGAGCTCGCGGTCGTCGTCGACGAGGAGCGCGCGCACGATTCGCTACTCCGGTCGCTCCGCGCCCGACGCCGCGCGAAGGAAGTTCTGCGCCCGAAGCGCGAGCGGGCCCTCGGGGTGGGCCTGCAGCCACGCGTGGAACGCGCGCGCCGAAGCACCGAAATCGCCCCGACGGTAGCTCGCGACGCCGCGCGCGTAGTCGGCGGGATAGGCGGGGTCGATGGCTGCGAGGCGGCCGATGCGCTCGAGGCGCCATGCCTCGGTGGACGCGCGCTCCGCCTCGTCGATCGCCGCGCAGGCCTTCGCGTCCGCCGCGCCACGACGGGCGGCGTCGAGGGCGTCGCGCATCGTCTTCGTGGGGTGGGCGTGCGAGAGGTAGAAGGCGTAGAGGGCGCGCTGCTCGTCGAGCGTCGGCGCGAACGCGGGGTTGCCCTGCAGGTTCAGGAACGAGTTCCACATCTCCTCGAACATCGGGCGGAGCGCGTCGTCGTCCACGGCGACCGCGTGTCCTTCGCACCACCCCTCCACCGTGAGGGAGCGCACGAACGCTCCGGCGAGCGCCTCGAGCTCGTCGGTCTGCTGGCCGGTGGCCTCGAAGCGGTGCATCTCCTCGAGGAAACCCTCGAGCTCTACCGCCCGGAGCTCGAGGAGCGGTTCGTCGCCGCCGCGAAGGACGTCGACGAGCGCCACGTCGACGGCGCGGCGCGCGGGGTAGAGGTCCCGCCCGTCGGCGTCGTGCGCTTCGAGGGTGTGGAAGGCACGGACCGCCGAGCCGAGGGCACGGACCGGACCGGGCAGCGGCTGCGCCCGCGCGTGCTCGGCGAGCGCGTGGTCGTGCGCAACGGCGCGTACCAGCGCGCGGGTGTCGGCGAGGGGAAGGGGAACGGACTCGGGTGCGGCGTGGCGAGGCATCAGAAGGACGCCGAGGACGAGGGCAACGCCGAGGGGAACGAGCGCGAGCCAGATCGCGTCGCGCGACTCGCGACGACGGTTGAAATCGTCCACCAGGTCGGATGGTATCATCCGACCTGACGCAAAGGAGCCTCCCGTGGTCGAGCTTCGTCGTTACCAGCGTGCCCCCATCGACGTGTCGGTCGAGTTCGTCGCGAAAGGGGCGAGCGAGCGCGCCAAGGGCCAGGCGAAGGACATCTCGCTCGGCGGCATGTTCATCGAGACGGCGACGCCGCCCCCGTTCGGGGCCGACGTGGTCGTGCACGTGACGTTGCCCGGTCAGCGAACGCCCTTCGCGATGCCGGCGGTCGTGCGCTGGCTGGGTGGGGGCGGGATGGGGTTGCAGTTCGGGCTGGTCGGCGCCCGCGAGACTCACGCCATCACGGAGTTGACGAAGGCAGAGTGAGGTCGATCGGGATCGCCTCGCTCCCCCCGTGCGCGAAGCGCACGCGGTAGATCGCCGCGGCCGCGCAGGAGTTCACGTCGGGCGCAACCGGCGGCTCGAAACGCGCCGACTGGACGGCGCCGTCCGGCGCGAGCTCGAGGCGAAGGGTGGTGCTCACCACCACGGTGACGTTGTCGCCGCGGGGACGCCCTGCGAGACAGGACCGCACTGCCGACGCGACCGTCGCGGTCGGGTTTGGGTCCGGGGCGGGCGGGGTCGCGTGGACTGCGACGGGCCCCGCACCGACGTGCGGGGGCACCGGGGCAGCGACGCTGCCGCGCTCGTGGGCTTCGGCCAGCTCGGGCCTCGGCGCGGGCGGCAGCAAGGTAGGCGTGACCGCGCGTGCCTGCGCGATGCTTGCAGCGTCGAGGGTGACGGCGGGGCGGACGGATGCCGGGTCGTGCGTGAGCGTGAGAGTGGCCTCGGCTGCGTCGTCGGCGAACTCGGCGTGCGCGGGGGCCGTGATGAGCGAGCCGAGGGTCGAGCCGACGCGCGGAGCACTCCCGAGCGACACGACTCCCTCGTTCAGGTCGATGACGACGTGGCCAGCCGAGCGCGCGACCCGCAGGTGGGTCCCGTGCACCGCGACGCGTGCCCCCCCGACGTCCACCGCGAAAGCCTCGCCGTTCGGGACGGGGACCACCTGCGCTTCGACCGCTCCTTCGTCGAGCGCGAGGACGAGCGCGCCCTCGACGTGCGTGACCGTCGCCCGCGCGCCGCGTTCGAGGACGAGCGTCAGCTTGCCGGGCCGGTCGACCGTCGCCGCCACGCCGTGCGCTTCGACGACGTCGCCCAGGTGGAGCGATGCCCCGACGTTCACGGGCTTGCCGTCGACCAGGAGCGACCCCGCGCCGTCGAGCGACGCCACCACGCCCCCCGACTCCTCGACCCCTTGCACGGGGGCCACGGAGCCCACCGGGCCGCCCTTCACGACGACGAAGGCGACCGCCGCGGCGGCAGCGAGGCCACCGAGCGCGATCGACCACCCTGCCGGACGACCCGCCGAGAGACGGCGAACCTCGGCCTTCCGCTCGGCGTCCACCTGCTCGAAGAGTCGGCGGTCCACCTTCGCCCAGTCGACGCCGGCGGCCTCGCGAACGCCGAGCTCGGGGCGGGACTCACGCACGAGACGGTCGAGTGCGTCGCTCACGGTTCCCCTCCCGCGCTGGAGACCTTCGAGAAGGAAAGGCTCATCGAAGCGAGCACCGGCTCGTCGCGCAGCATCTCCTCGAGCTCGCGCCGGGCATAGAAGAGGCGCGTCCGCACGGTGAGGACGGGAGCCCCGACGATGCGCGCGATCTCGCTCGGCGAGATGCCCTCGAGCTCGTGGAGGACGAAGACGATGCGCTTCTTGTCGGCCAGGCGGTCGAGCAGCCGGCCGAAGGCGCGGACGCGCTCGCGCCGCTCGGCGTCCTCGTCCGGGGCGATATCGGCGCTGCGGAGGGCCGGCTCGGCGGGGGGCTCGTCGGCGAAGACGGGCCGGCTGCGCGCGGAGCGGCGATGCATCAGCACCACGTTGACGGTCACGCGGTGGAGCCACGTGCTGAACTTCGACTGGCCGCGGAAGTCCTTCAGGCTGCGATAGACCTGAACGAAGACCTCCTGGATGACGTCCTCGAGGTCGGACCGGGCGCCGAGCATGCGGTACACGAGCCGCGCGACGTCGGTCCGGTGGCGCTCGTAGAGGAGGCGGAAGGCCGCTGCCTCGCCCCCCACGGCGCGCGCAATGAGGCCGTCCTCATCGGGCATGCGCGCCTTTACCTCCCGGACGCGGATCGCGCCAGCGAGGGAGACCGGAAGGACCCCGGCCATGGCGGTTTGCGCGAGAGTTGCACCCACGGTCGACCAATCTGGTGCGGGCGGGGCGGGAGCATTCAGCCGCACCTGCCGGCGCGCGCAGGCTGTCGCCGCCGATGTGGGGGCGAGTCAGCCGCGCGAACGGTTGACGAAGTCGTGGAGGTCGACCGCGACGAGGCCGAGAAGCGCGGCGGCAGCCAGGAGAAGGAGCATGCCCCCCACCCTGCCTGCACCGGCCGGCTCGGCCCAGTTTTCCGCGGAGTCGCCCGAGGGCCACCCGGGAGTCGACGCTCAGAGCCTCCCGACGTGGAGGCTAGAAGAGAGCCTTGAGCTCGACCTTCTCCTGCTTCTTCTGCTCGAGGAGATAGTTCACGGCCTTGAGGATGCGCGTCTTCGTGGGCCCGCTCACCGAGCCGCCCGTGAGCGCGGCGGTCATGGCGCGCGGGGTCACCGGGCGCCCGGTCTTCGGCTTGCGGGTCTCCTTCGGGGCGTTCTCGCCGCCCTCGCTGGCCCTTGCGCGGCGCTTGTTCAGCTTGATGAGACGGTCCTCGGGCCCGAGGCGCTCGAGGCGGTGGGACGCGGCCACGATGCGGCGGGCGTCGAGCTTCTTGGAGGCGATGAACTGCGCGAACTTGGACTTGGTGTCGGCCATGACTTCCTCGAGGGGGGCGGGACCCTAGCTCGCGTTGAGAGTCGAATCAACGTTGAGGGCCCGGGGGGCCGGCCCCACCCTCCCCGCATGGTCGACGGGACGCGTGCACGGAGCGGGCTCGAAGGTGTGGTGGTGGCGGACACGAAGCTCAGCGACGTGGACGGCGAGCGGGGGCGGCTCGTCATCGCCGGTCACGACGTGGAGGAGCTGGCGAGGACCGCGGGCTTCGAGCGAGTCTGCGGCCTCCTCTGGGGGATCGGGCCAGACGAGGCGAAGGAGAGGGTCGGAACGGGACGAACCCGCGCGTTCGAGGTGCTGCCGCGCCTCGGCGACGCCCTCGGTAAGCCGGCGGGGATGGACGCGCTCCGCGCCTCGTTGGCCCATCTCGTCGACGGCGGGGAAGGTGCCGGCGACGCTGCAGCACTCACGGGGGCAGCGGCCGTTTTCGCGGCTGCCTGGCTGCGCGCCCGCGAGGACCGGCCGCCGATCCCGCCGGACCCCTCCCACGGGCACGCGGAGGACTTCCTCCGCATGGGGCTCGGCGTCTCGCCGCGGCCGGAGCACGCGGGTGCGCTCGACGCCTACCTCGCGACGGTCTCCGATCACGGAATGAACGCGTCCACCTTCGCGGCGCGCGTCGTGGCCTCCACGGGCTCCGACATGGTCTCGTCGGTCGTGGCGGCCGTCGGCGCGCTCAAGGGTCCCCTCCACGGTGGCGCGCCCGGTCCTGTCCTCGACATGCTCGACTCGGTCGGCATGCCGAGCCGCGCCGCGGCCTGGGTCGACGCGGAGCTCGATGCGGGCCGCCGCATCATGGGCATGGGCCACCGCGTCTATCGCGTGCGCGACCCGCGGGCGGCGGTCTTCGAGAAGCAGATCGAGGCGCTCGCCGCCGCGTCTGCCGGGCGAGCCGGCGAGAGACTCGCCCTCGCCCGCGCCGTGGAGCACGCCGCCGAGGAGGCCCTCGCGCGGCGCCACCCGGACCGCCCGCTCAAGGCCAACGTCGAGTTCTTCACGGCGGTGCTGCTCGAGGCGGTGGGTCTGCCCCGCGAAGCGTTCTCGCCGACCTTCGCCGTCGGGCGCGTCGCGGGCTGGTGCGCGCACTGGATCGAGCAGCGCGCGACAGGAAGGCTCATCCGGCCCGCGTCGCGCTACGTCGGACCGCCGGCGGCCTGAGAGCACCGGATCGGGCGGGCACACGTCGAGGACGAGTCGACGCCCTCCGCGGGTTGTGCCATTCCATGCCTCGAACGACCCAGGAGATCCCCGTCATGCCGCAGACCCTGCCGCCCATCTACGTCGTCTCCGCCGCCCGCACGCCCATCGGCGCGTTCCTCGGCTCGCTCTCGTCGGTGCGCGCGCCCGACCTCGGGGCGACGGCCATCAAGGGCGCCCTCTCCCGCGCGAAGCTGGCCCCGGACGCCATCCAGGAGGTGTTCATGGGGAACGTCCTCTCGGCGGGCATCGGCCAGGCGCCGGCGCGGCAAGCGGCCATCTACGCAGGCATCCCGAACACCGTCCCCGCGACGACCGTCAGCAAGGTGTGCGGCTCGGGCATGCAGGCGTTCATCTTCGGGACGAAGACGATCGCCGTCGGCGACGCGGACCTCGTGATGGTCGGCGGCATGGAGTCGATGTCGAACGTTCCCTACTACCTGGAGAAGGCGCGCTCGGGCTACCGCATGGGCGACGGCAAGCTCGTCGACGGGATGATCTACGACGGCCTGTGGGATCCGTACTCGAACGTCCACATGGGCAGCTGCGGTGACAAGTGCGCGGCCGAATACAAGTTCACGCGCGAGCAGCAGGACGAGTTCTCGAAGGAGAGCTTCCGGCGCGCGCTCGCCGCCCAGAAGGAGGGGATGTTCGACGCCGAGATCGAGCCGGTGAACGTCCCCCAGAAGAAGGGCGAGCCGGTCGCCGTGAAGGCGGACGAGGGGCCGAGCAAGGGCGACCCGAGCAAGTTCGCCAGCCTCAAGCCCGCGTTCTCGAAGGACGGGACGATCACGGCGGCGAACGCGTCGTCGATCAACGACGGGGCGAGCGCGCTCGTCCTGGCGAGCGAGAAGGCCGTCAAGGAGCACAAGCTCGAGCCGCTCGGCCGCATCGTCGGCTACGGCGGCGCGGCGCAGGCGCCCGAGTGGTTCACGACCGCGCCTGCCAAGGCCATCGACGAGACCACGGCGAAGCTCGGGCTCAAGAAGGACCAGATCGATCTCTACGAGATCAACGAGGCCTTCGCGGTCGTCACGATGGCGTGCAACAAGCTCTGCGGCCTCGACCCGCAGAAGGTGAACGTGCGCGGCGGCGCCGTCGCCCTCGGGCACCCCATCGGGGCGACCGGAGCGCGCCTCCTGACGACGCTCCTCTACGCCATGAAGGACCGGAGCGCGAAGCGCGGCTTGGCGAGCCTCTGCATCGGCGGTGGCGAGGCCCTCGCCGTGGTCGTCGAGCGGTAGGCGCCGGTGACGGTGCGCCCGCGGGAGCTGTCGCGGTCGATGGCGTCGTTCGCGACGCGCACGCCCACCCTCCCGCCGGCCACCCACACGAACAGCTACGCGCTCGGCTCGCGCGAGGTGCTCCTCGTCGAGCCGGCGACCCCGTACGACGACGAGCAGCGCGCCTGGATCGAGTGGGCGCGCTCCCTCCCGTCGTCGGGGCGCTTCGCCAGGGCCATCGTCCTGACGCACCACCACCCGGACCACGTCGGCGGCGCCGACGTGCTTTCCCGCGAGCTCACCTTGCCGCTGTGGGCGCACGCCGAGACCGCCTCGCGCATCTCCACGCCGGTGACGCGCCTGCTCGCCGACGGCGACGTCCTCGACCTCGACGGCCCCGTCCCCACGCGGTGGCGCGTCCTTCACACGCCGGGGCACGCCCCCGGGCACGTGTGCCTCCACGAGGCCAGCGAGGGCGCGCTCGTCGTGGGTGACATGGTGGCGAGCGTCGGGACGATCCTGGTCGACCCGACGGACGGCGACATGAGCGCATACCTCGCGCAGCTCGAGCGGCTCGCGTCGCTCGGCGCACGGGTCGCGTTGCCCGCGCACGGGGAGCCCATCGACGACCCGAGCGCCCTGTTCCGGAAATACGTCGTGCACCGCACGATGCGCGAGCGGCGCGTGCTCGACGCGCTGGCGCGCAGGGCCGACGGGGGCACGGCGGGCGACCTCGTCCCGGACGCCTACGACGACACGCCGCCGGCGATCTGGCCCATCGCCGCGCTGAGCGTCGAGGCGCACCTCGTGAAGCTCGCGCGCGAGGGGCGCGTTCGCGCCACGGGCCCGTCGCGCTACATTGCGGTTCGATGAGCGAGCACCCCGACTGGCCGTCGGCCTTCCTGGCGACGGGGGTCATCCTCGGGGAGCCGCGCGACGCCAGCGCAGCGATCCTGGGCGACGCGGGGACGCCGCAGTCGGCCGCACTCGCGAGGGAGCTGCTGGCGCCCGCACGGGAGGCACGAGCCCGCGCCGCGGCGAGGGTCGTCACGGCCGTGGCGGCGGCGATCGACGCGGCGAGGCTCGCATGAGCCTTCCGCGGGGGCGCGTCGTGAAGCACGTGGGAACCGAGGCGCTGCCGCTGCTCGCGGCAGGGCCGTCGCCGCGGCAGAGACGTCGCGTCGCCCGCGAGGAGCTCGAGGCGCGGCTCGCCGCCGAGACGCTGGTACGGGACGCCGAGGAGATGGCGAAGGCGATCGTGGCACGCGCGCACGAGGAAGGGCGCGCGCTCGCCGCCCAGGCGGCGACGGCGGCACGGGAAGACGCCGACCGGCAGCTCACGGCGCGCTGGATCGCTCTTCGCGACGCGGAGTCGCGTCGCACCGGCTCGGACGCGGAGCGCCTCGTGCCCCTGGCGACGGCCCTCGCCGAACGGATCCTCTGCGCGACGCTCGAGCTCCAGCCCGACCGCATCGCGACGCTCGCGGCAGGCGTCCTCGCCGAGGCGCGCGGCGCCCGGCGCGCGACCATCCACGCCCATCCGGCGGACGCCGAGGCCCTGCGCGGCCAGATGGTCGCGGCGGGGCTCGACCCTGCCGCCGTCGACGTGCAGTCCGACCCCGCCCTTGCGCGAGGTGGCCTCCGGCTGCACACCGACGTGGGAGTCATCGATGCCCAGCTCGCACCACGACTCGACCGACTCGCCGAGGCCCTCCGCGATGCCCTCCGCTGACGAGACGAGGGCGCCCGCGCCGCCGGCCACGGCCGCGGAGTGGAGGCGCAACGGGTGGCTGTTCCTGGCGACGGTGGCGAGCTGCTTCGTCACCTGGTGGGTCTACGACGGCCAGTCGCGCGCGGCGGCCCTGCACGCCGCCCAGTTCACGGCCGCCCTCCTCGCCATCCTGCTCGCACACGAGTTCGGGCACTACATCGCCGCCCGCATTCACCGCGTCGACGCCTCGCTCCCCTTCTTCATCCCGCTGCCGCTCCTCTCGCCCTTCGGCACGATGGGCGCGGTCATCCGGATGCGCTCCGTCATCCCGACCCGGCGGGCTCTCCTCGACATCGGCGCGTCCGGCCCCCTCGCCGGGCTCGCGCTCGCCGTGCCGCTCTACGCGTGGGGCGTCGCGCACTCGCAGGTGATTCCCGTCGACGGCTCCGCGGGCGACACCGTGGAGCTCGGGTCGTCGCTCGTGACCCTCCTCCTCGACCGCGTCTTCGCCCCCGCGGTCCCGCAGGGGATGGACATCATGCTCTCGCCCGTGGCCTACGCCGCGTGGGCCGGGTTGTTCGTCACGATGATCAACGTCCTGCCCGCCAGTCAGCTCGACGGCGGGCACGTCGCGTTCTCGCTGTTCGGGCCGCGGCAGAACACGATCGCGCAGTGGGTCCACCGCTCGATGCTGGCGTTCTTCTTCGTCAGCGTGGCGAGCTTCCTCGCGCGCGACATCCGCGCGGGCTTCGGGCTCTACCACCTCGGGCGCGCGGTCCAGAACTCCCTCTTCTGGCTCGTCTGGTTCGAGGTGCTCGCCGTCATCGGCGCCGTCTCCTCGCCGCCCGACACCGACCGCATCGGCATCCGGACGCGTGCCATCGCGACCGTCGGCCTCGCGCTCCTCGCGGGCCTGCTCCACGACCGCTCGTCGCTCGTCGTGTGGGGCGCCTGGTTCGTCGGGCTGGGCGTGCTCCTCGCGATGGAGGTCCGCTGGGGCGTCCTGCGCTCGCAGAACCGCCTGCTCGATCACCCTCCCACGGGGTCGCAGCGCCTCGGCGCGGGGCGCTCGATCGTCGCGGCCTTCACGCTGGCGCTCTTCGTACTGCTCTTCATGCCCACGCCGTTCGGCCTCTGACGCGAGGGCGCGGCGGCCAACGCGACGCGCCTAGAGACGGACCTCGTAGTCCTCGGTCACCGGGTTGGCGAGCATCTCGTCGGCCATCTTCTGGAGGCGCTCCTTCAGATCGGGCGCCTTCGCGTGCGCCTCGTCGACCTCGATCTCGATGATCTTGCCGACCCGGACGTCCTTCACGCCGTCGAAGCCCAGCTTGCCGAGCGCGCGGCGCACGGCGTCGCCCTGGACGTCGAGCACCTCGGTCTTCAGCCGGACGACGACCGTCGCCTTCACCGCGTCACCCCGAGGTTCTTCGCGAGGCGGGCAGCGGGAGGCTCGGTGTTCGGGACGAACGGCTTCCCCGTGATCTGCTCGTAGGCCGCGATGTAGCGCTCGGCCGCCCCGACGCGCACGTCGTCCGGCATCGCGGGCGCGTCGCCGTCGCCCTTGTAGCCCTGGGCGATGAACCACCGGCGCACGAAGTCCTTGTCGAGCGGATCGGGGTCCTGCCCCGCGGCGAAGCGCTCGCCGTACGTCTTCGCCTGCCAGAAGCGCGACGAGTCGGGCGTGTGGATCTCGTCGATGACGACCAGCTTGCCCTCGGGGGTGCGCCCGAACTCGTACTTCGTGTCGACCAGGATGAGCCCACGCTCCGCGCACGTCCGCACGCCCGCGTCGAAGAGCCGCATCGCGATGTCGGCCGCCTCGTCGAAGTCCTTCGCCGTCACCTTGCCCGTCGCCAGGATCTCCTCGCGCGAGCCGGACACGTCGTGCTCGCCCTTCGGCGCCTTGGTCGTGGGCGTGAGGATGGGGTGCGGAAGCTTCTGGTGCTTCTTCAGCCCGTCGGGGAGCTGGTGCCCGCAGAAGTTCCGGACGCCCTTCTCGTAGTGCGTCCAGAGGCTCGTCGACGTCGTGCCCGTCGCGTACGCGCGGACGACCATCTCGACGAGGACCGGCGTGCACTCGATGCACTCGAGGACGTTCGGGTCGGGCACCCCGCGCGCGTGGTTCGGCGCGACGTTCTTCGTGTGCTCGAACCACCAGGCGGCCATCCCGTTGAGGACCTGACCCTTGAACGGGATGGTGCCGAGCACCCGGTCGAAGGCGCTGATCCGGTCGGTGACGACGATGAACCTTCGCCCGTCCTTCGTCGTGTAGTTGTCGCGGACCTTGCCCTCGTACTTCGCCCCGAGGGCGCCGAGGTCGGTGTGGTCGAGGCAGTACGGGAGGGCGGCGCGGACGGTGGCCGAATCGACCATGGTGACGGCTGCTACTAGCGCAGCATGGTAGAAATGCCCATCCACGACCCCGCACGGGTGGCGAAATTGGCAGACGCAGTGGATTTAGGTTCCACCGCCGCAAGGCTTGCGGGTTCGAGTCCCGCCCCGTGCACCGTCGCTCCAGGGACGCGCCCGGCGCCGCCGACGCTCGACGGCGCCTCGTCTCAGTGCAGCGCGCAGGTGCAGCGGTGCACGTGGCAGAACTCCTGGGCGTCGCGGTCGGGGAGGAGGGCGTGCT
This sequence comes from Polyangiaceae bacterium, assembly GCA_036490515.1. Taxonomy (GTDB): domain Bacteria; phylum Myxococcota_A; class Polyangia; order Polyangiales; family Polyangiaceae; genus Palsa-1150. The sequence continues at coordinate 23,638 of DASXDU010000038.1, forward strand.
TGAGGAGGAAGTCGGGCGTGTCGTTGATGGTGCTGTGCATGTAGGTCGTGGTCGTGTCCTCGATGTGCCCGATGCCGAGGAAGTGACCGAGCTCGTGGACCGCCAGGGCGCGGAGCTCGCCCGGCTCTTCGACCCTCGACGGTACCAGCCACACGCGGTCGCCCTTCGTCAGCGCCACGTGGTGCACCCACTCCGGGTCCCACGGCTCCAGCTGCTCGGCGCGGTCGAGCTTCACGACGACGAGGTCCGACCCCCCGTCGTGGAAGCGCACCCGGTCGCCGCTCCCTTCCTCCCACACGCGCATCGCCTGCTCCACCATCGCGCGCTCGTCCGGCGTGAAGCCCGCGTCGAGCGTGTAGCCGATGGTGCGATCGAGTCGGCCCCTGCACTCGCGCGCGTCGCTCACCGTCTCCGGTGCCCCCGCGCCGACGGTTCCGACGAGACTCGCGAGGAGCAACAGCCGACGAATCACCCTACCGACGATCGTCTAGCGAGCGTCGTGCCGACGACCGCCGGGCCGTCACTGCGGGCTCATGCCGCCTCCCCCGGAGCTGCCGCCGAGCATCCCCATGACCGCGAACTCGTGCCCCCGCGGGCAGCGGACTTTCCCCTTCTCCGCTTGCTTCGCCGTGGTCTTCACCTTGGCGCCGCACTCGGGGCACTGCAGCTCGACCGTTTCCTCGTCGCGTCCACCGAGCATGTCGACTCTCCTCGCAGGAACTGTCGCCCTCGCGACGCGTGCGCGCAAGGCGCGGCGCGATATCGTCCCGACCATGACACGCGCGCCAGTCGTCGTGCTCGACGGGCCGATGGGCACCGAGCTGGCGCGGAGGGGCGTGGACCTGCCCGCTCCGGCGTGGAGCGCGGTCGCCATCGACGCGGCGCCCACGCTCGTCGCCGCGGTGCATCGCGACTACGTCGCCGCAGGTGCGACGGTGCACACCGCCAACACCTTCCGGACGCGGCGGCGCTCGGTGGGCGACCGATGGGCTGAGCTGGCGCGCGGCGCCGTCCGCATCGCCCGCGAGAGCGCCCCGTCGATGCGCGTCGCCGGCAGCATGGGCCCCCTCGAGGACTGCTACCGGCCCGACCTGAGCCCGCGGGAGGCGGCGCGCGGCGAGCACCGCGAGCTCGCCCGGGTCCTGGCGGCTGCGGGGGTCGATCTCCTCCTCTGCGAGACCATCCCGGACGAGACCGAGGTGCTCGTGGCCGTCGAGGAGGCGGCGCGGACGGGCGTCGAGACGTGGGTGTCGCTCCATCCGATGCGGCCAGGGACGCTCCGCGCGTCCGCCCGCGCGTGCGTCGACGCGGGAGCCCGCGCCGTCCTCGTCAACTGCGTCGCGGCGAGCCGAACCCTGCCTCTCGTCGAGCAGCTCGCGGGCCTCGGCGTCCCGTTCGGTGCCTACGCGAACGCGGGAGAGGCCGCCGAGGGCATCGGATGGGACGCCGACCCGGCCGCGGGCGCCCGCGCCTACGAGGCGCTCGCCGAGGCGTGGGTCGCGGCCGGCGCGACGCTCGTCGGAGGCTGCTGCGGCACCGGCCCCGCCCACGTCGCCCGCCTCGCGGCCCGCTTCGGCTCGAAGAAGAGCCCGTAGCGCGAGGCGCCGCCGCCGGTGCGGGCCTCGCCGTCGCGCAGCGCCGCCCGGCCGACCTCAGTGCACGGGCTTCACCTCGACGCGCCCGAAGGAGAAGACCACCTCCCGGAAGAAGGGACCCTGGAGGTCGGCTCCGCGCACGCGGATGCGCCGGTCCATCCCCTCGACGAGCACCACCTCCGGGATCTCCCGGCCCGTGTCCACCTGCGCCAGCGTGTCCACGCGGTCCCCGATCGTGCGCGACACGGCGATCGCGCAGCGCGCGTTCGGGTCGCGACCCATGCAGCCGCCCGCCAGCGAGAGCTCCACGTTCGGCGCGGGCCTCCACGTCCACGCCCGCGACAGCGAGCACGGCGCGGGCTCGAGCGGAGGACCGCACGTCACGCCGCCCAGCGCGTCGAGCGCGGGCGACGAGCGCGCCGGGTGCGTCGTCTTCTCGAACGCGACGCCCGTCTTCACGTCGAGCGCCACCTCGGCGTCGTTGCGCGGGCCGGCGCAGCACCGGAAGCCCGCCGACGGCGACCGCGACGCCGGCGACGCCTCCTTCGCGAACGCGCACCGCGTCTCGAGCTCGCCCGCCACGGCGTCGCCCCCGCGCATCACGCCCATCGCGGCCTCTCCGCGGCCCGGCGCGCCGTCTCCACGGCCCGGCGCCCCGCGGTTCCACGGCGAGTCGGTCCACTCCCAGGCTCCCCCGTGCATCTCGCGTACTCCGAACCCGCTCGCGCACGCCGGCTTGCCCCCGCTCGGGTGCCGCGCCGCCGTCTCGGCCGCGATCCCCCCGCCGCACACCTTCGGGTCGTACGTGGCGCCGTATTCGTAGCGCGTCATCGCCGGCCCCTTGCAGGCGCGCTCCCATTCGAGCTCCGAGCAGAGCCTCTTGCCCTTGCCCGCGCAGAGGAGCGCCGCCTCCTGGCGGCTCACGTTCGTCGTGGGGATGGCGCCCGCCTCGTCGGGCCACGGCAGCACGTCCATGTAGAAGCCCGCCATCGGCACGTCCACGCCCGCCGGCTCGACGTCGGCGAGGCGCGGCACCTCGTCGAGCGCGCTCCCTGCCTTGAGGGTCCCCGTCGGGATCCACACCATGCCCGGCCGCGGCGCGCCGGGCGCGATCGTGCTCGGCGCGGAGACGAACGCCGCCGCCCCGGCCTCGTCGGGGCCCGCGCCCTGCGCCCTGCTGCAGCCCGCGACGCTCGCGGCGGCAGCGGCGACGCTCGCCACGACGACCACGACGCGCGTCACCCGCAGCCCGACGTGCGCCCCGGCGGCGACGTCCCTGGCGCGCATGCGGCCCCCCTCGGCGCGCATCTACTCCGCCTTGTCGCCCGTACCCTCGCGCAGGCCGAGCTCCTTCATCTTGAGCTGCAGCCCCTTGCGCGAGATCTTCAGCAGGCGCGCGGCGTGCGTCACGTTGCCGTTCGTCTGCTGGAGGGCGCGGCCGACGAGCTCCTTCTCGAGGCGGCTCATCGCGACCTTCACGTGCTCCTTGAGGCCGCCGTCGCCGGCGAGCGCTGCGTGGAGGTCCGCCTCGGGGAGCGACACGTTGGCCATCGCCTGCATGCCGCGGATCTCCGGCGGCAGGTCGCCCGAGCGCAGGTGCTGCGTGTCGCAGAAGAGGACCGCGCGCTCGATGACGTTCTCGAGCTCGCGGATGTTGCCGGGCCACGGGTACTGGACGAGCGTCTCCATGGCGTCGGGCTCCACACCCTGCACCTGCTTCTTCAGCCGCTCGTTGAACTTGCCGAGGAAGTGCTCGACGAGCAGCGGGATGTCGCTCGTCCGCTCGCGCAGGGCCGGCAGGCGGATGGGCACGACGTTGAGCCGGTAGAAGAGGTCTTCCCGGAACGTCCCGCCCGCGATGAGCTTCTTGAGATCCCGGTTGGTCGCCGCCACGAGGCGCACGTCGACGCGGATCGTCTTGATGCCGCCCACGCGCTCGAACTCGCTCTCCTGGAGCGCACGCAGGAGCTTCACCTGCATCTCGATGGGGATCTCGCCGATCTCGTCGAGGAAGAGCGACCCGCCGTTGGCGAGCTCGAAGCGCCCCGGCTTGCTCGAGACGGCGCCCGTGAACGCCCCCCGCTCGTAGCCGAACAGCTCACTCTCGATGAGCTCCTTCGGGATGGCGGCGCAGTTGACCTTGATGAACGGCTTGTCCTTGCGGCTCGAGTGCTCGTGGAGCGCGCGCGCGACGAGCTCCTTGCCCGTCCCGCTCTCGCCCGTCACGAGCACCGTCGTCGGCGTGTCGGCCACGCGCTCGAGGATCGCGTAGAGCTCCGCGATGCCGGGCGACGTGCCGATGATGCCGAAGCGCACGTCCTTGCCGGTCGACACGGGCGTCGCGTCCGTCCCGCGGAGCTCGCGCGTGCGCAGCGCCTTGGCGACGATCTGCCGGACCTCGTCCTTGTCGAACGGCTTGGTGACGAAGTCGAACGCGCCCGCCTTGAGGGCCTCGACCGCCGTGTCGATCGTCCCGTGCGCCGTGATGAGGACGATCGGCAGCTCCGGGTCGTCCTCGAGCGCCTTGCGGAGGAGCGTCATCCCGTCGACCTTGGGCATCTTCAGGTCGGTGATGACGAGATCGATGTGGTGCTCCTTGATGGCGGCCAGGCCCTGCTCGCCGTCCTCGGCGCTCATGACCTCGTAGCCGTCCCGCGTGAGCTGCGCCGTCAGGATCTTCCGCAGGTTCGGCTCGTCGTCGACGATGAGGACCTGCTTGCGCTCGGGGAGCATGGCGGGCGTCATCCTATCAACTCGCCGGACGCAAGGCGCCGGTCACTTTACGGGCTCGAGGAAGCTCGTCCCCATCGGCCGGCCGTTGCTCACGAAGCTGAACCCGTCGTCCGCCCAGAGCTCGCGGCCCCCGAGGCGGACGTGCCGGAAGGTCTCCGCCTGCTGCATCCCGGTGTCGAGCGATTCCACGAAGAACTCGCCGAGGTCGTCGATGGCGACGCGCTCGGGCACGCCGACGGCGTCGCTCGCCGGGGCGGCGGGGTCGCGCGGGGGAACGGGCCAGGCCTTCAGCCCGCCGGGGGCGACGACCTGCGGGACGACGACGCCGTCGTCCTCGTCGTAGGAGAGGAGGCGCCCCGCGTCGTCGAGCGTCGCGTGCGCGCGCACCGAGACGTCGCGGTGGATGCGGGCGCCCTTCTCGTGGACGACCATGCCCGTCTCGGTCATCTCCGCCCACGGCCGGTCGCCCCACGACGCCGGCACGGGCCGCATCCAGAGCATCCGGACGACGAAGGACGCCGCCGTGTGCTCGCCGTCCGACCACGCGCGCACGCTGCCCGGCGCCACCTTCAGCGAGACCGCCGTCTTGTCGGCGTAGAAGCCCTTCGCCTGCGCGACGAGCGCCTCCACGGGCACGTCGCGGAGGCTCACGTAGCGCGCGACCCTCGGCGCCCAGTCGTCACGCAGGAACGCGAAGCTCGAGCCGCCCGCGTACTTCGCGAAGTCCGCGTCGAGGAGGCGCTCGACGTCCGCCGCCGGAAGGGCGGCCCCCGACCCGCCCGGGTCGACCCGCGCGACCGACGCCTCGACGGCCGCCGTCGCGACGGACAAGACGACCGGCGCCGGCCCCGCGTCCGGGACCGCCGGCGCCGACCGGCTGCAGCCGATCAGCGCGACGGCGAGCGCGAGCGCCCTGCCCCGCCGCGCGCGCATCTACGCGTTCAGGCGGAAGGCGGCCCCCAGCCCGGCCGCCAGCTCCTCGGGCGTGATGCGCCCGTCGCGGTCGAGATCGAGCGCGTCGAAGACGGCGTCGGCGCCGCCCCACTCCTCGCGCGTGATGAAGCCGTCGCCGTCCATGTCGTAGACCTTGAAGAGCTTCGCCGCGACCTCGCTCTTGTCGGCGGCCCGCTGCGGCGACCCGAGGGAGTCGAGCCGCTCGCCGAGCTGCTTCTCGAGCGCGACGATGGCCTTGGTGAAGCCGGCGATGCCCTCGTCGAGCTTGTCGCTCGCCATCTTGTCCTCGGAGTGCATCTTGCGGAAGGTCGCCTCGTCCATCGCGATGCGCTCGATCTTCTTCGTCCTGGCCTTCTCGGGGTCGAGCTTGCGCGGCAGGGCGTCCGTCGTCTTCTGCAGGTCGTCGAGGAAGTTCGGCGCGATGGTCAGCAGATCGCAGCCCGCGAGCTCGGTGATCTCGCCGAGGTTGCGGAAGCTCGCGCCCATGACCTCCGTCTTGTACTCGAAGTGCTTGAAGTACTCGTAGATGCGCGTCACCGAGAGGACGCCCGGGTCCTCGTGCGCCTCGTAGCCGCTCTTGCCGGTCGACTTCTTGTACCAGTCGAGGATGCGGCCCACGAACGGCGACACGAGCGTCGCCTTCGCATCGGCGCAGGCGATGGCCTGGTGGAGACCGAAGAGGAGCGTCAGGTTGCAGTGGATGCCCTCCTTCTCGAGCGCCTCGGCGGCCTTGATGCCCTCCCACGTGGACGCGATCTTGATGAGGATGCGCTCCTTCGACATGCCCGCGGCCTCGTACTGCTTGATGAGGACGTGCGCCTTCTCGATGGTCGCCTTCGTGTCGTAGGAGAGGCGCGCGTCGACCTCGGTCGAGACGCGGCCCGACACGATGCCGAGGATGCGCAGGCCGAACTCGACGCTGAGGCGGTCGATGGCCTTGCGGACGACGGCGTCCTTGTTCGCGCCGGCGCCCGCCTCCTTGCGTGCCCAGGCCAGCGCGTCGTCGACGACCTGCGCGTACTCCTTCATCTGCGCCGCCGCGCCGATGAGGGACGGGTTGGTCGTCGCGTCGCGCGGCTTGAACTTGCGGATCGCGTTGATGTCGCCCGTGTCGGAGACGACGACCGTCATCTGCGAGAGCTGCTCGAAGAGGTTCTGCGCCATGGGAGGGAGAGCATCCTACCCCGAGGCGCTGTGCGCAATGGGGGCTTGCGGGAAGAGGGCCGAGAGGGCGATCTCGACAGCGGATGGGCGAGCAGGGAAAGAGAAGAAGCGGCTTGAGAGGCGCGAGAAGCGAGCACGGACGGCGAGGGACGCTTCACCTTCCGAGGGTACGGGCACGTGGCACGAGGACGAGGACGAGCACGTCCTGTCGAGCACGTGTACGAGGACGAGGAGGTGGACGAGCACGTCGCGGGGAGCTGCGATGAGGCGCAGCCATGCCGGGTGGCTGCCCGTCGAGGCTCCCCGCCACCTGCACGTCCTCGTCCTCCTGCTCGTCCACGTGCTCGACAGGACGTCCTCGTCCTCGTCCTCGTGCCACGTGCACGTACCTCGGGCACGCAAAGCGCGTTTCGTCGTCCGTGCTCGGCTTCTCTTCGCGGTACCCCGTCCTGAACCAAAAGAAAGCCCCCCGGCTCTTCCCCGCGCTCTCTCGAACGCGGTTCGGAAACCGGGGGGCTCTCCCCGCCTCTCAGCTCGCCGGCTTCGCGGGCGCCGTCGTCGCCGTCGCCGGGGTCGTCCCGGTCGCCGTCGCCGCCGTCGTCGTCGCTGCCGTCGTGGACCCTGCGGTTCCGGCCTTCTTCGCCGCGCGTGTCGCGTCGCGCTTGGCCTTCGCCGCCGCCTTCTGCTCGACCGTCAGCGGGGTGCGCACCTTGCGGGGCGCCATCCCGAAGTCGGCGAGCGTTCCAGCCGCCTGTCCGAACTGCGTGTGGAGCATGTCCCTGAGGTCCTGCATCACAGGAGCCACCTGGGCGTGCGTCACATCGAGCTTGGTCAGGGCGTCCTTGGCGGTCGTCTCCGCGGTCTGCTGCGCCGTCATCGCCGCGGCCAGCCCGGTGAGGAGCTGGACGAGCGCGTCCGTCGTGTAGACCGCGTTCCCGAGCGTGAACTGCGCGTTCGGGAAGTGCTTCTGGAGGCCGGCAATGAGTGCCTGCACCCCCGCCAAGGCCTGGGCCTTCGTGGGCTTCGTCGTCGTCGTCATGGCATCGATTCTCCTTTCCAGGAGGGCGCTCTCCGGCGCGATGCCGGCCGCACCGGCGCAGCGCGCGCCGGGCGGAGAGCCTTGGATGATCTTCCCTCCTATAGGGACAGTCCGGCCGGTTTCGCGCTTTCGCCGTTTCGGGACCGGAAATCGACCGGACCCCCTCATTTGAGTCCTACATCGGCCCCTCGCGAGGCTCGCCGGCGCCGCGTGATCGCGCGGCCCGCCCGCGAGATCCCTCGACCGACCCTCGACATCCCTCGTCACGCCCTCGACGAGCCTCGACGCCGCCGTGACGAGCCTCGTCATCGCTCCGTCGAGCCTCGACGCCGCCGTGACGAGGCTCGTCGTCGCCCTGACGAGGCTCGTCACGCCTTCGACGGGCTTCGCCGGCCCCGTGACGAGCCTCGTCACGCCTCCGTCGAGCCTCGACCGACCCGCGACGAGCCTCGTCACGACGGCGACATCCCACGTCACTGCCTCGTCGAGGCTCGTCGAGCCCGCGTCGAGCCTCGTCACGGCGGCCCCGAGCTCGTGGGGGACGGCGCGCTACACGGTGCCGGGCCAGCCGGCGCCCACAGCGGCCCAGCGGGCACGGAGCGCCGCGGTGACGTCGCTCGCGAGCGGGCCTCTCGCGACGATCGCGGCGGCCGCCCGCAGGTGCGCTTCGCTCGTCGTGCCGACGAGGGCGGCGCCGACGCCGGGCGCGAAGGCTGCGAAGCGGAGGGCGGTGTCGTCCCAGCCGGCGGGGCCCGGATCGAGGGCGAGCGCGTGCATGCGGTCCCAGTACGTCGCGACGTCGTCGGCGGGTGGGCGGCCCGCGAAGCGCCACGGCGCGTTGCCGAGCGCGCGCTTCGCGAGGACGCCGACGGAGCGCGCCGCGGCAACGGGGACGGACGCGGCGAGGGCGCCCTGGTCGAAGAGGCTCACCGAGCACTGCACGCTCCCGAAGTGCCCCGACGCGACCGCCCAGGCGAGCGCCTCCCCGTCGCCCGAGTAGGCCGCGACGCGGAGCTTCCCCGCGCGCCGCGCGTCGTCGAGCGCGCCGAGGAGATCGCCGCGCCGGAGGACGTCGAGCGGGCAGGAGTGCAGGTGGAAGACGTCGATGACGTCCGTCCCGAGGCGCGCGCACGCCTCGTCGATGCCGCGCGTGACGGCCGCCGCCGTCCAGTCCTCGGCGCCGCTCGCGCCGTAGCCGCCCTTCGTCGAGAGGACCACGTCGCGCCTTCGCGTCCCGAGCACGCGCCCGAGCCGCTCCTCGGCGTCGCCGTAGCTCCGCGCCGCGTCGAAGAGCGTGACGCCGGCGTCGAGTGCCGCGAGGACGACGCGCTCCGCCTCCGCGTCGGTGAGCCGCGCCTCGCCGAGGCCGCCGCACCCGAGCCCCAGGCGAGACACCGCGAGCCCCGTCGCGCCGAGCGCCACCTGCTCCATCGCCTAGTGCGCCTCGGTCGCGGGGGTTCGCGCGTCGGCGGCGGGCCTCGCCGGGCCGGTCGCGGGTCTCGCCGCCTCCACGTAGACGGCCGCCGTGAGCGGCGGGAGCGCGACCGTGGCCTTGCCGCGCGCGACGGCGAGCGTCGCGGGCGCGCCCAGGCCGAGCATCTCGCGGAGCACCGTGCCGTCGGGCCACGGCGCGAGCGCGCCGAAGCGGAGCGGCACCGTGACGGACGACGCGTCGTTCGAGAGGACGACGAGCACGTCGCCGCGCAGGTACGCGAGCACGTTGCCGTGCACGCCCTGGCGGAGGAGCTCGACGAACGAGCCGCGCCAGAGGCCCTCCTCCGCGGCGCGCAGCCGCGCGAGGCGCTCGACGAGGGCCCACGTCGCGGCGGCGTCGCCGGCGAAGCCGTCGTGCGCTCCCGCGCGGCCCTCCGCGGTCCACGCCCACGCGGGCATGTCGGCGCGGTTCTGGCCGTGGGCGCCGAGCATCGCGAGCTCGTCGCCTTGATAGAGCTGGGGGATGCCCGGCAGCGTGAAGAGGGCCGCGAGCGCGACGGCGTAGCGGCGCGCGAGCAGGTCCGCGGGGGTGTCCGGCGGCGCCTCGGAGAGGAAGCGCGGCACGTCGTGGTTGTCGAGGAACGTGACGAGGCGGAGCGCGCGGTCCTCGCCGAGCGCGCCGTAGGTCGCCGCGACGGCGGACGCGACGGCGTCGACCGAGCCGCCCTTCGCGAAGGCGTCGACGAGCGCCGCGTGCAGGGGGAAGTGAAACGCCGAGTCGAACCCCGCGTCGAGGACGGGCCGGACGTGCGCGACGTCGTCCGCGTCGAAGTACTCCGCGAGGAGAAAGAGGTCGCTCCGCGCGGAGCGGACGCCGGGGACGAACGACGTCGCGAGGTAACGCGCCGGCACGTGCTTGGCGGTGTCGAGGCGGATGCCGTCGGGGCCCACGCGCTCGACCCAGCGGCGCGACAGACCCGTGAGGTAGCTCGCCACGACCGGGTCCTCCTCTGCGAAGTCGGGGAGACCGTGGAGCGAGCAATTGACGACCGGGTCGGCGGGCCGCCCTTCGGTAGCCCCGAGGGCCGCGCACGTCGCGTCGTCGTGGAACCAGGCGGGGTGCTCGGCGACGATGCGCGCGCCGCGCCCGGCGTGGTTCACCACCATGTCGGCGACGAAGCGGATGCCGCGCGCGTGGAGGTCCGCCACGAGCGCGCGGACGTCGTCCACGGTCCCGAGCTTCGGCTCCATGCGCCCGTCGTCGGGATCGGTGAGGTCGGCCCAGTAGCCGTGGTAGCCGCAGGCGCCGCTGCGCAGGGGGACCTGCGCGGGCAGCGGCGTGACCCAGAGCGCGCCGGCGCCGAGCTCCGCGAGGTACGCCACGTGCGCGCGGAGGCCGGCGACGTCGCCGCCGTGAAAGAGGTCGGGGCTCGACGGGTCGTGGCAGCCGGGTTGCCCCGCGTCGTCGTTGCGCGCGTCGCCGTTGGCGAAGCGGTCGGTCATCGCGAGGTAGATGGGCCGGCGGCGCCAGTCGAAGGAGGCGGCGTCCGCGGGGCTCGACGGGGCGTTCGCGCGCGCCGGGGTCGCGGGCGCGGCGCACGACGCGAGGGCGGCGAGCGAGAGGGCGCCCGCGACGGAGCGCGTCCCGGCGGCGACGGAGCGGACGGAGACCACGGGCGCCCGCGACGAAGTGACCTGGCCGACCTTCGGGGGGCTGTGGGACGTGATTCACGTCACCTACCGCCTGAGGCACGAAGCGGCAATCCTTCTCTGGCCCGGGCCCATGGCCTCTCCCCCCGGCCCACGGCCCCTCGACGGGAGCTCGCGGCCCTCCTTCCCGTAGCCCACGGCCCGCAGCCCGGAGCCCCCTTGCGGCTATGCTCCGTGGGCCTTGGCGAAGCTCGGCAAGACGCAGAGGAACCTCGCGCTCGTCATCCTCGTGACGGCGGTCCTCCCCCTCGCGGCGGCGGTGGTGCTCGCGAGCTCGATGCTCACGTACGCGTCCTCCGTGTGGCTCCGCCCCGAGGTCGACCAGCAGCTCGAGCGCGGCATCGACCTCTACAAGGACTACGTGCGCGTCGTGAAGGACGACATGAAGCACCAGACCGACGCGATCGCGGGCGACGAGGCGCTCCGCGACGCCGCGCGCCGGCACGACCTGGGCGCCGCGAAGGGCGCGCTCGCCGCCGTCTTCCCGAAGTACGAGCAGCTCGTGTCGCTCGCCATCGAGGACGACGGCGGCTCGACGTTCGCGGAGCGCGACCGGGGCCGCGCCATCGACGACGCGCGCGAGCGAAAGCTCGAGGTGCGCCGCGCGCTCGGCGCGGACGGCGCGGGGCCGACGCTGGTGGCGACCTTCGCGTTCGACCGCCGCTACGAGACGGAGCTCGAGAAGGCCGGGGAGGTGCACGACGGCTACGTCGAGCTCGAGAAGGAGCGCGAGAAGCTCTACGCGCCGTACTACGAGGCGTTCGCCGCGCTCCTCGGCATCACGGTGGTCGCCACCTTCCTCCTCGGCTTCTTCCTCGCGCGCGGGATCACGGCGCGCATCAACCGGCTGGCCCTCGCCATCAACGAGGTGGCCGCCGGCAACCTCCAGGTGCGCGTCGCGGTGACGGGCAACGACGAGCTCACGGAGCTGGCGCGCGTCTTCAACCGCATGATCAGCGAGATGCAGCAGTCGCGAGCGCGCATCGAGTACCTGCAGCGCATCGGCGCCTGGCAGGAGATGGCCCAGCGCCTCGCGCACGAGATCAAGAACCCGCTGACGCCCATCCAGCTCGCCGTGCAGGAGTGCCACCGCAAGTACGCCGGCGACGACACGCGCTTCCGCGCGCTCATGGACACGACGCTCGAGATCGTCGAGGAGGAGGTGGGCACGCTCCGGCGCCTCGTCGGCAACTTCTCGAGCTTCGCGCGCCTCCCGAGGGCGGATCTCCGCGAGGCGAGCCTGCGCGACTTCCTCCGCGAGTGCTCCGAGCAGCTCGGGCACCTCGGGGCGGAGCTCACCGAGGACGGCGCGGAGGACGTCATCGTCGCGCAGGACGTGCAGGTGCGCTGGGAGCTGCCCCACGAGGAGATCCTGGCGGCCATCGACCGGCAGATGCTGCGTCGCGTGCTCGTGAACCTCGTCAGGAACGCGGTGGAGGCCATCCGCGAGGCGCGGCCGGCCAAGAACGGCGAGCCGCGGGGCCGCGTCGTCGTGCGCGCGGAGCCGACGACCGACGGCGTCGACCTCGTCGTCGAGGACGACGGGACGGGCGTGCCCGAGGCGCAGCGCGAGCGCGTGTTCGACCCGTACTTCACGACGAAGGCGGAGGGGACGGGCCTGGGCCTCGCGATCGTGAAGAAGATCGTGGTCGAGCACAACGGCGCCATCGTGGTGCGCGCGAGCGAGTCGCTCGGCGGAGCGGCGTTCGTCGTGTCCCTCCCGCAGCCGCACTCGCTCGCCATCGCCGCGGCGCAGGGCGGCAACGTTCCCCCGCAGGCCCCCCCGTCGTCCAAGCGCGCCCGCAGCCCGGGCCCGTAGGCCGTGCTACCGATGAAGAGGACGATGGGCACCGACACGCGCTCGACGCTCGGGACGCTGGGGCTCGTCGTCGTGCTCCTCCTCGGGTTCGCGCTCCTGCCGCGCGTCTTCGCGTCGCGGCGGCCGGGCTCCGTCGGCAAGGACGCGCCCGAGTTCGACCTGCCGGTGGTCGCCAACGCGGCCGTGCTCGGGGGCGGCAAGGCGGAGGGCGCGAACCTGCGCCTCAGCGAGCTTCGCGGGAGCGCCGTGCTCCTCGACTTCTGGGCGACGTGGTGCGGCCCCTGCCGCGCGGAGGCTCCCATCGTCGACGCGGTGTCCCGGCGCTGGCGCGACAAGGGGCTCGTCGTCGTCGGCGTGAACACCGACACGGCGGACCAGGGCAACCCGCACGACTACGCGCTCGCCCACGGCCTGACCTACCCCATCGTCCACGACGAGGAGGGCGAGGCGTCGCGCGTCTTCGCGGTCGACAGCCTGCCGACGCTCGTCGTCCTGTCGCGCACGGGCAAGGTGACCGCCATCCGCAGCGGCATCACGGACGAGGACGAGCTCGAGCGCCTCGTGCGGCAAGCGCTGTAGCCGGCGGGCCTCGCGGGGCGCGCGCCGGGCCGCGCGGTTCACGCCGCGGGCCGCGTGGGGACGAAGTAGCGGCTGCCGGTGGGCGCGTGGACGCCGACGGCGACGTCGACGTCGTAGGCGGCGCGGAGGAGCGGCCCGGTGAGCACCTCGGCGGGCGGCCCCGACGCGACGGTGCGCCCGGCGCGCAGGAGCAGGACGCGCGTCGCGACGCGGGCGGCGGTGTCGAGGTCGTGCATCGAGACGACGCACGCGAGGCGATGGCGCGCGACGACGTCGGCGAGGAGCTCGGACTGCTCGAGGCGGTGGCGCACGTCGAGGAAGGCGGCCGGCTCGTCGAGGAGAAGGACGCGGGGGCGGGCGGCGAGGGCGCGCGCGAAGGCCACGCGGCGCTGCTCGCCGCTGCTGAGGGTGTCGACGGGGCGGGCGGCGATGGAGGCGAGGTCGCAGCGGGCGACGGCGTCGTCGACGGCGTCGCGGTCCTCGGGGCGCTCGCGCATCCAGCCGTCCTGGTGCGGCGTCCTGCCCATGGCGACGACCTGCCGCACGGTGAAGCCCGCCGCCGGGAGCTCGTTCTGGCTCACGAGGGCCACCGCCCGCGCCACGTCCCGCCTCGCCTGGCTCGCCACGTCCGCGCCGGCCACCGACGCCCGCCCCGCGGTCGCCGGCAGGAGCCCCGCGGCCACCCGGAGGAGGGTCGACTTGCCCGCCCCGTTCGGGCCGAGCAGCGCCACGAGCTCCCCGGCACCTACCGACAGGCTGACGGCCTCCAGCGCCGGCTCGGTCCGGCCGGGGTAGGTCACCGAGACGCTTTCGAGCGCCACGACCGGGCCTGCGAGGCTCGCTTCTCCCACGATTGACTCCGCGCGTTAGTGTATCGTGGAGCTGGTCGCGCAGTCGCCCGCCGCGCGCCGGAGGAGAACGATCTTGGACACCAAGCCCGAGACGCCCGCAGCCGACCCTTCGGAGAAGCCGCGCCGCATCATCAAGCGGTACTCCAATCGCAAGCTCTACGACACGAAGGACAGCCGCTACGTGACGCTCCTCCAGATCGCGGAGATGGTGCGGACCGGCGAGGAAGTCCAGATCATCGACAACAACACGAAGGACGACCTGACCGAGATCACGCTCGCGCAGATCATCTACGAGGAGCAGAAGGCGCACACGAAGAACGTGCCCCTGCAGACGCTCAAGGACCTCATTCACGCGCGCACCGAGAAGGTCCTGGCCGATCTCCGGGAGGGCCCCATCGGGAGGCTCATCCCGGGGACGAAGCCGGGCGAGGAGAAGGACGACGTGAACGCCAAGGACGGCAAGCCGGGCCTCGTGGATCAGGCGAAGGAGAAGTTCGAGGAGATGCAGCACAACCTGGACGAGCGCGTCCGGAACGTGCTGACGAGCTTCCGCCCCCTGCAGCAGCTCCAGCAGGAGGTGAAACGCCTGAACGAACGTATCGAAGAGCTGGAGAAGCGCCTGAAGGGCGGCCCCCCGAACGGGGGGTGACCCGACTGACAGATTGACACGTCGGTACGCGGCCTTGCCGGGCTCGCGCCGGGCGTCCGGATGGTTATCCTCCGGGAATAGAGCTGCCTCGGGGGTGTTCCACCCTTCGAGGCACCCGAGTACCCCCCCATGTCGACTTCCCTTCCCGACACCGCCGCGGACCCGTTCGCCGAGGAAGCGATCACGCACCTCGACGCGATGTACGGCGTCGCCTGCAAGCTGACGAGGAACCCGACCGAGGCCGAAGACCTCGTGCAGGACGCCTTCGTGAAGGCGATGCGCGCGCGCCAGCAGTTCCACGCCGGGACGAACCTCAAGGCGTGGCTGTTCCGCATCCTGACCAACACGTTCATCAACAAGTACCGTCGCGGCGGGCTCGAACGCTCGGTCCTCGACGGCCCCGACGCCGACCCCCTGGCCGACGGCTGGGTGAGCGCGAACACGATGCGGCAGCTGCGGGACCCCGAGATGCTGGCGCTCATGCCCATCGTCGAGGGCGAGATCCAGAAGGCGCTCGACGCGCTGCCCACCGAGTTCCGGCTGGCGGTCGTCCTCTGCGACGTGGAGGAGTTCTCCTACGAGGAGATTGCCCAGATCATGGGCTGCCCCATCGGCACCGTGATGAGCCGCCTGCACCGCGGCCGCAAGCTCCTCCAGCGCGCGCTCTACAACCACGCCCTGGCCCTCGGCATCGTGAAGGGCGAGGAGCAGGTCGGCACGACCGCTCCGCAGGCGACGAAGACGGCCGACCTCGCGTCGTACCGTGCGCGCAAGCGGGGTGCAGCATGACCACGCACGATTGCCGCGACCGGGCGAGGATGCTCGGGTCGTACCTCGACGGCGAGCTCGAGGCGGCGAAGCTGCTCGAGATCGACGAGCACGTGGGCGACTGCGAGACGTGCCGCGAGGAGACGCAGCTCCTGCGCGCGATGCGCGGGTCGCTGAAGCGCGTCGTGCGGATGCCGGCTCCCGCCGGGCTGCGCGACCGCATCGGCACGGCGATGGACGCCGAGCGCACGCGGGGAGACCTCCGCGCCGACGCCGAGGCCGACGCGATGGGCACGAAGGCGCCGCTCGTGAGCCTGTCGTCGTGGCGCACCATGGTGCCGCTCGCCACCGCCGCGGCGCTGGCGCTCGTCTGGGGCGCGGCGACGCGCAGCACGCAGCCGGGATCGACCGAGGCGCGCGCCGGCTTCGGCGACGACCTCCTGGCGGAGCTCGTGGCGGAGCACTCGCAGCCTCTCCCGCTCGAGGCGAAGGACGCGGAGTCCGTGCGTGGCCTGGAGCGCTACGTGGGCGTACCCGTGCGGCCGGGGATGTTCGAGCGCGCGGGCCTGAACGCGCGCCTCGTCGGGGCGCGGGTCGTGCCCCTCCACTCGCAGCGCGCCGCCATGCTCCAGTACGTCCTCACCACGGGCACCGACACGCGCCGGGTGAGCCTCATCGTCTACGACGCGCAGAAGATCGAGATCGGCACCGCCAACCTCACGCCGAGGGAGGTCGGGACCGCCGAGGTGCGCGTGGGCCGCGAGAAGGGCTACTCGGTGGCGGCGACGCAGCGGGCCGGCGTGGGCTACCTCGTCGCGAGCGACCTCGATCCCGACAAGAGCGCGCAGCTCGCGGCCGCGGTCTACGACGAGAGGTAGAGTCCGGGCTAAGCTCCCGCGGCGATGCGCTTCGTCTACGTGATGGACCGGGTCGACCGCGTCCTGCCCGACAAGGACACGACCTTCGCGTTCCAGCGCGCCGCGCAGCGGAGAGGCCACGTCGCCCTCCACTGCGAGCCGCGGGACGTCTACATCGAGGACGGCGACGTCTGGGCGAAGGTCCGCCCGCTCCGCGTGAGCGACGCGCCGCCGCACTTCGCGTTCGACGCGCCGGAGGACGTACGCCTCGCCGACGTGGAGTGTGTCCTCATCCGGAAGGACCCGCCCTTCGACGCGCAGTACCTCTACGTCACGCTCATGCTCGAGAAGCTCCGCGGGCGGACGCTCGTCGTCAACGACCCGCGGGGCCTCCGCGACGCGAACGAGAAGCTCTACACGCTCCACTTCGCCAAGCACATGCCGCGCACGATGGTCACCGCCGACCGCGACCGCATCCACCGCTTCGTCGCGGCCGTCGGCACCGGCGTCGTCAAGCCGCTCGACGGCGCGGGGGGCAGCGGCGTCATGGTGGTCGACGCGAAGGACAGAAACGCGCGCTCCATCGTCGACTACGTGACGCACGAGGGGACCGAGCACGCGATGGTGCAGGAGTTTCTCCCGGCCGTCCGGGCCGGCGACAAGCGCGTGCTCCTCCTCGAGGGCAAGGTGCTCGGCGCCATCAACCGCATCGCGCGCGACGACGACGTGCGCTCCAACATCCACGCCGGCGGCCGCGTCGAGCCGTGCGCGGTGACGCCCGCGGAGCGCGCCGTCGTCGCCGACATGGCGGGCCGCCTCGCCGAGGACGGGCTCTTCTTCGTGGGGCTCGACTTCATCGGCGGGCGCCTCACCGAGGTGAACGTCACCTCGCCGACCGGGATCCAGGAGCTGAGCCGCCACGAGGGGCGCGACGTGGCCGAGGACGTCATCGCCTGGATCGAGCGGCGCACGAGCGACTACCGGCCCTCGCTGACGAGCATCCCGCCGGTCTGAGCGCGCCTGCCGATGCCGCTCACCGTCCTCCTGCGCGCCCCGAACCTGCCCGAGACGAGGCTCGGCTTCGACGGGACGCAGCCGGTGGTCGTGGGGCGGGGGGCGAGCTGCGACGTGCGGCTGCCCGACGCGAGCGTGAGCTTCCGGCACGCGGTCCTGCGCGCGCAGGGGCAGGACTTCGTCCTCGTCGACGAGGGGAGCACGAACGGGACGTGGGTCGGCGGCGTGCGCGTCGCGCCCCGCACGTCGCGCATCGTGCGGACCGGCGACCTCGTGCGCGTCGGGCGCATGTGGCTCGAGCTCCGCGTCGACCACGGGCCGGTGACGCGGGACGTGGCGGGCGCGACGAAGGACCTGGCGCTGGCGCTCGTGTCCGAGGCGCTCGCCGAGGCGGGGACCGACCAGACGATGAGCGTCCAGGTCGTGGAGGGGCGCGACCTCGGGAGCGTCCTGCCGCTCGCGGAGGAGGGCCGCGAATACGTCGTCGGGCGCGGGCCCGAGTGCGCGCTGCCGCTCGCCGACGCCGACGCCTCCCGCGAGCACGCGGGCGTCGCCCGCACCGGGACGGCGGTCGTCGTGCGCGACCTCGGGACGAAGAACGGCACGTGGCTCGGCGACGCGCGCGTGCCCTCGGACCGCGCCGTCCCGTGGAGGCCGGCGCAGCTCCTTCGCATCGGGCAGACGGTGCTCGCGCTCCGCGAGCCCGTGAGCGACGCGCTGGCCCGCATCGAGAGCGCGCCCGACGAGCCCCTCGCGGACGGCGACATCGGCGAGCCTCCCCCGGGGAGCGGGGTCCCGGCGGCGTCCTCCCCGGGCGCCGCGGGCGCTTCCACCGGTGCCGCCCGCGCTTCCCCCGGCGCCGCGCGCTCCTCCACCCCTGGGGCGCACGACGCCGCCAGCGCCGCACCCGTCGCCGCCGTCCCGACGCAGCCCGCCGGCGCGCGCCCCCGGCGTCGGGGCCGCTGGTCCGCCGCCGACTTCGCCGTGATGGCCGCCGCCGTCGGCGTGCTCGCGCTGAGCATCGCCGGCCTCGTCTGGCTCCTCCAGCCGTAGGAGCTCGCCGCGTCCCCGCGCGCCCTTCGCGCGGCGGCCGCGGACGCCCGTCAGCGGCCCGGCTTGTCCGCGACCTCGGGGGG
Source organism: Polyangiaceae bacterium (assembly GCA_036490515.1). Lineage (GTDB taxonomy): Bacteria > Myxococcota_A > Polyangia > Polyangiales > Polyangiaceae > Palsa-1150. The sequence goes on from DASXDU010000038.1 coordinate 41,940, forward strand.
CGCGTTCGACATCCCCGACATCGTGCGCGCGTTCGGGTCGGCGGCCTTGCGCGCGGTTTGGGAGCGGCGGCTCGTCCCGGGCGGATACGCCTTCGGCAGCCCCTCGAGCGGCACGGCCGCGAGGAGCAGCTCGAGCTCCGCGGCGCTCTTCGGTCGCTCGTTGAGGCGCTTCTTCAGGCACTTCATCACGGCCTGGTCGAGGAGCTCCGGGATGGGCAGGTCGGGCCTGCGCTGGCGCATGGGCGTGGGGATCTGCCGCTGGTGGAGGTCGAGGAGCTCGCGCCGGTTCTGCGCGACGATGGGGAGCTCGCCCGTCAGCGCCTCGTACATCATGACGCCGAGCGCGTAGATGTCCGTCCGCGGCTCGACCTGCGCGCCGATGCACTGCTCGGGGGCCATGTACTCGGGCGTGCCCAGCGTGTAGCCCGTCTGCGTCAGCGACTCGGCGCTCGCGAGCTTGCTCATGCCGAAGTCGAGCACCTTCGCGACGCCGTCGTCGCAGAGGAAGATGTTCCCCGGCTTGAGGTCGCGGTGGACGACGCCCTTCTTGTGCGCGGCGTGGAGCGCGCGGCACACGTCGATGTAGACGGGGATGGCGAGGCCCGGGGCGATGAGGCCGTCGCGCGCGAGCTTGTCGGCGAGCGAGCGGCCGACGAGGCGGTCCATGACGACGTAGATGCTCCCGTCGGGCATCTGGTCGAGGTCGAGGACGCGCACGACGTTGGGGTGCTCGACGTGGACCTGGATGTACGCCTCGCGCCGGAGGCGCGCGATCTCGCCGCCGTCGCGGGCGGCCGCGCCGCGGAGCACCTTCACGGCGACCTCGTGCCCGAGCGTCACGTGCTCCGCCGCGTAGACGACGCCGATGCCGCCCGAGCCGATCTTGCGCCCGATGTGGTACTTGCCGCCGAGCACCGTGCCGGTGAGGTCCCCGGGCGTCGCCCCGAGCTCCCCCTTCAGCTCGAGGCCGCGCTCCAGCGCCGCGATGCGGTTTCGCTCGAAGACCCTCGCCGTCTTCTCGTCGCGCGACCGGTCCCACAGGAACCCCGCGCCGCCGCCGAGCAGCCCGCCGAGCCCCATCGCCACCGCCCCCGAGAGCCACCCGCCCGTCGCGAACATCGCGCCCCCGCAGGCGATGCCCGCCCCCGCGGCGCCCGCGACGATGCCCTCGTGCGAGCGCTTGGTGGTCCAGCGGACCTCGTACACGCACGCGTCGGCGCCCTTCGCGAGGCACGTCGGGTGGACCACCTGCGCGTCGGCGAGGCCCCAGATGCGCGGCAGGCTCGCGAGCTCCGCGACGCGCGCGTCGCAGAGGAGCTCCTCGCCCTCGACGTCCGTGCTCTCCGGCGCGTCGTCGCCCCCGTCGGTGCGCGGCTTGTACGTGAGCGTGACGTGCTGCGCCGGGGCCGCCTTGGCGCCCTTGCCCTTCTTGGGCTCGTCGATGTCCCAGGTGCCCACGCGCGTCGCCTCGCGGGCGTTCTGCGCGAGGTAGCGGTACGCGTCGACGGGGCGCTCGGCCGTGCGCAGCATGCGAACGAGGACGCCGAGGGCCTCGGGGTGCGTCACCCAGTCGCCGCGGTTGCGGATCGCGTCGCGGCCGAGCATCTCGGCGATGGCGCGGAGCGCGCGCTTGGCGGCGAGCTGGCTCACCCAGCCGGTCTCGTTGTCGACGGCGTTCTGGTCGATGCCCGCGCCCGCGAGGAGCTGCCTCGCGGCGCGCTCGCCCTTCTCGGTCCGCACGCGCAGGAGGTACGTCTTGAGGACGGAGGCGCGCAGCTCCTCCTTCCCGCCTTGCCGCACGGTGCCCCGGGAGATGGGCGGGACGCTGCTGGGCATCCCTCGAAGCGTACGACGCGCCCCCGGCCGAGGGAAGACGCGCAGGCCGACGCGCGCGAAGGCCGCGCGGCCCCCGAGCGCCGCGCAGCCCACGCTCGAGGCTCAGTGGTTCGTGAGGACGTGCTCGGGCGCGATGCCGAGGGTGGGCGCGTGCCCGCGGAGGGCCTCGATCATCGGGCCGACGCCCACCGCGAGGACCGCGCGGACCGAGCCGGGGGCCACGAGCGCCGCGACCGCCTCCTGCACGTACCCGCGAAACACGGTGCCCCCGCCCGCCGGGGCCCACGACGCCGCCGCCGCGTCGGCGTCCCCTTGCCACGCGCACACGAGCACCTCGACGCCGGCGTCACGCCACGCCACGAGCTCGGCCAGGAGGGGCAGCTCGTCCGCCGCACGCACGCCCACGAAGACGCGCGTCCGGGTCGCGTCGCCGTCGGCGATGCGGCGGGCGACGAGCGGCGGGCCCGCGGCGATCCCGGTCCCGCCCAGCGCGAGCACGACCGGGTGGCCGCGGAGCTCCCCCACGGGGAAGCCCTCGCCGATGGCGGCGGTGATCTCCACGTCCGCGTCCGGCGCGTCGCCGAGGAGCACGTCGGACGCCCCGCCGCCGGGGCGCATGACGAGCTCCCACGGCGCGGCACCCGGCGGCCCCGCGAGCACGAAGTAGCCCGTCTCGCCGCGCGTGCGCACCTCGACGTACTGGCCGGGGGCGCGGTACGTCGCCGCGACGGCCTCGCCCGGGTCGACCGTGACGCGCGTCATCCCGCCGCCGGCGTCGGCGCGCGCGAGGAGCCGCGCCGGATGGTACGCGGGCCCGCCTGCCACGACGACCGCGCGCTAGAACGAGCCGCCGAGGGAGAGGCCCCCGTAGCCCGGCGCCACGACCGGCGCGAGGGCCGTCCCCGACCCCTGCGGGTGCTCGGTGAAGTGCCACACGAGCCCGCCGACGACCGCCGCGATGCCCACGCCGCCGACGACGACGCCCGCCGTCTCGAGCGTGCGCCCCGTGTTGCCGTTGCTCGCGACCGAGGAGTCGCAGTTCACGTGCGAGGGGCACGCCTTGTTGGCGGTCGACACGTCGCCCGAGCCGACGCCCAGCATGACGCCGCCCGCGACGACGAGGACGCCGCCGCCGATCGTGAGGATCCACGGCGCGACGGTGTGCCCGCCTTCGGGCGGCGCGCCCGTCGGGGCCGTCGTCGCGCTGGGGACCGTCGACGTGGACGTCGCCGTGGGCTCGACCGGGACCGTCGAGGTCGGAGCAGTCGCGATCGTCGACGTGGGGGCCGTCGCCGGCGCCGTGGCCGTGGGGTGCTCCGCCGCGAGCTGGTCGCGGAGGTTCCGGATGCGGCGCTCGATGACCTCGCGGTCGGGCGCGTTGGGCACCCGCGTCAGGTACTCGCCGAGCGCGTGGATCGCCTCGCCCTTGTCGCCCTTGCGCTCGTACGCCGTCGCGATGATGGGCAGGATCGCGTGGACGCTGCAGTCGATGCTGTAGGCGTCCTTGAAGTAGCTGATGGCCTTGTCGTAGTTCGCCTCGTCGAGGAAGCCCTTGCCGCTCAGAAACACGGTGTGGGCGCGGTCGACGTCCTGCCGGGTGACCTTGGACGCGTCGCACGCGGCCGGGTAGACGGACGGTTGCTGCGCGAGGGCCGGCACGGCGAACGCCATGCCCACCAGCGCGAGGACGAGGAGCGGTTTCCTGGAGATGCGCATCGCGTAACCGGGGTGCGACGGTAGCACGACCGTCCTCGCGAGATCACCAAACCGGCCGGTATCGGGGGCGCATCGTGCCTCGCCGGCGGCGCATCGTGCCTCGCGGGCGGGGCATCAACCGCGGGCGCGCTCGCCGAACGCGTGGACCGCGCGGACGAGCCACGAGAGGGACGCGGGATCGGCGCGGAGCGCGACGGGCGCGAGGACGAAGCCGCCGGGGCGGACCTCGGCGTGCATCGGCGTCTGCCACGAGAGCGCGAGGCGCCGCGTGCGCGACCCGATGCAGCGCGCGAGGTCCTCGGTCGACGGCGCGAAGACGGCGAACGTCTGGTCGAACCATGCGTCGCCGGTCGCGCGGCGCGGCATCGTGACCAGGTCGAGCGCCTCGCGGAAGGTGGGGCTCGGGTCGTTGGTGACGGCGGCCTTGCCCGCGACGCGCGTGTCCTGCGCGATGGCGATCCACGCCGACGCGGGGCCGCCGGACGTCTCGACGACGAAGCGCGCGATGGTGATCGACCCGACGTCGCCCGTCGACTCGAGGACGTGCTCGTAGCGCATCGGGACGCGGAGCGTGGCGTACGGCTCCCAGGCCCGCAGCCACCGCTCGTCGGCCTCGGGCGAGTAGCGCAGGCCCTTGCGCGCGGCGTAGTCGACCAGCCACGGGACGGCGAGGGTCGAGCTCACGCCCGCGTTCACGGCGCCCCCCGCCTTCGCTCAGCGGCCGAGGGCGAGCGGGCCGTGGGGCATCGACTCGCCGTTCTTCTTGCGCTGGTCCATCTCGTACTTGCTCGGGCACTTGGCCAGGACGCTGGTCGCCACGAACGAGTCGTCCTTCTGGAGCTCGCCCTCCACGGTGACGCCGACGTCGATGTCGGGGACGTCGCGGAAGGTGTCGGGGACGACGCACTGGTCGAAGCGCACCGGGAGCTCGGAGCCGTTCTTCTGGATGACGAACTTGTACTCGCAGGGCGAGTCGCGCTTCTCCAGCGTCCCGTGCACGAGGTTGCCCTCGGCCCTCACCGGGCGCCCGAGGAACTTCATCTTCTGCGCGAGCAGCTGGTCCACGGGCTTGGAGTAGATGGCCTTGTCCTGCATCCCCGTCAGCACGAGCGCGGCGATGGCGGCGGCGCCCATGGCCAGCCCCACCGCGACGGTGATGCCGACCCAGCCGCGGCGTTCGTCGTTCGCGTCGGTGCCGCGTCGGCGGCGCGTCGGCCCGGCTTCGGAGGGCTCCTGCATGGCTCGGATCCAAGCCTAGCGCATTCGCGGGGCCGTTCCATCCGGTGTATGCTGGGCGTGTGGGAGTCGACCCAAGTCCGACCCGCGCCGGTGGACGATGACGGACGTTCTTTCGCTTCCCGTCCTTGTACTGAACCGCAACCTCATCCCCGTCCAGGTGACGACGGTGAAGCGCGCCATCGTGCTCCTCTACGGCGGCGCGGCGCTCGCCCTCGACGAGGGCGGCGAGTCGCACGACTTCGACCTGTGGCGCGACATGCCCGTGCGCGCCGACGACGACGCCATCCCGCTCGTGCACGGCACCCTGCGCGTGCCGCGCGTCCTCCACCTGCTCCGCTACGACAGGACCCCGAGGGTGACCGTGCGCCTGACGAGGCGGAACCTCATGTTCCGCGACGCGCACCAGTGCCAGTACTGCGGCAAGCGCCCGCCCTTGCGCGAGCTCAACATCGACCACGTGCTGCCCCGTTCGCGCGGCGGCGGAGACTCGTGGGAGAACCTCGTGACCGCGTGCAGGGTGTGCAACCTCCGCAAGGGGTGGAAGACGCCGGAGGAGGCCAACATGCGCCTCGCGCGCCGCCCTTTTCGGCCCAAGTGGACCATGACGGCGCAGATCCTCCTGGGCAGCGGCTGGAAGTTCAAGGAGTGGGAGCCCTTCCTCAAGGCCGCCAGCTGACGCACCGCGCCGGCTGAGCGCGCCACGAAGCGGGGCAGGCGCCCGGCGAGGCCGGTCGCAGGCCTCACCGTCACGGTCGGGCGTCCAACTCGCCCGGTGGGACGCCTCACCGTCACGGTCGGGCGTCCAACTCGCCCGGTGGGACGCCCCACCGTCTCGGCCGAAGGCCCCACCGACCCGGCCGAGCACCCGACCCGCCCGGTCGGACGCCTGCCCCGCGCGATCCGGCGCCCCCTGGTCTTCGCCTAGGGTCCCGCGCGCACGAGGCCCGCGTCGGAGCACTCGCCCCAGAGGTCCCAGGCGCCGTCGTCGCACACGTAGAGGTCCTCGCAGTCGCAGCACCCGGGCGAGTTGACGCAGGCGATGCCCGTCCCGAGGGGGCAGTCCGGGTTCTCGAGGTCCACGCAGCCGGGGCCGCCGTAGGCTCCGGGGGGCGCGTCGACGTTCGCGTCGAACTCGGGCCCGGCCTCGCCGGCTTCGGCCGGGTGCACGCCGGCCTCGGGGTCGTACGAGCTGCAGTCGTGGAGGAACACCCAGCTCCCGTCCTGGCAGCTGTAGACCGAGGCGCACGTCGGGTCCTGGCAGACGTCGGCGCCGTTGTCCTCGGGGCACGCGGGGGGCGCGAGGTCGGTGCACGTCGGGGGCGGCGGCGTGTCCTTGCAGGCGCCGAGCACCTCGAGGGCGAAGAGGACCGCGACCGGAACGGCGAAGGCGAGGCGAAGGTTCATCGAAGGAAAGGCGACGACGAGGACGGAGGGAGCTGCGACTGGGAAAGAGGGTGCGCCGACGGGAACGGGGGACGCGGCGACGCGGATGGAGGGAGCGACGACTCAGCGAAGCTTGGTGAAGCCGTTGCGCACCGTGCCGAGCGGGCGCGCGGGCCGCACGGCCGCGGGGCGCGGCTCGGTCGCGGTGGGCTCGGGCGGCACGAAGGCGTAGCCGTCGGCCTCGGGGCGCGCAATGCCGTCCTGCTCGCGGACGAAGCCGTCGGCGCGCGTGCCGTCGAGCGCGAGCACGCTCACCTTGTGCCGGAGACCGGACTCCGCGGGCACGTCGAAGGCGGCCACGTCGCCCGGCGGGTCGAGGTCGCGCGCGACGTCGTCGAGCTCGACGTGCGTCGCGAGGAACGGCAAGGGGACGACGACCTTGCGCGAGGTGGCCGCGACGACGATCTCCGCGGGGGCGGGCGGCGGAGGCGTGCCGCGCACGACGATGGGCGCGGGCTTCGTGCGGTTCGAGACGACGGCGAGCGTGAGGCCGACGCCGAGGACGACGCCCGCGCTGACCGCGCCGACGCCGAGCCAGGGGACGCGCTTCGGGCGGAGCTTGGCGACCTCGAGGCGCATCGCGGTGCCGAGCTCGTAGCGGCCGGTGGGCGCGGGCGGCGCGAGCTCGGCGAGGAGCTGCCCGGTCGGGAGCTCGGCGCTCGAGACGCGGTCGCGCGTGGGCAGGCCCGACTCGCGGAGGAGGTCGGTGAGCTCGGCGGGGCCGACGGTGGAGCGCACGTGCTCCTGGCGGAGGGCCATGCGCGCGCCGAAGATGGCCTCCATGAGGCGCGCGACGTCGGCGTGCGTGCCGGTGTGGTCGGGGCCCGCGGCGCGGTCGACGGCCTCCGCGAACTCGAGGGCGGTCGCGTACCGCGTGTCGAGGTCGCGCGACAGCGAGCGCGCGATGACGTCGTCGAGGGCGCGCGGGATCTGCGCGCCGATCTGCGTGAGGGTCGGGATGGGCGCGGTCATGACGTCCTGCAGGACGTCGACGGGCTCGTCGCCGCGGAAGAGGCGCCGCCCCGCGAAGCACTCCCAGAGGACGACGGCCATCGAGAAGACGTCGCTCTGCACGGTGCAGATGCGGCGCTTGTCGATGCGCTCGGGCGCGAGGTACGCGAGCTTGCCCTTCACCTCGTGCGTGCGCGTCGTCTGGATGCGGTCCTCGGCCTTGGCGATGCCGAAGTCGGTCACGTACGCGCGGCCGTCGCAGCCGACGAGGATGTTGTGCGGCGAGACGTCGCGATGGATGATGTGGAGGGGCTTGCCGTTGTCGTCCTTGAGCTCGTGCGCGGCGTGCAGGCCGTGGAGGGCGTCGAGGATCATGCGCACGGCGACGCGCACGTCGATGGCGCGCCCGATGGCCGAGAGCTCGCGGCGAAGCTCGGCGAGCGAGGTGCCCTCGACGTAGTCCATGACGATGAACGGCATGCCGCCGTCGAAGCCGAGCTCGCGGACCTTGACGACGTTGGGGTGGTCGATGGCCGACGCGAGGCGCGCCTCGTCGACGAGCATCGTGAGGAAGGTCTTGTCGCCCTGGAGGTGGCGGTGCGGGCGCTTGACCGCGACGAGCGGCGGGCCTTGCCTGCGGTCCGTGGCGCGGGCCAGGTGCACGGTCGCCATGCCGCCCGACGCGAGCTCGAGGAGGAGCTCGTAGGCGCCGAGATGCTCGGGCTTCGGCGGCGGTGCCGGCGGCGGCGAGGCAGTGGTCTCGACAGACACGGCCAACCAAGCAAACCATGCGAGGCGGGCCCCGTCGAGCCGAGGGGACAGCTCCACCGGCCCCACCGGCCGCGACGCGAGCGCGTCGCCCGGGCACGTCGCGGCGACGGAGCGGTCGAATCGCGGCGCGGAGATGCGCTACGTTGGCGGCATGCGACCGACTCTCCTCCTCGCCCTCGTCGTCCCGGTCTTCGGCCTCCCGCTCGCGTGCGGCGGGGGCGCGGCCGACACGGGCGGCGGGGCGGCCACCGTCTCCGCGGGGGCCAACGTGAACGCCGGGGGGGCTGCCGCGCCGTCGACGCCCGCCCCGGTCGACCCGGGCCCGACGACGACCACGACGACGACGCTCGGCGCGAACAACGAGCTCCAGGGCGCGAAGCTCACGACGACGACGACGGTCGCGTCGACCACGGGGAGCTCGGCGCCGCCGCCGAAGGGGCCGCACAACCACGAGCCGGGCCGCTCGCAGGCCGACCTCCACGCGATCATGACCGCGCATCGCGACGAGGCGCGCGCGTGCTACGACGCCGCGCTGCCGAGCCACCCGGGCATCCAGGGGGACCTGGTGATCCAGTTCACCATCGACCCGAAGGGCGCCGTCACGCGCGTCTCGCAGGACACGGGCCGCAGCCAGATCAACGAGCCTGGCGTCGTGGCGTGCGTCGTCAACGTGATCAAGCGCATCCAGTTCGCGGCGAGCCCCGGCGGCTACGAGACGATGGCCTCGTTCCCGTACAACTTCATGCCCCGGAAGGCGCAGACGACTCCGTAGAGGCGCGCACGCCGCGGATCCAGCCCGAGGCGGTCCACTGCTGGAACCAGCCGCCCAGGCGTGCGCCCACGTCGAGCGGGTCCTCGCCTCCGGCGCGCGCCGCGGCCTCGCAGGCCTCGCCCAGCGGAGTGCCGGCGCGAAGCGCATCGAGCAGGGCGAGCGCCCCGGCGTCGACGGCGACCGAACGAAGCGCGTGGGCGGCGTCCCGGTAGACGACGACGCACGTCCCGACGGCAAGGGGACGCGTGGCCTCGGCGCCGGTGAGGAGCGCGAAGCGAAGGTCGTGCACGGGGTGACCCAGGGCGAGCGTGCGGAGCGACGCGTGGAGGTCGATGCGCGCGCCGGGCCACGCGTCCTCGGGCGTCGAGGCGAGCACGCGAGGGTCGAAGGGCGGCGAATCGGGAGCGTCGAACGCCGCCATGAAGGCCCAGTCGAGCCGGGCCGCATCGAGCGCGAGGGCATCGAGCGCAGCGCGCGTCGCATCGTGCGCAGCACGCGCCCCATCGAGTGCGGCGCCCGTCCGATCGAGCGCGGCGTGAGTCGCATCGCGTGAGGCGCCCGTCGTATCGAGTGTCGCGCCCGTCCGATCGAGCGCGGCGCGCGCCTCGAGGAACGCGGGGAGGTCCGCGCCGAGGCGCTGGAGGTCCCAGGTGCGCGGGGGATGCGCCTCGAGATACGCGCGCGCCAGCGTGTGGAAGGCGTCGCGCCCGCCGAGGACCCAGGTGAGCGTGGGATAGTCCTCGTCGAGGTTCGCGAGGTGGCGGAGCCAGTACTGCTCGCGGTAGATGTCGAGGCGCTCGTGGGGAGCGAGGCCGCGAGGGCTCGGGCGGAGCAGGCGGCCGGCCGTGCCGACGGTGTCCGGCGACGGGTCGCCCTCGCGCACGGCGCGTGCGACGAACCGCTGGACGCCGGCTAGGTCGTCGCCGCCCACGTCGCCTCCCGCGGCGCCGACGCGAGCGTCTCGCTCCGGATCGCGCGCGCCTTCGCCGCCTCCGCCGCGAGCACGTCCCACGCGGGGATGTCCTCGTCCCACTCGACCAGCGTCGCGACCGCGCCGCACCGCCGTATCGCGCGCCGGTAGAGGTCCCAGACGTCGGCCTTCACGTGGTCGCCGTGCGTGTCGAGGAGGTAGCTCCCGCGGTCCGCGTGCCCGGCGACGTGGATCTGGACGACGCGGTCGGCGGGGATGGCGTCGACGTAGGCGAGCGGGTCGAAGCCGTGGTTGTACGCGCTCACGTGGACGTTGTTGACGTCGAGGAGGATGCCGCAGTCGGCGCGCTCCGCGAGCTCGGCGAGGAACTCGTGCTCGGGCATCGTGCTCTCCGCGTACTCCAGGTAGGAGGACGCGTTCTCGAGGGCGAAGGGAGCGCTTAGGGTGCCCTGCACGCGCTTCACGCGCTCCACGACGTGGTCGAGGGTGCCACGCGTGTAGGGCATCGGGAGCAGGTCGTGAACGTCGACGCCGGAGACGCCGGTCCAGCAGAGGTGGTCGCTGCACCAGGGAGCGTCGATGCGGCGGACGAGGGCCGCGAGATGCGCGAGGTGGTCGGCGTCGAGGGAGTCGGTGCCGCCGATCGAGAGCGAGACGCCGTGGGGGACGACGCGGTAGGCCGCGCAGAGCGCCTCGAGGTTGGCCCTCGGAGCGCCGCCGGCAGCGAAGTAGTTCTCGCTGATGATCTCGAACCAATCCATGGGCGGGGTGTCGCGCAGGACGGTCGCGACGTGCGGGCGGCGGAAGCCGACGCCGACTCCGAGGTCGGGAATGCGGTGCCGCTCGCGGTAGCCCATGGCCTTAAACGACGAAGCCGGATCGCGCGAACGCGACCCGGCATCGTCAGTCGACGCTCAGTACTTCGGAGCCGCCGCGCCGCCCGCGCTGCAGGACGACTTGCCGCTGCACGAGGACTTGCCGCTGCTCGCGGGGGCCGCAGCGCCGCCAGCGCCGCCGCTGCACGAGCTCTTGCCACCCGACGCCGACGGGTCGGTTGCGCCGCTGCCGCCGGCGGCGCCGCCGCCGCAGGCGACCATGGAGCCCATCAGCATCCCCGCAACCGCCGACACTGCCAGAGCCTTCGCGATGTTCATAGCCGTCGTCTCCTCCACGCTCGTCGAGCGCCTTGTTTGCCCGGCGATCCCGCGCCGGCTCGGTGAAACGTACGCGCCGAGGTTATCCAAGGTTTCGTGGAGGGGACCCTTTTTTTGCTGGGTGATGCCTACAGTCCTCAGCCAAGGCCGTTCCCTGCCGGGGCGATTCCGTGGGACAAGGGTGGCCGCGATGGCGGAACCGGACGTGGTGTCGGCGCTCGTGGCGCTTGGCTTCAGCCTGAACGAGTCTCGCGCCTACCGGGCGCTGCTCATCGAGAGCCCCGCTACCGGATACGAGGTGGGCGTCCGGGCGCAGGTCCCGCGGTCGGCAGTGTACGGCGTGCTTCGTCGCCTCGTCGCGGTGGGGGCCGCACGGGCAATCGCGGGGACGCCCGAGCGCTTCGCGGCCGCCCCTCCGCAGGAGGTTTTGACCTTGCTCCGGAAGCGCTTCGAGGGGCAGGCCGGCGCGCTCGAGGGGGCCATCCGCGAGCTCGACGCCACGCCAGTGGCGCCGGATGCGTACAGCGTGCGTGGCTACGCGCGGGTACTCGAGGAGGCCGAGCGCCTAATCGCCGCCGCGCAGGAGCGCCTAGTGCTCAGCGGGTGGCCCCGCGAGATCGAGATGCTCGTACCAGAGCTGAAGAAGGCTTCGAAGCGACGGGTGTATGTCGTGACCTTCTCGCACGCCGAGCTGCCGAAGGTACCCGGGGAGGTGTTCAGCTACGGCCTGGTGCAAGACGCCCTCGAGGAGTTCTGGAAGCACCGACTCATCGTGGTGGCGGACGACCTGCGGACGCTAATCGCGGCCGCTGAAGGCATGGAAAAGGACGATGGCGTGGTCAGCGAGACGCCGGCGATCGCCGAGGTGGCGACGTCGCAGGTAGCCCTCGACATTACGCTTTTGGCCCAGCGGCAGAAGCGCGACGTCCAGCACGTGATGGCGCGAATGCTCGGGCCGCGAGTTGGGCGCCTCGACTCCTTGCTGGGCGGAAAGCCTTCCACCGCGACGCGCGCGCGCACGGCGAGGTAAGATCAGCGCGTGGCGACGGCAGGGGTCGAGCTACCGCCGGAACAGCGCGACGTCTACGACGACTTGCTGCGCGAGTCGCGCGGCCTGCGGCGCGAGCACTCTCTGGCGCGTGAAGCGTGGCTCTCGAAGATGCCGCTCGAGCGCAAGGTCGAGCAGCTGTTCGAGCTCGAGATCTTGCTCAAGGGTCTCGCCTGCTTCGCTAACCCGCGCAACCACCCGGGGCCGGCGCGAAAGACGCCCGTGGTTGCGCAGGACTTCCGCGAGCATGCGGCGCTGGTTCGGGAGGCGCTGGGCCGTGCTGTGCAGACCTGCCGCGCGTTGCTGGTAGATGGCGAGCGGGCCTTCGTGTTTCAGCGGTACCTCGAGTCAGTGTTGCCGGACGATCGCGCCAGGTCCCGACTGCTTGGGGACGCCCTCGCGCAGGAGACGCCGGAGCAATCGCTGTTTGTCCTCCGACACGGGCTCACGAACCTACTCGAGGTGACGACGGGGCTGACGCGTTTGCAGCGTGTGCCGTTTCGTCTCTTCTACGCCACGCTCGGCGTGGCCCAGCGCGAAATCGGCCAGAGCGTGTTCTTCAACCCGCTGCAAGCACTCGAGTTCCGCCCCGAGTTCGACCGAATCACGAAGTCTCAGCTGCTTGAACTGATCCGGGCGGTGCCCGGCGAACCAGCCCGACGACTCGTTGCGCTCACGTTCCTCGCGATGTTCCGCATGCTCCGCTACCTCGCGCTCGCCGAACAGGTGGCACGAGAGGCGACGGAATCGCCGCGGCGGTCCGTTGCGGTTGTCTATCTGGTGCTCAGCGTTCTTAGGTCTGACGCGCGCGCACTAGCGGGATACTTGCGACGGCGCGCGGGCCCGATGCTGGCGGAGGGCTTCGGCGAAGACTGCTTTCGGGTGCCAGCCGATGAGATCGGTGCCAAATATGAGCATCTTCTTGCGCGCGGACACGAACTCCGCGACATCAAGGCAACTTTGGAGGGGGTGGCCGCGAGCCTGCGGCTTGAGATGCGCAAGGCCTTCGAGCGCGACTTCCCAGCACTAGATCCGGGGCCGTCCATTGAGCTCCTGCGAGCGTCGGTCCTCCGGCTGACAACGAACCTACGGCCGGCCCTGCAGAACGCAGTCATGTTCGTCGCGCGATCCCTCGGCGCGCGCCTCGACGCTCGGGGTGTTTTCGACGACGAGACCGCGAAGAAAGTTCTTAGCGAGCGACTGCGACGGGACGTCTGGATGTTTGCGCAGATCGTTCGCGCGTTCGCGCTGAAAGTACGCGCTGTGAACCCGGAGGGAGGTGAACGATGGCTCGGTGGCTCGCCGCTCGCCTTCGTGCGTGAGTTCATGTTGTACTTTCGGGCCATGGGCTATCCAGTGCTCCGAACCGCTGACTACCCCCGAGTTGACGCATTCCTTGATGCGATGACGAGTCTTGAGGAGGTAGATTTGGCCGATCCCGGATCGCTTTCGGTCGCGGTCGACGAAGCGGAGCGCTTCCATGAATTCCTGACCAAACTCTTCGATGCTATCGGATGCCGCGAGGAACTGGCGGCTTCTCCGTTCGATCGGCGCGCCGCGGCCGACGCCCTGCGGCTCTATCTCGGTGATTGAGCCGGCGGCGAATGTGCACTCTTGTGTTGCGGCCGCGAAGGCGCTGCCGTTTTGGCATGCCTGAAAGCGTAGGAGGGCGCCCCCCAAACAGCGGGGCGCCCTCCTATTTGGAGCCCGCGGCGGTTTGGCTGCGGGCAGGGCTTCGGACACTTGGGAGAGCCGAGCCAATACCAAGCAAGTTCTTATCGTTTATTCTTCTCCGTCATCCAGGCCGTGGCTGGATGTGGGAGCACCGCCCAGCATCGACGGCACGCCGGCCGGCGGAGCGGCCTTCGAAGCGGCCTTGGGGGCCACTGCGGGGGTCTTCGCTGCTGACCGAGGCGCCGCCTTTTTCGCGGGCTTCCTGGCGGCTGCCCGTTTGGCTGGCTTCTTTGCCGCCTTGCGCTTCGCGGGCTTTTTCGCAGTCTTTGCGGCCTTCTTTGTCGTCTTGGTCTTCTTGCCGCCCTTTTTGGCACCCTTCTTCGCAGCCATCGGAACCTCCTTTGGGGTGAGCTGAGATGACGTATATGGTCACGTACGTCATGTGTCAACGAGAAAGTTGACGGCCTTCGCGTCGGTGAATGGCTGGACGGGGCCCGCCTTGACCCTGGGTGGGCCAGTCGATACGGTCGCAGCGTTTCTTCGTCTCCCAACGAGGTCATCGATGGTCAAACTGAGGACGCGCCTCTCGCTTCTTTGTCTGCTCCTGATTTCGATGTTTGTCCTAACAGGCTGCGGTCATAGCGAGGATGAGTGGCAGTCGGCGCAGCGGGACATCGCGAAGCTGAAGGCAGACCTTGACGCTTCGAACAGACGACACGCGGACGATGATCAGAAGTATGCTGATGCGCAGCAGCAGATGGACGAGCTGAAGGCCAAGCTCAAGGATCTGGGAGTCGGACTATCGAAGTCTGAGGAAGAGAAGGCAAAGCTACGTACCGCTATGGCTGAGTACGAAGCCCGGCTTAGGCAGCTAGACGGTATGAAGGCGCGCTTTCGGGACTTGAAGGCGCGACTGGACAAGCTAACGGGTGCGGGCTTGAACGTTCTCATTCGCCATGACAAGATGGTTATACAGTTGCCTGGGGATGTTCTATTCGATTCGGGCAAAGACAGCCTCAAGTCCGAGGGCAAGCGCATCCTCAAACAGGTCGCCGACATTATCAAATCGGACTCCACATTGAGCCAGCGCGATTTTCAAGTGGCTGGCCATACGGACAAGGAGCCGTACGGCGGTCAGTTCATTGACAACTGGGGACTTAGCCTCATGCGGGCCCGCACCGTCCTGGTCTTCCTGATTTCGCCGGATCGCGGCCCCGACGGGCGTGGTAACCCGACGGGCGGAGCGCTGAACCCGGTACACTTCTCTGCAGTCGGCTACGGCGACACAGACCCGGCGGCCGGCACACTTGACACGCAGTCCCGCGACGAAGAGCAAAAGAACCGGAGGGTGGAGCTAGTGCTCCAGCCAGACGTGGCCGAGATGCTCAATCTGAAGGAGCTGACGGGCGGCTGAAGCACTGGCCCGGAGAGCGGGCCCCAGACTACGGTCGACTGGCACGATGCGTCTAGCCACGATCGATGTTGGCACAAACGCGGTCCTTCTTCTCGTGGCAGAGACCGGGCGGCGGTGCCTTGTTTGCCCTTGAAGAAAGGGCGATGATCACTCGGCTTGGGGAAGCCGTCGATCGTACACGCAAGCTGAGCATGAAGCGGTCGAACGCACGCGGACGTGCCTCGATGCCTACGCGCGAATTGTGGACGACCGCCACGTGAGCCGCGTCGCGATCGTGGGCACGGGCGCGATGCGTGATGCGTCGGGCGCGGAAGGGCTTTGCGCCTTTGTGAGAGACGGTTTCGGTGTGGATGCGCGCACCATAAGCGGGGAGGAGGAGGCCCGACTCACGTTTCGCGGTGCAGTGAGCGGGCTGAACGTTCGGGATCTGAGGGCGTAGCCGTTTTTGATATTGCGGGCGGAAGTACTGAGATCGTTATTGGCACAGTTGGACACGAGCCGCTTGTCGGGTTCTCCGACAGTTTCAACGTGGGTAGCGTTAGGCTCGGCGAGCGGCACTTGGCCCACGATCCACCCTCGGCCGCGGAGATTGAGCAGGTCATCCGAGCCGCGGCAGAGGCCTTTGCTCGGGTTCCTTGTTTGCCCAGTGGCACCGAGCCGGTTGGGGTAGCAGGCACGATGACTACGCTCGCGTCGGGCCATCTCGGTCAGCCGCACTGCGATCGAGCGCGAGTTCACGGTTGCGTGCTCAGTCGCGCCGAGGTCGACCGCGTCGTGGGCCGCTTTCGTCGCTCCCTCTCGTGCAGCGGTGCGCCACTCCCGGACTCGGTCCACAACGGGCCGATGTGATAGTGGCCGGAGCTCTCGTCGCGGTCGCCCTTCTCGAGTACTGGGGCGCCGGTTCCCCTCAGGACAATCGTGGACATGGACTTGACAAGTGGGGGGGTTCCCCACTAGAGTGCGCGTGCCTGTTTCTATGGCCTCGATCCAGCGAGCGGCAGCGGCGGCTTGGATGCAGAAGCCGGGGTACCGCTGTTTGCTTCCAGTTTTCAACTTCCGGGTCGACGGTCCGCGAGCCCGAGAGTCTTGCGGTACGGGGGTACCTTTTCGCTAAAGGTGCTCTCGCAGGCGCGGCTTATGACGCTGCGGCAAATTCCACAAGGAGACGCTATGCAAGCTGCTTCCGACGTCAAGTTCAAGGTGGGCGACAAGGCCGTGTACCCCGCGCAAGGGGTCGCGGAGGTCATCCGCATCGAGGAAAAGGACATCGCGGGCAGCCGGCAGAAGTTCTACGTGCTGCGGATCCTGGACACCGATCGAAAGATCCTCGTCCCAGTCGCGAACGCTGGTGCGGTTGGCCTTCGGCAAGTCATCAGCGAGATGGAGATCCGTGAGATCTTCGACATCCTCCGCGAGCGGACCATCGCCTTCGACAACCAGACATGGAACCGCCGCTATCGCGGGTTCATGGACAAGATTAAGACGGGCTCGATCTATGACGTCGCCGAGGTCCTCCGTGACCTCTATCGGCTCAAGACAGACAAGCAGCTCAGCTTCGGGGAGCGGCGAATGCTCGACACCGCGCGGGGATTGATCGTGAAGGAGATCGCCATTGCGCGCGCGCAGACCGAGGATCAGGTGCGCAGCGAGATCGAATCGATCTTCGTCGCGAACTGAAGCGGAGGGGCGCCCATGGGAGGGCACCCTCCCATGGGGGGGTGCGCGTTCACTGTTAGTGCTGGCCCGCTGCAGCGCCATGCGGGGAAGCCGGGCGAATCGTACGAGACGAGGCCGGCGAGTGTGCCGGTTTGGGCCGACTCCGATCGGGCGGGCCTGGAGAACTCGCGGCGAAGCCGGCTTTCTAGCGAAAAATGGCCTGGCACCTGGCGTGCACGCAAGCCAGAGGGGTCATGACGGTCGCGTGGATTCGTGGATGGACTTGTGTCGCTCTGCTTGCGCCTGCGAGTGTGTGGTCGGCCGGGTGCAGCCTGAACCCACAACCTCTGCCTCCCGGCGACAAGCCTGATTCGAGCGTCGCGGCGGGTTCAGGAGCAGACGCCGGGCCGATGGGGTTCGGCGCCGCTGACGCGGGAGGCGCCGGCCTCGATGGTCCGACCGGCAATGTTCCTGACGGAAGCGGCCTCGCGTCTCCGGACGGGGCGGCGAACCCGGGACCGCCGGACGGGGGCGACGGGGGTCCGGTCGACGGGGCCCAGGACGGCTCCGGCGATGGGCCAGAAGACGCCCGGACCGAGGCGTCAATGGACGCACAGGAGGCAGCCGAATGAAGCGCGCCGTCGCACTACTCATGGTGGCCCTCGGCGCATTCGGCCTGGCCCAGGCATGCAGCCTCAATCCGCAGCCGCTTCCTCCCGGAGAGCAGGCGGACGCGCACAGCCCCACCAATTCGGCGTCCGGCAGCGGCGGAAGCGGCAGCTCGTCGTCTGGTACCTCCAGCGGTGGAAGCAGTGGAACTGCCGGGGGCAGTGGTTCGAGCAGCGGAGGCTCTTCAGGGAGCTCCGGTGGCAGCTTCGACGGGGGCTTCGCGGACGCGACCGTGCCCGCGACCGACGGGGGGTCGGGCGAAGCCGGCGAACTCGGCGACGCCAGCGACGCGAGCGACGCGCCGGCTACGGACGGAGGTACCGATGGAGAGGCTGACGGCGAAACGGACGCCGCCACCGACGGCGAGCCGCAGCACGACTGAGCGACTCTCCTCGCGGCCGGGCCGGCCAGGCGGGCGGGTCGGGCGCGCCCGTCAGCGCTTTTGGGCCACGACGTATTCGTCGAGCACGTTCGCGGTGAAGTCCGCCAGGATGCCGTCCGTCACGCGCAGACGCCGCGACAGGTCGCGCGCGACGTTCAACACGATGAGCGCGTAGGACTTCAAATCGTGCCGGTAGAGCGCGTCGAGGTCTTCGCTGGCCAGACGAATCAACCTCGAAGGCGCGAGCGCCCGTACCGTCGCGGACCGGACCTGGAGATCGAGCACTGACATCTCGCCGAACCAGTCCCCCGGGCCGAGGATCGCCACCCTCATGTCGCGCCCACGGCGGCTGCGCTTCGACACCTCCATCTCGCCCTCGAGCACGACGTACATCTCGTGGGCTGCCCCGTCCCCCTCGCGGAACACCGTGTCTCCGGGGGCGAAGCGCTTCGTCTTGAGCGAGCCCGCCAGGTGAGTCAGCACGTCGTCGCTGAGCGCCCCGAAGAGACCGACCTCACGCAATGTCGCCGTCGTGAGCGGGAGGTCGCGCGAGTCGCGCGCCTGCGGCTTGGCAGCGGTGGACGTCATCATGTCCGATTATACGGCGCCTCTGGCCGCGCGGCCGACTCAATCGGCTAGGGGCTTGGTGAAGACGATCCGCCTCCGCCCTGGCCCCGCGTAATCGTCCACCTCCTGCACGTTCCACCCGAGGGCCACGTGAAAACGGATGGACCCCTCGTTGCCGGGGGTCGTGATCGCCTTCATGCGGACGCAACCGTCGCCGCGGCACGCCTCGGTGAAGCGGTCGTACAGCAGCCGCCCGACGCCCCGCCGACGGTACTCGGGGTGAATCCCCACGAGGTGCACGTAGCCCGTCCGCGGCGTTCCCTTCGCGGCGACCACGAAGCCGAGCAGGAAGCCGATCATCTCCGAGCCTTGCTCCACGACGAGAGCCTCGTCACCGAGCTCGTAGAAGAAGATCGGGTGCGCGAAGGTGCCGATGGGACCGCCCCACCAGTGATCGATGACCTCGACGACGCGGTCGAAGTCGGTCTTCGCGATGCGACGGACGTTCATGGCCCTCGGCGGCCCCAAGACTCACCGCTTTCGAGCAGGGGCGCAACCGAAACGCCGCCTGGAGGGCGCGCACGCCTTGACGGCCGGGCCCAGGTCCGCCACCTCTTGCACCGTGACCACCGCTGCGACGGACGTTCTTCTCGCGCCTTCGATTCTATCGGCAGACTTCGGCCGGCTCGCGGAAGAGGTGCGCGCCGTCGAGCAAGGCGGAGCAGACTGGATCCACGTCGACGTCATGGACGGACGCTTCGTCCCCAACATCACCATTGGGCCGCCCGTCGTGAAGGCCCTGCGCGCGGTCACCACTCTTCCGCTCGACGTCCACCTCATGATCGTCGAGCCCGACCGCTACCTCGACGACTTCGCGGCGGCAGGCGCGGATCGCATCAGCGTCCACGTCGAGGCGTGCACACACCTGCACCGGACCCTCCAACACGTTCACCACCTCGGCAAGCTGGCCGGGGTCGTGCTCAACCCGGCGACGCACGAGAGCACGATCGAGTATGCACTCGACGAGGCGGACCTCGTGCTCGTCATGAGCGTCAACCCCGGCTTCGGCGGCCAGGCGTTCATCCCCGGCGTGCTGCCCAAGGTGAGAGCCATCCGCGCGATGATCGACCGTCGCGGCAGGCACGTCGACCTCGAGATCGACGGTGGCATCAGCAAGACAACCGCCGCCCAGGCCACGGCCGCTGGAGCCCGCGTCCTCGTGGCCGGCAACGCCGTCTTCGCGCAGCGCCCCTACGCAGATGCCATCGCCACCATCCGTCGCGAGGGACAGCGCGGCGTGCGTGAGGGCACGCCTTGAGGCGCGCCGTCGTCGTCCTGGCGCTCCTCGGCGTCGCCTGCGGTTCGAGCGCCCCGCCTCCACCCGCTCCGGTCGCGACCATCCAGCCGGCGCCCGCGTCGAGCACGCCGCACCCCGCCGCTTCGGCGCAGCCCGTCGACAAGGAGCCCCGGGAGAAGCGCCTCATCGAGCGCATACTCAAGCGCGTGGAGATCGCTCGGGGCCTCACGGCGACGCGTCCGGTGCCGGGCGTGCTCATGGACCGCGCCGCCCTCATCGCGCGTGTGAAGGAGCACGTCGCGCGCGAGCTTCCGCCCGAGGCCATTCGCGACGAGGGGCTCGCGCTCCAGCTCTTCGGGTTCATCCCCACGCAGTTCGACTACGAGCGGGCCGAGTACGACCTGCTCGAGGCGCAGCTCGCGGGATACTACGAGCCCGCCGACGGCACGATGTACATGGCGAGCGACCTGGGGGACGACGAAGCCGAGGCCACCCTGGCGCACGAGCTCGTCCATGCGCTCCAGGACCAGCGGTGGAACCTCGCCGAACGCTCCAAGTACCGCCCGGGAGACGGCGACCGGTCCGAGGCTGTGAGCGCGCTCGCCGAGGGCGACGCGACGAGTGCGATGTTCGACGTGATGATCGCGAGCGCCGCGCCCGGCGCGAACAAGTCCGCGATCGACCTGCCCGACGACGTCTTCGCCGAGCAGATCCGCGCGGGGATGAACGAGGGCCCTGGCGCAAACGCTCCCCACGTGATGCGGACGTCGCTCGCCGCGCCGTACATCTACGGCACCCTGTTCGTCCACGCCCTCCGCCGGCGCGGTGGATGGGACGCCGTCAACCGCGCGTGGGACGAGGCGCCGACCACCAGCGAGCAGATCCTCCACGTCGACAAGTGGCTCGTCCACGAGGCGGCGATCCCCGTGAAGGCTCCCCCCTTCACGGCGCTGGGGCCGGGCTGGAAGCTCGAGGACGAGGACTCCGAGGGCGAGATAGGCGCTCGCATCGCCTTCGAGGAGTGGATGGACCCGAAGGCGGCCGCGGCGCACAGCTCCGGCTGGGGCGGCGACCGCGGGGTGCTCCTCACGAACGGCGACAAGGCCGCCTTCGCGTGGCGGCTGCGCTACGACCCGGGCAAGCTGACCAACGACCGCGCGGGCCACGCGTTCAGCGCGATCACGAAGGCGCTCGACAGGGCGCTGGGCGCGCCCAAGCTCGCCGATGGAGCGTTCTCTTGCCACGAGCGAAGCGACCGCGGGCCCATCGCCATCGCGCGCACCGGGCAGGACGTCGTCTTCGTGCTCGGCCCGGCCACCACCAAGGGCACGTGGAGCGCCGCGGGCGACTGCGCGCTCGCCAGGCGCTGGGCGCGGGAGATCGGCCGCCCGTAGGCGACGCTCGTCGGGCGCTACGACAGCCGCACGGCGCGGCTCGACCGCGTCGACACGGCTTCGCGCGCGAGCTCGTCGGCCCGCTCGTTCAGCGGGACGCCCTGGTGACCCGGCACGTACACGAGGCGAGCGCGTCGCTCCTGCACCACGCGCTTGGTCTTGGCCACGAGGTCGCCGTTCGCCTTCGCCTTCCAGCCCTTCTGGAGCACGCCGATGGCGTACTGGCTGTCGGTGTGCACGACGATCGCGACCGCCTGCGGCGGGATCCACTCCACGGCACGGAGGATCGCCGTCAGCTCCGCCACGTTGTTCGTCGCCTCGCCCAGGTACTCGTGCCCCTCGTGCATCTTGCCGCCGGGGGCGATGAGCACGACGCCCGAGCCCGCCGGCCCCGGGTTGCCGGAGCACGCCCCGTCCGTGTACGCGATCCACGCGTCCGCCGGAGCCGCGTGCGCCACGGGCTTCGACCTAGACACTGCCTGCCCCGACCTCGACGGCGTCTGCCCCGGCTCCGCCACGGGGCCGCACGTCTCGTCCGGCAACACCGCCGCGCCCGGCGCGACGTCGAGGTTCCTCACACCCGCGCGGTAGGCCCTTCCGTCGTTCGGCTTGTAGCGCACCTCGACCCGGCCGCCCTCGTCGACGAGCGTCCCGTCGGCCCGCGCGCGCGCGAACACGCGCTGCCCCTTCAGCGTCGCCTCGACCCAAGGCATCGACATCTCTTACCACGCTCGCCGATGCTGGCGGACCCTCGGGAGACTCTGCGGCGTGGTTCACATCGCCTAGACGACCTTCGGGAGGCTGTGCGATGGGAGTCACATCGCCTATGTTCCCGCGCGAATGACCCGCGCCGGACGCCCGCGACCGCTCGTCCTCGTCATCCTCGACGGCTTCGGCGAGCGCGCCGAGCGCGAGGACAACGCGATACGCCTCGCCGCGACTCCCGCGCTGAGCGCCCTCCTCGCGAAGTACCCGCACGGGCTCATCGGAACGAGCGGGCCCGACGTGGGGTTGCCCCCGGGCCAGATGGGGAACAGCGAGGTCGGGCACCTCAACTTCGGCGCGGGTCGCATCGCGATGATGGACATCACGCGCATCGACGGCGCCGTCCACGACGGCACCCTCGCCGGCAACGACGTCATCGGCGACCTCCTGGCGAGAGCAAAGGCCGCGGGGGGGCGGCTCCACCTCCTCGGTCTCGTCAGCGACGGCGGCGTGCACTCGTCCCTCGTGCATGTCGAGGCCCTCGTCGGCGCTGCGCGAGCGGCCGGCGTCCCCGTGGTCGTGCACGCGTTCCTCGACGGACGCGACGTGCAGCCCGGCACGGCGCCCGGCTACGTGGCGCGGCTCGAGCGCGCGCTCGCCTCCGGAGCAGGCGTCGTCGGCACCGTCGCCGGCCGCTACTGGGCGATGGACCGCGACAACCGGTGGGACCGCGTCGAGAAGGCGTTCCGCGCCATCGTCGAAGGCGGCGGCCCTCGCGCTGCCACCGCACCCGCGGGCATCGAGCGGAGCTACGGCGCGGGCAAGACCGACGAGTTCGTCGAGCCCTTCGTCGTCGGCGACTACGGCGGCGTCCGGCGCGGCGACGTCGCGCTCCACTTCAACTTCCGCCCCGACCGGGCGCGCGAGCTCACGCGAGCCCTGGCACTGCCTTCGTTCGACGGCTTCGCCCGGGCGCAAGGCGGCGCGCCCTTCGAGGGTCGCTACGCCTGCATGACGACGTACGACGCCACCTTCGGCCTGCCGATCGCCTTCCCCAAGGAGAAGTTCGCGGACGTCTTCCCGGAGGTCCTCGCTCGCGCGGGGATGAAGCAGTTCCGCTGCGCCGAGACCGAGAAGTATGCGCACGTCACCTACTTCTTCAACGGCGGGCGCGAGGAACCGTTCGCGGGTGAGGACCGGAAGATGATCCCGTCGCCCAAGGACGTGGCGACCTACGACGAGAAGCCCGAGATGAGCGCCGCCGCCGTCGCGCAGGCCGTCGAGGAGGCGGTGAAGACCGGCGCGTACGACTTCGTCCTCGTCAACTTCGCCAACCCCGACATGGTCGGCCACACGGGCGTCCTCGACGCGGCGATCCACGCCGTCGAGGCGGTCGACGCGGGCGTCGGCGGCATCGTCGACGCCGTGCGCGCGCAGGGCGGGGCCGTCCTCGTCACCGCCGACCACGGCAACTGCGAGCTGATGAAGGACCCCGCGACCGGCAAGCCCCACACCTCGCACACGCTCAACCCCGTCCCTCTCGTCTACGTCGACGACGCGAACGTGAACGCTCGCCTCCGGACGGGAGGTCGCATCTGCGACGTCGCGCCGACGATGCTCGAGATCCTCGGCCTTCCCAAGCCCGCCGCTATGACGGGCTCGTCGCTCCTCGAGCACTAGAGGACATCCTTGGCCGAGCTCCCCGCCATCGAGGGCTTCCGCGTCGTCGAAGAGCTGGGCGCCGGCTCGCTGTCGTCGGTGTACGAGGCCGTCGAGGAGCCCCTCGGCCGCACGGTGGCGCTCAAGGTCCTCAAGCCCACCATCGCCACCTCGTCGCCGTTCGCGTCGCAGCTGGAGCGCGAGGCCGAGGTCCTCGCCGACCTCTGTCACCCGAACGTCGGGATGCTTCTCCGCTACGTGAAGACCGACGCACGGATGTTCCTCGTGCTCGAGTACGTCGACGGCTTCAGCCTGGCCGCGCTCCTCCGCAAGAAGCCCGCCGTGTCGCCCGATGCGGTCGCGGCCATCGGCGCCGCCGTCGCGCGCGGGCTCGCCCACGCGCACGAGCGGGGCATCGTCCACCGCGACATCAAGCCGGCCAACCTCCTCGTCAGCAAGCGCGGCGAGGTGAAGATCTTCGACTTCGGCATCGCGCAGCGCTCGACCTCCGTCGACGAGCCCGTCGGCCTCTCGCCCGTGCGCATCGAGGACGTCGCGGCCTTCGGGACGCCCGCGTACATGTCCCCGGAGCAGATCCTCGGCGAGGACGTCGACCCGCGGAGCGACGTCTTTTCGCTCGGCGTCGTCCTCTATCAGCTCGTCTGCGGTGCCCGCCCCTTCGAGCGCGGCGACGAGACCGACCGCCGTCCCGCCGCCCATCGCATCCGGCGCGACCCGCCCATCCCCCTGCACCGCCGCGCGCCCGACGTCCCCCACGCGCTCGAGCGCGTCATCATGCGCGCCATCGAGAAGCTCCCGGCCGATCGCTTCCAGTCCGCGGGCGCCCTCGCCGAGCAGCTCGAGGAGCTCGTCGAGGCGCGCACCGGCCTGCGGGGAGAGGCGCTCGTCGTCCTGGCGCTCGAGGAGGCGGGGCTCGTGTCTCCCGCCGAGGTGGGGAGCAGCTTCACGCCGCGCGAGAGCAAGCGGGCCTCCGTTCGCCGGGCCGTCGCGGGGCTGGGCGTCGTCGGCGCCCTCGTCGTCGTGGGCGGCGTCGCGCTCCAGGCGACCGCCCACCGCGAAGGGAGGGCCGCCGGCGCGCGCCCCCTCGAGCTCGTGCCCGCGTCGCCCGGCTACCTCCGCGTCCTCGCGACCCCCTGGGCCGAGGTGTGGGTCGACGGCCAGCGCGTCGACGTCACGCCGTTCGCGCGGGGCATCCCCCTCGCGCCCGGGACCCACTACGTCACGCTCGTCCACCCGAGCGCGCCGGTCGAGAAACGCACCGTCGACATCGTCGCCGCCGAGAGCCGCACGATCGACGTCGTCATGGCCGTGCCGGACCTCGCGCCTCGCACGGACGCGGGCGCCGACCCGAGCGCGGAGCGTGGCCACCCATGAGGAAGCGTCACGCGCTCCTCGCCGTGGCGGTCGCGGCCCTCGCCGGGGCTCCCGGGGACGCCGGCGCGTTCCAGCACATCGTCAAGCCGGGCGAGACGCTCGCCCAGGTCGCCGAGCGCGTCTACGGCGACTCGAAGCGCGAGACGGTCCTCGTCGGCGCGAACGCGCTCGACACCCAGGGCGGCACCGTCATCGCTCCCGGGATGCGCCTCGAGGTCCCGGCGCCCGGCCACCACACCGTCATGCAGGGCGAGACGTGGGCCGACCTCGCGCTGTCGTGGCTCGGCACGAGCGACATGGCGCGCAACGAGCTCCTGGCGCACGCCAACAAGGGCGTCCCCTGGGTGCCGCCCGTCGAGGGCCAGGAGATCGAGATCCCCGCGGTCGTCACCTACCTGGCGGGCGAGGGCGAGACCGTCAACTCGATCGCGCAGCGCTTCTGGGGCGACCCGAACCGCGGGTGGGAGCTCAACACGTACAACCGGAGGGAGGGCGTGAACGTGAAGAGGGGCGAGGTCGTTCTCGTCGCGATGCCGGGCTTGCGGTTGACCGAGGCGGGCAGGGCGGAGGCGCGCGCCGCCGCCGAGAGGGACGGCGCCAGCGGCGGGATGGCCCTCGAGCTCCAGCGCAAGGCCGACGCCGAGCTCCCCGCGCTCCTCGCCGACGTCCGGTACGGTCGCTACGCCGAGGCGGTCGCCCGCGGCAACCGCCTCCTCGGCGGCGGCGCCCTCACGCACCCGCAGCTCGCCGTCCTCGACAGGGCTCTCCTCGAGGCGTACGTCGCCCTCGACGCCCACGCGTCGGCCGCCGCCGCGTGCGCGGCCTGGAAGTCCAACGAGCCGAACCCCGTCCTCGACCCCGTCCGCGTGTCGCCCAAGGTTCGCGCCGCCTGCGACGCGCGGTAAGTTGTCGCCGTGTCGCACTCGACCTCGCTGCCGCCCCTGAGCGCCGGGCGCAAGCTCGACGACCGGTTCGAGATCGTCGGCGTCCTCGGCGAGGGCGGGATGGGCATCGTCTACGACGCGAAGCGGCTCGTGCAGGGCGACCGCGTGGCGCTCAAGGTCATCCACCAGCACCTCGCCGGCGACGCGCAGATTCGCGGCCGCTTCACGCGGGAGGTCGCCATCCTGCGGCGGCTCGAGGGCGACCACCTGTGCCCCGTCCTCGAGTTCGGCGAGATCCCCGACCCGCGCCGCGAAGGCGCCGGCCTGCTCTACATGGCGCTCAACCGCATCGACGGGCAGCCGCTCGACGCCGTCCTCAAGAAGGACGCGCCCCTTCCGCTGACCCGCGCGGTCACGATCATCCTCGACGTGTGCGAGGCGCTGCGCGAGGCGCACTCGCAGGGCGTCATCCACCGCGACCTCAAGCCCGCCAACGTGCTGCTGCGCGAGGGCGACCGCGCCGTGGTCGTCGACTTCGGCATGGCGAAGATCATGACCGGCGGCGGCACCGGGACGACCGCGCTCACGGAGCACAACATGGTCTTCGGGACGCCCGAGTACATGGCGCCCGAGCAGGCCCGGGGCGACGAGCTCGACGCCCGCTGCGACGTCTACGCCGCGGGCGTCATCCTCTACGAGATGCTCACCGGGCGCGTCCCCTTCACGGGGCCGACGCCGCTCAACGTCCTCACCGCGCACCTCACCGAGCCCGCGCAGGCGCCGTCGGTTCGCGCGCCCGAGCGCGGTATCTCGCCCGCCCTCGAGGCGGTCACCGTGTACGCGCTCGCGAAGGACCCCGCGCTCCGCTACGCGACGGCCGGCGCCCTCGCCATGGCCGTGCGCACCGCGCTCGCCTCCCCGCAGGATGCCGAGGGGGTCCGGCCCGCCTCGCGCGTGAACGTCCACGTCGACACGTCCGACGGGCACTCGGCCACCCTGCCCGCGCCGCTCCCCACCCCGCCGCCGTTCCCCATCGCGCGCGCCCCGTCGCTGCCCGTCGTCCGCCCGACGGACCCTCCCGAGCGCACGTCGCCGCTCTGGATCGTCGTCTGCGTCCTCGCCGCCATCGCCGGCATCGCGCTCGGCGCGTGGCTCTCGATGCGCCACGGCCCGTGAGCGCCCGGGCCGCTTCCGCCGGCCTCCCCCCGGCCGCCCTCCACGGCTATTTTGCCTCCCGCGGGGCCCGCGTTGTCTGATCCGGCGGCGATGCGCTCGTCCGTCCTCGTGCTGCTCGCGGTCCTCGCCGCGTGCGGCGGCCCGCCCGTGCCCGTGGCCCCGCCCGCGGCCCCTCCGCCCCCGCCGCCGGCCCCCGCCCCGCCTCCGCCGCCCCCCGTCGCCGTCGCGCCGGCTCCTCCACCCCCTCCGCCGCCGCCTCCCGTCGCGGAGGCCACGGACGCGGGCGCGCCGCCGGCCCCCACCTGCCCCGCAGGCGAGGTGTGGATCCCCCCGACGGGCGAGGCGGGCTTCGTGATGGGCAAGGGAATCAAGGGCGAGCACAAGGTCGTCCTGACGCACGGCTTCTGCATGGACGCGACGGAGGTGACCGTCCGCGACTACACGAGGTGCGTCGAGGCCGGGGCCTGCAAGGAGCCGTGGAGAGGCGATCCCTGGTCGTCGTATCCGTCGAAGCTCGACCAGCCGGTGAACATGGTGAGCTGGACGAAGTCCCACGCGTACTGCGCGTGGGCCGGCGAGCGCCTGCCGACCGAGGCGGAGTGGGAGTGGGCCGCCACCGGGCCGGAGCAGACGAAGTACCCGTGGGGGAACGAGCCCGAGCCCTCGTGCGAGTACGTCGACTACACGAAGTTCGGCGCTCCCAAGTGGGCGGCGGGGGCCGACACCGGGTGCGGTGGCGGCGGTGCTTCGGCCGTCGGGAGCCACCCGAAGGGCGACAGGGTCTGGCCGGGCGGCCACCTCCACGACATGGCGGGCAACGTCTGGGAGTGGGTCGAGGACTCGTTCGCCCCGTACTCCGCCGAGCCCGCGACCGACCCCGTCGTGCGCCAGGACACGTCCGTCCACGGCATCCGCGGCGGCGGCTGGAACCGCTCGTACGCCGCCATGGTCGTCACCTACCGCGGCGCGGCTCACTTCACCTACCAGGTGCCCGCGCTCGGCGTCCGCTGCGTCCGCGGCGAGCCGCTCGCGACTCCGTCGCCCACGCACGACGGGTCGTGAGGGGAGAGGGAGAGGGAGAAACAGGAAGGTCAGAAGATCAGAAGGGGGGAGGGGACGGGGGTCGGGGCGGGGGGAGCGTCAGGGTGAGGCGGCGAGCGATGGGGGGATGGGCCAGGGCGGCGTGCGCCAGGGGATCGGGGTGGGGCGGAGGGCGGCGGCGATCGACGCGGCTGTGGCCGGGATGGGGGAAGGAGTGAGGCCGAGGCCGAAGGCGAGCTCGCCGAGGATGGACTCCGGGGAGAAGCCCGCGGCGCGGAGCTCGCGGAGCGTCGTGCCGCGCGTGCGCTTCTCGAGGCGCTGGCCGTCGCTCGCCACGACGAGCGCCACGTGCGTGAAGCGCGGCACCGGGAGACCGAGCGCCTGCGCGAGCCAGATCTGCCGCGGCGTCGAGGCCACCAGGTCCGCCCCGCGCACGACGTCGGTGATGCCCTGGTCCGCGTCGTCGACGACGACGGCCAGCTGGTACGCGAAGACGCCGTCCGCGCGCCTCACGACGAAGTCGCCCACGGCGCGGGCGAGCTCCTGCTCGACGCAACCGACCGCGCCGTCGTCGTAGGCGATCGTCACGTCCGGCACGCGCACCCTCCACGCGGGGGCGCGCTTCATCTCGCGCGCGGCGTCGGCGTCGCGGCACGTGCCGGGGTACACCGTCTCCTCGCCGGCATGCGGGGCGCTCGCGGCGCGCGCGATCTCGGCGCGCGAGCAGTCGCACGGGTAGACGAGACCGTCCGCTGCCAGCCGGTCGAGCGCCGCCTCGTACGCGCCGGCGCGCGTGCTCTGGCGGGGGGCCGTCTCGTCCCAGTCGAGACCGAGCCACGCGAGGTCGTCGAGGATGCGCGCCTCGCTGCCCGCGACGACGCGCGGCGGATCGAGGTCCTCCACGCGGAGCACGGAGCGTCCCGCCGGCGCGCGCCGCGCCACGGCCCACGAGGCGAGCGCCGTCCACGCGCCGCCGAGGTGGAGATCGCCCGTGGGAGACGGCGCGAACCGCGTGCGGACGGTCACCGCCGGCCGACCGCGTCCGCCGCGCCGAGGAGGAACACGAGGAGCCCCTTCTGCACGTGGAGGCGGTTCTCCGCCTGCGCCCACACGCGCGATCTCGGCCCCTCGAGCGTCGCGTCGTCGATCTCTTCGCCGCGGTGGGCCGGCAGGCAGTGGAGCACGATGGCCGACGCCGCCCCCGCGAGCATCTTCGCGTCGACCGTCCAGCCGGCGAACGCCTCCACGCGCTCGTCGCCCTCGGCCTCCTGGCCCATGCTCGTCCACACGTCCGTGTTCACGACGTCGCACCCGTCGACCCCGTGCGCCGCGTCGTGCGTCACCGTCACGTGCGCGCCCGCCCGCGCGACCTCGTCGGCCGGCGGCATGTGCCCGCGCGGCCCCGCGAGGACGAGGTGGAACCCGAAGAGCCCCGCCGCCTCGAGCCACGAGCGCGCCATGTTGCTCCCGCAGTCGCCGACGAACGCCACCCGCTTGCCGGCGATGGGGGCCCCCAGCGACTCCTCCACGGTGAGCACGTCGCAGAGCACCTGCACGGGGTGACCGTCGTCGGACAGCGCGTTGAGGACCGGCACGGGGGCCGTCGCCATCTCCCGGAGGCGCGCCGACGTCGACGTGCGGAAGACGATGGCGTCGCAGTAGCCGGCGAGCACCCTCGCCGTGTCGCGAATGGGTTCCCCGCGGCCGATCTGGCTCCCCTGCACGCCGACGACGACCGGGTGCATCCCGAGGTGCGCGCACCCGACCTCGAAGGAGACCCGCGTGCGGGTGCTGGCCTTCTCGAGCACGATCGCGACCGATCGCCCCGCGAGCAGACCGACCCGCGCGCCCCTCGGTTCGCGCTTCATCGTCGCGGCGAGCGAGAGCACGCGCCTCGCCTCGGCGAGCGTCAGGTCCGTCAGCTGGAGGAAGTCTCGCTTCATCGTCGGCCTCGTCGTTCCACTCCGTGGCTGCGTCGTCGTCCCGCGCGCGAGCCGCTGCCGGGGTCATTCCCCCAGCGGTTGCTCGAAGACGCGCTTCGCGATCTCGTCGATCGAGCCGTGCGCGTCGGCCACCTTGCGGAGGGCGGCCGCCTCCGAGCCGAGGGTGGCGATCTGCGCCTCGACGGCGTTCGGCCCCGTGCCGCCCGCGCTCTCCTTCGCCCGGACGGCGGCGCTCGGGTCGAGCGCCTCGAGCGCCTTCGCGTCGAGCATCGGGTGGATGGCGGCCGCGCGCTCGGCGTCGACGCGCCGGAGGGGCAGCCCCTCGCTCGCCGCGAACGCGACGAGCGCGCCCACGGCCTTGTACGCCTCGCGGAAGGGCACGCCCTTGCGGACGAGCGCCTCGGCCAGGTCCGTCGCCTGCGTCCCTCCCTCGGCGAGGAAGCTCTCGCCGCGCTCGCCGTCGAACGTCACGTGGGGCATCGCCCTCGCCACGACGTCGATGCAGCCGAGGGCGAGCGGCGCGGCCTCCATCACGGGCAGGCGGTCCTCCTGCTGGTCGCGGTTGTAGCCGGAGGCGAGGCCCTTCACGAGCGTCAGCATGGCGACGACGTTCCCCACGCCGCGCGCGCCCTTGCCGCGTACGAGCTCGAACACGTCGGGGTTCTTCTTCTGCGGCATCATGCTCGAGCCGGCGGCGATCGAGCCGTCGAGCGAGACGAGCGCGAACTCGCTCGTCGCGTAGTCGACGACGTCGGCCGCGAGGCGCCCGAGGGCCAGGACGACGCGCGCCGCCGCCCACGTGTAGTCGAGCGCGAAGTCGCGGTCGCCGACGGTGTGGAGCGCGTTGAGCGTCGGCTTCCACGGCGTGAAGAAGCGCGCGACGATCGCCCGGTCGATGGGGAGCGACGTGCCCGAGCACGCGCCGCTCCCGAGGGGCATCTCGAGGCTCTCGAGCGCGAAGGCGAGCGTCCGCCCCGCCTTGAGCAGGCCCGTCGCCCACGCGCAGACGAGGAACGCGGCGCTCACGGGCTGCGCGCGCTGGCGGTGCGTGTACGCGGGCAGGAGCACGTCCTTCTCCGTCCCGGCGCGGGCCGCGAGCGCGATGACGAGGTCCGACAGGCGCCGGAGGACGAGCGCTCCCCGGTCGCGCACGTGGAGCCTCAGGTCGAGCGCCACCTGGTCGTTGCGCGAGCGCGCCGTGTGCAGCCGCCCGGCGACGCTCCCCAGGCGCCTCCCGAGCTCCGCCTCGACGGCCATGTGCACGTCCTCCTCGCCGTCGGGCAGCGAGAAACCGGCCACGGACGCCTCCGCGTAGAGCGCCTTCAGCCCGTCGCGCAGGACGAGCGCGTCGCCGGGCGGGATGACGCCCGTCCAGCCGAGCATCGTCACGTGCGCCGCGCTCCCCACGAGGTCCTCGCGGAGCATGGCCCTGTCGAGCGCGAAGGAAGACGACCACGCGAGGAGCTCCTCGAGCATCCCCTCCCCGCCCGTCGCCGACGTCCGCGCGATGCCGCTCACGGGTCGAGGCTCTAGTGCGGCGAGGGCGGGGACGCTATGGGAAAGGCCCATGGCGCGCATCCACCACACGCTGCCCCCGAAGGGCACCCGCATCGGCATCGCCTTCTCGGGCGGCCTCGACACGCGCACCGCCGTGGCGTGGATGGCGCGCGCCGGGCTCGAGGTCCACGCGTACACGGCGGACCTCGCCCAGCCCGACGAGACCAGCGTCGCGGACATCCCGCCCGTCGCCACGGCGCACGGAGCCCGCGCCGCGCGTCTGGTCGACTGCCGCGAGGCGATGGTGCGGGAGGGCGTGACCGCGGTGCAGTGCGGCGCCTTCCACCTGTCGACCGGCGGCAAGCGCTACTTCAACACGACGCCGCTTGGAAGGGCCGTCACGACGACCGCCATCATCCGCGCGATGCGGGAGGACGGCGTCCACGTCTTCTCCGACGGGAGCACCCACAAGGGGAACGACATCCAGCGCTTCTTCCGCTACGGCGTCCTCGTCAACCCGCTCCTCACCATCTACAAGCCGTGGCTCGACCGCGCGTTCGTCGACGCCTTCGGCGGGCGCAAGGAGATGAGCGAGTACCTGGCGTCGATCGGGATGCCGTACGTCATGAGCTCCGACAAGGCGTACTCCACCGACGCGAACGTCCTCGGCGCCACGCACGAGGCGAAGGACCTCGAGCGGCTCGACGTCTCGATGCGCATCGTGGCGCCCATCATGGGCGTCGCGCACTGGCGGGACGACGTGGCGGTGAAGCCCGAGGAGGTGACCGTCGAGCTCGCGCGCGGCGTGCCGGTCGCGGTCAGCGGAGTGACGGGCACGGTGAGCGCGGCGAGGGGCGCCTCGCTCTTCGAGACGTTCCTCGCGCTCAACGCCGCGGGCGGCCGCCACGGCCTGGGGACGAGCGACCAGATCGAGAACCGCGTCATCGAGGCCAAGAGCAGGGGCATCTACGAGGCGCCGGGCATGGCGCTCCTCTCGATCGCGTACGAGCGGCTGCTCTCGGCGGTCCACAACGAGAACACGACGGACATGTTCGCGTCGCTCGGGCGCAGGCTCGGGCGCCTCCTCTACGAGGGCCGCTGGTTCGACCCGGAGGCGCTCGTCCTCAAGGAGGGCCTCACGCGGTGGGTCGCTCCGGCCGTGACGGGAACGGTGACCGTCGAGCTGCGCCGCGGCGACGACTACACGATCCTCGGGACGAAGGCGGCGCGGAGCGCCTACGACCCGCAGAAGCTCTCGATGGAGAAGACCGAGAGCGCCTTCGGCCCGGAAGACAGGATCGGCGCCCTCGAGATGCAGTCCCTCGGCGTCATGGACAACCGCGAGCTCCTGCTCCACTTCGCCAACGCCCTCGGCCCGGGCGCCGGCGGCACGCTGAACCCGCTGCTCGGGGGAGAGCGAGAGTAGGAAACAGGAAGGTCAGAAGATCAGAAGGCGAGAGTGGGGGGGTTCACCGGGTGGGGCTGGGTTGGAACCGGTCCCACCGGGTCGAGAACCCAACTCACTGCTTCTGATCTTCTGATCTTCTTGTTTCCCCCTCTCGCTAGGGGGTGGGGTGGGAGGGGGTGAGCCCCAGGAGGGGCGTCGCGGCCCTCGACGGGGGGTCGTCGAGGCTCGACGGACCGTCGACCTGGCTCGTCACGCCCTCGTCGAGGCTCGACGGACCGTCGACGTGGCTCGTCGCGCCCCCGTCGAGCCTCGTCAGACCCTCGTCGTAGCTCGTCACGCCCCCGTCGAGCCTCGTCAGACCCTCGACGTGGCTCGTCACGCCCCCGTCGAGCCTCGTCAGACCCTCGACGTAGCTCGTCACGCCCCCGTCGAGCCTCGTCAGACCCTCGACGTGGCTCGTCACGCCCCCGTCGAGCCTCGTCAGACCCTCGACGTGGCTCGTCGCGCCCCCGTCGAGCCTCGTCACGCCCCCGCCAGGCCCCCTCGAGGCCCGCCCCCCGCCCGGCGACCGCTCCCCGAGAGCAGGAAACAGGAAGGTCAGAAGATCAGAAGGAGTGAGTGGGGTCTTCACCCGGTGGGACCGATTCACGACCCGCCCCACCCGGTGAACACCCCCCCTCTCGCCTTCTGATCTTCTGACCTTCCTGTTTCTCCCTCTCGCTCTCCCAGCGGGCCTAATCGCGCCTAACGAGCGTGCCGACGCCGCGGTCGGTGAAGAGCTCCGCGATGACCGAGTGGGGCGTCCTTCCGTCGAGGACGTGGACGCTGGCGACGCCTCCCTCGATGGCGCGGAGGATGCTCTTCGCCTTGGCGACCATGCCGCCCTTGATCACGCCGCTCGCGATCTTCCTCGCGAGCTCCGACGCGCCGATCTCGCTCACGAGCTCGCCGTTCTCGAGGATGCCCGGGACGTCGGTCAGGTAGATGAGCTTCTCGGCGCGCAGCGCCACCGCGATCTCGGCGGCCGCCGCGTCGGCGTTGATGTTGTACCCCTCGCCGTCGTCGCTCATCCCGACGGGCGACACGACCGGCACGTACTTCTTGTCGAGGAGCACCTCGAGGAGCTCGGCGTTCACGCTCGCCACCTCGCCCACCATCCCGAGGTCGCGCCCTCCCTCGCCGACGAGCTTGCGCGCGCGCAGGAGGCCCGCGTCCTTCCCCGAGACGCCGACGGCGTGCGCGCTCGACTGGTTGAGGAGCGTCACGAGCTCGGTGTTGATCTTCCCCGTGAGGACCATCTCCACGACCTTCACGTCCTCGCGCCCGGTCACCCTCACGCCGTCGACGAACTCGCTCTTGCCGTGCCCGAGCTTCTCCATCGTGTGCGTGATCTCGGGGCCGCCCCCGTGGACGACGACGGGCAAGAGGCCCGCGCTCCGGAGCAGGTTCACGTCGTTGGCGAAGCTCGCCTTGAGCGAGTCCTTCACCATCGCGGCGCCGCCGTACTTGATGACGGCGCGCGTGCTCGTGAACTTGCGGATGTAGCTGAGCGCCTCGACGAGGAGGGCGCGCTTGAAGCCGGGGCTGTAGTTGGTGAGGCGATCGTCGCGGGCGACCGTGCCGTCGGGCGACGCGTGCGTGAGGCTCGTGTAGTCCGCGTTGATCTTCACGTAGTCGTACGAGAGGTCGCACCCCCACGCGACGGCGGCAACCGCCCCCTCGACGAGCTTCACGTCGACCGTCACGTGCGGCTCGCGCATCTTCGCGCGCAGGGCGAGCGCGTCGACGTCGGCGGGGGCGCCCGCGTCGTAGACGCAGACCTTCTGCACGTGCACCGTGGCCTTCGTCGGGTCGACCGCCCACCTTCGCGAGCCGACGCGCGCGCCGATCGCCGCCAGCACGCGCCCCCAGTTCGGGTCCGCCCCGAAGATCGCGCTCTTCACGAGGCTCGACCCCGCCACGCTCCGCGCCAGATCGCGCGCGATCTCGGCCGACGGCGCGCCGCCGACGCGCACCTCGACGAGCTTCGTCGCCCCCTCCCCGTCCTCGGCGATCTGGCGCGCGAGGTCGACGCAGATCGCCTCGAGCGCCTCGCCGAGCGCCGCGTGCCCGGGCGTCCCCTCCTCGACGACGGGGTTGCCCGCCAGGCCGTTGGCGAGCGCGAAGACCGCGTCGTTCGTGCTCATGTCGCCGTCGACCGTGATCATGTCGAAGCTCGCGTGCGTGGCGCGGGCGAGGGCGCTCTGGAGGGCCGCAGGCGTGACGGCGAGGTCGGTCGTCACGAAGGCGAGCATCGTCGCGAGCTCGGGCGCGATCATGCCGCTGCCCTTCGCGAAGGCCGCGACGGTCGCCTCGACGCCGCCGACGGTCACCGGGCGGCTCGCGAGCTTCACGCGCGTGTCGGTCGTCATCACGGCCTGCGCCGCGAGCTCGATGGCCCCGCCGCGGGCGGCCACCAGCGAGGGCGCGGCCGCCACGAGCTTGCCGACGGGCAGCGGCACGCCGATGACGCCCGTCGACGCCGCGAGGACGCTCTCGGCCGGCACGTCGAGGGCGCGCGCCACCGCGGCGCAGACGGCCCGCACGTCGTCCAGGCCTCTCGGCCCGACGAGCGCGTTCGCGTTCCCGCTGTTCGCGACGATCGCCCGCACGCCGCTCGCCGGCAGGCGCGCCGCTGCGTCGACCACCGGGGCCGCGCGCGACGCGTTCACCGTGAAGACGCCCGCCGCCGCGCAGGGCGCCTCGCTCGCGACGAGCGCCATGTCCTTGCGGGCCGCCTTGATGCCGGCGTTGACGCCCGAATACGCGAAGCCCCGCGGTGTCTTCATGCTGTCCCCTTATGCCACGACGCGCTGCAGGCCCTCGAGGCCGAGCGTCTCGTCCCAGCCGCGGCTCGCGTTGAGGTTCTGGAGCGCCTGCCCGGCGGCGCCCTTGAGGAGGTTGTCGATGGCGCCGACCGCGACGACGACGTCGTCGTTCGCCGACGCCCCGACGAGCGCGAGGTTGGTCCCCACGACGCCCGCGAGGCGCACCTCGCCGGGCGCCACGGCGCGCACGAACGGCGTGCTCGCGTAGGTGTCGCGAAGGCACTCGGCGACGCGCGTCGCCGTCGCCCCGGCGAGCGGCCGCCCGTAGCAGGTGGCGAGGAGACCCCGCGCGACGGGCAGGAGGTGCGCGGTGAAGGTGAGCGACACGCCGGACGCGAAGCGCGCGAGGGCGCCGATCATCTCCGGCGTGTGCTGGTGGGCGAGCACCTTGTAGGCGCGCACGTCGCCGTCGACCTCGAGGAACGAGTACCCGTCGCCCGTCGCGCGCCCCGCGCCCGTCACGCCGCTCTTGCCGTCGACGACGAGGCCCGCGGGCGCGACGAGCTTCTCCCTCACGAGGGGCGCGAGGGCGAGCAGCGCCGCCGTGGGGTAGCAGCCGGGGTTGGCGACGAACGCGCCCGCGGGCGCGGGCCCGGCGAGCTCGGGGAGGCCGTAGTGCGCGCGCGCGAGGAGCTCCGGCGCGGCGTGCTCGAAGCCGTACCAGCGAGGGTACGCGCTCGCCTCGAGGCGGAACGCGCCGGAGAGGTCGACGACCTGCGCGCCGCGGGCGAGGAAGGCGGGCGCGAGCCGCATCGAGACGTCGGCGGCGGTCGCGAGGAGGACCACGTCGCAGCCGGCGGCCGCCTCGAGCGCGGCCCCGTTCGGGACGAAGCAGAGATCGAGGTTCGCCGCGATGCCGAGGCGCGCCGCGACCGGCTCGCCCGCGAGCTTGTCGCTCGTGGCGAGCGCGAGCACGGCGCGTGGATGCGATGCGACGAGCCGCGCGGCGACCGCGCCCGACGTCCCGGACGCGCCCACGACGGCGACCCGCAGCGAGGCCATGGCGGGGAGCGATCTACCGCACGCGGCGGGCGAGCGCAGCCGCGGGTGCGGGCTCCACGGTCACGGGTGGCCGGGCGGGACGGGGGGGCGACCGCCTCCCAGGCGCCTGTCGTGCAGCATCTGCTGGAGCATCTGGTTCGAGGCCCCCGGCATGGGCACGAAATGCGGGCCGCGGCCCGCCGACCCGACCGCCATGGGCGCCGTCGGCGCGGGATTGGGCGCTGCCGCGACGGGCCTGGCCGCCGGCGCCGCGGATTCCGAGGCGGACGGCTCGGGCGCGACCGCGGCGGCCGAGGGGGTGACGGCCCACCAGAGGCCGGCGCCGACGAACAGGGCCGCGCCGAGGGCCGGCAGCCAGAGGGGGCTCTTCGGCTCGTCGTCGACCGGGGGAGCGTGGGGGTCGCTCATGGCGCGGAGGTCTTACCACACGCTCGCCCCTTCCGTCGCGACGACCTCGGCCCGGGCTCGGGCCTTGCAGCCAGCGCGCGCTATGCTGAGCGTCGTGAAGCGCACGTCCCTCGTCCTCGGGTCTCTCGCCTTCGCCTGCCTCGCGACGCCTGCCCTCGCGCAGCAACCCGCCCCGCGCGCGCTGCCGGCCCTTCCCGGCCAGTTCGCGCCGCCTCCGGGTGCGCCCGCGCAGCCTTCCGCGGCCCTGACGGCGCAGGAGCTCTTCGCGCGCGTCACCCGCGGCGTCGTCGCCATCGAGAAGAACGGTGTCCCGATGGCCATCGGGACCGTCCTCGGGGGCGACGGTCGTATCCTGACCGCGCTGTCAGGTCTTTCGGGCGCCGAGGGTGCCGACGTTCGCTACGCGGACGGAACGATCGTTCACACGAAGGTAGGGCACGCCGACAAGGACACCGACCTGGCGCTCCTCGTGCCGCTGGCGGGAGCGCGGAAGGAGGGGCTGTCGGCGAGCGAGGCCGACCCCACGGGCTCCTGGGTGCACGCGATGCTTCCGCGGCAGGGGGCGCATCTCGGTCCCGCCGACGCGGCCGTGAAGGGGCGGGTTGACGCACATGCGAAGGACGGCTCGCCGCTCCTGCAGATGCTCGACGTGGACCTCAAGGCGCCCGCCATCGCCGGCGCACCGTTGCTGGACGGCACGGGGAACGTGGTGGGCGTCCTCGTGCGGGCGTGCAGGGGCAAGCTCGAGCAGCCGGTCGATTCGCCGTGGGCGCAGTGGGGTGGCGTGGCCCAGTCGGCGGTGAAGGGCGCGTGCGCGCCGGTCGTCCTGGGCGAGCCGGTGACGGCCATCCGCTCGTTCCTGTCCAAGACCCCCACGACGGCGGCCGCCCCGGCCCCGTGGCTCGGCATCCGCGGCGAGGCGGCGTCCGAGGGGTCGACGCGCGGCGTGAAGCTGACCGCGGTGGCGCCCCAGAGCCCCGCGTCGAAGGCCGGCCTCCGCGCCAACTCCGACGTCATCGCCGCCGTCGACGGCCAGCCCGTCGAGTCGCCCGAGAAGCTCGCGGAGGCGATCGGCAGGCACGCCCCGGGGGACACGGTGAAGCTCCTCGTCTTCGGCGACGGGCGGTTCCGCGAGGTCCCCGTGGCGCTGCGGGCGGCCCCGTAGCGTCTTACGCTGCGAGATCACGGCGTTGTGACGTCGGCAGTGGTTGACACGGTCGCCGCGTCCTTGCGACGATCGCGCACCGTGGGTGGCCCCCTGAGGATCGAAGTCGCCGGCGAGACGAACGTCGGCATGAAGCGCACCCACAACGAGGACAACTTCTCGATCATGGAGGAGTCGGGCCTCTACATCGTGGCCGACGGGATGGGCGGGCACGCGTCGGGGGAGATCGCGAGCAAGATGGCGGTCGACGCGATGCGGGAGTTCTTCGCCGCGACGGCGAACGACCCGGAGCGGACCTGGCCCTACAAGATGGACCGGTCGAAGGGCTACGAGGAGAACCGGCTCATCACGGGCATCAAGCTGGCGAACCTCCGCATCTACGAGAGCGCGCAGAGAGACCCGCGGCAGCGCGGCATGGGGACGACCATCGTGAGCCTCTTCGCGGTGGAGGACGGCGTCTACATCGCGCACGTGGGGGACTCGCGCGTGTACCGGATGCGCGAGGGCAGCCTCGAGCAGCTGACCGAGGACCACTCGCTGCTCAACGACTACATCAAGATGAAGCGCCTCACGCCCGAGGAGATCGCGAACTTCCCGCACAAGAACGTCATCGTGCGGGCGCTCGGCATGAAGGACACGGTGAAGGTGGACACGCGCCTCGAGCAGCCGCGCGCGGGGGACGTCTACCTCCTCTGCTCGGACGGGCTCTCCGGGCCGGTGACGGACCCCGACATGGCCGACATCCTCAACGGCTCGAACGACCTGAAGACCGCCGCCTCGCGGCTCATCGCCCGCGGCAACGAGAACGGCGGCCCGGACAACATCACGGTCGTCCTCGCGCGCTGGGTCCAGGGCTAGAGCGCGGGCCTACTTCACGTCCATGGGGCCGAGGCCGAAGTAGGCGACGGCGACGAGGACGAGCGTGACGAGCGCGACGAGGACGTAGCCGATGCGGGCCTGGCCGGTGCTCCATCCGTCGCCGAAGAACTTCCCGCGCGAGCGCTTGCGGATGCGCCTCTGCACGCCGGCCAGGAGATCGGGCGCATCCTTGGCGACGACGTCGTCGGCGAGGGCGCGCTTGAGCAAGCCGCGCATCGCCTCGTCCTCGCGCTCGTCGTCTCTCGTCTCGTCCGGCTCGGTCATTGGATCTTCTCGCCCAGCGCGGCCTCGACCAGCTCCTTCAGCTGTGCCCGCGCGCGGTGGATGCGGCTCTTGACGGTCCCTTCGGGCAGCCCCGTGATGGCGCCGATCTCTTCGTAGCTCAGTTCTTCCACGTCGCGCAGCACGAGGCACTCCCGGAAGCTCGGCTCGAGCTTCAGGATGGCCTCCTGCACGATGCGCTCGACCTGCTTGCCCGCCATCGCCTCGTCGGGGCGGTCGATCTGCGCGACGTTGGCCCTCGGCGCGGCGCCCATGGGGATCTTCTCCTGGAGCGCCTCGAGCTCGTCCTGCTCGCTGGCGTGCCGCACGCGGAGGTACTTGCTCCTGTTTTTGCAGAGGTTGATGGCGATTCGATAGATCCACGTCGAGAGCTTCGACTCGCCGCGGAACGACCCGACCGCCTTGAAGACCTGGACGAAGACCTCCTGCGCGAGGTCCTCGGCCTCGGCCCGGTTGCCGAGCATGCGGAGCACGAGCGCGAAGACGCGCCTCTCGTAGGCCCGGACGAGCGCGTTGAACGCTCGCTCGTCGCGCGCCACGAGCCTCTCGACGAGCCGCGCCTCGTCCTCGCCCGCCTTCCGGGCGGCGTCGGGATCGTCGGGCAAGGGCACGCCGTCCCATCGTGCCCGATCCCAGTCCGCGGGCGCAAAGAGTTCCCCGGGCGCGCCGGCTCTCGCGCGCCGGGCCATCGTGAAGGGGCTGACCACGCGGGCTGCGCGAAGTTCCGGACGGGCGTCGGCGGCAAGCGAGCGGCCGGAAGAGCGTGGGAGCGCGCGGCCGTCGTGTTTGCGTTTGCTCGCGGAGCCCTTAGGCTGCGGCCGTCACCCTCTCCGGCGTCGTCCAATGGCAGGACAGCGGTTTTTGGTACCGCTTATCGGGGTTCGAATCCCTGCGCCGGAACTGCAGGCCGGGGGCCTGCGTTCGGCGCAGGGAGTCGAGGCGCTCGCCCTCGCCAGAAGGGCGAGGGCTCGGGCACGAATCCCTGCGCCGGAACTGACTGCGCCCTCGCTCGTGTCGCCCGTTCGGGGGAGCGGCGCGGCTCGGGCTCGAGACTAGTCTTCGCGCCCGGAGGTCTCCGTGAGAACCCTGTTTCCATCCGTCGCGTGCCTGGCGGGTCTCGTGGTCGCGTGCGGTTCCTCGTCCCCGGGGGCGTCGGACGAGGTTACCGCGCGTACCGCCGAGCAGCTCGTGTCGACGGTCGGGACGTCGGTCGAGCAGTGCAAGGTGGCGACGCGTACCGGAAGCGCGGACCCGCTCGCGTGCGGCGGCGACCTGGCCGCGGCCGATCTGGGGGTCTCCGTCTACGACGGAGCGACGACCTGGGTGCTCTTCGGGGACTCGCAGGTCGCCGACTCGAACCCGACGACGTCGCCCGCGTGGCGCGGCGACGCCGATGCGACGGGATGGTTCGGCGGCACGAGCCCCGTGGAGGGTCTCTGTGGAGGACTGACGCTCGCCGACCTGGCGAACGCGACGTCCGGCCTCGCGTGCTCCTCGGGAACGGAGGTCTTCGCGCCGGACGTGGTCTTCGGGCCGAGCGCTTGGGGCGAGAGCATAGGCGACTTCGTGTTCGTGGACTCGGTCGTACGTCCTCCGACCGCGCCGGCGCTGCCCGCCAATGCGGCCGTGCCGGGGACGTCGGAGGTCCCAACGGGCGCGTTCTCCATCGGCCGCACGATCTACACGTTCACCACGGGCGCGCCGTGGATTGGCGCGAGCACGCAGCAGCCGGTGCCTTCGGTCTCGTACCTGACGGCGTGGACGGCGGCGTCCCCCGTCTACGAGCCCTTCTCGGCGAACACGCAGCGGGTGGTGATCTCCAAGGTGGACTTCAACCTGCAGAACGTCAGCTACCCACCTGGCCGTCCGAACCCGCCGTACCCGACCGCCGCGGCCCCGCCGGGCTGGCAGGCGTCGCCGCCGCTGGGCGGACACTTCGTCCAGGTCTCACCGGTCCTGACGGGGGGATACCTGTACTTGTTCGGGACCGGGGAGTACCGCGCGAGCGCGGTCTACCTCGCGCGGATCCCGGTGAGCGGGGCCAGCCCCGGCGTGTCGGAGTACTTCGTGGACACGCCCGGGTTCCAGGTGTGGACGGCCAGCGGCTGGTCGGTCGCGGGACAGGGCCGCAGCTCGGTGGGGAGCGCCGCTCCTCTTGCGTTCCCGGACGCGCCCCCCGCGAACGTGGGCGAGCTCTCCGTGCAGTATTTCGCCCAGGGCACCTGGGCGATGATGTACACGCCGAAAGGGTCGCTCCAGGTTCTCGCGCGCTTCGCGTCGGCGCCGAACGGCCCGTGGACAGCGCCGTCGGTCGTCCTGGACACGAGCACGAGCGCCTCGGAGTCGACGTACTGCTGCCAGGGGGTCCCGGCCACGGGCACCGACAGCGCCGGTTATCCGCTCTGGCAGTGCCAGGGCGCGCAGATCCTCGAGTGCGGGACGTCGGCGACCGTGCCTGTGGGCACGCCGCGGACGGGCGCGTACGCGCCTTTCATGCTGCCGTACCTGACGCCCGTGAGCGGGTCGACGTACGCCATCGACTACCTCCTATCGACCTCCGAGCCATACGGCGACGTCCTCATGTCGTTCGACGTCACCCTCGCGGGCTGCCCGTCCGGCGAGAAGGCGTGCACGGCGTGCAGCTTCGGCCGAGGGTGC
Organism: Polyangiaceae bacterium; assembly: GCA_036490515.1. Taxonomy (GTDB): domain Bacteria; phylum Myxococcota_A; class Polyangia; order Polyangiales; family Polyangiaceae; genus Palsa-1150. The sequence continues at coordinate 83,823 of DASXDU010000038.1, forward strand.
GTCATTTCGTGCATCCCCTCCGGGAGCTTCTGCGTCCCCTGAGCGGGGGGACATCGGCTGACGGCCGGTAGCGCGCGGCGACGACCCGAACACGTTGGCGGAGGGCGGCGGCGCTCCGGGCGGATGCGTCGCGAAAGGGCGCTACTCCTGCGGGGGGAGGTGCGTGAACCAGTCGGTGGCGCCGGCGACGATGGGGCGCGCTCCGCCTGCGTCGAAGGCGAGACCGATGGACACCGGGCCCGCCTCGAAGAGGAAGGCGCCGGTCTTCGCGTCGCCTCGCTTGCTCATCATCCCCCGCACCCGGCTCCCGGCGCCGCGGACGTCGAGGTCGCGGAGCGACATCACCTTGCTCGCCGCGTGGATGCGGCACGCGCCGGCGAGGTTCGCCGTCGCCGAGTCGATCGCCGCGTCCGGCACGATCGCCAGCGCCGTCCTCGTCGCAGGCGACACGTCCTCCATCGCCGCGTAGAGGTCCAGCGCCGGCCGCCCGTCGGTCGCCGTCATCTTCACCGCGAGATCGACGGAGCCCGGACGCGCGTGCACGACGGCCTTCTCGAGCTCGACGTGGCTCGTCCATGCCTCGCGCGGCTTTGCCTTTCCGACCGCGACGTCCGACACGTCCAGCGTCGTCCCCGAGAACACGACCTCCCGCGCCTCCACGAAGTCCGCCGCCACCGCGAGCTTCGCGACGACGCGCGACGAGAGATACGCGCCCTCGATCTCCGTCGTCGCCGCCGACTCGATCGTCGCGCGGCCCTTCAGCCCGCGCAGCGACCCGCTGCCCTTCGTCGCCACCGTCGCCTTGCCCCACTCGAAGAGGAAGTCCCGCTGCCCCGCGAGCGCGAGGTTCACGACGCGCAGGTCCTCGACCGCCGTCTTCGGAGCGTCCCACGCGTAGTGGACGTCGCGCGGCTTCACCGCGAGGTCCGTCTCGTCGAGGCTCCCCTCGAGCGCCATCGACGCGCTCGTCGCCGCCGCCTTGCCGTCCCTGCCCGCCAGCACCACGTCGACCAGTGCGATCGCGACGTGCCCCGAGCGGCCCGCGTCGGACGACGCCGCCGACACGTCGGCCGTGGAGCGCGCCGTCACGCGGAGCCCGTCCTCCAGCGCGAGCGACCAGGGCCCCTGCTCGACGTGCGACGTGCTTTCCTCCGTCACGACCCCGTGGTCGACGACGAGCGCCCCGCGGAAGGTGCCCTCGCCTCCGGAGGGGGCCACCGTGGGCGGCAGGTAGTGGCGCAGGAACGCGATCCCGCCGACCTTGCCCTCGAGCGTCGACCGGCTCGACACGCGACGGAGCACCCCTTGCGGGGTTCCCTCGGCCTGCGGCACGGGGTCGATGCGGGCGTCGAGCGGCCCTTGCACGCTCCCCACCACCACGTCTTCGCCCGTCGAGAGCGTCGCGTCGCGCACCTCGACGTGCGTCGGCCGCACCTCGAAGTGGTCCTTCGGCGCGACGGTGAACGCGCCGCGCAGCGTTAGGTCGCCCGTGAGACGGAACGCGTCGAGCCAGACCTCGCGCACCTCGTGCAGGTCGAGGCCGTCGAGGTCGATGACGAACGGCTGGCTGTCGGGATCGGGCGGAGGCAGCGCGGGGACGCCGGCGATCGGGGCAGCCGGGAAGCCGTCGATGGGAGGCAGGCGCGCGAGCTCGTCGGGCGTGAGCGCGGCCTCCTCGCGCCGGAGGCGCATCCGGAACGAGACCCCGTGCGCCTCGATGCGGGTCGCGTGGAAGCGGTGCGCGAGGAGCGCCTGCAGCGCGAGGGTCGCGTCGGCGCGGTCGATGTGGAGCTCCCACTCGAGCTTCTCGTCGCGCAGCCGGATGTCGAGGCCCTCGACGTGCACCCGCCCGAACCACCAGGACGACGCGCTCGCGTACGTGAGGCGAAACCTCTCCGGGTGCTTGCCGAGCATCCTGCCCAGGCGGCCGCCTCCGAGGAGCACGTTCGCGACGACCGTATACGCCACGACGAGAACCACCGCGGCGACGACCAGCCGAACGGCGGCGCGCCGGACCGTGCGCGGCGCCGGGCGCGAGAGCCAGGCCGGTGGCTTCAAGACCGACCAGGCTAGCAGACGGCCGGCGCTCGCCGGCGAGGGCGCGACCACGAGCGCCGGCGGCCTCGTGCACGCGCGGCTGCGCTCAGGGCCAGTAGCGCGCGAGCATCGGGAAGGAGCCGGTGGAGTCCTTCTTCGAGCCGGCGACGATGATGCGCCCGTCGGCGCCGACCGCGACGGCGCGGAAGTCGTACTCGAAGGCGGGCGGCGAGTTCGTGTCCCGCAGGATGACCTGGCCCGCCGTACCGAAGTTCGTGTCGAAGGCGCCGCCGACGTTGACGCGATCGAGCTCGGCGCCCCAGCCGAACTGGTCGCCGCCGGAGCCGGCGATGTAGACGTGGTCCTGGGGATCGCCCGTCGCGACCGCGCCCCAGTACGTGAACGCCCCGCCACCGCCGCCGGTCCCCGGGTTCTGGAACGTGCGCTGCCCCATCGCGTTCCAGCCGGAGAAGCAGCCGTCATCGGTGCTGATGTCGTAGCCGCCGACGAGCACCGCGCCGGAACCCGGTCGCACCGCGACGGAGGTGCCCTGGCAGAATGCGGTGCTGCCTGCCCCGACGCCGCCGTCGCCGAAGGTGGGGTCGAGGCTGGCGCCCTGGAATCGCTCGACCAGGATGATGGGCTGGGCGCTCGTGTCCGAGCCGGCGGCGACGATGCCCCCGTCGGGGCCGACCGCCACCGCGGTGAAGGACTGCTTCGCCGGGCCGTCGTACGTCGGGAGGCCCGCGAACGTCGGAGCTCCGACCTCCGGGACGTGGGCGACGAGGTACGGCGTGTTCGCGGGCGTGATCCCGCCGACGACCGAGAATCGCGCGCCGGGCTCGATGGCGACGCCGGTGCCACTCGACGACTGGGCTTGCACGACGGTGAGCGCGAGGAGCGACCCGCTGTTGAACGCGCCCGAGAGGTTCCCGCTCGAGTCGACGACCGCGATCGCGAGCTGGCTCCCCGCGGTGCCGGCGCACACGATGACGCCCGTCGTCGGGTCGAGGGCCAGGGCGTTGAGCGAACCGGTCGTCGGCAGCCAGGCGGCCGTGGCGGTCGCGAACGCCGTGTCGGACGTGCCGTCGTTCGCGTAGCGACGGAGCATCCAGCCGCCCGCTTGCTTCATCCCGCCCGCGACGACGCGGCTCGTGGGGTCGACGGCGACGCCGTAGAAGAGCGAGCCGCTCGCGTCGGTCTTGTCGATGACGATGCCGCCGCCGAAGGACGTGTCGCTGGCGCCGGACGCGCCGAAGACGTCGACGGGCACCGTGCCGACCGCCACGCCGTTCGCCTGGATCGTGGACTCGGCCGACCCCGCGGGCGCGTTGCCGGCGGCTTGCACCGTGACCTGCGCGGAGCCCGCGTCGGCCGCGATGGTGCCCGTGCCGCTCGTCACGCCGGTCGGGAGCTGCGTGAAGGTGACCGCGAGCGCGCCGGCGAGGCCGTTGCGCACGACCGAGACGGTGACGTCGAGGCTCGCGTCGGGATGGAGGCCGATGACCGAGGGGCTGGTCGTGAAGACGGGGCCGTCGGGCGGGCCGCCGTCGCCGGGCGCGGGGCCGTCGGCGGAGGTGTCGGCGGTGACGACGTCGGCGGGCGAGGCGTCGGTCCCGGTGTCCGTCGCGCCGGTCGTCCCATCCGAGCCGGCGTCGCCCCCGACGTGCGCGTCCGCCGCGGTCGCGTCGCTCGTCGACGCGTCGCCGCCGGCGAGCGTGGTCGCGTCGAGGCCGAGGATGCCCGTGCACCCGGCGAGGGCGGCCCCCGCAGCGGCGGCGACGGCAGCGACGACGGCCCGCGTGCGCTTCATGAGAGCACCATCCTAGCCACGTCAGAACCCGCCGGCGACCGAGAGGCCGGCGACGCCGGGCGCGAGGGCCGGGGCGACGCGCAGCGCGGCCGCCGGAGCCGCGTGCGGCGCCGTGAAGAAGAGGACCCCGCCGCCGACGACGAACACGGCGCCCACGCCGAGGAGCGCGCCGCCGACGTTGGCGCGCGAGCGCGCACCGTCGGTCTGCGACTGGCCCGCCCCGTCGCACGTCAGGGTCGCGTGCGAGCAGTCGCCGTGAGAGAAGGCCGCGTCGTAGCTGCCCTTCGCCGTGAGCGCGAGGACGGCGCCCACGCCGATCGCGACGACGCCCGCCCCGCCGAGCGCGATGGCCGTCGGCGTCTGCCAGGTGGGATGGGAGCCGGCGTCGGCGGAGGCCGTCCCGCCCGTCGCACCCGCCGCCGCGGTGCCGTCGGGCCCCGCGGGGCTCGCCTCGGGGACGGTCCCTGGAGGCGGAGGCGGCGCCACGTCGAGCGCGGGCACCTCGAAGGTCACCTGCTGCGACGGCGCGACCTTCACGTCCAACGTCTTCGTCACGCGGCCCGGCGCCGCCACCTCGAACCCGAGCGTCCCCGGATCGACCGGCACCGCCGACCCCATCGCGCCGCGCTCGACCGTCTCGCCGCCGCGCTTCACGACGAGCCCCGGGACGTCGCTGGCAGGCGGAAGCACCACCGTCAGGCGCGCGAGCTTCGGCCCGAGCGCCGCGGACCGCTCGCGGGCCACCTGCTCCTTCGGGGCGTCTCCCGCCTTGGCCGCGAGGATCGCGACCTGCTCGTACATGGCCCAGGCGCTGGCCGTGCGACCGAGCTTCTCGTAGCACTCGGCCAGCCTTCCTCGCGTGCCGAGGCCCGCGTAGAGGTGGAGGCTCGCTTCGAGCTTCGGGCAGGCCGCCGCGAAGTCGCCGGACGCGTAGAGACGCGAGCCCTGGTCGAAGAGCGTGCGCGCCTCGGCCTGCTCGGACGCGTTCTGGGCGCGCGCAGTCGCGGGCACGACGGCCAGGGCGACGGCGATGGCGATGGCGGCGTGGAGCGAGGGACGCATCGGTCAGTCAGGGCTCCCGAAGGGGTCGGCGGGCTTGGCAGCAGGCTTCGCGGACGGCCTGGCGGACTTCGGCGCGGCGGCGCCGGGCGAGACGACGGCGCGTGGACGGACGGACGCCGCGGGCAAGGGTGACGAGGCGGCCGCGGCGGAGGCGCGTGCGGCCGGAGTGGCGGCACTCGCTGACGCGGTGGACGCGCTCGCGGAGGGCGCGGCGGCCCCGGGCATCGCCGAGACGGCCGGCGGCGTCGCCGAGGCCGAGGACGGCGCCGGAAGCTCGACGAGCGTGGAGGACGTGGACGCAGACGGCAGGGCGACCGCGGGCGCCGCGCCCGCGGAGAGCGCCGGCTCGGCGTGGGCGGCCGCATCGGACGACGCGCGTGTCTGGACGACGACGACGCCGGCCGCGAGGACGGCGAGGACGACCGCTCCGCCGGCCCAGAGGGCCACGCGGCTACGCCCGGGAGGCGGCGACGAGGCCGGGCGACGCTCCGACACGGCCGCCGCGTGCCCGAGCGTGGTCGACGAACCCACCGGGACCTCGGCGGGAGCCGCCGCGGAGGTTGCCGAGGCCGCGAGCTTCCCCGCGCCGAGGCTCGACAGCGACCGCCGCGCGTCGGTGAAGGGCAGGAGCGCCGTCGCCAGGTCCTTCGCGCTCGCGAACCGGTTCTCCGGCTCCTTCTCGAGGCACCGCATGACCACCGCCTCGAGCTCCGGCGTGATGTCCGGCGCGTGCGTCCGCAGGGGCGGGATCGTCTTCATGAAGACGTGCTCGAAGAGCTCCCCGAGGGTCTCCGCGACGATGGGCAGCCGCCCCGTGAGCAGCTGGTAGAGGATGACCCCGAGCGAGTAGATGTCGGCGCGCGCGTCGACGCTCTTCGAGCTGCGGATCTGCTCGGGCGCCATGTAGAGGGGCGACCCCATCATCGCCGACGACGCGGTCATGCTGAGCGACTGCGCGTCCGGGCCGACGATCTTGGAGATGCCGAAGTCGAGCACCTTCACGAGCGCCGTCCCGTCGGGCCGCCGCGTGAGGAACAGGTTCTGCGGCTTGAGGTCGCGGTGGACGATCCCCTGCGCGTGGGCCTCGTCCATCCCCTTGCAGGCCTGGATGACGTACTCCACCGCCTCGTTCGCGGGCACCCCCTGCTCGCGCTCGAGGAGCCCCTGGAGGTCCGACCCCTCGAGGAACTCCATGACGATGTACGGCGCGCCGTCGTCGAGGGTCCCGAAATCCATGACGCGCGCGACGTGCTCGCTCCGGAGCATGCCGGCCGCCCGCGCCTCCCGGAGGAAGCGCTCGTTCGCCGCCGCGTCGTGGAAGCCCTTCGGCAGCATGAACTTGAGCGCCACGTGGAACCCGAGCTGCTCGTGCTTGGCCGCGACGACGACGCCCATCCCGCCCTTCCCGAGCACCCGCTCCACGCGGTACTTCCCCGCCAGGACGTCCCCCGGCTTGACGGTGATCTCGGCGTCGGCGGCCATGCGGCTCGCCGCATCTTACTCCCGCGGGGCGACCCCGGGAGGTGCGTCCGTACGCCGGAGCGTCGCCACCTGGGCGTCGAGCGATTCCACGCTGCGCCGGAGCTCCTCGACCATCCGCCCCGACCGGTCCGCGATCTTCTCCCCGTGGCTCTTGACCGTCTCGGCCATGCGCTTCACGTCGTCGACGAAGGCGATCTGCCGCTCGACCGACCGCGCCGCCTTCTCGAGCTCGGCGATGACCTCCTGCGACGCCTCGTCGGTCCGGTGCTCCCGCACCGCGAGCGCCCGCGCCAGGCTGTAGGCCGCCTTCACGACGACGTCACTCGCCGGGTCCTCCGCGTCCCACACCACGACCACGTCGCTCCCGTAGCGCCGGAGCGCCTCGATGCCCTCGGGGGCCGTCTTGCGCGAGAAGACGAAGACGCCCACCTGCGCCTGCCGGTTTCGCCGCGCCTCCTCGATCTCCGCGAGGGCCGACCGCTGCGTGTACTGCTGCTTCTCCTTGGCCTCCCAGACGATGCGCGCGTTCGCCGCGGCGCTCTCGGTGCCCAGCTCGACGACGCAGTCGCCCTTCTTGCACAGCTTGATGGCGCCCGTGGTCTCGCCCGTCGCCTCGTAGACGTCGCCCAGGCGCTGCGCCTCCTCGGACACGATCGCGCCGAGCCGCTCCTCGAACGCGAAGCCGTGCCGCGTCGTCCTCGCCTCCTCGCGCTTGCGCGTGTCGAGCCGCGCCAGCGACTCGCGGACCTGCGCCTGGAACTCGACGTTGCTCTTCGCGAGCTGGTCGATCGTCCCGAGGAGCTCGCGCTTGAGGCGCGAGAGCGAGGACGCCTCGTCGTCAAGCGTGAGGTTCTTGCCGATCCGGTCGCTCGTCGCCGCCATCATCTTCGAGAGGCGGTTGAGCGCCGAGCCGTCGGCGTCGAGCGAGAATTCGGAGACGAGCCGCGAGAGCGCCGAGCCCTCCTGGTCGAGCGAGAACTCCTTGAGGATGTGCGTGCGCTGCTCGGCGAGCGCCTCCTCGAGCGTCTTGGTGAGCTGCATCCGCAGGCCGCCCGCGTCCGTGGGCGACAGGAGCTGGAAGATGGGGCTCCCCGCGCCGAGGTGCGCCGCGAGCGACTTGGCGAGCTGCGAGTCGTCCGCCCCCACGTGCGCCCGGAGCAGCCGATCGAGCTCGCCGTCCTTGCTCGTGAGCGACTGGAGGCGCTGCGGCAGGAGGCCGCTCTGCGGGTCGAGGTACTGCGTCAGGGTCGACGCCATCCGCTCCGTCATCTCGGTCGCGCGCGTCGAGAGGAGCTCGCGCACCTCGCCGACGAGCGCCTGCCCCGCCTCGCGGATGCTCGACGCGTCGACGTGGCCGTTCGCCGTCCGCAGCGCGAGCACGCCCACGCGCAGCGCCGCCAGCGCGTACCGCTCCTGCTCCTCGCCCTGGTGCCGGCGGAGCTCCGCCAGCACCTCGGGATCGTTCACCTCGAGGGTGAGGACCACCGGCGCGCCTCGCCGCTGCCGCAGGGACTCCCTGGCGGGGGGGACCTCCGCCAGCTTCCACGCCTGCTGTTCCATCCCGGGCCTCCCTGCTCACCTGTTTAGCACGGGCGAGGCCCTCGGGAGCTACTTCGCGGCTTTCCCGAGCCTTTCCGCGACGCCGCAGTGCCGCTCGAGCGTCCTCGACACGGCGCGGGCGAGCAGGTCCGAGGGGCCCGCGAGGACGACCGACCGGCGGGCGCGCGTCATGGCCGTGTAGACGAGCTCGCGCGTGAGGAGCGGCATGTCCCCGTCGGGCAGGACGAGCCCGACGTGGTCGAACTCGGAGCCCTGGGCCTTGTGGACGGTCATCGCGAACGCGGGCGCGAGGTCGGGCAGCGCGTCGAGCGGGAACGTGACGAACCCGTCGCCGCGCGGGAACGCCGCCACGAGCTCGTCGTCGACGTCGCCGCCGGTCGCGACGCGGAGGACCAGGCCCTGATCGCCGTTGAAGAGCTGCCGGTCGTAGTCGTTGCGCTCGAAGACGACGGGCGTCCCCGCCTCGAGCTCGAGCCGCCGCCACCTGCGCGGGCGCGACCCGCCGCGGAGGCGCGCGAGGAGCCAGTCGTTGATCGCCTCGGCGCCCGTCGGAAAGCCACGCACGCGCGTCGCGCAGAGCAGGCGCGCCCGCGCGTGGTGGTCGAGGATCGCGCGCACCTCGGCGACGTCGCTCTCCTGGAGCTCGCCGTTGACGAGCCGGAACGTCTGCCCCGCGCGGAGCCCGAAGTCCGGCAGCGACGCCACGCGCATCCTCCACCATGCGTCGAGGAGCTCGTCGCCGTGACGCTCCCACCCGCCGTCGAGGTGCTCGACTCCCTCGAACGCGAGCTCGCTCACCGCGCGCCTCGGCGTCACCGCCGCGTGGAACGACGCGTCCACGGCGCCCGCGTTGACCGCCGCCGCCGCCTCGACGATGCGCTGCCCGCCGGGGTCACGCGCCACGCGCAGGTTCGTCGTGAGGCGCGCCGCCCCGAGGCTCGCGCAGAGATCGCGGAAGACCGCGCCCGCCTCGACCGACGGGAGCTGGTCGGAGTCCCCGAGGAGCACGAGGCGCGCGTCCTCCTTCAGCGCGCGGAGCAGCCGGTCCATCGCCGCGAGGTCGATCATCGACGCCTCGTCGACGAGCACCACGCGGTGCGGGAGGGGATCGTTCTCGTGCCGTGCGAAGCGCCCGCGCGTCGGCGACCACCCGAGGAGGCGGTGGATGGTCTGCGGCTCGGGCGCGATGGAGGCGAGCGTCGCCTCGGCCATGTCGCGGGGCGCCTGCCCGAGGCCCTGTGCGATCGACTGCTTCAGCCGCTGCGCCGCCTTGCCCGTCGGCGCGGCGATCGCCACCGACTCCATCGGCACGCCCGTCCACCAGAGCGCACGCAGGAGCGCCACGACGATGGTCGTCTTGCCCGTCCCCGGCCCGCCCGTCACGAGCGCGAGGGGCGCCGTGAGCGCCGCCTTCACGGCCCGCTTCTGCTCGTCGGTCAGCGCCGGCGGCCCGTCCGCGACGGCCTTGAGCGCCTTCGCGACCTTCTTCGCGTCGTGCGACGGCGCCCGCTCGACGCGTCCGCGCACGCGCTCGCAGAAGCGCTCCTCGAGGACGCGCATCCGCTCGGCGTAGAGCCAGTCGCCCTCGACCAGCAGCGGCGTCCGGTCGCCCGGCCCGCCGACGACGAGGCGCACCTCGGCGTCGCCCGCGCGGGCCCGCTCGATCACCGAACGCGCCGCCGCGAGGGTCGCTTCGACGCCCGCCGCCGCGAGCGCGGCCCCGAGGCGCCCGTCGAGAGGAACGCGCGTACTGCCGGCACGCATCGCGGCCACGCAGGCCGCCGCGAGCGCCTCGACCGCCCTTCGCGCCGCCGGGTCGAGCCTCGCCGCGCAGCGCGCGATCTCCCAGCCGAGGTACGCGGGCTCGCGCTGCTCGGGGTCGAGCGCCGCCCACTCCGCCTCGGCTGGCCGAGTCGTGAGCGAGGCCGTGTGCCCGTGGTCTTCACCACGGGCACCCAGGAAGCGCTCGCGCGCCGTTCCCGTCGGGACGAGCGCGCTCACGAGCGGCCCCCGCCGAAGCGCCGCGCGCGGAGCTCCTCGTCCCATCCGAGCACGTCCCCCCAGCCGGGCCGCGACGACCAGAGCCCCGCGCCCGCGCCGTCGAGGCCGCGGAGGAACACGTAGAGGATGCCCCCGAAGCGCGCCTCGTGGTCCTCGGGCCCGCGGAGGCCGAGGAGCTTCACGACGGCGAGCGCGTAGAGCCGCACCTGCTCATCGTAGTGCGCGCGCACGTGGGCCTCGACCGCCGCGGGCGCGTAGGACGGGAGCTCGTCGGTCTTCCAGTCGACGAAGAAGGTGCGCCCCTCGTGCTCGAAGGCGAGGTCGAGCGACCCGCGCACGAAGACGCGCGCGTCCGCCACGGGGAAGGTGAACTCCATCTCGCGAACGACGCGCGCCGCACCGGCGATGCGCGCGAGGGGCGGCCCGGAGGGGAGCGCGAGCCTCGTCGTGTACGCCGCCCAGACGAGGTGCTCCGCGTGCTCGCGCTGCGCCGGGTCCACGCGGTGGACGGCGATCGCCTCGTCGAGGAGCGCCGCCACCTCCGGCTTCGCGCGCCACTCGTCGAAGGACTGCCCGAACGACGCGAGCGCGACCCTCTCGAGCACCTCGTGGACGAACACGCCCGACGCCCGCGTCGACCGCAGGGTCGCCTGCGCCACCGCGTCGACCGCCTCCTCGGCCTTGCGCGCGCGCCGCGCCTCGGGCTCGTCGGCCCACGCCGACCGCGCGCCCGCCTTCGAGCCGCGCAGGCGCGTGTACGACGTCACGAGCGCCCCCGCCCGCGCCTCCCGGAGCCTCGCGTACGCCGGCCCGTCGTCCGCCTCGCGGAGGAGCGCCTGCGGGGGCTCCCAGCCCGCACCCGCCGCGTCGTTCGCCGCCGCGACGAGCCGGAGAGGCGCGAGCGAAACGTCCTCGACCGACAGGAGCGGATGCTTCTCCGCGGCCATCTGGAAGATGCGCCGGTTCACGACCTCGTACGCGCCGCGCAGCCGGTACGGCGCGCCGTTCTTCACGAGGCACGGCACGTAGACGCGGCCCTTCGCGCGCGTCAGCGCCACGTACATGAGGCGCTGGTCCTCCTGCCGCTCCTCCTCGTGGATGCGGTCCTTGAGCTCCTTGCCGGCCTTGCCCACCCAGGCCACCCGCGTGCCGTCCTCGTGCACGACGCGCACGTCCCCGCCGCCGCCCGGCGACCAGCCGCCCGCGAGGAACACGATCGCCGCCTCGAGGCCCTTGGCCTTGTGGATGGTCATGATCTGCACCGAGCGGCGCTCGCTCTCGAGGCGCTGCACGTTGCCCTCGAGGTCGAGCGGCAGGCGCGTCTTCTCGATGAGGCCCGTGAGGGCGTGAATCAGGTCGCGCAGGGTCGCGCGCGTCCGGCGCGCGTGCTCGAGGAGGAGCTCGAGGACGTGCAGCGTGTTCGTGAGGTCGCGCTCGCCGTCGGCGAAGAAGATCTCCCGACGGAGGATGCCCGACTCGCAGACGACCGCGTCGAAGAGGCGCTCGAACTCGCGGGCGTCGGCGAGGGCCTTCCACGCGTGGAGGCGCGCCACGTACGGGTGCGACGCGGGGAGATCGCGCGCGCGCTCGGCGTCCTCGATGGGGAGCGCGAAGAAGGGCGTGAGCCACGCCGCGAGCCGGAGCGCGCGATCGCCCGGATCGGCGACGGCCATGAGGAGCGAGCGGATCTCGCGCGCCTCGTCGGTCTGGAAGAGGCCCTCCTCCTTGAAGAACGCGTGGGGGACGCCGGCCGACCGGAGCGCGGCCCCGACGATGCGCCCCTCGAGGGCCGTGCGCGTGAGCACGTAGACGTCGTGCGGCGCGACCGGCTCGTCGCCGAAGCGCCAGGGGCGCGCGGGGTCGAGGATGGCGCGGGCCTCGCGCCCGATGCGGGACGCGAGCGCGGGGAGGGACGGGTCGCCGTCGAGGCGGAAGGCGTGGAGCGGCGCCGGCTCGCGGCCGTCGCCGTCGAGGAGGAGGCGGTCCGGCCGCCCGCACGCCACCGGTTCGTACGCGATCGCCCCGGTGAAGAACGACGAGGAGGGCGTGGCCGCGAAGAGCGCGTTGGTCGCCTCGACGAGCCTCGGCGTCGCGCGGTAGTTCACGTCGAGCGCCACGCGCTCCCCGCCCGACCGCGCCACGTCGTCGCGCGCCCTCGCGTAGGTCTCCACGTCCGCGCCGCGGAACCGGTAGATCGACTGCTTCGGGTCGCCCACGAGGCAGACGACGCTCCTCGGCGGGGGCGTCCCCGGGCCGCCGTCCGGCGAACCGCCGGAGAGGGGGGCGAGCTCGGCCCCGGCGGCGGTGTGCCGCTCGAAGAACGCGCGCCGGAAGATGGACCACTGCGTCTCGTCGGTGTCCTGGAACTCGTCGATGAGCGCGTAGCTCCAGCGCTCGCGCAGGGCCCGCGCGAGCTGCGCGCCCCGCGGCCCCTTCAGCGCGTCGTCGACGAGCGTCAGCATGTCGTCGAAGTCGTACTGCCCCGCGGCGCGCTTGTGCCGCGCGAGCTCGCGGCGCAGCGGCCCGAGCATCGTCTGCGCGAGGGCGCCCGTCAGCGAGGGCGTCGCCTTCGCCAGCTCCACGGCGGCCGCACACGCCGCGCCGGTCGGCCCCGGCTGTGGGAGGTACGGCGGCAGCGTCTTCACGAGGTACTCGAGGTCGATCTCCTCGGCCGCGAGCACGAACGACGGCGCGCTCCGGTGCTCGCGCGCCTCGTCCGCCGCGACCGAGAGGTTCCACAGGCGGCCCCCCACGGCCTTCGCCGCCTGCGCGCTGAGGCCCCACCGGCGCATCGCCGCCAGCCCCTCCTGCAGGCGCGCCTCCTCCGTCGGGAACGCCGCGAGCGCCCGCTCGAGCGCCGCGGGGTCGAACGCGGGCCGGAGCTCCCCGTGCGCCTGCACGCACTTCCAGAGGAGCTCCTCGATGCGCCCCACGTACCACCCCGTCCGGAGCGCCGCCTCGAGCCACGGCGACCGCGCCGGGTCCCGCGCCACCTCCCGTCGCAGCGCCTCGCGCAGCGCACGCCGGAACGAGTCGCGCCCGTCGACCTGCTGCTCCTCGAAGAGCCGCCCGCTCGCGAACGCGTTCTCGCGGAGGACGCGCTGGCAGAAGGCGTGGATCGTGGCGATGGTCGCGCCGTCGAACGCGTGGAGCGCCCGCGCGAGCTTCTGCGACGCCGCGTCGTCGAGCGTCCAGAAGTCGCCCGCGGCGAGCTCCGCCTCGGTCGGCGGGGTCCCGCGCCCGGCGAGGAGATCCTCGAGCGTCTTTCGCACGCGGACGCGGAGCTCGTTGGTCGCCTTCTCGGTGAACGTCACGACGAGCACGCGGTCGATCGGCACGTCGCCCGCGAGCACGAGCTCGACGACGAGGTGCTCGAGCGTGAACGTCTTGCCCGTCCCCGCCGACGCCTCGATGACGGCGTGCCGGTCGAGCGGCACGCGGCGAAGGACCGACGGACGGGCGACCCGCGGCGCGCTCATCGCGGCCCTCCCTCGTCGGGCCAGAGGACGCCGAAGCGCGTGGCGATCATCGCCTGCGCCGCGGCCTCGGTGGGGAGCGGGTACTCCTGCGGGCGCGGCACCGGCCCGTACGCCGAGCGCAGCGCCGGCGGCCCGTCGCCCCCGCGCATCCGGTCACGCGCCTCCTCGAGCACCGACGTCACCGTCGTCGCGCCGCTGCGGCCCCGGTGCACGAAGACCGCCTCGCACGGGAAGAAGTACGCGTGCGCCTCGCCGAGGAGCTCGCGCACCCGGTCACGCAGCCACGCCTTCGCCGCGTCCTCGCCGAGCGGCGGGAGCTCCTCCGCGTCGACCACCGGCACGTCCGCGGTCGCCACGACCGACACCGACCGCCGCGCGCGCCCCGCGTCGACGCCCGACGCGGCCAGGACGGCGTGATCGACGAGCGCCCGGAGGAGCGCGCGCTTCCGGCCGGCGGCCGCCCACTCGTCCTTGCCCTCGTTCGCGCGCTTCGACAGCGTCACCGACGCGTCGCGCCCGGCCCCGAGGGGGAGCGCCCTCCCCGCCACCTCCGCCTTCACGATGCGCCGGACCCCCGCCGCGTCGACGAAGTCCACGTCGAGCACCACCGCCTCGTGCACCTCGTCGGCGCGCGCGTGCTCGCCTGCCCGCCCGAACCTGTGCTGCCGGAGCGCGTCGTACGCGACGCCCTGCTCGCCGAGCGACGTCTCCCACGCGCGGAGCGCGCGCAGGTGGTCGCCCCGCTCGCCCTTCGCGAAGACCCCCGTCGGCCCCTGCCCGCGGAGCTCGCGATCGCGCACGACCGCGTCGTAGGCCTCGTCGAGCGGCTGCTTCTCGCGCGCGGCGCCGAGGAGCACCTCGCGCAGGAGCAGCGTCTCCACGCGAGGCTCCGTCTCGAACGGCTCGTCCTCGCGCGCGATGACGTCGTCGTCCTCGACCTCGTCGAGGCCGAGGCGGAACTTCGCCCAGCCCTGGAGCGGCAGCTCGAGGAGCTTCACGAGCGCGTGCATCGGGACGACCACGCGCGTCTCGGTCCACGGCACGGGCGGCGGCAGCGGCGCGAGGCAGAGGTGATGCGCGAGCTGGCTCCACGCGATCTCCGCGCGCTCGGCCCGCACCTGGACCTCGTGCACCGAGACGCGCGCGCCGGTCCGCTCGAGGCTCCGGCGGAGCGCGAGCGTCCTCGCCTCGGCGCGCGCCTCGGGGAGGGCCATCGTCCCGAGCGGCGTGGCCGCGCCGCGCGAGAGCGACGACTCGGCGCCGGTGATGGCTGGCTCGCGGCTGGATGGGCCGGCCGCCCCGCCGAAGAGGTCCGGGAAGTAGCGCTCGTCCCAGCGCCGCAGCGGGTGCCGGCGGACGAGGCTCGCGGGATCGACCCCCGCCCCCGACGCGATCGCGTGGGCGAGCTCCTGGACGACCGACGACGGGGCGAGCGCGTCGCCCGTCAGCGGATCGCGCGAGACGTACGAGAGGACGAGGCGGTCGCGCACGCCCAGCAAGAGCTCGAGGAACGCGTAGCGATCGCGCTCGCGCGCCGTGACGTCCCCCGGCCGGCGGAGGGTCCAGCGGAGATCGAGCGGGTCCTCCGCGTCCGGCGCGGGAAAGCGCCCCTCTCCCATCCCGCACGCGAAGACCACGCGGAACGGGATGGGCCGCGCCGCCGCGAGCGTCGACACGACGACGCCCTCGCCGCCTCGCCCGCCCGCCCCCGCCGCGAGCCGCTCGCGCGCGAGCTCGCACGCCACGCGGTAGCCGACCTTCTTCCCCGCGAGGTCGACCCGCGCGAGCGACTGCAGGCGCCGCAGCACGTACGACAGCCGGTCCGCCTCCGCCTCGCTCGCCGGCGTCACGTACGTCTCGACGAGCACGCGCAGGAAGCCAGCCCACTCCGCCGTCGTGAGGGTCGCCTTCTGCGCGAACCGCGCGTCCGCGATGAGCGACCGGAGGAGCGTCCCGAAGGCGGCCGCGTCGTGCACCTCGGTGCCCGACACCTCGTGCGGCACGTACGCGTCGTTCCCGCAGTGGAAGGGCGTCGCGTCGCCGCTCGCGTCGCCCGCCATGAACGCGCCGAGCGCCAGCCGCTTCAGGCCCTGGTCCCAGTTCAGGATGTCGCGATCGATGTACGTCCCCTCGTGGTCGCCGCGGTCGGCGCCGTGCACGACGCCCAGGCCGTCGGACCACGCGAGCCACCGGTCGGGGTCCACGTCGTTCATGCCGGCGACGAGCGCGGGGTGCACCGCGAGCTTGAGGAGCTCCGCGCGCGAGAAGCGCCCGAGCGGCAGGGCGAGCAGAAGCTCCACCGCCTCCTCGACGTGCCCCGGCTCGGACGGCGGGAGGCCCACGATCTGGTGCGGCACCTCGTGGGCCTGCCGGAACGCCGCGGGCAGGTGCGCCGCGTACGCCGCCGCGTCGCCCGGCGGGACGAGCACCGCCACGTCGTCGAAGCGGAGCGTCTCGTCGTCCTTCACCATCTGCCAGACGGCGCTCGCCACCGCCTCGCACTCCCGGCGCACGCTCGCGTGCTCGAGCACGGTCACGCTCGCGTCCCCGCCGGCGGTGCGCCGCGCGTCGGCCGACGCGTGCAGCGCCTCCGCTCCGGACGGCGACGACCCCGCCGACCGGCGCTGCGGCTCGCGCCGGAGCACCTGGTGCTGGAGCTCGCGGAGGAGCGTCCGCGGCCCGGCCTCGAGCGGATCGACGAAGCGGTCCTCGTGATCGAACCCTGCGCTCGCGTTGAGCGCCCGCACGTGCTCGCGCCCCGGCCGCCCCCAGAGGTGCAGCGGCGCCGGATCGCGCGCGTCGACGTCCTCCCAGAAGCCCTCGCACGGAGCGAGCGCGTAGACGACGACCTCCGTGCGCGCACCGAGCTTCTCGAGGAGCGCGTGGAACGTGCGCGCGACGTGCGCGAAGCCGAACACGTGCACCGCCGACGGGAGCTCGCGGGGCGCGCCGTCGAGCGCCGCGACCGCCTCGTGGAGAGGGACCACGCACGGCGACGCCTGGCGCGCGAGGCCGCCCTCGCCGAACATCCCCTGCCAGAGACGCCGCTGCCATCGCTCGGTCTCGGCGTGCTCCGGCCCGAGCACCAGGCCCCGCCGCCAGCCTGCGAGCATCTCCGCGCGCGCGTATGTGTACTCCTCGAAGACGCGCGCGACGCGCCCCGCGAGCTGCACGCGCCGGAGGTCGAGCGTGTCGGGCTCGCCGCCCGCCGCGTGGAGGTACGCCCGCACCGGCGCGAGGTCGGCCTCGCCGACGAGCGCGTCGTCGAGGAGCAGCGCGAGCGCCATGGCCTCGAGCGCGTCCCCGTCGGCCACGCGCGCGTCGGGCGTCGAGAGGAGCTCGGCCGCGAAGCGCGTCAGGAGCGACGTCTCGAGGTTCGCCGCGATCCCCTGCGCCTTCGCCACGCCGAGCCGCACGTACCCCTCGACCGACGCGTTCGGCACGACGAGCCGCACCGGGACGAGCGGCCCCTCCGCCGCCTGCTGCGCGCGAACCCGCGACGCGAGCTCGTCGAGGAGCTCTTCCGTGCGGTTCGAGTAGACGAGGCGGAGCAACGCGCGCGTTCCCTCCCGGAGCGGGAACCCTAGTGCGCCGAGGCGAGGCGCACCACCCGCGCGGGACGAGCAGCGCGAAGCATGCGGTCGGTCAGAACGCGCCGACGACGCCCGCGGTCGCACCTCGCTGGGTGACGCCGACGGTGGGCGCCCAGCGGATGCGCGCGGCGGACGCGGACTGCACGGCGGCGGGGTCGCGGTCCGGGGCGAGCGGCGCGCGATCCCACGCGAGCACCGACGCGTCGATGACGATCGCGCCCACGTATCCGGCGACGAGGCCGAGGCCCAGGCCGGCCAGACCGCGGAAGCAGAGCCACTGGTCCGGAGTGCAAGGACCGCTCGCCGTGTAGTCGACGGCGTACCCCACGGTCGCCGTGAAGATCGGCAGGAGCACGCGGACCGCCACGTCTTCGGCCGACGCCCCCGCGTGCCCGCGCGCCGCGTGAACGACGCTCGGCCCGAGCGCGTAGGCGGTCACGCCGGTCACGCCCACGGCGGTCGATTGCGCAACCGCCCCTGCGATCATCGTCGTCAGGGCTCCCGCGTCGACGAGCAGCGTCTCCCATCCGTACCAGTGCCGCTCGGTGGGAGGAGGCGCGTCCGGCACGAGCTCCTGCGCGGACGAAGCGGACGACGCCGGAGCCGTGGCAGTCGACGCGCCAGGCGGCGACGTCGACGAGGAAGGCAATGGCGGCAACGCGAGCGGCGCCCCCGGATACGACGGAGACGTCGCGGGCACCTGCCGCGTCGACGGCGCCTCGTCGCTCTGCGCGCGCGCGGCGGCCGGAGCCGCCATGCCGGCCGCAAGGGTCGCCAGGGCCAGCAGCAGAGAGCGCGATGCGCCCATCCCTCCACGCAGTGCAATCGCCTCGCCACGCGCAACCCAGCGAGAGCACGTGGCGCCCGTCGCATGTGTCGACCCGGCTTCACGCGCGTTAGTCACGCCTGTTGCAGGCGCTTCACGCCAACACCCTTCCGCCCGCGCCGCCTCCGGCACCGCGCGCGTCCGCGGCGCGATCTCTCCGGCTCCAAGCCGCCCGTCCCTCGCAGCCCCCCCTCCCGCTCACGGCCGGAACTCGTCGCCCGGTCTCGCCTCCGGCGAGCCCGAGCCGTTGTCCCGTCTCCCTCTCGGCGAGATTCCTCCCCCTCTCGGCGGGATTCGTCGCCGAGGCCTCGCCTCGGGCGAGGCCGAGTCGCTCGAACCTCCCGCGCTCTCCGTGCGGCTCCGCCCTAGGCGGAGCCGCTGCGGAGAGGGCGGGATTCGAACCCGCGGCTGCCTTTTGGACAGCGCCCGCTTAGCAAGCGGGTACCTTCGGCCACTCGGTCACCTCTCCCGAAGGAGGCGGAACCTGCCACCAAACCCGACTTCCATCAAGTCCGGCAGCAGGTCCCCACGTCCCCGCCTCTTCCTTCGGCGCACGCCGCGCGGGGCACTCCCGGGCGCGGCGCTCCCTACCGCGCGCCCCGGGGTCAGCTCTGCTTCGAGCCGCCCGCGGCCCCTCCCGACGGCGCCGCCGCTGCCGGCGCCGCGCCCGTCCCCGCCACCGGCGACGCCGGCGGAGCCGCAGCGACGGCTGCGAGCGCGGCCTTCTTCGCCGCTCTCGTCGCCTTCGCCTTGGCCGCCGACGCCGCCTTCGAAGCCGCCGTCTTCACCGGCGCCTTGTTCGGCGTGAACCCGTACTCGCCCACCTTCGTACTCGTGACGCCGACCTGACTCTCCAGCCATCTCTTGAAGGCCGCGAGAACCGGGTCGAGCGTCTCGAGCGCCGTCCGCTCCGCGTCGACGGAGCCGGTCCACACGTCGTGGTCCGCCTTCGTCTTCTGCGTCGCGGCCACGTACGCATTCGCGAGGTTCACGAGATCCCCTCGCTTGTACGTCGTGCCGTTGAACGTCCACGTCTCGGTATCCGGATAATTCGCGGTCACCGCGTTCGCGAACGTGGTGGCCTCTGATGCCCTGTCGAGCTTTGCCTTGGTAACCATTTGCTTTGCCTCCTTGGTCGATGCGTCGAGGGCACCCGACGCCGGAGCCCCATGCCCCGTCGCCATTGCCCTCCTGATCTATCTCCCGGTGCAGCCGGACCTTTTCGCGAAAGAAAGTTGAGAAAGGTGGGATACGCGGGGACACCGCCCCGCCGCCCCTCCCGAGGGAGAGGCCGCACGACCCGCCAAAACCGGACAGGAAATCGACCGACTCGACGCGTCAGCCGTCGCTTCTTCGTCGCCGCCCCGCGCGCCGGGTCGCGATCCCGGGGCTTCGGGTGCCGATTCCGGGCCTCCGGGAGGCGTTCCCGGAGCAACGGGTGTCGATCCCGGCGGCGGGGGTCCCTCGCCCGGCGGCCTGGGTGCCGATCCCGAAGCGTCGGGTCCCTCGCCCGGTGCCCCGGGTGCCGATCCCGGAGCGCCGGGTTGCGCGCCCGGAGCCTCGGGTTGCGATCCCCGTGCTCCGGGATCCCAGCCCGGTGCCCCCGCCGCCCCTCCTGGTCTCCTGGGCCGGACGACCCCCGATTTCGTCGCACGGAATCGACCGCCGGCCGTCGTTTTCGGAGAGCGAGAGTAGGAAACAGGAAGGTCAGAAGATCAGAAGGCGGAGGGGGGGGCTTTCACCGGGTGGGGCCGATTCCGAACCGTCCCCACCGGGTGAACACCCCCCCCTCTCGCTTCTGATCTTCTGACCTTCCTGTTTCTCCCTCTCCCCCCGAGAGCCGCGCGCTACGTGAGATCCATCACGCGCTGCTCGAGGCCTCGCCCCTTGGTGACGCCGCTGATGCGCACCTGGGAGTGGAGCAGGATCCAGAGGACGTGGCCGATGACCGTCTCGGCGTCCGCCTTGCTCCGCTCGAAGCCGATGACGATCTCGCCCGCCTCGTCGTCGAAGTGGACGCTCCGCACCATCGCGAGCTCCTCGAGCTTCGCGACGGGCACCTGGCCCGTCTGCGTGCCGCGCTTCGTGCCGGAGGCGACCTTGACGCGCACCTCCTCGTTCGACGCCGTGAGCTCGTTCATCGAGCCGCTCGCCACGAGGCGCCCGCGGTCGAGGATGGCCGCGGCGTCGCAGATCTCCTCGAGCTCGTTCAGGTTGTGGCTCGAGATGACGATGGTGCAGCGGCCCTTCTTGGCCTTGACGAGCTGCCGCATCTCCCACGCGACGCGCGGGTCGAGCCCCGCGGTCGGCTCGTCGAGGAGCACCACCTCGGGCTCGCCGAGGAACGCCTGCGCGAGCGAGACGCGCTTGGCCATGCCGTGCGACAGGCTCCCGCATCGCTGGTTCCACCACTCCTTGCCGTCGACCTCGGCCAGCGCCTGGCGCGCCAGCTCCTCGGCCTTGTCGCCCGGGAAGTCCTGGAGGCGCGCCATGTGGACGAGGAACTCGCCCACCTTGTCGTTCGCCGGGAGCATCGCGTCCTGCGGGAGCACGCCGACGCGCGAGCGCAGATCGTCGACCTCGTAGGGGTTGGTGTCGAGGATCTCGACGCGCCCCTCGGACGGATGGAGGTACCCCGCCATCATCGAGAAGGTGGTCGTCTTGCCCGCGCCGTTCGGCCCGATGAGACCGTAGACCTGCCCCATGGGGATCGAGAGGGTCACCTCGTCGACCGCCGTCTTCGCGCCGAACCGCTTCGTCAGCTTGCGGAGGCGGACGGCCGCCTCGGGCTCCTTGCGGGCCTTCTTCTTCTTCGCCTTGCCCGTCGCGGCGTCCGCGTACGGCGACGGCGGCACCACGACCTCGCCGTCCGCCTTGGCGGCTCCCCGCCGAGGGTCGTCACCGGCAGGCTTGCTCGGCGCGGGCGCCGGATCCTTTGACGCGGGCGCGGGCTCCTTGGGCGGGGCGTCGCTCGCCTTCGCGCTCGCCTTCGGCTCGGCCGGCCCGCTCGCCGGCTCCTTCTCGCTCGCGGCCACGTCCTCGGGCGGCATCAGACGTCCCTCCGCTGGAAGAGGAAGCTCCCCGCCGCGCACGCGATGATGATGAACCCGACGAGGATGCCGAGCGCCGTGAGCACGCGGCCCGTCTCGGGGGCGAGGAGCATCGTGTCGTACGTGTTCGGGTACAGGTACTCGTACCACTGCATGTCCTTCTCGACGCCCGACTCGACCATGCCCTTCGCGCGGACGAAGAAGCCGATGAGGCTCACGAGCCACATGACGAAGAACGTCACGAAGGTCGTCAGCAGGCTGAGGATGGGCGTCTTGAAGCACGAGCTGATGAAGGTCGCGATGGCGGCCCACGAGCCGGCGATGACGACGGCGACGAGCCAGAAGCGCAGGCCCCAGGTGGCGAGCTGGCCGACCGTGACGAAGCCCTTCGTCGTGGCCACCGTACCGGCGATGAGGTTCAAGACGAGCGTGATGAGCGCGACCACGCCCCAGAGGCCGAGCATCTTCCCGGTGAAGTAGGTCCACCGGCGCGAGCGCACCGTCCAGAAGCGGACGCTCCGGTACTGGAGCTCGCTCGACATGAGGTCGAAGCCGAGGAGCGCGATGAGGAGCGGCCCGAGCCAGACGGTGATCTTGAGGAAGACGAGGAGCGAGGTGGGGATGCTCGCCGCGTAGGCCGCGAAGGCCGGGTCGTTCGTGGCCTTCTCGATCGTCTGCTTCTTGAACTCGAGGTACTGCTCGTTCGTCGCGACCTTCGCGATGTCGCGGTTGTTGCCCTCCATCCACGTGCAGACGAGGGAGGTCACGAACGCGCCCAGCAGGGTGAGCACGCCGATGATGACCCCCTTGATGCTGCGGACGCTCCTCCGGAGCTCTCGAAATGCGATGAGGCGGATTTCCGTGGCGGGGCTCAAGGCGGGCTCACCGTAGTACGCAATGTCCCTCGACGTCATCCCCGCGAGGCGCTAGGTACGGCTCTGCGCCCACGAGGCGCGTGCGGCCTCACCGACGCAGAAGCGTGAACCCCGCCAGGCCCGGAAGGGAGCAACGGCAGCGTGGAAGCGTGTGGTGGGGCCTTCCCTTTGGTTCCGCCCGCTCCCGCCGCCGAAGCGGGCACCCGCGAGTGGCCCGCAGTCCCCGCCGGGGCCGGGAGAGGAGGAAACAGGAAGATCAGAAGATCAAAAGGGGAGATTGGATGGGCGCCCGGTGCAGACGTCTTCGAGAGCGCTGCAAGCGGCAACACGCCCCCTCTCCCCCTTCTGATCTTCTGATCTTCCTGTTTTCTCCTCTCCTGGCATCCCGGCCCAGCCGGGTCCCAGGCGGGCGCCCCTTCGGCCCACGGGAGAGGCGGGTGAAACGTCGGGCTGGCCACCGCGCCCGGTTTCCGCTACGCAGGGATTCCAGGAAAGGCGCCTCGTGCGCCGGTCCAAATACTCCCTGTCCGCCGGCCCCCATCGGGAGGCATGGCGGTCGCCCGAGGCTCTCCGTTTTGACCACCGTTTGCGTGCGTGCGCCCTCGTCGGGTGACGGTCTCCGTCACGACGGGGCGGTGTGTGCGCCGGGCGTCGGCGGGGCGGGCTCCCGGGCGGGAAAGCTCCGCATCGCATGGCCAAGAATACGCTCGTCATCTCGTGTGATCTCGCTGAGACACGCGTAGCCCTCATCGAAAACGGAATCATCGCCGAGCTCCACATCGAGCGCGGCGGCGCCCAGCCCCGCGGGGGGACGGTCGGCGACGTCTACCTCGGCAAGGTGACCCGCGTCCTGCCGGGCCTGCAGGCGGCCTTCATCGACATCGGCCTCGAGCGGGCGGCCTTCCTCCACGTCGAGGATCTCATCCGGCCGGACGACTTCGAGACGTACCTCCAGGGCGGCAGGAAGCACGCGCTCGGGACGGGCACGAGCGAGAACGGGCAGCAGGAGCCGGGCGAGGAGGACGTGGCCGCCGAGGTCGCGGCCGAGCAGCAGGTCGCCGCCGTCCAGCAGGAGGCCCAGGAGGTCATCGAGGGCGACCGCCCCGAGCCACCCGCCCCCGAGGAGCTCGCGGCGGGCCAGGGCGACGACGAAGCGGCCCACGCCGACGACGAGGCGGCGCACGGCGAAGACGACGTTGCCCACGGCGAGGACGAGGACGACGCGGACGATCGCGGCGAGGACGCGTCGGCCCACGCCCTCAACGGCCAGCGGGACTCCGACGCGCCGCCCGAGTCGGGCCCGCGCGACGAGGCGCCGGCCCGGGCGCGCGGCGGCCGCAGCGAGAAGCGCGCCAAGCCGGCGCACGAGGACGACGAGCCGGCCGCGGCGGGCGAGAGCACGACGGCCCTGCCGGGCGAGGACCTGCCGCCGAACGAGGACGACGTCCCGACGGCGGACCTGGTCGACAACCCCGACAGCGAGCCGCCGGCGGAGCCCGAGCCGCTCGACGATCTGCTCGACAACCCGAACCTGCCGGGCTTCACCATCAGCGAGCCGGGCGCTCCGGCGCCGAAGGTCCCCGCGCCGCGTCTCGATGCGCGCGACGGGCGGGGCGGCGATCGCGGGCGGGGGCGACGGCGCGGCCGCGGGCGCGAGCGAGGACGCGGCGGGGATCGCGGCCGGAGCGAGGGCGATCGCGGGCGGCGCGACGGGGACCGCAGCGGGCGCACGGGGGATCGCGGGCGCGGCGAGCACGGCGGCCGGGCGGGCCGCTCGGCGGGCGTGCCGGGGCGTCTGTCGAAGACGACGCCGATCCGCGACGTCGTGAAGGAGGGCCAGGACATCATCGTCCAGGTCACCAAGGAGCCCATCGGCACGAAGGGCGCGCGCTGCTCGAGCCACGTCTCGCTGCCGGGGCGGTACGTCGTGTACCTGCCGACGCTCGAGCACGTGGGCATCTCGAAGCGCATCGGGAGCGACCGGGAGCGCGCGCGCCTGCGCGAGACCATCGAGGCGATGAAGCCGCCGACGGGGGGCCTCATCGTGCGCACGGTCGCCGAGGGCCTGACCAAGAAGCAGCTGAAGCAGGACGTCGGCTACCTCGTGCGCCTCTGGGGCGAGGTCGCGAAGAACCGCGACGGAGCCAGGTCCCCGAAGAACCTGCTGAGTGAGCTCGACATCGTGCTCAAGACGGCGCGCGACCTCTTCACCGACGACGTCGACGAGATCGTCATCGACGACAAGGCGCAGTACGACCGCCTCGTCCGGTTCGTCGAGATGTTCATGCCCGAGCGTCTCAAGGATGTGAAGCTCTTCGACGGCGACGAGCCGATCTTCGACGAGTTCGGGATCGAGGACGAGATCTCGCGCGCGCTCTCGCGCAAGGTCCCGCTGCCGAGCGGCGGCTACCTCATCATCGACGAGGCCGAGGCGCTGACGGCCATCGACGTGAACACGGGGCGCTTCGTCGGCAAGGGCAGCAAGGACATGGAGGAGACGATCCTCAAGACGAACCTCGAGGCCGTGCAGGAGATCGCCTACCAGCTGCGGTTCCGCAACATGGGGGGCCTCATCATCCTCGACCTCATCGACATGGAGAAGCCGTCGAGCCGCGAGAAGGTGCGGCGCGCGCTCGAGGACCACCTGCAGAGGGACAAGGCCAAGACGACCTTGAACCGCATCTCGGAGCTCGGGCTCATCGAGATGACGCGCAAGCGGACGCGCGAGAGCCTCGGGCGGCTGCTGCACGAGCCGTGCTTCTACTGCGACGGGACCGGGCACCTCCAGAGCAAGGAGACGATCGCCTACGAGATCCTCCGCGAGATCCGGCGCCGACGGCAGGACTTGCCGGGCTACACGGTGCTCGTCAACTGTCACCCGGCGGTGGCGGATCTCCTGACGGGCAGCGAGAAGGCGATCGTGACCGAGGCGGAGAAGCGCTACATGCGGCGGATCCTCGTGACGTCGCGCACCGAGTACCATCTCGAGCAGTTCGATCTCACGGGCAAGTGACCGGAGGGCCGGGCGATGAGCGAGTCCGACAAGCGCTTCGACGAGCGCGTCACGATCAACAAGGAGTTCGAGTCCTTCGACGCGTTCATCCAGGAGTACGTGACGAACATCTCGAGGACGGGCGTCTTCATCAAGAGCCAGACGCCGCTCCCCATCGGGACGCGCGTGAACCTGCGGTTCACGGTCATCATGGATGACATCGAGACGGTCGAGGGCGTGGGCGAGGTGGTCCGCGTCGAGAAGGACCCGCCCGGCATGGGCGTCGTCTTCCGCGAGCTCAACGCGTACTCCAAGGGCCTCATCGAGAAGCTGCTCGTCCAGCGCGCCGATCGCACGCCGTAGGCGCGCAATCGGCGGTTTTCGGCGAGCCCGTCCGCGGGTTCACGGCATCGGACCGGTTGACATCCCCGGCCGGGGGAGCATTCCATCGCTCCCCCACCAAAGAGGAGACGACCCATGGCCTTCACGCTGCCGCCCCTGCCGTACGAGAAGAACGCGCTCGCCCCGCACATCAGCGCCGAGACGCTGGAGTTCCACTACGGCAAGCATCACCAGGCGTACGTGACGAACCTGAACAAGCTGACCGAGGGCAAGCCCGAGGCGAACAAGAGCCTCGAGGAGATCATCCTGTCGAGCGAGGGCGGCGTGTTCAACAACGCCGCGCAGGTCTGGAACCACACGTTCTACTGGCACTCGATGAAGCCGAACGGCGGCGGGCAGCCGACGGGCGAGCTGGCCGACGCGATCAAGCGCGACTTCGGGAGCTTCGAGAAGTTCAGCGAGGAGTTCGCGCAGGCCGCGGCGACGCAGTTCGGCTCGGGCTGGGCGTGGCTCGTGCTCGGCAAGGACAAGAAGCTCGCCGTCACGAAGACGGGCAACGCCGATCTCCCGATGAAGCACGGCCAGAAGGCGCTCCTCACGATCGACGTGTGGGAGCACGCCTATTACATCGACTACCGCAACGCCCGCCCCAAGTACGTCGAGACCTTCCTCAAGTCCCTCGCCAACTGGGACAACGCCCTCGCCGAGCTGAAGAAGGGCTGAGCGCCCCGCTCCAGGAGAGCGAGAGGGGGAAACAGGAAGGTCAGAAGATCAGAAGGCGAGAGGGGGGGTGTTCACCCGGGTGCACGCGGGCACCATCCCGTGCAATCCGGTGAACACCCTCCTCTCCCCTTCAGATCTTCTGACCTTCCTGTTTCTCTCTCTCGCTTCTCAGCGGTCGTCGCCGTCCTCGAGGAGCTCCGTGCGGAGGGCGGCGAGCTGGGGGGAGAGCCCGATGGGGTAGCGCGCCGGCGAGCCGATGCGGCGGTGCTTCTCGGCGAGGGCCTGGACGGCGGCGCGGGCGCGGTCGCGCAGGGAGGAGGGGGGCTCCTGCTGCGTCGCGCGCTTGCCCGCGCGGAGGGCCGCGACTCGGAGCGGCGCGCCCGTCGCCGCGTCGAGCTTCACCGTGAGGCCGGTCAGGCGGTCCACGTAGCGGCCGCCCTGCGCGCGGAGAAGGCGCTCCCCGCTGCCGTGAGCGACGTCCGCGACGGGGTGACCCGCGTCGTCCGAGAAGCGCACGAGGAGCTTGCGCCCCGGCTCGCTCGACGACGCGCCGTCCTCGCCCGCCCGCATGCGCGGCGACCACGCCCCGCCCTTCTCGATCGCGACGAGCTCGTAGCGCGCGAGGTGCCTCGTGCCGGGGACCCCGTCCGCCCGCACGACGAACCCGTGGAGCGGGACGCCGTCCGCGCGCAGGGAGAGGACGAGGCGCTCGTCGACGTCCCCCGAGACGACGATGCGCGGCGGATCGAGCCCAGCGTCCTCGAACGCCGTGACGGCCATTCGCGCGAGCCCCGCCCGGTCGCCCGACGGGAGCTCCACCGTCACGTGGCGCTCGTCCCAGCTCGCGCCCGACGCTCGCTTCCGGTCGCGCACGGCCGCCGCGAGCCTCCGCAGCGTGCCCGCCGCGCGCGACGGCTCGACCCGCACGGCGCTCCCCGGAGGTGCCGCGGTCAGCCACGCGCGGAGCGCGCGATCGGGGTCGTCGACGGCGAGATCGAAGCGCGCAGGCTCGAAGGTCGCGACGGGGATGGAGTACCGCCGCGCGGCGACGGCGCTGGTCGTCGCGCGCGCACCGCCGACGTGGGCGGCGCGCGCGAGGAGCGGCGTCCCCCCGAGGCGGTGCGCGGTGGCCGCCCCGT
The DNA here is from genome assembly GCA_036490515.1 of Polyangiaceae bacterium. Classification (GTDB taxonomy): domain Bacteria; phylum Myxococcota_A; class Polyangia; order Polyangiales; family Polyangiaceae; genus Palsa-1150. The sequence goes on from DASXDU010000038.1 coordinate 110,797, forward strand.
CCTCGACGAGGAGCACGCCGTGCGACGCGAGCGAGAGGCGCGCGAAGCGCGTGGCGACCGCCGTGGCGTCCGAGATCGCCGCCTGCACCATCCCCGCGACCATCTGCGCCTGCCAGTAGGGCCCCTCGACCGTGAGCACGGCCTCGCCCGGGAAGACGACGCTCCCCTCGGGCGCAGCGTCGACGTCGCACGTGAACCGCGACTCGATGAGCCGCCGCCGCGTCGGCCCGTCGATCGCGCCGACGTGCTCGAGCCACTCCATTTCGTCGACCCGTGGCCGCAGCCGCTCGAGCGCGTCGAGGAGCGGTTCGACCCCCGCCAGGACGAGGAACCCCCAGTCGTCCCCCGGCGCGCGCAGCGCCAGCTCGAACGACGCGCGGGCGTCGGCGATGCCGGCGGCGACGGCCGCGCGCACCGTCGCGAACGCGTCGATCCCGACGTTGAGGGCGCTCGTCACGAGCGGAGGCGGCGGGACCTGGATGGGCATGGCCGCGAGGAACGAGGCTATCACCGCGCGTTGGCGCGTCGACGGCCCCAGCGATGCAGCTGCGACGCGCGGGAGGCCGAGCGACCCCGCGGCCGGCCGACCGGCTCGAGGAGCTTCTGCGTCCTCACGTACGCGAGGAGGGCCTTCGCGCGCGCCGCGCTGCCGAGCACGGCCTCGAAGACGCGCGCGAGCTCGCGCATCGTGAAGCGCGGAGGCAGGAGCGCGCGCGCCACCGGGTGCTCGTCCGGATCGCGCAGCGCGTGGCGGAGGCGGTCGAGCGCCAGCGGGAGGATCGTCGCGTGATCGAACGCGAGCTTCGGCGCGCCCCGGCCGCGCGCCGCGAGCTTGCGCACCGGGTGCCACGCCGCGGTCGCCGCGTCGTCGCCCGCCTGCACCGGGTGCGCCTCGGCGGACGCGAACCCGACGAAGACGACGCTCACCGTGTGGCCCCGCGGGTCGCGCCCCGGGTCCCCGAAGGCGCCGAGCTGCTCGATGGTCACGTGCTTGACCGAGGTCTCCTCCTCGAGCTCGCGGAGCGCCGCCGCCGCGAGCCGCTCGTCCTCGTCGACGAAGCCCCCGGGCATCGCCCACGCGCCCGCGAAGGGGGCGTGCTTGCGCTTCACGAGGAGGACGGCGAGCTCGCCCGCGACGATCGCGAAGAGCGCGACGTCGACCGTGACCGAAGGGCGCGGGAACTCGTAGGTGAACGGCAAGCCGACGAAGGGTCGCCGGCTCTGCGTCAGAACGTCAAGCGCATCTCGAGGGAGACCGGCGCGTAGTAGTAGCTCGAGGGCGAGGTCACCCCGCACGTGCCCGTACAGTAGGTGCCGCCGGTGCCGTCGTACTGGGTCTGGTTGTTGAGCGCGAAGAACGGCAGGTCGAGGCGCACGCCGACGGCCAGGTGCGTGCTGTGCGTGCGGAGCACCTCGAAGCCGGCGTCGACGTACCCGCCGAGGCCGGAGTTGTTCGCGGTGAGCTCCTGGCCCGGGAGGGAGAGGCTCAGGTACTCCCACGAGAGGCCGCCGCCGAAGTACGGGCTCACGTCGGCGTCCGAGAGGAAGTAGCGTGCGCCCATCGAGAAGATCGCGGAGGTCGTGCTCGGCTGCGTGTTCCCGCCCGGGCCGACGCCGAAGCGGAAGCTGCCGCCGATCTCGAGTCGCTGGCTGCCGGTCTCGTAGTGGAGGTCGAAGATCATCCCGGGCGAGGGCGCGATGCTCTGGTCGAGGGGCGGCGACATGCCGAGGAGGCCGAGCCCGAAGTGCACCTTGCCGGAGCGGGTCTTCGGCTGGCGCGCCTCGCTGCCGACGATGTTGTCGACCTTCGCGGTCTCGTCGATGGGCACCCCCTTGACGATCGAGTCGGCGACGCGCGGAGCGGCGACCTCGACCTCCTCGATGCCCGAGAGGCGCATCTCGCGGGTGTCGACCGTGCTGCCGACGGTCGGCCCCTCCTGCGCGACCGAGAGGATCACCGCGGAGCCGAGCTTGCCGAGCGAGACGCGGTACCGCTGGCTCGGCGAGGCCCCGGCGTGGACGAGCGCGTCGCAGACGAGGCGCCCCGCGGTGCGAGCGTCTGCGTCGTCGATCCCCGCGTGCTCCGAGAGCCGGCAGGGCGGCACGGTGACCGTGATGACCTGCGGAGGCGGCGCCTCGTCGGGGACGGCGGCCTCCGCGGGCGGCGGCGGGGGGGGCGCGGGGGCAGCCGGCGCCGACGCAGGAGGAGGCGCGGGCGGAAACGGGCCCTGCGCGAAGGCGGCGGCCGGCGCGGCCAGCACGGAGGCGACGACGGCGAGGGAGGCGAGCGTCTTCATGGCGGACGCCCCCCATCGCAACGGTCGGGCCAGGTGAGGCGGGCGCCCGAGTCGTGGGATCTCGCCTGCTTCGAGGCGCACCGGCTCCCCGCGTTCACAGGGCCATGAAGCGGGCGCCATGTGCGCGGACGGCCCCATGGGCGTCGGCCGCACGCGCGGCGGTCGGGCCCGTCGCGCCGAGCGCGCGGCCCGCTCGCCGACTCACACGCGCTTGGCGAGCTGGCGTATCGCGTCGGGGTGGGCCGCGTCCGCGAAGAGGAGCGGGAGAAACGAGGGCGCGATGGGGAGCTCGCGCGACAGGCGGCCGAGGCTCTCGGCCTGGACGCGCTCGCGGGTCGAGCGATCGCGTCCGGCGAGGATCGCGGCGTCCCCGGGCACGAACGGGTCGAGATCCCTCGCGGCCTCGAGCGCGGCGCGCTCCTCCTTCGAGAAGAGCGGCGGCAAGACCCCGTTCACGACGACGCGGCCGATGGGGAGCTTCAGCTCGCCGAGCGCGCGCGCGAGCTCGATGGTCTCGGTCGTCGGCATCTCCTCGGGGAGCGTGACGAGGACGATGGCGCACGTCGTCGGGTCCTGGAACATCGCCCACGCCCGCTCGGCGTCGCGGCGGAGGAGCCCCGGCGGGACGACGTCGAGGATGACCTTCGGTACGCGCAGCATGTCGAGCCCGTGGCCCGTGGCCGGCGCGTCGAGGATGACCACGTCGAAGCGCGACGACCCGTCGGGCCGCCGCTCGGTCGTGTGCCACCAGGCCTTTCCGAGCATCGACCACTCCTGCATCCCGGGCACGCCGCGCAGGAAGGACCGCACGTACTTGTTGTCGAAGAGCGTCTTGTAGAGCGCGCGGCTGTGGAGGACGAGGATGCCGTACTCCTCGATGGCCTTGTCGGGGCTCATGTTGACGGCCCAGACGTTGTCCGCGACCCCGACGACGTCCGCGCCGATGGACGGCACGCCGAGCATCACGCTGAGGCGCTCCTTCGCGTTGCACATCGCCACGAGGACGCGCTTGCCCCTCGCGGCGAGCGCGAGGGCCTCGGCCGCGCAGACGGTGGTCTTGCCCACGCCCCCCTTTCCGGTGACCAGGACGAAGCGCTTGTCGGCGAGCGTCGACATGCCGGCGGGGGTCGAGACGGTAGCACGTTCCAGGGCGGCGGCGACGCGACGGCATGGTAACAAGCCCTCCGTGCCCGAGCGCCCGCTCCGCGTCGTCCCTCTCGGAGGTCTCGGCGAGATCGGGATGAACTGCATGGCGCTCGTCCAGGGGGGCGAGGCGCTCGTCGTCGACTGCGGGGTCACGTTCGACGACCGGGGCCTGGGCATCGACGTCGTCCACCCGGACTTCGCGGCGCTCGACGGGCTTCACGTCGCAGGCGTCTTCGTCACGCACGGCCACGAGGACCACATCGGGGCCATCCCGTATCTCCTCCGGCGCGTCGACGCGAAGGTCTACGGCCCGCGGTACGCGCTCGGTCTCGTCCGGGAGCGCGCAGCGGAGCACGAGATCCTCGGCCACGTCCGCCTCGAAGAGGTGGCGCCCCGGTCGCGCGTCCGCGTCGGCCCCTTCGAGGTCGAGCCGATTCGCGTGACGCACTCGATCGCCGACGCGACGGCCCTGGCGATCCGCACGGCCGCGGGCCTGGTGATCCACACGGGCGACTTCAAGTTCGACGAGGCGCCGCCGGACGGCGAGACCTTCGACGTACCCCGCTTCGAGGAGCTCGGGCGCGAGGGCGTGCGTCTCCTCCTCAGCGACTCGACCAACGTGGACGCGAAGGGCCCCACCGGCAGCGAGGAGGGCGTCGGCGAGGCGCTCGACGCGATCGTGCGGGACGCGCGGCAGGCCGTCGTGGTGGGCGTCTTCGCGTCGAACGTGCACCGGCTGCGCATGCTGGGGGACATCGCGCGCCGCCACGGGCGCAAGCTGGTCGCCTTCGGCAGGAGCGTGAACACGCACTCGCGCGTCGCGCGCGCGACGGCCCGCTCTACGGGCGAGCACGCGGGCGAGCCGTACCTCGACTGGCCGGGGGAGCTCGTGTGGCCCGCCGACCGGGCGCGGGAGCTCCCGCGGAGCGCCATCCTGGGCGTGGCCACGGGCACGCAGGGCGAGGAGGCGGCGGCCCTGTCGCGGCTCGCGCGAGGTGAGCACCCGGCGTTCGACCTGGCCGAGGGCGACGTCGTCGTGATGTCGAGCCGCGTGATCCCGGGGAACGAGCCCGAGGTGATGCGCGTGATGGCGAACCTGCTCCGGCGCGGCGTCACGCTGCGCACGTGGTGGTCGGATCGCGCGGTCCACGTGAGCGGGCACGCCCACCGCGACGAGCAGCGGCGGATGATCGAGATGGTGCGGCCGCGCGCCTTCGTCCCCGTGCACGGGACGCTTCACCACCTCCTGCGCCACGCCGAGCTCGCGCGCGAGCTCGGGGTGCCCGAGGTGTGCGTCCTCGAGAACGGCGACGTGGGCGAGGTCGGGGACGCGCCGCTCCGCAAGGCAGACCGCGTGCCCACGGGGCGGGTGCACGTGTTCGCGCAGCGGCCGCTGTCGGCGCAGGTCCTCTCCGAGCGGATGGCGCTCGCGGCGCACGGCGCGGCGCACGTCGTCGTCCCGCTCGACGAGGCCGGCCGCGTGGCGGGCGAGATCACGGTCGTGACGAAGGGCGTGCTCGACGAGTCGCTCGACGCGCACGTGCTGGCGTCCGCGCGGAACGAGGTGATGGCCGCGATCGAGGAGCTGCCGTCGGGTGGGTCGGGGCGCGCCGAGAGCGAAGTGGCGGACGCCGCGCGGCAGGCGGTCCGGCGGGCCCTCGCGCGCGTCCTCGGGTTCAAGCCGGTGGCGACGGCGACGGTATCGCGGGTGCGACGATGAGGCGGGGGCCGGCGATCGCCGCCGCGGCGCCGATGGCCGGGCCGTTCCTCGCGGCGAAGCTCCACGCGCTCGACGATCGGCTGAAGGACGTCGCGCCGCGCGTGACGGGCACCACGGTCGATGCCGCCGCGGTCCACGATCTGCGGGTGGCCCTCCGCCGGACGCGCACGTTGCTCGAGGTGGGGGCACCTCTGCTGGGGCGGTTCCGTGCGGACGAGGTGCGGCGGTCGCTCCGGGGCGTGATGCGAGCCACGGGCGCGCTCCGCGACGACGAGGTCTTGCTCGAGCTGCTCGGGTCCCTCGGCGTGGAGCGACCGGACGTGCGCGCCTGGCTCGAGGTGCGGAGCAAGCGGGAGCAGAGGCTGCGACATGCACTGGTGCGGCACGTGGAGGCGGGGGAGCTCGATCGCGGGCGCGCACTGCTCGAAGCGCTCCTCGCGTTCCGCGTGAATCCGAGGCGCGACCGCCGCCTCGCGAAGTACGCGCGGCGCGCGCTCGATCGGGCCCGGCGCGACGTCGATCGCCGGAAGGCGGCGCGCCCGGACGACCCGGCGGCGCTCCACCGCCTGCGGATCGCGTACAAGCGCGTCCGGTACACGGCCGAGACGTTCGCCGAGGCGCTTCCCCGCGAGGCGCCGGCGATCGCGTCGCGCGCCGCGCGGATGCAGGCCCGCCTTGGCGACCTGCACGACGTCGACGTCGCGATCGCGTGCGTCCGGCGCGCCCGGTCGCTGCCACCGGACGCGCGGGCGGAGCTGTGCGAGGCCCTGGCCCATGCGCGCGGAGCGCGCCTCGCGGGCTATCTCCGCGAGCTCGGGCCCGTGTCGGCGGCGCCCCTCCTTCAGCTCGCGGGCTCGGACTCGCTCCGGAAGATCTCGACCCGCTGAATGACGACGTCCTCGGCGGGCTTGTTGCGCGCGCCGGTCGGGACGCGTGCGATCTGCTTCACGAGGTCGTTGCCGGCCACGACCTGGCCGAACACCGAGTGCTTGTCGTCGAGGTGCGGCGTCGAGCGCTCGGTGATGAAGAACTGCGACCCGTTGGTGCCGGGGCCGGAGTTGGCCATCGAGAGGATGCCCGGCCCGGCATGGCGGAGCTCGGGGTGGAACTCGTCGCCGAATTTGTAGCCGGGGCCGCCCGTGCCCTGGCCGAGCGGGTCACCGCCCTGGATCATGAAGTCGGGGATGACGCGGTGGAACACAGTGCCGTCGTAGTAGCGCGTGCCCTTGTTGCTCGCGCCGGTGCGCGGGTGCGTCCACTCCTGGGCGCCCGTGGCGAGGCCCACGAAGTTCTTCACCGTCTTCGGGGCGCGCTGCTCCTCGAGCCGGATGACGATGGGGCCGAGGCTCGTGACGAAGCGCGCGTAGAGCTGCCCCGTACCGGGGACCTGGATCTCGGGGAAGGTGGCGGTCGGCATGGTGCGGGAGGCTACCCAGCCGCTCGCGCGGCGGCCAGCGCCAAAGGCTCGGCTCCGGCAGGGCTCGCAGTTCGCTTGACCCCCCTCGCGATGCGTAGATACTCGGTTTGCCCGAGAGGGTCCCCGGAGGCGTGTGTGATCACCTGCCCGAAGTGCTCGAAGGACAATCAAGACCACTACAAGTTCTGCCTCGGGTGCGGGGCGGAGCTGCCGCGCGAGTCGGCGCCCCGGGAGTTCTCGCCGCAGACACCCCCTCACGGAATGAAGGCTGCCCAGGGCGCCGCGGTGGTTCCGCCGCCCGTCGGCGGCGGTGGCGGCAACCTCGGGAGCACGGTCGCCGTCACGCCGAGCGCGCCACCGCCGCGGGTCGCCGCGCCCGCTCCGGCGGCCGCCTCTCCGCCGGTCGTCTCCCCGTCGGCGCCGCCTCCACCCGTCGCCGTCGCCGCGCCGCCCCCCGCGGGGGGTCCGGCTGCCACGGTCGCCCTCAGCCCTGCCGCCGCCCACGCCGCTGCGTCCAGCGGAGCGACCGTCGTCTGCCCCCAGTGCGGGCACGTCAACGCGCCGTCGAATCTCTTCTGTGGGTCTTGCGGTTTCCGCCTCGGCGGCGCGCAGGCCCGGCCTGCCCCCGCCGCGGCTCCCGCGGCCGTCGAGCCGGGCGGCGGAGCCATGATGCTGACCGCGCTCCGCGCCGACGGAAGCGAAGCGGGCACGTTCCAGATGCCCGCGGGAGGCGGCACGGTGGGCCGCGAGACCGGCGGCATCTTCGCCGGAGACAGCTACCTCTCGCCGCGGCACGCGACGTTCCGCGTCCAGAGCGGGGGCCGCGCGTCCGTCAAGGACGAGGCCTCGCTCAACGGCGTCTACAAGAAGCTCACGCGCGAGGTGCCCGTCGAGATCCGGCCGAACGAGGTCTTCCGCATCGGCCAGGAGATCATCAAGTTCGAGCCGCTCAACTCGCAGCCGCCCGCGTCCGACGGCGTCGAGCGCCTCGGCGCGCCGAGCAAAGGCTACGTCGGGCGGATCGCGCTCGTCGTGGGCCGCGAGGAGACGGGCAACGCCTTTCCAATCCCGGAGGGCGGCGTCCACCTCGGGCGCGAGCGCGGCGACATCCTCTTCCCGGAGGACGGCTACGTGTCGGGGCTGCACTGCCGCCTCTCCTGGGACGGACAAAAGCTCTTCCTCACCGACCTCGGGAGCTCGAACGGCACCTTCGTGCGCGTCGCCGAGACGGACGTCCGCTCGGGCGACGTGCTCCTCATGGGCCAGCAGCTCTTTCGCGTCAGCGTCTGACCCAGCCGCGCGTGGTATCCTGATCCGGGGGCGAGATGCCAACGCAACGGACGATTCGCGTCGTGGCTGCGGTCCTGGAGAAGGACGGGCACTACCTGATCACGCAGCGACGCGCGACGGCGGTGCTGGCCCTCATGTGGGAGTTCCCGGGCGGCCGCGTCGAGGAGGGAGAGACCGACGCGCAGGCTCTCAAGCGCGAGGTGCGCCACCGCCTGGGCGCGGAGATCGAGGTGGGCAAGCTCATCTCCTTCGTGAGCCACCCGTACGAGCACTACGCGGTCGACCTGTTCCTCTACGAGTGCACCCTCCTCGGCGAGGCGCTCGAGGCGCGCAACGTGAACGCGTTCAAGTGGGTCACGAGCGCCGAGTTCGACCAGTACCCGTTCACGCCGGCCGACGAGGCGTCGATGAACAAGCTGCTCGGCGTGACCTGAAGGGCGCGCCGCTCAACCGAGCGAGGGGAGCGACGTGGCGAGCGTGAGGACGCGCTCGCCTCGCAAGGCGAGGAGCACGGCCTCGACCGGCAGCCCCGGCGCCAGCGCCCCGAGGAGGTCGGCCCACACGACGGGCGGCTCGCGGCGCGGGGGGTCGAGCGGGGGGACGCGCTTGCGGGGCTCGCGAAGGGCCACGACGCGAAGGCGGGAGGCCCCCTTGCCGATGCGCTCACGCAGGACCTCTACGGCGTCCTCGAACCCGCCGAGGCGATCCACCAGTCCGTTCGCGTGCGCGTCCGCGCCGATCCACACGCGCCCCTGCGCGAGCGCCTCGACCTCCGCAGTCGTCATGCGGCGCCCCGCGGCGACGACACCGACGAAGGTCCGGTATACGTGCTCCATTTCCTGGTCGACGACGGCCCGCAGGTCGTCGTCGAGAGGGAGCAGCGGATCGAGCAGGCGCGCGCGCGCCCCACGCTGGAGCACCTCGGTGGCGACGCCGAGGCGCGCGAGGAGCGGCTCGACGACGACGCGCGCCGCGACGACGCCGATGGATCCCGTGACCGTGGTCGGCTGGGCCACGATGGCGTGCGCCGCGGCCGCGACGTAGTACCCGCCGCTCGCGGCGACGTTGGCCATGCTCGCGACGAGCGGCTTCTCCGCCGCGAGCTGCACGAGCTCGTGGTGGATGCGATCGCTCGCGAGCGCGCTTCCTCCGGGCGAGTCCACGTGAAGGACGACGCCCCGCACCGCAGGGTGCGCACGGGCGATGCGGATGGCGGCGATGACGCGATCGTCGACGGCGGTGGGCTGGAAGGGCAGCCCGGTGGCGCCCGCGATGGGCCCGTGTACCCGGACCACCGCGATGACGTTTCGGCCGCAGAGCGCCCGGGGGCGCAGGGCCGTGCGCGCGAGGAGGTAGGCCGGCGCCTGCCGGAGGCGCGCCTTCGACTCGCCCTCGGCCAGGCGCGTGACGACCTCGTCGTCGTAGGCGAGGCCGTCCGCGAGGCCCGCGGTCACGGCCTCATCGCCCGTGTACGGCGCCCCGTCCACGAGGGCCTTCGCGCGCGCCTCGTCCACTTCCCGCCCGTCCGCGATGGACCGCACGAAGGCGCCATAGGCCCGATCGAGGACCGCGCCGATCTGCTCCCGCTCCGCGTCGCTCATCGAGGTGCGCTCGATGCGCTCGCCGGCTGTCTTGAACCGACCCCGCGCATGCACCTCGGGGACGACGCCCGCCTTGTCGAGCGCACCACGGAGGTACCGGGCGCTCGCGAGGAGGCCCACCGGGGCGAGCGACGACGTGGGACCAAGCAGGAGGAGATCGGCGCCGACCGCCGCGTAGGTCTCACGCGTGCCGCCACCGAGCGGGAGATGCACGACGACGCGCTTGCCGGCCGCGCGCGCCCGGTCGAGGATGGCGCGCAGCGAGGTGGCGGTAGCGAGGCCGCCTCTCATCGAACGAAGGACGAGCACGATCCCCCGCACGTTCGGGTCGGTGGCCGCCTCGTCCACGACCTCTCGCAGGCCGTGGAGGGAGAACGGTTGCCTCGCCCCGGGCGGCCACCACTGCGGCGCCGGCGCGATCTCCGTGACGGCCCCGTCGATCTCCGCGAGGACGTACGTCCCCGGGCGCGCGCGGCCGAAGAACCGCCGCGCCACGAGCCACGGGAGGGCGACGAGCCACGCGACGAGCCACGCGACGCGAACGAGGATGCCCAGCACGCCCGCGAGCGTAGCTCGCCCTAGCTGCCCTGCACGACCTGGCCCTGCGGGACGAGGATCATCGCCTTCTGCGCGGGGACGTTCACCTGGAGGTTCGCGCTGCCGTCGGAGGCGTACGTCGCCTGCGCCGGATCGAGAACGTCGACGAACGTCGTGCCGGGCGGCGCGCTCGTCTGGAGCACGGAGCCCCCGTTCGAGGTCGAGCTCGTCTTGAAGCCGTTCGTGTTGAGGACGACGAGGGCGTACGCGTTCGCGCCAGCGTCCCCGCCGGCGCGCTCGAAGGCGAAGATCCCGGCGTCGTCCTCCTGGCCGACGTGCGGGCTCGACCAGACGACCTTCGTGTCGCCGCGGCGGAGCGCCACGTACGCCCGGCGGATGCCGGCGAGGTTCGCGATGTGCGCGAACGTGTCGCCGGTGGTCGGCATCCCCGTCGTCCAGAGTACCTCGCGGTTTGCGGGGTCGTTGCCGCCCGAGAACTCCTGCTCCGTCCCGTAGTAGAGGTCGGGGATGCCGTCCTCGGTGAAGAGGAGCGTGAGCGCGTTGCGCAGCGCTGCGACGTCCCCGTTCGAGTTGAAGAGGAAGCGGGGCACGTCGTGGTTGTCGATGAAGTTGACGAGCGCCTTGTAGGGCGGGATGCCGATGCCGTTGTCCTGCGGCGTCGTCCCGAAGTCGGTCTGCTTCAGGTTCCAGAGGTTCTCGATCTGGTCTGTCCCCTGCGCAGAGGCGGGGTCGTGCGCGTTCTCGAAGACGTTCTGGTACACGATGAACGCCTGCGAGAAGTAAAAGACGCTGTCGAGCGACCCCGGCATCGTGTAGCTGCCGATGAGCTGATCGTTGCCGTCGAAAGCCTCTCCGAACATGAGGAAGTCGTTCTTGCCCTCGGCCGCGAGGCGCGTGCGAGTGTTGCCGGCGAAGACGGGCCAGAAGTCGCTCTCGACGTGCTTGATCGTGTCGATGCGGTAGCCGTCGAAGTCGACCTTCTCGACCCACTTCGCGAACGAGTCGACGAGCGTCGCCCGCACCTCGGGGAGCTCCGTGGCGAGGTCCTTGAGGCCGCCGGTGAAGTCGCCGAGCGTCCGCTGCTCGACGTCGTCGAAGTTCTCGATGTGGCCGAAGCCGTGGTACGCGGCGGCCGTAGCGAGGATACCCGGCTGCGGCGGGAGCCGGTTGATGCTCGGGTCGTCGAAGAAGAGGATCGGCGCGCGGCCGGACTGGCCCTCCTGGCTGAACGAGAGGACGCCCCCCGCCTGCCAGGGAGGGTCGTACTCGCTCACCTGCAGGACCGGGTCGTCGGGGTTGCCGCTGCCGTTGACGTAGTCGTCGGGCCGTCCGTTCCGGTTGATGTCGTAGAAGAAGACCTGGCCCATGTGGTTGCACACGATGTCGAGGACGACCTTCATCCCGCGATCGTGTGCGTGCGCGACCATCGACCGGAGGGCCGCGAGGTCGCCGAAGTGGGGGTTGACCTGCGTGAGGTCCTGCTGCCAGTAGCCGTGGTAGGCGTCGATGTCCGCGTCGCTGTCGACGTTCTGGACGATGGGGGAAATCCAGAGCGTCGTCACGCCGAGCGCCTGCAAGTAGTCGAGGTGATCTTCCACGCCCTGCCAGTCGCCGCCCTGGTACTGCCCGAGCGACCCCGGCTCGACGTTGAAGTCGTTGTTCACGTCCCCGTCGGAGAAGCGGTCGACGATGAGCTGGTAGATGACCTCGTCGCGCCAGTCCTGGACGTGCGTGGCGAGCTCGGGCTGCTGCCCGTCGGCCGGGACCTGGACGCACCCCGCCTCGGGCGTCGCGGCCGCGGCGCAGGCGAGGAGCAGCGGAAAAGCGCAGTGTGCGTGCTTCATGCGCATGGGAACCTCAGGGATACGAAGACGAGTTGAACCACCACTCGGCGCCGAGGCCGAGGAAGTGCGAAACGGAACGCTGGCTGAAGACGTCCGCGGCCGGATAGAGCTGCTCGCGCGTCGCGTCGTTGCGCGCCGTAACCGCGTAGATGATGCGGAGCTGCGGGCGCTTGTACGACCCGCGACCGCTCGGCGAGAAGTAGGGCATGACCCCCCCGCGCCACTCGCTCGCGACGAGAGGCTGGTCCGTGTTCGGGTCGAGCATCGCGAAGCGCCGCGCCTCGAACGCCCCCTCGAGGGCCACGCCCCAGTGCTGCCCGACGAAGATCTGCGGGCGCACGGCGAGGATGCCCTCGTCGTACTTCTGCGAGGTGGTCGGAGACGGATCGCCGTCGCGGAACGAGCGGAGGTAGCCGCCGACGAGAAGCCCGAACGCGCCGAGCTCGTAGTTCGCGCCGAGCGCGAGGAGGGTCTCCTTCGAGCCGCGCGTGGTGCGGTCGTTCGCGAAGGTGAGCGGCACGGCGAGTGGGTCGTAGGCGGCGATGCCCTCGGCGTGGCGGAAGAAGAGCTGCACGAAGGTGTCGCGCTGCCCGGTCCAGTACGCGACCTCCGTCCCGGCGAGCCACCCCGTGTCGGCGGGAAGCCCGTACTGCACGTTCGGGTTCACGGTGGTGTCGGTGTAGACGCCCGCGGAGATCTCCTGCGCCTCGCCGTACACGACCACCTTGAAGCCGTCCTTCAGCTGGTCGTTCGGGTGCTTGAACAGGTGCGTCAGCTTGAGCGTCTCGATCGTCCGCGGCCGGTCGAGCGTCGTGACGTTCTCGGCCCCGGGCCCCGTCTGCCCCGCGAGGAAGTTCGGGATCGGCGCGGGGATCTGCTCGTACTGGTACGTGGAGTCGAGGCGCTGCATGCCGACGTGCGCGGCGACGTCCGTCTCGTCCGAGCGCCAGCGGAAGCGGTACCCGACGCCGCCTCCGACGGTGTTCTGGTTGTCGAGCGGCCACCAGTCGAGGAGATAGATGTCGTCGCCGCGGTACATGCGTGAGCCGACCCAGAGCGTGAGATCGTCGTAGCTGGCCTGTGCATAGAGGTTGCGGATGGCTATGGCCTGCGCCTGGTCGCCCGAGAAGTGGAAGAACGGCGGGAAGAAGCCGAGCGTCCAGACGACCTTGGTGGTGATGCTCGGCGTGAACCGGTCCTCCCGGCGCAGCTCGAGCTCCGCGTAGCTGTCCTCGTCGATGCGGTCGCCGTGAGCGATGACGTTCGCGTCGCGCCCCGTGCCGCCCTGCAGGTCGCTCGCCGTGACCACGCGCCCGTACGAGCCAAACTCGAAGTGGCCGGTGTCCCCGGGGATGGGCGGCAGCGCGATCGGCGTGGACGGCGCGACCGGTGCGGGCGTCGACGGTGCCATCGGCGCCGGCGTCGCCGGGCTCGCAGTCGCGGGCATTGCCGTCGGAGCCGCCGGCGGAACCATGGGGGCCACGGGAGCCGGAGCGAGAGGAGCCGGCGGCGGGGGCGCAGGAGGCTCGTCTGCCAGGGCGGGCACGGACAGGGTGAGGAGGATCAGCGCCGCAGCGCCGCAGAGGAGGAGGTTTCGCATCGGTGATCGTTCAGGGCTGGCCGCCGGAGATACCCGGGTTGGTCGTGGAGCGGCGCTTTCTTCGCAGCAGGAGGAGCAAGGCCGGCGAGAGGAGAGCCACGACGCTGCCGGAGGTACGCGTGCCAGCCTCCGAGCAGCCGCACCCACCGCTCGACCCCGCGGAGTGGCCCGCGCCCGCGTCGGGGCCCGAACCGCCGTTTGCGCCGCCATCGGCGGGCGCGGCGCCGCCGTCCGCCTGCCCGGCATCGGCGTGCCCGGCATCGACCGGTACGCCTGCGTCCACCGGGGCGCTGCCGTCCGGACCCGCATCCCCCACGCCACCCGGCTCGGCGGCGTAGTCGCCGCATGCGGGCGATCCGGCCTTCCCGCGGTCGTAAAGCGCGAGGAGGTACGCGCCCGCGCCGAACCCGACCATGGGGGACTGCCCGGCGTAGTCGGCGGTCGTGGGGTCGTGGAGCTCGGAGAGCTCGCCGTAGTTGTCGCTGGCCTGCGCGACGTTCCAGCCGAAGAGGGACGCCTGGTACGCGGGATCGCCGTGGAGCTCGAGGGCGCGCTCCGCGCGGAGATCGATGAAGACCCACTCGTTCGACGAGTACCAGTCGCCGGCGTCGCTCCGCATGAAGCCGCGGCCGCTCGCGGGGACGAGCCCCTCCTCGATCGCGGTGAGCGTGGCGCCCGCGGTGGCGCGTGTCGGGTCGACGAGGCCCATCCCGATGGCCTCGAGCGTGGCGGCGTCGAGCCAGCCGGTGCCCGCAGCGAGCGCCTCGGTGCTCTGCCCGAGCGCCCCGCTCGGAGCGCGAAGGTTGGGCAGGAGCGCGTCGCGCGACTTCTGGCCCGCGGCGAGGTACGGCGCGACGTCATTCGCGTCACCGGCCGCGTTCGCGAGGCGGGACGCGGCGCAGAGGCCGTTCGCGGCCGTGATCGTCGTGTACGCGAAGTGCTTCTGCTGCCCGTCCCAGTGAACCTCCCAGATCGACGAGTCGGGCGCGACGAGACCGGAGGGCTCCTGGAGCTTCACGAGGACGTCGGCGACCTTCGCCTTCACGGTGGGCCACCACTGGGCGAGGGACGCCGTGTCGCCGCTCGCCGCGACGTACTGATCGAGCTCCCAGAGGAAGAGCCCGAAGCCGTCGAACTCGATGTTGGGCCCGTCGGCGTTGGAGTCGCTCCACTCGGTGCCGTCGCCGTAGTACCGGACGACGCTGATCTGGTAGGGCGCCCCGACGTACTGCTGGTAGCTCCCGACCTGCGCCTGCATCTGGAACTCGATGGCCGCCTTGGCCTCCGCCAGGTGCCCGCTCCGCACCAGCCCGACGACGGCGTACGCCATGTCGCGGACCCACGCGATGTTCCACGCTCCAGGCGCGACGCTCGCGAGCAGCTGCCCCTGCCCCCCGCCCGGCTCGGCGACCTGTCCCATGCGCAGCACCACCTGCGCCTGCGCCGCGACCGCCGCCTCCGTGTCGCTCGCCCCTGGCGGCGCCGCATGCGTCCACACCTGCCACGCCGCGACCTCGTCCGAGAGCACCTGGTCCGCCGTTCGCCCCGCGAGCCACGTCCGCGCGCGGCCCATCGCGGCCGCCCCGTTCGCGTCGGGCGCCAGGATCGTGACCCAGCCCGCCCATGCGTGCGCGCCCGTCGCGGGCGACCCGAGGCTGTCCTGGAGGCCCGCCACCGCATCGTTCGTCGCGCCGCCGCTGCTCGCGTCGTCGGCCAGGTTCGAGCCCGCCTGCAGGAGGTTGAACGGGTTGTCGGGGGTGCAGCCGTGGTGCGTGGAAGGCGAGATGCTCCCGTACGCGAAGGCGACGCCCGACGGCCCCGTCTCGTAGTAGGCGTCGGTGGTCCCGTCGTAGGTGATGCTCTCCCCGTCGGTGCCCGGCGCGGGGCTGCCGCTGCCGAGGTGGAAGTTGAAGAGCGCGTACCCGTCGATCGCCGCGGGAGCCCCCGTCTGGGTCGCCTCGAGAAGCATGACGCTCGCGTGCTCGGCGAGCCCCATCGGCGCAAAGTCGTACTCGTCGAGCGTGACGCTGCCGACGGTCCGCGTCGTGTGGACGATGCCCGTCCCCGCGAGGTACTCGATGACGGACGGGGTCACGGAGTTCAGCCACGTGCCCGCCGTGCCGATGCGGACACCGGGGTAGGTGTCGTAGACGAAGTTCCGCGTCTGGACGCTAGCTGACTGCGCCTGGTACGGGTGCTCGAGCCACTGGTCGATCTTCGACTGCGAGCGATCCCAGGCGATGGCCGCGATGCCGTTCGACGACGGCAAGTAGTTTTCGCTGAGGTGCGGCGATGCCTCGGCGTGCGCCATCCCCGACCCGAGGACCACCCCGAGCGCAAAGACCACCCCGTGTGCCGCCAACCGCCGCCGCATGCCCCCTCCGCGCCGTGGCCTCACTTGAAGACGCGCGTCTCGCGCGCCGGGATGGTCATCGGGCTCGTGGCCGGCGTGTTCGTGATGAGCTCCGTGAGGCCGCCCGGCAACGCCGTGGTCTGCATGTCCGCGTCGCTGCGGTTGATCGCGACGTACACCGTGTCCGGCGACGGATCACCGGCCTGAGTGGTGAGCTCGTAGACCCAGAGGTCCTCGTTCACGAAGAGCGTCGCGCGCGTCCCGCGCCGCATGGCCGGGTGCGCCGCTCGGATCGCGGTGAGCGCCTTGATGCGCGCATAGAGGCCCTGCTGCGCCGGGGAGGTGCCGCTCCAGGTCATCATGCGGCGATTGTCCGGGTCGCCCGCGCCCGGCAGGCCGATCTCGTCGCCGTAGTAGATGAGCGGGGCGCCCTTGTTCGTGAGGATGACTGCGAAGGCGTTCGCGAGCCGCTGGTACGTGTTCGGATCCGTCTCGGTCTGCGGTTCGCCGGACCAGGCCGCGTTCTTCCCGTCCGCCGCGGAGGGGTTCGATGGGCTGCTCGCCTGGAGCCACGCGGGGAGCGTCTGCTCCGCGTAGTGGATCGATCGGGGCAGGTCGTGATTGCCGATGAACGTGCTCATGACGGCGTCCGACGGATAGAACGAGTCGTTCGAGTCCATGAACTCGGCGAGGCCCTGCATCCCTGGCGGAGCGGTGCGTCCCCAGTTCAGGTCGTCCGGCGTCAGCATGTTCTGCGTGCTCCGCATGAGGAGCGCCTCGACGAGGCGGATGCGCAGGGGGAAGTCGAACTGGCCGTCGAGCTTCGTCGAGGAGTCGATCATGCTCGCGATGAGCGCGCGGTTCTGGAAGTCGTACGTCTCGCCGACCATGTAGAAGCGCTGCTGCGGCGTCTCGCTCGCGAGGATCTGCGACGAGATGGCCGGGCGCAGGTTCGCGAGCCAGCTCGGGTCGACCTGCTTGATTGCGTCGAGGCGAAAGGCGTCGTTGCCGTTCTGCTGGATGAGGGAGATGGCCGCGTTGATCGAGAACGTCCGGGCCGCGGAGTTCGTGTAGTCGTAGTGCGCTAGGTAGGGCGCGAACCAGCAGCTCGTGTCGAAGTTGCCGCAGCCAGGGGCCCCGCAGACGCAGTTCGGGGTGAACCAGGGCGGGCTGTCGTTCTGGTGTTGGGTGTAGATGGAGCTCTCGGTGTGGACGTGCACCATCGCGTAGTCGAAGAGCACCTTGATGTTCTTCGCATGGGCCGCCTGCACGAGCGCCTGGAGATCCGACGCGCTTCCGAAGCACGACTCGGTCTGCGTCGGGTCCTTCGGCCAGTAACCGTGGTACCCCGAGTACATGTGCGTGTCGCCGTTGACCCCCTGATCAGCGACGTCGTCGGCGTTCTTGATGGGAACGGTGAGCCAGATCGTGTTGACGCCGAGATCCGTGAAGTACCCGGCGATGATCTTCTGCGTGACGCCGGCCCAGTCGCCGCCGAGGTAGTTCGTCGACGTGTAGGGCGTGCTCTCGGTGCCCGAGACGTTGCAATCGTTGGTCGGGTCGCCGTCGAGGAACCGGTCGACGAACGCGAAGTAGATGACCGCGTCGCGCCAGTCGAAGACGCCGGCAGGGGGCACGGGCGGCGACGAGCACGTATACGTGTCCGGGCAGGTGATCGGCTGCTCGATGCTGTTCCCGTCGGCGTCGTTCGGGTCGTTCGGAGGCGCGGGGTTCGCGGGATCCGCCTCCCACGTCGTCCCATTCAGGAAGAACTTGTACTGAACCGGCTGGTTCCAGGGAACGTTGACCGTCACCGTCCACGCGCTGCCCGTGTGCGTCATCGGATCGCCTTGCGTCCACGCGCCGGCGCGGTAGTCGCCCCGCAGCTCCACCGACTGCTCGCCGCCGTAGGCCAGCGTGAAGGTCTCGGCGCACAGCTTCAGGTCGTCCGAGCACTGCGGCGGGCCCGCCTCCGGGATGGTCGTCGTCGTCCCCGTCCCGCCGTCCCCTCCGTACGGAGAGCTCCCGCCGTTCCCTGCGTCGAAGGCCGCGGCGTCCGGCGGCTGCCCGTAGTTCACCTGGTGCACCTGGTCGTTCCCGCACGCGAGCAGCGCGGCGACGGCGATGCACGCGCCGCCAAGGGGCACGGCGAGCGCGCGGAGGTGTTTCGACGTCATGGAGGGGGTCCGGGGACGCAGGAACTCGAGGCGGGCAGATAAAGCGCGATGGACAATGGCGCAGACGGCAGAGTTGTCAACTCAGGTCTGAGTGACTCCACCCTCCCGGTGAGGACGTCCACCCACGAGCCGCCCGCAATCCCCGGGAGCGGCGCCGACAGTGCCCCCGTCGGCGACCGCTGGAGGTCGACGATTGCCGTCTCCGCGCCCGCCAGCTCGCGCGCGAAGACGAGCCGCTCGGGGTCCACGTAGAGCGTCCGATACGTCCCTCGCCGCAGCGCCTGGGAGCACCCGCGCGCCTTGCCCATTGCCCGGACCGCGTCGCGTGTCTGCGTCTGCAGCGGGCCGAGCTCGCCCTCTGCCGGCATCACGCGGCGCGAGTCGGGGTCCCCCTTGCCCGCCAGCGCCACCTCGTCCCCGTAGTAGAGGACGGGCGCGCCCGGCAGGGTGAGGATGGCGCCGAGCGCCAGCCGGGTTCGCGCGTACACCGCGGGATCCGTCGACTGCGGCGCCGGGGACCACGGATCGCCGCCGTCGTCGCCGGCAGCGACGCTCGAGAAGCGCGACGTGTCGTGGTTGTCGACGATGAGCCCCATGACCGCGCCCGACCCGGCCCAGGTCTGCTCGCCTGTGCGGATGGCGTCGTCGACGTCGACGAGCGACTCGGAGCCGTCGCCGAGCGCGCCGCGGAGCGCCCACATGAGCGGAAAGTGGAACTCGCCATCAAGCCCCTGCGGGCCGAGGTAGTAGCGGAGCGAGTCCCAGTCGGACTGTCCGGTGTAGTTCTCGCCGAGGACGTAGCTCCTGTGGGACGGCCCGTCGAAGGTCTGGCGGATGTTCCACGCGATGCGGCGCACGGCGGCGCGCGGCATCATCGGCACCGCGTCGACGCGGATCCCGTCGCCGTCGAAGCGCGTCAGCCACCAGAGGACGTCGCTCGAGACGGTGTTCGCCACGTCGTCGCTCGTCCAGTCGAGGCTAGGCAAATAGGACGTGAACCAGCAGGAGGTCTCGTCCGTCGCCCACGAGCAGCTGCCGACGCCGCACACGCACGAGCCGTCGACGTCCTGGAACCAGCCCTGGGCCTTGTTCGTGATCCAGTAGGGATGGTCCGCGTGTACGTGGTGGGGCACGACGTCGAAGACGACGCGGATGCCGCGCGCGTGCGCTGCAGAGACGAGCGCGTCGACGTCGCCTTCCGACCCAAGGTGCGTGTCCACGGCGCGCGACTCCGCGGGCCAGTAGCCGTGGTAGGCGCTGTACTCGTGCCCGTCGAGCCCGGGCCAGTCGCCCTCCGGGTTCGCGTAGAGCGGCGTCACCCAGAGCGTGTTCACTCCGAGCGCCTGGAGTTCGCCCGACTCGAGGGCCGTCTGCACGCCGGCGATCTGCCCGCCGGCGCGGCCGCCCATCGACGCCGGCGCCGCCAGCGCCGAGCCGTCCGCGGCACGGTACCGGTCGACCATCACCTCGTAGACGACGGCGTCGCGCCAGTCCCACGCCTGCGCCTCGATCCAGACCGTTGCGAGCGCGGCGTCCGCGTCGCGTCCGGCCGTGTCCTTCGCGTGAACCGCCAGGGTACTCTTGCCGGGCGGGAGGCCCGCGAGGTCGACGTGGATCGCACCGAACGAGGACACTGCGGTCGGGGTGACGGTGGTCGGCGCCGCACCGTGGACCGCCGTCAGCGTGACCGACGTCGGGTCGATCGCGTCGCCCATGCGCGATGCCAGAAACGATGCGTCGATGCTCGCTGTGCCGTCCGCGTTCGCCGTGACCGCCTGCACCGTCGTCGCGGGCACGCCGCAGTCGGGCACCTGCACCCAGGTCACTTCCTGCCCCGTGTGGAACGCGGTCGTGCCGACGCCGGGGTCGAGCTCCCAGTCGCCGTCCACGCGCAGCGCGTACTCGTAGTCACCCGCTGCGAGGTCGTCGAAGCGCGTGGCGAGCCAGCCTCCGCCCGCGTCGTCCAGCGACCGACCCGGCTCCGCCCAGCCGTCCCAGCTCCCCACGGCGTAGACCTGCGACTGCGCGTTCGCGGGCTGGTACCAGACCGTCAACGAACACGAGCGCTCGGGCACCGTCGCACCGGCGTTCTGCCCGCGGCAGGCGCCTGCAAATGCCACGACGACGAGCGAAGCCAGCAGCGTGCGGCCCGGCGACACGCGGCGTGATGTAGCACTGGTTCAGCCAGGTGCAGCCGCGCCGGCGGCCCAAAGCACGTAGACCGCGCCCCACCCCATCGCGAGGAGGAGGAGGAACACGACGAGCGCCACGATCTCGAGGCGGCGCAGCCCGCGGCGGCTGGTGACGACGCCCCAGCCCATGCTGAACGTCTGCAGCCCGTTCGCGAGGTGGTACGCGACGCCGAGGACGCCCAGGACGTACGTCACGAGCGTCGGGCCGTGGAAGTGCATGTGCTGCGCGAGGTCCGCGAACGTCTCCGGGTGCCCCTCGACGAGGCGCGGCTTGAGGAGCGCGAGCCAGAGGTGCGCGCCGAGGAACGCGAGGACGCCGAGCGCCGCGAGGCGCTGGAGGACGTACTTGAGGTTCGCGTACGTGCGGTAGCGGACGTTGTTGGGCCGGCTGCTGAGGAGCCGGCCGATGCCCCAGACGATGTGGATGGCCAGAGGCAAGAGGACGACGACGCCGGTGAGCGCCTCCGCGACCGGGTGCGCGTACTGCGTCATCGACGCTTGCCACGCGTCCGCACCCCGGAAGCCGGCGAGAGCGTTCCAGAGGTGGAAGAACGTCCAGACCGACAGCGGGAACACGGCGAGGAACGACGCCAGGCGCGCGCGCAGGAACGCGGAGCGCGCTGCGGCCGAAGTGGGAGTGGTGGCAGCGGTCGAGGACATGACGCGTCGAGACGCGCCCCACGTCTAGGCGCACGTGGCCAGGTTTACAAGTCCTCGGCGGACGGACGGCGACGTCGCGTGCCGGCGTCACGCGGGGTAGAAGCGGGAGATGGCGCTCGAGCGCTTCGGTGCAGCGGCGGCCGGGATTGCCCTGATCCTCGGGACGCGGTCCGCAGGAGCGGTCACGCTCGAGCCCCACCCCGACGTCCGCGGCCAGGAGGTCACTGCAGTGGACGTCCGCGACGACGGCGACTCGTGGCGTGCGGGCGCATGGGACGACCTGAGCACCACGCGCCGCGATCCGGGGTCCTACGACGTTCGCTTCGCGGTCGACGGCGGGCCGTCGGGTGCCGCCGTCATGGTGCCGCACTGTGCGGGCCGGAAGCGCATGGCGGTCGATGGTGTGTCCGTCCAGTCACCTCCCGGCCCGGTCGTCGTCGACGTCGGGCCCGGGCGCCACGAGGTCCTCGTCGGCATCGAGGTGAGCAAGTACGAGCGGCGCATCGCGTGCGGCGAACGCCCGCGCGCGGGCACACGCGTCCAGACGGTCGAGGGGTTCGGGACCCTCACGTTCGGAAGCCCGTACGTGCCGCGCGGCGGCGGCCAGGCCGTCGTCTTCGTCCCTCCGGGCCACGACGTCAGCCGCCCCTGCGTCCTTCTCGTCGGATTGCATCCGTGGAACGGCACGCCATGGACCTACGCGGCCTATGCAGAGCTCCTCCACGAGGCGCGCGCGCGCGACGTCGTCCTCCTCTTTCCCAGCGGCCTCGGGAACTCGCTCTACACGGCCGAGGCCGAGGACGAGGCGATGCGCTCCATCGACGCTCTCACCGAGGTCGTCGCGGTAGACCCGCGCGCCGTCTCCCTCTGGGGCGCCTCGATGGGCGGAGCCGGCGCGACCACGGTCGGCTTCCACCACCCGGACCGCTTTGCGAGCGTGACGAGCTTCTTCGGTGACTCGAAGTACGACGTCACCACGTACGTCCGCGCGCTACTCCCCGACCACGCCGCCGCTCACGGCGTGAACGCGCTCGACGTGGTCGAGAACGCACTGCACCTGCCGGTGTGGCTCATCCACGGCGAGGCCGACCGGACGTCCCCCATCCGCCAGAGCGAGATGCTCGCCGGCGCCATGCGCGCACGGCACCTCGACGTGCAGTTCGATCGCGTGCCTCACGTCGGTCACCAGGGCCCCCTCGTCGCCCGCTTCATCGCGCGCGTCGTCGACCGCGCCGCCACGGCCCGCGTGCCCACCCCGGTGAGGCGCGTCACGTACCGCAGCGTGCGGCCCTGGGACGAAGGCGCATATGGCGTCCACCTCGTGCGCCGCACCCCCCACGGCAACGCCTTCGTCGACGTCGAAGCGCGCGACGACGGCGTCCACGTCCGTCACGCAGAGAACGTGCGCGCGATCGTGCTCGACCCGGGGGCGCTCGGGACGGCGGCCGGGCGTCCGCCCGCCGTCGTCGTCGACGGGGCACGTGACGTGGTGGTGTCCTGGGCGGGACACACGCCGTGAGCGGACGCGGCGAGCGCTTCCTGCTCGTCGTGGCGCCCGCGGTCGCGATGGCGACCGTCGCGCTGGGCCTCCGAGTCGGCGCCGGGAGCGCGGTGCGCGCCGCGGTCGTGCACGGCGCGCCGCTTTCTGGCGCAGGCACGGGCCTCGCCTGGCAGGTCGTCGCGTTCGACGAGGATCACGGGTACCGCGAGCCGGTCGCGCTCCCGGACGTCGAGGTCGTCGCGTGGCAGGGGAGCCACGAGGTCCACTGGCATGGCGCGACGAACGCCGACGGGACGCTGGAGATGCTTCTCCCATTGCCCGCGTTCCCGGAGCGGCTCGAGGTGCGCGCTGGTCGGGCGCTGCTCGCGCGAGGCGACGTCACCGTCCCCGCGTCCCTTGCGCGCGACCCGCCGTCCACCGCGTGGGCGCGCTTCGCGCGGCGCGAGGGTGACGTGCTCCTCGACGTCGCAGTCCTCGGTCAGCGCGTGGCGACCGGGTTCGCCGCGACCATCTGGGCGCACGCCACGGACGCGACGCTGCACACGGCGCTCGCCGGCGTCACCATCGAACCGGAGCGTGACTCGAGTTTCCTCCCCGCCGCGTCGCGCGTCACGACCGACGCCCGGGGCTGGGCGCGCATCGTGGCCACTCCCGTCGGACACGCCGTGGGGATGGTGTTCCACGCGACGTCCGCTGACGGACGCACGGGCATCTGGGCCGGCGGCCTCTACGTCTCGCCGGGGGCCGCCGAGCTCGCGATCGACGACCGCATCCCGCCCGGAGAGGAGCCCATGATCGACGTCGTCGTGCCGACGCTCCGCGATACCGCGTACCTCGAGATCGACGACGCGAAGGGGCGCGCCTGGGCTGCCGCGGCGCCGGTGAAGGGACCGCCTGGAGAGATGGGGCGAGCGACCGTGCGCGCGCCGAAGCTCGCTCCGGGGCTCTACTGGGCCGTCGAGGCGGGCGACCCCTACGGGGGCTCTGCACTTGGTCCGGGAAGCATCGCGCGCCCGTTCTTCGTCGCCGCAAGCGACGAGGCGGCCCTCGCCTTCGGCCTCGACCGCGACGCGTGCGCCCCCGCCCCAGACCCCCGGGACACCCGGGACACCGCGCGCGCACTCGACGTCTGCCTCGCCCTCGCCGCTGCCACGCCCGTCCCGCGGTGGACCGTCCTCGAAGGGTTCACGATGCAGCACGCCCGCGACGCAGAGAAGCGCTCTCGAGGCCTCGCCATCGCGCTCGGCGGCCTCTTCGTCGCCGCGTTGCTCGAGGTGCTCCTCCTCCTTCGGGCGTCGATGGCGGCGCGCGCTCGCCTCCACGTCGCCGAGGCGGAGAGTGGCTTGCGGGCGCCTCGCTTCGTCAGCCGCACGTGGACCGTCGTCCTCGGCCTCCTCGTCGCGCTCCTCGGCTTCGGCCTGCTCGCCGCGTTCCTCGTCCGCGTCGGCTGACCTGCGTCATTCGCTCGCGAGCGCGCGCGCGTCGTCGGCCATCTCGTCGTCGACCACGAGGTCCACGGTGCTCCGGGCGAACCGACGCGCCGCCGCCGCCGGCCGCTCATCGCCTCGCGCCGACGCCCACGCCGCGTGGTCCACGAGAAGCGCGAGCTCCCAGGCTCTCCCCAAGGTGAGCGCGAACCGCCGCGCGCCCGCCTCGATCGCCGGAATGCCCCTCGGCGCCGCACCCTCGAGCCACGCGCGAGCGTGCGCCACCGCACCGAGCGCCGTCTCGGCGGCCTGCGCGCAGGCCCCGTCGTGCGCCGGCTCGCAGAGACGCTGGACCTCCTGCTCGATGGGCCGCAGGGTCCCGGACTTGCCGAGCGCGCGCATCAGGTCGAGCGACAGCACGTTCGTCGTGCCCTCCCAGATCGGCAGCACCTGCGCGTCCCGCAAGATCCGCGGCAACCCGGTATCCTCGATATACCCCGCACCGCCGAACGCCTCGAGCGACTCGCTCGCGACGGCCACTGCCTGCTTCGCCGTCGTCGCCTTGACGATCGGCGTGATGAGGCGGAGCAGCTGCGCCTCTTCCTCGGTCATCGTCCGGGCCTCTTCCTTTCCGAGCAACGAAACGGCCCGAAACGTCAGCAGCAGCGCACCCTCGAGCTCCGCCTGCATCCCCGCCAGCGTGTCCACATGGAGCGGCTTCTGGGCGAGCGGCGCCCCGAACGCGATCCGCTTCTTCGCGTAGTCGCGCGCCAGGGCGAGTCCCCGGCGCATCGCCGTGCACGCGCCGACCGAGTTCCACGTGCGCGTGACGTTGAGCATGGGCGAGATGTGCTTGATCCCGTCGGTGAGGCCCGCCACGGGGATGGCCGGAGCGCCGTCGAGCGTGAGCTCCGCCGTGGGCACCATCCGCGTGCCCAGCTTGTCCTTCAGGCGGTTCACCTGGATGTTCCGGAGGCGCCCGCTCTCGTCGCGCAGCTCGAGGTAGAAGAGTGCGAGGCCGTGCCCTCCAGGCGGGTTGCCCTCGGGCCGCGCGAGCGTGAGCGCCATCTGGGAGGTCGTGGCGCTGGTGAACCACTTCGTGCCGAAGAGACGCCACTGATCTCCCTCGCGCCGCGCCACCGTCTCGCTGATGGCCACGTCTGACCCGCCGGTGCGCTCGGTCATCCACTGCCCGCTCGTCCATGCCTTCGCCGGGTCCCGGCTGAGCAGGCGCGGGAGCGCGCGCTCGACGAGCTCGCGGTTGCCGTGGACGCTGAGCGTCTTCGCGGCCCCGTCCGTCATCGCCAGCGGGCACGTGTAGACCTCCGTCGATCCGTCGAAGAGGTAGGCCAGGGCGAACTGGTGAACGCGTGAGTGCTCTCCGTGCTTCCGTTCGTAGGCGGTCGCCACGACGCCCTTCTCGGCGGCCACGCGCGCGGCCGCATCCCACACGGGCGTCACCTCGATGGTATCCACCCGGTGGCCCCAGGGGTCCCACTGCGTCAGCTTCGGCTCCTCGCCGCGATGTTTGCGGTCAAGCTCGTAGAAGAACCCTCCCGAGAGCGCGCCCATCGCCTCGAGCTCCGGCTCGACGTCCTTGCGCACATCCTCCGGCAGGGCGCGCTCGAGGTGGGAGCGCAACGCCCGGTCGCTCGTGAACAGGTTGCCGAGAGTAGGGGGCTCCTGGAAGAACGCCATGCCTTGAGCCTAGGCGACGCGGATCACGCCGCACAGCCCCGGAAGGCCGGCGAAGCCCCTCGCCCCGAGTGCGGCACCGCCCTCGGGCGTCTAAGCTGGAGAACGTGCGCTCCGGTCGCCTGCTCCTGGTCGTCTTGCCCCTCGCGCTTGCCGTGGCGGCCCCGGCGCACGCGCAGGACTTCGATCCCCATGGCCGGCACCACGGAGGCCACCCGGCGCACCCGGCGGGCGGAGGCCACGCACCCGCCGGCGGCGGTCACGCACCGGGGGGCGGGGGTCACACCGTCAACCCTCGGGCGAGTGGACCGGAGGCCGGCGGCCCCTCGTCGTCGGTGCTCATCGAGCGGTACACCCGGGTCGCGCTCTCGCAGCCAGGGGCGGCGTTCCCGCTCCAGCGCCTCGCGCAGCTCTACCGCGACCGCGACGGGAACATCGCCAAGCTCGTCACGGACTTCGAGAGCCGGGCCGCACAGGCCGGTGTGGATCAGTACGCGGCCACGGTCTCGCTGGCGGGCCTCTACAAGATCGACGGCCGCGCGAACGACGCGATCACGACCTACGAGAAGGCCATCGCGCTCAAGGGCAACGACCCCACGGCGCTCCAGGCGCTCGCGCATCTTTATCAGGACCGCGGAGACATGGCGCAGGCGCGCGCGACCTACGAGAAGGCGCTCCCGCTGCTGACGGCGCAGGCCGACAAGGAGCAGACCATCCGCGCCATCATGGCGGTGGCGCTCGACCAAAAGGACTGGGCCGCGGCGAAGGCCGCGCACGCGAAGCTGGTGGCGCTCGAGCCGGGAAGCCTGTTCGTGAAGGCGGAGCTCGGGCGCGAGCTCTACAACCGCGGCGAGTACACGCAGGCCGAGGCGGCGCTGAAGGAGGTCGTGGCGGCGGCGTCCGGGGACAACCGGGCGCTCGCGCCCGCGTTGAAGGAGCTCGGGCGCGCGCAGGCGAAGGCGCACGAGAACGCCGAGGCGCTCGCCACGTTGAAGCGTGCGCTCGCCGTCGCAGGGGAGCAGAGCGCCCTCCGCGCGGAGATCTACGAGATCGTGACGGAGATCTACCGCGCGGATCAGCGCCTGCCGGAGCTGGTGAAGCAGCTCGAGGCCGAGCACGCGAACGATTTCGCGCGCCTCGCATTGCTCGGGGGGCTGTACGAGGAGACCGGGGACTCCACGCGCGCGATCGAGACGTACAAGCGCGCTCTCGCCATCGAGCCGCGCCAGATCGACCTGCGCCTGCGGATGATCCGGCTCCTCCAGGCCAACGGGGACCTCGACAAGGCGATCGCCGAGTACGACGGTTTGATCCGTGCGGCGCCCAACAACCCGCAGTTCGTATTCGAGGAGTGCGAGGCGCTCCTGCAGCGGGGCGACCGGGCGCGGGCGATGAAGCTCGTGACGGACCTCGAGGCACGAGCGGGCACCGACGAGGAGGTGCTCTCGCGCGTCGCGGACTTCTATGCGCGGATCGGCGACTCCGAGAAGTCGCTCAAGGTGCTCCAGCGCCTCGCGCAGACCGCGTCGGGCGATCCGGGGCACCTGGTCGACCTGGGGGACCGCTACTTCCAGGACGGCAACGAGGCGCTCGCGATGCAAACGTGGCGCCGCATCCTGGCGGTGGTGCAGCCGCGCGCCAAGGCGCTCGCCGCGCTCGGCGACGTGCTCCTCGAGCACGACAAGGTGAAGGACGCGCTTGCGGCCTACAAGGAGTCCATCGCGCTCGATCCCACCAACCTCGGGACGAAGAAGTCGCTTGCTGCGGCGTACGAGCGGAGCAAGGAGTACCGCGAGGCGCGCGTCCTCTACGAGGACATCGTCGCCAAGGCCAAGGAGAAGGGCGACCGCACGCTCGCCCGCGAGGCGCGCACGCGCATCGTCTCGCTCTGGGGCATGGAGCACCTCCTCGAGCAGCAGCTCGCGCCGCTCGAGCGGCAGTTCAAGGCGGCCCCACCCGACGTCGAGGCGGGGCGCATGCTGGCCGAGGCGCAGCTGCACCTTCGACGGCTTCCCGACGCCGAGCGCACGCTGCGGGCGGTGATCGCGGCGGCCCCCGGCGACGCGGAGAGCTACCTCGCGCTCGAACGCGTCCTCGTTCAGCAGAACAAGATCCCCGACGCCATCGCGACGCTCGAGAAACTCGCGCAGGTGGAGCCGAAGCGCGCCCGCGAGCTCTACCAGCGCATGGCCCAGTACGCGCTTCAGATCTACAAGGACGACGACGCCATCAAGTACGCGGCGCGCGCCGTGGAGCTGAACCCCGACGACGCCGAGGGGCACCGCCGGCTCGGCGAGATGTACCGGTCCAAGCAGGACACCGAGCACGCCATCGCTGAGTTTCGCGCGGCCATCACGAAGAACGACCGACTCTTCGTCGTCTACTTCGAGCTCGCGGATCTCCTGCTCTCCAAGGGCGAGGCCGACGAGGCGGACCGCCTGTTCCGCCGGGTCCTCCGCGGCGCGCCGGACGAAGACCTCGTGGCGCGCGCCGCGCGGCTTTCGATGCAGATCAACCTCGGTAAGGGCACGCTCGAGTCCCTCGAACAGGACCTCCTGCCCATGGCGATCGGCCAGCCCCAGAAGCCGATCTACCGGCGCCTCCTCGTCGAGATCTACGGCTCGCTCACCTTCGGCCTCGTGCAGCGCGTGCGGCACGGCACGCCCGACGAGGCGGCGCAGGCGCGCGCCGCGCTCGCCCACATCGGTGCCCGCGCGGTGAAGCCGCTGCTCGATGCGCTGGACGAGAAGGATGCAGGCCAGCAGCGCATCGCCATCGACGTCCTCAAGTACGTCCAGAACAAGAACGCGGCGCTCCCGCTCTTCGCGTACGCCACCGGCGACGCCGACGTCTCCCTCCGCGCGCAGGCGATGATCGCGTGCGGCGCACTCGGCGACGCCAACCTCGTTCCGAAATACGAGGCGCTCCTCTTCGCCAAGGAGGGGGGCCCCGACCAGGCGGGCCTCGCCGACTCGATCGCCGTCGCGGCGACGTGGGGGCTCGCTCGCATGCACGATCCCAAGGCGCTCCCGGTGCTCCGGCGCATTGCCCGCGACGGGACCCCGGCGATGCGCGCGCTCGCGGTGCTCGGCCTGGGCATGGCGCGCGACCGGTCGGCGACCGCCGAGATCGCGGCGATCGCGTCGTCGGTCGACGCAGGGAACGTGGCTCGCGCTGCGGCGGCGTACGCGCTCGGCGACCTGGACGCACAGGCCGAGGTGCCGATGCTCCTGGCGCTCGCCGAGCAAAGCGACCCGCTGCCTCGGCGGATGGCGCTCGTGTCGCTGGCCCGGATGGCGACGTCTTCGCCGAGGGAGCCGACGTGGCAGCGCGAGGCGGTGCAGGCAATGGCCGACGCGGTCTTCGCGGGGAGCGATGCGGGCGCCCGCGCGCGCGCCTCGGCCGAGGCAGTGAGCGAGACGGCGGTGGCTTCTCTGGCCGCGCTGGCAGCGCCGCACGACGCGGGCACCCACGATGCGCGCACGGCGGCCGGCGCGAAGGCGGCCGGCGACCGTGGCCCGCGCGGCGAGGTGCTGCCGGTTCCCGAGGCGGCCCTCGACGTCGACGAGGTGCTCGACGCGCTCGCTCCCCAGGACGTGTCGCCGGCGGATCGCGCCGCCGCGCTCGTACGCTTCGCCGACCCGGTGGAGCGCTCGGCGCTCGCCGCGCTCCGCACGTCGGGCGAGCGAGCGCGCGCCGTGATCGACGCCCTCGGGACCGGGGAAGGCGAGCTCGCGCCGTTCGTCGCGCACGGAGACAGGGGGCCGGCGGCGGACAAGGCGCGCGCCATCCTGGCGTCGCTCGAGCCGAGCCTCGTACCTCTGGCAAAGCACCCGGACCCGGCGGTGCGGACGAAGGCCATCGTGCTCGTCGCGCATGCGTCGAGCGACGCCGCCGTCGAGGCGGTCGTCGCCGCTCTCGAGGACTCGAGCGAATCGGTTCAGCGTGTCGCCCTCGCGGCGGTCGGGTCCCCGCGCTCGGACGGCGGGCACGCGCCGGCGAGCGCGCGGTCGGTGAGCGCCGTCGGGAAGATCCTCGCGACGCACGAGAGCTGGGCGATGCGTGTGCTCGCGGCGCAGGCGATGGGCCGGCTGGGTGCGGCGGGGGGTGGACCGGACGCGGCGCGCTTCCTCGGCGAGGCGGCGACGAAGGACGCGTACGCGCTCGTACGCCAGGCGGCGCTCGAGTCGCTCGCGGCGTTCGACGCGGCGGGCGCACGCACCCTGGCGGCGCGCATGGCGGCCTCGGACGCGGAGCCACGCGTCCGCGAGGCCGCGCAGGCGATCGCGTCGGGCCGGTCACCGAACCCGGAGTAGGATCCGCGCCGTGACCCGCGCCGCGCACCTCGCATGCGCCGTCGTCTGCGCGGCGGCGCTGCCCGCGTGCCGCGACCTATCGAGCTTTTCCACCGGGGGCGGGAGCTACGCAGGCCAGGTGGTGGGCGCCAACTTCGTCCTCGCCGGCATCGACCCTTCCACGAGCCTGTGCCTCACGCTCGACACGGATCACCTCCAGGACACGCCCGGTTCCGTCAGCACGAGCGACGGTCGCTTCTCCAGCGCGCCCTTCCGCACCATCCCGCAGATCTGGCAGGACCCTCTCTCCACGCTCACCTTCGGCGAAGGGCGCGTCAAGAACCTCGTCTACGTCGCCTCCGCGACCACGCCCTTCGGCGACGGCAACGGCAACGACGTCTTCTTCGTCCTCTCGCTCATGCAATCGGGCGACGTCGAGGTCCGCATGATGCGCGGAGCGCCCGGCGTGGCCGTCGAGGGCGGGGCCGCACCCACGACGGGCGGCAACCTGTTCGCCGTGTTCGATCTGTCGAAGTCGTCGTCTCCATGCTCGTACTAGGGCTCGAGTCTTCCTGCGACGAGACCGGTGCAGCCCTCGTCGACGGCGACGGACGTGTCCTCGCCGACGTCGTCCACTCCCAGGTCGCGCTGCACGCCCAGTACGGCGGCGTCGTCCCAGAGCTCGCGTCACGCGATCACCTGCGCAACGTGGGGCCCGTCGTCCGCGGTGCACTCGAGCGCGGGGGCGTCCGCCTGGCCGACGTCGACGCCGTCGCGGTCACGCACCGCCCCGGCCTCGTCGGCGCCCTCCTCGTCGGCGTCCAGGCCGCGAAGGGCCTCGCCTGGGCCGCCGGCAAGCCTCTCGTCGGCGTCGATCACCTGATGGGGCACCTCCTCAGCGTGTTCCTGCGCCGCGGAGACGGCGACGCGGGCCCACCGAGGTTTCCGTTCGTGTGCTTGCTCGTCTCGGGCGGCCACACGGCGATCTACCGCGTCGACGCGGCGGGCCCCGAGGCCATCGCGGAGCTCGGGGCGACGCGCGATGACGCGGCCGGGGAGGCGTTCGACAAGGTCGCGAAGCTGCTGGGCCTCGGCTATCCCGGCGGGCCCGTGGTCGACCGGCTCGCGGCCCGCGGGGATGGGTCGAAGGTCGCTCTCAAGGCGCCGATGGCGGGGCGCGCATCGCTCGAGATGAGCTTCTCCGGCATCAAGACTCAGGTCGCGCAGCTCGTCGCCGCGCGCGCGGAGCCAATCACCGAGGCGTGGCAGGCGGATGTCTGCGCAGCGTTCCAGGCGGCCGTGACCGGCGTGCTCGCGCGCAAGACCATCGAGGCGGCGGCCCGCGAGGGGGTGGCGGACGTCGTCCTCGGCGGCGGCGTGGCCGCGAACCGCGAGCTCCGCCGGCGCGTCGAGGAGCTCGGAGCCGCGCGCGGGCTGCGTGTCCTCGTGCCGCCCCTCGCAAGCTGCACGGACAACGCGGCGATGATCGCGTACGCGGGGATCGTGCGCCTGCGCGCGGGCGAGACGGACGGGTGGGACCTCGTCGCGACGAGCCGCACGGCCCTCGAGCGCAAGACGCGTAAGGGCGGGGGTCGCAGGGGGTAGCCCTCGGGGCGCAGGGCCTGACCGGTGCACCGGCGCCACTGGGCGGAGAGCTCCCGCGCCCGGTCCGCTACGGGGCTGCCAGCACCTCGACGAGGGCGACGTCCGCCCCGGCGAGCGTCCCCGGCGCGACCACGAGGCGGTCGCTCTTCACGCCGTGCGCATCCGTGGCGGCAGCGGCCGCCGCCTGCGCGAGCGACGAGGGCTTCCCGGTGATCCGCAGGCCCGAGCGCGGGAACACCTCCGCGAGGAGCGCCACGTCCGTCGCCACCGCCTCGGCGTCGCCCTTCGGGACCCGGTGCGCGAGGAGCACGTGCGCCGTGGGGTCCGCCGCGGGCGGCGGCGGGGGCGGCCGGCCCGCGTCCCCGTGCGTCCCGGCCCCGACCTTTTCGACGACGACGACGGACTCGATCGGCGGCATCGGCGTCACGAGCACGCCCGCGTCGCGGAAGAGCCTCCACTCCCGCTCGAACATCCGGCTCACCGCCCGCGCCTCGTCCCCGAGCGCGCCCGCGACGTTCGCCTGCGCCGGCGCGTCCGGATCGTCCACCCACGCGATCCGCTCGAGCACCTCCGCCGGCTGCGGAGCGCCCTCCTCGCTCGCGATGCGGCGTGCCGCGGCCGGGACGTCCTTGCGAAGCGTCGCGCGCCCTGCGCCCCAGGCCCGGAGCAGCTCGACGACCACCTGCGGGTGCCCCTCGACGAACCCGCGCGACGCAACCGCGACGAGCGGGACGAGGCGCGATGCGTCCGCGGTCGTGAGCTCGATCTTCGACGGCGCGGCGCCCGATCGGTCGCCCGGGATCGGCCGCGCGACCGCCGCGAGCGGCGCGTCCTTCGCGTCCTTGACGAAGTGCACCTTCGCCGCGAGCGTCCCCGCCTCGTCGAGCGCGAAGAGCGCGAGCGCCTCGGCCGAGGCGTCGTCCGCGATCACCGTCACGTCGCCCGGGAACACGCCCGGCCTGGCGAGGACCGCGTCCTTGGTCCCGAAGAGCACCTCGCGCCCGCGCGACCAGCCCACGAGGCGCAGCACCTCGGGCTCGAGCGCGCGGATCCTCTCGTATGACGCGACGAGCGCCGGCAGCGGCACCACCGCCACGTCCGCCCCCTCCGCGTCGGCTCCCCCGCGCGCGAGCCGGTTCTCCACGTCCGCCTCGCTCGTCGCCACGTCCACCTGGGCCTCGAGGCGGCGCTCGCGGAACACGCTCCCGTCGGCGGTCGTCTTGCCACCGTTTGCGACGAGCAGAGACGCCGCCAGCTCCCACGACGACGCCACCACGCGGAGCGGCCGGTCCATCAACCCCGCGTGCGCGTCGGGCGCGCCCCCGCCGTCGGTCGAGGGGGTCTCCGGGATCGCGGCTCCGGCCTCGTTCGCGGTGTGCGTGCCCGGCGCTGACGCCTCCGCGGGCTCTTCCGCCTTCGGCTTCGGCACGACGTGCGCGTCGCGCGTGCGCGTCCCGATGAGGTACACGAGCCCCACGAGCAGCGCGAGGATGACGAGGAAGACGGCCTTGCCGCGCATCACGGGGCTCCCGAGGAAGACGCGCTCGGCGACGGCGAGGGGGCGGCCGACGCTGGCGGCGGCGCGCTCGCCGAGGGCACGGGGGCGCCCGGGGTCGCTGCGGACGCGCCGGGCGCCGGCGGGGAAGCTGGGGGGGGCGCGTCGACGGGTCGCACGCCCGCCATGAGATACACCACGTGCGCGGCGATCGCGTGGTCGTCCTCCGCGAGGCGGTCACCCTCCTTCACGAGGAGTGGCCGCGTCACCGGCTGCCCGATCCCGATGAATAGCATCGCGATGCCGAGGAGCACGAGCGCCACCACGTCTACGACCAGCCCCGCGCGCCCCTTCGTCGCGTCGCCCTTGGGCAGCGCACGGTCGACCGCGAACGCGGGGAACACGACGCAGAGGACCAGCGCGATGAGCGCGCGCGCCCACGCGTTGCCCGTCACGATGCCGACGAGGCTCGCGAACGCGACGAAGCTGCAGGCGCCGCCCACGGCGATGCCCAGCCCCTTGACGACGCGCGTCGCGATCGTGAATCCGCCGGCGGGCTGCGCCATCGAGCGGGATCCTAGCCGACCGGCGCTCGCGGCGCGGGCTCCACGCGGGCCACGACGGGCGCGACCTTCTTCACTGCACGCCGCGGCGCGTGCACGGCCGGCAGGAGCTCACTTCGCGTCGGGCTTCTTGTGGTCGTGCTTGGCGTGCTTGTGGCTCTTGCCGCCCTTCGACTCGGTGCTGGCGACGGTCTTCTCGAGGGCGCCGGCGGGCGCGAGCGCGATGACGAGCGTGTCGTTCTGCGCGCGCACCTGGTAGTTCGGCACGCCGTCCTTGAAGTTCACCGTGAGCTCGGCTCCGGCGGAGTCGTTCGAGACCTTGATGGCGGCGATGCGCGAGTCGCGCGCGGCGAGCGGGCCGGCGGCCTCGAGCGACTTGCGTCCGGGGATCTTCACGGCGAAGCCCGTCGGCTGCTGGGCGCCCTCGATCGAGTCGATCGGGCCGTCGAGCTTGAGGTGGAGCACGTTGCCGTGGTGCACCGGGCCGTTGCCGAAGGGCGCCACGTGCCCGTGCTTCCTGTGCTTGTCCTTGGGCGAGTCACCCGGGTCCTCGTCGGAAACCGCGAGGCCGCCCATCGGCTCGGAGGTGCCCCCGAAGGAGGGGGACGTGTCGAGCGCCGGAGACGGTGTGCCGGAGATGGGGGCGGGCGCCGGAGCGGCGGGGGCCGTGTCGCCCGCGACCGCGGTGGTGGCGGGAGCGTTCGCGTTGGCCGCGGCCGCGGAGGCCACCGGGTCGTGGTGGGACTTCTTGAGGACGATGGCGCCGAGGACCGCGACGGCCATCACGCCGCCGGCAATCGCCGCCTTGCGGCGCGTGACCGGGAGCTTCGACGGGGCGCCCGTCTCGATGTTCGCGCTCGACGCCTCGCCACGGACGACCTTGCGGCCGCTCGTGTGAAGGCCGCCACCGGGCGCGGGGGCCGTGGTCCGCCGGGGCGGGGCCGCCTCGTCGCCGCGCAGGCTGCGGCGCGCCGCGAGGAGAGCCACGGTCGTCTTCGCGCGCTTCGCGAACGCCTCGACGGCGGGGCCGATCTTGCTGAAGCTCCGCGCGACGGAGCCCTTCATCATGTTCGAGATCTCTTCGGGGCTCACCGGATCGTCGGCGGACTTGGCCTCGGCGGGCGCGCGCGAGCCGCGGGGCGCGTCGACATCCGCCGGCACGTCGGCGTAGCGCAGTGTCACGACGAGCTGGGGCACGTTCGACGTCGGGTCGACGGCCACCTCGACGCGGTCGATCGCCGCGGGCCGCTTGCTCCCGCTCGTCGCGTCCTCGAGCTCGAGCTGCTTGCCGACCTGGAGGAACCCGAGGTCGCTGCCGACGGTGATCTCGCTCGAGTGCGCGTCCTTGATCTTCGCGCGCATGGGCGAGGCGAGGCCCTCGATGTGGAGACGCACCTTGCTACCCGGCTGCGCGAGCGCGGGGGGCTCGGCGGACACGCCAACCATGCGCTTCAGGGCCTCGACGCTCTCGGAGTCCATGTCGGTGAAGCGGATGGCGAACTCGCCGCCCTTCTCCTCGCCCTGGGCCCAGACGACCTCGCCGGACGCGAGCACGCTCGAGCCTGCGCCGGCGTCGAAGCGGCACGTGAGCGGCTGGCCTGCTTCGGGCAGGTACGCCGTACGGAGCTTCATCCCGTCTTCGGAGACGTCGACCGCCTGCGCCTCGAACGCGGGGCCCATCGCCCCGCCCACCTCGACCAGGCCATCGAACGGCAGGCGCGTCGTTCCGGGCGCGCGACGATCCTCGGTGCTCATCTCTTCCTCCGCCATGCCATCGCAGTAGAGAATCACCCCGAGGAGGGCCAAGTTTTCATGCCCACGCACCTGGTGCTCGACATCGAGACGATCCCCGACCCCGAGCTGCCGCGCCTCGACGAGAGCGACCGCGTGCCGCCGCCTCCGTTCAACCAGATCGTCACGCTCGGCTGCTTCCTCCTCGAGGACTACCTGCCCAAGCGCCTCGGCTGCGTCGGCGAGCACAAGCCCGAGGGCGAGATGCTCGCGGACTTCGCGACGTGGCTCGATCAGAAGAAGCCCACCGTCGTCACGTGGAACGGCCGCGGCTTCGACATGCCCGTCATCACGTCGCGTGCGCTCCGCCACGGGCTCTCGATGCCCTGGTGGTTCACCGACCGCGCCACGCGCTACCGCTACTCGACCGACGGGCACTTCGACCTCATGGACTTCCTCGCCGACTACGGCGCGACGAAGAACGCGCGCCTCGACGTCTACGCGAAGCTCATCGGCTTCCCGGGCAAGGTCGGCGTCGACGGCTCGCAGGTCGCCCCGCTCGTCCACGCCGGCAAGGTCGACGAGGTGAACGCGTACTGCCTCTGCGACGTCGCGCAGACGGCCGCCATCTTCCTCCGCGTCGAGCTCCTGCGCGGGAGCCTCGACAGGGCCACCTTCCAGGACCGCGCGCGGGCGCTGCTCGCCTACCTCGACGAGCAGCCTCGCGTGCGCCCCGTCACCGAGAAGATCGACCGCGCGCGCTTCGAGCTCGCGTGACTACTCGTTCGACAGGAGCGAGTTGCACGCGATGGGCGCGCCGCCGTCGTCGGTGAGCTGCGGGACGCCGCTGCCGTTGCTGGTGAGGGCGGCGCACGGCTCGCTCGGGGCGGGCCCGCCGAGGGCCTGCTGCGCGATCCAGTCGCCGACGTAGTCGCTGTCGGCGGAGACGACGCCGGAGTGACCGACCGGGCTTGGGTCGTAGCAGACGCTGTACGACGCGGTATCGCCCGAGAGCCGGTTGAAGACGCACTGCATGGCGTCCGGCGTGATGGTCGTGTCGTCGTTGCCGTACCAGACGAGGATGGGCACCTGCGCGGCGGCGCCGGTGAGGTGCGGCCAGTCGTTGGTCATGCGCTGTATCCACGTCGTGCACGTCGTGTCGCCGTTGCAGTTGCCGTTGCCGAGCGGCGTCGCGGCCACGCCGATCCCGGACACGTACGACGAGGTGAAGAAGTCGTTCGCGCTCGCCCCCGCCTCCACGAGATCGGGGTAGCTCGAGTTCCAGCAGTCGTTGGCGACGAACGACTGCACGACCGGGAGCTTCGTCGGGTCGAAGATCGGGAACCCGGAGTCCGGGCCGTCGAGCAGCGTCGTGTGCGTGTAGTGGTACCAGAGGCTCACGACGCCCGCGGAGCTCTCGGCGAAGCCGTAGTTGGTCGGCTCGAGGAAGATCGCGGCCCACGCATGCTGCGAGATCCAGAGCGGCGAGTAGACGGCGACGGCAGCGATGTTCAGGCTCGGCGCGTACGTGCTCGCGAGCGACAGCGCCGCGAGCGCGGTGTGCCCGCCTTGCGAGTGGCCCGTGATGACCGTCTTCGACGAGAGCGAGGCGGCGGGCAGGACGTTGCGGAGCGCGGGATCGGCGTCGAGCGTCGACTTGCCGACGTCCGCCGCGTCGGCGTACGCGCTCGGCGGGTTGTTCGCCCCGCCGAAGTTCGCGTACCCGGCGAGGTCCGGCGCGATGACGGCGTAGCCCGCTCCGACCAGCGGATAGACCTGGTGGATGAAGTCCGGGTTCACGTCGTCGGCGGCGGGGTCGAGCTTGGACGGCGCGCATTTGCCGGCCTGGCCGCGGCTGCCGTGCGAGGCGATGACGACGGGAAGCGTGGAGGCGCGCGGCGTGTCGGGCAGGAGGACGAGCGCCGACGAGTAGCCGGGCGAGTTCGCCGTGTCCCCGCGCTCGGTGCGGTAGAGGACCCGGTAGACGTGCGCGCCGCTCGTGAAGGCCTTGCCCGAGTAGCCGGGCGTGCCGCCGTCGACCTCCGCCGCGGCGAGGGCCTGGAGGGCGGTCGCCGAGTAGTCCTGGTCGTGGGCGCACTTGAGGATCGCGCCCTTGGCCTTGCCGCTCACGTCGCCCGGGTCGGCGTAGACGGAGTCGATGCTGTCGGAGCAGGCGATCGTCGGCGTGAACCCGCCGCCGCCCCCGTCCGGCGCGGAGTCGCCG
The DNA here is from genome assembly GCA_036490515.1 of Polyangiaceae bacterium. Classification (GTDB taxonomy): domain Bacteria; phylum Myxococcota_A; class Polyangia; order Polyangiales; family Polyangiaceae; genus Palsa-1150. The sequence goes on from DASXDU010000038.1 coordinate 148,188, forward strand.
CCCCCGCCGCCTCCCTCGGTCGTCGATGTGTCGGCCGCGGCGTCGGGCGACCCGCCTCCGTGGTTGCTGCTGCTCGAGCAGGCGGCAAGGCCGGTGGAGACTCCGCCGGCGGCGGTCGCGACGAGGAAGGCAAGGACGGTCTTGTTCATGGAGGACTCCTGGCAGCCCCAAAGTGTAGCCGCCGCGGGGGGCGATCTGCCCAATCCATCGAGCAGGGTGGCGGAGTCATCGATGGCGAACCGCGCGGAAACGGTCGCGACCGGAGCGCGAGGCGGCGCGGAGCCCGGGTCCTCGCGTCCGCGGGCGGCGCCATCGAGGACACCCTCCAGGCAGTCGTTCGCACGGGCCGCGGGATCGATGACACCGGCCGCGTCATCGCTCGCACGGGCCGCGGGATCGATGACACCGGCCGCGCCATCGTTCGCGCGGGCCGCGGGATCGATGACACCGGCCGCGCCATCGTTCGCACGGGCCGCGGGATCGATGACACACCCGGTGCCATCGATCGCCCAGGTCTCCGAAGCGGATTTCCTCCGGCCCCAAGCGCGCGGATTCACTGGAAATGCGGCGCCGCGCGGCGGTCCGTCGTTCGGGAATCGCCGAAAGGACGCAACTCTTTCCACCGGCGTCCGATGGGAGGGCAGGCAGCAGCTGGCTCCGGAGAGGAGGTGAGAAGGCAATGGCGAAGAAAACGAAGTTCCGTACGAGCATGATCTCGAACTCGCAGAAGGCTGCGACGGGCATGCTCGCGTCTCCGATCGGACCCCAGCTTCAGGCGAACGGGTTCACGTCGGCGACGATGCAGCAAGCGGCGACCGATCTGACCTCGCTGCAGTCGAAGTCTGCAGCGGCGCACAGCGCGTGGCTTGCGGCGAGCGCGGCGCTCTCGGCGAAGGCGGAGGAGTTCGACCAGACGTGGTCGAGCTACTGCAACATCGTCCGGGGGCTCACGCCTGACACGACGGTCCGGAAGTCGCACGGGGTCCCGAGCCCCGGCGTCCGGAAGGGCCCGACGTTCAAGCGTGGACCGCGCAAGACGGCGACGACCGAGGCGACCGCGCCGACCGCTCCGGCGGCGGCGACGGCGACGACCCCGGCGAAGCCGTAGCAGTCGCGGAGGCCCGGGGATCGGAGGTACGCGCCGGTCCCCGGGCGCCGCATTTCGTGCGCGCTGGGAGCCCCTCCGGCGGTTCCAGGGTCAGTACCCGCGGCGGGCCATCACCTGTGTGCGGCCGCGGAGACGCGTGATCTCGGTCTCGGCCTGCGCCAGCTGCTCGAGAACGTTGCGCAGGACGCGCTCGGTCTCGCGCAGGCGCGTGGCGGTGTCTTCGTGCGGCAGAATGGGAAACGGAGGGACGGAGTTGCTCATCGTGGGCCTGCCAACGGCCGCCCATGGGGCGCGGTTAAGGCCCGAGAGTGGGAAACAGGAAGATCAGAAGATCAGAAGGCGAGAGGGGGGCTTTCGCATGGCTGCACGGGCCGAAGGCGCGCGTGCACGCCGGCCTTCCACCCCGTGCAGCCGGCCACGAGCCCCCTCTCCCTCTTCTGATCTTCTGACCTTCCTGTTTCCTACTCTCGGGGCTCATCGGGCCGAGCGCGTCAGAGCGGGATGTTGGTGTGCTTCTTGGGCGGGTTGGAGTCGCGCTTGTCCTTGAGGAGCTCGAGGCTGCGGTAGAGGCGCGCGCGGAGGGTGCGGGGGTAGATGACCTCGTCGATGAACCCGAGCTCGGCGGCCTTGTACGGGTTGGCGAACTTCTCGCGGTAGTCGGCGACGAAGGTGGCGCGCGTCTTCTCGGGCTCCTGCGACTGCGCGATCTCGCCCTTGCGGACGATGTTGACCGCGCCCTCGGGACCCATGACCGCGATCTCGGCGGTGGGGAACGCGAGGTTCACGTCCGCGCGAATGTGCTTGCTGGCCATGACGTCGTACGCCCCGCCGTAGGCCTTGCGGAGGATCACCGTGACCTTGGGTACCGTGGCCTCGGCGAACGCGAAGAGGAGCTTCGCCCCGTGCTTGATGATGCCGCCGTACTCCTGGTCGGTGCCGGGCATGAAGCCGGGGACGTCGACGAACGTGACGAGCGGCACGTTGAAGCAGTCGCAGAAGCGCACGAAGCGCGCGGCCTTCATCGACGAGTGGATGTCGAGGACGCCCGCCAGCACGGCGGGCTGGTTGGCGACGACGCCGACCACGCGGCCACCGACGCGCGCGAAGCCGACGACGATGTTCTGCGCGTAGGCCTCGGCGATCTCGAAGAGGTAGCCGTCGTCGACGACGGCGCGCACGACGTCCTTGACGTCGTAGGGGCGGGCCGCGTCGAGCGGGATCATCGTGTCGAGCTCGAGGACCTCGCGCATCGGAGGGTCCTGCGAGGGCTTGAAGGGCGGGTCTTCCTGGTTGTTCGAAGGGAGGAACGAGAGGAGCTCGCGGGCCTGGGCGATGCAGGTCTTGTCGTCGGGCGACGTGAGGTGGCAGACGCCGGACTTGCTCGCGTGCGTGCTGGCGCCGCCGAGGTCCTCCTTGGTGACCTCCTCGTGCGTGACGGCCTTGATGACGTCGGGCCCGGTGATGAACATGTACGACGTGCCCTCGACCATCAGGATGAAGTCCGTGATGGCGGGCGAGTAGACGGCGCCCCCGGCGCAGGGCCCGAGGATGCAGCTCACCTGCGGGACGACGCCGCTCGCGAGCGTGTTGCGGAGGAAGATGTCGGCGTAGCCGGCGAGCGACTCGACGCCCTCCTGGATGCGCGCGCCGCCCGAGTCGTTCAGCCCGACGACGGGCGCGCCGACCTTCATGGCGAGGTCCATGACCTTGCAGATCTTCTGCGCGTAGGCCCCGCTGAGCGAGCCGCCGAAGACGGTGAAGTCCTGCGCGAAGACGAACGTCTTGCGCCCGTCGATGAGGCCGTGGCCCGTGACGACGCCGTCGCCGAGGACCTTCTGCTGCTCCATGCCGAAGTCGGCGCAGCGGTGGACGACGAACCGATCGAACTCGACGAAGCTGCCGGGATCGAGCAGCAGGTCGATTCGCTCGCGCGCCGTGAGCTTGCCGCCTTCGTGCTGTTTCTTGATGCGTTCGGGCCCGCCGCCGACGAGCGCCTTGGCGTTCATCTCGTCGAGCCGCTGGATGGGCGGAGGCGGGGGGCGGGTCGGGGCGGCCATGCGCCCGTCCTATAACGCAATTTTGGTGACGTCACTTGCCTAGGCTGCGCTCGACTTACCCGCTATCCTTCACCCACACGCCAGCACACGCCTTTCGCGCCGATGTCGCAACCGCACTACACGCCGCCAACACCGTATCCCGCCTCGGGAGAGGTACTCGACGGGAAGTACCGCATCGAGAAGCTGCTCGGTGAAGGGGGCATGGGCGCCGTGGCCAAGGCCACGCACATGCTGCGGCGTGCTCCGGTCGCGCTGAAGTTCATGAGCCCGGCGGTCCTCGCGCTCCAGGGCGCAGTCGAGCGGTTCGTCAACGAGGGCGTCGCGGCGTCGCAGATCGACAGCGACCACGTGGTCAAGGTGTTCGACGTCGGGCGCATGCCGTCGGGCGCGCCTTACCTCGTCATGGAGTTCCTGGACGGCCAGGACCTCGGGCAGCTCCTCGCGCGCGAGGGCGGCCGGCTCGGGTACACGCGCACCGTGCACTTCGGGCTGCAGATCCTGCGCGCCCTCCAGACGGCGCACGCGTCGGGGATCATCCACCGCGACATGAAGCCGTCCAACTGCTTCGTCATCGACAAGGACGGCGAGCCGGACTTCGTGAAGCTGGTCGACTTCGGGATCAGCAAGGTGCGCAGCGACGACGCCGCGGGGCAGTCCGCGAACCTGACGCGCACGAACTCGGCCCTCGGCACGCCGCTCTACATGTCGCCCGAGCAGGCGCGCTCGCCGCGCGACGTCGACCATCGCGCCGACCTCTACTCGGTCGGCGCCATCCTCTACGAGCTGCTCTCGGGGCGCACGCCCTACACGGCGGAGTCGGGCGAGTACACGGAGATCCTCTTCAAGATCTTCACGACCGACCCCGAGCCGATCATGAACCTCCGGCCGGACATCCCGGAAGGGCTCGCGCAGGTCATCCACCGGGCGCTCGTGCGCGACCCGAACGTGCGCTTCTCCTCGGCCAGCGAGATGGCCGAGGCGCTGACGCCGTTCGCCGACGAGCGGAGCGCGAACGTCATCGCCCGCGTGCGCGGCGGCCGCGGGCGGAGCCTCTTGCCGCCCTCGCAGTCGCAGGCCCCCCCGGGGATGGCGCCGGGCGGGCAGACGCCGGTCGCGCGCGCCAACACGTTCCCCCACGGGTCCGAGCCGGGCCGCGCGCCGCGCGTGCCCACCGCCGCGGGCCTTTCGAAGGACTCGGGGGCCGGCGCCGGGACCGACGCGGGCGCGAAGTCGAGCAAGGCGCCGCTCGTGGCGGCGTTCGTCGGGCTGGTGGTGCTCTGCGGAGCGGCGGGCGTGGTGGTCCTGAAGAAGTCCGCGGCCGGCCCTGCGCCGACGGCGACGCACGACACGGTCGTGCCCGTGAACAGCGTGCCAGCACCGCCGGCGACGACGGCGAGCGCGGCCCCCACGGGTTCGACGACGGTGTCGGTAGCCACGGGGACTGCGGTGCTCGAGCCGCTTCCCTCGGCGTCACCCAGCGCTTCGGGCGCGTCGACCATCGGCCGCTACGTGCCGCCGACCGACGCGACGGGCACCGGCTCGGTGAAGAAGCCGCCGGCGACGAAGCTGAACGACATAGGCACTCACTTCTAGACCGCACGCGAGACTCCCGATGAGAAGACTCTCCCGAATCGGATCGTTGCTGTTCGTCTGCCTGCTAACGGCTCAGCCCGTGCTGGCGCAGCCACGTCCCGCGGGAGGGGGCACCGCCGACGTGCGGTCGCAGCTGCCCGAGGGCGCGCGCAAGGCGTGGGACGCCGCACGCCAGCTCGCCGAGTCGAAGGACTTCAAGGGCGCGCTGGTAGAGCTTCAGCGTGCGTACGAGCTCTCGGGCAACCCGCGGGTGCTCTACAACGTGGGCGCGCTCGAGAAGCTGTCCACGCACTACGCGCGCGCGGTCGACGCGTGGGAGCGCGAGCTCCGCGAGGGCGCGGGGAAGCTGGCGCCGGGCGAGGTGGCCGAGGCGAAGAACGCGATCGCGATCGTGCAGCAGTTCGTGACGACGATCGACGTGACCTCGAACGAGCCCGACGCGACGCTGTGGATCGACGACTACACGGTCGGCAAGACGCCGTTCAGCGGGCCGGTGAAGATCGACGTCGGCAAGCACACGCTGAAGCTCTCGAAGGACGGTTTCGTCGACGCCGTGCAGCAAGTGGACGTGGCGTCGGGGCAGCGCACGCCGATCGTGTTCAACCTCGAGCCCAAGAACAAGACGGCGCTCGTCTCGGTGCAGGTCGGGGGCGCCCCGAGTGCCGAAGTCTTCGTCGACGGGCGCGACATGGGTCCGGCGCCGTTCAAGGGCGAGCTGACGGCGGACCGACATACGATCGAGGGGCGCGCCCCGGGGTTCGTGACGGTCGGACAGACAGTGGACGTGCAGTACAAGCAGCCGATGAGCCTCGTGCTGTCGCTGTCGCAGGAGCGCCACGAGGGGAAGCTGAAGATCATCGCCCCCGAGGGCGCAGAGATTGCCGTCGACGCGCACAAGGTGGGGTCCGGTACGTGGGAGGGCGTGGTTTCCACGACGGGCGGACACCAGCTGGTCGTGACTCGGCCGGGGTTCCAGACATACTCGACGGAAGTCTTCGTCGCGGACGACCAGACCCGGGAGGTCACGGTGCCTTTGAACCGTGAGGTGGGGACGAGCTGGGTGGCATGGGGGGTGGGGTCACTCCTTGTGGTGACTGGCGGAATCGTCGCCGGATACTTTGTTTTCAAGCCTGCTTCGCAGAGCCCGTTCGAGGGAAACCTCTCGCCGGGCACGACGACGGCCAACTACGGGATCCACTTCCGCTGAGGAGAGTCGATGCGCGCGTTCCAAACGAAGGTGCTGGCGCTCGGTGTCGCGACCATCGCGGCGTCCGCGGCGTGGGGGAGCAGCGGCTGCTCGTCGAAGAAGCCCACGGAGATCGTGCCGGGAGCGTTGACGCAGGTGCAGGTGCCCAAGGACCTGCAGGGCATCACGGTGAACGTGACAGCCAACGGCGAGCAGAAGTTTTGCGAGAGCTACGCCGTCGAGAACGGGTCGGTGCTCTTGCCCGCGACCCTGGGCGTCCTCTCGGGTTCCTCCAACGAGACCCTGCGCATCACCATCCGCGGCTACGACGACATCACGAGCCCCGACTACCAGAACTGCGGGCAGACGAATGTCGATGATCCGAACCCGTCGGGAGGAGGCCCCTCGCCGCGCGTGCTGCGGCAGGCGATCCTGACATACGTCGACGCGCAGACGCTGTTCCTGCCGATGCCGCTGAGCTTCTCCTGCTACGACAAGGACTGCTCGGGCAACGGGGGTGATTCGACGTGCGCGGCCAACCAGTGCGTGGACGCGAACATCGATCCGAAGACGCTCGCGCCGTTCAACCCCGCGCTCGTCGACGGCACGCAGGACTGCTTCGACGCGAGCGACTGCATGAGCCCGAGCCACACGGTGGCGGCCGACGCGGTCGATCCGGTGAACTGCATCTACCAGGTGCCGCAGCCGGACCCCTCGAATCCTAACCCGACGAGCACCTTCAACGTGCGCCTCACGTACACGGACTACGCGTGGACCACGGACCCGGGCACGGGCAGCACGGTCGCGCAGGCGGGCAACCCCGTCGAGACCGAGATCCTCAACCTCGACGCGAACGAGGGGTACACGATCCCGGACTCGACCAAGCCCAACCAGTTCCAGCTGGCGCCGGGCCTCTGTGCGCTCGTGCAGGCGGCCGCGAACGTGCCGCCGGCGGCGCCGGGCTCGACGCCCTACCACACCGTGAGCAACGTCGACGTCGCGCCCGGGTGCGCGCAGAAGTCGCCGCTCCTTCCCTTCTGCGCCGGGCAGCAGCACGGCAACGTGCAGAACACGACGCCGCAGGTGGCGTGTGGCGTGGCGGTGCCGCTCTCGCCCGCGCCGAGCGCCATCTACATGGTGATGGACGACTCGGGGTCGATGTACGGCGCGTACGGTGCGAACGGCGCGCTGACGGCGCTCAATCTGTCGTTCGCGTCGCCGCTCTTCGAGAGGACGGCCATCGCGTTCAGCTTCTTCGATCACGGCGATCCGGCCGTGTGCAGCGCGGGCGCAGCCACGCCGTACGCGAACCCGACCATACCCTTCGGTTCGGCCCAGTCAGTCCAGCAGCTGGTCGCCGGCAAGCTCGGAAGCTGGGTGGCGCCGGACACGTCTATCGCCCCCGACGGGCTCTACCTGCACGAAGCCATGAAGGCCACGGGTGGCGCCTACCAGGCCGTCGAGCAGTTCGTGCAGAAGACGAACCCCGACGGGGGCCAGGGAGGCCGCTTCGCGACCGCGGCGGTCATGTTCTTCGTGAACCGTATCCCCGTGGCAGGCGCGGGCGGATCGGACGGCGGCGCTTCGGACGCGGGCGCCGGAGGCGACTACTCGCAGGACGCAGCAGAGTGCACTCCCTCCGGATCGAACACGGTGCAGCAGCAGGTGCTCGCGGACGTGCAGGCGGCGTTCGGCAACGGCGTGAAGACGTACTTCGTCGTCCTCAACGACAAGCAGCTCAATCCGGCGCAGGTCTTGACCTTCTACAACGGCGTCGCGAGCGCCAGCAACGGGGCGGCGGCGGTCATCGACGTGTCGAACCCTTCGGCGCTCTCCGTTTTCGACTCATTCCTCGGGTCGATCGTGACGGCCACCCAGTGCACCTACGACCTGCCCGCAGGCGTCGACACGACGGCGACCCTCGACTACCAGATTCCAGGGAACCTCCCGCCGGTGAACCCGGGCGCGTATCCCGGTCCGAGCCTGATCGCGAGCAACGCGAACTGCAACGCAGGCAACCAGAGCAGCCCGACCTCGAGCGGGTGGAACATCGACAACGGCCGCATTGTCCTCTGCGGCACGGCGTGCAGCGGGATCCAGGGGATCATCGGGCTCTCGGTGGCCGCGTCGCTCGCGCCCACCGGGGACGCCGGGACCGATGCGGGCCTCACGACCGTCGACGGCGGGCCTCTCGGCATTCCGGACATCCCCGTGACGGCGAGCATGCCGTGCACGACGGACCAGTAGGCAGGGGCCGCCGGCTCCGCCGCAGCCCGCGCCGCCCGGCGGGTGCGGTCAGGGGCCGAATGCGAGGCCGAGGAACGGGCCCAGGGTAACCTGGGGGCCCGTGGCCAGGTGGTAGGACGGCGAAGGGATCGTCGCGCCGCTGGTGCCGATGGGGAGGGCCTGGTTCGCGGGCACGGAGTTCGTGCCGGCGATGCTCGCGTTATCGGCGAAGACCTCGAGACCGACAGCGATGCCGAGGGTCTGCGAGATGCGGTAGTGGAAGGCCGCTTCGAGGCTGAGGGCCGGCGAGACGTAGCCCGCGCTGTTCGGCGGCACGTAGGTGCTCGTGTCGCCTGCCGTGTCGACGGCGCTGCGCTTCATGATCATCTCGCGGTACGAGAGGCCGACGCCCCCCGCAATCGTGCCCCGCAGCCGGCGCGTCTGGAACGTAGCCCGCGCACGCACCGCGACGGCGCCTCCGCCGCGCACGAAGGTGAACGTTTCGGTGCGGGCGGGCAGGGAGGCCGGGACCAGAGCGTTGGCGGAGCTCGACGAGGCACCGCTGTACTCGGCCTTCTGCGTGGACGAGTCGCCCATGCCGAAGAGAAACAGCTCGAAGCCGACCGGATCCCAGGTGTACCCGATGTAACCGAAGCCGCCGCCGCCCACCGCGCCGGGCGTGCTGCAGCTCGACGCGCCCAGGCTGCTGCAGCTGGTCGCGAGCTCGGTGCCGCCGCTGCCCAGTCCGAACGCCCCCATCAGCCCGAAGCCGCCGTAGATGCCCTGGAGCCCGCGATCGCCTTCGACCTCGGTAGGACCGGCGGCGACGGCCGGCTGGAGGGTGACAGTCTCCGCGAACGTCTGCCGCTCACCGAGCGTCATCGCCTTCTCGTAGCGCTCGAAGCCGTCGCGCGTGACGACGATGGTGTGGGGCCCCGGGGCCACGTCGCCGGAGAAGGCGCCCTGCCCCTTCACGACGCCGTCCACGTAGATGCTGCCCTGGCCGTCGTTGGTGCGGACCTGAATGTGCGCGGCAGTTGCGGAGGAGACGAGGTCGACGGCGGTGCGCGACCCTGCGGTGACGTCGACGTTCTGCGCCTCGGCGAGGGCCGACCCGCTGCGGCCGGCGATCGCGTGCGGGCCAGGCGGCAAGTCGCCCTCCCAGGGCGTCGATCCGACGTCGACGCCGTCGACCGTGACGCGAAGGGCCTCCGGCCCGCTGGCGTGGACGACGACGTGCCCCGTCTGGTTGAGGGGGACGAGCTTCGGCTCGACGACGGCCGTCCCGTCCGCGACGATGTCGATCTTCGCGGTGAAGGGCGCGAAGCCCGCCTTGTTGACGTGGACCTCGTGGGACCCAGCCGGCACGCGGACGAGCGCCGGGACTGGGGACGTGCCGAGGCCACGCCCGTCGACGTCGACTGCCGCGCCGTTTTCGGTCAGCCGAATCGAAAGCCAGCCCGTCTTCGCGGCGAGCTCGTGGAGGCGCTTGGCAATGAGAGCCCTTTCGACGGGACCGAGCTTGGGGCCGAAGTTGTTCTGGGCGTCGTTGTAGGCCTCGTACGACTCGCCCACGCGCCCGAGGTTGTAGAGCGCGTCCGCGACGCCCATCTGCGCCCGCCCGCTGGGCGATGCCGTGAACGCGTTCCTGTAGTGCGCGAGCGCGGCGTTGAAGTCCTTTCCGCGGGTGGACGCGTCGCCGGCGGCGATCTCCGCCTGCGCCGCTGCCGGCTGCGCGAGGACGTGCAGCGGGACGGACGCCACGGCGAGCGACAGGAGGAACGCGAACGAGCGGGAGGCACGATCGATCACGGTGTGAGTCCGGAAGGTATTGAACGGTGGTAGAGGCCGTCAACGACTGATCGTCGGCGGGTCCACGTATTCGACGTCCTCGCCCCGGAACGTCCGGAGCGTCGTCGTCGTCACCCCACCGGAGGACTTGCTTCCGATGAGCGTTTCGGGGCCGATGGGCACCTTGCCGCGCCCGCCGGGCGTGTCGCAAATGAGCTTGGGCAAGGCGATCCCCGAGAGGCGCCCCTGAAGGTGCTGCATGATTGCGATCCCGCGGGCGAGCGGCGTGCGCAGGTGGCCCGAGCCGCGCACCGGATCGGCCTGGAGGAGGTAGTACGGGCGCACCCGCGCGCGCACGAGGCCCCGAAAGAGGCGCTCGAGGACGCCGGCGTCGTCGTTTACCCCCGCAAGGAGAACGGTCTGGTTCATGACGGGAAACCCTGCGTCGGCGAGGCGTTCGCACGCGGCCACGGCGTCGCGCGTGAGCTCGCGCGGGTGGTTGAAGTGGGTCATGACCCAGAGGGGGTGGTACGGGCGAAGCGACCGGAGGAGCTCGCGCGTGATGCGCATTGGCAGTGTGACTGGGACGCGCGTCGCGAGGCGGATGGTGTCTACGGTTGGAATGGCGCGGACGGCGGCCACGACGCGGACGAGTCGCTCGGTGGCCATCGCGACGGGGTCGCCCCCGCTGACGATGACGTCGCGGATCTCGGGGTGAGTACGGATCCAGTCGAGCGCGGGAGAGAGGGCTTCGAGACCGATGGCGCCGTCGCCGCCGCCGACGATGCGCGAGCGCGTGCAGAAGCGGCAGTAAACGGCGCAGCGGTCGGTGGCGAGGAGAAGGACGCGATCCGGGTAGCGCCGGACGAGGTGCGGGGCGACCTCGTGCTCCACCTCGCCGAGGGGGTCGGCCATGTCGCCCGCTACCGTGTCGCTCTCGCGCGCGTCGGGGACGCACTGGCGGCGGATGGGGCACGCGGGGTCGTCGCGGTCGACGAGCGATAGATAGTACGGCGTGATCCGCAGCGGGAGGCCCTGGGACTCTGCGCGACGTGCGCCCTCGAGCTCCAACCCGGTCAGCGGGAGGGCACCCGCGAGCTCCTCGACCGACGACACCGCGCGGCGCAGCTGCCACCGCCAGTCGGCCCACTCGGTCGATCGCGGTTTCTTCCGGCGCGTCAGCGAGGAGACATCCACCAGCTGCGCCATCGCGCAGCGTTTAGCGCGCGTCCGGCCCTGCGTCGACCGTGGGTACCGCGACCACGACCTGCGCGAGCGCAGCCTCGTCGATCTTCACCGGGAACTGCTTCCGAAGGTCGGCGAGGAGGGCTTCCTCGCGTGCGCGGATAGCGTCTTGCGCGAGCTTCACGCGGATCTGACGCTCCGCTTCTTCGAAGGTGCGGTCATGGCCATCCGTGCGACCGCTCAACTTCACGACGTAGTACTTGCCTCCGGCGGCCACGACGCGCGGAAGGACGTCCCCCACCTTGTCGACGGCGAAGACGCCCGCACGGACCTCCTCCGGGACGCGGGTGTTTGCGCCGCGGGCGTCCCCCGGGGGGCTGACGAAGCCGAAGTCGCCTGCCATCTCGAGCGGGACGGACGCCTTGGCGTACGGGTCGATGGACTTGGCCCGCACGAGCTCCCCCCACTGCGCGGGCGTGCCCTTGCGCGCGGCGTCCAGCGCGGCGTTCGCGGCGGCATCGGTCGGGAGGACGACTGCGGAGAGGCGGCGACGCTCCGGTTCGTGGAAATCGGCGCGGTGCGCGTCGTAGTAGGCGTGCGCCTCCTCCGCCGGGATACCGGCGGGCGTGGGAGCCCCCTCGCGCGCCTTCTTGAGCATGGCGTCGCGGAGAATCTCGCGCATCTCCTGCTGCGTGACGGGGTCTTTGTCGTAGCCCTTCTCGCGCGCCTCGTCGGCGAGAAGCATGACGTCGATCATCTCGCCGAGGAGCTCGCGCCGCCGCTCGGGGGCCTGGTACCGCATGCGGTCGAACTGATCCATGTGCTCGAGCGACGCCTCGAAGTCGCCGAGCGTGATCGTGTGGCCCCCGACGCGCGCGAGCACCTGCGAGGCCTGTTCGGGAGTGAGCGCACCGGAGGCGACACCGCCCGCGTCGGCGGCGGGCGACGACGAGGAGCCCGTGCAGCTCGAGCAGCCCTCGGTCGATGCCGCGAGCACCAGCGCGAGGGCGCAGAAGGCGTTCCTTCGCCCGGGGCGGCGCATGGGCCCCGAATACTACGAGACGGCAGTCGACGCCACCGCGTGGTACGCACACGAGAGCATGGCGGACGTCGTCGTCGAGGCCTCGCCGACCGACCGCGGAGCGCCCCTCGTCGCGACATGGGCGCGCTGGGCAACCTGCTCCGCTGTCGTCGCGGCCGTCTTCGTCGGGTTCGTCGAGGCGTTCCTCGCGATCGCGCACTCGAGTCGCACGCTGGCGTCGTTCGTCGTGGTGCTCACTGGAGCCATCGCGATCGAGGCACTCCTCGTGTTCGCCATCCTGCACTCGGAGGAGTCGCTCGTCGCGCGCGAGCTGCGAACGGCGCGGACGGGCACGGCTGCCGCGCGCGGCATGGTGATCGGGCGGCGTACGCAATCGCCGTTCTTCGCCCGCCTCTTCGCGGCGAAACTCGGCGCCGCTGCGGTGCTCCTCGCCGAGGGAGACCGCGATGCGGCGATCGATGCGTTGAACGGCCGCTCGGCGCTCGTGCGAGGAGGACGGCTCGACCGCTTGCGGGACCTCGTGGAGGCGGACGCGGAGCGCGCGTCGGGGACCTCCGCCGGCCTCGAGCGGTGCGTCCAGCGCCTGCGGGCCGCGCCCCCGGTCGGGAACCGCGAGGCAGACCTCTACCGGACGCACGTGCTCGTGAAAGCGCTGCTCGAGCAGGGGGACGGCGAAGGTGCGCTGGAGTTGCTGGAGGAGCTCGAGAGGTCGCCGGACGACGAGCAGCAGGTCTACGTTGCGTGGCTCCGCGTGTGGTTCGAGCTGGACGCAGACGGTCCGGAGTCAGGCGCAGAGTCCGCCGGCACCGAGAGAACGTGGCCGGCGCTGCCGGAGGGGCGCCTGCGCGTCGCGATGCTGCTCGCGCGCGCGCACGGGGCCGAGAAGCTCGTCGAGAAGCTGGAAGCGCGCGTCTCCTCCATTGCGCGAGCCGGACACCAGGGGTAATCGTGCCGGCCCATGCGTACCCGTGAAGAACGCGACGACGACACGATGGCGCCGCCCGCGCCCGACCCGTCGCTCACGTACCGCCGCATCGTCTTGAAGCTCAGCGGCGAGGCTCTCTGCGGTCGCGACGGCGGATTCGGGATCGACGGCGACGTGATCCGCGCGACCGCCAGCGAGCTCGCCGAGGTCCACGCGCTCGGCGTTCAGATAGGCGTCGTCGTCGGCGGCGGCAACATTTTCCGCGGGTTGAAGGGGGCCAGCGCGGGGATGGACCGCGCGCAGGGCGACTACATGGGCATGCTGGCGACGGTGATCAACTCGCTGGCTATGCAGGACGCGCTCGAGAAGGCGGGCGTCCCGACCCGCGTCATGACCGCCATCGAGATTCGGCAGGTGGCGGAGCCGTACATCCGCCGCCGCGCGATGCGCCATCTCGAGAAGGGGTACGTCGTCATCTTCGCGGCGGGGACCGGGAACCCGTACTTCTCGACGGACACGGCCGCGGCCCTCCGCGCGATGGAGATCCACGCCGATTGCCTCTGCAAGGCGACGAAGGTCGAGGGGATCTACCAGCGCGATCCGGTGAAGTTCCCGGACGCGACGATGTACACCAAGATGACGTTCGACCAGTTCCTCGCGGAACGCATCGGAGTGATGGACTCGACGGCTGTCACTCTCTGCCGCGACAACCACATGCGCATCCGCGTCTTCAAAATGGCGGCGCGTGGCAACATCAAGCGCGTCGTCCTCGGGGAGCCGATCGGGACGATCGTCCAGGACTGAGCGCGGCGGTCGGGTATCCGTCGCATCGACTCGGGCGGGGGCGCCCGCCGAGTCCCGAGTGTCACTCGATGATCCCCGAGAAGACGTGGCGCGCGGGCCCGCGCATGGTGGCCCGACCGTCGACGGCGATGCGCACCTCGAGACGGCCACCGGGTAGCTGCACCGTCACGGCTCTGCCCGCCGGGAGTAGACCCCCGGCGACGGCAACCGCGACGGCGGCACACGCGCCGGTGCCGCAGGCCATCGTTACGCCGACGCCGCGCTCCCAGACGACGAGGTCGATGCCGTCGCCCTCGACGCGCGCGAACTCGACGTTCGTCCCGCGCGGAAAGGCTGCGTGGGTCGCGATGCGAGGGCCGAGGCGCTCGACGTCGCCGCGCGCGAACGTCCCGAAGAGGACCGCGTGCGGGTTTCCTGCGTCGCCGAGGGCGAGGACGATGGGCTTGCCGTCGACGTCCACCGCGCGCTCGCCGAGGGCGCGGACAATCCCCATGTCGACGGTGACCTCTCCGTCGTCCCCGACCGCGCAATCGCGTTCGCCGGCGTCTGTCTCGATGCGCAGTGGGCCCGCGGGGTGGGCGCGCTTCGCGGCGAGGTGGGTCGCGACGCAGCGCAGGCCGTTGCCACACATCTCGGGTACCGAGCCGTCGGCGTTGACGACGCTCATGCGCGCCGCGCATGGCCCTTCGTGCGCGGGAAGCACGAGCAGGACGCCGTCGGCGCCGACACCGAAGCGACGGTCGCAAAGACGGACGACGCGCTCGACGGAGAGGCCTGCGGCATCGGCCGCCTCGACGAGGATGAAGTCGTTGCCGAGCCCTTCGTACTTGTCGAAGTGGAGCGGCGCACCCACGGCGCGAGACGGTAGCACGCGGCCAAGGTCCAGCGTCTCGACCCCCCTGACGGCTCCCGCGCTCATCGCTTCCTGCTAGCGTACGAGGCCATGTCGCGGCTGCGCTGGATGACCGCCGGCGAGTCCCACGGGCCGCGCCTCACCGCGGTGGTCGAGGGCATCCCGTCGGGTCTCGCGCTCCTCGCCGAGGACGTCGACGCGGATCTCGCGCGGCGGCAGCGTGGCTACGGCCGGGGCGGCCGGATGAAGATCGAGACCGATCGCGTCGAGATCGTCGGTGGTGTGCGCGGCGGCGAGACGCTCGGCTCGCCCATCGCGCTGTCCATCGTGAACCGCGATCACGCGAACTGGCTGGACCGGATGTCGCCCGCACCCATGCCGGCACCTCTCGAGCCGCTCTCCCGCCCGCGCCCGGGGCACGCTGACCTCGCGGGGGGGATGAAGCACGACCGGCACGACCTCCGGGACGTGCTCGAGCGAGCCAGCGCGAGAGAGACGGCCTCGCGGACTGCGGTGGGTGCCGTGTCTCGAAAGCTGCTCGCAGCGGTCGGGGTAGACGTGTTCGCGCACGTGGTGGCGATCGGGCCGGTGGAGACGCCTGCACTCGATCTTCTTCCCGACGAGGCCCGCGCCCGTTCCCACGCGAGTGACCTCGCGTGTGTCGACGCCTCCGCGGAGGCCGCGATGCGTACGGCGATCCGCGATGCCGCGCACGCAGGGGACACCCTCGGCGGCGTCTTCGAAGTGGTTGCGACGGGCGTCCCGCCGGGCCTCGGAAGCCACGTGCAATGGGACCGCAAGCTCGACGGACGACTCGCGCAGGCGCTGATGAGCATCCAGGCGATCAAGGGGGTCGAGATCGGCGCGGGCTTCGGGGCCGCCCGGACGCGCGGGTCAGGCGTCCACGACCCGATCCACTACGACATCGCCGCCCGGCGCTTCACGCGACCATCGAACCGCGCCGGCGGGCTCGAGGGAGGCATCACGAACGGGATGCCCGTGGTTTGCCGCGCAGCGATGAAACCCATCGCGACGCTGAAGAAGGCGCTCGACAGCGTGGACGTGCGCACCAAGGAGCCCTTCCAGGCAGCGTTCGAGCGGAGTGACGTGTGCGCCGTCGCCGCCGCGAGCGTGGTTGGCGAGGCGATGGTGTGCATCGTTCTGGCGGACGCGGTGCTCGAGAAGTTCGCGGGCGACTCGATGACCGAGCTCCTGCGCAACGTGGACGGCTACCGACGGCAGTTGGCGGAGTACTGACCATGCGAAGCGTCGTCCTCAGCGGCTTCATGGCGACGGGAAAAAGCACGGTAGGCCCGCGCGTGGCTGCGCGCCTGGGGCTTCCTTTCGTGGACACGGATGCGGAGATCGAGCGCGAGTCAGCTCGAACCGTGCCGGAGATCTGGCGTGCAGAGGGTGAGACGGCTTTCCGGCAGAGAGAGGCGGTACTCGTCGAGCGCCTCCTTACGGACGAGGTGCCGCGCGTCCTGGCCTTCGGCGGTGGAACCGTGACGGTCGCCCGAACACGCCGGCTCGCGCTCGACCGGGCCCTGATCGTTACGCTGACCGCGTCTGCCGAGACCATCGCCGGCCGCGTCGCCGAGCTCTCAAACCGGCCGAACCTCGGCGTAGGCGGCGATCCCGTGGGGCGCGCGAACGAACTCCTGGCCGAACGGGCCGACGCGTACGGAGAGGCACATCTTTCCCTCGCAAGCGACGGCGAAGACGTCGAGGCGCTCGTCGACTCGGTGGTCACATTGGTCGAGCGCGACCCCATCGTCGTCCCGCTGGGAACGCGCAGCTACACGGTGGACATCTGTGACGGTGAAGCCGCCCGGCTGACGGACGCGCTCGCCCGCCTCGGCCCCTCGAGCGTCGTTCTGGTCACCGATTCAAACGTCACGCGGGCGCGCGGTGCCACGATCCACGCGGCCCTGGATGCGCTCGCGGTCGACGTATTCACGGTCGTGCTTCCTCCGGGCGAGTCGCGCAAGACACTCGCCTCCGTTTCCACCATTTGGGATGCCGCTCTCGGCGCCGGCGTCGACCGGGACGCGCTCGTCGTCGCGGTCGGCGGAGGGGTGGTCGGTGATCTCGCGGGCTTCGCGGCGGCTTGCCTACTGCGGGGCGTGCGCTTCGTCCAGGTGCCCACGACCTTGCTAGCGATCGTCGACGCCTCCGTCGGTGGTAAGACCGGGTTCGATCACCCAGCTGGAAAGAACCTCGTCGGCGCTTTCCACCAGCCGAGCGCCGTCGTGGCAGACCTCGCGCACCTCGAAACGTTGCCGATCCGCGAACTGCGGTCGGGCCTCGGCGAGGTGGTCAAGATCGCTCTCACTTCGGACGGTGACCTCCTCGCACGGCTGGAACGCGATGCCGTCGCTCTCTCCCGCGGCGACCACGGGGCGCTCGTTCCGGTGGTGCGCGCAGCGATCGAGGCCAAGGTGCGGGTCGTGCGAGACGACGAACGCGAGTCGGGGGCGCGCGCTCTCCTCAACCTCGGGCACACGGTCGGGCACGCCCTCGAGACGCACGGGGCCTACGCGCGCTGGCTCCACGGAGAGGCCGTGGCGGTGGGGATCGTGGCGGAGCTCGAAGCAGCGTCGCGCCTGGGGTGGACCCCGCCGGCCCTGGCCGGGCGCGTCGCGGCGCTGCTCGTGGCACTCGGGCTCCAGGGGCGGGTCGCGCCATCGGACCTGGCGGCCGCCTGGTCCCACGTCGCGAGCGACAAGAAGCGTGTCGGGCGGTCGGTGCGGCTGCCGGTCGTTACAGCTCCGGGGGAGTCGCGGGTCGAGCGTGTGAGACTGGATGCGCTTCGAGGCGCCCTATTTCCTACCTGATCGCGGTCGAGGGCGCTCCACGCTTGCAGCTTTTTGGCGCTTTGACTCGCCGGGAAGTAGGCTTTGTTCATTGGTGTCACTTTTCGTCCGCGCGTCCGCTCGGCGGATGCCTCACGGAGGAACGTCATGAAGCGCGTCTGGGGCAAGGTCATCGCGGCCGTCTCGCTGCTCGGGTGCGGCGTCGCGTCGATGGCGGCGTGCAAGCA
Organism: Polyangiaceae bacterium; assembly: GCA_036490515.1. Taxonomy (GTDB): domain Bacteria; phylum Myxococcota_A; class Polyangia; order Polyangiales; family Polyangiaceae; genus Palsa-1150. Next base: position 166,001 of record DASXDU010000038.1, read on the forward strand.
CGACGACAGCACACTCTTCGTGGAAGATGTCCTCCTCGCGCCGCTGGTGACCAGCGGCCAGCAGTGCTTGTTCACGAACGATCCCACGCAGCCGCACATCTCCTCGGGTGTGCTCGACTACGGCCTGCGCCAAGAGTACGACCCGACCTACCTCATCGGCAACCAGTCGGTTCCCGAGGTGAACTCGCAACAGCTCCAGACGGAGACGAACATCATTACCGTCCAGGGCGCGATCGTGCGGATCACCGACTCGAGCGGCACGCAACTCGCGACGTTCACCCGACTGGCGTCGGCCACCGTGTATCCGTCTTCGGGGAGCGTGCCCGGCTATGCGCCAATCACGGTCACCACCATCGACTCGACCACGCTCGCGACGAGCGCCGAGGTCCAGGGCACGATCATGAGCAACGGGACCTTTCGGGTGGTGACGTACGTGAAGTTCTTCGGTCAGACGACCGGCGGTAACTACATCGAGTCCGACGAGTTCGAGTTTCCGGTCGACGTCTGCTACGGGTGCCTCGTGGGCTACTCCGCGGCAGATGAGAATCCCCAAGCAAAGACGCCGAACTGCCTGCTGGCGGGGGCGAGCGCCAGCACGTCGCTGCCGTCCCCGTGCGTCCCGGGCCAGGATTTCACGTTGGATTGCTCGCAATGCCTGGGGCTTGCCGTCTGCCAGGGCCAGTATGCGACCCAGACGTTCGACGCCGGCACCGACGCCGCCGGCGAGTGAGCGCCGCGCGGCGCTCTCCGCGCGTGTCACGTTGGGATCGTCGCCACCGACGTCTTGGGGGAACGAAAGCCGCAGTCGCGGAACCGCAGGCCAGCGCGGGGTTCCCATCCGGGGAGACCTCAGCGGTGGCATGGCCTGGCTGATGCCGGTCCGGGAGTGATTCCCCGATCATGGTGTCTGCGGGGGCATTCGCCAGGGAGCCGCGGGTGCCGTCGGGCCCAGGCGTCGAGGGGACGCTGTTTCGCCGCTCCCGGAGCTCTATGTAGGGGATGGCCTTCGGAATCTTCGCATAGACCCGCTGGGCTGCGGACGAGTCTACGCTGGACGTGGTCCTAGGGGTTCGCATCGACGGCGAAGTTGATCGCGCTGCCTACCCTGCACCTCTCGGGGGCGTTGGGGCACTGACGACGGCAATCACGGGCATCGGGCGCGTGAGGGAGCCGTGATAGGCTCGGGCGAGACTCGCCATGGACCGACGCACCGTCGAGCTGCGGATCGCAGGGCAGAGCTACCGACTCGTCAGCTCTGCACCGCCCGAGGAGCTCCGTCGGCTCGCCGAGGTCGTGGATGACAAGCTTTCCGAGATGGATCCGCGCGGGCGAACGCAGCCCCAGGCGCTCTTGCTCGCTGCGCTGGCGTTGGCGCATGACGTGGAGAACGAGCGTTCGCAGCGAGAAGCCCTGGAGCGCAAGACGCGCGACGTCCTCCGTCGGGTGCTGGTCCGGATTGACGACGCCCTTGAGCCGCTCGAGGCGGGTGCATCGGCGCCGGGAGAGTGACGTTTCACGTGAAACATGAGGTCCCTCCTGGGCTGGCCTTCCTCGCGTCCGCTCTGACCCAACTTCGCGAGCAGGATCTGTTCCGGGAGCGGTCGGCCGCAGCGTCGGCCCCGCCCGCCCGGTGCTTCGCATCGAATGACTATCTCGCCCTCGCTCGCGAGCTTCCGCCGCGTGATGCGGCTGGTGCGGGCGCGTCCCGCCTCGTGACCGGAGATCTTCCGGTGCACGCGCGGCTGGAGGCCGCGGCCGCGGGCCTCGTGGGACAGCCTGCCGCGCTCGCGTTCACGAGCGGATATGCCGCCAACGTCGGCGCGCTTTCAGCACTTGCTGGCTCCGGGGACCTTGTCGTGAGCGACGCCCTGAACCATGCCTCGATCATTGACGGGATCCGGCTCTCGCGCGCGCGTGTTGCGGTCGTGCCCCACCTGGATGTGGCGGCCGTGGAAGGCGCGTTGCGACGCCGCAGCGAGGCCCGCGCCTTCGTCGTGACGGAGTCGTATTTCAGCATGGATGGGGACAGCCCCGATCTCTGCAGCCTTCGGGCAGTTTGCGACGCCCACGGCGCCGCGCTGCTGGTCGACGAGGCGCACGCGCTGGGCGTCCTGGGCCCCGAAGGTCGCGGTGTTTGTGCAGGGGCAGGCGTGCGCGCCGATGTGGTCGTGGGGACGTTCGGGAAGGCATTTGGGGCAGCAGGCGCCTTCGTCGCGGGCTGCCCCGAGCTCATTGCGTGGCTTTGGAACCGAGCCCGCTCCTTCGTCTTCTCTACGGGGCTCAGCCCGGCCGTGGCCACCGCTGCCCTGCAGGGGATGGACAGGGCCAGGACCGAGCCTTGGAGGCGGGCTGCCGCCACGGAATGGGCGGGGAAGCTTCGGCGCGGCCTCGAGACGCTCGGCCACGCCGCGACCGGATACGGACACGTCATTCCCTGGGTCGTGGGAGAGCCGGCCGTCGCCCTGGAGGTGGCTCGGTCAGTCCGCACCCTCGGGCTCGATGTCCGCGCAATCCGGCCGCCGTCCGTACCCGCAGGTACGGCGCGGCTCAGGCTGACAGCGACCGCGGCCCACAGTGCGGCGGTCGTCGAGGAGCTCCTCGCGGCCATTGCCGCGGCGGTTGACGGCCGATGAGCGGCCGCCTGCTGGTCGTAACGGGCACGGGGACGGAGATCGGCAAGACCCATCTCGCGGAAGCACTCCTTCTAAGGTTGGCGCGCACCGGACTCCGGGTATTCGGTGCGAAACCAATCGAGAGCGGGGTAGGCGTAGGCCGCTCGGACGCCGACCGCCTCGCCAGCGCTTCTTCGTTCCACGTGAAACATCCCCGCCTGGCCCTCCGGGCGCCCGTCTCTCCGCATCTCGCGGCCCGTCGCGAGCACACCCACGTGGACCTTCCGGTGCTCGCGGCAGGCCTCCTCGATGCCCGAAACGGCATCGACCTCCTACTCGTCGAGCTTCCGGGCGGCCTCTTCACGCCTCTCGACGACGACGCGCTGAACGTCGACTTCCTTCGCCTGCTCCCCTGCGACGACGTCCTCCTCGTCGCACCCGACCGCCTTGGCGTCCTCCACGATGTCCTCGCCACAACGCATGCCGCGCCCGACCTCGCCTTCTCGGGCATCGTGCTCGTCGCTCCCTCCCTACCCGACGCGTCGACCGGCACGAACGCCGACGAACTTCGCCGCTTCACCGGCATTCGGGTCCTTGCCACCGTGCCTCGCGCCCTCCCCGCGGAGCTCGCCCTATACCCTGCCGTCGACGCTATCGTCCGCGCCCTTCGCCTTGCACGGCGCGACCTCGATCCAACGTGAGTACCCGCGCCCCAAGCTCGTCGGCGAACGCCGCGTCGTGTGTCACGACGACGACCACCGCACCCTTCCGGGCCTCCTCTGCCACGACCGCCTCCAAGCGCTCGACGCCCGCTCGATCCAGACCGGTCGTCGGCTCGTCGAGGAGGAGGAGCCGCGGTTCGTGCACGAGCGCTCGCGCGAGGGCCACCCGCTGCCGTTGCCCTCGCGAGTACGTCCGTAGACTGCGGTCCGCGAACGCACCGAGCTCAAAGCGGGTCGACGCCCGCTCGAAGGCAGCCGCGGGGTCCAAGCCATGGAGCCTCGCGGCGAGCTCGATGTTCTGCCGGCCCGTGAGGTCTGGATAGCAGAGCGACTCGTGACCGAGCCAGCCGAGCGTTCCACGTACCTTGGCCCGGCGTCTCCCCAGCTCGCCGTGATCGACGCTGCCCGACGTCGCCCGCACGAGGGTTCCGACGATCGCCAGGAGCGTCGACTTTCCCGAGCCGTTCGGCCCGGCGACGACGTTGACGCCGCCGCTCGCGAACCGCCACGACAGGCCGACGAGCGCGCGAACGGATCCGTACGTCTTCGTGACGTTGCGGAGCTCGACGACGACCGACACGGCAGGCTCTGGCTCGCATCTTCGGTCCGCATCGGCCGGCGAGCAAGGAAGGCGCGCGAGGACACGTCCTCGTCCGCCACGCTGGCCGCCCGCCTGGCGCCCACGCAGCGCTTTCCACGGGCGACGCCGTGCTACTCTGGCTGCATGACGGCCGCTGCGCGCATCGCGGAGGAGCTGCCCGCGCTCCAGACGCTGCGCCAGGCCGTCGAGAGCGCACTCGAGGGGAAGCAGGACGCCGTGGAGCTGGCCCTCGTGGCCCTCCTCGCGCGCGGTCATCTTCTCATCGAGGACGTTCCGGGCGTGGGGAAGACGACCCTGGCCCGTGCGCTCGCCAAGGCGGTCGGCGGCGACCTCCGGCGCGTGCAATTCACGAGCGACCTCCTCCCCAGCGACGTCCTCGGCGTCAGCGTGTACGATCAGCGACAGGGCGAGTTCGTGCTGCGCCACGGCCCGATCTTCGCGAACATCCTCCTCGCCGACGAGATCAACCGCGCAAGCCCCCGAACCCAGTCTGCGCTGCTCGAGGCCATGAACGAGGGCCAGGTCTCGCTCGACGGGCAGACCATCCCCCTGCCAGAGCCCTTCTTCGTCATCGCAACCCAGAACCCGCAGGACTTCGCTGGGACGTTCCCCCTTCCGGAGTCGCAGCTCGACCGCTTCCTTCTGCGCGTCCGCATCGGCTACCCGCCCGCGCCTGTGGAGATGCGCCTCGTCCTCGACGGTACGACCGATACCGCGCGCGACGTCCCCTGCGTCCTCGACCCCGCACGCCTCGTCAGCCTTCAGCGCGAGGTCGAACGCGTGACGATCGACACGGCCCTGGCGAACTACCTTCACGCACTCATCCTGGCCACGCGAACCTCGCCCCTGCTTTCGCTCGGCGCCTCCACCCGCGCCGCCATGGCGCTGGGGCATGCCTCCCGGGCGCGCGCTCTTCTTCGCGGCCGGCACTATTGCATCGCCGACGACATCCACGACCTCGCAGTGCCCGTCCTCGCGCACCGCGTCCGCCTCGCAACGCACGCCGACGGCTTCGTGCCGACACGCGACGAGGCCGAGACCGCTGTCCGCGAGATCGTGACACGCATCCCCGTTCCCCTCTGAGGCGCGCCCGCCGTGCAAGCGTCGCTCGCACCACGTTCGAGCTCCGCGTGGCAATGGCTCGCGCGCTGGCGACAGCGCATGCGGCCACCACGCCGTCTCAAGTTCACGCGCGAAGGCAAGTTCTTCGTCGGCATCACGCTCGGCGTCGGCTTCGCGGCCATCAACACGGCGAACAACCTCCTCTATCTGCTCCTCGGGATGCTCCTCGCCCTCATCGTGGTGAGCGGCATCATGAGCGAGCTCTCGCTCCGCGACCTCACGGTCGTCCGGCGCCTGCCTCTGCGCGCGCAGGTCGGACGCGCCCACCTCGTGGAGATCGAGGTCTTCAACCACAAGGCACGCGTCCCCTCCTACGCCATCGAGGTCGAGGACCTGCGCGCGGGGCAGCCCGCCGACAAGCGTTGTTTCTTCCTCAAGATCAGCCCCAAATCGGCCCAGGTCGCGGCGTACCGTCGCACGCCGACGCGCCGTGGCCGCGATGTGCACGTCGGCTTCCGCATCGCGACGCGCTTTCCGTTCGGTCTCTTCGAGAAATCGCGCGAGGTTCCGGCCGAAGGCGACCTCGTCATCTACCCCGCCGTCGACCCCGTGCAGCTCGCACCCGCACCGGCTGGGCGTCTGCGCGGCGGCGAGGCGCTGGTCGGACGCGGCCACGGCGAGGAGTTCCTCGGTCTCAAGCTGATGCGCGAAGGCGAGGACCCTCGTGACGTCCACTGGCGCAAGACCGCGGCCGTGGGCCGCATGGTCATGCGCGAGCGCGCTCGCGAGACCCGGCCCGACGTCACGATCACCCTCGACGTCCTCCGCCCGCCCGGCGCGACCGAAGAGTGGAACGCCGCCTTCGAACGACGCATCCGGGACATCGCGTCGCGCGCCGTCGCGCACCTCAAGCGCGGCGATCGCATCGCGGTCGTCACCACCGCGAGCGGTTCGGCTCGCGCCGACCGCGCGAGCGGGGCGGACCCCCTGCTCCGCTACCTGGCGCTCATCGAGGCGGTGACCACCGAACCCGACGCGGAGGCCGCGCAGTGAGGTTCGGGCTCGTGCATCGGGTGATGACGGACGCCCTCGCTGCCCTTGGCGTGCTCGCCGTCGTGAGCACCGCGTCCCTGAGCTCCTGGACCAACCTGGCGCTCGTCGTGGGCCTCGTCGTCGCGATCTTCATCCCCGAGGCCTGGCAAGGCAGGCCCGCGCTGCGCCACTTCGCGACGATCGCCCCCCTGACGCTCCTGCTCGTCCAGGGCGGCCGCCTGCTCGCTGGCCGCTCGCCCCTCGACGTCGCCGTGGAGTTCGCTGCTCTGCTCCAGATCGTGCGCCTCGCCACGCGCCGCGGCGCCGCTCACGACCAGCAGATCATCGTCCTTTCCCTCCTCCACTTCGTCGCCGGGACCGTCCTCGGGGGCGGCCTCACGTACGGCATCTGTTTCCTCGGCTTCCTCGTGGTGGCCCCCGGCGCCCTCGTGCTCAGCCACCTCCGGCGGGAAGTCGAGGGCAACTATCGCCAGGGAGCCCGCGACCGCACGGGCCTGCCCGTCGACGTGCCTCGCATCCTGCGCAGCCGCCGCGTCGTCGGGCGCGGCTTCCTCGCGGCGACCTGCCTCCTCTCCGTTCCCATCCTGCTCTTCACGACGGCGCTCTTCGTGCTCTTCCCGCGCGTCGGGCTGTCTCTCCTGCTCCTCAACCATCCCCACGCTGGCCGAATGATCGGCTTCTCCGAGCACGTCGACCTCGGCGACGTCGGCGTCCTGCGCGACGACCCGACCATCGCGCTTCGCTTCGAGGTCCCCGACCTCGCGGACCCGCCGACGCGGCTCACGCTGCGCCTCCGCGGCACGGCCTTCGACTCGTACGACGGCCGCGCCTGGCAGCGCTCGCAGCGCGACCTCCGTCCGGCCGACCACGGCCTCGACGGCAGCGAGGTCTACCCGATCTTCCGGAACCTCAACGGCACGAAGGACCGCTTCATCTCGTTCGACCTCGAGCCCATCGACCCTCCGGTCGTCTTTCTCCCGCCGCGTGCCGTCGCGCTTCGCGTGAAGCCGCAGAACCAGATCCTGCTCGGCGAGCCCCTCGCCGTCCAGCGCGGCGCCGAAGGCGAGATTCGCTACTCCGGGTCGGACGCGCGCGGCCTCCGGTACGACGTCTACCTAGCCGCGGACAACGAGATCCTCGTCGAGCCGATGACCCCCGTCGACAGGGCCCGCTACCTGGCCCTCCCGGGGAACCTTCCGTCACGGATCGTGGACCTCGCGCACCGGTGGACGGACGACCTTCCGACGCCGGAGGCGAAGGCGCGCGCCATCGAGGAGCACCTGCGCCACGACTACGGCTACGATCTGAAGTCGCCCTCGCAGGGTACCGCTCAGCCGGTTGACCACTTCCTGTTCAACTCGCGCCGGGGCCACTGCGAGTTCTTCTCGACCGCCATGGCCTTGATGTTGCGGGGAATCGGCATCCCCTCACGGAACGTCACGGGCTTCGTCGGCGGGACCTGGAACCGCTGGGGCAAGTACTACGCGGTCCGGGAGGGGGACGCTCACTCGTGGGTCGAGGCGTACATCGACCATCCCACGCACCCGGGCTGGCAGACGTTCGACCCGACGCCCGCGAGCGGGGCCCAGCCCCTCGAGCCGCGTGACGGCTTCTACTATCTCATGCGCGATTTCTTGGAGGCGCTCTCGCAGCGCTGGAACACCTACGTCGTCGGCTACGACCTGCACAAGCAGGTGCGCCTGTTCGACGAGGTGGGCCGCCGTTACGACCGCCTGCGGTCGCGTACGGGCTTCGACCGCGGACCGCTCGCGAAATTGACCAAGGGGCCCGTCGTCGCTGGCGCGCTGCTCCTGCTCGTCGGCCTCGGGTACCTCGGCTGGAAGCGCCGGCGCCGCAAGGCTACGGTCCGGGACAACCCGGGGTCGAGGCACGGCGACGAGCAGGTCGAGACCGCTGCCGCGCTCTACCGAACCCTAGACGTCGCACTGAACGGCCAGGGCCTCAGCCGTGGCCCCTCGACTCCCCCGCTGCGCCACGCGCAGGACATCGGAGCCCGCCATCACCCGCTCGCTGGCGAGGTCCTCGCTCTCACGAACGTGTACCTCGAGGCGCGCTTCGGCGGCACTCGGCTCTCGGACGCCGAACAGCGCGACTTCGAACGCCGCGTGCGCGACATCCGCGCGTACCGGCCCGAACGCCCCGCGATCGCGTGATTCCCGGCCGATGGCCGGCCCCGCGCCGCTCAACCGTTGGCGGTCGTCGCGGACTCAGGCTGCCAGCATGCGATTGAGCTGGATCTCGACCGCCGCGTCGTCGGACGCACGATGCGCGACGCCGTAGACGCTGCCGGGGCTCGGCCGGGCGGCGCGACCGTCGAACTCGAGGTCCGCGGGGCCCGACTCGATCCACGCGACCACCATCGGCCGGTGGGTCGCCGCGCCGGCCTGCGCGCGGAGCTCGAGCAGGTTCACCGACACGCCCGAGCGGAGCTCGTCGGCCGTCACCGACCGCTGCATGCTGCCCACGGGGCGCTCGTCAGGGCGGGGCATCCCGCCGCGGCTCGCATCGTACGATTGCACCACCAGGCGGTACGCCCCGGCGCGCAGCCCGTCGGCCCGAACCTGGGCGCGGACGGTGCTGGCCGCGTCACCGACCGTCGTCGCAGCGAGCAGGGCCAGCCACGAGCCGGCTGCCGCCGTCCGTGCCGCCTTCCTTCTCGTTCGTCGCGCGATAGCCATGACTCAACTCTTCCGTATGCGAGCGGCGTGCCGTCGACCGCGGGCGCCTTGTGCTCCGCTCAGAGGACACCTTCCACGCGTCTTTTATGTCCCCGGCGGCCGACTTTCTCGCCTGCCCGGGCCGCCTCACGCACCTTCTGCGCGCCAACCCCGCGGAGCCAGTCAGTTCTTCGCCCCCGGCCCCTGTGTCCGGGCGTCAGCAGCCTGTCGCCTGACGGACGCCTGACACGACGACAGAACGATCACAGTCGTGCGTCCGTGACTCACCGGCGGCAGGACAGGTGGCCCGATGCACCAGCCCAGGCAACGCCGGGCCCGCCGCAGGCCCCACAGGGCCAACCCGCCGTCAGTTCTGCATCCGGCTCGCGAACGTGAGCCCGTCAGCGCGGTCCCGGTCCACGACGATGGTCGTACCCGGAGGGAACTCTCCGCCGAGGACGCGCCTGGCGAGAGGATCCTCGAGCTGCTTCTGGATGGCGCGCTTGAGCGGCCTCGCTCCGTACTGCGGGTCCCATCCGAGCTCGGCGAGGAGATCCTTGGCGCGATCGGACACCTGGATGGCGAGCTCGCGCCGCGCGAGGCGGTCGGAGAACCGTCGCAACTGCACGTCCACGATCGTGCGGATCTGGTCGTTGGTCAGCCGACTGAAGACCACCACCTCGTCGAGGCGGTTGAGAAACTCGGGCCGGAACACCTTGCGAACCTCGTCGAGGACGGCGTGGCGCACGAGATCCGTCCGCATCGAGGCCTCGAGGCCGGGACGATCCTCGATCGCCTGGATCTGCGCGGAGCCGATGTTGCTCGTGAGGATGATGACCGCGTGCTTGAAGTCCACCGTCCGCCCCTGGCCGTCGGTCAGCCGCCCGTCGTCGAGCACCTGGAGGAGCACGTTCCACACGTCGGGGTGCGCCTTCTCCACCTCGTCGAACAGGAGCACCGAGTACGGCCTCCTGCGGACCGGCTCGGTGAGCTGGCCGCCCTCCTCGTACCCGACGTAGCCGGGCGGGGCGCCGATGAGCCGCGCCACGGCGTGCTTCTCCATGTACTCGCTCATGTCGAGGCGGGTCATCGCCCGCTCGTCGTCGAAGAGGAACTCGGCGACCGCGCGCGCGAGCTCGGTCTTCCCGACGCCGGTCGGCCCGAGGAAGAGGAAGCTCCCGATGGGCCGGTTCGGGTCGCCGAGCCCCGCGCGTGACCGGCGCACCGCATTGGCGACCGCGTCGATCGCCGTCTCCTGGCCGACGACGCGCTTCTTCAGCTCCTCCTCCATGTGGAGGAGCTTGTGCATCTCGCCCTGCATCATCTTGGTGACGGGGATGCCCGTCCACTTCGAGACGATCGCGGCGATGTCCTGGTCGGTCACCTCCTCGCGGAGGTAGCTCGTCGTGGCCTGCACCTTCGCGAGCGCCTTGCGGTGGTCCTCGATGCGCTTCTCGAGCTGCGGAATCTTGCCGTACGTGATCTCGGCGGCCTTCCCGAGGTCCCCCGTCCGCTGCGCCTGCTCGGCGTCGTTCCGGAGCGTCTCGAGCTCCGGCTGCGCCTTGCGGATCTGGTCGATGATCTCCTTCTCGGCCTGCCACTGCGCGCGCATCCCGCGGCTGCTCTCCTCGAGCTCGGCGATGAGCCGCTTCACCTCGTCGAGGCGCGCCTTGCTCGCGGCGTCGCGCTCCTTCTTGAGCGCCTGCGACTCGATCTGGAGCTGCGTCAGCCGCCGCTGCACGGCGTCGAGCTCCGCCGGCATGCTGTCGACCTCCATCTTGATCTTCGCGGCCGCCTCGTCGACGAGGTCGATCGCCTTGTCCGGGAGGAACCGGTCGGTCACGTAGCGGTCGCTCAGCGTGGCCGCGGCTACGAGCGCGGCGTCCTGGATGCGGATGCCGTGGTGCACCTCGTACCGCTCCTTGAGGCCGCGGAGGATCGCGATGGTGTCCTCGACCGTCGGCTGCGACACGAGGACGGGCTGGAACCGCCGCTCGAGAGCAGCGTCCTTCTCGATCCGCTTCCGGTACTCGTCGAGCGTCGTCGCCCCGATGCAGCGGAGCTCCCCCCGCGCGAGCGCCGGCTTGAGGAGGTTCGCGGCGTCCATCGCCCCCTCGGCAGCGCCCGCGCCCACGATCGTGTGGAGCTCGTCGATGAAGAGGATGATGCGCCCCTCGGAGGTCTCCACTTCCTTCAGCACCGCCTTCAGGCGGTCCTCGAACTCGCCACGGAACTTCGAGCCCGCGACCAGCGCGCCCATGTCGAGGGCGCAGACCTTCTTGTTCTTCAGCGACTCGGGCACGTCGCCGCGCACGATGCGCTGGGCGATGCCCTCGACGATGGCCGTCTTGCCGACGCCGGGTTCGCCGATGAGCACGGGGTTATTCTTCGTCCGGCGCGAGAGCACCTGCATGACGCGCCGGATCTCCTCGTCGCGTCCCACGACCGGATCGGTCTTGCCCTTGCGCGCCATCTCGGTGAGGTCGCGCGTGTACTTCTCGAGCGCCTGGAACTTCGCCTCGGGGTCCTGATCGGTGATGCGCTGCGAGCCGCGCACGCCGGCGAGCGCCGAGAGGAGCGCCTCGTACTTCACGCCGCCGTTCTGCTCGAAGAGCGCCGCCACGTCCTTGTCGTGGCGCGCCATCGCGAGCAGGTAGTGCTCGACGGAGACGTAGTCGTCCTTAAGCTGCTTCGCCTCGTCCTCCGCCTTGCGAACGACCTCGAGCGTGCGGCGCGAGAGGCCCGGCTCGGCGCCGCCGGTAACCCGCGGATAGGCCTCGGCCTTGCGCGCGACCGCGGACCCGAGCGCGGCGGTGTCGACCCCGGCCTTGCGGAGCAGGGGAACGGCGACCCCGCCTTCTTGTGCCAGCATCGCCGCGAGCAGGTGCTCGGGCTGGAGCTCCGGGTTGCCCGCGCGGCCCGCACGGCCGACCGCCTCCTGGAACGCCTCGCGGCTCTTCGTCGTCATTCGGTCGGGACGCATGCGTTTCTCCTACCCGCTCACCCAAAGCGGGCTCGATCACACCCCGCGCGAACGTTCCTCGCTGGCCTCGCCAGCCGGGCTCGCGCTTCGACCAGGAACCTAAGTCGCTCGACGCCCAGCGCAAGAGACGTGCCCCGGGGAGAAACGACCGTCCGGAACCCCGGATACACGGGCGCGGGCCCTCGGGGACGGGCGCCCGAAGCCTTGGACAAGGAGCGCGGGGCCCTGGCCAGGCAGGCCGGAGCCTCGGGCTTCCGGAGCTAGATGTCGAGGTTCTTCACGTTGAGGGCGTTGTCCTCGATGAAGACGCGGCGCGGTTCCACCTGATCCCCCATGAGGATCGTGAAGATCTGGTCCGTCTGCACCACGTCGTCGAGGCGCACCTGGAGCATGACGCGCGTGTTGGGGTCGAGCGTGGTCTCCCAGAGCTGCTCCGGGTTCATCTCGCCGAGGCCCTTGTAGCGCTGGATCTGCATCCCCTTGCGACCGCGGGCGTCGATGGCGTCCCACAGCGCGTCGGCGTCCTCGATCTCGACCTCGTCGCCCTTGGCCTTGTCGAGCTCGCGCACGAAGTACGGCGCCGGGCCGATCGACCGGACGTCCTGCTCGATGGCGTAGAGTTCCTCGTACTCCGCCGAGTCGACGAGGTTCCAGTCGATGACGACGGGCCGCGCTGCCGCTCCTGGGCGCGGCGCGATCGTGATGGTCGCCGCGCCGTGCTCGACCTCCCAGCCCACCTGGACGTCGAGCGGGAAGATGTCCGGCTTCTTCTTCTCGAGGCGCGCGCGGATGAGCGGCACCGCCGCCTCGACCCGCTTGCGTTCGCGGAGCTCGGTCTTGCCGAGGGGTACCGCGTGGAGGACCTGCCCGATGATGCCCGCGTCGGCGCGGCGATCGAGCTTCGTCAGCGCGCGCCGGAACATGCGCAGCCGCTCCGCGAGGCGGAAGAGCGGCTCGCCCTGGAGGGTGGGCCCCTTGCTCGCCCGGACCGCGAACCCGTCGACGCCGTGCTCGAGGAAGAACCGGTCGAGCGACGCCTGATCCTTGAGGTAGACGTCCTTCTTGCCCTTGCGGGCGCGGAAGAGCGGCGGCTGCGCGATGTAGAGGTAGCCCTTCTCGATGATCTCCGGCATCTGCCGGTAGAAGAAGGTGAGGAGCAGCGTCCGGATGTGGCTCCCGTCGACGTCGGCGTCCGTCATCAACACGACCTGGTGGTAGCGGAGCTTCTCGATGTCGAAGCTGTCCTCGCCGATGCCGCAGCCGAGGGCCGCGATGAGCGTGCCGATCTCGGCGCTCGAGAGCATCTTGTCGAGGCGTGCGCGCTCGACGTTGAGGATCTTGCCGCGCAGCGGCAGGATGGCCTGGAAGCGACGGTCGCGCCCCTGCTTGGCCGAGCCGCCTGCGCTGTCTCCCTCGACGATGTAGATCTCGGCCTCGCCGGGGTCGCGCGTCTGGCAGTCGGCGAGCTTCCCGGCGAGCGTCGAGTACTCGAGCTGGCCCTTGCGCACGACCTCGCGCGCCTTGCGGGCGGCCTCGCGTGCCTTGGCGGCCACGATGGCCTTCTCGACGATCTGCCGCGCGACCTTGGGGTTCTCCTCGAAGAACTGACCGAGCTTCTCGTAGACGCTCGTCTCGACGATCGTCTTCACTTCGCTCGACACGAGCTTGCTCTTCGTTTGCGAGTCGAAGCTCGGGTCCGGGTGCTTGATGCTGATGACCGCCGTGAGGCCCTCGCGGATGTCCTCGCCCTGGAGGCCGTTCTTCACCTCCTTGAAGAGGTTCTGCGCGGCGCCGTAGCTGTTGAAGACCTTCGTCAGCGCCGAGCGGAGGCCCGTGAGGTGCGTCCCGCCATCCTTGTTGTGGACGTTGTTCGTGTAGGGGAAGATCTGCTCCGAGTAGCTCGAGTTCCACTGCATCGCGAGCTCGATGCCGATGGGGGCGGCGCCGCCCTCGACCTGTTGCTCGGCCACGATCGAGATGACCTTGTCGTGGACGGGCTCCTTCGCCTTGTTCAAGTGCTCCACGAACTCGCTGATGCCCCCCTTGTACTGGAACGTCTCTTTTCGCCCGCCGTCGCGCTCGTCCGTGAGCGAGATGAGGAAGCCCGCGTTGAGGAACGAGAGCTCGCGCAGGCGGCTCGCGAGGATGTCGTACTGAAACTCTGTCGAACTGAAGATCGTCGGGTCCGGCTTGAAGGACATCTTCGTGCCCGTCTTGTCCGTGTCGCCGATGACGGCGAGGGGAGCGACGGGCGCGCCGCGCCGGTACTCCTGGAAGTGCACGTGGCCTTCGCGGCGGATCTCCATCTTCAGCCACTCGCTGACGGCATTGACGGCGCTCACGCCGACGCCATGAAGGCCCGCGCTGACCTTGTAGCTCGAGTGATCGAACTTGCCCCCTGCGTGGAGCACCGTCATGACGACCTCGGCCGCGCTGACGCCACGGTCGGGCATGATGCCGACCGGGATCCCGCGGCCGTTGTCGTCGACGGTGATGGACCCGTCGAAGTGAATCGTCACGTCCATGCGCGTGCAGAAGCCGCCAAGGTGCTCGTCGACCGCGTTGTCGACGACCTCCCACACGAGGTGGTGGAGCCCCGAACCATCGTGCACGTCGCCGATGTACATGCCCGGGCGTTTGCGGACCGCCTCGAGCCCCTCGAGGACCGTGATGCTGGTGCTGTCGTAGCTCGCCGGGGGCGGAACGGACTGCGAGGCGGGGACGTTCGACATGCGGGGCTCGGATCCTTCGACGGCAGCGCGGCTCTCCGGCGTGCCAGTGTTCCGTTAGAGACGCTTCGAAGAACCCGCTTTGATTGTGGGCTCTCGTTCCGGACGAGGAGGTCCGTCGCGCCGTTGCACTTGGAGTATAGGTCGGCGGTGCTTCTCCCGCAAGCGAAACGGGCCATTCTTCTCACGCAGTTCCGGGCACTTAGCTCAATGTCGCACACGCTCCGCACGAGACGTCAGGAGCGGCGGTCGGCGGCCCCCCACGGACCCCCGCTGCGGGCCTGACGAGCACCCCTCAGGCAGGGCGAATCGTGCCCGCCACAACCGTGAAATCGCGACGCTCTTCCACACGGGAAACCAGCCCCGTCTCGATGAGCTCCGGCCGCGTCGTCGTCAGGAGGACCTGGCCCTCGTGCGCGCGAAGAGCCGCGAAGAGCGCCGCCGTCCGGTCGCGATCGAGCTCGCTGGACACGTCGTCCAGGAGCAAGAGCGGACGCACGCCCCGCGCCTCGCCAACGACCTCGATCTCCGCGAGCTCCAGGGAGAGGACGACGGCCCGGTGCTGCCCTTGCGACGCCACGCCGCGCACGGGGCGACCGCCGAGGTCCAGCGAGAGGTCGTCCCGATGGGGACCGCACGTCGCCGAGCCGCGCGCGTGATCGCGTACTCGGTTCTCTGCGAGGCGCGCCCGGAACGCCTCGGGCTCACGCGGTGCATTCGGTACATACACCACGCTCAATCCCACGTCCTCGACAGCCCGCCGCCCGATCCGGTCGAAGGCTCGCTCTGCCGCCGCTCCGAGCCGCTCCGCCGCGTCCGCCCGCGCCATGGCCATCGCAGACCCGTGGCGCACCATCAGAGCTTCCCAATCGTCGAGGTCGCGCGCCTGCTCGCCCCGGGTCTCGAGGACGCGCTGACGGGCCCGTACGGCACGTACGTAGGCCTCTCCGTCCGCAAGCGACTGTGGCGCACGGTAAAGGGCCAGGCGGTCGAGCAGGCGACGTCGCTCGGCACCGGCCCCGGACGACAGACCCACGGCGCCGGGGTGGAAGACCACCGTGGGCGTTCGCACGGCGTACGACGCGAGCGTCGACGGTCGCTTGCCGTCGATACGCACCGCGCGCAGCCCCGTACGAAGGCCCACCGACTGCTCGCGCTCCTCGTCGCCCTCGCGCACGACACCGCGCACGCTGGCCGTCTCCTCCCCGTGTGCAACGACCTCGCGCGGCCGTGAGGTGCGAAAGCTCTGCGAAGTCGCGAAGACGTAGATTGCTTCGAGCAGGTTGGTCTTCCCCTGCCCGTTGTCGCCGGCGAATACGTTGAAGCGAGGACCGAAGGTGAGGTCGACGGTCGCGAGGTTCCGGAAGGATCGGACCGATACCGATGCGACGGCGAGCGGGCGGACGGGCCGCCCTTCCTGGGTCTGCTCCTCGCCCGGCACGCCGTCAGATGCGCATCGGCATCACGACCGCGAGGAACTGGCGCGCGCCCACGGGCCGCACGACGGCCGGGTCGAGCTCACCGCCGAGGCCGAGCTGCACCTCGTCCTCGTCGAGCGCTGCGAGCACGTCGAGGAAGTACTTCGCGTTGAACCCGATCGTCATGTTCGGCCCCGCGTAGTCGATGGGGATCTCGTCGAAGCCCTCGCCGCTCTCGGGAGACTCGGTCGTGATGCGCATCGTGCCCTTGGTGAAGGCGAGCTTGACGCCGCCCGTGCGCTCGCTGGCCGCGACGGACACCGCCCGCAGAGCGTCCGCGAACGCGGCGCGGGGCACCCGCACGAGCTTCTCGCTCTGCGCCGGGATGACCTGGGAGTAGGGCGGGAACTGCGCGTCGACCAGACGCACCGCGAACGACATCCCTCCGCCCTGGAAGAACGCGCTCGAGCCGCTCTGCGTGATTTGCATCTGCGCCTTGGGAGAACCCTCTTTCGAGGACTCCTTCGCCTCGGCCACCATGTCGTCGCTCAGGCGCCGGAGCTCCTGGATGGCCTTGAGTGGGATGAGCATCGTCGCGGACGCCTGCCTGCCGCTGACCTTCACCTCCATCTTCGAGAGGCGGTGCCCGTCTGTCGTCACCATGCGGACCGTGTCGCCGTCCCACTCGAAGAGCGCCGAATTGAGATGTGCGCGGGTCTCGTCCGACGAGATCGAGAAGTGCGTCTTGGCCACGAGCTCCTGCAAGACGTCGACGTCGAGCGCCAGTGAGGGCGACCCCTCCGCGGGCGTGGGCAGGGGCGGGAAGTCGTCGCCCGGCATGCCGCGCAGCGTGTACCGGCGCGCGCTCCCCGCGGCCTTGATCGTCGTGGTCGCGTTGTCCTGCGACGCGAGGTGGATGGGCCCCTCGGGCATCATCCGCACGCGCTCGAGCAGGTCCTTGGCCGACACGGCCACGCTGCCGCCCTTGCTCACGTCCACGGCCACACGCCCGACCAGCGCCAGGTACAGGTCCGTTGCTGCCAGGCGCAGCGCGCTGGGCCCATCGACGGCCATGAGCACGTTCGAGAGAACCGGCATCGTGCTCTTGCGCTCGGCGACGCCCTGCATGCGCGTCACGAGCTTGAGCAGGTCCTTCTTCGGTACCGTGAGTTCCATGTCGGGTGTGTTCCGGTAGCATCCTTAGATGAGATCTGTAGAGGTGTCGATAGAGCCTGTGGACGGCGGGGAGAACCTCGAAAGGCGCGTCGTCTCGCCGACTTGAAGTCGATCACGGCTGTGGAGCCGACGCAGGACGAACCCACGGACTCGACGGGGAGAACCCGGGCTGGTCAGTTGTCCGCAGGCCCCTCCCCGGCGCAGCACCCAGCCTTGTCGTCATGTTGCCCACAGACGGGCACACTTCACGTTTTCACGCCCTGCGTGACGCCGCCGGCGCCGGTGCGGGGCCGGAGGGCCCGTGCGAGTGCGTCGATGAGCTCCCGTCGCGCGCGCTCGTAGGTCTTCGGACCCACATCGCCGCGGTCGCGTGCCTTCTCGAGCTCGAGGAGGTCGGCCAGGATGGCCCCACGATCGCCGCTGGCGCCGTTGCCGTCCCCCCCGACCCTGCCCCTACCCCGGCCCCCGAACGCCAGCACGAAGCCCACGGCGACGCCGCACGCGGCCAGGAGCGCGGCCAGCACCGGACCGAGCCCGCGCGTCGGCAGATCGTGGATGCCGATCATCACGGACCCGAGCTTCGGCTCGTCCGGGCGCATGCGCCGCTCGGTGACGAGGAAGCTCTGCCCCTGCTGATCATGGCGCACCTCGGACGGCGGAAAGCCGTCGGCGACGAGCTTGATGTCCGACGTCGCGGGCATCATGACGCGCGCGATCGCGGCGTGCGGCGGGAGCCCGACCGAGAAGTCGACGTCCTTGTCGCCCGACCACGGCAGCTGCCAGCGGTACTCCACCGCGTGGCGGCCGGGCGGAAACGTCCCGCGGAGCTTTGCGTCGTGTCCCGCCTCGTCGACCCCCTGGTCGCTCATCGACGCCTGCGCCCCGAAGGCCGTCGCGCCGTCGGGGAGGGGCATCTTCACGTCGGACGGCTGCCATGCCGTCTTGCCCAGGTTGTAGATGGTGAGCGCCTGCTCGACCTGAATGCGGTCCTCGCGCACCTCGCACGCGACGGTCACCTCGGTGACGATGAGGGCCTGCTGGATGTCGCGCGTCACCGGGTAGACGTGCAGCACGACACGCATCGCCTTCGCCTGCGCGAGCTGGAACGGCGTGGCGGCGAAGGCACCGCCCTGGAAGCCCGCGCTCACGCGGTAGGCGACGTTGCTCGCCTGCTCGAGGCCCCCGAACGTGACGCGCCCTGCGGCGTCGGTGTCCGCCTGGAGGTGCTTGCGGCTGTCGCCCTTGGCGATCGAGTTGATGAGCACTCCGAGGCTCACCTGCTCGTGGGGGACGGGCTTGTCGTCTGCGTCGCGCAGGTCGACGACGATCGTGCCCGCTGGGAGCGCGGGGTCGGGTTGCTCGGTGTCGTCGGGAGGGTTGAAGACGCCGGGCATCGTCGCGCCGCCCCCGCCCCCGCCGCCCGCGTGCGGGTTGTCCGGATCGAGCGAAGGGTGGCCGGCAGGGAGCTCGCCGCCTCCGGGTGCGGGCGTCGTCGTCGACGCCGACGGACTCGCACTCGCACTCGCACTCGCACTCGCCGAGGGCGCGGGTGCGGGTGCGGGCGCTGTGGCCTTCCCGGCGTCCGCCGCCAGCGCCATCGGTCCCGTGACGATCACCGCCGCCAGGGCGAGCCCTGCCAGGAAGGAGCTACCGCGCGGCATCGTCCCCGTCCGTCTCGTCCAGCTTCGCGTCGTTCGCGTCCGCGCTCCCCATGCGGGCACCGCACTTCTTGCAGAAGGCTGCATCCGGCTCGTTCGACGCGCCGCACCCGCTGCACGCGGCGCGGGGGATCGCCGGTGCGACGTCGCCGCCGGGCACGGGCGCGGCGTCCGAGCCCCCGTCGCCGGCGGCCACACTCGTCGTCGCCTTCGCGTCCGCGTCGTCGCCCTTCGCCGCGCGGTCCCGCCGCTTCGCGACGTACTCCTGCGCGAGCTTTTCCGCCTCGTCACGGAGCGGCGCGAGGCCCTCATCCATCTCGCGCATGAGGCGCTTCGCGTCCGCCCGATAGGTCTCGACGACGACCGCGTAGTCCGCGTCGTCGATCTTCCCGATGGCGTGCTCAGCCTCGAGGTCCTTGAGCGCGCGGAGGACGCGCCACTTCTCCTCGGCCAGATCGTCCACGGGCCCCCGGTGGGTCGACATGCCCTCGAGCCCGGCGGGCAGGGGCGCGTCGCCGCTCAGCGTGCGGATGCTTGCCCACAGCAGCGAGATTGCACCGAGGAGCGCGCCCGCCGCGACGACGAGGAGCGCCGAACCGAGGCTGCCGAACGCGCCGACGACGAGCGCGCCGAGGAGCGCGACCGCCGGCAGGCCGAACGCGACCGCCCGACCGAGCGAGCGCTCCGAGTCGTCCGACGCGCGCGAGGGCTGCGGCGCGGGCGCTGCAGCGCGTCGCTTCCGCGGCTTGCGCTCGGTCATTCGAGGTCCTTCAGCTCGTCGTCGAGGCGCGTGTCGTAGGCGTCCTTCGGAGCATCCCCTGCGGGCGTCGGCGGCGCGGGCGGGGTGCCCCCCGAGCGCCAGCGGCGGAGCATGCGCGCGAGCCCGAACGCACCGAGCGCGATCGCGGCGACGGGCACGAGGTAGATGGCCCGCATCGCGCCCGTGTTGGGCGGAACGACGAGCGACTCGGAGCCGTGCTCGGAGACGTACGACGCGAGGATCTCGTCCTCGCTCAGGTGCGCGCGCATCTGCTCGCGGATCCGGTTGCGCGCGCCCTCGGCCTCTCCGCAGCTGCACGACGTCAGCGCCCTCTGGCAGTCTCCGCAGGGACACCGGACCTTCTCGAAGACGAGCCGCTCGGCGTCGTTGTCGATTCGGACGATGCCGTCCATGTTCCCGCCGTTCATCGTCTGCCCGAACGCCGGCGTCGCGGCGAGCATGATGCCGAGGACGACGCTCGCCGCGGTGGCGGCGATCCCGCGCGCGCCCGCCCAGACGCGCGACTCGCCGAGCTCCACCTGCGGCCACATGCAGAGGATGCTGCCCGGGATGAGCAGGAAGAAGCAGCCGATCCAGATCCACGAGACGAGCGGGTTGATGTGGATCTGGAGCGACGCGACCTTGGTCTGCGGGTTGATGGACCCGACGATGACGTAGACGTCGTCGCCGAAGCGGTGCTCGATCGCGACCTCGGTGGTCGGCGAGTCCGGCTGCTTCTTGTAGATGAACCTCGCCGGGGAGAGGTGCGCGATCTTGTCGCCGTGCTTCGTGACGTTGACGTCGGCGAAGACCATCCGCTTGTTGTTGTCGACCTCCATGCGGTCGCGCTCGTAGGTCACGCGGTAGCCCGCGACCTCCGTGCTCTGCCCGGGCGAGAGCGACGCCTCCTTGTCGGTGCCCCACGACTGCCCCGTGAAGCCGACGAACATGAAGACGATGCCGAAGTGGACGATGTACCCGCCGTAGCGGCGCCGCGACTCGGGCGAGAGGCTGAAGAGCGTGTAGACGAACCCGGGCAGACCGCCGAGCCACCACAGGATGCGCGGCGTGCGCGCGCTGGCGCCGGTGCGGGCGCGCGCGCGAAAGAGCAGGACGAACTCCTGCACGATCACCGCGGCGTTGAAGACGCAGAGCGAGAAGCCCATGACGGGCGTGAACGCGTTGAAGGCGCGGAGGATCGAGCCGAGGGCGCCCGTGTAGATCGGGTCGGCGAAGACGACGGCGGGGAAGCCGAGCAGGCGCCCGAACGCGAAGTGCGCGGCGATCGCGACGACGAACGCGACGAGAGGCGCGCGGAAGGCCCTGCGGAGGGCTTCGCGGCTGGTCTTTTTCCAGCCGAAGAGCGTGCCCAGGCCCATGAGGACGAGGAGCAGGAGCCCCAGCGGCTGCACCCACGCCTTGTAGAAGGGCGGCCCCACGGTGACCTTCTCCCCGGTGAGCCCCTCGCTGATGAGCGGGAACGTCGTCGCGACGAGGATGAAGAAGAGCAGGCTGCAGAGGATCCAGTTGTTCAGGAGGAAGGTGAACTCGCGCGAGAGGATCGACTCGATCTGTGGGCGGCGCGGGCGCGTGTCGAGGCCGGTGGTGAGGCGGCGATAGACGAGCTCCATCGCGACGAAGACCGCGACGCCCGCGACGAGCGCGATGAGCAGCACGCGCCAGGGGCCCGCCACGGGCATCCGCCAGATGAAGGTGAGGCCCGGCAGGACGGCGGCGATGACGAGCCATCCGGCCGCCACCGCGGCCCAGCGGAGCCTGCGCTCCGGGCGCACGTCGCGCAGCTCGGGCCAGCGCCACATGACGAGCGTCGCCGCGAAGCACACGAGGACGACGAGGAAGACGGCGAAGTACCCGCCGATCGACGACTGCGCGAACGAGTGGACGCTGGCGATCATCCCCGAGCGCGTGAGGAACGTGCCGAAGATCGTGAGGAAGAACGTCAGCGAGATGAGGAAGACGTTCCACACCTTCAGCAGGCCCCGGCGCTCCTGGATCATCACCGAGTGGACGTACGCGCTCGCCGTGAGGAACGGCATGAACGCCGCGTTCTCGACCGGGTCCCACCCCCAGTAGCCGCCCCACCCGAGCTCCTCGTACGCCCAGAGCATGCCGAGCGTGTTGCCGATGCCGAGGAACATCCACGCGAAGAGGGTCCACTTGCGGCTGGCGACGATCCACTCGTGGTCGAGCCGGCCCGTGACGAGCGCCGCGACGGCGAAGGCGAAGGGCACCGAGCAGCCGACGAAGCCCGTGTAGAGGCACGGCGGGTGGATGACCATCCAGTAGTTCTGGAGGAGCGGGTTCAGGCCCTCGCCGTCGGGCCGCGCGCCCGCGACGGTCGTCGCGAACGGGTTCGCCGAGAACGTCATGAGCACGCAGAAGAAGAGGACGATCGCCATGAGCGTGGCGATGACGTACGGCTGCAGCGCCAGGTACCGCTTGCCGAGCCACTTCACGCACACGCCGATGTAGACGCTGAGGAGGAAGAGCCACCAGAGGAGGGAGCCGTCCTGCCCGCCCCAGAGGGCGGTGAGCAGGTACTGGAGTGGCATCGACCGGTCGGAGTAGTGGGCGACGTAGCGGATGCGGAAGTCGTGCGTGACGAAGGCGTATGCGAGGCACGCGACGGCGACGAGGATGAGCGCGACGGTGCCGTAGGCTCCGAAGCGCGCAGCCTGGAGGGTGCGCGTGCGGCCGTTGGCGCCCGCGGCGAGGGAGACCGCGAACGTGTAGCTCGCGATGACCATGACGCCGAGGAGGAGGCTCGCCCCGAATGCCGGGAACGTGCTGCCGAAGACGTGGAGGAGGCTCGTCATGGCGTTGGGGCTTTCAGGAGGTGCGGCAGTTTAGCAGCGCGCTCCCCGCAGCGCCTCCGAGAGACGCGACAGCCCCTCGTCGAGCACCTGGATCGGCGCGGACCATGCCAGGCGGAAGCCGTCCGGCATGCCGAAGAACGAGCCTGCCGCGACGAGGACCTCCCGCTCGCGCGCCGCGCGCTCGATCGTCGCAGTGAGGTCTCCCGCGCCGGGGACGCGCACGAAGCCGAAGAGGCCCTCGGCCGGGGCGTGCCAGGAGAGGCCCTGCGAGGCGACCCAGCGAGCCACGTGCTCACGCTTGCCCTCGAGGACCGCCCGCGCACGCGCCGCGAGGGCCCCGATGCGGCCGAATGCATGGGCGCCCAGGTGAGCGTGACCGAGCGGGAGCATGCCGCAGCTCGCGGTCGTCGCGTCCCCGGCGCGCGCGACGACGTCCGGCGGACCGAGGAGCCAGCCGATGCGGTGGTTGCCCAGGCCGTAGCACTTGGTGAGGCTCCCTACGGCGACGACGCCGGGCGCGAGGTGGCGGGCGCTTCCGCGGAAGACGCCCGCGCCGTCGGTGAGGCCGTCGAAGGGAGCGTACACCTCGTCGACGACCAGGGTCGCGCCCCGGGCGGCGGTCACCCTGGCGACCGCCCGCAGGGCATCGTCGCCGGTGCGCGCCCCGGTGGGGTTGTGGAGGTTCGTGAGGGAGACGACGCGGGTGCGCGGCGTCATCGCGCGGGCCAGGCGGTCGGGGTCGAGCGCCCATCCGTCGGCCTCGTCGCGCGCGAAAGGCACGACCCGTGCGCCGACGCCCTCCGCGATGCGCTTGAGGGGCTCGTAGCCGGGACTCTCGACGAGGACGTCGTCGCCGGGGCTCGTGAGCGCTGCGTACGCGAGCCACAGGGCGTGCGTGGTGCCCAGCGCCGGGACGACCTCGCCCGCCGGGACCGCGTTGTAGGCCGCGATCGCGCCCGTGAAGCGTGCCCACCCCGCCGGATCGTCGACGGCCCCCGGGTCGGGCGCCCCGAGCTCCGCGGAGGAGACCGACGGGATACCGCTCGACGCGAGGTCGTAGCGCACCTGCCCGTAGAAGCGGCGTGCCCACGCGAGGTAGCGCGTCGGCTGGAACACTCAGCGTGCGCCCCCGCGCGCGAGCGAGAACGTCGCGGTGCGTACGACGCCCCCCGTACCGAGCGAGAGGTTCATGGTGCCCTCGAGCTTGTCGCCGGTGACCGTCGCGAGCAGCGTCCCGCCGAAGCCGTGGTCGCCCGGGTCCTTTCGGACGAGCGTCGCGGACACCGTGCCGTCCGCAGAGGCGCCGTCGAGCGTCGCCGGGCCGAGGGGGCCCTCGAGCGTTCCGGTCACGTGCCCCGTCGCGCCGTCGATCGCGAGCGCCATCGCGCCGTCGCCGATGCCCTCGGTGCTCTTCGTGTCCGACCAGTGTACCTTCTTCCACTCGGGGGGGACCGAGATGGACGCGGCCGCGCTCTTGTAGCTGCCCGCCCAGCTCGAGGACGCCGCGGCCCCGCCCGAGGAAGCCGCCGCCGCGGAGCTCGACGGCGCCGCCGCGGCCGACGACGCGGAGGCGGCAGCCGGCGCGCTGCCCGCCGCAGCCGGCGCCACGTCCCCCGACGACTTGCTGCACGCGGCGAGCGCGAGCAGCGCCACCCACGCGAAGCGCTTCATCGTGCGGCTCCCGCGGCGTTCACCCGTTCGGCGATCCGCACGCCCACCTCGCCGTCGACCTCGACGAGGTCGCCGCGCGCGACCGCGAGGCCGCCGACGCGCACGGTGACCGGCTCGCCGATGCGCCGGCCCAGCACGACGACGTCGCCCGTCCCGATGGCGGCCCACTCGCGCGCCGTCATCGAGGCCTCGCCGATCTCGACGCGCACGACCACGGGCACCTCGCCCACGGTGTCGACGACGCCGCCTTGCTCCGTGACCTCGTTCATGTCCGCCTCCGGCGCGCGCAGCATCGCCTTCTCGCCCCGTAGCACGATGCGCCCGTCGGGAGCGAGCTGCCCGGACGTGCCCACGTCCGCGGAAGGGGCCGCGAGCACGACCGGTCCGCGAAGCCCGCCGTCCGCCCGCTCGAGAGGCCAGCCGGGGAGCAGGAGCGCGTCGCCCGGCGCGAGCGAGCCGACGTCGGCCGCCGCGAGGACGATCGCATGGGCGACGACGGGGACGCTCAGCGGCGTCGCTCCCAGCGACGCGAGCGTGCGGGCGTCCCACCCGGGGCCCGCGTGGTCGAGCACTGCCGTGTGCGGGACGACGACGCGCGCCTCGTACGCCTCGTCGGCGAGGAGCACGGTCAACGTGGCCGCGAGCACCTCGCCCAGGTGCCGCGCGACGTCGGCCTCGAGAGCCTCGGCAGGCCCCGCGGCGAGGACGCGGAAGGCGGAGCCCTCGTGCGCTCGACGCAGCCCCGCGAGGAGTATGGCCGCGAGGGCGCCCGCCGCGCCTGGGGTGACCACGGCGGCGGGATCGACCACCCGCGCCGGCGGACGCTCGAGCGCACGCGCGACGACCGTCGCGAGGAGCGCCCCGTCCACCTCGACGAGCGCGGAGCGCGCGAGCTCGGGCGCCTCCGCGAGGGCGAAGGCGACGCCCGCCCCGCCGTGGAGTGGACCCGCGGCGCGGGCGACCTCGACGCGGCGAAGGACCACCTGCACGGGCGCGTGCACGAGCTCTCCGAGCGCGGCGACGAGCCGCTCCACGTCGACGTGCGCGCGGATCCATCGTCGCAGGTCGCGCCCCGCGGCCGTCGCGGCGCGCGTCGTCGACGGGAGCGACCGCCAGGGGAACGGCCGCACGGCCGGCGCCGGGTTCACGGCTTCTCGCAGGACAGCGTCCAGTGGCGGTCGCTCGTCGTCGCGACCGAGGCGGCCGGGATCCCGAGCGCACCGACGAGCGCGCGCACCTCGTCGGCGGTGAGCGCGGCGCGGAGGGACGCCTCGAGGAGGCCGCGCTGGCGGAGGTGCATCGCGCGGAGGTCGGGCGGGCCGTCCGGGATGGGCGCGTAGGCGGCGACGAGCTCCGCGACCCGCGCGTCGGTCGCCGGGCGCTCGAGGTCGCGCACGAAGAGCCGCCCGCCCGCCTTCACGAGCCGCCACGCCTCGCCCAGCATCTCGGCCGGCTCCGGGATGTGGTGCACGATGCTGTTCGACATCACGACGTCGAACGTCCCGGGCGGCCACGGCCCCTTCTTCGCGTCCACCTTCGCGACGCGGATACGGCCCGCGAGGCCCGCGCGCGCGACGTTCCGCTCGGCGAGCGCCAGCATGTGGCTCGCCAGGTCGATCGCGTCGACCTGAACGCCCGCGTCGCGCCGGCAAAGCTCCACCGGGATGAGCGCCGTCCCCGTGCCCACGTCGAGGACCCGCGCCGGACGCGCGCCCGTCGAGAGCGTCCCTCGCGCGGCGAGGAGGTCGGCCACGAAGCGCGCGTTGACGTCGCCGTGGTCCATCGCGTCGTAGTCGCGAGCCTCCTCGTCGGTGTCCATCACCTCGGGCTCGAGGACTCGGGGCAGCGGCGGCGGTCCCATGGGCCGGGATTTGGCACCGACCGGGCGCTTGCCGCAAGGGCCGCCCCCTCTGATAGGCTGACCTCGATGACGCGGGGCCGCCTGCAGCACCTCCTCCGAGCGCTCGTCCTCGTCCCGGCCTTCGCCCTGGTCGCGGTTCCTGCCCTCGCCGAGGGCGGCAAGAAGAAGCCGGCCACCGAGGAGGGCTCCGGCGGCGGGGGCGGCAAGTACCGCGAGGCGTGCAAGGAGGGGAACTCCAAGTACGCGGCGCGCGACTTTCCGGCGGCCATCGCGGCGTACCAGAAGGCCATCGAGGTCGACCCGAACAACGGCCTGGGGCACTACTTCCTCGGCGAGGCGCAGGAGGCCGCGGGCAACCTGGTCGAGGCCGAGGCCGCGTGGAACCGCGCGTCGCTCGCGACCGACAAGGACCCGGCGC
Source organism: Polyangiaceae bacterium (assembly GCA_036490515.1). Classification (GTDB taxonomy): domain Bacteria; phylum Myxococcota_A; class Polyangia; order Polyangiales; family Polyangiaceae; genus Palsa-1150. Next base: position 192,240 of record DASXDU010000038.1, read on the forward strand.
TCCGCGCGCGCGTCCTCTTCTGCCTGGCGGACCTCAAGGAGCGGCAGAAGAAGTGGGACGACGCGCGCGCCGCCTGGCAGGTCTACTTCGACTGGGCGAGCAAGTACCCCAACGCGGGAGCCTTCCCGGGCAGCGCGCAGTCACGCCAGCAGGCCATCGACGCGGCCAAGAAGCAGGACGCCGCGTACGCCGTCGTCCGCCAGCGCATCGCCGACACGCAGAAGGGCGGCGTGTTCACGGACCTGATGAAGTCCGTCGGGCACTGAGGGCCGCCGCCCCGTCACTTGCCGATCATCACGTCGTGGCCCACCAGCGCGTCGGCCTGGCGGACGAACGCCTGCCACTTCGCGTACTCCTCGCCGGGCTGCACGCGGCCCGCGGGCAGGACGATCGTGCGGTCGTAGTCGATGGAGTGGCCGTTCACGACGTCCTTCACGACGACCGACGCCGTCCCGTCGCTCGCCGTGCCGCGCGTCATGTCGCTCGGCATCCGCAACGAGTCCGGCAGGACGACCCGGAGCTTCACCTCGCTCTTCCACGTCGCCGGGCGAAGGAGCGGCGTGTGGCGCTGCGGCAGCGCCGCGAGCGTGGCGAGGTTCGGCGCGAACGGCGGGTGGAGCGCGAGGCCGCCCTTCACCAGCTTCGCGAGCTCGGGCACCTCGACGCGCGCGTGCATGAGGAGCGGCTGGTCGAGCGCAGCCGCGCCGTCCACCTTGAGCTCGCGCACGTGGCCGCCGTCGAACGACGGCGCGACGATCTCCTTGTCGACGAAGTCGTAGAGCTTCGCCTGCGGGATCTGGTCGAGCGCGTTGCGCCACGCGATGGCGCGGTTGCCGCTGAACGTGAGATCGAGGTCGATGATGGCGCTCCCGTCCTCGCGCACGTCGGCGCGGCCCGCGTAGACGACGTCGTCGTCGGAGGCGCCCGACACGTGCACGACGTCGCGGGGCATCGACGGCTCGAGGACGATGGCGGGCTGCTCGCGCAGCTCGGCGGGGACGTACCCGTAGGGCGCGAACTTGTCGCGGACCATCATCCAGCGGACGCCGTGGTCGGTCGGCACGCGCAGCACGAGCGCGTCGTACTCCTCGACCTCGCTCATCGGGCCGAGCGGCGGCGTCGCCAGCCGGTTCTTCACGAGCGCGAGCTGGCTGTCGATCCCGAGGAGCCGCAGCATGTACCGGAAGGCCGCCTGGCGTGACCCCGTGCCCCCGAGCACGACGCGGCGACCGTCGGCGTCCTTGCCGTCCTGCACGTGCTCGAGCACCCAGCGGTACACGTGGCGCGCCCGCTCGTCGATCGCCCGCGGGGGGACGCCCTTCACGGCCTCGAGGGCGCGAGCGCGCACGCGCGGATCGAGCGGGGTCTCGTCGCCGGCGAGGTCGACGAGGTGCGCGAGCGTGGCGTCGAGGGAGATGCCCCAGCCGACGCGGACGCTCGGGAGAAACTCGGTGATCGGGGGGCTGTCCGCCTCGACCTCCGCGGGCGGGCTCAGGTCGACGCGCCAGCTGTGCTCGACGAACGTGCCGATGGGCTTCACCTGCGGCGGCGGGACGTTGCCGCGGGTCTCGATCTCGAGCTCGCGGCTCGCGGGCGTGACGACGATGAACTCGGAGCGCCAGTAGCCCTTGTCGGCCTCGCGGAAGAACCAGTGCGGGCTGTGGTACTGGCGGCCCTTCGCGCCGTCGCCCGCCTCGGGCGTGATGTGCTCCATCTCGATGTAGTCGCCGACCTCGAGGTGCGGAAGCGTCACCGTCGGCTTCCCCGCGACCTGCTCGGGCTCCATCACGCGCCCGTCCGGCTTGATGACGCGCAGGTGCAAGACGAGGCCCGTCGGGGGCTGCATCTCGGACTCCGAGCCGATGGCCTCCTGCGACTGGATCTTCTGGATCTCGTGCTCGAGCATCTCGCTCGAGCCGTCGTCGTGCACCCACGTGGCCGCGTAGTCGAGGACACGCGCCGCCGTCCCGTCCATGTGGTGCCCGGCCTTCTCCCATGCCTGGTACTCGCGGATGACGGCCTTGCCGTCCTTGCGGTACGGCTCGAGATCGGTCGCACCCTCCAGGAGATCGATGGCCGCGCGCAGCTCCTCGGTGGGCGCGCCCGTCTGGAGCGCCGACGCGAGCGCCTTGCGAAGCGCGCTCGGGTCTCCCCCGGCGTACGCGCGATCCGCGAGGCGGAAGCGCGCCTGCGCGTCGAGCGGGTGCTTGGCGAGGGCCTTCTCGAGCTCCTTCGTGGCGGCGCGCGTGTCCCCCGAGCGCGCGAGCACGTCGGCGATGCGCGAGGCGATCTCCTTGCGGTCCGGGCGCCTCTTCTTCAGGCGCTCGAGCTCGGCCACGGCCGCCTTGTAGTCGTGGCGGGCGAGCGCGCGATCGAGGTCCACCTCGGCGTCCGGGTCGAGCTTCGCGATGCGTGCGGCCACGCGGTCCGCCTCCGACGCGGGCCCTTCGTCGTCGAGCGCCTCAAGGTAGGCGTTGAGCGCGCCCACGTCGTCGGGGAAGCGCTTCGCGAGGTCGGCCAGGGTGCGCGTCTGGTCGCCGCGCCAGCCGAGCTTCGTGTAGACGCGCGCGAGCTGCTCGAGCACCTCGGGCTCGGCGGGCACCTCGTCGGCGAGCTTGCGGAGCGGCTCCACCGCGTCGGCCAGGCCGTGCTGCGCCGCCTCGTCGAGGATGGTGAGCATGCGGGCCCGCCAGAGGCGCGGGTCCCGCTCGAGGGCCCTCGCGCGAAGGGCGCGTGCGCGGGGCTCGCGCGCGTCCTCGGGCCACGCGGGATCGTCGCCGACGTAGGTCGACGCCATCTGGAGCGCGACGGCCGCGGCGTCCTTCGGCTCGACCAGCGACGCCACGAGCGCCGAGGCGACGTCGTCGAGCTGCTCGGCGTGCGCCGCGTACGCCGCGAGGGCCACGTCGACGGGCGACCCGGCGAGCGACGCGTCGCCCGCGGCCGCCGCGCGCACGACCGCGTCGATCGGGTTCGGGTCCGCGAGCAGCATCGGCGGCTCCACCGAGTACGGCGCCTCGGCGTTCGCGTCCGTCTCGAGGCCGGCGGCCGTCCCGTCCGGGTTGAGGAGGCGCACGCTCGCCGCCGGCGTCAGCACGCGCGCCAGCACGCGGTGGCGCCCGTCGCTCACGCGCACGTGCGTCCCGAACCGCTGCCACGAGCCCCAGTCGTCGACTCCCCGCGCGAGCATCGGCGCGTCGTCGATCCACACCTTCACCGCCCCCTGCACCGCCACGACGAGGTCCCGCTCGCCGTGCGTCGTGAAGAACGTTTCCGCGTAGAAGACACCGTCCTGCACCTGCTCGTCGGCCGCCGCGAGGCAGCGCGACTGCGTCGTCGTCAGGACGTGCGGCACGCTCCCGCGCATCGCGTCGGCGGCCCACGCGACCGGCCACGGTGCCCTCCGCTCCGCGGGGAACCACCGGTTGCGGTCCGCGCCGCTCCCGTGCCCGAACGGGCCCGCCATGCGGAGGCCCTTCGCGCATCCCATGCGCCTCACCACCTCGGCGTCGTACGCGTCGCCGGTCCGCTCGGCCTTGTCGTAGACCTCCACGGCCCGCCAGTCCTCGAGCTCCGCGACCGCCCGCCAGCCCGCGTGCCCGGGGCGCGCGAGGACGCCCTCGAACGTCGCGCGGTGCGCCTGGAAGAGGTCCGTCACGCTCCCTCGGATGGCCAGCAGGTGCCGCACGTCGAACCACCCGACGAGCGGCGCCCTGTCGTCCGGGCTCTCGACGGTCGCCTTCAGCGACGCGAGGTAGCCGTCCGCCGCGGCCCGCGGATCGCCGTGCGCCTCGTCGGCCATCGCGCGCGCGAGGCCGCTCCACATGCCGTCGTGGCGGACCTCCTCGAGCCGCTTGCGCGCCCGCTCGGCCTCCTGCGCCGTGCCGCCCGGGGCGAGCAACTCGGCGAGCGCCCAGCGCCCGACCACCTCGCCGTCGGACGACGCGTGCCCGCTCGATCGAAGGTCCCCGATCGTCGGCGCGCCCACGTTGGCCGTCATCGACGCGCCGCAGCCCGTCGCGGCGATCGCCGTCACGACGCCCGCCAGCGCCAGGAGCCCCGTCCGTCCCGTCCGCCGCGCGTGCGGCGCTCCACCGAGCTTCCTCATTTGAGCGTCACCGTCGCGCGCGGCCCGAGGGCACGGTCCACTTCCTCGCACCACGCGCGGAAGGCCGGGTAGTCGCTCGCCGGGATGCGCGTCCGCGCGAGCGTCACCGTCGTCTTCACGTGAAGGCCCGTCCCCGTCGCCTCGACGTTCACGGCGTACGACCCGAACGGGCTCGTGCCGCTCGCGGCCTGCGGCGCGCGCGTCACCTTCGCCCCCGGGGGCAGGCGCACCGTCCAGTCGTCCTCCTGGGTCCACTGCGCGTAGAGGCGCACGTCGAGCGTGCGGCTCGCGAGGGGCGCATAGTCGCGGACCATGTGCTCCTTGCGGCCGAGCGGCACGACGAGGCCGTCGGTCTCGGGGCGCGCGAACTGCGGGACCTTGCCCTTCACGCGGAGGGCCACCTTCTGCTCCACGTCCTCCCAGTTGCCCGAGTCGATCGACGTCACCTCGCTCCCCGGGAGGATCGACGCGAGCATCTGCTGGACGCGCTGCTTGCGCGTCGCGTCCGCGTGGAAGCGCACGCGCCACTCCGAGGCCTCGACGCCCGTCACGTCCGCCCTCCAGTCGAGGCGCGCGGCCCCGTCGGGCGCCAGATCCGCGCTCACCGTGTGCACCGAGACGCTCTCGGACGCGGGCGGGTCGGGCAGGCGCACGAGCTTCGCGTTCCCCTCGTTGACCTGGAGGGCCACCGCGCCGCGGTCCATCGCCGGGAGCTCCGTCGAGCCCGTGTATTCGGCCGTCCCGTCGAGGTAGAGGTCGAGCGACGGCACGTACGCGATCATGTGGTCGAAGGGAGCGAGGCTCGCGGGCGCCGCCTCGATGTCCCCCTTGTTCGCGGTCCGCACGACGACGGGCGTCGCCTTGATCCCGAGCGCGTTCAGCATCGTCACGATGAGGGTCGCCTTGTCTTTGCAGTCGCCGAAGCCGCGCGCGAAGATCTGCGCGCACCGGTACGGCTTGAAGCCGTGGATGCCGAACTCGAGGGCCACGTAGCGCGTCTTCTGGACGACGTAGTCGTAGACGGCGCGGACCTTCGCGCGCTCGTCCTTGAGGCCCTTCGTCAGCCCCTCGGCGCGCCTGCGCACCTCGTCGTCGGGCACGAGCTGGTCCTTGATGAGGCCCCAGTACCAGCGGCCCATCTCCTCCCACGACTGGTAGGTCGAGACGTGCACGTGCCCGAGCACCTCCGTCCACGGCGGCTGGAGGGGCTCCTGCTTCACCTCGGGCACGTCGAGCGCGACGAAGTGGTAGATGCGCTGGTCGCCCTTCTCCTCGACGGTCTTCTGCAGGCCCGGGACGCGCGGCTCGTTGAAGTGGAGCGCGCGGCTCTTCGGCGTGATGAGCACGTACTCGCTGCGCGCGACCGGCTCGGCGTTCTGCATGTAGACGATCTCGCCGAAGTAGTCCGCGAAGGCGTTGCGCTGCGCCACGTCCTCGACGCGGTACTGGAGCTCCACGACGTCCCCCGGCTCGATGCGGGGGAAGCGCACGTAGTAGGCGCGCGCGCTCGTGTACATCGCGATGGACGGGTCGCCCTCCATCGCGCCCGCGCCCGTCTCGACGGCCTCGTCGATCGCGCCGTCCTTCCTGTAGATGCGGGCGGCGCGCACCTGCACGGCCTCGGTGTCGTTCTCGTACGAGAAGTCGTACTCGCGCGACTCGGCCGCGGCCGCCTCGGTCAGCGGCTGGTAGACGACCTGGTGGAAGCGGCTCGCGAGGCCGTTGGGAAAGACGGTCGTCACCTGGAGATCGACCAGCGATCGCCGCGCGAGGCCCGCCGCGGGCGCGCCGCGCCTGGCGAGGAACTCGCTCGCGGGCCGCGCGTACTGCTCGTCGGGCTTCGGCTTCGCGGGCTCGATGTGCGCCACCTGGTCGCGCACGTCCTTCGACTGCGGCGCGAGCTCGAGGACGCGCTTCAAGAGGCGGAGCTCCTCGTCCCGCTCGCCGCCGAGCGCGTACACGCTCGCGAGCTCGCGCATCACGTCGGTGTCCTCGGGCGCGAGCTCGAGCGCTTGCCGGTACGCGGCCACGGCGCGCGGCCGCTCGCCGAGGCGCATCCAGGCCTGCGCCGCCGTCTGCAGGGCTCCGGAGCTGTCGGGGTTCGTCGCGAGCAGGCGATCGACCCAGCGCGTCGCCGTGGCCTTGTCCCTCCGCGCGACGGCCAGCTCCACGCGCGCGCGCGCGAACGCCGGGTCGTCGAAGCGCACGGCCGAGTAGCGCTCGGCCACCTCGTCGGCCTCCGTCTCGCGGCCCATGTCGCGGAGCGCCGCCACCGTCGCCCGCAGGAACGCGACGCTCTGCGGCCGGAGCTCGAGCGCGCGCTGGAGGAGCGCGAGCCCCGTGTCGTGCAGGCCCGCCTCCTCGTAGAGCTCCACCTTCGCGAGCGTCGCCGCGACGTTGTCCGGGTCGATGGCGAGCACCTTCTCGTAGAACGGCACCGCGTCGCGCCAGTTGACGCCCGCCCGCGCGTACCCGGCCCGCGCCAGGAGCACGTCCACCGTCTCCTCGCGCGTCGCGCCGCCCTTCGCGACGATCGCCTCGGCGCGCGTGATCCAGTCGGCGCGCTGGTTGCGGCTCTCCGCGAGCTCCCCCGCGAGCAGGAGCCGCTCGATCGTGGGCGCCGCGTCGGCCGCCTCGTGGGCGAGCTCGCGCGCGCGGTGCTCGGTCGGGTCGTCCGAGCCCGTGGCGCCGAGGTAGCGCGCGTACGCCTCGAGCGCGGCCGGGTTCTTCCCCTTCACGAGCCGCTCGAACGCCTGCACGGGGCCCTCGACGCCGCCGGTGTGCTCGACCTGCCCCTTGCCGAGCGGCATGACGCCGCCGCCCGCGCGCGTCGAGTGCCGCGGGTCCGCGTCCACCTCGAGCGACTCGTCCGGCGCTCCGCTCGCGGTGGCCACGCGCAGCGACAGCATCGGCGCGCGCTCGTCGCCGCACACCTTGGCCGTCACGCGGTTCCACCCCGGGCGCATCGTCGCGGTCGCCCCGAAGCGGTCGGAGTCGAGATCGCGGTACTTCTCGTCGTGGATCACCTCGGCGCCGTTCCAGAAGACGCGCAGCGCGCCCGTCGCCCCGGCCCACACCGAGACGACGCGGCTCGCGTGGTCGCCCTTGAGCTTCGGGTCGCGCACGAACGTGACGGCGTAGTTGCAGGACTGCTCGGCGGGCCGCACGAAGACGCTGAAGTCCGTCCAGCCGTAGGGCGAGACCGCCGGCAGGAGCCGCCAGCGCACGCGCTTGTGGTCCTTGCCGTCGAAGTCGCGCGTCACGTCGATGGGGAGCTCGATCTCCTTCTCGGGGTCGAACGCCTCGGCGAGCCCGACCTTCCCGTCGTTCTCGAACGGCCCGACGCTCATCCACTTGCCGACGAACCCGAGGCGCGCGATGCGCTCCTTCGCGCCGTCGAGGTCCCCCCTCCTGCGGCGCGCGTAGGCCTCGAGCAGCGCCGCGTACACCTTCGTGGGCGCCGGCTCGGCCGCGTCGGCCGCCACCTCGTGGAGGACCTCCTCGACCTCGGCCGGGTCGCCGCGGTCCCACTCCGCCCACACCTTGCGGAGGGCGACGTACACCTCGGGGCCGCGCGCGGCCGTCACGCCGGCGCGCAGGCGCGCGAGGTGCGGAAGCCGATCGCCGACGTCGGCGTTGGACGTGGCAGCGGGCAATGCGACGGGTGAGATCAGGCAGGCGCCGGAGACGAGGGCTGCCAGCGCGAAGAGCTTCTTCACGGGGTACGTTGTCGTGCGGCCGGCGGCATCCCGTCAAGCGCGGCGCAGCGGCGCCCCGGGCCTGGTGGTGCGAGAGATTGACACCCCGAGGGCCCACGCTTTTGGTGGCACCCGGGGCCGATCGCGCTATTTGTGCAGCGCGAGAGCGCGCATGACGACGGGGCGAGAACTCACTTCCGAGGCGAGCGTCCCGTCCGCGCCGTCACGGCCGGGGTCCGCCGCGTCCCTGTCGGCGTCCGCGCCGTCGCTCGCGTCCTCCACGCCGTCGCTCCCGGTCGACGCGAGCGGCTCGCTCGCCGCGGCCCACGCGGCCTCGCCCAAGGGCACCGCGCGCGGCGTCCTGAAGACGCTCCGGCCGCACCAGTGGGTGAAGAACCTCTTCGTCCTGGCGCCGATGTTCTTCCACAAGGACGTCTTCGTGCAGACGTCCGTCGGCACGACGCTGAACCTCAGCATCACCGGGCGCGCGCTGGGCGCGACGGGCGTCTTCTGCCTCCTCGCGGGCGCCGTCTACACCATCAACGACCTCGTCGACGTCGCGGCCGACCGCGTGCACCCGGTCAAGCGCTTCCGTCCCATCGCGAGCGGCATCGTGCCCGAGGGGGTCGCGCGCGCCGTGGCCATCGCCCTCGTCGCGTTCTCGCTCGGCCTCGCGTACCTGCTCGCGCCGGCCCTCGCGCTCGTCGCGGCCATCTACTTCGCCGAGAACATCGCCTACAGCTTCAAGCTGAAGAAGGTCGCGTTCCTCGACGTGGGGCTCATCGCGTTCGGGTTCGTGCTGCGCGTGCTCGCGGGCGGCATCGCGGCCGACGTGCACGTCTCGGGGTACATGCTCGCCTGCACGGCGCTCCTCGCGCTCTTCCTCGGCTTCGGCAAGCGCCGGCACGAGCTCGCGCTCGAGAACGCCGGGAAGCAGCGCGCCGCGCTCGAGGCGTACACGCCCAGGTCGCTCAACGTGGCGCTCGCCGTCACGGGCACCGCCACCGCGCTCACGTACATCGCCTACACGTTCGACCCGTTCACGCGGGCCATGTTCCACTCGGACTACCTCTGGCTCACGGCCCCGTTCACGCTCTTCGGCATCGTGCGCTTCCTCCAGCTCGTCAACGGGCGCGCGGGGCGGGGCCTGAAGGCCGAGTCGCCCACGCAGGAGATGCTCCGGGACGTCCCCTTCGTGCTCAACCTCGTCCTCTGGGTCGTCGTCGTCGTCGCCATCGTCTACCAGCTGCGCCCGAGCGCCTCGTAGACCGCGACGCGCGACAGGGTAGATCGCGGGGAGGCATCTCCCGTAGATTGCCGCGACCGAGGCGAGGCGCGCTGCGAGCCCGGCGCGCGCCGCTGCGGTCGAGGCGTGCGCCCCTGCGAGCCGGGTGACCCAGGGAAGGCGCCTCCCGGAGAACCCGGCGAGCACCGCCCGGTCCGGACCGGTCGCGGCGCGCGAAGCCCCGTTCGTGGAGATCGTGGGGAGGCTGCTACCCTGGGACGCCGTGCCCGTACAGACGAAGCAGGAGAAGGTCGCCATCGCGCGCGCGGTCATCCGGGGGCTGAAGAAGAGCTGGGGGCCGCGGGAGGTGCTCCGCATCTGGGGCGAGGACTGCACGGTCCAGGCGCTCATCGACCGCTACCAGCAGCAGCTCGATGCCATCGCCGAGGTGGACCGCCGGTACGCGGCGTGGCGAGGTGCGGTGCGACGCGAGAAGCAGCTTCGCCGCCCGATGCAGGTGTTCTCGGGGCGGCTCCGCCGCCGCGTGCAGCTCCAGCTGGGGCCGGATGCCCTCGCCGACTTCGAGTGGGCGGTGCCGAAGAAGCCCGGGCCCAAGACCCTCGCAGGCAAGCTCGCCGGCGCGCAGAAGAGGGCGAAGAAGAAGGCTTCGAAGTAGGTTGATCCCGCGATGGCGACGTACGCCCAGCCCGACAGCCTGGCCGCGAAACCCGGCGCGTGGGCCGAGCTCGCGCTGACGCTCCCGGTCTTCGTCGTCTACCAGCTCGGCGTCGTCTTCCTGAACGTCCGCAACGCGACGGACCTCGTCACCGCGCGCCTGCTCCAGCTCTCCGGGGGCGACCGCCTCCTCTACCTCGGCCTCACGGCGTCGATCGGCGTCCTCCTGTCGGCGTTCTTCGCGGTGCTGGGGCGCGGGCAGGCGCTTCGCGGCCGCAAGGTCCTCCAGATCGTCATCGAGGGCGCGGCGTACGCGATCGCGATGAGCGCGGCGACCACGTGGATCGTCGGCAAGCTCTTCGCCGGTACGCCCGCGGCGCAGGCGCTCGCGGCCGGGCCGTTCACGGGGCTCGTCATGTCGCTCGGCGCGGGCTTCTACGAGGAGCTCGCGTTCCGGGCGATCCTCTTCGGCCTCGGCGCGAAGGTCCTCGTGTGGCTGCTCGCGCGCCAGCGGGTCGGCCTCGTGAACGCCGCGCCGCAGCTCAGCGCGAAGGGCATCGTCATCATGGTCGTCTGGGCCGTCGTCTGCGCGGGCGCCTTCAGCGGGATGCACTACCTCGGCGCGCTGGGCGACCCGTTCGACCTCAAGTCCTTCGTCGCGCGCTTCGTCCTCGGCCTCGCGCTCACGCTCGTCTACGCGATGCGCGGCTTCGCCGCCGCCGTCTGGACCCACGCGCTCTACGACGTCTGGGTCCTCGTGCTCTAGGCGGGGCGCGGCGCGAAGGGGAAGCGCGCGAGCGGGACGTAGACGCTCGCGTCGGGCCCGGGCTCGCTCCTGTAGAGCGTGAGGGCCGCGACGCGGCAGTCGCCGGCGGCGGCGGCGAAGTCGGGCGTGAGCCAGCGGCGGGCGTCGTAGTCGAGCCGGAGGCGCGCCAGGGTCACGTGCGGGCGGTACGGGCGGTCCCCGGGCGGGACGCCCCTGGCGACGGCGAGCTTCTCGACCGAGGCCGCGAGCTTCGCGAGCGCGCCGGCCGCGTCGACGAGCTCCGCGACGACGATGCGCGCGTGGAGGGGCGACGGGAAGGCGGCGAGCCTCATCGCGAAGGGCAGGGGGGCGGGCTTGCCCTCGGCGAGCTTCGCCAGCGCCTTGCCGAGCGGCGCGACCTTCGCGAGGTCGAGCGCGGCCATGAAGCGGAGCGTCACGTGGAGGTTGCCGGCGGGCGTCCAGGCCGCGGCGGGCGCGCCGCTCGCCAGGCGGAGGCGGTCCGAGACGCGCATCACGCGCCGGAGGCTCATCGGGTCGAGGTCGAGCGCCGCGAACGCGCGGATGACGTCCTTCTCCGGGGCCGCCGCGGCCTTCCCGCCGGCGTCGCGGCGCTTCTTCGTCGCCCCCATGACCCGGTCCTACCCGTGCTCGCTCGCGCCGGCGGCCTCGCTCGGGCGATCGACGCCGCGCGTCGCGCAGAGCTCGCGCACGAGCTGCAGTCCGGCGTACGCGGCGAGCGTCTGGATCTGCGGGCGCTCGCCGACGAAGTTCCGGAGCTTCACGTCGACGGTGCCGTCGGGCTTCGCGAGCGCGATGTAGACCATGCCGACGGGCTTCGCGTCGGTGCCGCCGCTCGGTCCGGCGACGCCCGTGAGCGACAGCGCGACGTCGGCGCCCGAGACGCGCCTGGCGCCCTGGGCCATCGCCGCGGCCACCTCGGAGCTCACCGCGCCGTGCCACCGGATGGTCTCCTCGTCGACGCCGAGGACCGACGACTTGGCGCTGTTCGCGTAGGTGACCGCGTCGAGGAGGAGGAAGTCGCTCGCGCCGGGCTCGCGCGTCAGCATGTGGCCGACGAGGCCGCCCGTGCACGACTCGGCGATGGCGAGCGTCCAGCCGCGCGTGCGGAGGGCGCGCCCGACGACGCCCGCGAACGTGTCGTCGACCTCGCCGAAGACGTGGGCGCCGAGGCGGGCGCGCACCTCGGCGGTCGCGCGCTCGGCGAGGTCGCGCGCGGCGGACTGCGAGGGGGCGCGCGCGAGGACCTTCACCTCGATCTCGGGGAAGTGGGCGCGGTAGCCGATGGTCGTGCCGGGGAAGGCGTCCTCGACGCCCGCGAGCTTGTCGCCGACGATGCTCTCGGGGAGGCCGAAGGTGCGAAGGCGCAGCTGGAAGAGGTTGTTCGGCGCGAGCGCGCGGACGCGCGGGACGACCTGCTCCTCGAACATCTTCTTCATCTCGCGCGGCACGCCGGGCAGGAAGTACGCGACGCACTCGCCGAGGCGCACGCCGAAGCCGGGCGCGGTGCCGACGGGGTTGGGCAGGATGTCGGCGCCCTCGGGGAAGTCGGCCTGCTTGGCGTTGCTCGCCGTGAGCGTGCGACCGTACTTCTCGAGGCGGCGGCGGATGTGGTCGAGCGAGACCTCGTCGCGCGCGAGGCGGACGCCGAGGGCCCCGGCGACGGCGTCGCTCGTCACGTCGTCGGTGGTCGGCCCGAGGCCGCCCGTGCACACGACGACGCGGACGCGCTTGGCGACGCGCTCGAGCGCCTCGACGATCCGCGCGCGGTCGTCGTCGACGCACGTCTGCTCGACGACCTCGAAGCCGATGGCGGTGAGCTCCGCCGAGAGCCAGGCGACGTTCGTGTTGACCAGCTCACCGCGCGTGAGCTCCGTCCCGATCGACAGCACCGCGCACGTCATGGGGTCGTCCAGCGTAGCGCAACGCCGATTTCAAGGGGGATAGACGCAGCGGAAGCCGACGCGGGCGTCGACGGCGTCCGCGGGGAGCTCGCGCCGGGCCCAGATGCGCAGCTCGCTGGCGAGGGCGTCCGCGAAGGAGCCGCCCTTGACGGCCGCAGGCTCGCCCGCGACCCACTCGGCGACGTCGCCCGCGAGATCGTGCAGGCCGAGGGGCGAGTCGCCGTCGGGGTGGCTGCCGACGGTGTCGGGGCCGCTCGCGCCCTCGCCGCAGGGGCCGGTGACGAGCCCCCACGCGGCGCGGCGGCAGACGGCGCCGGTGTCGCCCCACGGGTAGCGGCGAGGCGGGTTCACGGCGCTCGCGGCGGCGACGATCCACTCGTCCTCGGTGGGGAGGCGCCCGCCCTGGAGGCCGCAGAGGGTCTCGGCGAAGGGGCGCGCGATGCCGCTCGCGGCGCGGGCCGGGTCGTCGGGCACCGCGCTGTCGCCGACGAGCGACTGCACGCGGCCGCGCGTCGCCTCGAAGGCGTCGATGCGGAAGGCCTGGACGTGGAGGGTGCGCGGACGGACGCGGCCCTCGGCCTCCCAGTCGCTCGGGCCGACGGCGACGGCGGCGGCCGGCACGAGGACGCGCACGTCGGGCGCGTCGCAGCCGTACGCGAGGCGGGCGAGGGGAGGCGGACACGTCCCCGGGGGCACGGTGCACCGCGTGCCCTGCGCGACGAAGCCGGGACCGCAGCGCGCGCCGTCGTCGCTGCCCCGCCGCCGCACGGCCACGACGACCGCCGCCGCCACGGCCGCGGCGACGATGCCTGCCGCGACCACGCGGCGCACGGGTCACTTCTCCACGCGGAGCTTCAGCACGCCGACGCCGGTCACCTCGACCTCGAGCGAGTCGCCCGCCACGAGCGGGCCCACCCCCTCGGGCGTTCCCGTGAGGATGACGTCGCCCGGCTCGAGCGTCATGACGCCGCTCACGTACGAGACGAGCGCCGGGACGTCGAAGATCATGTCCTCGGTCGAGCCGTCCTGGCGCTTCTGCCCGGACACGACGCAGCGCACGCGCTGGTGCGCGGGGTCGAGACCGGTCTCGATCCACGGGCCGATGGGGCAGAACGTGTCGAAGCCCTTCGCGCGCGTGAACTGCACGTCCTTCTTCTGGAGATCGCGCGCCGTGACGTCGCACGCGGCCGAGTAGCCGAAGACGTGCGCGAGCGCGCTCTCGCGCGAGACGTTCTTGGCGCGCTTGCCGAGGACGACGACGAGCTCGGCCTCGTGCTCGACGCGCGCGCTCTGCGGCGGGAGGCGCACGACGCCGCCCGGGGCGAGGAGCGCCGAGCCCGGCTTGAGGAAGAGGAGCGGCTCGGCGGGGACGTCGTTGCCGAGCTCCTTCGCGTGCGCGGCGTAGTTGCGCCCGATGCAGACGATCTTCGACGGCGCGACGGGGCAGAGGAGGGCGTCCTCGGCGAGCGGCGCGACCTCGCCGGTGGGGCGCTCGCCGAGCCAGGGGCCCTGGTCGAGCAGGTGCGCCGCCCCGCCCTCGAAGCGGGCGAAGCGCGGCCCTAGAGACGTGCGGACGACGCCGTAACGCATGGCGCCCTCACGCTACACCAAGTGGGGGACGTGGAATCACGTCGCACGGCCTCGCGAAGGCCGGCCAGGCAACGCGGAATCACGTCGCACACCCTCCCGAAGGTCGACTAGAAGCGCCAGAGATGCCGCCCGCCCCCGCGCCCCCCCGCGACGCCGTCGCCCTCGCGTTCTCGCCCGACAGCGACGACATCTTCATGTTCTGGCCGCTGCTGGCGGGGAAGGTCGACCCCGAGGGGCTCACGTTCGAGGCGGTGCGCGCCGACACCGAGGCGCTGAACGCCCGCGTGGGCCGCACCGAGCTCGACGTGTGCGCCGTGTCGATCGCGCGCTGGCCGGGGATCGCGAAGGACTACCTGCTCCTGCCGCACGGGATGTCGGTCGGGCGTGGGTACGGGCCGGTGGTCGTGGCGAGCCCCCTCGCCGGCCCCGCGACGCTGGCGTCGCTCGAGGGCAAGCGCGTCGGCGTTCCGGGGCTGCGGACGACGGCGGCGATGACGCTGCGGCTCCTCGCGCCGCGGTTCGAGCCGGTGGTCGTGCCCATCGCGCCGTACGCGCGCGTCTTCGAGGCGCTGCGCGCGGGCGAGGTCGACGCGGCGCTCCTCATCCACGAGGGGCGGCTGACGTTCGAGCGCGAGGGGATGGCGAAGGTGGTCGACCTCGGCGAGGCGTGGGCGGAGGCGACGGGAGGGCTGCCGCTGCCGCTGGGGGCGAACGCGATTCGCCGCGGCCTCGGCGAGGCGCTCGTCGCGAAGGTGTCGCGCCTGTGCCGCGCGTCGATCGGCTGGGCGCTCGCCCACCGCGACGAGGTGATGACCGCGCTCCTCGCCGCCGAGACGCGGACCGACGTGGGCCTCGACCGCGCGATGCTCGACCGCTATCTCGCCATGTACGCGAACGCGGACACCCTCGACGCCCCCGCCGACGTCCGCCGCGCCATCGACGAGCTCTATGCCCGCGCCCACGCCGCCGGGCTCCTCGACGCCCCCATCCGGGCCGAGTTTGCGCCCTGAGAGGCGAGCCCTCTCCGGGAGTCAGGCGCGCTTCAGAGGTAGTAGGTGGCCGAGATGGCGTTCGTGAAGATGGCCCAGGGGTTGGCCTGGAGGTTGGTGCCGAAGGTGTTGGTGCCGTCGGAGGCCGAGTTGCCGCCCGCGGAGTCCTTGAAGACGGTCCGGTTGTAGCTGAGGCCCACCGTCGCCTGGAGCGCGAGCTGCGGGATGCCGATGAAGCCGAAGTGGATCTCGGCGCCGGCGCGCACGCCGATCTCGCCGAGGAAGCCGTCGAGGTTCTGGTTGGGCGTCGTGCCCTTGAAGGTGCCGCTCGCGAAGCCGAGGTTGCCGTAGGGGATGACGAGGAACGAGTAGTGCTTCGCGTCGTAGAGCGAGATCGGGACGCCGACGTGCAGCACGAAGGCCGTCGTCGACTCCTTCGAGACCGTCGTGTCGGTGTTGCCGTTCACCGACTCCTGCGAGCCGCCTGCGAACCCGAGGCCGATGCCGCCGTCGATGCCGAACCGCTGGTTCAGCCAGTAGCGGATGCCGACGACCGGCGCCTGGAGGTTCGTGCTCGTGATGCCCCCGGCGCCGAGCGCGACGCCGCCGACCTGGGGCTGCGCGATGGGCACGCTCTGCACGTCGAAGTAGGTGACGCCCACCTTGTGGACGACGAGGTCGTGGTCGTTGCCGGCGGCCTCGCCCTCGGGCCGGTCCTCGGTCACGACGACGCGGGCCTGCGGCGGGGGAGGCGGCAAGGGAGCCGGCGGCGGCGCCGCTGCGGGCGGCGGGGGCGGAGGAGGGGGCGGAGGCTCCTGCGCGACGGCCGTGCGCGCTCCGAGGGTCACCGCGACGAGCGCGAAGAGCGCTCCCCCAAGCGTTCGAATCGTCCGGATCATGGCGTCTTCTCCTGTGCGGATCGAATGGAGCCACGGCGCCCGTGCCACGGCCAAACTTGCGGCCACGACGCAGCCTGCCCAGGCGCGGGCGCATCGCGCGCCCACCCGGTAGAGTGGAAGGCGGGCGCCGTCGACGGGCCTGCGGGAGGCTCGATGAGGCGCTTCGTGGTGTCGGGTGCGACGGCGCTGGTCCTGGCGGTGGGCTGCAGCGCGCCCGCCCCGCCGGCCGAGGCGACCGCGCGGGCTTCGAGCGCCATCCAGGGCGGGCAGGACGACCCCGCCGACGACTACGCCGTCGCGGTCTTCCTCGAGCTGACGTCGAGCACGGGCGACCTCTGCTCGGGCGTGCTGCTCGCCCCGAACCTCGTGGCGACCGCGCGCCACTGCGTGCAGCAGCCCTCGTCCGACGTCGTCGACTGCGCGAGCACGTCGTTCGGCACGCTCTACGACCCGGGGCAGATCATCGTCTCGAACGACGCCGTCCTCGGCGCGACGCTCGCGGGCCACTCCGTCGCGAAGATCATCGTCCCGACCGATCCCGGCGACGAGAGCCTCTGCGGGCACGACATCGCGCTCCTCATCCTGAACGGCGCCATCCAGGCCTCGCAGTACGTCGAGCCGGCCATCGTCCCGGCCCTCACCGATCACTCCACCTGGGCGACGAGCGTCGCCGCCATCGGCTACGGCCTCGACTCCCCCCTGGACGAGGCGGGGACCTCGGCCGGCACGCGCCGCATCCGCCAGGACATCGGCATCGTCTGCATCCCGGACGACTCGACCTTCACCAACTGCTACGCCGACCCGTCGGTCCAGTCGCGCGTCGCCGCGGCGGAGTTCGAGTCGGGCGACGGGACGTGCGAGGGGGACTCCGGGTCGGGGGCCTTCGACCAGACGCAGTACACGGCCGGCAATGCGGTGGCGTTCGGCGTCCTCTCGCGCGGCGGGGGCGATCCGGGCTCGGCGACCTGCACGGGCTCCGTCTACTCGCGGTTCGACGCGTGGGGAGGCCTCCTCGTGAGCGCCGCGAACGAGGCCGCGCAGATGGGCAACTACCCGGTGCCGGCGTGGGCCACGCAGCAGGCCGCCGCGAGCGACTGGGGCGTCGACGGCTCCGTCCCGGCGGCGACGGCGAGCAGCGGGGGCAAGGGCGGCGGGTGCTCGGTCGCGATGGCGACGGCGCCCGGGACGCCCAGCGAGCCCGGAGAACGGGTCCCGTGGCGCGCCGCGGCGCCCGCGCTCGCGGTGGTCGCGACTGTTCTCATGCGCAGGAGGAGCCGGGGGCGGTGCCGTAGTAGGTAGGAGAGCAAGCTGTCGGACTCCGGACAGCGAAGCGCGCGCCCCGCGCGCCCGGGGAGGCCGAAAAGGTGGCCTTTCATGGCGCCGCGCCCGTTTGCACGGTATTTGCTGAATTCAGGTTCCGATGGGGTTCCCCGCAACGGCCCGGACGGCACGCGAGATTCACCACCGCGCGCGTTTCGACGCCATCCGGAACCGCATCTTCGAGCAGATGGGCCGCAACTCGGCGCGGTGGAGGCTCCAGTGGCTCCTGCCCTACCACGTCCTCGTGGTCGCCTTGCTCGTCGCGCAGGGCCAGTCGCGCGAGCGCACGGCCATCCAGGTCGTCGCGGTCGGTACGATGACCGCGCTCTTCGTGTCGCGCCTCTTCTGGCACCACTGGGTGCTCAAGGCCTCCTCGTTCCTGCTCGGCGTCGCCTGCTACTTCGTGATGCTCGGGACGACGGGCGGCCTCTCGAGCCCGCTCATGATCATGGGCGCGATGATGCTCTCGGCGGCGGCGTTCACCGTCGTCGAGCCGAAGTGGCTCCGCGGCTCGGTGTTCCTCCTCTTCCTCGGCGGGTTCCTCGGGCTCGCGCTGCTCTCGCGCACCGTGCTCGGGCAGCTCGCCCCGCCGCTCGCCGAGGCGAGCTTCGCGTCGCCCACGTACGTGAGCCTCGCCCTCCTCTCGGGCGTCTTCGCGATGATGGGCCTCTACCGCATGGGCTGCCACATGACGACGGGCTACGAGCAGGCCGCGCTCGAGGCCGCGTCCCGTCGCGAGCAGCTCTGCACGGAGAACGAGGACCGGTCGCGGGCCCTCGAGGGCATGGCGGCCCGCCTCGCACACGAGGTGAAGAACCCGCTGGCGGCGATCAAGGGGCTCTCGGTGCACATGGCGCGCAGCGCGGAGGACCCGAAGACCGCCGAGCGGCTCGCGATCGTCGCCGCCGAGGCCGACCGCCTGCAAGGCATCGTCGAGGGGTTCCTCTCCTTCTCGCGCGGCCTCGACGATCTCGTCATCGCGCCCACCAAGCCGCACGAGATCGCGCGCGAGCTGGCGGTCCTTCTGGAGATGCGTGGGCAAGAGGCAGGGGTCGCCATCGAGGTGGGCGGCGACGACGCGCTCGTCATCGACGCCGACTCGGGCAAGCTCCGCCAGGCCCTCCTCAACTTCGTCCTCAACGCCATCCAGGCGTCGCCCCGCGGCGCGACCGTCCACGTCGACGTCGGGCACGTCTGCGAAGGCGCGCGCATCATGGTGCGCGACGACGGCACGGGCATGTCACCCGAGGTCATCGACCGCATCCGCAAGCCGTACTTCACGACGAAGGAGGGCGGCACGGGGCTCGGCGTCGCGGTCGCCCGCGGCCTCGTCGAGCAGCACGGCGGCCGCGTGGACTTCAAGAGCACGCCGGGCACGGGCACGACCGTGAGCATCGTGCTGCCGTCGAAGGCGAAGCCGTGCGCCAGGCTGCCGAACCCCGTGCGCGCCGAGAAGCAAGAGCCGGCCGCCGCCGGCGCACGCTGAGCCGCGATGAGCCGAGTGCTCGTCATCGACGACGACGCGTCGCTGCGCTTCACGCTCGAGGCGGTCCTGAGCGACGCGGGGCTCGTCGTCGAGACCTGCGACGGCGGGGCGAGCGGCCTCGCGGCGTTCGAGGCGCGCGGGGCCGACGTGGTCCTGACGGACCTGGCGATGCCCGAGGTCGACGGGATGCACGTGCTCGAGCGGATGCGCGCCGCCGACCCGAGCGTCCCGGTGCTCATGCTCACCGCGCACGGGAGCGAGCGCGTCGCCGTCTCGGCCATCAAGGCGGGCGCGTTCGACTACATCCCCAAGCCGTTCGACCCCGATGAGCTGGTGCTCGCCGTGCGCCGCGCGATCGACTGGCGCGAGCTCCGTCTCCAGAACGCGCGCCTGCGTACGGAGGCGAGCCTCGGTCGGACCATCGTGGCCGAGTCGCCGGCGATGAAGCGCGTGATGGACGTCATCGCGCGCGTGGCGCCGAAGGACGTGACGGTGCTCCTGACGGGTGAGAGCGGCGCGGGGAAGGACGTCCTCGCGAGCGTGCTCCACGCCCACTCGCGGAGGGCCGACAAGCCGCTCGTGCGGTTCAACGCGGCGGCCATCCCGAGCGAGCTCGCCGAGTCGGAGCTCTTCGGGCACACGAAGGGCGCCTTCACCGGCGCGCAGGCGGCCCGCGCCGGCTACTTCCAGCAGGCCCACAAGGGCACGCTCTTCATCGACGAGATCGGCGAGCTGCCGCCGGCCATCCAGGCCAAGGTGCTGCGCGCCCTCCAGAGCGGCGAGGTGCAGCAGGTGGGCGGCCGCCCCGAGGTCGTCGACACGCGCCTCGTCGCAGCGACCAACCGCGACCTCGCGGCAGACGTGAAGGCCGGGCGCTTTCGCGAGGACCTCTTCTACCGGCTCAACGTCGTGCCCATCCGCGTGCCGCCGCTCCGCGAACGCGCCGAGGACGTCGAGCCGCTCGTCCGCACCTTCGTGCACCAGTACACGCAGCGCTACGGCATGGGCGCGGTCGAGGTCGAGCCCGCGCTCGTCGAATCCCTGCGCACGCACGCCTGGCCCGGCAACGTGCGCGAGCTCGAGAACACGGTCGCGCGGCTCCTCGCGCTCGCGCCGGACGAGCGGCTCACCCTGGCGCTCTGGCGATCGCTCAGTGAGGGGCCCGCCGCGTCGTCGGCGGCGCCGTCGGCGGCGGGCGACCCGGGCCCCGGGCACCCGCTGCGCGCGCGCGTCGAGGCCTTCGAGCGCGCGCTCATCGCCGAGTCCTTCGAGGCGGCCGGGCACAACCAGAGCGAGACCGCGCGGCGCCTCGGCGTGTCGCGCCCCGCCCTCATCGAGAAGCTGCACAAGTACGGGCTCATCGGGCGATGACCGCGCGCTCGGTGAAGGGGGCCGCGTTCGCGGTGCTCCTCGTCGCGTCGTCGACCGCGTCCGCGTGCACGCGGGGTCACGAGCCCGCCGTGCCCGGCGAGGCTCACCGCGTCGTGTCGCTCGGCCCGGCG
Organism: Polyangiaceae bacterium; assembly: GCA_036490515.1. Taxonomy (GTDB): domain Bacteria; phylum Myxococcota_A; class Polyangia; order Polyangiales; family Polyangiaceae; genus Palsa-1150. The sequence continues at coordinate 212,420 of DASXDU010000038.1, forward strand.
ACGACCGAGGCGCTCTTCGCCGTCGGCGCGGGCAATCGGGTCGTCGGGCGCTCGCGCTACTGCGACTTCCCTCCGGAGGCCGCCAGGGTCCCCGCGGTCGGCGGCATCGAGCCGGACGTCGAGGCGATCCTCCAGCTCGCGCCGGACCTCCTCGTGGGGCCGTCGGGCCAGTGGTCGACGCCCCTCACCGAGAGGATGCGCGCCCACGGAATCGCGACGTGGTTCCCGCCCGAGGTGGCGACGCTCGAGGACGTCGACGCCCTCGTCGAGGGCATCGGGGACCGCACCGGGCACGCGGCGGACGCGCGCGCCGTGGTCGCGTCGATGGACGCGCGCGAGAAGGCCGTCGCGCAGGCGCTCGCGAGAACCGAGGCGAAGAAGCCTCGCGTCCTCTTCGTCGTCGACGTGCAGCCGATCGTCGCCGCGGGCCCGAAGAGCTTCGCCGACGAGATGCTCCGGCGTGCGGGCGCGACCAACGTGCTCGCCGACGGCGGAGCGTGGCCCGCGCTCGGCTTCGAGCGCGTCGTCGACCTCGATCCCGACGTCGTCGTCGACGCGTCGATGGCCGAGAGCACGGGCCCGGAGCGGATCACGGCGTCCGAGGCGGGGTGGTCGGGCGTGCGCGCCGCGAGGGAGGGCCACGTGGTGCCGCTCCGCGACGAGCGCGTTCTCCGGCCGGGACCGCGGATCGCCGAGGGGCTCGCGGTCCTGGCGAAGCTGCTGCACCCGGAAGCGCCTATCCCCTGAAGGGCGGGCCGCGACGACCCGAGCGAGCTACGTTCCGCCGTCCGTGGCGAAGGTGCGCATCGACCAGCTGCTCGTGGCGCGCGGCCTCGCGCCGTCGCGGGCGCGCGCCCAGGCGGTCGTCCTCGCGGGCGAGGTCTTCGTCGCGGGGGCGCGCGTGGACAAGGCGGGCGCGCTGGTCGACGAGGCCGCGGTGGTCGACGTACGCGCACCGGACCACCCGTACGTGTCCCGCGGCGGCGTGAAGCTCGCGGGGGCGCTCGACGCGTTCGCGCTCGACGTCCGCGGCCTCCGCTGCCTCGACCTCGGCGCGTCCACGGGGGGCTTCACCGACTGCCTGCTCCAGCGCGGCGCGGCGTCCGTGGCCGCCGTCGACGTCGGCTACGGGCAGCTCGCCCACGCGCTGCGCGTCGACCCTCGCGTCCTCGTCCTCGAGCGCACGAACGCGCGGACCCTCGAGCCGGCCGCCATCGGCGGTCCTGCCGACCTCACCGTCGTCGACGCGTCGTTCATCGGCCTGGCGAAGCTCCTGCCTGCCGTCGTGCGGTGCACCCGCCCCGGCGGCGCGATGGTGGCCCTCGTGAAACCCCAGTTCGAGGTGGGCCGCGAGCAGGCCGCCCGCGGCCGGGGCGTGGTACGTGACGCCGCCGTGCGCGAGGACGCGATCGCCGGCGTGGTCGAGGCCGTCGCTGCCGCGGGCATGGACGTGCTCGGCCGCTGCGACAGCGTGCTTGCCGGCCCCAAAGGCAACCGCGAAGCGTTCGTCCGCGCGCGCGCCCCGGCGCCGCCGGCCGAGTCGTGAGCGAGGCCGTGTGCCCGTGCTATTCGCACGGGCACCCATAGTTCCCCGCGGTCCCCTCCCCTTCCTCGCGATGAAACCCGCCCCGCGGCTCGGCGCCATCTTCCTCACGGTCCTCATCGACCTGCTCGGCTTCGGCCTGGTGCTGCCGTTTCTCGCGAAGGAGGCGCGCGACACCTTCGGCGTCAGCGCGTTCGTCGCGACGCTCCTCGGCTCGGTCTACTCGCTGATGCAGTTCCTCTTCGTGCCGGTCTGGGGGCACGTCTCGGACCGCGTCGGCCGGCGGCCGGTGCTCCTCTGGTCGATCGCCGGCACGGCGCTCTCGATGGCGGGGCTCGGGGCGGCCCTCGCGTGGGGCGGGAGCATCCTCTGGCTCTTCGCCGCGCGCATCTTCGGCGGCATCGCGACGGCCAACCTCGGCACGGCGAGCGCGTACATCGCGGACATCACGAAGCCCGAGGACCGGGCGAAGGGCATGGGCCTCATCGGCATGGCCTTCGGCCTCGGCTTCATCCTCGGCCCCGGCCTCGGCGGCGCGCTCGCGAAGATCACCGTCAACGGCCACGACGGCCCGGTCCCCTGCTTCGTCGCCGCATGCCTCAGCCTCGTCAACCTCGTGTGGATCGCGTCCGGCGTCGCCGAGTCGTTGCCGCCCGAGCGCCGCGCTTCGGTCCCGAAGCGCCGCCTCATGCCCCTCAACGTCGACGCCACGAAGGCGGCCTTCGCGCTGCCCGGCGTCGCCCTCGCCATCGCGGTCAACTTCCTCATCGTCGTCAGCTTCACGAACCTCGACCAGACGTTCACCTTCTTCTGCGGCGACGTCTTCGGCATCGACGAGCGCGGGACGGGGTTCGTGCTCGCGTTCATCGGCGTCGTCGCGGCCGGCGTCCAGGGGGGCCTCGTCCGCCCGCTCGCGAAGCGCTTCGACGAGGCGACCCTCATGCGCGTCGGCTCCTTCCTCCAGTCCCTCGCCTTCGCGGGCCTCGTCCTCGCGGCGACTGAGGGCGCGCGCACGCTCCTCTACGGGTCGGGGGCGCTCCTCGCCCTGGGCAACGGCCTCACCCAGCCCACCACCTCCGCGTTCATCTCGCGCCGCGCCCCGGCCGACGCGCAGGGCGCCACGCTCGGGACCAACCAGTCCTTCGCGAGCCTGGCCCGCACCTTCGGTCCGGCGCTCGGCGGATGGCTCTACGCGAACCTCGGGCCGCGCGCCCCGTATGCGGTCGCCTCGTGCGGCATGGTCCTCGCCGTCGCGCTGGCGATGGGGCTCCGCAAGCAGCCGCGCCGTGCGGTAACGTGACGCCCATGCCGAGCATCTTCCGCCCCGGCCTCTTCGACGGACACGTCGCCATCGTCACCGGCGGCGGCAGCGGCATCGGCTTCGCGATCGCCCGCACGCTCTGCGAGCTCGGGGCGAAGGTCGGCATCGCGGGGCGGGACGCCGCGAAGCTCGACGCGGCGAAGGGGCGGCTCGCGGAGCGCGGCTGGACGGTGCACGCGGGCACGTGCGACATCCGCGAGGTCGATCAGGTGGCGGCGTACGTGAAGGGGGCGCGCGCCGCGCTCGGCGAGATCTCGGTGCTCGTGAACAACGCGGGCGGGCAGTTCTGGACCCCCGCCGAGGACCTGACGCCCAAGGGGTGGGACGCGGTCGTCCGCAACAACCTCAGCGGCACGTTCTACGTCACGCGCGAGGTCGCGACCGCGTCGATGATCCCGCAGAAGCGGGGGCGCATCGTGAACGTCATCGCGCAGATCGCACGGGGCTTCCCCGGCATGGTCCACACGGGCGCGGCGCGCGCGGGCGTCGAGAACATGACGAAGACGCTCGCCGTCGAGTGGGCGCGCCACGACATCGCCGTCAACGCGGTCGCGCCTGGCGTCATCCGCTCGAGCGGCACCGAGCGGTACCCGCCGGAGCTCCTCGAGCTCGGCCGCAAGAGCACGCCCGCGAAGCGCATCGGCACGTGCGAGGAGGTCGCGGAGCTGTGCGCGTACCTCGCGAGCGACGCTGCCTCCTTCGTGACCGGCGAGACGTGGTACATCGACGGCGGCGCACACCTCTGGGGCGACACCTGGGGCATCCCCGATCGCGACGAGCCGGCGCCGCCCGACGTCGTCCGAAACCTCGCCCGCTGAAGGACCGTGACGCCTCCCGAAACGCCGCCCCCGGACTCGGCTTCGCTCTCGGACGCGCCGGCGCCCGTGGGTAGCGAGCCGGCACCCGCGCCGCCCGAGCCGGCGCTCGCTCCGCCGGCCGCTCCCGTTCCTGCGATCGCCGACACGCTGCCCGAGCCGCCGCCGCCCGCGCCGCCCTTGCCGGCCGAGGCGCTGCCGCCCCTCCCGAAGCGCAACGTCTTCACGCGGCTGCGAGACTACTTCCTCGGCGAGGACCCGACGCTGCTCACGGCGCTCGTGCCGACGTGCTTCCTGTCGATGGTGCTCTACACGCGGCACCCGGCGACGAACTTCATCTTCGACGAGCAGGAGGCCCTCCTCGCGAACCCCTACGTGCGCGCCGCGGCCGACCCGGCGACGAAGATCGGCTGGCTCCAGGCGTTCAAGCGCGACTTCTGGGGCCTCACGCCCGACCGCACGATCGGCTCGTACCGTCCGGTCCCGGACATCGTGTGGCGCGCGATGTGGAAGGTCGGCCTCCGCGACTCGAGCGCCTTCCCGCACGACTATCTGAACGTCCTCGTCCACGGTCTCAACGGCGCGCTCATGGTGCTGCTCGTCTTCGCGTGGACACGCCGCCGCGGGACGGCGTGGCTCGCGGGGGGGGCGTTCGTCGCGACCGCCGTCCTCACCGAGGCGGTGAGCGGCGTCGTCGGTCTCGCGGACGTGCTGGGCGGGCTGGGGGCCATCCTGGCGCTCCTCGCGCTCAACCTGCGCCTCCCGACGATGCCCATCGCCCTCTTCGGCGCGACCATGCTCGGCCTCTACTCGAAGGAGAGCGCCCTCTGCATCGTGCCGCTCGTGCCCGTCGCGGCGCTGCTCACCTCGCAGGTCACGCACCCGGAGCGGCCGCTGCGGTGGGCCCGCGCGGCGGTCGCCGGCGTGACGGCCGGCGTCGCCTTCGTCTTCTACGTCGAGATGCGCCGCCGCTGGTTCCCCGTCTCGACGCCGCACGAGCTCACCGCCGAGGCCAACGCGAACGCCTCGCGCGTTCACAGGTGGTTCGTGGCCGCGCTGCGCTGGTACGCGCAGCCGATGCTCCCGCACGACCCGCTGAACAACCCGCTCATCGAGGCGACGCCCGAGTACCGCGTCGCCGGCGCGCTCCGCGTCTTCGCGCGGGGCATCGGCCAGGTCGTCTTCCCGCGCACCCTCTCGGGCGACTACTCGGCGCCGCAGGAGCCCATCCCCCAGCACCTCGTCTTCCCCGAGAGCGTCTTCGGCGCGCTGGCGATGGTCGTGCCGCTGGTCGCCGCGCCCGTCGTCGGGGTCGGCGCGTGGCTCCGGGCACGCCGGGAGGGGGCGCTCGGCCGCTTCCGCGTGGACCTCGAACCGATCATCCTGTTCGCGCTCGTCTGGGCCGTCGTGTCCTACTTCCCGGTGTCGAACATCCCGGTGGTGCTCCCCACCGTGCGCGCCGAGCGGTTCTGGTACTTCCCGGCGATCGGGACGTCGATCGTCGTAGGCATCGCCTTCGCGAAGCTCTTCTCGCTCGCCCGCCGGGTCCACGCGGTCCCCGCGGCCGTCGGCGTCTTCGCCCTCTACTTCGGCTTCCAGTGCTTCAGCGCGCGCCGCCACGCGCTCGACTACACGAACGATCTCGTCTTCTGGGACGCCACCCGCAAGTCCGTGCCCAACAGCGCGAAGGCCCACCTCAACTACTCCGTGATGCTCGGCGCCCGCGGCGACCTCGAGGGCCGCCTCACCTCGAACGAGGTCGCCCTCAAGCTCGCGCCCGAGTGGCCGATGGCGAGCGTCTACGAAGGGGACACGCTCTGCCGCCTGCACCGTGCGCCCGAGGCGATGCCCCACTACCTGCGCGGCTTCGAGCTCAACCCCAACGACCTGAGCCTCATCGCCCTCGGTCTCCAGTGCCTCTGGGACGAGAAGCTCATCACCTCCACCGACGCCACCGCGCGCGGCCAGCTCCAGGACCTCGCGGACATGCACCCCGGGTCGTGGCTGAAGTACCTGGTCGACGACACCTTCGACAACGGCGAGGAGTACCAGGGGGTGAACCCGAAGTACCGCCCGCGCGGCTACAACGAGGGCCCGAAGAAGGACGAATGAGCAGGGCGCCGCGTCCCGTCCGGCCGGTTTCCCCGGCGCTTGCGTTGATTTGTCGCATCGATTGAGCTAGCTCGCCTTACCGATGCAGACTTCGCCGGCGTCCACTCCCCGCGGGCACGTGCCCGGCGAGACGTGCGTCCTCTGCGGCGGCACGCGCCGGACGTACCTCTTCGTGGTCGGCCGCTCGCGCATGACCCGGTGCGACGCGTGCCAGCTCGTCTCGCGCACCGACGAGGGCCGCCTCGCGAGCGAGGCCGAGTCCTACGCCCTCGACGAGGACAGCGAGGCCGCCGTTCGCGCGATGCTCGCCCCGGCCGGCGCCCGCAGGAAGGTCCTCTGCGTCGTCGACCGCGGCGGACCGCACGCGCGCCTCCGGGAGGACGGCCGCCTCGATCTGACCGTGATGACCAGCGAGGAGGCCCTCGCAGCCCTCCCGCACGGCGCTTTCGACGCGGCGTTCCTCAATGGCGCCCTCGAACACACCGAGCCTCTCGCGCTTCTCCTCCGGGTCCGCGCCGCGCTCCGCCCGGGAGGGGACCTCGTCGTCGTCGTCGGCGACGACGCGGCCATCCGCGGCGAGCGACTGCCCCGCTACGCGCTCTCGGCCGTTCCCCTCACGCGCGCGACCCTGGCCGCCGGCTTCCGCCCGCACGCCTGCGGCATCCTCTCGCGCTCGATGGAGACGCCCGTCCGCGACCCGCGCCTCGGGTCCGAGCACCTGCCGCTCGCGCGGGCAGCCCGCCTCGCCGAGTCGTTCGGCAAGCGCGTCGAGGTGCCGAGCGGCCTGCTCGCGATGCACGCTCGGGCCGAGGCGCCTCCCGCCCGCCCCAAGCTCTCGATCATCATGCCCGTGTTCAACGAGGCGGCGACCTTCGCCGACACGTTCGAGCGCGTCTACGCGGCGCACGTCGCGGGGGTCGACCGCGAGATCGTGCTGGTCGAGAGCAACTCGACCGACGGGTCGCGCGACCTCGTGAAGAAGGTCGAGCACCGACCCGGCGTCGTCGTCCTCTGGGAGGACCGGCCGCAGGGCAAGGGGCACGCGGTGCGCGCCGCGATCGCGAGGTCGACGGGGGATTTCCTCCTCATCCAGGACGCCGACAGCGAGTACGACGTGGGCGACTACGACATCGTCCTCGAGCCGCTGCTCACGCTCTCTGCCACGTTCGTCCTGGGCTCGCGGCACATGGGGGGCCGCACGTGGAAGATCCGCCAGTTCGCCAACCAGCGGATGCTCGCCCACGTGATGAACCTCGCGCACGAGTCGTTCACGATGCTCGCGAACTCGCTCTACGGCACGGAGATGCGCGACCCGACGACCATGTACAAGGTCTTCCGGCGCGACGCCTACGAGGGCATCCGCTTCACGCGGGACCGCTTCGACTTCGACTGGGAGCTCGTGTGCAAGCTGGTGCGCCGCGGGCACGTCCCCGTCGAGGTGCCCGTGAACTACAAGTCGCGCTCGTTCGACGAGGGCAAGAAGGTGCGCTTCTTCCGCGACCCGCTCACGTGGGTGGAGACGATCGTCGCGAGCCGGTTCGAGCGGCTGAGCGAAGACCGATGAAGCTCGCGGGCAAGGTGGCGATCGTCACGGGCGGGTCGCGCGGAATCGGTCTCGCCATCGCTCAGGCGCTGGGGGCCGAGGGGGCGAAGGTCGCCGTCGCGTCGCGGACGCAGCGCGAGATCGACGCGGCGAAGGCTCGGCTCGAGGCGGCGGGCGTCGACGTGATCGCGCGGGCCGCCGACGTCGCGAAGCTCGCAGACGTCGAGGCGCTGGTCGCCGCGGTCGTCGCGAAGTGGGGCCGCGTGGACGTCCTCGTGAACGTCGCGGGGGTCGTCGGCGCCATCGGCCGGCTCGAGGAGTGCGACCCCGCCGAGTGGCGCGCCGCCTTCGAGGTGAACGTGTTCGGAGCGATGAACGCATGCCGTGCCGTGCTGCCCGCCATGCGCAAGCAGCGCTCGGGCAAGATCGTGAACCTCGCGGGCGGCGGCGTCGGCGGCCCCGGCGTGATGCCCCGCTGGAGCGCGTACACCGCCTCCAAGGCCGCGGTCGTCCAGTTCACCGAGTCGCTCGCACGGGAGCTCGTCGAGGACAACGTGCAGGTCAACGCCATCGCGCCGGGCGCCGTCGTGACCGAGATGACGGCGGGCGTCGTCGCCGCGGGACCCGAGAAGGCAGGCAAGGCCCTCCACGAGCAGACGCTCCAGCAGCGGCAGAGCGGGGGCGAGTCGCCGGACCTCGCGGCGAAGCTCGTCGTCTGGCTCGCGTCCGACGCGAGCGGTGCCCTCACGGGCAAGATGCTGAGCGCGAAGTGGGACAAGGTCGACGCGATCGACGCGGAGGCCGCCAACGGGTCGTCGCTCTTCTCGCTGCGCCGCATCGACGGTGCGCTCTTCGGCGCCCTGCGCGAGGGACACAAGTAGATGAAGGTCGGGATCGTCGGCTGTGGGCTCATCGGCGGCAAGCGTGCGGCGGCGCTGGTGGGCACGGACGACGTGCTCGTGGCGACGTTCGACCTCGCCGCCGACAAGGCGCGGGCTCTCGCCGCGAAGTACGAGGCGCGCGCCTGCTCGTCCCTCGACGAGCTCCTGAAGCTGTCGGACGCCGTCGTCGTCGCGACGACGAACGACCAGCTCACGTCTCTGTCGATCCGCGCCGCGGCGGCCGCCAAGCACGTCGTCGTCGAGAAGCCCGCGGCGCGCTCGGCGAAGGAGCTCGAGCCGCTGGCGGCGCTCGCGCGCGAGAAGGGCGTGGTCGTCAAGGTGGGCTTCAACCACCGCTTCCATCCGGCGGCCCTCAAGGCCCGCGCGATCCTCGACTCGGGGGCGTGCGGCGACGTCATGTTCATCCGAGCGCAGTACGGGCACGGCGGGCGCGTCGGCTACGACCAGGAGTGGCGCGCCGACCCCGAGAAGAGCGGCGGGGGGGAGCTCATCGACCAGGGCGTCCACCTCATCGACCTGTCGCGCTGGTTCCTGGGCGACGAGTTCACCGACGTGCAGGGCCGCGTCGAGACGTACTTCTGGAACATGCCCGTCGACGACAACGCGTTCCTCACGCTCGCGACGGCGACCCACCGCGTGGCGCACCTGCAGGTGTCGTGCACCGAGTGGAAGAACATGTTCTCCCTCGAGATCTACGCGCGCAACGCAAAGCTCCACTGGGAGGGCCTCGGCGGCAGCTACGGGCCCGAGCGGCTCGCGCACTACGAGATGCGCCCCGAGATGGGCCCTCCCGACGCGGTCATCTACCAGTACGCGCCGTTCGACCGTTCGTGGGCGCTCGAGTGGCAGGACTTCTCCGCAGCGGTGAAGGAGAAACGCCGCCCGTGCGGCGACGTCGTGGACGCTCTCGAGGCCCTGAAGGTCGTCGACCGCGTCTACGGGCGGTAGCGGCCGGTCTCGCGCGCGCTCCTGGCGCCTCGTTCAGCGCCGCTTCAGCGCGAACGCGTTCGTGTCGAGGTAGCGCAGCGTCTCGACCACGCTCTCCTCGATGCTCCTGGTCGCCTTCCAGCCGAGTGCCTGGATGCGCTTCGTGTCGAGGAGGATCTTCGGCGAGTCGCCCGGCCAGCCGCGCTCGCCGCCCGCGTACTCGATGCGGGGAGACAGCCCCATCGTCTTCACGATGACCTGGATGCTCTCCTTCACCTCGATCCAGTCCGTGTGGCCGAGATTGAAGACGTTGATCGGCTCGCGCGCGCGGTCGACGGCGACGAGCATCGCCGACACGCAGTCGGCGACGTGGAGGTAGCTCTTCTTCTGGCGGCCGTCGCCGAGGACGGGGAGGCGCGCCGGATCGTCCTTGAGCTTGCGGTAGAAGTCGACGACGTGGCCGTGCGTGTAGCGCGGGCCGAGCAGCGACACGAAGCGGAAGATCCAGACCTGGAATGCCGGCGCAGGGGCGGCCTGCGCGTAGGACGTGAGCAGGCCCTCGGCGCACACCTTCGAGGACGCGTACATCGACGTCTGCGTCGGGAACGCGTAGTCCTCCGGCGTCGGGAGGACCTTCGGCTCGCCGTAGACCGAGCCCGTCGACGCGAAGGCGATCTGCTTCGTGCCCGTCGCGCGCATCGCCTCGAGCACGTTCTGCGTGACGGCGACGTTCTGCTCCACGCACTTGCGCGGATGGGCGAAGTTGTCCTTGATGTCCGCGTTGGCGGCCATGTGGAACACGAAGTCCACGCCCTTCATCGCGTCGAGCACGCGGCGCGCATCGAGGAGGTCCGCCTCGACCAGGGTCACCCGGTCGCGCACGCCCTCGCCCTGCGGCACGAACTCGCGGAAGCCCGTCGAGAAGTCGTCGAACACCGTGACCCGCGCGCCCTTCGCCAGCACCGCGTCCGCCACGTGGCTGCCGATGAAGCCCGCGCCCCCCGTCACGAGGACGTGCTTGCCGTTCCAGTCCATGCGTTGCCCTCGGCGTGCTCGCGTTCCGCGTTCCAGGCGCTCAGCGCGACGCGCCCCTCACTTCTTCTTCGGGCGGGCGCGCCACGCGGTGTTGAACTCGTTGATCGTCTCGATCGTGCGCGGGTTCCACACCATCTTGCGGAGGATCGGCGGCGTCACCGTCGGCACGTGGGCGCCGCACTCGAGCGCCTCGTTGACGTCCATCATGTGGCGCATCGAGCCGACGATGATCTTCGACGGGAGGCCCTCGCGGTCGAGGATGTCGCGCGTCGACCGGATGACGGGCTTCACGTCGTAGCCCATGTCGCGCACGCGGCCGCTGAAGAGGCTCACGTACGTCGCGCCCGCGAGGGCGGCGAGGTACGCCTGGTTCATCGCCATCAGGCACGTGACGTTCGTCTTGATGCCGCGCTTCGCGAGCTGGTGCAGGACGCGCAGCCCGATCTCGCTGAAGGGGACCTTGATGACGATCCGCGCGGAGTCCCACGCGTGGTACTGGAGGCTCTCCTCGAGCATCTCCTTCTCCGTCTCGGTCGTCAGCTCGACGGAGACGTCGCCCCAGCTCACGGAGAGCACCTCGCGAATGCGCTCGGCGAGGTCGGCGTCGGGCGCCTCCTTGGCGATGATGAGCGGGTTCGTCGTCACCCCGGAGATCACACCCCACGCGTAGAGGTCCTTGATCTCCTTCGGGTCCGAGCTGTCGATGAAAAGCGCCATGGGATGCTCCTGCGAGAAGGCTCTCCCTTAGCATGCAGATCAGGGGCCGTGCAGCAGGATCCCCTTCGCGACCTCGGCGAGGTTCGGCCCGTGAACGTCGGGCAACGAACCCGCGGCCACACCCACACCCGGACCGGCAGGCCCTGTGCGCAGGGGGCACAGCTCGCAGCGGTTCGTCGCGAACACCAGAGCCGTCTTCAGCCCTGCCGCGCGCCCGGCCTCCACGTCTCCCGTGGAGTCGCCGATCATCCAGCTCCGCTCCCGGTCGGCGCCCAGGCGTGTCACGAGCGCGTTCAGCATCCCCGGCTTCGGCTTCCGGCATTCGCACGCGACGACGAGCGCCGGGTCGCCCCCCTGCCCGCCGTCCGGATGGTGCATGCACACCTCGACCTCGGCGATGCGTACACCCTGCGCCGCGAGCGTCTCGACGAGAGCCGCGTTCGTGCGACGCACGGCGTCGGCGGAGAACTGGCCCTTCGCGGGAGCCGGCTGGTTGGTCGCGATCGCGAGCGTGAAGCCGGCGTCCTGGAGCGCGAGCATGCCCTTCACGGCGCCCGACAGCAGGCGCAGCTGCGACGGGTGGAAGGCCACCGTGATGGCGCCCGTCTCTTCGTCGCGCACGACGTCGATGATCGTCCCGTCGCGATCGAGGATCGCGAGGGGGCCCATCTACTTGACGCTCTCCCACTTCGTAGCGGAGCGCTGGAGCGACGGGTGGCTGACGAGCAGGTGCCAGACGACCGCGGCGAAGCCCTCGGTGTGCGGCGTGGTCCGCTCCGGCGACACGGTCGGCACGACCACGCACGCGTCGGCCACCTGCTTCGTGTAGCCGCCGTCGCGCCCGACGATCCCGTAGACCTTCGCGCCCACCTGCTTCGCGAGCTCGAGCGAGCGCACGAGGTTCACGCTCACGTTCTTCTCGCGGTTGCCGCCTCCGACCGAGAAGACGAGGACGCCGTCGCCCGCGCGCAGGCGCGACACCTTGAGCCACTCCGAGAAGCACGTGTCCCAGCCCTCGTCGTTCACGCGGGCGGTGAGCTCGCTCACGTTGTCCGTCGGCGCGTACGCCTCGAACCCGCAGAGCTTGCGGAAGTCGTTCACCGCGTGGCCCGCGTGGCCCGCGCTGCCGCCGACGCCGAGGATGAAGAGGCGCCCGCCTCCCGCGCGCACCGAGGCCAGCCCCTCGGCCGTCGCCTCGATGCTCGCCGCGTCGAGTGCACGAATGAGCTCGATGCTCTCGTCCAGGTACTTCTGCGTGAAGCTGCTCATGTTCGGTGGATCCTCTCGAAACGAATGCGCGCCGCGGCGTGCTGCCGGGGCCGCGGCGAATCAGAAGGCGTACGAACGGTGGAAGTTGGCCATGATGCGGGCGCCGTCGAAGTCGAAGCGGAACCGCATCGGGCGAAGGCCGCGCGCCGCGAGGACGTCGTGCACCTTCCGGCGCTCGCCGGCGCGGACGTAGAACATGAAGAAGCCGCCGCCGCCCGCCCCCATGAGTTTCCCCCCGATGGCGCCCGCCTTGCGGGCCGCCTCGTAGTGCTCGTCGATCGTCGAGTCGGCCATGTTGGCAGCCATCTTGCGCTTGTTCGTCCAGTGCTCGTGCAGCATCTCCCCGTACACGTCGATCTCCCCCGCGAGCAGGATGCGCTTCGTCTCGTAGCCCAGCTCCTTGATGCGGTGCATGCGCTGGACGGCCGCGTCCTTGTTCTCGACGATCGTCTTCTGCTGCTCCTTGAGGACGGCCGACGCCGAGCGCTCGACCCCCGAGTAGTAGATGATGAGGTTCGACTCGAGCTCGTCGATGACCTCTTCGCGGAGGGGCAGGCGCTCGACGTCCACGCTCCCGTCCTTGTGGAACGTGAGGGCGCTGATGCCGCCGAACGCCGCGATGTACTGGTCCTGCTTGCCGATCGGCTCCTTGAGACGGTCGATCTCGAGCTCGCACGCCTCGCGCGCGAGCTGCTCGGCCGGGACGAACTCGCGCTTGAAGGCGTGCAGGCCGTTGAGGAGGGCGACCGTGAAGCTCGACGACGAGCCGAGGCCCGTGTTGCCGGGGACGTCGGCGAGGGAGTGGAGCTCGAGGCCGCGCTCGATGCCCGCCATCTCGAGCGCCGCCTTGAAGATGCGGTGCTTCACCTGGCCGGCGTTGTCGACGATCTCGCTCTCGGAGTACGCGAGCCGGAGGTTGTTCTGGAAGCGGCGGGCGACGCAGACGTTGACGAACTTGTCGACCGCGGCGGCGACGAGGAACCCCCCGTGCTCGCGCGAGTAGCTGGGCAGGTCGGTCCCGCCGCCGCCGAGGGAGAAGCGCACGGGGGCGCGTGAGACGATCATGATTCTCTTCTCGTTCGAAGGTGCCGATCGAGCTCGGCCAGCCCTTCGGGCGAGCCGATCTCGAAAAACCTCTCACGCGCCACGCAGGCCCGCAAGCGCTTCCGTTCCGCGAGCTCGTGCTGGAGCGCGTCGAGCGCGCGCGGCTCGCCCACCGGGAGCGCGGCGATGACCTCGCGACGGAGCGCGGTGGCGCCGTAGTCGATGTGGTCGAACCGCTTGCCGTCGCGCTCGACCTTGCCCTTCTCGTAGAGCAGCACCCACTCTCCCGTGCCCGTGCCCGTGCTGTCCATGATGACGTTCGACGCGTCCCACAGACCCCCGTTCGGGAAGACCGACATCACGCCGTCGCAGTCGTCGTGCGCGGCGAGGATGCGGAGCGGCTCGGCGTAGTCGAACGGCAGGTAGCTGTCGCCGTAGGTGACGAGGAACGCGGGCGCCAGCGCCGGCAGCGCCGCCCGGATGGCACCCGCCGTCCCGAGGAGCCTGTCGCCCTCGTGCGCCCAGTGGACCCGCACGCCGAAGCCCGCGCCGTCCCCCACGTGGGCCTCGATCTGTTCGGCCAGGTGCGCCACGCACATGACGACGTCCGTCACGCCGCAGGCCGCCAGCCGTTCGAGCTGCCAGTCGACGAATGGCCGCCCCGCGACCTCGAGCATCGCCTTCGGGACGGTGAGCGTCCGCGGACGCATGCGCGTCGCCAGACCCCCCGCCAGCACCACTGCCTGGAGCCCTTGCACGGCGCGGGGCCTTCTAGCAGAGCGGACGATGCTTGACACGCCAGCCCCCGGCGATTAACTCCCTGCCCCCTGCCGGGCCATTAGCTCAATTGGTAGAGCAGCGGACTCTTAATCCGTTGGCTGACAGTTCAAGTCTGTCATGGCCCACCAAGGAATCGTCGAGGGTTCGCCGGCCGGACCCGCGCGGCCCGCGCGGCCCGCGCGGCCCGCCCGGCGTGCCGGCCGTGCCGGCCCCGCCCGGTCCCTCGTCGGCCGAGCTCGCGGAGCCGTTGTCGGGGCGCAACGCGGCCGCGGGTCGCGCTGGCACTTCGCGCAGGGCGCGGTAAGTGGGCGGTACATGCGCTTCCAGCACCTTGCGGGCGTCGTCCTATGCGCCGCCTTCATCGAGATGGGCTTCCTTGCCTGCAAGTCGGGGTCGACCCAGAACAACCAGGGCGCCGACGACGCCGGCGACGAAGGGGACGGCGGGGGCGACGGCTACGACGCCGGGCTACCGCCGCTCGGAGATGACTCCTCGAGCGGGGACGAGCTCTTCACGCAGTTCGACGCCTTCACGGGCGGCGAAGCCGGGGCGCCCTGCACCATCGCCAGCGGCACGTACACCGAGACCATCACCTGGCAGCCCGACGCTGGCGCGGGCGACAGTGGCGCGGCGTGCCAGAGCTCCACGACGAGTTTCACCTGGCCCAAGCCGCTCCTCGGCCCCGCCGACGGCAGCCCCTACGGCTGCATCTACACCGCGGACGGCACGCTGCCCATCTGCGACTTCTACTTCTCGTGCCTGAGCGACGATGGCACCTACACGATTCGCACGACCGGCAACATCGACGTCTTCAACGGCAGCTACGGCGGCCACCAGTCCGAGGAGGTCCTCCTCGACGGCGCCGACGGCGGCGCGCTCTTCACGTGCGAGTACCAGCTCGAGTTCACGCCGCAGTGACGCAGGCACGCCGTGCGCCGTTCGCGCGCCGGCGGGTCATCTCGGCGCGGTGAGCCATCGAGCGCACGGCCCGGGATCGAACCCCCAGGCGCGCCGCGTCGACGACCGCATCGCGCGCGGGTCGCCCGTGGTGAGCCAGCGATCCGGCACGGGGCGAGCGAGGCGATCGAGCCGGGCGAACCGGGGGGGCACGACCACGCGCGCGACGTACGCCGCGAGCGCGTCGACCGGATCGTAGAGGCACGCGCCGGGAGCGCGTTCGAGGAGGAGCGGCGCGATCGCGGGGTAATGCGTGCAGGCGAGCAGGAGCGCGTCGGCGTGACGGAGGGGGCGGAGGATGCGGTCGATGGCGTCGCGGCAGCCGGGCGAGTCGGCGGTGCCGGCCTCGACGTGCGCCGAGAGCGGCTGCGCGACGCGCGAGACGACGCGACGGCCCGGGGCGGCGAGGCCGCGGCGATAGACGCCGGACCGGATGGTGCGCGCGCCGCCGAGGACGCCGAGCGTGCCGCGGAAGGAGCGAGGTACGAGGCGGAGGGCGTGCTCGACGACGCCCGTGACGGGGATGGCACGCCGAGCGAGGAGGGGGAGCACGGTGGAGGCGGCGTTGCACGCGACGACGACCGCGACCGCGCCTTCGGCCGCGATCGCGTCGAGGACGCGGTCGATGCGGCTCGCGAGCGCGGAGCTCGAGAGCTTGCCGTAGGGCGTCGAGCCCGTGTCGGAGACGTAGAGGAACGGGACGCCGGGCGCGCGCTGCCGGAGAGCGCGGACGAAGCCCATCCCGCCGACGCCCCAGTCGAGGACCCCCAGCCGGGGCGCCGCGCGCGTGACCGACACGGCGCGCGTCACGGGTAGGAGAGGGGCGCGACCGGCCCTGCGGCGCGCGGGCCCGTGTCGAACGCGACGAGGCGCTGCGTGCGCCCGACGTTGAGGGTGACGAGCCTTGCACCCGGGAAACGGCTCTCGAGGTACCAGCGGTACTCGTGCTCGGCGCGGATCGGGTTGTGGCGCAGCATGACCCTCCACGCCGGGTGCGAGGTGAGCCTGGCGACGTCCCGGACGAAACGCCGGTCGCGCGCGTGGCGGAGCGCGTGCATGGCAGCCGACCGCACGAAGCGCGGCGCGTCGAGGGCGCCGAGGGCCTTCTCGACCATGTCCACGATGAGAACGCGCCCCCCGGGCGCGAGGACGCGTCGGATCTCGGCCATCATCGGGTCCCAGTCGAGGTAGCGGAACGACAGGAACGACGTGACGACGTCGAAGGACGCATCGGGAAACGGAAGCGCCGGGCCCGAGACCGTGTGAAACGAGAGGTGGGGAGCGTGGCGTGCGCGACCCGACGCGCAGGCGACCATCGCGGGGGAGAGGTCGACTCCCGCGCCGGAGGCGATGCGAGACCGGAGCGCGAGCAGCAGCGCGCCGTTGCCGCAGCCGAGGTCGAGCACCCGGGGCTTGGAGGCGGAAGGCAGAGACGCCGGGTACGCCGCATCGAGACGCGCCGTGAGCCAGCGCCACTCGTCGCGGCGCACGCGGATGTCGGTGAAGGCGCGGTCGTAGAGGGCGGCGACGGCGTCGTAGCCGGTCTCGCCCTCGGCGGGCGCCGGATCGAACGCGGTCATCGGCTCGGCCGGCGGGCGCGCCACGTACTTGCGGAGCGCCCCGAAGATGCCGTGCGTCTTCCGCCCCGGGACGCAGACGAGGTACGTGGGCAGGTCGTCGCGTGCGGGCCGGGAACCGCGCCAGGCGAAGCGGTCGGGCCGGGCCGAGACGGTGGTGTAGCCGTGGTTGCCGTAGGTGCGCACGCCGAAGGTGCGTGCGAAGAAGGGCGCAAACCAGCGGGCGGTCCGGCACGCGTGGAAGTGCGCCGATGCGCCGGGCGCGAACGGGATGGCGAGCGCGCGCCACTCGTGGGGGCTGAGCTGCTCGGGCCACGCCGTGGACCCGAACATGATGCCGTACATGCCGGAGTGGCCGAGGAAGTGGAGCTCGTCGAGCGTCTCGCCCGCGTCTGCGATGCGGCGCATCGCGACGACGAAGTCGCGCTTGTGGACGAGCGGATCGAGGACGACCGAGGCGCCGGGACGACGGCGGGCGAGGTCGTCGCGCAGGGTGCGGGCGGCCCGCGCGAACTCGGCGCTCCCTCCGCGGTACCGCGTCGTGTAGCCCACCCAGAGCATGGTCTCAGGCGCTCCGCGCCGTCGGAGGCACCGACTCGTCCCACGACCATCTCCGCACGACCAGCGACGGATCGCGCGGGACCCACGCGCCGCAGGACTCGGCGACCACGATCGTCTCTCGCGCCTCGAGATCGTGCACGCGCATCGCGTCCACACGGGGCACGTACACGTGCAGCGTGGCCCCGGGCGCGTCGCACCGCATCGCGTGGACGAGGCCCTCCTCGACGCCGAGCACCGCGCCCGCGCTGGCCGCCAGCGCCGCGCGTCGCTCCAGCGCTTCGCCTGCCCACCCGAACACGGTCTCCGTGAACGCGCCTTCGAGCACGACCACGCGCCCTCGCGACGCGCCGTGGTCGTGCGGCGCGCATCGCCTCCCCGCGCGCCAGGTCGCCAGCATCACCTCGCCGCGCGGCGTCGCGTGGAGGATGGTGCGGCCGTACGGCTCTCCGTCGCACGGCGGGACCCGCGCCCCTGCCAGCGCGTGCGCGCACGCGTCCACGAGCTGGAGGAGCGCGGCGTCGTCCGCGCGTGCGGCACACGCGAGGACGCGATCCCAGTACGCTCGCTCGAGGGGGTGCTCCATGGCTGCCGGAGCGAACCGGCTATCCCATGGACGACCGCCCGTCGAGGCGTATTCCGTCGTGCGGGATCGCGCGCCGCCACGTCCTGGCGCGTCAGCGTGGATCGATGGCGGCGATGGTGCCGGCGACGTCGTCGGGGGTGAGAACGAGAGGAAGTTCGTCGCCGCGACGCCGGACGAGGACCGCCTGTCCACGGCGCCTGGCGTAGAGGCGGAAGCGACCGAGCTCGCGCGACGAGAAGAGCCCGTAGCTCCCGAAGAAACCCCCGACGCCGAAGAGGCGCAGAGGCCGTGTACCGAGGCGATCGAGCGGCTCGGCGGACGCGATGGTGCTCCGCGTGATCCGGAGGGGCGACCACGCCCGGCGCTCGATCAGGAGCTCGCCCCCGTCGATGGCCACCGCGCACGGCGCCATGGCCCACGCGAGGGAGAGGACGACGCCGAGGATGGGCACCGCCGGCCAGGCCGCGCGCGGCCCCACCGCGGAGGCCACGCCGACGGCGACGACCGTGATCCCCCCCGCGACGAGCGTGAGCGTGCGGTTCACCGAGTCGAGCGACATCGCCGAGCGGAACATGGCGCCCGAGAACTTAAGAACGGCCAGAGGCGCCGCAACGGCCCGGAATGGCACGCCCTATTCCGGCGGCTTCTCGTCCTCCGGCCGCAGCTCGTCACGCGTCACCGCGCCGCGGTGCTTCACGTCGAGGGCGTTGAGCAGGAGCGCTGCGCCCACGTCGGAGGGCGCTGCGCGCGTGAGCCGGGCCACGGCGGCGGCGATCTCGCTCTGCGTCACCTCGCCGTCGTGGTTCGCGTCGACCGCGTCGAAGCCGCCCAGCCTCCGCCAGAGTGCATGGGCGAACGCGTCGACGAGCACGATCTTCACGTCGCGGCCGCTGCCGGGGGGAGGGATCACCGACCGTGGATCCGACGCGAAGCGAACGAGCGGCTCGATGTGGTCCATCCCCGCGAGCAGGTTGCGCACGATCGCCACGCAGTAGAGGCGGCCCTCGTCGAGGGGCGCTCCCGCGACGGCGGTCACGACGTGGGACGGCTCGTCCACGACCACGCGGTCGTCGGCGTGGAGGTACGCGCCCGACTCCCCCGGAGACTGCGCGCGCGACGCTGCGATGGCGTCCCGCAGGACGCCGCCGGCCATGAGGACGGCGACGATCTCGTTGTCGAAGGGCACCTCGGCCTTGAGATCGCCGTACGTGAAGCGCTCGACGTACTCGCGTGAGGCGCGGATGCCTCCCGCGTTGAAGAGGCACGCATCGGCCGCGAGGGCGTCGCGCAGGAAGGAGCAGAGGAGCGTCGCGAACGACGCGGGGCGCGACCGTACGCCGACCGAGGAGAGCGTCTCCCCCGGCGCGAGCACCATGAGCGTCGCGGTCTCGAGCAGGTGGACCTGCGCCATGTGGCCGTCGACGCGCCGTCGCAGGTCGGGGTCCTCGGCGTGGATCGAGGTCTCCTCGAGACGCACCGTGACGCGCGGAACGTCGGGCGCGCCATTCGCGGGGGCCTCCGCGGGCCAGACGAGGTCGATGATGGCCGCCTTCGTCGCATCCATCCCGGTCTTGACGATCGGCGTGCCGTCGATCGTCTCGAGGAAGGGCACGTGCTCGTGGCCGCCGACGACGACGGCGATCCTCGCTGCGCCGGCGGCGTGGGCGAGGGTCCGGTCGTCGGGTATCGGCTGGTGCGTCATGGCCACGATCGTGGCGCATCCGTCGGCGACCAGGGCGGTCGCCTCGCAAAGGACGGCGGCGTTGGGCGGGTCGAGCGTCGCGCCGCCGAAGGGCACGCCCCGGTACACGGCCGCGTCGTCCATCACGACCCCGACGATGCCGACGCGGACGGTGCGTCCGCCGGGCGCCCCTACCTCGACGACGTCCCGGAGGGGCAAGCGCGGCTCGAAGCCACGCACGTTCGTGCCGAGCCACGTCGCGTGGAGCTCGCGGATGCGCGCGCGGAGCTCCGGAGGGTGGATGTCGTCCTCGTGGTTGCCGAACGTGACGTGGGTGACCCCGATCGTATTCAGGCAGTCGACCATCCCGCGCCCCCCGTCGAGGCTCGAGAGGATGCTCGGCGCGAGGAAGTCGCCAGCGACGACGACGAGCGTCCGGTCCGCCGGATCGCGCGCGGTGTGCTCCTTCACGAGCGTCGCGAAGCGGGGCAGCGCCTCGAGCGAGTAGACGTCGTTGATCTGCAGGATGCGGAGGGCGGGGCCGCGCACGCGTCAGCCCTCCCCGCCGTGGCCGCGCAGCCAGCGGCCGGCGCGCGCCCGGAGCTCGCGCCGCCGTTCCTGGATACGCGCGACGTCCTGACGTGGGAACCAGACACGGAGGAGCACGATGGTCACGACGAGGTTGTCGAGCGACATGAGCGGGTAGACGAGGTGGGGCTGCGCGGAGGTGACGAGGAAGGTTGCCCCGCAGAGGAGCGCAGGGAGCGCGAACCACCGCTCGGCCCAGACGCCCAGCAACGTATAGGTGAGGCACCACGCGAAGACGAACAGGACGTGCATGTGCACGGGCGAGATGCCCATGAGCCACCCGCCCACGCCGAGAAAGAGCTGCGCGACGAAGTAGAGGCCGAAGGTCTGCGCGAGGCGGCGGTTGAGCGCCGTGCGGGTGAGGGTCTCCCGCGCCCACGCGTACGCGAGGAGGCCGAGGACGAGGAACAGGGCGGTCGGGATGAGGGTCGAGTCGACGTACGAGACACGGCCCACGCGCCGCGCGTAGACCCAGCCGGCCATCGGCGTGACGGTCCACGCGAGACCGAAGAGCCCGATGAGGAACGAGCGCGTCCGCGAGCCGACGGACGGGTCGAGGTCCTCTTCCATCTTGTGCAGGCGCGCATCCTCCTCGGAGCGTGCCTCGACGGCCGCGGCGACCCGCGCCGCGACGTCGGCCGGGGGCTCGGCGACCTCGCGCAGCAGCGTGGCCGCCGCGGCGGGGCTTCCCTCGCGGAGCTCGTGGTCGATGACGAGCAGGAGCGCGCGATCGAGCCCGTGACGCGCGGCTTCGTTCTCGGGCCACGCGGAGAGCGCGGCGTGGTACCCGAAGCGGCACTCTCCGAGGAGGTTCGCGACGGCGAGCTTGCGCTCGTCGCCTTGGACGTCGGACTCGAGCGCCGCCTGCAGGGCGGTGAGGCTCTGCTTCGCGTCGTGTGCGAGCTTTCGCGACCCGCGGTGGCGAAGGTACTCGTCGACCGCCTGGCGCAGCTCGAGGGCCGACTCGAAGCGATCGACCGGGGCGCGGCTGAGGGCGCGGACGCAGATGCGCTTCGCCTCCGCCGGGAAAGACGCAGGGAACTGGGGGGACGAGAGCAGGATGTTCGTCACCATCGCGTGGACGTCGCTGCCCTTGTGCGGCGGCTCCCCTGCGAAGATCTCGAAGAGGATGGCGCCGAGGAGGTAGACGTCCGTGCGCGGCGAGTACGCGCTCGGATCGCCGAGGAGCATCTCGGGCGCCATGTAGTGCGGCGTGCCGGCGACGTCGGTGGCGCGGGACGCCTCCGGCAGCCGCCCGCTCGGGTCGTCGACGAGGCTCACCGCGATTCCCCAGTCGAGGACGTAGACCTCGCCGAAGCTCCCGATCATGACGTTGTCGGGCTTGAGATCGCGGTGGAGGATGTTCTTGCTGTGCGCGAAGTGGACCGCGTTGCACACGGCGGCGAGCGTCCGCAGGTTCCACTCGACGGGGTCCGCGGCGCCGAAGCGCCGCGCGATCTCGGCCGGGTCCCGCATGAGGCGCGCCCAGGAGCGGCCCTCGATGCGCTTCATCACGATGATGGGCGCCCCCGTCTCGTCGACGCCGAGGTCGTGCACGGGGACGACGTTGGGGTGCTCGATCGCGCCGGTGACCCATGCCTCTCGCAGGACCCGGAGCGCCGCCCGTTCGTCCCCGGCGCCCTTGCGCAGCGTCTTCACGGCGACGTGGCGGCCCAGGGTCGACTGCGTCGCGAGGTGGACGACGCCCATGCCGCCCTCGCCGATCGTGTGGTGCAGGTCGATCTTGCCGCCGCCCATCGCGCCCAGGTTGCGCAGCGCGTTCAGCGCGGCCATCGCGCTCGACGACGGGGCCCGAGGCGGCTCGATGGTGGCGTTCGGGTGATCGACGATCGTCTTTGCGAGCTGGAGGTCGGCGGCGAGTCGCGCCTCCAGCGTCGGGGCGAGTTGGAGCGGGTCGTGCCCCATCGTCCCTCAGCCGAGCGCGGCGCCCAGCGTCAGCTCGTCCATCGACACCCCGGCGAACCGGCGCGGACGGATGGTGACCTCCAGCGCCCCGCGCGCGGCGTCGACCCTGGCGACGATCTCCGGCCCGGGAGGGGCTGCGCGCTCGAACATCTCGGAGAGGGCGATCCGCGCGACCTCCGCCGCCGCGCCCGCGTCGGTCCCCCGGGGGATGGCGGCGGCCACCTGCTGCACGGCGCGGGCGAAGCGCCCGACGAAGAGCTGGTCGGCGAGCGTGGCGTCCGAGGGGTTCTGCCCGCCGCCCGTGCGGTGGAGCACGGGGGCCTTCGCGAGGACGGCGGCGTCCGAGTTGGGCGCGCACGTGAGAAGCGTCAGCCCGGCGCGCGCCACCTCGCGCACCACCTCCTCGGAGGGCACCACCTCGAGCGGCACGGCCGCCTCGACGCCGCGGTCCGCGATCGTGTGCACGGGCAGGTCCCCGACCGCGCCGTCGCGGACTCCCGTGATGGAGGTCCCCCAGCGGAGGCGCGCGTGGCTCCTGGCGCAGAGCGCTCCGACGACGTACGCCCCGCTGGTGAAGACGTGGCGGGCGAGGTCCGTCTTGTCCTCCTCGTAGGGGGGCTGCTGCTGCCGCGCCGTGGCCGCCGTGTAGGGGGCGCGGACGAGCGGATCGTTGAGAACGACGGCGACCCACCGCGCGGCCTCGCGCGAGGCGACCCCGCGTACGGCGACGGCGCGTGGATCGTCGCTCGTCGAGAGCGCCCCGGTCGAGCGGGCGACCTGGGAGAGGGTGTCCGCGCCGAGCATGGCCGGATGGCCTGCCACGACGACCGGCGCGAGCAGCTGCGCCGCGAGGCTCCCCCACGCCTCGAGGAGGTCGAGGTCGCGTGCATCGGGCGCGATGCGCTGGTCGACGATCACCAGGTCGACCGGCGCGCGATCCCCGTCGGGCTCCGCGAGCCGCTTGAGGGCACCGGTCACGCCGTCGCGCGACGCGTGGAGAAGGTCGACCTCTGCACCGGTCTTGCGGTCTGCGTTCTCGACGAGGAGGCGCACGCCGCGCCACGTCGACTCGAGGCGGTGCACCTCGGGGTGGTGGAGGATCGAGTCGAGCAGGTTGCGAAACGCCTTCTCGAGCCGCTGCGGCGCGCTGCCCACGACCGGCCGCGCCGCGACGTTGGGGCGGGCGGTCCTCGCCACCTCCTCGATGGCGCGCGCGATCGGGCTTCGCGGCTGCACTGCCGGGGGGGCGGGCGCGGGCTCTCCCTCCTCCGCCGCCGGCGCCAGATCCACCCCGTCGAGGAACGCGTCCAGGGCGCCCTTCGGAGCGCCGCCTCCGGCTCCTCCCGTGCCTTCGTCGGGCCGAGGCTCGCGCCGCTCCTCGGTCCGTACCTCCCGCAGGAGCGCGTCGGCCCACGAGGCGCGTGGGAGGATGCGCGCGAGCTGCGCCCGACCGGCGTCGACGGCGGTCTTGCGGCTCGCCACGTCGCCCACGACCCGCTGCGCGCTCGCGAGCGCGCGGAGCGCGGGCACCTGCTCGACGATGTCGCCGGGACGCAGCGACTTCCGCTCGCGAAGGACGAGGTCCACGCGGAGGGCCGGTTCGGCCCCGCCGAAGGGGTCGGCCACGTCGATCGCGAGCGTCGGCGCGAGCTGGCCCATCACGCGATCGAACGACTCGGCGTCGATGGGCACCGGCTCGGCGGGGGCCGTCGGCCCCGTGGACCAGTCGGTGCCCGCCACGAGCTCCGCGACGACCACGATGCGGAACGGGCTCTCCTCGGTGGATTTCTCGCCGGGGCCGCCCGCCTTGCGGTCCCCGAACCCGACGCCGAACGACGCGATGCCCCCGGAACGATCCTCGGCCATGCGGCTACGAGGAGTAGCAGCTCCCTCGCGCGCGCAACAGGCCGCGCCCGGCGGCGCGCGTCACCAGCAGATCATATTGCCCGTGTACCCGCACTCCGGCCGCTGGAGCAGCGCGTAGACGGTACCCATCGCAAAGCCGAGGACGAGTCCCGCCGCGCTTCCCACGAGGACCTGCTTGCCCGTCTCCCAGTTGCCGGAGACGCGCCCGATGTCGGTCACGCCTGCGAGGATGGCCGGGAGGATGACGTCGCCAGTGAACGACGCGCCGTTGAAGCGGCCGCCGCTCCACTTCGTCATGTCGAAGAGCCAGACGCCCGCGCCGTTGCCGAGCGCCGAGAACGCGCCGAGCGCGTGCGTCGAGGGCATGCCGTACGTGTTGCAGTTTATGCCCGGCTGGTTGGTGGAATCGCAGCCCGGGCGCGGATCCTTCAATGCGTCCTTGAGCAGGTAGTTGCTCGCGAGCGCCGCGACGGTGAGCGTCATCACCGGCGCGAGCTGCGAGACGTGCCAGCGCGCCTTCCAGCCGACCGTCGACTCGGGGTCGGAGAAGAAGATGCGCGGCATCACGAGCTGGAGCAGGCCAGCCGTGGCAACCGTCGCGCTCGAGACCGTCCCCCACGTCTGATCGCGGTTCGGCGCGGGCGTCGCCGCGCCGGCAGGCGAGCTCACTGCGAGCGCCAGCAGCGCCGGCGCGAGAATGCAACAAGCCTTGCGTCCCCAGGTCATCGAAAAAGGTCTCCCTCTCCTGCAGGCGCCAGCCTCGCCCATTCTCGTGCCCGAGGCCAAGAGACTTGATTGGGGACTGGCGTCGCGAAGGTCGGCCCCGTGCGAGTCAGCGGCGCTGCCCGCCCCCCGGCCACGAGCCGCCCGTCCACGGGCCGCCGGGCTGCGAGACCATCGGCGGGGGGGCCGGCTGCTGGCCGCCCGCGGGGGGAGGCTGCTGCCCGGGCGGATGCGTGATCGGAGGATGTGTCACCATCGGCGGCTGGGCGACGTGGCCCGGGGGGGGTACCGGCCCCGGACCCGTGGGGACGGGACGGGAGCCGACCGGGCCGGCCACCGAAGGGTTGCGCGGGGCGTTCGGCTGCGGGAACCCCGCGTGCGGGGGCTGCTGCTGCGCGAACGCAGGGGCCGCGCCGCCCCCGGGCGGCCCGAAGGCGTGCGGCGGGGGCGCACCTGGTTGCCCGAACGCGTGCGGAGGGGGCGCACCGGGTTGCCCGAACGCGTGCGGCGCGGGGCCGGCGGCCGGGCGTTCCTCACCCGCGAGCTCCGTGTACGCGTGCACGAACTCGGAGCCGAAGATGAGCATGAAGGCCTGCTTCTCGTCCTCGGCGAAGTCCCCGTAAATCTCGACGTAGAGCTCCCAGAGCGTCTTGTATCGGAAGGGGCCCAGCTGCATCCCGCCGGCGGCGCGCCGGCGTGGGTTCCCGACCTCGGCCTCGATCGAGGCGGGGGCGAGCTTGGCCAGGAGCGACCGCACCCCGCTCATCACTCCGTTGAGCATCGCCACCTGGTGGACCATCACCTCGGCGAAGGTCGACTCGATCGCGCGCGACCCCTCGTTCGAGGGGTCTGCCCAGTCGAGGACGCGCGACGCGAGCTCCCGGGGCTCGCGCGCCATCTCCACCGCGCGCGCGGCGTTCAAGTTCTCGCGCGGCGTGCGCGTGTTCTTGATGTCCATCTGCGACTTGAACTGCTTGTGACCGTCGCGCAGGGGGAGGAAACACTTGAAGAAGACGTCGAGGACGTCCTGCATCTTCTGGGCGAAGGCCACGACGTCGACCACGCGATCGAGCTGCCCGCGCTGCGGCACGTAGGACGCCGCGAGGTCCCGCAGCGCCTGGAGCGCCACGCCCTCGAGCTCCTTCTGGTTCGCCTGCCCCCCGGCGGGGGCAGCGGCGGCGGGGACGCCCGGGACACCCGTGCCCGAGGCGAGCATCTTCTGGAGCTCGCCGACGTCCATCGAGAGGATGGTTCCCTCGCGCCTCTTCGGCACCGGCGCGGGGGCGACGTTCATGACCGGTGAGAGCTGGAACCAGAGCGAGACGATCGCGAACTCGAAGTTGTGCTGCGCGAGATCGATCGGCGTGTTCGGCGGGACGCGGCCCGCCGTGCGCAGGGCCGTGCCGTTCGTGCTCCCGAGGTCCCGGAGCGTGATCCGGTTCGCGTCGAACTCGACGACCGCGTGGTACTGCGAGACGAAGGGCGCCTGGATGGGCAGCTCGTTGAGCGTCGCGCGCCCGATGCGAACGGGCGAGCGGTCGAAGGTCCGGTCTAGGACGGAGCCGTCCTGCGTGTTGACCACGCGCATGCGGAGACCGACCGCCACGGGGCCAGCCTACCAGCGTAGCTGCGGGGTGGCGAGTCACCCTCCTCGGTGACACCGCGGCGGGATCGGAGCGCCTTTCTTGCGGTTGCTTTCCCAGCCGTGTCAGCCTACGTCGCGCACATGCGTTACGCCCGCACAGCAGCGCTGGTCACGAGTGTCTTCTCGGCTGGCATCACGCTGGGCTACGGCGCGGTGCCAACGCAGTTCACGCGCGCGCTCGTGGGGCGGATCACCGTCCCCGCCGCGCAGCCGGCGCCCGCAGCGCCCGGGCCGGGCGGTAGCGATCCGTCCGGCGCTCTCGCGGCGAACGCCCCGGACAAGGGGATGGAGTCGAGCGAGCTTCGCGTCCTCCGGTCGCCCGAGTTCGAGCGCTTCGGCGAGCCCTCCACGGCGCAGCGGCCCCAGACGTCGCACCCTGCTTCCGTGTGCGGGACGGGCCTCGAGCGGCGCCTCTGCACGGGAAGCGACGACGCGGATCCGGAGGCGGTCGCGGGCAACGACGCCAACTGGATGGTGGGCCTGCGCGCGCCGGACATCCCGGTACACGCGAGCGTTCGCGTCGAGCGGTTCTTCCGCTACCTCACGGAGAGCACCAGCGGACGAAAGCTCTTCAAGAACTGGTTGAAGCGGAGCGGCCGGTACCACGACGTCGTCGCGAACGCGCTCCACGAGCGCGGGCTTCCGCAGGACCTCGAGGCGGTGGCGTTCGTCGAGAGCGGGTACTCGCCGACGGCCGTGTCGAGCGAGGGCGCGACCGGGATGTGGCAGTTCATGGCCGGCACCGCGCACGTCTACGGCCTCGCGGTCGACGAGGACTTCGACGAGCGGCGCAACGTCCAGAAGTCCACCGAGGCCGCCACGAAGTACCTCTCCGATCTCTACGAGCGCTTCGGCTCGTGGGAGCTCGCGATGGCCGCCTACGACATGGGCTACGGCCGGCTCACGAAGCGTGTCCAGGAGCTCTCGACGAACGACTACTGGACGCTCTCCCTCGTGCGCGGCGCGATCCCCGACGAGGCGCTCGCCTACGTTCCCAAGATCATCGCCGTCGCGATCCTGCTGCGCAACCTGGATCACTTCGGCTTCGACGAGGTCCAGCAGGACCCGCCGCTCCTCTCGTCGGAGCTCGAGGTCCCCGGGGGTACGCCGCTGCGGCTCGTCGCGCGCGCCGCGGGGACGAGCCTCGAACGCCTGCACGTCCTCAACCCCGAGCTCCTCACGGCCTACGTGCCCGACCGCGGCAGCGACCTGACCATGCGCGTCCCTTCGCGCGGCGTCGCCCGCGCAAACACCATGCTCCCGCGCCTCCTTTCGCACTGGCACCCCGGCGCCGAGGAGCGCGTCGACGACGGCTTCGACTGGGGGACCGACGACACGGGCGGGGGGTCGTCGCGGCGTGCGCGCCCCTCGTCGTACTGGAACGACCCGCTGGGGCCAGGCGCCCCGCGCACGTCCGCCGAGATGCAGGACCCCGAGGGCGGCGATCGCGACGTGGGCGCGGACGCGACCGACGGCGAGACGGCTCTCGTCTTCTATCGCGTCGAGGACGGCGAGAGCGTGCAGAGCATCGCGCGACGCTTCGGCGTGAAGCCGTCGCGCATCGTCGTCGACAACCGGCTCGACCCCGCGGCCAAGCTCCAGAAGGGAATGCTCCTCAAGCTGCGCGTTCCCCGCGGCTCGCTCTCGCGCCTCGCGAGCGAGCGGCCGCTCGACGACTCTCAGTACGCGCCGGCCATGCCGATCGAGGCCGGCGCCACGGCCGACGAACCCCCCACCGTAGGCGCCCCCGCCCCCGCGACGTCACCCGAACAGCGTACGCGCCGGGAGGAAAACGACCCTTTTTCCCCGCGAACTCCGCAGATTGCTCCACGCACGAAGCGCTCGCACGGCGCCCGTTCCAGCGGGAACCGATCGATGGCAGACTTCGCCGACCTGTTTGCTCGCAAACCCTGAGCCGTCGGAAAAGAGGTCACGGTGCTCGTCGCAGAACCCCGCTCCCTACTCAAGACTCTGAACCCAACCTGCACTCGCGCCATCGAGTCGGCGCTGAGCGCCTGCGTGGCGGCGCGTCACTACGAAGTGACCGTGGAGCACGTGCTCCTCGTGCTGCTCGACGATCTCGAGAGCGACGTCCACCGGATCCTCGAGCACTACGAGATCAATCCGGCGCACCTCAAGGCGACGGTCCAGCGCTACGTGGGCGATCTTCGCAGCGGCAACGCCGGCAAGCCGACCGTCGGCCAGCTGCTCTTCGAGCTCGTGCAGGACGCGTGGATCTACGCGTCCACCGAGCTCGGTGAGGCGAAGGTCCGTTCGGGTGCGCTGCTCGTGCGCCTCGCCCTCGCGCCGAGCCGCTACCTGCCCTTCGAGCTCACCGCGCTCGAGAAGATCCAGCGCGAGGAGCTCCGCAAGAACCTCGCGACGATCGCCGCGGGCAGCGGCGAGGCGTCCTCGGTGCGGGCGCTCGGCGAGGCTCCCTCTGCCGGCGGCGCCGCGGCGACCGCGGGCGGCAAAGCCGCGAAGGGCTCCCCCACGGGGCTCGGCGCTCCGGACGGCCCGCTCTCTCGCTTCACGACGGACCTCACGCTGCGCGCGAAGGAGGGCGGGCTCGACCCGGTCTTCGGCCGCGAGCCGGAGATCCGCAGCGTCATCGACGTTCTGGCGCGGCGCCGCAAGAACAACCCGATCATCGTCGGAGAGGCGGGCGTCGGGAAGACGGCGCTCGTCGAGGGCCTCGCGCTCGCGATCGCCGAGGGCAACGTCCCCGAGCAGCTGAAGAACGTGCACGTCCTCTCGCTCGACCTCGGCGCGCTCCAGGCCGGCGCCGGCGTGAAGGGCGAGTTCGAGAACCGCCTCAAGGGCGTCATCCAGGAGGTGAAGGCCTCCCCGAAGCCCATCGTCCTGTTCATCGACGAGGCGCACACGCTCATCGGCGCCGGCGGCGCCCAGGGCGGCGGCGACGCGGCGAACCTGCTCAAGCCGGCGCTCGCGCGCGGCGAGCTCCGCACGGTCGCGGCGACGACCTGGGCCGAGTTCAAGAAATACTTCGAAAAGGACGCCGCGCTCGAGCGCCGCTTTCAACCGGTCAAGGTCGAGGAGCCGTCGATCGAGGGTGCCACCCTCATGCTCCGCGGCCTCGCGAAGCGCTTCGAGGAGGCCCACGGGGTCATCATCCAGGACGAGGCCGTCCGCGCCGCGGTCACGCTGTCGAGCCGCTACATCACCGGCCGTCTCCTCCCGGACAAGGCCGTCGACCTGCTCGACACCGCGGCCGCCCGCGCCAAGGTCGTGCGCGCGGCGCGCCCCGCCGTGATCGACGACACGAGGGCCTCCCTCGCGGCCCTGGATCGCGAGCTCCAGGCCTACGACAAGGACTTCGCCGCCGGCATCGCGATCGACGACGACGCGAAGGCCGCAGCCCAGCAGAAGAAGAAGGAGCTCCTCGAGCACCTCGAGGTGCTCGAGAAGCGCGCCACCGAGCAGCGCGCCATCGTCGACAGGATCGACGCCTTCCGGAAGGAGGTCGCGGGAGGCGCCGAGGGCAAGCGCCCGGAGCTCCGCGCCGAGATCGAGAAGCTCAAGGCCATCAAGCCCGAGGAGCTCCTCGTCCACGCCGACGTCGACGAGGCGCTCGTCGCGGCGATCATCTGCGACTGGACCGGCATCCCCGTCGGGAAGATGGTGAAGGACGACGTCGCGGCGATCCTCCAGCTCGAGGATCGGCTCCGCACGCGTGTCCGCGGACAGGACCAGGGCCTGGCTGCCGTGGCGCGCGAGCTGCGCGCGGCACGCTCGGGCCTCAAGCCGCCGCAGCAGCCCCTGGGCGTCTTCCTCCTCGTCGGTCCGAGCGGCGTCGGTAAGACCGAGGCAGCGCTCAGCCTGGCCGAGCTCCTCTTCGGCGGCGAGCGCTTCATCGTCACCATCAACATGAGCGAGTTCCAGGAGCGCCACACGGTGGCGAAGCTCATCGGATCTCCGCCCGGGTACGTCGGCTTCGGCGAGGGCGGCGTCCTCACCGAGGCGGTGCGGCAGCGTCCGTACTCGGTCGTCCTGCTCGACGAGTGCGAGAAGGCGGACCGCGAGGTCCTCAACATCTTCTACCAGGTGTTCGACAAGGGCATGCTCGCGGACGGCGAGGGCCGCGTCATCGACTTCAAGAACACGGTCGTAATCCTCACGAGCAACCTGGCGACGGACCTCATCACGAACGCGGCGATGCCCGGCAACCCGGTGCCACCGCTCGAGGACGTCATCTCGCTCGTGAAGCCGACGCTCTCGGCCCACTTCAAGCCCGCGCTCCTCGCGCGCATGACGGTGGTGCCCTTCTATCCGATCGGGACCGAGGCTCTCCTCGAGATCGTGAAGATGAAGCTCGGGGCCGTCGTGCGCCGCGCCGCGGACGCACACGGGCTCGAGCTCAAGGTCGACGACAAGGTCTACGAGGCCATCGCGGACCGCTGCAAGGAAGTCGAGAGCGGCGCCCGCAACGTCGATCACATCCTCCGCGGGACCATCATGCCGATGGTCTCCCAGGAGATCCTCAAGCGGATCGCCTCGGGCGAAGAGCTCGAGACGATGCGTCTGTCCCTCGCCCCGGACGGGGCAATCGTCTGCAGTGCCGGAGGTGCCTGATGTCGAGCGCGCGCGCGGTGCCCCTCGTCGTGGCGGCGATCGCCGCCACCGTCCTCGCAGGGGGCGCCGTCGTCGCGTGCTCCAGCTCTCCGGTCATCGTCCAGCCCCCGAAGACCTGCACCTTGCAGGTCATCGGGATGACGATCATCGCGTCTCCGCGCATCAACCTCGAGGAGGACGGGACCCCGCGTCCCGTCCAGCTTCGCCTCTACCAGCTGAAGACGGACAGCCGCCTGCTCGGCGCGACGTTCGAGGACATCTGGCACAAGGACAAGGACACCCTCAAGGACGACCTCGTGAAGGTCGACGAGTTCCCGGTCTACCCGGACACGCGCTCGGAGGTGAAGTTCGAGCGCGACCAGGCGGCGCTCTTCGTCGTGGGGGTCGCGCTCTTCCGCAACCCCCAGGGGCGCTCCTGGTATACCGAGTTCGAGCTGCCGCCGGCCCCGGGCAAGGGCGACTGCATGAACCCCGACCCGAAGTGCAGCGGCCCCGATTGCAACAAGGACGGAGGCGGTCCTCCGCTCAAGCCGCACTTCAGCCTGTGGCTCGACGAGTCACGCATCGACGACGGCGCCGATCACCTCGACGAGTTCCCCGAGGCGACGCGCATCCGCCAGCTCTATCTCCGCTCCGCTCCGGCCCAGGGGGCCGGCGGCGAGGCCACGCCAGCACCAACCTCCGCGCAGCAAGCACCGACGGGAAACCAGCAATGAGGCCTCGAAAGCTCCTCTGGACGGAAGGGCTGTTCATCACGCAGCACCACTTCCAGTGGTTGGATCGCTACCACGAGCGCTTCGTCGGGCAGCGGACGAGCATGGCGCTCCCCTACCCGTGGGGCGTCCTCGACGTGCAGGTCGACGAGCGTGCGCTCGCGAGCCAGACGTTCAAGCTCAATCGCCTGGTGGCGATGCTCCCCGACGGGACGCCCATCGAGATGGGCGAGGGCGGCGGCGACGTCGTCCCGCCTCGCCCGTTCGGCCCGCTCTTCCCGACGCAGGTGAAGTCGCTCGACGTCTACGTCGCGCTCCTCAACGACAGCGACACCAACCCCGCCGTCGACCTCGACGGCAAGGCGGGCGTGCCCGTGCGCTACGTCCGCGAGCAGGGCGGCGTCCCCGACGTGAACTCCGGCATGGGCGAGCAGTCGATGCAGTTCGTCCGGCCGAACTTCACGCTCCTCTTCGGCGACGAGCGGAAGGACTCGTACTCGGCGGTGCGCATCGCGCAGATCGTCCGAGCGGCCAACGGTTCGCCTGCGCCGCGGGAGAACTTCATCCCGCCGGTCATGCGTGTCGGCGCTTCCCACTACCTCGTCAACCGGATGCGCAAGCTGCTCGAGGCGATGATCGGCAAGCAGAAGACGCTCGCCGACACGCGGCGCATGCGCACGCAGGCGGCCGTCGAGTTCCAGGCCAGCGACTACGCGAAGTTCTGGCTCCTCAACGCGCTCAACCAGAGCATCCCCGGGCTCGCCCACCTCGTCGATCACGGGGTCGACCACCCGGAGATGGCGTACCTGCACCTCGGAGAGCTCATCGGGCAGCTCTGCACGTTCGCCGTCGAGGGCGACCCGATGACGATCCCGAAGTTCAACTACCTCGAGCTCGCCGACGTGTTCGACCCGATCTTCGAGCGCGCGCACAAGCTCCTCGATGCGGTCCTCTCGGAGCGCTACGTCGAGATCCCGCTGACGCGGCGCGAGGACGGCATGTTCCTCGGCCAGATCACCGACTCGAACCTCCTCCGGTACACGTTCTTCCTGGCGGCGACGGGCGGCTCGCCCGACTCGCAGCTCCGCGACCGGATGCCGAAGCTCACCAAGATCGCTTCCTGGACGCAGGTCGGTCCGATCCTCAACTCCGCGGTCAACGGGCTCAAGATCGAGCTCGAATACACCCCCCCTGGGGCCCTGCCGATCAAGCCGGGGGTCATCTTCTTCAAGGTGATTCGTACGCCGGAATATTGGAACGACATCGCAGGAACGGGCACGATCGCCGTCTACCAGCCGATCGACCCGAAGGTGACCCTCCAGCTCTTCGCGGTCGACCCGAGTAACCTGCAATGACCACCACCCTCCTCGCCAAGATGTACTGGGCCTGCGCGGACCCGCTGACGCTGGCGAGTCAGCTGGCCAACGCGCGCGATCTCCCGAGCGCCGACGTGCTGCAGCAGCGCGTGACGTCGCTCTTCGAGCAGATGACGCGCAAGTGCCGCGAGGCGAGCATCCCCGACGAGGACGCCAACGAGGCGAAGTACGCCATCACGGCGTTCATCGACGAACAGATCTTCCGCTCCGCGTGGCCGGGCCGCTCGCAGTGGCTCGCGCAGCCGCTGCAGCTCGTCTACTTCAACGAGAACACGGCGGGCGAGGGCTTCTTCCAGCACATGGCGCAGCTGCAGAACCAGCCGAACCGCGCCCACGTGCTCGAGATCTACTACCTCTGCCTCTGCTTCGGCTTCCAGGGGCAGTACGCGGTGCGCGGCGGCGAGGGTCTGGGGGCGATCGTCGATCAGATCGGCGCGCGCCTCGGCTCGCAGGTCGGCGCCACGGACGTCATCAGCCCGCACGGAGAGCCGCGCGAGGTTTTCCGCGGGTTGATGCGCAGGGAGATGCCGCTCGTCGGGCTGAGCATCGCGTTTTTCGGGCTAGCGGTCGTCGTGTTCATCGTCCTCAAGCTGGTGCTTGCGGGCAGCGTTTCGAGCGCGGCGGCGGACATGACCAAGGGGAGCGTTCCCGCGGCCGCGCAGGCCGCGCCCGGAGCGCGCTGAGGGGTCGCGATGTGGACCTGGCTTCTTGCAATCTTCGCCATCGTCGCCGTCTGGGTGGCGGGCTACTTCCTCGGCTGGACGCTGCTGCTCCGGCTGATCCTGACGGGCCTCGTCATCGTCGCCCTGATCGGCTGGTACGTGTTCCGCCGGCTGCGCGCCATGATCAAGGCGCGCGCGCTCGAGCGCGAGCTCCTGAAACAGGCGGAGCAGCAGGCCCTCGACGTGCGGCCGGAGCGGCGAGGCGAGGTCCTCGAGCTCCAGGTGCAGATGCAGCGCGCGCTCGACACGCTCAAGCGCAGCCGCCTCGGCACCGGGGGTGACAGCGCGCTCTACAGCCTGCCCTGGTACATGCTCATCGGGCCCCCCGGCGCCGGCAAGACGACGGCGCTCAAGCACTCGGGGCTGGTCTTCCCGGCCCTCGACCCGCGAACCGGCGGGGGTCTCCGCGGCATCGGCGGCACGCGCAACTGCGACTGGTGGTTCACCAACGAGGCCATCCTCCTCGACACCGCCGGTCGCTACGCGACCGAGGCCGACGACCACGAGGAGTGGACGCAGTTCGTCGACCTCCTGCGGAAGTACCGCTCCCGCAAGCCGATCAACGGCGTCATCGTCGCCATCAGCGTCACCGACCTGATGGAGGCGACCGACGACCAGATCGACACCTACGCCCGGCGTCTCCGCGAGCGCATCGACGAGCTCGCGATGCGCCTCCACATGATCCTCCCCGTCTACGTGATGTTCACGAAGGTGGACCTCGTGGCGGGCTTCGTGGAGTTCTGGGGCGACCTCCGCAAGAGCGAGCGCGCGCAGATCTGGGGCATGACGTTCCCCCTCGAGGGCGCGGCGCAGATGGACACGGGCCGCACCTTCGACGGCGAGTTCGACGGCCTGGTCGAGCGCCTCCACGCCCGCGCGGTGAAGCGCGTCGGCGCCGAGCCCAAGCCCGAGCAGCGGCAGCGCGTCTACCAGTTCCCGCTCGAGTTCGCGGCGCTCAAGCAGAACCTCCAGGAGTTCGTCGGGACGCTCTTCCAGGCGAGCAACCTGCAGGACGCGCCCATCCTGCGCGGCATCTACTTCTCGAGCGGCACCCAGGAGGGGCGGCCCATCGATCGCGTCATCGGCGGGATGATGCGTGCCTTCAACCTGCCCGCGCCGCCGGAGCCGGAGCAGCTCGCGACCGACGGCAAGAGCTACTTCGTCACCGACGTCTTCCGCCGCGTCGTCTTCCCCGACCAGAACATCGCGGCGCGCACCCGGGGCGAGCTGCGGCGCCAGTTCCTCAACCGGCTCGCGTTCGCCGCCGTCGCGCTCCTCCTCGCCATCCTCGTCATCGCTCCTTCGACGTACACGTTCGCGCAGAACATGGCGCTCGTGTCGAGCGCACGCGAGGCAGCCGAGCCTGCGGAGAAGATGAACTGGAGCGACGGCGCGCAGAACCTCGTCGACAAGGTCCACAAGCTCGACGCCGTGGGCAAGCTGCTCGATCAGCTCGAAGACTGGGACGAGCATGGCGCGCCCCTGCGCATGCGCTGGGGGATGTACTCGGGTGATTCGCTCGAGGACCCGCTCCGTCACGTCTACGTGGCGAACCTCGAGCGCGGCTTCGCGACCCCGACGCGCGCGCAGCTCGAGCACGAGCTCTCCCTGGTCTCGCTGTCGGGTGCGTCGCACCTGACGACCGACCAGTACGGGCAGTACCTCGGCCGGCTCAAGGCCTACCTCGAGATGACGCAGCCCGTGCGCATCGAGGTCGATCCGGACGACCCGGACAACAAGGGCGAGCCGAGGGCGTTGACCGATGCCTGGGCGCGGGCGCTCTCGATCACGTCGGAGACGGACAAGAACGCCCTCAAGCCGCACGTGCGCCGGTACGTCGAGCTCGTGAAGGCCGGCAAGATCCCGCCCTGGACCGCGAACATGGACCTCGTGACGCGCGTCCGGTCCGTCCTGAAGCAGACGTCCGAGGCCGACCGCGACTTCAGCGCGCTCGTCCGCGAGCCCAACGAGAACATCGCGCCGATCACCCGGTCGAGCATCTTCATCGGCACGATGTTCAACTCGTACGTGACCTCGAAGTCGAAGCCCGAGGTCGTCGTGACCGGCGCGTACCAGCTCGCGGGCTGGGACGGCTACGTCCGCGACCGCCTCGACCTCGACCGCGCGCAGAACGCCTCGAACGACGGCTGGGTCCTCGGCGAGACCGAGGTCGTCTCCATCGAGCGGCTCCAGCGGTCGCTCCACGAGCTCCGCGACCGCTACTTCGCGGCCTACCGCAACGCGTGGTCCGACTTCCTGAAGGACCTCGACGTCCGCACGCCGGAGAGCAACGCCGAGGCCCTCGACGAGCTCCAGGCCATCAGCGAGACGCCGTGGCCGTACGCGAAGCTCTTCAAGACGCTCGCCGACAACACGAAGCTCGACGCCCCGACGTCGAACCCCGCCCAGGCGCTCCTCGACAAGGCCAAGCAGAACAGCACCGTCCAGGCGATCCTCGGCGGCGACGCGGGCGGCGCACCGCCGCCGGCACGGTGGATCTCGCCCGTCGAGGAGGCGTTCGAGCCCATCGTCACGTTCGCCGTGCCGCCGCCGCAGCCCGCACCGCCCGCCGACCAGCCTCCCCCTCCGCCGCCGCAGACGGGCCTCTCGAACTACGTCGCCAAGACGGTCAACAAGCTGGTCGGGGTCCTCAGCGACATGAAGGACTCCAAGGTCCCCGCGGACACGAAGGACATCGCCAAGGACTTCCAGGACGCGTACCGGGGGACGAGCGAGCTGCTCACGTCGTCGCAGAGCGGCTTCACCCGGCCGATGCTCTCACCGCTCCTGCTCAACCCGATCCGGCGCGGCTACGCGGGCGTCCTCAGCGACGTGGCGGGGGCGGCTGGCGGGAAATGGGAGCTCGACGTCTGGCAGAAGTGGCACGACAAGCTCGAAGGGAAGTACCCCTTCGCCGACTCGCCGGAGGACGCGAAGCTCACGGACTTCGCCGAGTTCTTCAAGCCGAACACGGGCCTGCTCTGGAAGTTCTACTCGAAGAACCTCAAGGCCTCGCTCGAGCGCGACGGCGACTCGTTCACCCCGGTCGCGCGGTTCCAGCACTCCATCCGGTACACGCCGGAGTTCCTCAAGTGCTACGAGCGCGGCGCGGTGATCACGGACGAGACCTTCCCGACCGGCGGCCCCGAGCTTCCCGACACGACCGACGCCGAGGGCGCCGAGGCCGCCGCGGCCGCCGCGGCGACGCCGGGCGGCGGCGCCGACAAGCCGATGGTCGAGTTCGACGTGAACCTCCACTCGGTCAGCGAGAGCGTGTCCGAGGTGACCTTCGACGTCGACGGCGTCTCGAAGACGTACAAGAACACCCCGGAGGAATGGCTCACCGCGCAGTGGCCCGCCCCCAAGCCGAAGAGCCCCGGCGCGACGATCCGCGTGCGCGGCTACAGCTCGCTCGACGAGGAGATCGCACGGCCGGGCGACTTCGGTTTCTTCCGCATCCTGGAGGCGGCCACGTCGATCGAGCCGGGCACGAGCGGCGGCAAGGCGGGAGGCCAGCCGACGATGGTCGTCACCTGGACCCTCAAGTCCGAGAAGGCCTGGGTCCGGATGGACGTCCGGCCGCACACGTCCGACAGCGCCATCGCCCGGTACCTCGACAAGCGCGAGCCCCTCTTCCGAAACTACAGGTGCCCGCGTATCCTGGCGGCCGGCGTTCGCTGAGCATGTTGGATGTGGCAAACGGGCTCTCATTCCGCCTCGCAGGTACAGGTCTCCGTCTTCGGCAAGGTCCCGCGGATGGGAGACTTCCTGCGCGTCGGAGCGCGGGGCCCGTCGGGCGACGCCCTCGAGCAGTGGGTCGAGCAGGGGCTGACGCTCGCTGAGAGCAAGCGAAACCCGGCCTGGCCGACGCAGTTCGCCTCGGGCGCGCCGTACGCGTTCATCTTCCGCCCGCCGCGCGCGTCGAACGTCCGCGACGCGGTCGTCGGCGTCATCCGCCCCTCCAAGGACGCGGTGGGCAGGCGCTATCCCCTCGCCGTGTGGGCCCTGGCGATCCCGCGCTCCACGGTGCGGTGGCCGCACATCCTGCCCATGGCGCTGGGCGACTTCTTCGAGGCCGCAGCCAACCTCCTGCTCGAGGCCGACGCCGTGGCGGGGGCCGCCGACATGCAGGCGGCGATGGCGCGCGTCCCTCCCCCCCACATGGCCGACGCGGACCGCAACGCCGAGGAGTACGAGGCCTGGGCGACGGCGACGCCCCTCGAGCAGGCGTGGAACGTCATCTTCGGCGGCAGCCAGGGGATGTCCCAGGTGCGCGCCGTTCACACCATCGCCGAGACGGTGGCCCCTTTTCGCGGCGCCGAGGGGGCGAGCACCAAGGTCGGGCTCCGGCTGCCCCTCGGGCCGGGTGGCATCGCCGCCGCGGCCTTCTGGCTCGACACCGTTCGACGCCTCTCGCGCTCCCCGCAGGAGGTCCGGACCTGCTTCTGGTCGTTCGACGGAGCTTCGGGCTCAGCCGTGCTGCAGCTCGGAGACACCCCCGGCTCGACCCTGGCCGAGCTCTGGGCGCCCGACACCAACAGCGAGTACCTCAGTGACCTGACCGCCCCGGCGAGCGTCGACGTGGGCCGCTTTCTCACGAAGCTCCCTCCCCAGGTCGCCGAGGCCCTGCAGACCCCCGGGATCCTCGTCCGCGACTTCCTCGACCGCCTGACGCGCTGAGGCAAGCGCGGGCTCTGAACGGGTGCCCAGAGGGGGCCCCGGTCGCGATCCATACGACGTTCGGGTGACTCCGGCGCTCCTTCCCTGCGGCCCCTCGCTTCGTATACCGTTGGCCGCGGTCATGGGGACGTACAGGGAGGAGGCAGCGGAGCGAATGGCTTCGCTGGTTGCACCGATCGGTGGGGCGAGCCCGGTCGGCGTCGACATCTCGTACGATCCGGACTTCGAGGCCATCAAGGCGGAGATCGACAAGCTCTCGTCGGTCGACAACTCCGAACCGTCGTGGGGCCGCATCCACGACCTCGGGACCTCCCTCCTCGCGAAGAAGGGCAAGGACCTCCGCGTCGTCTCCTGGCTCGCCGTCGCGAAGGTGAAGCTCCACGACTGGCCCGGCTTCGCCGAGTCGCTCGTCCTCTACGACGGCGTGGCGCGCGCGTTCTGGGACACGATGTTCCCCGACGTGAAGCGCGCGCGCCCGCGCGTCAACGCCATCTCGTGGATGGCGGAGATGATCAACACGCACCTCACCGCGAAGGACGTCTCGCTCGCCGACGGCGACGCCGTGCGCGCGGCGAACGAGGTCCTCGTCGAGCTCGATCAGCTCTTCGCCGAGAAGCTCGGTGACGCGTACGTCGGGCCGGGGCAGCTCCGCTCCCTCCTCCGCGAGAAGGTGCGGTCCATCCCGGAGGTCGCGGCCGAGGCGCCCCCCGGCGCCGCGCCGGCCGCGGGCGGCAACGGCGTCGCGGCTCCCGGCGCCGCACCTGCGCAGGCCTTCTCCGCCGCTCCTGCGGTCGCGACCGCGACCACGGTGGGCGACGTCGACTCCACCGTCAGCGCGAACGCCGACTCCATCGTCCGCGCCGCGGCGATCCTGCGCGGCTCCGACCCCATGCGCGCGTGGTCGTACCGCCTGGCCCGCATCGGCAACTGGCTCGTCATCGACGGCGCCCCTCCGGTGACCGAGGGGCGCACGCGCATCCCGCCGCCCGAGGAGTACCTGCAGCGCGAGCTCGCCGAGCTCCGTGACGCCGCGAAGTGGTTCGACCTCCTCAACCGCGCCGAGGAGCTCACCATGCAGTACCTCTTCTGGCTCGATCTCCACCGCTACGTCGCCACGGCGATGGACCGGATCGGCCCCCAGTTCCTGGCGGCGCGCGAGGTCGTC
Source organism: Polyangiaceae bacterium (assembly GCA_036490515.1). Lineage (GTDB taxonomy): Bacteria > Myxococcota_A > Polyangia > Polyangiales > Polyangiaceae > Palsa-1150. Next base: position 251,784 of record DASXDU010000038.1, read on the forward strand.
GGTCGCGAGGTCGTGAACTTCGTCGGGCGCACGGCCAACGTCGAGACGCTCACCTTCGCGGACGGGACGCCCTTCGCGGACGCGCAGACCCGGACGTGGCTCGAGGAAGAGGGGCGCAAGTACGGCGGCTCCGGCGGCGGGGGCTCCGCGGCGTCCGCGGCGGCGAGCGCCGAGGACGAGGAGGTCGCGAAGCGCTTCGCCGACGCCCAGAAGATGGTCGCCGAGGGCAAGGTGGCCGACGGGCTGAGCGTCGCGCTCGCGCTCGCCGATCGCGCGGCCGACGGGCGGGCGCGCTTCCGGGCGCGGCTCGCCGTGGGGAAGATGGCGCTCGACGCCGGGAAGCCCGAACTCGGGCGCGCGATGCTCGAGCACCTCCTGGCAGAGGTCGATCGGCACGGCCTCGAGGTCTGGGAGCCGTCGACGTCGGCGGCCCTCTATACGAGCCTCATCACTGCGACGCGCGAGGTCATACGAGCAAAGGGGGGAGGCGGAGGAGCAGGCAATGGGAGTGCGGGCTCGCCGGAGCTCACCGCGAAGGAGCAATACCTTTTCGACAAACTGTGTCGCCTGGACCCGGCGTCCGCGATAAAGTTGTCGACCTGATTTAACGTCGAAAGTCGAACGAATAAGCGAGGAATGCCATGGCGAAGGAAGGGTCAGTCGCTCCCCAGGAGCGCGTGAACATCACGTACAAGCCGTCCACCGGCAACCAACAAGACGAGGTCGAGCTGCCGCTGAAGATGCTCTTCATCGGCGACTACACCGGCCGGGCCGACCCGCGTCCTCTCGAGGAGCGCTCTCCCGTGAACGTCGACAAGGACAACTTCCAGCAGGTGCTGTCGGAGCAGAACCTCAACCTGGCGGCGCAGGTGCCGGACGTCCTCTCCGGCGAGAAGGGCGCCGAGCTTTCCGTGAACCTCAAGTTCAAGAAGCTGAGCGACTTCGGCCCCGACGCCGTCGCCGAGCAGGTCCCGGAGCTGAAGAAGCTCCTCGACCTCCGCCAGGCGATCACGGCCCTCAAGGGCCCGCTCGGGAACATCCCGGCGTTCAAGCGCAAGATCTCCTCGCTCCTCGCCGACGACAAGGCGCGCGAGAAGCTCGTCAACGAACTGGGACTCGGCGTTCCGAAGGAAGAGGGTTGATTCAATGAGCGACCAGACACAAGGCGCCAGCGGCCAGGCAGCCGAGGCCACCACCGAGGGCTCTCTCCTCGACGAGATCCTGAGCGAGACCAAGCTCAATCCGGCCGACGAGGGCTACAACGTCACGCGCACGGGCATCCAGGCCCTCATGCGCGAGCTCCTCTCGCCGAAGCACCAGAACGAGAAGGTCGACAAGGCCTTCGCCGACGCGCTCATCGCCGAGATCGACGAGAAGATCTCGCACCAGGTGGACGTCATCCTCCACCACCCCGAGTTCCAGAAGCTCGAGTCGGCGTGGCGCGGCCTCAAGTTCGTCGTCGATCACACGGACTTCCGCGAGAACATCAAGGTCGAGCTGCTCAACGTCTCGAAGCAGGACCTGATGACGGACTTCGAGGACGCTCCCGAGATCACGAAGAGCGGCCTCTATCGCATCGCGTACACGGCGGAGTACGGCACGTTCGGCGGCAAGCCCTACGGCGCCATCTTCTCCAACTACGACTTCGGGCCCGGCCCGCAGGACGTCCAGCTCCTCCAGAACTGCGCGGCGGTCGCCGCGATGGCGCACGCGCCGTTCTTCGGATCGGGCGGCCCCGCGTTCTTCGGCGAGAAGGACTTCCTCAAGCTCCCGAACATGCGCGACCTGCACGCGGTGTTCGAGGGCCCGCAGTACACGAAGTGGAACGCGTTCCGCTCGTCGGAGGACGCCCGCTACGTCGGCCTCTGCATGCCGCGGTTCCTCCTGCGCCTGCCCTACGGCAACAAGACCGTCCCCACGAAGAACTTCAACTTCGACGAGGACGTCGTCGGCCATCACGAGCGCTACCTCTGGGGCAGCGCCAGCTACGCGATGGCATCCCGCATCGCCGACAGCTTCGCCAAGTACCGGTGGTGCCCGAACATCATCGGCCCGCAGGCGGGCGGCTCGGTCGACGACCTGCCGCTCCACCAGTACGAGGCGATGGGCGAGATCCAGACGAAGTGCCCGACCGAGGTGCAGATCTCGGAGCGCCGCGAGTTCGAGCTGAGCGAGGAGGGCTTCATCGCCCTCACGTTCCGCAAGGACGCGGACAACGCGTGCTTCTTCTCGGCCAACAGCTGCCAGAAGCCGAAGAACTTCGGCCAGTCGGCCGAGGGCAAGGAGGCGGAGCTCAACTACCGCCTCGGCACGCAGCTCCCGTACATGTTCGTGGTCTGCCGCATCGCGCACTACATCAAGGTGCTCCAGCGCGAGCAGATCGGTTCGTGGAAGGAGCGCCTCGACCTCGAGAATGAGCTCAACAAGTGGATCGGCCAGTACGTCGCCGACATGGACTCGGTGAGCCCTGCGGTCCGCGGCAAGCGCCCGCTCCGCAAGGCGCAGATCATCGTCGAGGACGTGCCGGGCAACGCCGGCTGGTACAAGGTCGACATGAAGGTGCGCCCGCACTTCAAGTACATGGGCGCGTTCTTCACGCTGAGCCTCGTCGGCAAGCTCGACAAGGAGTAGTCGCGATACGGGGCGCCGCTCTCGGCGCTTCGTTCGAGGGAGCGTCGGTCCTCCGCGGGCCGGCGCTCTTCTCGTTTTGTGGCGCGCTCGGCGCGCCCCGAGCGCGTCTGCGCAGCCGGCGCGCTAGAACTCCATGTAGCCGCCGGGGATGACGAAGTCGTCGTCCCGGCCGGCGACCGTCAGCACGCCCCAGCACGCGAGCTTCGAGCGGCCCGCGAACTCGACGATCTGGTCGACGCTGCCGATGGGCCCGAGGACCGCGAGGTTGCCGCGGTGCACGCCCCAGGAGCCGCTGCCGTGCTCCAGGATGGCCTTGTGGAGGTCCGCGGCGGCCGCGTGCGAGTCCGCGAGCACGGCCACGCGCAGGCGCACGGGCTTGTCGCCGCCCGCGTTGGTCACGTCGAGGTACACGAGGTCGGGCCGCTCGCGGGTCGCGGTCGTCTGGAGGCCCTGGCGCTGGAGGAACGACGCGAGCGCCTTCTCGTCGAGCGTCGTCTTCTCGGGCTTGTTCTCGGCCACCCCGTCGCAGACCTCGGGGCGGAGATGCGCCTCGCCGAGGGCCATCGAGTCCTTCAGGTACTGGCCGCCGCCGCCCGGCGTCGTCAGGTACGTGGCGACCGGCCCCGAGTCGGCGCAGCCCGCCGCGGCGACCGCCGCGAGACCCGCGAGGAGGGGCGTGACGACCCATGTGGAGAACGCAGCTCTCATCGCGCGAGGCCTACGGTAGCCCACGGTCTTCGACGTGTGCGAGTTTTCAGCTTGCTTGGCCCTCTGCGCGCGTCGTGCGCTAGGATGCCGGCCATGCTCGCGTGCGGATGGTCGCGTATCGGCCTGGGGACCGTGTCGTTGATCGCGCTCGCCGCGGGCTGCGCGCTCGCGGGGTGCTCGAGCGGGCCCGTGCCCGAGGCGCTCCAGAACAAGGTCTTCTACCAGTACGACTCCACGAGCGCCGCGCAGGCGGCCAAGGCCCTCGAGGCGCCGTACCCCTCGCTCGACAAGACCGACGCGACGGCGCCGCTGCCCCAGTACATGGGGGTCTCCCTCCTGCAGGACGCCGTCCGGATGTCGCGCCCGAAGGAGTGGGTCATCCGCTCCGGGAGCGTGCGGCCCGAGCACCGGTACATCGAGTACGTGTCGCCGCACGAGTACATGGTCTCGGTCTACGAGCTCGTCGAGTCGCCGCTCGATCCGTGGCTCGAGATCATGACCCGCTACGAGGACGAGTCGAAGAAGGCGGGCGCCGCCTTCGTCGGGGAGCGCATCCCCTTCGCGACGTGGAACGCGCAGGGCCGCGCGTACACGGTGAGGCGCGCCGTCGCCGCGGCGAAGGCCCCGCTCGTGAACTTCGCGAACGAGTACCTCCTCCGCAGCGACAACCGCGTCGTCTTGCTCCAGATCGTGCACCACAGCGAGAACCTCGCGCCGATGGACGACGAGCTTCGCCGCGTGGTGGAGACGTTCCAGGTCAACTGAGCGGCGTCGGCGGCGTGTCCGGGATGGGGGGCGGTCTCGGCTCGACCGACGGCTCGGGCGAGGGTCCGGGCGAGGCTTCGATCGCGGGCGCGGCGGGAGGGACGACGCCCTTGATCTTGAGCTTCGCCTTCGGGCCCCTGGTGCCGCGCGCCTCGCGGGTGGCGGCCCTCTTCGCCACGGCCGCGAGCATCGTCTCGGTGCTCATGGTGGGCGTCTTCGGCGGCGCGATCCCGAACGCCGCCAGCTCCGGGCCATCCGCACCGAAGAAGTTCTTCGCGAGGTTCCGGACGTCGTTGACGACGACGGTCGTCTCCGCGTCGATCATCTCGTACTGGTGAATCGCGTCGAGCCACGCTGCCTTCGCGGTCTGGATGGCGTTGGCGGCGTCGATGCGACGCTGGACGAACTGCGCGAGGGCGGCGGGCGTGAACTCGCGGCGCCCCGCCGGGATCTGCGCGCGTGACGCCAGGTGGGTCTTGATGCCCTCGATGAACGTCACGTCTGCGGCGATGCGGTCGGGTCGGTTGCGGATCTTCTTCATGGCTACGGTCATTTCCTTTCGGGTTCACTCCAACAGAGTCCGGCGGCGCGTCCGATTGCCGCCGGCCAGGACGATTTCGACCTGCGAACGCTCTTTTCGTCGTTCGCCAGGTCGCCCTTCGTGGTGCGCGTTGCCTTCACATCCTCAACAGGGCGGTCAGAACGGCTGATTCGACAGAAATCGACATGAGGGTCGATCTTTTCTGCGTGAAGGGCGGGCGGCCCGCGGCCGTGAGCCACGGTCCTTGGGCGCCAAGCGCGCGGGATCACTGCGATGTCCGGCTCGATGAAGCGGGGGAGCGCGGGCCTTCGGCGGGAACGAAGCGCTCTCGGGAGGACGACCGGGGTCGTTTGCGGGACCTCCGGCGCCGTCCCGGGGGCAGACGCGCCGGACGGCGGGGACGCACCTCGTTGTCCCCGGGACAGTACCCCTCGTACCGGGGGAGGACCCTGGGCGTCCGCCGGAACGGGGACCGCCGTCGCGCGGGCGAGGGCAGCGGTCGGCCGGAACGGCACGCGTGGTCCCCCGGACGGCGGGCGGGCTCCCGACGCGCGCGGGAGGACGTCCCGCGGGCAACCTCGGTCGCCCAGACGACGGCCGCCGCATTCCCACGGTTCCACCCCCGCCGGCTCGAGGACGGCTCCCGTCGTGCTCAGGGACGCGCGACGTCGTCCGGGCGACGGCAGAGCGCGCTCATGGAAGGAGCGCGGGTCCTCGCTTGGTGCGCCTCGTCCCTCGGCCCGTGCCCACGTGGAGCCATCAAGTCTCGTAGCCGTACGCGCGCGCTCGCGGGCCACATAGGCCCCAGACGCGCGCTTCATCCTCGTCGGACCATGACCACGGGCGAAGGGCCGCGACCGCCGCCTTCTCGGCTTCCTGCAGATTCGCACGCTTGTTCAGCGCCTCGAGAAGTGGGGCTCGGGCCGGCTCTTCGACTCCGAGGAACTGGAGCAGACTCCGCGCATGGCCTTCGTCGGACAGATCCTCGAGCCGGATTCGCTTCACCGCCGGCCACTCCTCGAGGCCTTCTTCGGCGAGGCGGTGCGTCTCGTTCCAGAACGCGCAGTTGCGCTCGACGATGTCCATGCCGGGCCAGTCGTCGCGACGAATCGCCGGCATCGCTCGAAACCAGACGCGAGCGCTCTCGTGCACTTCGAGGCGAGCGTCATCGACCAGCTGCCCGTAGTAGTCGAGCTCGATGCAGGAACGAACGTTGCGGCGGGGGTCTCTCACGAGGTGGACGATCTTTGCCTGTGGAAAGGCCTCGAGAAGGCACGGGAGGACCCAGACGAGCTTCCAGTTGCTGTCGATCGCCTCCGGAGCTGCTCCGTACCGCGACAAGTCCTGCATGACCTCGTCATGACCGCGGCGTCCCTCGTAGTACCCGGTCGCGAGCTCGATGAAGCTCAGCTCCAGCTTGACAAGCACCTCGTGGCCGCAGACGGAGTCCTCGCCGGCGCACAGAAGTTCGCTCACGAACATGGTGCCCGATCGCGGATGACCAATGACGAAGGCGCGCAACGACCGACCCATTACCGTGGCCGGCAATTGCTGCGGAGCGGTATCCCGACGGGCGGTTCCTGCCGTCGGGCGAACGGTGGGATCTGCCGGACGCGCGGGCGGCCCATGTTTCCCCTGGGCCGTCATGCACCGTCACCGGGGGCCCCGCGCGCCCGGGTTCGGCAGGGTGGCTTCCCCCGATGAAATGACGCGCGTATCCTGGGGCAATGAGCACGGCCCCCCCGCGTCATCCGTTTGGGGGGGAGGGCGCGGCTTGCCTGGCTCGTGGCACTGACATACCTGTACCGAGGCGCCCATGACGACCCTCAACGCCGTCCTCACGTCGCCGGACTTCAACTGCAACGACCTTCAGATCAGCCGCGTCCGCGGGCGCGAGGCGATCTCGCAGCCGTTCGAGTTCACGGTCGACGTCGTCTGCACGGAACCGGACGACTTCAACTTCGAGATCCTCGGCGCGCGAGCGACGCTGGAGTTCACGCTGGACGGCGCCAGCCTCCGCGAGACCCACGGCATCATCGCCTCGGCCACCCAGGTGTTCGCCACCACGCGGGGCAACCAGGCCTCGGCGTTCCGGCTCGTCCTCGTGCCGGACGTATGGAAGCTGAACCTGACGGACCTCCAGCAGGTCTACCTGAACACGTCGATTCCCAACATCGTGAAGAGCAAGTTCACGATGAACGGGTTGACCAATTACGAGATGCGCCTGTCGGCGACGTACCTCCCGCGGCCGATGGTCATCCAGCTCCACGAGACGGACCGGGCGTTCATCAACCGCCTGACCGAGCACAATGGCATCAGCTACTACTTCCTCAACGCGAACGGCGTGGAGAACATCGTCTTCACCGACAGCCCGAGCGGGTTCGGCGGCGTCGACGGGCACGACTCCGTCGAGGTCTACACCGACGGTACGCGCGTCGGCGTCTACGAGCTCGAGTACTCGAAGACAGCTTCGCCGAAGACGTGGACGGTCCAGGACTACAACCACCACATGCCATTGCTGAACGTCATCGGCACGTTCAACGAGGCGCAGGGGTTGACCGGGAAGGTGGTCGACTTCGGGCCCCACGTGCTGACGCCGGTGGACGGTGCGGCGCTCGCGAAGATGCGTGCCGAGGCGAGCGTGGCGCAGAACCGCTACTACCGCGGCGCCAGCGACCAGTGCTGGTTCCGGGCGGGTGCGCCCGTGAAGTTCACCGGGCAGTCGAACCTCCCGAGCACGCCGCTCCTCCTCGTCGAGGTGGAGCACGAGCTCGTGATGGCGACGGCCGTGGATCAGACCATCCATACCGCCGGAGCGGCGCCGGCCGCACTCGAGTACAACAACCGTTTCCGCGCCGTCGACGCGACCCAGAACTACCGGCCGCCGCTCGTGACGCCCAAGCCGAAGGTGGCGGGCGTGCTCACCGCGACCGTGGAGCCGCTGCAGCCCATCGCCGGCGCGAAGGACGCGCAGATCGACCAGAACGGCGACTACACGATACGTTTCCACTTCGATCCGGCGCCGATGTATCCCGCGCCGGGGTCGCGTGCGCGTTCGTCCTTGCCCGTGCGCATGATGCAGGCGCTCGCCGGCCCCGACTACGGGATTCACTTCCCGCTGCGGGGCGGGGTCGAGGTCTTCATCCTGTTCGTCGAGGGCGACCCCGATCGACCCATCATCGCCGCCGCGGCGCCCAATCCCATCACGATGTCGCCGAGCACCCAGATCAACGCCATCCAGAGCGTCATGCGGACGCGGTCCGGCATCGCCGTGACGTTCAACGACAACTCCGGCTGATCCCGGCTCCGCACCCGAGAAGTCAGCGGGTGAAGAACCGCTTGTAGGCGGGGGGGCAGACGTCGTCCTCGCACGCGTCGATGCGATCGTCGGACAAGCCGCTGCGGGTCGACGTCCGTGCGAGCCAGTGAAGGTTCCGGTAGAACCTCCCGAGGTGCGGGCGCAGTGGCCGACCCTCGTCGTCGGCCGCGCCGACCCACCACTCCGGCGCCACCAGATCCGTGACCGAGAACCCCAGCACGTCCCCGTCCTTCCACGTCACCGCCGGCCCCCGGTATTCGTGGTGGTCGTTGCCGAAGCTGGACGCGATCGAGAGGTCGTGGTCGTAAAGCGTCACGACGGGGTGCCAGATGCGTCGCCCCTGGTGGACCGCCCAGACGTCGATCAGCGAATCCTCGTCGATCGTGTCGAACGCCCGCGGCCGAAGCTCGTACCGCCGCCACGCCAGGAACTCGGCCAGCAGCTCACGGGGAAAGAGGTACGCCTGCCCCACCAGGCCGTCTGCCGTCGTGTACCAGCGCGCCTGTTCACGCGCGAGGGTCATCGTGCCCGGATGGCCGTTGTAGAGCGAGACGACCTGGTCTGGCACCGTCGCGAGCATCGCCGAGAGCGCGGGCCAGAAGTTGGGCGCCACCGTGTCGTCGTCTTGAAGGAACAGGCAGTGGGTCGCCGTGGTCTCCGCCGCCCACCTCCACATCTCGCCGCTCCAGAGCCAGTTGGGGCAGCGCTCGGAGAACTCCCGGTACGCCACGAGGCTCGGGACCTGCAGCGGGAGGCCGGCCTCCGAGCTCTCGATGCCGAGCCCGCGGCGGAGGCGAGCCATGCTCTCCACCCGAGCGGGAACCCACGGCGTGTGGCTGATGCCCAGCGCGATCGTCGGCTTGCCGCCCTGCCCCCTCATGGCAACCGGTACGCCTTCCTCTTCGTGTTCCACACCGCCTTGCTCCGGACCCATGCGGCATGGCCGAGGTCCGCATGCTTGAAGCTGAGCTTGAAACAGCGGAGCCCCCAGGACGACAGTGTGGCTTCCATCTGCAGGCGGTCCTCCTGACGGTGCCACTCGAAGCAGACGATGCTCGGCTGGTGCCCGTATCCCTTGAGGAGGTCGGCCTCGCCCCCTCCCGCGTCGAGGCGAATGACGTCGCAGGGTGGAAGCGCGGACACGACTCCGGGGTCTCTCACGTCGAGGGGGTGGACGGCGCCGCCGGGCGGCAGATTGTGCCGCAAGAACATCTGGGTATCGGGGTCTGGCTCGTAGCACTCGACCCACGAGTTGCGCCAGCGGTGCCAGGCCCAGAGCGCGAAGGCTCCGACGCCTGCCCGGAGGTCGAGGATTCGCCGGACCTTCGGGGCGTCGGGCAGGTGGCCGTAGTCGTACTTGCCCTGGAGGACCTCCGCGACCTTGGCCTCGATTTCGCGAGGAAACAGGAACGGCGCGCCGCCCACTTCCATCTTGATGGACTCGATGGTGCCGCTGGTCCCCTCGACGGTCTTGCCGCTCTCCGTGTTGATCTTGAAGTCCAGCCTGGACATCGCGGTACTTATACCGCTCGACCTGTGCGGTGGGTAGTCGATCGGGCTAGGCTGCAGACCGCGAATGGCCGCCCATCTCCGGAGCGAGACGTGCACCCGCTCCTGAAGCTCCTCGACGTGTGCGAGCGGAGAATCGGGGTCTCGGCCCGCGTGTGGTTCCAGAGGCACAACTCCAAGACTCCGACCGACGCGCAGATTCGCGACGCGGACGCACGGGAGCTCGAGGCAGCTCGCGTGGCGCCCCTCATCCAGAACGAGGGGTCCTTCCCGCCGCTGCACCACCGCGTGATGCGGCGTCTCACGTACCAGGAGGGGAAGCGCCAGCTCAACATCGAGGACATCATCGAGGAAGCCCTCCGGATTCTCGTGCACGAGCAGACCGCATCCGACGATGCGGTCGACGAGGACTGGTCGATACGCTTCTTCGCGATCGCGCAGGACGTCTCCTACGAGCCCATGAAGCGTCTCTGGGGACGGCTCCTGGCCGCGGAGGTCAGGCGACCGGGTTCGTTCTCTCTGCGCTGCCTCGAGTCGGTGCGGAGCATCGCGCGCAGCGAGGCCGACGCTCTCTCCAGGATCGCGCCGTTCGTGGTGAACGGAGAGGCCATCCTCCGGGCTCCGGACGTCGGCGAGCTCCTCAAGATGGGAGAGTTCCACGCCCTGGTCGACGCGGGCGTCGTGAGCCCGAACATCCTCCAGTGGGAGATGCCCGCGCCGGACGCGCGCGTCCGCTTGCCGGACTTGCTGGTGCAGCTCCGCGGGGGGCAGCCCATGGTCGTCGACGCGTGGAGGCTCACCAGTGTCGGAGTCGAGCTGATCCCGCTCCTCAACGCGAAGGCCAACCGCGCCTTCGTGCGCTGGCTCATCGAGGAGGTGAACGCGCGCGACTACCGCTGGACTCTGCACCGCATGGTGTCGCGCGAGCCCCCGAAATGGGACCCGCGACCCTCGGGCCTGCACGAGATCTGAGGCCGGCCGCCGCTACTTCGGGGTGCGCGAGGGAGGCGTGTCGCGAATCGGCACCGCCCGCTCGAGCGTTCCGCGGTAGACGTGCTTGCCGATGTGGCCGACCTCGGCCTCCATCAGCGCGTAGATCTTGCCGCCGAGCAGGCGCCAGCGGCGGCAGAACGAGTAGTCCTCGGTCAAGTAGCGTCCGACGCTCGTCGGGTCCCCCGCCGTGCGCCCCCAGGCCAGAGCCGCATCGAGGACGGCATCGCGCTCGGCGTCGCTCGGCCGGTCACCCTCCGACGCGCGCAGGAGGGTCACTGCTGCTCGCTTCAGGTCGCGGAGCTTGGTCTCGCGGGGGCAAGCCGGATCGCGCTCGCAGTGGAAGAACTGGTGATGGATGGCGTACATGGGATCGTAGTCGGAGACGTACTCCAGCTCCTCCCGGTAGGCCTCGACGTAGCGATGCAGCGCGTCGACCTTCACCATCAGGCACCCGGTGCCCACCTCCTCGACCTCGAGGAACGTGCCGAGCTCGGGGTGCCTGAGGAAATTGCCGCTCGCCGAGTTGAAGACGAAGCTCGCCGCATACCTCGGCAGCTCCGCGGGGGGGACGCCCGCTCGTACGGCGCGAACGACGCGGTCCCAGTCGATCTCCTTGCGCGGGTACACGATCGCCGAGACGTCCAGGTTCGAGCGCATCAGCTTGAGGATGTCCTCGGGGCGGAACACGAGGTCCGAGTCCAGGTGCAGCATGTGCGTCGGCCTCTGCGCCGCCGGCTCGGTTCGCACGATCGCGAGGCAGCGCTCGGTCTGCACGTTCCGCGCGCGGTCGACGCCCGTCATGCGCTCCCGGACGAGCGTTAGGCCGACGCCGTGCTGCCTGCACAGGACCCCGAGCACGTGGAGTCCGTGCTCGACGTCGCTCCACGCCTTGCCGCCGCCGGTGATCATCGAGACGTAGAGGTGCAGCGGCACGGTGCCGGGGTTGACCGGAGCGATGGCGTCGACGTCCGGCCGACTCGCGGGTGACGGCGGGATCTTCGGCGGCTCTTCCACGGAGTCGCGCGTCAGCAGCTCCGTCCGGGCGAAACGAAGCGTCACGAGCCCCGACGGACCGACGTGCTCCCCCAGGCCCGTCAGACCGTTGTCCGCGGCGAGACGTCGCGTCTGAGCGAGCCCTTTCTCGCCCTGAGTGGTCACGAGCAGCACCGAGACGCGGGCGAGGTGAGCGTACCCGCCGAGGATCGAGAGATCCGCCGCCCGCGCATCGACCCGCAGCACGTCGCAGGGGCCGAGCGCCGCCGGCTCGACGCTCATCGCATGCTCCACCGCGAGGCCTCGCGTGTTCTCCACGAGTGCGGCGTGGACCTCTCGCCGCGGCTCGAAGCAGTGCAGGCGCGCGCCGGGCCAGACCTCGCAGGCGACCACGGCGAACGCGCCGACGCCGGCGCCCATGTCGAGGACGCGCGGTTGCCGCAGCGGGGGAAGCCTGTCCCATCCACACGACGCGTGCACCTCCGCGACGACGCGGAGCATGGATCGAGGAAGCGAGAAGGCGGGTTCGGTTCGGTCGTTCATGGAGGCTCGATGAGGGCTCACGCCGTCCAGTGCCGCTCGCGGCCGTGATAGTCGATGTCGCCGAGGGTCCGGGCACGCGATATCGTGCAGCCGTACTGCTGGATGACGCGGAAGAGCTCCTGCGTGGGGTCGATGCCGAGAGTCCGGAGGTGCCCGTAGAAGGCGCCACCTACCGGATCGATGGGTCTCAGGTGGTGCGCGACGATCCCGTCCAGAACACCCACCGCGCGTCGGCGGTCCGCGAGTAGATGGGGCCATACGTGGCTGAGCCCCTGCCCGCTCACGGCCTGGTCGAATGAATCGACGCAGGTCACGAATCCGGCGCGAGTGAAGCCGGGAGCGCGCGTGTCGACGACGTTCGTGAAGCGCATCGCCGACTCGCGCTGATGGAACATCGGCGCGAGCGCGCACGCCGAGTCGTCGCTCAGGGACGGGTGCGCGAGGTCGAGCTGGTAGCGGGCCATGAGCCAGAAGATGCGATCGACGTCCTCGTGACGGAAGCCGACGTCGTCGTCAAGGAACAGGATCGCGTGGTACCCGTCGAAGAACCTGGGATTCGCCAGGAGTGTTGCTTTCACGGCGCTGAGCTTCGACGGGCCGCCGAGCACGACGTGGTCCGCGTGCCCGATCCGGTCGTCCGATGGGGTCGGCGCAAAGCAGTTGACCGCCAGATCCCAGCGCCGAGCCGCGTCGGGCCGAAACCACCGACCCGCGACCGAGCCCGCGAACGTGGGGCAGGTCACCCAGACGAGAAACGGGCGCCTCTGGCTCGCCTGCCGGGCGACCTCGATCCTGGTTTCGATCGCGCACCTCGATACCTTCGGCGGTGGCGTGGGGTCCGCGCGCGCCTCGATGTCGTAGCTGGCGAAGGCACCCCGGAGATCTCCGCGGGTCCACTGGATGTCACCTATGAGCCTTCGGGCCTCGCGATCGCCGAGCTCCACGAGCGGGGCGAGTCGTGCCATCGCGGAGTCGGCGTCACCGCGTGCGATCTCGAGGCTCGCCACGCCGATGGTGGCCGCAGCGCACGTGGCGTCTTGCTCGAGCACGTACCCGAAGAGCGCCAGGGCCTCCTGAGGCCGGCCCGAGAGAGACGAGTGCTCCGCCACCGCGATCATCGTCGCGATGGTCCCGCCGGGGCGGTCGATTGCCGCGGGCGCGCGTCCCGCCGGTCCCGCCAGCGCGTGGCTCTGCTCCTGGCTCGCGAACAACCGATCGACGGTCTCGCGGGAGGGGCCATCTTCGCCGAAGGCCGCGTTCCACGGCACGGTCGCCATCCACCCCGAGGTGGCGTCCGGCCGCCGGCGCACGATGACGTAGCCGGACTGGAGGGCGCTCACCTTCATCCGTTCGAGGTGATCGCGGCGGCTCATCGCCGCGCGCTCCAAGACGGCGTCGGAATCCTCCTGGCCGACTTTGCCGTATTGCAGGCAGTGAACGTCGATGTCGCTCCGGGGTCGCTGCAAGACGAGCACGTCGCAGGAGTGACCCAAGGCGGCGCGCGCGCGCTCGGGGAAGCCCGGCTCGCCGTCAATGACGGGCGACTCGGTCATCACGAACCCGAGCCCGGCGGGTGTGAGGTGCGAAGGGAGCCCGCGAAGCAATTCCATCAGCAGCTCGTCGCCGCGTTCCCCCCCGTAGAGGTAGGCCGACGGAGCGGCGTTGGCCGGGCGCGAAACGAACGGCGGTTGAGACGCGATCAGGTCGAACGATTCGCCGGCCGCGGGCGTGTAGAGATCGCCTCGGCGTATCTCCACGTTTTCGACGCCGTTGATCCATGCGTTGACCCTCGCCAGGGTGAGGGCCCTGGGATTGACGTCCGTGGCAACCACGTGATCGCAGACGGCGGCGAGCATCAGCGCGATCGTTCCGGCGCCGCAGCCCAGATCGAGAGCGCGTGGCACCCTCTCTCTGGGGTACGCCATTTCGATGAGGTTCCTCGTTCCTCCGCTCGGCCCCATGACCGCGTCCCCGCCCGCGAGGAGATCGTCGCAGAGCAGGTGGAGCGGCCCGAGAGTCCGGAGGACGAGAGGCGACACGATACCGCCGTCCGGAGATCGGACGAGGAGGCCGGTTTCGACCATTCGCTCCAGGGGCAGGTCTTCGCCGAGTGCCGCTCGCGCCTCCTCGGGCGTCACCGGGTCCCAGAACCCGAACATTCGCATCGCGTACCCGGCGGCCGTGGAGATGCGGCGGAGGTGCCACTTGACGAGCGGAAATCGCAGCACATCGTGGCCGGCGGACATCTGCAAGAGGGGATTCAGGGCGTCGGCGTTGACACCGATGGCGTCGAGACGGCGGCCGAGCGACCGCCACGCTTCGCGGGACAGCGAGAGGAGCCGCTCGACGTCGGAGAGGGCCGCCCTCATGGAGTCGCGGCGTCCTGTGCGCTCTCCTTGCGCGCCGCATCCGTCGCCGGCGAAGCCCCCGGAGCTTCCGTCGTCCCTTCCGTTTCCTTGGCGCGCTTTGCCTCCGGGCCGTACGTGGATGCGGCTTCCCGGGCGGCCACCGCCGCCTTGTATTTCTCGTGCGCCTCTCGTGCACCCGCCACGTCGCCGAGCGCTGCGAGCGCAAAGCGCAGCACGTCGTACGGTCCCTCGTACAGGGAATGCAGGTTGCGGAAACCGAGCCGGTGGGCCTCTTTGCCGTGCCCTTCGAAGAGCCCCATTCCCACCGCGAGCCGCGCCCACCAGACGGCGTGGCGCAAGTTCTTCGCCTGGAAGCATGCGAAGGCCGCCAGGCGCGGGAGCTCTCCGATGCCCGGGTGGCGGACGAGGCCCGCCGCGCACGCCTCGACCGCCTCGTCGTACTTCCCGAGGACGGTGTAGCACTCGGCCGCGCGGTAGCAGGCCCAGGCCGACTCCTCGGGCCAGCCGCGGAGCTTGGCGCACGCCATGTAGGCGTCGATCGCCTCCTCGTATCGCCTCAGGTTCTGCAGAGTGTCGCCCAGGTAGTAGTGCCAGCGCGGAACCTCCGGATGTTTGGCCGTGTAGTCCGTGAGCACGACCGCGTCGCGCACGAACTTCCGGAGCGCTTCCTCGGGGGTCTTCTCGAGCTCGACGGTGCGCGTCTTGTCGAGGAACGCGAAGCTCTTGTATCCCGGGTACGACTCGTGGGTCGGGCCCGTGAAGCGGTGCTTCGCTGGCATCCGGAAGATGCGCTCCCGATAGTGGGTCTCGCTGTAGTGCATCACGAGGACACACTCCACGTCGCAGGCCTCCAGGGCCCCGCGCACGTCCTCGCCGTGCGTCTCGATGCGTTCGTCGGTGTCCAGGCTCATCGACCACGTGCCGCCCGCCTCGTGGGCCGCCTGGAGGGCGAAGTTGCGCGCGGCGGCGAAGTCGTTGATCCAGGGAAACTTCCCCTCGATGTACTTGTCCTTCGCGATGTCGCGCGCGACTTCGAGTGTCCGGTCGGTCACCCCCGTGTCGATGACGAGGCAGTGGTCGACCCAGTCGACCACGCTCTTCAAAGCGTCGCCGATGACCTTCTCGCAGTTCCCGGTGAGAGTCGTCGAGATGAGCTTCATGCGCTTGCCGTGGTATCAGGTCCCTGGCTGGTTTCTATCCACGATGGGGACGGCCGTGGCCAGGCTGCCCCGGTAGACGTAGGTGCCGACGTGCCCGAGCTCCCCCTCGAGGAGCACATGGATCTTTCCGCCGAGGAGCCGCCACCGCCGGCAGAACGAGTAGTCCTCGGTGAGATAGCGGCCGATGGTCGTGGGGTCGCCGACCGTGTCGCTCCACGCGCGCGCCGCACGAAAAAGGGCCGCGCACTCCAGCTCGTCGGGCCGGCCCGCTTCCGCCGCACGCCGAACCGCGATGGCGGCGCGCTTCATTTCTCGCAACGTCGTCTCGCGGGGACAAGCGGGGTCGCGCTCGCAGTGGAAGACCTGATGATGGATCACCCCCCGCGGCGTGTAGTCCGTGACGTACTCCAGCTCCTCCTCGTAGGCCGCGATGTACCGCTCGAGTGCCTCGACTTTCATCATGAGGCAGCCCGTCCCCACCTCTTCGACCTCCAGCAGCGAGCCGATGTCCGGATGCCGGACGCCCTGCCCGTTCACGAAGTTCATGACGAAAGGGGACTCGTACTTGGTGATGTTCGCCGGGGTCGCGCCCGCCATCACCGCCCGCGCGACGCGATGCCAGTCGATCTCCTTGCGGGGGTACACGATCGCCGTCACATCCATGTTCGACAGCATCAGCTTCAGGATGTCCCTGGGGTTGAAGACGATGTCGTCGTCGAGCTGCAGGATGTGCGTGGGCCGCTCGTGCGGCGCGCCTTCGCGTGCGATGGCCAGGGCCCTCTCGCTCTGTCGGTTCCGCGAGCGATCGACGCCGGTCGTGCCGTCGCGCATGAGGGTCAGGCCGACACCCTCCTGG
Source organism: Polyangiaceae bacterium (assembly GCA_036490515.1). Lineage (GTDB taxonomy): Bacteria > Myxococcota_A > Polyangia > Polyangiales > Polyangiaceae > Palsa-1150. Next base: position 268,171 of record DASXDU010000038.1, read on the forward strand.
TCCAGAAGGGCGCGCAGCTCGTGGAGACAGTGCTCTACGTCGCCCCAGATCTGTCCGCCTCCCGTCAGGAGCGAGATGTAGAGGTGCAACCGCCGGTCGCGGGCTCGCACGGGCTCGTCCGGCTCGGCGGCGGCGGCGCGCGCGCTACCCTCCGTTTCGGTGCCGGCGTTCGCGCCGTCGCGGCGGACGAACCGGAGCGTCGTACCGCCCTCTACGGCCTGGTGGTATCCGGCCGGGGCGAGGCCGGCGTTCGACGCGAGCCGTTCGATCTCGTACAGGTCTTTCCCTCCACGGGTCACGACCAGTAGCACCGCGATGGTGCCCAGGTGCTCGTACCCGCCGAGGACCTCGAGCTCGGCCCCCTCGGCGTCCACCTTGAGGACGTCGCACGGGAAAAGCTGCGTCGCAGCGTCCCGGATCCCGTGGTTCCGGCACTCGACGGGGAGGTCCCGGACGTTCTTCTCGAGCTGCGCGAAGACGTCCGCGTCGGGCTCGTAGCAGGTGAGGCGCGCGCCCGGCCAGTGCAGGCTCGCCATGACGGCGAAGGCGCCGACCCCCGCGCCGATGTCGAGAACACGTGGCTGGGACAATCGCGGAAGGTCGCTCCATCCGTAGGCGGCGGAGGCTTCCGCGATCGTCGCGAACGAGGCACGGGGCAGGGTGAACGAGGGGGCGGATCCGGAGGACATGGAAGGGAGCTGTGCGCGGAATCTTGCAGCGAATCGAGCGCCTCGTCGAGTGGGGAGCGCCAGGCCTCTCCCCCCCGAGATCGACTATCGTTTCGCGCGTGGGATTGCCCGACGTCGACAGACTGCTTTCTCTTTCGCCCGAGATGTGGAGGACCCTGGGGCGTCGCTTGCGGGCGATCGGCGTCGACCAGAAGACCGTGAGCCCCTTCTGGGATAGCGGGGCGCGCGGGGACCCTTTGCGATCGCCCATGATGAAGTGGCGCCTCCGGCGCGTCCGCGAGCGGTCTGCCTGCGCGATGCGCATGTTCATGTTCTGGGATCCCGTCACCCCGGACGAGGCGCGCGACGTACTCGGCGAGGAGCTCGTCCTCGATCGAATGCTCGAAGTGGGCTTCCTCCGGACGACCGATGAAGGAAACGTGGTGGCATCCTTCGCGCTCAAGCTGGCGGACCTGGGCCACCTCTACATTTTCTGCGACGACATCGAGCCGGGAGGCGACGCCGCGATGGGCCCGAGCCCGGCAACGCTCGCGCTGGCGAGCTTCGCCCGCCCGCGAATTCGCACGGCTACCGCGCTCGACCTGGGCTGCGGCCCGGGCACAATCGCGCTCACGATGGCGCCCATGTGCGATCGCGTGATTGCGACCGACATCAACCCGCGCGCCGTCGCCCTGGCCAGGTTGAACGCCTCGGTGAACGGCATCGAGAACGTGGAGTTTCGCACGGGCGATCTGTTCCAGCCTGTCGCAGGCGAGACGTTCGACGTCATCGCATCGCAGCCGCCCTTCGTCGCACGGCCCGCCGGCGTGTCGACGGCGACGTTCGCGTTTGGCGGCGATCGGGGCGACGAGCTAGCGCTCCGAGCTCTAGGCGGGCTGCCCCTCCATCTCGCGCCGGCGGGGCTCGGGGCCTTGATGGTGGTGTGGCCCCTCGTCGACGGCGACCCCCCGCTGGGCCGTCGACTGCGAGAGGCACTTGGTCCATCGCGCGAACTCTCCCTGTTGGTTCTGCGGAGCCCCGGGGGCGACGAGAAGAGCATCCACCTCACGTGCACCGCGTACGCGAAGCTCCAGAACGTCTCGGACACGGAGGCCTACGACCGCGATGTGATTCGCTTCCGCGACCACTTCGAGCAACGAAGGATCCGGGACCTGATCACCACCTACGTCTTCGTGCGCCGCGGGACCGGCGAGCGGGCAGGCTGGACCTCGCTCCTCTCGACGAAGGAGCTCACGACGACGCCGACAGCTCGCTCGAGCGTCGAGATGCTCTTCGGCGCCGGAGATCGCGCGTACAACGCCGCATCAGCCCCGGCGGCCTCCGCGGACGGGAGCACCGTCTCCATCGAGCTCAAGACCGCCCTCCGGGCACAGGACGCGCTTGCTACCGCCGAGTACTTCGCAGCCACGGGCCAACCCGACCAGGCCTTCCCCATCTACCGCGACCTCCAGCGACAGCAACCGACCTGGCGGGCGCCCCTTCTCGGCAGCGCTCGGATCGAGATCGCGGGTGGCATTGGCCGGGACTGGGCGCCTCGCCTTGCGCCTCTGGCGCGCCAGGGGGACCGCGAAGCCCGGAGGCTCCTCGGGGACATCCACTGGAAGGAGGATCTCGAGGCCGCACTCGGCTGGTACGAGATCGAACCGAGGGCGCCGGCCGGGCTGCGGCCGCTGACGGCGCCCGTCCACGAAAACAAGGTGGAAGTGACACGCCGAAGGCCGGGAGGGCGACCGTTCCTGTTGTGGGTCACCTGCGCGGCCTTCGATGGCTCCACGGCGAGGAAGGGGCTTCGTCCGGACCGGCCGAGGCTATGGGACCTGGCCGTCAACCGTTTCGCAGCATCGAGCGAACCGGTCGAGGACGAGGCGGACTACGTGATCGAGGGGGGCCTGTCGAAGCTGAGCTGCGTGAAGGCCACGATCGCCTCGCGCCCCGGGATCTTCGACTCCTACCGCGCAGTCCTGCTCCTGGATGACGACATCGGCATCGATCACGAGGACGTCGATCGCTTCTTCTGGCTCATGTCGCGCTACCAGCTCGACCTCGCGCACCCCTCTCTCAGCGATTCGTCCCACGCCCGGTTTCCGGCGATGTACCGCCAGCGCGAGTCCGTCGTGCGGTTCGCGAGCACCGTCGACGTGAGGGCGCCTGCGTTCTCTCGCGCCGCTCTCGTCACATGCATCGACTCGTTCGATCAGTCCCTCAGCGGCGAGGGCCTCGGCTCGGTGTGGGCGCACCTCCTGCGCCATCGTCGGCATGCGGTCGGAATCGTGGACGCGGTTGCGGTCGCGCACTTGCGTCCGATCGACGAGATCGGCGGGTCATTCTATCAGCACCTGAATTCGCTGGGCATCGACCCGTTCCGCGAACGGCACGACCTGCACCAGCGCTACGGGTGTCCGTTCGTCTTCCCGCGCACGCTCGGCGCCGTCGACCCGCTGGGCCGGGAGCAACGCTACCCCGAGTGAAACGATGCGCGAGGTTGTGCTAGAGGTCGGCGCGCATGCCCAACGATGGAAGCGATCCGCGGATCGACGTCGGCGAGGTAGTGAGGAGCTACTCGCGAAGGGTGCTGGACGAGTTCAGCCACCGCAAGCGCGAGGGCGGCGCCGGCGAGGAATCCATCGACCAAGCGGTGCGCCGCGTTCTGTCCGATCGTCTCCCCGCGCGGTACGGCGTCGCCGAGGGGGTCGTGGTCGATACGAGCGGGGGCCAGACCAAGCCGTTCGGAGCACTGATCTTCGACCGTGAGCGGCTCCCGATCCTGCGCGGGGAAGACGACGTCGGGTTCTGGCCGTTCGAGTCGGTCTACGCCGTCGTCGAGATCCGGGACAAGCTCACACGCGAAGAGCTCGAGACCGCCGTCCAGAATGTCTCCGCCTTCAAGGCGCTCGAGCGCGAGCCGATAACCTCGGCCAGCGCGACCGGCTTTACCGTCAGTGGCGAGGTCGCGAACCCGCCGCTCGCGCTCCTCATCGCCCGCGAGCACGCCGAGGACCTTCTCCCGAGCGAGACGGAATTCAACGACATCGTCAAGTCCGTCACCCGCGACCGCCAGCTGGACGCGTACTGCGTCATCTCCGGGCCGCTCGGCGTCCTCGGCAGAGAGGTCCCCCGGCTCGGCCTGCTCCTGGGCTTCTCCGACAAGGGGCCGACGAAGATCTACCACTTCACTTTCGGCGCCGGGGCGCTCGCCGCGTTCCTGCTGATGGTGACCGGGATCCTCAACAAGATCCGCCTCGGAGAGCCCGCGCTCGTCCACTACCTCCGGTCCGCTTCGCCCTGAGAATGCGGGGCGCTGGCGCGCGCGACGACCGTAACCATGGAGTCACCCAAACGGGGGACTGGTTCACCCCGGCTGATGCTTGACTCTTCCATTGACCTGACCGCCTAATCCGGTCGGGTCGGATCCGGCAGCAGGCGCCTGATCCGCGCCTGCGGACCGGTGTCGGCGGCGCACTCGGAGGGACGAACGTGGCAGGAACAACGGGCATCACGGGCGACGCGAGTGACGAGGCCATTTCCCTCGAGAGCGGCAACACGCTCGCGAAGTACATAAAGATCGACGTCCCCGACTTCAACAATGCGCTGGCGGGCGATCTGACCGACGCCGCGCAGATCGCACAGGGGGCCGGCAGCGGACAGGGTTCGATGCGCTCGTATCTGCGCCTCGGCGCGATCGAGCAGGCGTTGAACAAGACGACGGGTCAGTGGGGCCCCTCGTCGAAGGTCGGGAAAGGCGCGACCCCCTCGACGCCGAACGCTGCCGACCTGGCCGCTCTCATCAGTGTGGTGGGCAACAACAACCCGCTGCTGTGGAGCACGGTGTCGGGCGGTACCCCCGGCGGGGGCGACTCGGGCTTCATGTCCAGCCTCAATGCGGTCGAGTCGGGCCCTCAGACGTACGCCGGCGCGCCCACGTTCACGCAGCCTACCGCCTCCCAGATCGCGCAGTACGGGGCCAACACCTTCTCCAATCCTGCCACGGGTGGCGGAGCGCAATCGACTCTCCAGTCGACAAACGGCCTCGTCATCCCCGGACAGCTCTCCGCGACGATGATCCAGTCCGGTGTGACCGGCTCGACGGGGGACCCCTATCTCCAGGAGCTCGTCGCGAGCTCCTACGACTCGACCGGCGAGGATCTCGCCTCGCTCGTCAAGGGCTTCATCGACGACAGCCGCATGCGTAGCGATGCCGGCTCCACTGCGTGGTGGGGTGGCGCCGTCCGGATCGATACACCGTTCAACAGCAACTACTCGGTCGAGGTCCACTCCAACCTTTACGCCCAGGGCATCCCGTCGCCGTCGGGGTCGTGGAGCGTCGATTCGGAGCTGGCGGGCATTGCTCCGGCGGCGTTCTTCATGCCGACGTGGACCACTGCGGTCTCACCTCCCGGCCATGCTGGGTCAACTGCTTGGGGCACCTTCCCTGGTACCGCGGGTCCCACGGGGGTCGACTGGACCCTCGGCGGCTTCCCGGCGCCGACCGACGCAGGTTTTGCGGTTGGGGGGTACACGGGGCCAGCTCCGTTCGTACCCGGATGGATGATCCCGATTCGCCTCGGGGGGCCGTCACCGAGCTCCTGGGGTGCTCAGGCTACCCTGAACACCTCGGTCGTCGAGGGGCCGCTCTACGGATGGGATCCCCATCCGTCGGCCAACATGAATTCGCCCGACTGGCAGGGGGCAATCATCACGACTCCGGTCGGCGTCCAGATGCCCACGACGCTCCCGGCCTTCTCCATCGATGCGGACGGCAACAAGCTGGGTGCGGGCGTCCCTCTCGATCCCCGGGACATCACCGGCATGACGCCGCTGCCGGGCTACGGGACGCTCCTCTCCTCGCAACAGGCCCTCGGTGATCTCGCGCCCACGTGGGACACGGGCAACATCAACGCCGTTTCCACGTGGCTGGCGACGGACTACCGCACCATCGAGAGCAACCAGCTGCACACGAAGGGCGGGTGGAGAGATCACACCGACGGCAACCGCATCACGACGACGCGCGGCGACAAGGTCGAGGTCATCCGCGGAAACTACAAGCTCATCGTCGTAGGTCGGCAGGACGGCACCAAGGGCGCCGGCTTCGACATGGGCGGCGGCGGCAACGACACGTTCACGACGGCATCCGCCTCCACCGACCCGAGCACCCTCTCGACGATCACCGAGTACAAGCTCTGCGACGACGGCCAGTATCGTTCGTGGTCCACGACGAAGAAGGGAAGCGGAACGCCCAAGATCGGCGGCGACGGCGTCACCGTGACGCTGCCGACGGGCAGCGTCCAGGTCAGCGAGACCTGGGGCTGGAAGAGCTACAGCTACACCGGCGTCGAGAAGATGAAGATCCTCTCGGGCGGCTCCGGGCCCCCTGCGGGGTGGAGCGCCGACGGTAGTGGCAACAACTGGTTCGGTCCGGTCCAGTATTCGAGCGGCGACCCGGCGAAGCCGCAGTCGTACATCCCGGTCGCCGCCGGAGCCAGCGGGAAGGGCTACACGGCCTATGACGCGACCGCGGCCGGCTTCGCCGGCGGCCCGAAGTCTGCGATCGCTGGCGAGAACATCTTCATCAAGACGGGGATGAACGACGACACCCGCGGCATGATCTGGCCGGTCGCGGAGACCATCAGCGAGAGCCACACCACGAAGACGTACTCGGCGACGTTCGTCCGAGACACCGTCAGCATCACGGCCGGGCCGATGCTGACCGTCCCGTTCTCCCTGAATTCGAACGGGGCCGGCATGATCCTGCCCTGGCCCACCTATCCGGCCGCGGGGTTCGGCCCGTCACCCCTCCAGGTGCCCCCGACTGCGGGCGCCTACCCCGCCATCGTACAGCAGGCGGGGGCGCCGGGCGTCGCGGGAAGCTACGCGTACGGGCCCGCGGCCCCCGCTCTCAACCTCGAGGCCTTCGGCGCGTTTCCCCTGAAGGGCGGCTCGTACACCAAGGACGGCGCCGGAAACACGGCTCCGACCGTCGATGGCGGCCTACCGTCCGACTACGACCCGGCGAAACACGCCAAACCGCCCAGGTTGGAACTCGAAGGCACCGGCATCCCCATACCGGGCCAGCCATACCAGAAGGTCAACAGCACCACCGCCGAGAGCCACGTAAAGACTCAGATCTCGCGAAACTTCGTCGACGTCCAGTTCTCTCAGAACTTCGTCGGGAAGTCGTACAGCCAGAGCGGGACGCAAGGCACGCCCAACCAGCTGACGAATTCGATGAGCTTCGTCGACACGGCAGTCGCCGAGAGCCACACGAACCACGACACGAAGTACACGTTCACCGGCCATTCGAAGTCGGAGACGTACATCGGGGACGGGGGGTGGGACACCTTCGACGCCGTCACCGGCGGCATCCTGGGGCCCTTGGGCGCGGTACTCGACGGCGCCTTCGTCCCCTGCAAGGACGACTACACCAAGATCGTCGGCAACACGCAGTCGCGCGCCGAAACGTACGGCACGACCAGCGACTACAAGATGCTCATCGGGGCGTCGTCCTCGATGGGCCTCACGATCGGAACGACGTCCGACATCAAGGTCTTGGTCGGAGCCAGTTCCTCGATCTCGGTGACGGCCGGGGCAACGTCCACCATCAACATAGTGGCAGCCGCCACGTCCACCATCAAGCTATCCGCAACGGTGGAGTTCTCGATGTCGGCCGTGGCTGGGGCGACCACTGAGCTCAAGTTTGGCTCGGTGACGCAACATATCAAGGTAGCTGGCGTGTGGACGACCGCCAAGGCCGCAGCAGCCGACAACAAGGCCAAGTTGGTCGCGTCGCTGAATAAACTGGTTGCTGGCCTGGAAAACGAAATGGCGGCGGGAGTCTGCACCAATATTGCCCCCATGACGACTGAACTCGCGGGGTTGATCATCAAGCCGTAGACCGGCCTGCGCTGGCAATCCTCCCCGAATGCGCCCATGAGAACTCGAAACCTCACGCCGTTCCTGTTCGGAACGAAACTCACCTCGCGCATGCCTCCGCAGCTCGAGATGACCATGATCGTCCGCGGGAGCTTCGCACTGCGCCCCAGGGAGCCCATGGAGCCCGTCGGAGGCCTGGCCGGGGGCCTGCTCGAGCAGGGGCCCCTGACGTCGGAGGTGTTCGCGGAGGAAGACGAAGATCGCCTCGGCGCGTGCCTGTATCCCGGCGATCTCGCCGATTACAAGCCGAACGCCGAGCTGTTCCTGGTGGGGAGCTGTCACGTCGAGCCCGGAAAGCCCGTGCGCGAATGCGGCGTACGGTTCGCCGTCGAGTCGTGGTCCAAGTCGCTCCTCGTCGTCGGAAAGCGTACCTGGGGAGTGCTCGGCCCGTCGGCGCCGGAGCCCTTCGAGAAGATGTCCCTGGGGTGGGACCGCAGCTTCGGCGGACCCAGCTACGACAAGAATCCCAGCGGCAAGGGCCTCGGGACCGCCGAGCTTCCCAACGTCGAGGCGCCCGCTTCGAGGGTGACCGGCAAGTCCGACCGCCCGGATCCGGCGGGTTTCGGGGCTCTGAATCCCGCTTGGCCCCAGCGCGCCGCCAAGACGAGCAAGGCGATGTTCAAGGGGCGCCCTCCGTATTTCGTGGAGGGGGTCGACTGGTCGCGCTTCAACGCGGGGCCGCCCGACCAGCAGCTCAAACGTTTCCTGCGGGGCGACGAAGAGATCACGCTCCAGAACCTCGTGCAGGGTCATCCCGTGTTCGTCGGGAGGCTTCCGGGCCTGCGCGTCCGCGGCTTTTCGAAGGTCGCGGATGGAGCCGTCGGTGAGGCGCGCTTCAACCTCGACACGCTGCTGGTCGACACCGACAAGGGCCACCTGGTCCTCACGTGGCGAGGTCACGTCCCGTGCAGCGAGACGGATCTCTCCGACGTGAAGTCCGTGCTCATCGCGTCGGAGAAGCTGGCCGACGCCCCGAAGTCGGCCGAGCACTACAGGAAAGTCCTCGAGGAGTTCCACGCGGACCCCATCGGCGTCCTTGCAGACGACGTGATCCCTGGCGCTCGGAAGACCATGGCGGCCGGCAAAGCCATGGTGAAGGACATCGTCGAGAACCCCGACCGCCCGCAGGAGGAACGGGCGCTGGAGCTGCTCGCGAACGAGGATCTGATGACCTTCGGGCTCCCCGAGGGAGAGCGCGCGGAAGCCATGAAGCGCGCGGGCGCAGCGCGCGATCAGCTCAAGGAGGCGCTCGCCAAGAAGGAGGAAGCGCTCGCTAAGCAGGAAGAGCATCTCGCGAAGGCCCAGAAGACCATCGCCGAGGCCGGCGGCCCGGACAGGCCGATACGGCCTCCGAGCGTGCCGCAGAAGACCGCGAACGAGCTCGCCGAGGAAGCACCCGACGTTCGAGCCCAGATCAAGGATTCGCTGAAGACGTCGCGCGGCGAGGTCGAACAGGCGCTGACGAAGCTGGATGGAGCCTCGCCCGAGGCACGCGAGACGATCCAGTCGAAGCTCGCCGAGTTCGACGAGCTCGATCGGAAGGTGGACGAGGATCCGCTCTTCAAGAGAGGCTTGGCGATGGCGACGCCGCCCAAGGCCGCGGAGATTGGCCCGGGCAAGGATCTCTCGTATCGCAACATGACCAACCGGGACTTCTCGGGTCTCGATCTCTCGGGTGCCAATTTCGAGCGAGCGATTCTGACGGGCGCGCGCCTGGCCGGAGCCCGGCTGGTGGGCGCGTGCTTCCGGGAATCGATGCTCACGGGAGCCGATCTCACCGGGGCGGATCTCACCGGCGCCGACTTCACGCGCGCGTTTCTCACCGGCGCGAAGGCGCCGGACGCAGACTTCAGCCGCGCTACGTTCAATAGCGTGATCTTGAGCAACGCCGACCTGCGCCGCGCGAAGTTCTCGGGCGCGAAGTTCGGGATGGGAGCGCTCTCCGGGTGCGACCTCACGGAGGCGAAGCTGGACGGCGCCGAGCTCGAGAAGGTGTTCGCGGACGACGCGCGCTTGGAGCGCGCGGACTTCTCCGGGGCGAAGCTCGTGAGGACGACGTTCATGCGATCGAAGCTGGGGAGCGCTGTCTTCAAGAAGGCCATCCTGACGAACGCCAGCTTCTTGGAGAGCGATCTGACGGGAGCGATCTTCGTCGAGGCGACGGGTGAGCACACGAACTGGATGAAGGCGGACCTGGCCGGCGCAGACTTCCGGTTCGCCGTGCTCCGCGCCGCGCACTTCATGGAGACCAAGGCGGTGGGGGCGAACTTCTACGGGGCAGACCTGCGCGGCAGCGAGTTCATACGCGCGTGCCTCGAGCGCTCTCTGTTCCGGAAGGCGAACCTCTTCGGAGCGAATCTCGACAAGGCGCAGCTCACCGGCACGAGCTTCCTCGACGCGAACCTCTACGAGGCCAAGCTGGCCACGGCTCTCGTCAAGGACACCATCTTCGTCGGGGCCAACACGAAGAAGGCGGAGATGCCCGCGTGATCACCGCCGACGAGTTCGCGGCGAGGGTCCGAGCCGGGCAGTCCCTCGAGAAGCAGCGCTTCGAGGGGCTCGACCTGCACGGGCGCGATCTGGCGGGGCTGAAGCTTGCGGAGTGCCATTGCGTGCACATCGACCTCGCCGGCGCTAACCTCGCCGGGGGCGACCTGACGGGCTCGCACTGGCGGGGCGGGTCGCTGGCGGGCGCAAACCTCGAGGGCGCCGATCTGACGAAGGTTGAGGCCCTGGGCATGGACTTGACCGGGGCGAACCTTCGAAAGGCGAAGCTGTGTGGCGCGAATCTGATGCGCGCAAAGCTCGACAAGGCGGACCTGTCGGGCGCCGACCTGAAGGGCGCCGTGCTGGTCGAGGCCTCGCTGAGCGACGCGAAGCTCCGTGGCGCAGACCTCTCCGACGCGCACTTCGACCAGGCGAATCTGACGGGCGCCGACCTCTCCGAGGCGACGCTGTCCACGACGACCTTCGCCCAATCCAAGATGCCGGAGACGGTGTTTCGCCGGGCCACGATCAAGAAATCGATCTTCGCGCTGGCCGACCTGCAGCGAGCCGACTTCGCCGAAGCGACGAACGACACGGTCGTATTCGCCGGCGCCGATCTGCGAGGAGCCGTGCTGCCGAAGGTGCTCACGACCGCCATCCTCGACGGCGCGATCGTCTCCGACTCGGAGGCAGGGCCGCCCCGCAACCTCGAGGGCGCCGTCCTCGAGGGCGCGGTTCTTGGCGCGATGGACCTCCAGGGAGCCAACTTGCGTGGAGCGAAGCTGAGGAAGGTCTCCATGCCGGGGATCAACCTGTCGGGCGCCGATCTCACGGGAGCCGAGCTGGACACGTGTCTGCTGGCTGATGCCAAGCTTCGCGGCGCCAACCTGTCCGGTGCGAGGATCACGGGAGCGATCTTCACGAAGGCTGACCTCTCCGGAGCCAATCTCTCCGGCGCCTCCCTCGAGCGAGCCAGCGGCGACGAGGCGAACCTGGAGGGGGTGAATTTCACGCGCGCCGTGGTCAAAGCCGTGTCGCTTCGCGCGGCCAAGATGGACGGCGCCATCCTGGACAAGACCGTCTTTCACCGGACGGTGTTCAACGAAGTCAATCTATCGAAGCTCCCTCTGAAGGGACTATCCATCACCAAGTGTCTCTTCATGAACGTGAAGATGCAGGGGATGGACCTGCAAGGCTGCGACTTCACCGACTGCAACTTCGATTCGGCCGACCTGAGCCGGGCGAATCTGCGTGGGGCCATACTGACGCGGACCAAGTTCCCGAGGGCGAACCTCGACGTGGTCGACGCCGCAGGGGCGCAGGCCAAGGCGGCCTTCTTCGGCGAAGCCTCGCTGCGAGGGGCGAAGTTCGGCAAGGCGAAGCTGCGCAACGCGACCTTCACCAAGGCGAACGTGGAGTCGGCGAACTTCGCCGGCTGCGACATCCGCGAGAGCGCCATGACGGAGATGCAGGCGAAAGGCGCGATCTTCAGCGGCGCTCGGCTCAACAACAGCGACCTGTCGCACGCCAACGTCGAGGGTGCCGATCTCTCCGGCGTGGACTTCAAGGGCGCCAACCTCCACGCCGTCAAAGGCATCGCCCTGTCGGGCGCCACGGGGGGACGTGGAACCGACATCGACCGCCTCGAGGCGGAGGTCTGGACCCGGCCGAAGGAATGAGCGCGACGAGAGCAGATGAAAGGACGACGTCAATGAGTGCAGCGGTGAGCAGGTTCCCCCGTCCGACGGCGGCGACCAGTGAGTATCTCGGCCCCGCCGATGTCAGCGCCGTCTTCGCCCACGAGGTCCTGGTGACCTTGCCCGACGGAGAGGTCGCGCGCGCCGAGCTGGCATTCGCGCTCCCCTACGCGCCAGCGATCGGAGACACGCTCCTCGTCATCGGCAGGGGTGCGAAGCACTACGCCATCGGCGTCATCCGTGGCAGCGGCCAGACGGACCTCTCGTTCCAGGGAAACGTCCAGCTCCGCGCGGTCAGCGGGACGCTCAGCCTGGCGGGTGACGAGGGTGTCGAGATCCGCGGGCGAAAGCTGGATGTCTTCACCGGTGCGCTGCAGATGGTCGCGCGCGAAGTGCGGCAGACGTTCGAGTCGATGTGCCAGAACGTAACCTCGCTCTTGCGAGTCCATGCCGGCGAGAGCCAGACGCTGGTCGACAAGGGGACGTACACGCAAGCGAAGAGCGCATCTCTCCTCACGGACGAGACGGTGACGATCAACGGACGCGAAGTCCACATCGGCTGAGGAGACGAGTCATGTTGCCTGCCAACGTGATGGGTGTAGGGACCCACATCACGCCGGTCGTCCTCCCGGCACTGCCCCTGGGGATTCCCACTCCGGGCGTGACCATGGGCATCCACGCGATGGCCGTTCCACCGTGCCCGACGATCCTGCTGACCTGTCAGCCGGCGCTGAACATGGCCTCGATTGTCCCCACGGCGCCAAACATTCCCCCGATCCTCATCCCGCCCGTCATCCCGCAGCTCAACGTGATGGGTGTTCCGACCATCCTGCTCATGTGTCTGCCAGCTACCATCATGACCAGCCCCGCCGTTTCGGCGGGCCCCCCGGGGCTCACGTCGATTCCGGACGTGACCACCGTCTTTTTGATGTACGCCGCTGCAATTCGCGGCGAGACGACTGCATCGGGTCACCCGCTGGCGACCGTCGAAGACATGCGGGCCATCGAGCGGTCGCTGGCCGGCCCGATGGTCGAGAGCAGGCTCCTCTCGCGGAACGTGGGCTACGTCGCGATCCGACGCTTCTCGACGACTGTTCCCGCCGACGTCTTCCACGCCGTCGAGGAGCTGACCGCGCAGGGGATGGAGTCCCTCGTCGTCGACCTGCGCGGGAACGCCGGCGGCGAAATGGGAGCATTCCTCCAGCTCACCGCCGACTTTCTCCGGGAAGACGACCTCATCGTCACCATGGTCGACACCGAAGGAGACGAAACCGAGTACCACGTCCGGCAGTCCAATACGTACGACTTCCCGGTCGTAGTCCTCGTCGACTCCGGGACGGCCTCCGCCGCCGAGGTGTTCGCTGGCTGCCTCCAGGCGCACGGGCGCGCCACCCTCATCGGGCAGCGCACCTACGGCAAGGGCGGAGCGCAGGCCTTCGTTCCGACGCCGGAGGGGCTCGTCTACGCCACGGTGGCGACCTTTCGTCTTCCGGACGGGCGCAGCCTGCGAGGCGCAGGCGTCGAGCCCGACCTCTCGACGGGTGACGCCGGGCGCCTGTCGCCGGGCATCCTCGGCGCCCTCGCCCTCCTGCAAGCGCCGCCCGCGCTGCACCAATCCGCGTAGCCGCGCCGGCCCGGACACCGCGGCGGCATGGGCATGGCGCTCGACGTTCCATGCTACGGTCGAAGGGCGAGGCGCCGAGGTCGGGACATGAAACGTGGTGGAGTTGGTGGGAAGGTTGGTAAGACGATGTCACGTATGGCCCGCGTGGCCCCCGTGAGCGGGATCGTCAGTCTCGTCGTCGTCTCCGGCTGCGCCTCATGGCAATTCGTCGACGCAAGAGCCATGTTCTCCGCGATGGAAAGCTGCCCCGAGGAGGCCGTGAGCCTCGCTTGGACGAGCCAGCTTGATATCGTCCTCCCCGCCCAGGTCCCGCCCGCGGAGGTCGCCGCCGATCCCGCGCGTCTGGCAGTCTGGCAGCGCACCTACCGGCGCCCTGTCGGGCCCTTCGTGGCCGCCTCCGGCTGCGGGCATCGAACGCTCTACGTCTGCGACAACGACCGAGGTTGCACAACGCCTGGTTGCGACCCACGGGAATGCCACGAGGCGGAGCGAGACGGTGTGAACTACCTCCCCTGATCCGTCGAACGATCGTCGGCACGTCACCATGACAAATATCGGTGACAAATATCGGTGCAGGTCGATTGCCGGCTCGGCGGACGTACTCGCGGGGCCGACAAGCTGGACGCGGCCAGCGAGGCATAGTGGAGTCGGAGCAGGGTACACGACGTGACGATCGACGATAGCCTTCGAAGCCGCATCAGTGACCATCTCAAACGCACGTGGAAGGGCGCGGCCTGCCAGCTATGTGGCTCCTCCGTGTGGGAGCTCCACGGATACGTAACACTGCTCCTGTCGGATTCGCCGGCCGCGGCCACTGGGGACACGGGCCTGCCCACGGTCGCCATGGTTTGTCAGCGATGCGGCAACACGGTCCTCATGAACCTCGTGGTTGCGAACGCACTGCCCCCGGCGTAGCGAGCCGGCTCCGACGGCGCCCTACGTACGCCCAAACTGGCGCTCACGCGACATGCGTGGTGCCGTGCCTGGGGGAAGCTTCAAGGCCGGTTACCCCGCGATCTGCGCGCGACTCGTAGCTGTATGTACGCATCCAAAGCTTCGAAACCCTCTGGGAAGGTGTGCAGACCCTGGTTGGAGTTCACGTCCGTGACCTTCGGCTCCCCCCGGTCAAAGAGAAAATCGATCCCCGCGACCTCGAGCCCGACCGCTTCGGCGGCGCGGCGTGCATAGGCGCCCAGCACGGGGTCCACGTTCACCTGACGCCGCGTGGCGAGCTTCTCCGGGTGCAGCATGGTCGGCCGCTGCTCGAAGGCGAACAATGCGTCGCCGACGACATAGACCTTGTGCTCCCAGTCGCTCTGGATGAAATCTTGCGCGTACACGACTCGGTTGGGCGCGCTAGCGAAAGCCTTGCGCTCGTAGAGAACCGGCTGCGAGCGGCCATCGTCGAGCCGGCGCTTCAGGGCGGCCCGATGGAATGGGATGGCGGCGAGGGGTCCCTCGTATTGAGTCGCCGTCGGGACGCCGTTCCCCGCTACGAGGCTGATTGCCGTGGCTCTGTGCCGCGCACGCCGAATCGCGCTCACGCCGTTGATCATCAGAGCATCGCGCGATTCGATGGGCGCGAGCACTCGGAGGAGCGCCTCGTTCCGGGAGCGCACGAACGTCGCCATCATCTTGGCGATCCACGGTTCGTCCGTCGCGCGGACCGAACGGGCCCGGCGGACGATGCACCGGCATCGCTCCGCGATGCGGCGTCGGAGCGGTTCGACCATCCACACCTCCCCGTCCTCCGCGATGAGCAGCATGCACTCCCGGATGGACGCGTTCTTCCCCATGAAGTAGCTCGTGCGGAGGCTCTCGCGCGACGTCATGCTCCAGCAGCGCGCGCGCAGGCCGCGAGGTGCTCGCACAAGAGGGAAGGGGCATCGCGCACACCGATGAACCCAGCGCACTTGTTGACGTCCACGATCAGGAACGTGCCGTTGCTCAGTACGAGGTCCAAGCCGAAGAGGCTCAGGCCGAGGGCTTGGCCGCAGCTGAGTGCGAGTTCGCATAGGCGCTCGTCCGGCGCGAACGGCGTGCCATGCCGGAGTTTCTCGTCCCAGCTGACGCACGGCCATGGTCGAAGGAGGCCAAAGACCCTGTCTCCGATGCAATAGAGCTTGCGATCCATGCCATCCCCCGGGTGGTAGCGCTGCGCGAGCACCGGGACGTCGATCGGGCCTGCCAGCTCGCCGGCGTGTCGCACGATCCGGATGCCGCGCCCGCGCGACCCGCGACAAGGTTTGAGGATCAACGGTCCGGCATCCAAGAGCTTGGCGAGCGCAAGCGCGTCGTTCGCGATCCAGGTCTCCGGTACGGGTAGGCCCGCGCGACGCAGCATCGCGGTCGCAACGAGCTTGTTGCTCAGCATCGCGACGTTCGGATACGGGTTGATCGTCTTGGCGCCTGCCGCGTGCAGCACGCCGGCCAGCGTCAGCAGCGGCTCGGCGGACGTCTTGAGATAATAGAGATCATGGGCGGGTTGCAGGTCCGCCAGCTCGGCGGCGGGGACGTCCGGTCCGATCTCCTCCACCAAGACGCCACGAGCCCGCAATCGATCAATCGCCGCGGCCACCGTGGGGTTCAGGCGGTCGTGCAGGACCGCGATTCTCATGGCACGTTTGCAGCGTCCAGCACGAGACGGCAGGCGCCGAAGAGGCCCGCGTCGTGCGGCATCTCCGCGCGGACGATCCGCGTCCTTCCCTCGACGGCCACGTATACGAAGCTTCGTCGGCGAAGCTCGTCGAAGAGTGCCGGGGAGAAAGCGTCCCAAGCGCATGACAGGCCCCCGCCCACGATGTACGTGGGAAGGTCGAGTGCGTTGACCAGCCCCGCGAGCGCTATGCCCAGGGCGACGCCGACCTCCCGGAACACCTCGACCGCCGCCGGATCACCCGCGACCGCCAGTTCGTGCACGTGTCGAGCGGTGGTTTCGGGCTCGACGTCGTCCAAGGTGGCGATGCGGGAGGGCATACGCCCTTGCTCCACCGCTTCGCGCGCCATCCGCCGCACGGCGGCCGCCGACGCATACCGCTCGAGGCACCCCCGAGCCCCGCAGGCACACAAGGGCCCGTCAGGTCGGAGCGTCATGTGACCAAGCTCCCCAGCCATTCCGTTAGCGCCCCGCCAGGGGCGGCCCGATCGGAGCACCGCTCCGCCAACACCCGTGCCCAGCGTGAGCATGCAGAGATCCTGGTCGCCGCGCCCGGCGCCTCTCCAGCGCTCCCCCACCGCGGCAAGATTGGCGTCGTTTTCGATCACGACGGCGGTGCCGAGCCGCCGCTCCAACTCCTCTCTCACCGGAACGTCGCGCCAGCCGGGAAGCGAAGGCGATACCCGCAGTACGCCCGCCCCGCTTTCCAGGATCCCCGGGACCCCCACGCCGATTCCACGCAGGGGACCCGCGCTCTCGAGCCGGAGCATGACAGAATGGACCGCATCGCAGAGGGACTGCAGCACGTCGCGACTCGACCGGTCCGACGCGTCCGTAGGCCTGACGTGCTTCTCGAGCAGCACCCCGTCGTCTCGCATCGCGGCGACGCGCAGGTTGGTCCCCCCGAGATCGACGCCGATCGCATAGCCCGCCGTCATCGTCCGGCAGGCTACCACTACTGCCCGACCTCCCGCGCCCGCAAGCCCGACTAGGCGGGACCCACGACCGCCACCAGAATATCCAGCCCCAGCTGGGGCCAGCCGCTGCGATCGAACGACATCCGGTAGGCCGGGTTGATGGCCGAGATGGCCCGACGGACGCTCTCGACGTCGACGGAGTAGGTGGATCCGAAGCACCGCACGTCGTCGATGAGCAGCGTGTGCGTCTTCACGGGGTGCTCCGCGAGGATCGCCAGCTCGAGCAGCACCGGACACGCCTCCGGCCCCAGCATGCTGTCACCGCCGCTGTAGTGGGCGTCCAGCCAGAAGGTCGCGGGCTCCGTCACGTCCGCGATGACGTCGCGCAGGACCTCTCCCGACGAACCGAGCCACAGCTTCACCTCCGGTCTGCGTGCGAAGCGCGTTCGGGCTTGCTGGTGCAGCGCAGGGGACAGCTCGATGCTGCGGACCTCCCGAAAGCCGGCGTCGAGGGCCGCCTGGATCCCGTCGCCGTGCCACGTACCGGTCTCGACGAAGAGTGAGTTGGGGTAGGGTCGGAAGTTGTCGGCAGTGGCGGGCATCTGGTTTCAGAGGCAGCTGGAGAACGTCGCGTTCGCGGTCACCGTTCCGCCGTTGGGCAGGACGCACACCGCAGAGACCGAACCGTCGATCTCCTGGTCGTTGATCTCGTTCTTGTCGTAGTCGGTAACGATCGTGCCGTTGTAGTGCGCGTCGACCTCGAGCGTCTGGCACTGCTGCGCGAAGAGCTGGAACGGCGCTCCGCCCGAGGGGTTCGGGAGCTCGATCGAGTTCCCGGCGACAGGGTCGGTCGACACGGCGATGACGGCCGTTCCGTGGTTCAAGAGCGTGATGCCGTTGACCTTTTCGCACCCGTCAACGCTCTGGGTCCAGGTCCCCAACGTCGGGTTCCCCTGAACGGAAACCGTGCCGTTTGCACTCGGGCTGGCCCACCCGCAGGCGCTCAGGAGCAGTTCGACGCCGAGGAGGACAGCCAACCGCACCTCTTCGATCTAACCCCGACGGGCGCCGAAGCAAGGCCGCGGAGCAGTATGCCGCGGTGCTAGCGTGGCGCGGTGTGCGTCCCGGCGCGCCGCGCCGGGCCAGGTTCTCGGCAATGGTCGAACCAACTCCCATCCCGCGCGTGTTTCACCGCGTCTGGTTCGGCGGGCCCATGCCTGCCGAGCTCGAGGCCTACGGGGAGACGTTTCGCCGCCATCATCCCGACTGGACGTTCCGAGTATGGAGCGAGCGCAACCTGCCGCCGCTCCGCAACCAAAGGCTCTTCGAACGGGCTTCGTCGTACGCCCAGAAGGCGGACATCGCGCGTCTGGAGATCCTGCACCGGTTCGGTGGCGTCTACGTCGACGCGGACGTGGAGTGCCTCCGGCCCTTCGACGGGGGCCTACTCCAGAGCGTGACTTGCTTCTGCGCCGAGGAGTCGCCGCGCTACTACTGCACCGCCATCCTCGGCTCCGTTCCGGGTCACCCGCTCATCGACGCCGTCATCCGGGCGATGCCCGTCGCCGTCGCGGCCGCGCCGGGCGCGGGGCCCGTGGTGCAGACCGGCCCGGTCCTCTTCACCCGCGTCCTCCACGATCGCCAGGAGCGTGGGCTCGACGACGTCGTCGTTTTCCCTTCCGCCCTCTTCTACCCGTACCACTGGAGCGAGCCTCACAAGCGCCGCGGACCCTTCCCGCACGCGTACGCGGTGCACCACTGGGCGGGCAGCTGGAAGCAGCAGCTGGGCAAGCCCCTCGCTTGAAGCGGCTGCACCGGATTTCCCACAGACTCGCGACGAGTGATGGTACCAGAGTAGCCGATGCACCTCACGGTCACCTCGACGGCGGCCAGGGTGAACGGCGGCGTCGTGGCCCGCTGCGCCGGGGCAGCCATCGCGCAGACGTTCACCGAGTGGCACCACGTCTACCTCCTCGCAGACGCCAGCGAGGCGGACCTGGCGCGCCTGGGGCACCCCGGCGAACCGAGACTGTTCCTACGCCCCGGGACCCGTCTGATGCTCCCCGAGCTCGCCCATCTGTGGAGCATCTGGCGTTCTCTCCCCGACGACGAGGTCGTCGTCTGGCTCGACGGTCGGAACTTCTTCGCGACGCAGCATGCGCTCTCCATCGTGGCGCGTGCCCATGAGGCGGGGGCGCTTGCGACCTACGGCCAGTTCATGTGGGAGGACGGGACCATCGGTTTTGCAGCACCGGTCGAGTCCGAGCCGCGCCGAGCCCCGTGGACGGCCACGCACCTGATGACCTTCCGCGCCGGACTGGTGAAGCGCCTCGGCGAGGACGACCTCAAGATGCCGGATGGGCGCTGGTCCTTCGCGCCCGATCAAGCGGTGATGCTTCCCGTCCTGGAGATGGCGGGCGAGCGCGCGCACTTCCTCCCCAACATCCTCTGCGTTTGCTCCGCCCTGGGCGCCGACGCGGAGAACGCCCGGCGGGGTCCCGAGTACGTGGAGCGTCATCCCGAAGAGGTCCGCCGCATCCGCTCGCGCCGCGGCTACGCCGCACTCTCCGACGAAGAGTGCTCCCGCATGACTGGGTAGAATCACCCCTGCCGCACGTAGATGGCCTCGCCCCACGCCCCCTCGGCCCCGCACCACTCCGTGAGCGCGCGCTTGAACCCGCGCTGTCCGAGAAACGCATCGAGGTCGCCCACGCGGGCACAGCCCTCGTAGAGCTCCTCCTTGTTGATCTCGGCGCTCACGGCGTAAACCGAGTTCAATGCTCGTTCTGCGCCCTTGAACACTTCGAGTTCGTAGCCCTGGACGTCGATCGCGATGAAGTCGCACGTCTCGTCCGGGCCCATCCAGTCGTCGAGGCGCATGACGGTTACACGCTCGCGCAAATGGAACACGATCTGCGGGTAGAGCCTCTTGTGCTCCTTCGCCGGCAGCAGCGAGCTCGATTGCCCTCCGTTCACCGTCTCGACATGCATGAACGTCGAGCCGTTGTATGGGCCCAGCGCGGTGTGCACGAGCGTCACGCCTGCCCGGCCTCCGTGGCGCTTGTGCATCTCCAGGAAGCTCGGAAGGGACGGTTCGAAGAACGTGACGGTATCGACCCCGTTGGCAAAATAGTCGTCACACTCCTCGCCGAAATGCCCGCCGATGTGCACGACCTTCGTCATGCGCGGAAGGTTGAATCGAGCGGGCAAAGTTCCCAGAGGAACGATCATCCAGTGCTCCTGCTTGGGGCCATCCCTACCAGTTTCTCTGGCGCGGCGCATCCGCCCGTCTGGGCGCCCACGGCTCGCTTCCATCGAGAGCGCGGACGAGGCATCCTCCCCACGGAGGTGCGACCCTCCGAGTGCCCATGACGGAGCCATTCAACGCGGTCGGCGGTCTCGCGAACCGGCTGCGCGCCATCTTCAGCCGCTACGAACCGGGCATGCGAGTCGTGTGGACGCGGACCTGGGACATAGCGTTCGCTCACTTCCTCGAGGTCTTCGAGCCCATCGACGGCCTCACCTTCGTCGACCACCCCGGCGGGCGGCTCGACGATAGCTTCGCCCCCGCCGCGCCGGGCGACGACTGGCATCGGCACTACGCCCTGCTGCGGCCCGCCCCATCCCTCCGATCGAGGATCGCCCAGACCTAGCGCGCGCTGATCCAGCACGCGGGGGACGGTAACTATGCGGCCATTCACGTGCGCCGGTCCGACCACGTGAAGCTCGCGCAGATGCTCGGTCGCTTCACCACGGACGGGGAGTTCATCGCCTGGGCTCACGAGCAGCTAGGGCCGGTGTTCCTGGCGACGTGCAACGCCGAGACGAGGCAAGTGTTTCGAGCCGCGCTCGGCCAGCGCCTGTTCTGGCAAGGAGCGATGAAGCCGTCGACCGCCACGCAGCACGAATCGCGCAGGTACAACGCGCTGGCCGACGCGGTCGTCGACCTCTTCGTGTGCGTAGGGGCCCGCGCGTTCATGGGTAGCGCCCACTCGTCGTTCTCCGACCTTGCAATGCACATCCAGGCGGTGAGTGGGGCTCACCCGTCCTGGCCAGAACCCCGGGTGGGCAAGGCGGAGACCCCCAAGAAACCTGCCGTGCTCGACCGGCCGCCACCTTCACGGCCGTCGATCCTGGCTCGGAACATCACGTCGTCCGTGACGTGGTCGGCAGGGAGCGCGGGTTCGTTCGTCGCCACGGAAGACGGCGGGTTGACGCTGTCGATTTCCGCGACCACGCCGCGGAAGAAGACGGCGGCGCCGACGGCACCAATGACGGCCCCTGCTGGACGAGCGCAGCCGACAGCGGTGAAAGCGGCGCCGCTCGGATGGAGGAACATCCCGGGCTGGTTCGACTTCGACGACATCTATCAACAGGCGGTCGACGAGGCGCAGGACGGGGCGACGTTCGTCGAGGTCGGAACGGCCCTCGGGCGAAGCCTCGCGTTCCTCGTGCAAGCCATCCAGCGGAGTGGAAAGAAGATCCGGGTCTACGCGGTCGATCACTGGCCAGAGACGCTTCCGGAAGGATGGGGGTGGGAGAACTATCCCCTGGTCAAGTCCCTGTGCGCGGAAGGAGAGGGGCCCGCGGTCGCCTTCCGCAAGCTCATGGCGCAGCACTGCCCGGGTTGGGAGGAGCACGTCGCCCTGCTGGTGGGAACGAGCGAGGAAGGAGCCCGCCGGTTCGCCGATCTCGACGTGAAGGCAGATCTCGTCTTCATCGACGCGGACCACAGCTACGCCATGGTGAAGCGGGACATCGAGGTATGGCGTCCGCATGTGAAGCCCGGCGCGGTCCTGGCCGGACACGATCACGCTGCGAACTTCCCGGGGGTCGTGCAGGCGGTGTCGGAAGCGTTCCCCGACCGCGCCGTCCGTCGAACGAGCTGGTGGGTGCGTCTGTAGGCTACCCCGAAGCAACCGTCGATTCAGCCAGGGAGAGCACGCTCACCCGTATCGACGTCCGCCACCCGCTTCGCGTCGCCGGCCGCGATCCTCTTCACCCACGTCGTTCCGCGCACTTCGTAGTCGTCTCCGAACCACTTCCGGCAGGCCTTCTCGACGCCAGGATAGTTCGGCTCGTGATCGTCGCCGGCGAGGATGCCGCCCGCTTTCACGGCTGGAAGCCATGCCCGGATGTCGGCATCGACGCTGTCGTAATCGTGCGCGGCATCGATGAGGACCAGGTCGCACGACCCGGGCGCAAAGACCTGCGCCCCGCGGTGGCTGTCGAGGCGCAAAACGCGGACAATCTCGAGCTCTTCACGCGCGTACGTCCTCATCATCTCGAGGAACAGCGTGAAATCCCCCGGGCATGGCCTCGCGCCCAGGAAGTGCTGCTGCTCCCCGTTCCGCGCGACTCCTGCCCACGGATCGACGGCCCAGACTTCGATGGGCTTGCGCGCCTCGAGGACCCTGCGGGCCAGGAAGGCGATGGAGTGTCCGAGTGCGACGCCGACCTCGACGGCCACCGCCCCCGGCGGCGCCGTCCGCACGAATTCGTCGTAGAGAGGGAGAAAGCCGCTGTGACCCGGGATGTTGTCCCACGACATGCCGAGGGAAGGTACCTGCCCGAGGTCCCGGGCGCTATCCGAGCGTGCCCCTGGCTCACCGAGAGAGGGGCGCGGGGCCCGGTGCGGTCGTACGGTCCCCTTGCGCGAAGAGCACGTCCAAGGTGTCGCGCGACGCGGGGGCGTCCACCAGCTTGTCGAGCGGCACGGACGACGTCCAACCCACGAGACCTGGTCGGTAGCGCACGGCGGTGTACGAATGGATGATCTGCCGGATCTTCCCCCGCTCGAAATGCTCCCGAAAGCGCATGACGTCGCGGTCGCGCTCCTCGCCGCCGTTCGGATGGTGGAGCGCACCGTACAAGCGGGACTGGTCGGCAGGGCCCCCTCCGGCCGCGAAGAGCAGGAGCAACGTGAGATCCGGCGAAGGCCCGAGCCTCGCGCGCAGGCGCTCCAGTAGCGGCGGCTCACCCTCGACGATCGGCCAGTTGACGGCCATGAGCGCCAGCCCGCCAGGCGCGAGGTGACTCGCGGTCTCGCTCAGGGTTTGCAGCGGTACCTCGTCCCCGCGTGGACCACCGAAGAGAAACAGCGCCGCGGGCAGGTCCGGGGGTTTGGGCACGAAGGGCGGTTGCGATGCGATCACGTCGAAGGACTCGCCGGCGACGGGGGACAGGAGGTCGCCCGTCCGAAGCTCGACGTTGTCGACGTCGTTCAACCACGTGTTGATGCGAGCCAGCGCGATCGCCCTCGGGCTGACGTCGGTAGCGACCACGCGCTCGCACGTGGGCGCCATGGCCAGCGCAAGCGTCCCGGCTCCGCACCCCAGGTCGAGGCCCCGTCGAACGGGCACGATGGGACACGCGAATCGCGCGAGGGTCACGCTGGCGGCGCTCGGGCCCATGACGGTGTCCCCGCCCGCCGCCAGGTCATCGGAAAGAACGAACGTAGCCGCCCCGACGGCCGGCATTCGCATCGCGAAAGCGGACACGATGTCCCCCGCTTCCGTCCGTCGCAGTAGCCCGATCTCGAGCAAGCGCTCGAGGGGCAGCTCGTCGCCCAGCGCGGCCCGAGCATCGGCCGGGGGGACGGGGTCCCAGAACATGAACATTCGCATCGCGTGGGACCACAGGGTGCGCTCGCGCCGCAGGTGCCAACGCACCACCGGATCCCGAAGCGGGTCGGGGCTCGTACAAGCGATGGTCCAGAACGGGCTGACGGTGTCGACGTTCATGCCGATGGCGCGTAGACGTCGCCCCAGCGCGAGCCACCCCCCGCGCGGCAGCGACGACAGGGGGCGGACTTCCGGGAGCCGCATTTCGCGACACGGTAGCCCGCTCCTCGCACGCCGACCAGAGCGTGCCTTACACTGGACGGGCCCATGTCGAGCCCCCCCATCATCACGCATCCCTTCGTCATCGAGGAGGCGCTTCCCCTGTCGGAGTCGAAGCTCTGGACCCTCCAGCGGCAGATGTACATCGGGTTGGGCGTTCGCGCCTGGCGACGCTCGGGCACGCCGCACTACGTCACCGACAACTCGTTCGTGGCACGGTGCTACGCGCGGGTGACGCTGACCCATTTGCGGAGCGTCCTCGCGGGCAACGCCGACGCGCGGCGAAAGGGAGCGTGCATCCTAGAGCTTGGAGCCGGGGCCGGTCGCTTCGGCTTTCACTTCTTGGAGCACTTCTGGTCCATGTGGCGAGATTCGGAGCTCGGCGCGGTGCCCGTCACGTACCTCATGACGGACCTTGCCCCGAACAACGTCGAATTCTACCGGAGGCACCCCGCCTTCGCGCCGTACGTCGAGCGCGGGCAGCTGGCATTCTCGGCCTGCGATGCCGAGGCCCCGGCCTCGCTTCAGCACGCCATGGAAGGGAGCGCGCCCGGCAAACGCGGTTGCCCGCTGGTCGTCTTCGCGAACTACGTCTTCGACTCACTCAGGCACGACCTCTTCTATTGCGAGGGCGGGAGGCTCTACGAGGGGCTCGTATCGCTCAAGGGAACGGCGCCCGACGTCGACCAGAACGACCCGCTCGCGACGCTCGCGCTCGAGGTCGCGCGCCGACCTGCCGAGACCCCGCCGTCCACGGACCCGGTATGGAACCGGATCCTGGACTCCTACCGCACACGCAACGGCCAGGGCGCCGTCTTGTTTCCCTCGAGTGGCTTGCGCCTGATCCAACGTCTCCGAGGGCTCGCGCCGGAGAGTCTCCTGGTCCTGGCGGCGGACGAGGGCTCTCCTCGAGCAGAAGTCGTCGCGTCCCGCGGGCCCAGATTCCTCACCAACGGCAGCCTCTCGCTCCCCTCGGTGCCCGTGAACTTCCACGCCCTGGGAGAATACGCGGCGGCTGACGGAGGCCAGGCCCACTTCGCTAGCCACGAAGCCGATGGCTTCTGCATGGCGGCGCTCGTCTGGGACGGCGCCGGTCGCGACTGCGGGGCCACGCGGGAAGCGTTCCGCGACGTCATGGATTTGTTCGGGCCAGCGGAGTTCTTTTCGATCGTGAAGTCCCTCGAGAGGACCGCGTCGGATCTCACGTGTCAGGAGATGCTCGCCCACCTGCGATGGAGCGCATGGGACCCGCAGGTTCTCCATACTCTGCTGCCGAGTCTCAGAGAGCGCCTGCCCGCCGCCCCGCCGACGGAGATCGCCGCGTGGCGCGACGCGATGGCTCGGGTGTGGTCTCTCTACTATCACTTCGACGCCGAGGAGGGCGACCTGGCGTTCGGCATCGGGGCGACCTTTGCGCGCTTGGGCGAGTGGAAAGCGGCGATCACCTTCTTCGAGCGATCGCGCCAGCTGTGGGGCGACGATGGCAATACGCTGTACAACCTCGGTGTCTGCCATGCTCGGCTCGGCGATCGCCCTGCGGCGCTGGCGTGCGTGGAGGGCGTGCTCGCCGCCAAGCCGGACCACGAGCAGGCTCTCAAGCTGCGACGCGAGCTCGGTACCAAGAGCGAACCCGTGAGGCGCGCATGGCTGCGGACCCCGTGACCTTCAACGCGATCGGGGGGCTCGCGAACCGCCTGCGTGGCATCTTCAGTCGCTATTCACCCGGCATGAAGGTCGTCTGGACGAGGACATGGGACATCGCCGGGGCACACTTCCTCGACGTCTTCGAGCCCGTGGACGGCATCGAGTTCATCGGGCATCCGGGCGGGCACGTGGACGAAAGCTGCGGCGCTTCGGACAGTCCCGAGAACTGGCACCGGCACTACGCGCTGCTGCAACCGATCGAGCCCCTGCGCCAGAGGATCGAGCAGGCCTGCGAGAAGCTCGGTGACTACGTCGCCATGCACGTCCGAAGAACCGACCACGTCAAGCTGGCCATCGTGCTGGGGCGGTACACCAAGGACGAGGAGTTCATTGCTTGGGCGCAGGCCCGTCCCGGGAAGGTCTTCATCGCCACGGACAATCTCGAGACGCGTTGGATCATGATCCGAGCGCTTCCAGAGCGTTTCGCCTGCCAGGGCAACATGGTGCGCTCGGCGGCGACGCAGCATTATTCACGTCGTTACAACTCGCTCGGTGACGCCGTAGTCGACCTGTTCGTGTGCGCCCGTGCACGCGAGTTCATGGGCAGCGCGCACTCCTCCTTCTCCGAGCTCGTAGTGGCCCTCCGAGCGCACCATTCGACCGCAGCCGCCGTGAGCGAACACGAAGCGCCCGTCGCCGCGGAGAGCCGCACGGAATGAGCGCGCGGGGCATCCGCCCGATTCACGTGACCGTGACGTCGACCGCCGCCGCCGTCTCTCCGGAGACCGTTGGTCGGTGCGTACGCTCCGTGCTCGCCCAGACGTACCCGCACCGCCGACACGTCTATGTTCTCGCCGATGCGACCGACGATCTGGCGGGACTCGACCTTTCCGCGCATCCGGCCGTCGAGCTGCGGAAGGGCGTGTACCCGAAGGCCCCCGAGCTCGCGAACCTGTGGCCCCTCTGGCAGTCCTTGCCGGACGAAGAGGTGATCGCCTGGGTGGATGGCGACGACTACCTGGCGACCCCGTACGTGCTCGAGATCGTGGCACGCGCGCACGCCGCGGGGGCGCTCGCGACATACGGCCAGTTCATGTGGATGGATGGCTCAGTTGGGTTCGCCGCCCCCGTCGGCGACGAGCCCCGGCGCGAGCCCTGGCGCGCCACGCACCTCAAAACGTTCCGGGCCGGGCTGGTGAAACGTATTCGCGAGCAGGACCTCAAGACTCCGGACGGCAAGTGGACGTTCGTGACCGATCAGCCGGTCATGCTGCCGATCCTGGAGCTCGCCGGGCCGCGTGCGAGGTTCATCCCGAACATCCTCTACGTGTACGCCGTGCCCAACCTCCAGGCGGACCTCGCGCGACACGATCCCGAATACATGCGACGACAGCACGCGGAGATCCACCGCGTGCGCGCGCTCCCGCCGTACCAGCGGCTCGGTGCCGAGGAGTGCGACCAGATCGCCGCGGCTTCGCCGTAGCCTTACGGCGGGTCTCCGGGTTGGGAAGACGGGGCTTCTGGTTGGGAAGACGGGGCTTCGGGTGGGGAAGACGGCGAGACGGAAGAAGGCGACTCGAAGTCGTCCGCTGGCGCGATCTCCGGCACCGCTCCGTCCACCCCCAGCAGCACCCGCGCCCGCATCATCTGATGCGTCCCGCTGACGGGCAGCCGCGCGCTGCTCCCGAGGGTGCTCGCCTTGGGGTTCCCAAGCTGGAACGCCGTCGTGTTCCCCGCCCCGAGGAGAACCTCGAGCTCCGCCTCGACGTGCGGCGGCAGGAACTGCTGCACGACGTCGCGAAAGGCGTCGTGGCGGGATCCGCCGGGCAGCAGCGAGTCGAACATCTCCTGGTCGACCGGGCCGACCGTGATCCGGAACCTGCCGGATCGATCGATCACCGTCTTGCCGATGGAGAAGCTGAAGCCGAGCTGGTGCTTCTGCCTGCCGATGAGGACACGGTCGTCGGTCGCGACGGTCACCTTCCGCGCGACGAACGGCTCCATGCGCAGCCCTACGCCCTCCGGGAGGGCGCGCTCGAGGATGATGTTGAGCATGCGCGACGAGCGCGTACGCGTGGCCAGGAGCGGCGCCATTCCGAGGAGCTCGAGGGCGCCGAGGCCTCGCTCATGCACGGCCCCGCCGATGTCCACGCCGACGAAAGAGAGCATCTTCCGCGAGAAGACGTCCGAGCCGTCGGACTTGAACCCGACCGTGAACCGGTACTTCTTCCACGTGCGGTAGAAGAGGCTCACGAGGCGGTGGTGGAAGAGATCGTAGAACGCGCGGAGTGAAGTCTGGTCCTGGGCCTCCGCGCGCAGGACGTCCTCGGCGAAGACGGTGGCCATCGGCGACGACGACCCGGTGAGACCGAGGAACGTCGTCGTCATGATTGCGCGCGTCGTCCCGTTGACCTTCTTGACCTGGATGCCGGCGACGTCGCTCGCGTGGAAGATGAGCTGCGGATCGTGCTGGAAGCGCACCGGCTCGGCGCTCGGCGGCCCGAGCTCGCCCACGGGCACAGTGTCGGGGATGAGCCTGTGCAGCAAGTGCACGGCCTGGAAGAACCCGAACCGAGAGCCTTCGCTCTCGATGAAGTTCACAATATGGTCGTGTTCCCGCTGCGCGGAGGCCATTTCATCTCGATCTTGGAACGAAGGGTTCGGAACGTGCACTCGGCGAACGAGTTGATGGAGACGTGCTCCGCGAAGATGCGCTCGAGGATACCGGCGAAGACGAGCATGTCACCCTCCCCGCCGAAGCCGTCCTCGTCGAAATCGACGTCGACTCCGACTCCGCGTATCGCCGCACCCCTGTAGAGGCGCTCGACGCCGCGCAGGCGGACGTCCTTGATCGCATTCACGCGAAGCTCATTGGCTCGGGCGGCCTGCTGATCCACCATTGCGTGCAGGTTGTAGACGTCCACCACCGCGCGCAGGACGGGCACCTCGGTGAGCGATCGGAGCCCGATCGCCGAATGAGCGATCGCTCGCCACTGGAGATCTTTGCCCAAGGGCGGCGGGACGTGGGGCGTCATCGCCGAAATGTTCGAGAAGTTCGCGAACGCCGGCGAGCTCGCGGTGTGGACGCTGACGTCACCCGGGCGGACTGCACCCGCCACCGCGCGATTTGTCGCGAGGAGCTCGATGGAGATGGTCTCCGCGTCGAGGATCCGGCCGGACCCTTCGGGCGACCCGAAGGAGATGAGCATGTCCGCGCCTTCGCGCGTGACGCTCGGGGAGAGATGCGTCGTGTAGAAGCCGTGCGGCGAACTCGCTGCATGCGAAAACTCGAAGAAGGGGGGAATCGTCACGCGAGCACCGGAGCCGCGGAGGATCGCCGTGACGTTCTGGATCGCGTACACCTCGCCGTGGCTGACGGGCAGGCCCGCGGCTCGAACCACGAACCGATCCCGTGCCGCGGACAGGCGAATGGGTTCGGCCGTGGTCTCGAAGACGTTGATGATCGGAACGCAGTTGAGCCTCACGTTGTCCGCCGTGACCCGCGAGCCATGCGGCATGGGAGCGGAAAGACGGAAGTTCAGGGTCCCTCGGGGCGATTCCCGGTCGAGTTCACCGAACCGTCGGACGTTTTGCACGTCGACGAACGCAAACTTCGCCGGGAGCACGTAGTACTCCTCGAGCAGTCGATACCCCGGAAAGACGTGGCGGCCCAACGGGAGGAGCCCCTCCGCATCATCGAATCCCACCCACTGGACCGAGCCCGCGCCGAGGGACAGCTCTCGGCCGACGCGGCCCGCCGGCGAGAGCGAGACATCCCCCAGCCTCTGGAGCACCCGGAATAGAAGCGCCGATACGACCCCGCTGTCGCCCGTGAAGTGGAGGCGAAGCGTGTCGGGGAGCGCCAGCGCGAGCGGCTTTCCGTTGAGGGTCCTCAGGGTGATGGCGATGGTCTGGCGCCCTCCAGGGTGCACGTCGATCCGGGCCTCCTCGACGGCGAGGGGCGACAGTCGGCAATCCGTCGTCGATCGGAAGGTGCAGGGCGTCCCGTCCACCGGGACCGATCCGAACTCCGTCCCTGCTTTCACGACCTGCGTTTCGCGCATCGCGTTCGGCATCGGCGTGATCGCGAGGATCGACGCGCTCGGCAAGGGCCGCATCAGGTGCGGGAAGAGCAGGAGCCCCACCGACTGGAGGAACTCCGGCATCTCGTCGTCGAGCTTCTGCCGGATGCGCCCCGTGAGGAACGCGACGCCCTCGAGCAACCTCTCGACGTCCGGATCGACCCCACGGTCCGCCAGCAGCGGCGCCAGCGTGGGGTACGCCTGCGCGAACTCGCGCCCTTGCTCGCGGAGGTACGCGAGCTCGTCCTGGAAGTATTTGTTGAACATGTCCGCTCGACCGGTCGCCCCCTGCGATGGGTCAGCGGATAGTAAGCCTTCTCGTGGGGTCGAGGGCAGTTTCGAACTTCACCGTCGTCTTCGACCCCTCCACCACGGCCCGGGCACGCACCTCGAACTTCAGCGTGAGGTCGATGGTGTCGTTCGGCACGTGGACCACCTGCACGTTCTGCAGGCGAGGCTCGTACGACTGGATCGTGTGCCTCAGGCTCTGCGCCATGATCGTGATCGCGTCCGGGAAGAGGTACACCATCTCGCTGACGCTCGCGATCCCGTAGTCGGGGCACGTCAGCGCAGACCCCTGCCGGGTGCTGCACATCTGCACGAGGTTGTTGAGGATGCTGTCGCGGACCTCAGCCTCGGAATAAGCCGCTCGCGGCCGGGCCAGTTCGGGCCGCCGGATCCGCGCGAGAAGTGAAGCACCGCCTCCGGGCATTCGGTCCGCCTGGGCTGCGCCCCCGTCCGCCCGATTCGTGCGGCGGGGGCGTCAGCTTGCAACGGAGTCGCGAACTACTTGTTGCCCAGCAGGCTGTCCGTGAACACGGTCTTCGCGACGACGTTCGTCTGCGTGATGCTCTCGAAGACGAACTCGATGCGCTCGTAGTCGTGGAGCTGGAACTGCTGGCCACCCGTGCCGATGATGTTGCCCTGGAAGTGCTGCATGTTCGTCAGGATGACGTTGGTGAAGTCCCACTGGTAGAACTTCTGCGGCTTGCCGCCGGTGTCGATCTTGTTCATGACGAACGAGACCGTCTTGCCGGTGTCGCCGGTGGAGCAAGCCTGGAACCACTTCGGGCTCGTCTCGTCGATCAGCTTGAAGAAGGCGAACGGCTTGTAGCTGCGGCGGCCGGTGACGACCATGCGGCTCGGATCGGTGGGCACCTGCATCCCGAACTCGACGCCGTGGCACTCGATGCCGGTCGAAAAGTCGAGGTCACCCTCCTTGCGTTTGCTGGTGCCCTTGATCGCACCAACCGTCGTGAACTGGGACGTGCACAGGATCAGATTCTCAGCCATGGCGTAACGCCTCCCTACAGTCTGCGTTTGAGTTGATCGTCGTCGCTTTGTGAAACGCGCCGCGCTCCCCCCGAGGACGGGAGGGGGACGGATTGTCTCTCTTCTCGTGTCGCCGCGCCAGACCGACGCTGCCAAACTTGGCAGGACGTTGCCGCCGCGGATACTGTAAGTGCGCACGGACCACCTCGTCGTCACGGTCCTCAAACGGGTGACCACTCCTTCCTGGGCCCTCCCAATGCTCTCAAGCCGACGATTCGCATGGCTTTTTCCCTGCGCGCTCCTGTGCGCTGCGAGCCCGTGGGGGTCGCTGGGGTGCGAGGGCACCGAGCGGCCTGCGCGGACCGAAGACGAGGCCCGCGCCATGGCGCCCGTCCCCGCGTGCATCATGCCGCTGGCCGCGCGGGGCCAAGGGGGCGGGACGATGCGGAGCCTGACCGAGGACCAGTACTGGCAGGCGGTCTTCCCCGCGTACGACGCCACCAACCACACCCTCGCCGTGGATGCGCTCCTCTGCACCGGCGCGAAGGGCTTCGACGATCCGGTGTACGCGGGCGGCACGACCCGCGGGACGCCCATCACCGTGCAGGCCGAGGACATCGTGCTCGGGAACGGCGGCGATCACGTCCGCATCGCCTGGCTGCGCACCCATCGCTGGCCCGACGGCAGCGAGGCCGGTCCCCTGGCCCTCGTGCGCGCGAAGGAGGCGTACGCCGAGGTGTATGCCATCGGCGCGTACAGGCGCTCCGTCGGTCAGCCGGTCTTCCAGGTCGAGCGCCTCGGCACGGAGGTGCTCCTCTCGGCGACCTCGGACGGCTGCCACGGCCAGCCGGCGACCGCCCCCTGCGAGAAGAACATCGACCTCTTCCTGCCCAAGTTCGGAAAGCTCGAACGGCTCGTGACCATCTCCACCCTCAAGCGCGCGTACGCAGCAGGGTCGGAGCCCGGCATCGGCGGCCAGATCGAGTACGAGCTCACCGCTTCGCCGCAGTACACGGCAGACGGCATCCACGTCTTCGAGCAGGTCCAGGCGAAGGACTCCGTCGGGCGCGTCGTCCACAAGACGGAGCTCGAGAGGACCTTCCTCCTCCACGACGGGACGCTCGACCAGGACGGCGACTCTCTCTGGGCCCGCGTCTACCCGAGCGCCGCCCCGAGCGCGTCGTCCAGCGCGGCGGGCAGCGCCGCGGCCGCCGCCGCGGCCGCCCCCACGACGACTGCTGCGCCGAAGTCCGCGCCAGCGCCGACCAAGCAGCCGTAGGCCAGCGGCAGGAGTACGCCGCCGGAAGCCGACCCGGGCCGCAGTCGCAGCGCTCGTCAGCGGCTGGTCGTCTTCATCGGCGCCGGTGCCACAGGGACTTCAGCCTGCCGCAAGGCACGCGCGCCCGCGCCCAGCAGGATGCCGAGCGCCGCGACCGCGGCGATCCCGACCCACCGCAAGGGAATGCCGCGGGTCCGCACCGGCAGCTCTGCGACCGGCGCCGCAGATCGATCGGACGAGCGACGGGTGCGCCGCGGGATCGGCGTCGTGCGCTCCGCGGCCGGACGCGTGAAGGGCGCCACGAGGGAGGGCGCGGGAGCCGCGTGCCGGGCGATCGGGACCGTCCTGGGAACGGGCTCCAGCGTTCGCGGCGGAATCGCAGCCTGCACGATCGGGGCAACCGGGGCAGCTGGGGCGACCAGGGCAAGGGGTGCAACCGGGGCAACCAGGGCAAGGGGTGCAACCGGCGCGCGTGGCGCGACGACCTGGGTCGGTGCGGGGAGCTGGACGGCGGTCGCAGAGGAAGCCGACGGCCGCGCGGCTTTCACGGGCATCTCCGAGGTCCGCCTGCAGTCGGCGACGTGGGCTGCGATCTGCTGGTGCAGGCTCCCTTCGAGCTCGACCTCCACCGGAGCGTGGCTCGCCGTCAGCGTGAATCTACCGGAGCGCTCGTCGAGGAACGACGTGAGGGCGTCGAGGCCGCGTACGGTCGCCCCCTCGGCCGAAACGCGCAACGCAGCGCGCGGCGCTCCGTCACGGAGCTGGATCTCGTACGCATGCTGCTGGCAGCGGACGGTGAGGCTGGCGTCGACCCGCACCGCACACGCGAGCCGGAGGAGCCTGTGCGGCGCGGTGCCGTCGATCCGACCGCGCATGGCGCCTGGCTCCCGGACGCGCCGCTCCAGCCGAACGTGCGGGACGAGCACCTCCCGGATCCGCGCGGAAATCTCCTCGGGAGCGCAGCGCTTGCGGAGGTACCCGGAGGCTTCGACGCCGATGTCCTTCGCGTCCTGGAGCCAGTCGTCCTTCCACGAGAGAAGGACGATCGGGACGTCCGCGAGGACCGGATCCGCGCGAAGAGCCCGGGAGAGGCGGACTCCGTCCATGCGGGGCATGCGGATGTCGCTCACGACCACGTCGGGGACGGTCCGGCGCGCCGCATCGAGGGCCGCCGCTCCGTCCTGGGCTTCGGTCACGTCGCATCCCTCGGCGCGCAGCCGGTCGGCGAAGAACCACGTGATCGCAGGGTCGTCGTCGGCCACGATGACGCGGCGGCCGTGAAGATCGAGCAGGTCGGACCGCGCGGCGCGCACCTCGGTCGGGGGGTCCACGCGGATGGTGCGTCCCTCGCGCGCGTCGAGCGCTTCCTGGCAGGCTGCGCCCAGCGCGCCGAGGTCGCCCGCGACCACCCGTACGCCGAGAGCGAGCAGCCGCGACGTGTCGGCGAGGTTGCCCTGGATCGACCAGGCCAGCATCGTGCTCGACAGGAGCAGCGGCTCGTCGAGCAACGCCTCCGCGACGTCGGCCGCAGCCCTGGCGTCGCCGCCGAGGACGACGAGCTCCGGCACGGCGCGCTCGAGTGATCGCAGGACGGCCTCGCCGTCGCGTGCCTGCCAGCACATCGCCGGTCGCGTACCGCTCGCGAGCGCCCGCTCGACGAGACTCGCGTCCAGACCCACGGAAACGACGTTCGCCATCGCTCCCGGCCGTATCACGGAGGCGCGGATCGGGGCCAAGTTCGGCGCCGGAGGACCTCGAGCAGCGCGGGCAGGACGACGACGGCCGCCGTGAGGCAGGCGACCTCGCCCAGCACGGCGAGCAGGCCGAAGAGAAAGAGCGCGCGGTTCTGGGCGAGGAGCAGGGACGAGTAGCCGATGATCGTGGTGAGCGAGCAGAGCGTGACCGCGCCCCCCGTGGTCTTCACCACGTCGATCATCGAGCCTCGCCCGTCGAGCTCCCACCGGCTTGCCATGTTGACCGCGTAGTCGACGCCGATGCCGAAGGTGATGGGGTACGCGATGAAGTTCGCGAAGTTGATCTTCACGTGCAGCGCCATCATGGCGCCAGCCAGCCAGAGGACGCCGAGGAGCAGCGAGCCGATCACCATGACCGTCGCCCGCTGCGCGCGGAGCAGGAGCAGCACCACGGCCACCACCCCCGCGAACGCCGCGACGCTGGCCAGCACGCCGTCCCGGCGCACCGAATCGAGGATGTCGCTCGACAGGGCGAGGGACCCCGCAACGCGACCGTCTCGCTCTCCGGGGCTCGCCTTCGTCGTGGCCGCCGCCCGGAGCTGGGCCACGAACGTCCGGAGAGGCACGCCCTCCCAGAGCAGGTGACCCGGCTTCGGGAAGACGAGCACCTCCCGCCCGAGGGAGCCGTCGCGTTCGCGCAGCCCCGCCGTGAACGTGGCCGGCAGGTCGGCCGCCGTGACCGGCTTCAGCGGCGCCTCGCCGAGCAGGCGGTCCACCAGGTCGCGCTCGTCGTCCGTCAGCGACGCGCGGATGCGAGGCGTCAGGTCGTCGCGGATGTCCTCGGCGAGCTCGATCTTGCGCTCCTGATCGACGGGGACCACGTCGTCGATGGTACGGACGCTCGCGACCATCTCGTGCAGGGGCGCGACCTTTCGTGCGTCGTCCACGGCGCGGCGTATGGCCCGCGCCTGCTCGACGTCGTCGGTCAGGATGACCGTGGGCGTGATGTACGAGCCGAGGAGCGCGTCCATCCGGCGCCCCCAGTAGCCCTCGCCGTTCTTCCACGTGTCCGCGCGGCGCAGCTTCGAGAAGTCGGTCTCGATCTGACCCGGCCCGAATCCCCGCACCGTCCACGCTGCGGCCACGGTGAGCACGGCCGCCACCGCGACCACCACCCCCGGGCGCCTGCGGAGAACCGCGATCCACCCGCTCATCATCGGAAGGCGCCGGGCCACCGGAGCCGCACGGTCGAGCCACGCCGCCAGCGGCGGCATGAGGACGAACGCGAGCACCCAGGAGAGGACCATGCCGATCCCGCCGATGAAGCCGAACTGACGGAACCCGCGGAAGTCGGTGAGCGCGAGCGACGCGTAGGACACGGCCGCGGCGAGCGCCGCCGAGAGCGTGCCCGTGCGAGCGCCCCACACGCTGAGCGTGAGCGCTTCTTCGACGGCGTTGCCGCGGCGTCGCTCCTCGAGGTAGCGCGCAAGCAGCACGATTCCGAAGTTGATCCCGTTGCCGACGATGATCGACCCGAGGAACGCAGTGTTCGAGTTGAGCGCGCTCACGCCGAGGGGAAGCGTGGTCGCCAGGGCGAAGGCGAAGACCGTCGCCAGGAGCAAGGGCGGGAGCAGGACGAGGATGCTCCGCCACCACTGGAAGTACGCGACGATGACGGCGATGACGAGCACCACGACGACGACGCTGGAGACCGACAGGTCCGACAGGAGCGCCCGCGTTTCCTCGACGTTGATGGCGACGTCGCTGGTGAAGCCGACGCGCAGGGCGCGCGAGTAGCGGGCGGGCTGCAGGTCCGCGAGGTCGTCCTGCACGCGCCGGAGGAGTGCCTCGCCCCGCGCGTGGCCCGTGTCGAACTCGCCCGCCTGGATGAGCAGGAGGGCCGTGTGGAGCTCCGGGTTGGCGAAGCGGTCGTCGACGTAAGCATGGGTGCGCGCCGTGCGGGCGTCGTACTTCGCGCGGATGTCGTGGAAGTCGAGCGGAGGCGGCGGCTCGTCCTCGTCGAGGAGCGCACCCTGGGCCTTGGAGGCCTCCCAGTCGCGGCGAGCCTCGAGCCGCTGCTTGATCGTCTCGAGGTCCGCCACGTCCATGTAGAGCGCGGCGTGCTCACGCAAGAAGCGACGCTCCTCGGCGTCCCCCGTGCGGACCGCGCGTACCATTCCCGGCGGGTACGCGCGGACGCGTGCTGCGAGATCGTCGAGCAGGTGCTCGGCCGCGGGGAGGTTCGCCGGATCCCCGAAATCGACCACGACGCCGAGGTGCTGCAGGCCCGGCATGCGCGCGCGTAGCTCGTCGATGGCGACGACGCTCGGCGCGTTGCTCGGCAAGAGCTGTTCGAGCGCGCTCCGCAGGTGCGCGTAGAGCTGCGCGGTGCGCCACGTCGCGGGAACCGCGAGCGCGAGGGTCACCGCCCAGATCCACGCTCCCCAGCGGAGGACGAAGCGAACGTAGGCTCGCGTCCGCGGGCCCGGGGCGCCGCGGCCGTCGGTCACGGAATCACCCGGAGAGCCTGGAGGCCGGCCATCACGGCCGCGCCCAGAACGCCCGCCGCGACGTCGTCGAGCACGATGCCCCATCCCTCCGGGAGGGCCTCGAGGCGCCGGACCGGCCACGGCTTGAGGATGTCGAAGAGGCGGAAGAGGACGAAGCCCGCCAGGACCGAGCGCCACGACAACGACGCCACCGGCAGCATGGTCACGAGCATGCCGGCCACCTCGTCGACGACGACCCGCTGGGGATCCTTCGCGCCGAGCTCGCGCGAGACCACGGTCGCGGCCCACACTCCGACGAGCGTGACCACGACCGCCGCCACGGCCACGCCGGGCCGCCCCCCGCGCGCCACGAGGAGATAGAGGGGGATCGCACCGAGCGAGCCCACCGTGCCCGGCGCCTTGGGGGAGAGGCCGCACCCGAACCACGTCGCGATGACCCGGGCGGTCCACGAGACGACGCGGCTCATCGGCCTCCACCCGTTCCGATCGGCTCGAGGGCACCCTGCCGTGCGCGCCGCCCCGCGGCCCTGGCGAGCGCCCGCGCCACCACCACGACGACCACGGCGTACGTGAGCCCCGCGAGGACGTCGAGGACCCAGTGGTGGTCGAGATACACGGCCGAGAAGCACATCAGGGCGAGGAACGCGCAGCTCGCCGCCCGCGCCACGCGCCCGAAGACGGCCCAGCCCTCCAGCGCGACGATGCACGCGTACGCGCAGTGGAGGCTCGGCATCGCGCCGAAGACGCTGGCGGACCTCCCGTACATGCCGGCGAAGTAGTGGATCCCGAGGCGGGCGTCGACCCGCGCGAGCGCCGGGCCCTCGCTCGCGTGGGCGAAGAGGTCGACCGCGCAGCCGTGGGCGTGGAAGTACCAGGGCGGGGCGGCCGGGTAGAGGTGGTAGGTGACGAACCCCGCGACGTTGAGCGCGAGGAAACACCACGTGAAGCGAAGCATGCGCCCGTAGTCGCGGAAGAACATCCAGGTCGCGCAGGCGATGCAGACGAAGATGAAGGTCGCGTACGGGATCGCGCAGAGGCCGTCGAGGAAGGGCGACGGGTGCGCGACGAACCAGTCGTGGAAGGTCACGCGCTCGCCGTTCATGGTGACCCCGAAGAGCGCGAGCTCGTGCGCCCGGAGATCGCAGACGTGCACGGATTCGGGCGTCATCCCCGTTCGCGCGACGAAGCGCATCGAGTCGTAGAGGAGGCCGACGAGCCCGAGCGGGTAGGCGCCGAGGAACAGGCGCTTCGTTCGCGGTCCGACGGAGAAGAGCGCGAGGACGATCGCGAGGATGATCGCGTTCTCCACGTGGAATGCCCCGCGTGCCGCAGCCCAGACGGAGTGGGCGACGAAGGGGAGCGGGGCCAGGATCGTCCAGCCCGGCCACAAGCTGCGCAGGTGACGCCAGAATCGCGTCACGCGCCGCGGCCTTCCGGAAAGACGAACAGGCGCTGCATGGGGAAGTTCCATAGCAGGGCGACCACCAGCGAGACGACGACCCGGGCGCCGACGTACTCGACGCGTGCGACGTCGTGGAGAAGGTGCTCTCCGCCCGCGTTGAGGCCAGCGCTGGCGGAGCTGACCAGGGCGTAGCGCCACCCTTGAACGGCCCAGTGCTCTGCGCGCTCGCGAAAGACCCACATGCGGCCGAGCAAGAAGTTCGTCAGCGCCCCCAGCGAGGCCCCCGCGATCGTGGCGGTCACCGGCTGCAGACCGGCCAGCTCCACGAGCCCGATCATCACCCCGAAATCCACGACCGTCGCCGCGAAGGCCCCGACGTGGAAGCGTGCGAACGTCCACGCGAGACGTCGTCCCCGCCCTTCGCTCCTGGGGACCTCCGGCGGCATCTGCGAGCTCAGTCGTAGTATTCGGTGCCGAGGTGCGAGATGACTTCCTCGCCCATCATCCAGCGCAGCGTGTTCTTGAGCTTCATGAGCTGGATGAAGAGGTCGTGCTCCGGGTAGAGGTCCGGCGCGGTCATCGGGCTCTTGAAGTAGAAGCTGAGCCATTCCTGCGTCCCCTGGAAGCCCGCGCGCGCGGCCAGGTCCATGAGCAGGGCGAGATCGAGCACGACGGGTGCGGCGAGGATGGAGTCCCGGCAGAGGAAGTTCACCTTGATCTGCATCGGGTAGCCGAGCCACCCGAAGAGATCGATGTTGTCCCACCCCTCCTTCGCGTCGCCGCGCGGCGGGTAGTAGTCGATGCGTACCTTGTGAACGAGCTGGCCGTAGAGCTCTGGGTACATCTCGGGCTGGAGGATGTGCTCGAGGACGCCGAGCTTCGAGACTTCCTTGGTGCGGAAGCTGTCGGGATCGTCGAGGACCTCGCCGTCGCGGTTGCCGAGGATGTTGGTGCTGTACCAGCCGTGCAGGCCCAGCATCCGCGCCTTGAACCCGGGCGCGAGGATGGTCTTCATCAAGGTCTGGCCCGTCTTGAAGTCCTTGCCGGCGATGGGCACCTGGCATTCGCGTGCGAGCTCCCACACGGCGGGGAAGTCGACGCACAGGTTGGGGGCGCCGTTGGCGAAGGGGACGTGCTCCTTCAGGCACGCCCACGCGTAGAGCTGCGCGTTCGAGATCGACGGGTCGTCCGCGAGGAGGCCTTTCTCGAACGACGCCACGTCGGCGTGCACCGGTTGCGGTGTGATGTACACCTCGGTCGACCCGCACCAGACGGCGACGAGTCGATCGCAGCCCCGGTCCTTCTTGAACGTGCGGATGTCCTCGCGCAGCTGCTCCACCATCTCGGCCTTGTTCTTGGCCGACTTCACGTGCGTGCCGTGCAGGCGCTTCACGTACCCCGGGTAGAACGCGCCGCGCATCGGGTGGATCGTCTGGAGCTCCGCCTTCACCTCGTCGAGGTGCTGCCGCTCGAGGACGCGCGCGTGATCGGCCGACTCGTAGGCGTCCTCGGGGAAGATGTCCCAGGCGCCGAACTCCATCTGGTCGAGGCCCGCCAGGGGGACGAACTCCGAGATCTTCGGCGCGCGCTTGGCGGTCCGCTTGCCCAGCCGGATCGTCGCCGTCTGCGTCAGCGAACCGACCGGCACGGCCTTGCCGCGGCGGGCCAGCATGATGCCCGCGACCGTCGTCGTCGCGACCGCACCGAGCCCGGGGAGGAGCACGCCCAGCTTGCCGCTCGCGGGCCGAATCGCCGTCGGTTTCTTCATGGCAGCACCTCCATCTCTGGTTGGATTCCACAGACCGGCCGCGCGTAGCGGTGCGCGGGCTCCGTCACGGCGCCGACCCCGAGCGCAGCGGGAGCCGATCGTCGTTCCCCCATTCGTTCCACGAGCCGTCGTACACGGCCACGTCATCGCGTCCCAGCATCTTCAGCGCGGCGAGCGGGACGGTGCACGTGACCCCGCCGTTGCAGTAGACGACGACCTCGCGCGGAAGGTGCGTGACGTCCACGCCGGCCCCGAGGAACGCCCGCGCGAGCTCGTCGGGCGGGAGGAAGCGCCCGCTCGCGTCGAGGAGGGTCGGGTAGGGGACGTTGCGCGCTCCCGGGATGTGGCCCGCCCGGGCGGCTGCGCTGACCGCGCCCGCGTATTGCTCCGCAGGCCGAGCGTCGATGAGAAGAACGCCCTCATCCCCGAGAGCCGCCTCGACCTCACGCGCCGTGCGACGGAGCGCAGGTCGCGATCGCGCCGTGAACGTCGCCTGCCCCGGCCGAGGGATCTCGGCCGACGCCGGCCTGCCCTCGGCCGTCCAGCGCGCCCAGCCGCCGTCGAGCACGGCCACGGCGTCGTGCCCGTGGTAGCGAAGCGCCCAGGCGAGACGGCCCGCGAACGCGTGGCGGTAGTCGTCGTACGCGATGACCGTCGTGTCGTCGCCGATCCCGAGCTCGCCCATCTTCGCGGCGAACTCGAAGGGGCCGGCGACCTGCACCGGGACGGGGTCGGTCAGGTCGACGATGTCGCGGGTCCAGTCGACGAAGACGGCGCCGGGGACGTGCGAGCGATCGTACGCCTCGCGATCAGGCCGGTAGCGCGGCGTGTTCCCGGGCGGCAGGACCTTGCCGCGCACGTCCACGACGCGGATTCCCGGTGACCGGAGGTTCGCTTCGAGCCACTCCGGGGAGACCGCCACCCCGTCGCCGGGGAGCTCGGTCACGACGCGTGCTTCTCGATCATGGCGGCGAGCCTCGGCACGGCTGCCTCGACGTTCTTCTTCGCGCTGCTGCGGAGCTTCTCGTACGTGCCCTTGACCATGCCGCTCTTCGAGCGCTTCGCCTTGTCGTCGGTGATGGTGAGCAGCGCGTCCGCCACGCGGGACGACTGCGACGTGAAGTGCTCGCGCACGCCGCAACCCTTCTCGTGCGCCTCGTTGTAGAGCGGCTCGAGGGCGACGGCGAAGTCGGGCAGAAGGTCGCTCACGACCTGGCGGACGAACCCGGGCTTGATGCCCTGGACGGTCCTGTAGCCGGCCTTGATGGCGAGGCCCGTGAGGCCGCCCTTGTCGGCGACCTCCGCGTCGATGAGCGACATGCAGTCCTCGACCACGGCGCCTTTCTTCGACTCGCCCGTGAGCGCTTCCATGAGGTTCGACATTTCGACGAGCTCCTTCGATTCGAGCTCGCGGCTTAGCACAGCTCCGGAGGCCGCGCGGCCCCCTCGGAACGTGGCGCCGAGCGACTCAGAACGCGGTGCCGACCGAGAGGAGGGCGCGCGGCCGGACGCCCGATCCGTAGAAGAGGTCGTGCCAGGGGTGGCTGGGATACTCGAAGCGGGGCTCGGTCGTGTCGGCCGTGTACTGGACGCCGGCGCCGACGCCGACGGCGAAGTTGCCGAGGAAGACGAGCTGGTAGCCGACGTCGATCGCGCCGCCGAGCTGGACGTAGGAGGTGTCGACGGGGGCGTCGAACGCGACGCCCTCCACCGCGGCGTGGAGATACCGGAGGCTCAGCGCGATGAACGACGCGCCCGCGAAGAACCCCTGCGGTCCGTCGGCGCCCGAGTACCAGCGGTAGCCGGTCTCGACGCCGAAGCCCACGAGCTCGTCGCCCACTCCGGGGAGCGCGAAGTATCCGACGGGGGTCAGGTGAAGCGCGTGGTGCGGGGCGGGCAGGTATTCGAGGTCCGCGCTGTAGCGGCCAACGACCAGCCCCAGCGGGTTGCCCTCGAGCGCGACGGACTTGAACCGCGGCCCCTCGTCGATGCCCTCCTCCGCGCCCGCCTGCCGGGTCGACGCGAGCGCCGCACAGAGCAGCCCGAGGAGGAGTGGAGCCGTCGTCGACCGAGAGGACACGTCGGGCCTGCCGCGAGCGCGACTGTACCGTGACCCGCGACAAACTGCTGCTCGCGGAGGCACCCCTGCTACGCTTTGTACCCCCATGCGACGGCGCGGTTTTTGGCTCGTGGGAAGCCTCTGCGTGCTGGGGAGCACGCTTTTCCTGGCGATGCGCCCGGCGCGCACCTCGTCGCCGCCCGTGCTTCCGGCCTCGGGCCCCGTCGAGCCTGCGCTTCCCAGCTCGGACGATCGCGGCCCCGGGTCGTCCGACGACGGGCGGGCGCACGAGTTCCGGGTTCCGGCAGGGGATGCGCCGGCCCTGTCGTGCGACGAGGCCCGCGCGATCGTGATCCAGTCGCGCACCGAGCTCGCGTATCAGCCCGAGACCATCGACGCGAAGGCGTTCGCAGACGCGGCGGCCGACTGGCTCGACCCGTACGGCCTCTGGAGCGTCGCCCCCGACACACCCGTCGCGGACGCGTTCGACGCGCACGCCGCGGAGCTCCTCGCCGACCTCGAGAGCACGAAGTCCCGCGGATGCCCGGGCGCGCAGGCGCTCGGCGGGGGAATCGTCACCTGGGTCGACGAGCTTCGCGGCATCTTCGACGAGGCACGCGCGTCCGCACAGCCGGGCGAGGACCTGGGCACCGAGGCGACCGCGCCCGCGTTCGAGGGCTCGAACGTGACCCGGCCGGCGCGCGCCCTCGCGGCCACCCTCGGGCGGCGCGTGGGCGTCGTCGAGCGAAGCCTCGGCGCAGCCGCGCAGCCCTACGTCGACGCGGCGCGGTCCCGGTACTTCCCCCGGCTCGACGCCTCCGGCTGGGCGCGTGTCGTGCTCGCGTCGGCCGTGAGGGCCTACGTGCCGGCGATCGACCCGCATGGAGCGTGGGCGCCGCTCGACGAGGAGTCGAGCGTCTACGAGGTGGATCTCGAGGCACGCCCACCCGTGCGACTCTGGGACAAGTCCGATCGCACCGCCATCGGCGTCCGGATCGAGTCGGGCGCCGCGCCGCCCCTCGCCGACGGCGACGTGGTCCTCTCGCTGGCGGGCCTGCCGACGGCCGGCCTGAGCTACGAGCAGAACGAGCAGCTCGGCTTCGCGGCCTCGGAGGCACGCCCCCCCGCGCAGGCCATCGTCCTGCGCGCCGGCGAGAAGCTCCCGGTAACCACCTGGCTCGACGGCGCGCCGGTCGAGGCCAGGCCGGCCGATCCGGTCGCGGACGACGACGATCTCCCGGTGGAGCGCTTCGAGTACGGCGAGGGGGACGTCGCCGTGGTCGCCATCCACGACGTACGGGACGACCTGGGGGACGAGCTCACGCGAGCGCTCCTTCACCAGCGCGAGCACGCGGGGCGCGCGCTGGCCGGAGTGGTCCTCGATCTGCGCGGCAACGGCGGTGGGTCCACCGACGGTGCCATCGACGCGCTCGGCGTGTTCATCCCGGGAGCGGCACTCTTCCCGATGAAGCGCCGCGACGGCTCGCTCGAGACCGACCGGGCCCCCGAGCCGCCGAGCGTCGACCGGTGGCGCGGCCCGGTCGCGGCGCTCGTCGACGCGGACACGGCGAGCGCGGCCGAGATGATCGCCGGAGCGCTGGTCGCATACCGTCGCGGGCCGACCGTCGGCACGACGACCTTCGGCAAGGGCTGCGCGCAGGAATACGTCGACGACGACGCTCACGCAGGCATTCTCCGGCTCACGACCCTCCTCTACGCGCTCCCCGACGGCAACCCGGTGCAGCGCGTGGGCCTCGCGCCGACCCTCCGCTTCCCCTTCGCGGTGGCCGACGCGAACGACCGGGAAGCCTCGCTGGCGCACGCTCCTCCGACGTGGCGTGGCCCCGACGTGCGCGATCGTGCGGTGCTCGGGCACTCGGACGACGGTACGTGGACGGTGGCGTGGCCCGCGAACGGCGGCAACGTCGGCCCGTGCAAGGACTCGGACACGTGCCGCGCGTTGCGCCTCCTCGGATCGCCCCCCACGACCGCGCGCCGGCAGGCCCACGCGAAGGGTCGCTGAGCCCGACGCTCAGGCGCTCGCGATGCCCGCGTCGGTCGCGGGCGCCGAACGCGCCGCGCGATGGGCGCGGATCGCGTCGAGGGCGAGCGGCGAGAGGACGTCCCCTTCCGGAAGGCGCGTCCCCAGCGCGACGCGCACGGCGCGGTGCGGGGTCTCCGCGTCGCCCGTGATGCACTCGACGACCTCGCCGATCTTCACGCCGCCCGAGCCGCGAACCTCGACCTCGGCTTCGAGGGCGACCATGTCGCCGACGATGCCGGCACGCGCGAGGAGCTCCTGTCCGGTTCCAAGCGTGGCCGTCCGGAGGAAGTCGCGCACGTCGACCTTCTTGCCGACGCCGTCGATGCGGCGGATGACGACGAGCGACGTCGCGCCGAGCGTCTCGGCCACCCGGCCCGCGAGCCAGCCGTCGCCGCCGCGTGCGTCCACGACGGAGCGCGGGATG
Organism: Polyangiaceae bacterium; assembly: GCA_036490515.1. Lineage (GTDB taxonomy): Bacteria > Myxococcota_A > Polyangia > Polyangiales > Polyangiaceae > Palsa-1150. The sequence continues at coordinate 312,188 of DASXDU010000038.1, forward strand.
CCGACGACGTAGCGGGCCGTGTCGACGAGGCGGGACACGGCGGCGTCGCCGGGCCCGAGCTTCGCCCACCCGACGAAGCGGAGGCCCTCGTGGGATCCCTTCGACAGCTCCTCGAAGAGCGGCCCGACGTCGACGTCCGCGGCGATCTTCACGTCGACGACCTCGGCCAGGCTCGAGACGCCGAGGCTGAGCGCCGGACCGAACGTCATGTCGGGCTTGGGGTGGAAACCGGAGGAGTACCAGAGCGGGAGCGAGAGCCGGCGGAAGGCGCGCGGCAGCGCGCGGATGACGTCGAGGTGCGAGAGGAACGCCGCGGGTCCGAGCTTCTCGTAGACGAAGCGATACCGGTGGGCGTCGCTCTGCGCGATGCGTGGAGGCGGGCCCTTTGCCCTGCGCACCGGCGGGAGGACGGGCCGCGGCTCGTTCGCGTCGAGCTTGCGCAGGTAGACGAGGCGCTGCTCGCGCATCGCCCCGAGGTCGCAGGCGACGCCGCAGTCGTAGCAGACGAGCTTGCGCGCGTCGGTGCCCGCGTCCTTCAGGTTCGTGGCGTGGACGAAAGCGCCGGCGACCTTCCCGCAGGGCAGCGAGAGCCGGTTCTTCACCGCCTTGCGGTACTCGCGCAGGAGGAACCCCTCCTCGAGGCCGACGTCCAGGTGGTCCCACGGAAGGCGCGCCGAGACCGGGATCGTCCCGAGGTACGGCTCCGGCGAGACTCCCTCCGCGCGGAACGCCTCTTCCCACACGTCCATCCGCTTCTGGTCTTCCCACGAGTCGAAGCGTGCCCCCGCGCGGTAGGCCCGCTCGAGCACGGGCGCCAGCGACCGGTCGCCCCGCGCGAAGACCGCCTCGAGCCACGACGTCTCGCAGTCGTGCATCCGCAGATCGACCTTCGCCGTACGCGCCTCGTCCTGGAGCCACCCCTGCTTGACGCGCACGGCGTCGGGCCGGTCCATCGCGCACCACTGGAAGGGCGTGTGCGGCTTGGGAACGTGCGTCGACACGCTCACGGTGACCTTCGGGGCGCCCATCGCGCCGGCTTCGCGCATCACGCGCTTGCCGATGCCGCGGGCCCGCCCGCCCACCTGCGGGATCGCGCGGACGTCCTCCTCCTCCTCGGTCGGCAGGCCGATCATGAAGTAGAGCTTCATCGCCGACCAGCCGCGCGAGAAGATGCGCTCGGCCGTCTGGAGGAGCTGCTCCTCGGTCACGTTCTTGTTGATGACGTCGCGCATCCGCTGCGTCCCCGCCTCGGGCGCGAACGTCACGCCGGTCGCGCGGACGCGCGCCATGTCGTCGAGCACGTTCTCGTCGAGGCCGTACGCACGGAGCGACGAGACGCCGAGGCTCACCTTCTGCGGCGCCAGCTCGTCGACCACCTTCTTCACGAGCGGCGCGATGCACGAGTAGTCGGCCGTCGACAGCGACGTGAGGCTCGCCTCGTCGTAGCCGCTCTTCTTCACGGCGCTGACGACCGTCTCGACGATCTGCGCCGGGTCGCGCTCGCGCACGGGGCGGTAGATCATCCCCGCCTGGCAGAAGCGGCAGCCCTCGGTGCAGCCGCGCGCAATCTCGATCGACATCCGGTCGAAGATGGCCTCGGGGCCGCCGATGGGGCTGTCGTCGGGGAAGGGAAACCGGTTCAGGTCGTCGACGAGCGTCCGCTGCACGGGGACGCGCGCCTCGGGGACGAGGCCGCGGTCGACGACCGTGAAGCCCGTGTCGGGCTCGACACGCGTCGCGTAGAGCGACGGGACGTAGACGCCCGGGAGCTTCGCGAGCGCGCGGAGGCGCTCGGCGCGGAGGACGCCGGCCTTGCGCATCGACGTCCACGCGAGCGCGACGTCGGTCGCTCGCTCCTCGCCGTCGCCGACGACGACGGCGTCGAGGAACGGCGCGAGCGGCTCGGGGTGGGTCGCCGTGGGGCCGCCGGCGATGACGAGGGGATCGTCCTCGCCGCGGGCGTCGGCGCGGAGCGGGACGCCGCCGAGGTCGAGCATGAGCAGCACGTTCGTGTACGTGAGCTCGAACTGGAGGGAGAACCCCACGACGTCGAAGTCGCGGAGGGGCCGTGCGCTCTCGCACGTCACGAGCGGCAGCCCGCGCTTGCGGAGCTGGGCCTCCATGTCGACCCACGGGGCATAGGCGCGCTCGGCGAGCGTCCGCGGGTCGTCGTTCAGGATCCCGTAGAGGATCTTGAACCCGAGGTGGCTCATCCCGATGTCGTAGACGTCGGGGAACGCCAGGCAGACGCGCGCGTCGACGCTCGCCCAGTCCTTCTTCCGCGCCCCGTGCTCGCCGCCCAGGTAGCGGGCCGGCTTCTGCACGAGGTGGACGAACGAGGCGTACGGGTGTTCAGCGGGCGCCGCCATGGGAGCGAACATGTAGCGCATCGGCCGGCGCGGGCACGGACGCATTCGCGCCCGGGCATGTCGGCCCCCGCCCCGGCGGCTCAGCGCTCGACGAGCATGGCGATCCCCTGGCCGACGCCGATGCAGAGGGCGGCCATCCCGCGCTTCGCCCCCCGCGCCTTCATCCCCCAGAGGAGCGTCCCGAGGACGCGCGCGCCGCTCGAACCGATCGGGTGGCCCAGCGCGATCGCACCGCCGCTGACGTTCACCGTCGCCGGGTCGAGCTCGAGGCCCCGCAGGCACGCGATCGACTGCGCCGCGAACGCCTCGTTGAGCTCGACCAGCTCGAGGTCCTTCACCGTCCACCCTGCTCGCGCGAGCGCCTTCTTGCCCGCGGGGATCGGACCCTCGCCCATCAGGTTCGGGTGCACCGCTGCCGTCGCGCTGGCGACGACGCGGGCCAGGGGCTCGAGCCCGTGCGCCTTCACCGCCTCGCCGCTCGCGACGAGCACGCCCGACGCCCCGTCGTTGAGCGGGGAGCTGTTGCCCGCCGTCACGGTCCCTCCCTTGCGGAAGGCGGGCGCGAGCTTCGCGAGGGCCTCCATCGTGGTGTCGCGCGGCGACTCGTCCTTCGCGAAGAGCACCGGCTCTCCCTTCTTCTGCGGCACCGGGACCGGGACGATCTCGCGATCGAACGCGCCCGCCGCGACGGCCGCCGCGGCCTTCTTCTGCGAGCCGAGCGCGAAGGCGTCCTGCTCCTCGCGCCCGATGCCCCACTTGGTCGCGACCTCCTCGGCGGTCTCGCCCATCGAGAGGAGCGGGAAGCGGGCCGCCATCCGCGGGTTCTCGAAGCGCCACCCGAGCGTCGTGTCGAAGACCTTCGGCGGCGTTCGCGCGAAGGCCTCCTCGGTCTTCGCGAACGCGAACGGCGCGCGCGTCATGCTCTCGACGCCTCCCGCCATCACCACGTCCGCGTCGCCCGTCGCCACGCGCCGGACGGCGTCGCACACGGCCTCGAGCCCCGAGCCACAGAGGCGGTTCACGGTGACGGCGGGGACCTCGAAGGGGAACCCCGCGACGAGCGACGCCATGCGCGCGACGTTGCGGTTGTCCTCGCCGGCCTGGTTGGTCGACCCGAAGACGACCTGGTCGAGCTTCTCCGCGAGCGCCGGGTTCCGCTTCGCGAGCGCTCCCAGGATGTGCGCAGCGAGGTCGTCGGAACGGACGCCGGCGAGCCCGCCCTTGAAGCGGGCGATGGGTGTGCGGACGGCGTCGACGAGGAATGCGTCGCGGAGGGTGGCCATGGCTGCCCGAGCTTAGCGAGGCTGCGCGACGCCGTCCTTCCAGACGTAGAAGCCCTCGCCGGTCTTCTTGCCGAGCTTTCCGGCGCGGACCATCTGGCGCAGCAGCGGGGGCGCGCGGAACTGCTCGCCGACCTCCTTCGTGAGGTGGTCGAGGATGGCGAGGCGCACGTCGAGGCCGACGAGGTCCGTGAGCTTGAGGGGGCCCATCGGATGGCGGTACCCGAGCTCCATCGCGCGGTCGATGTCGGTCGCGCTGGCGACGCCGCTCTCGAGCATGCGGATGGCCTCGGCCCCGAGGACGACGCCGAGGCGGCTCGACGCGAAGCCAGGCACGTCGCGTACGACGATCGGCGTCTTGCCGACGGCCTTCGCGAACGCGACGGAAGCGTCGATGGTCGCGTCGCTCGTCCCGATGCCGCGCACGATCTCGAGGAGCTCCATCACCGGCGGCGGGTTGAAGAAGTGGAGCCCCACCGTGCGGTCCGCAGCGCCGATGCGCGTCCCGAGCTCGGTCAGCGACAGCGACGACGTGTTCGACGCCAGGATCGCGTGCGCGGGCGCGCTCGCCACCACCTCGCCGAGGAGCTTCACCTTGAGCTCCATGTTCTCGGGCGCGGCCTCGACGACGAGGTCGACCCCCTCGCACGCGACGCCCACCTCGGACGCCACGGAGAGAGCCGCCACGGCGCGGTCGCGGTGCTCGCCCGCCATCTTGCCCTTCGCGACGAGCTTTTCGAGCTGCGCCTTCACGGCGGACAACGCCTGCTCTGCGCGCCCGGGGGCTGCGTCGTAGACCCGCGTCGCGATGCCCGCCGACGCCGTCACCTGCGCGATGCCCTGGCCCATCGTCCCCGACCCGAGGACGCTCACCGTTCGAATCGACGCGCTCATGGAGCCTCCACCGGGCCGTCAGGCCGTCTTCGCCGAGGCCTGGAGCTCGGTCAGCTCGGCGCCGCACTCGCACGCCGCCGGCACGCTGCTCTTGTGGTAGACGCGCTCGCACCGCGGGCACACGCGCGCGTCCGGCTCGTAGGCGATCACCTTCCCGCTCGCCGCGCAGTGCTTGCCGACGACCTGCGGGGGCTCGAGAGGGAGCTGCTCGCCGGCCGTCGCACGCGGCTCGGGGAGCGTCGCGTCCTCCGGCACGTCCACCACCGAGGGCACGCGGTCGCGCGCCTCACGGACGATCCACGCCGCGGCCTGCGGGTGGCTCTTCGACGTCGCCACCAGCGACATCGGGCCGCCCATATCGTCCTTGCCCGAGACGCGAACGGCCTCTTCCCGCCAGGCGATGCGCTCGATCGCGTACCACGGCATGCGCTTGAGGCCGCCCTTCTCGACGGCGAGACCCGCGTCCCCGACGCGCAGCGCGGGGTCGCCGCTCGTCCCGATCCAGATCGCGACGCCGACCAGCACCGCCCCGATCGCGAGGATGTACGGGGCGAACTTCAGCGGCTCGGGCGCGTTCTCCTGCAGCATCGAGCCGAACTGCGCCCACGCGCCGGCGCCCATCGCGATCGCGCCGACCGCGCCGACGACGTACACGATGCTCGCGCTGGTCGCCGCCTGCGGCAGGAAGCGCCTCTCGCGCCTCTCGCGCGGCTTCGAGCGCTTCGCCGACTTCGTCTTCTTGGCCATGTCGGCCGGAGAGCTACCGCGGATCGGTCCGGCGGGCCAGCGATCGCGACGAGACTTGCGGCGTGCCCGTGCTCGAACGCGCCCAACGATTGCGCGGCGGCGCTGCGCGGATGCCCGAGCGATGCCGGCCCGGCGGCCCCTCAGCCCATCCGACCGATCTCGTCGTAGAGGTACGCCGCGCTCTTGATGCCCAGGTGGTAGTTCTCGAGGTCGAGCCACTCGTTGGGCGCGTGCGCGTTCTCGTCCGGCTGGCCGAAGCCCATGAGCAGGCACGGCTTGCCCGTCGCGTCGGCGATCGTGCGGACGAACGGGATGCTGCCGCCCTCGCGCATGAAGACGGTCGGCTTGCCGAACGCCTTCGTGAACGCTCGCTTGGCGATCTCGAAGACCGGATGGTCGGTCGGCGCGAGGTAGGGGCGGCCGCCGTGGAGGTTCTCGACGCGGACGCGGACGCCGGGAGGGGCCACCTTCGCGAAGTGCGCCTCGAGCTTCTTCACGATCTCGTCCGGCTCCTGGTCCGGCACGAGGCGGCAGCTCACCTTGGCGCTCGCCCGCGCCGGGATGATCGTCTTGGCGCCCTCGCCCTGGAACCCGCCCGAGATGCCGCAGACGTCGAGCGTGGGCCGCGCCCAGATCCGCTCGAGCGTCGTGTAGCCCTCCTCGCCGAAGACCGACGGCGCGCCCGTCGAGCGGAGCCACTCCTTCTCGTCGAAGGGAAGCGCCGCGAACTCCTTGCGCTCGGCGTCGGTCAGCGCGCGCACGTGCTCGTAGAAGCCCTCGACCGCGATGCGGCCCTTCGCGTCGTGGAGCGTGGCGAGCATCCGTGCGAGCGCGTTCACGGGGTTGGTCACGCCGCCGCCGAAGGAGCCCGAGTGCAGGTCGAGCGCGGGCCCGTCGACGTGGACCTCGACGTACGCCAGGCCGCGCAGGCCGACGCACAGCGACGGGATGCCGCGCCCGAACATGGCCGTGTCGCTGACGCAGACGAAGTCCGCCGCGAGGTCCTTCTGGTGGTCGCGCATCAGGACGTCGAGGTTGACGCTGCCGACTTCCTCCTCGCCCTCGACGATGAGCTTCAGGTTGATGGGGAGCTTGCCCAGGGTCTTCACGAAGGCCTCGATGGCCTTCGCGTGGATGTAGACCTGCCCCTTGTCGTCGACGACGCCTCGGCCCCAGAGGCGGCCCGCGCGGATGTCCGGCTCGAAGGGGGGCGTCACCCACTCGTTGAGCGGGTCGACCGGCTGCACGTCGTGGTGCCCGTAGACGAGGAGCGTCGGCTTGCCCGGCGCGTGCATCCACTCGGCGAAGACCGCGGGGTGCCCCGCCGTCTTCCACACCTCGACGCGACCGGCACCGAGCGCCCGGACGACGCCCGCGAGGTGTTCGGCGTTGCGGGCCACGTCCGCGTCGTGCTTCGTGTCGCTCGAGACCGAGGGGATGCGCACCCACTCGACGAGGTCGTCGACGAAGCGTTTGCGGTTCGCGTCGATGTACGAGATGACGTCCTTCATCGGGGGTGCAGCCTAGTTCACGCGCGCAGAAGCGCGCTCGTGATTTGCTCGGCGAGCAGGTCGGGCCTGCATCGCCGGCGCGAACGGCTTCGCTCGCACGAAGCCGCGAGAGATCGCTCAGCGCGCGAGGAGGCCGAGCGCTTCGCGGACGAGCGACTCGATGGGCACGGTGTTCGTTCGATCGCCGAGGCTCGCGATGGCCCGGTCCGCTTCGCTCGGCTTGAAGCCCATCCCCGTGAGCGCGCTCCGGAGACGCTCCTCGCCCTCGCTGCCCCTGCGCGTGGGGGCGACCGCGTGGACGGCCCCGGGCATCGACGGCCCGACCGGATGGAGCTTGTCGCGGAGCTCGAGCAGGAGGCGCTCGGCGATCTTCTTCCCGACGCCGGGGATGCCCTTCATCGCGCCGAGGTCCTGCCGGGCGACGGCCCGCGCGAGGTCGGCCGCGGGGAGGGCCCCGAGGACGGCGACGGCGATCTTCGGCCCCACGTTCGACACGCCGAGGAGCGCGCGGAACGCGGCGCGCTCGTCCTCGTCGGGGAACCCGAAGAGCGAGAGCGCGTCCTCGCGCACGTGCGTATGCACCCAGAGGGTGACGCGCCCGGCGTCGTCCGGGCGCGCGCGGCCGAGGGTCCCGAGCGGGACGGCCACCTCGTAACCCACGCCGCCGACGTCGAGCACGATCGCGCCGTCGCCCTCCTGCGCCACCACCGTCCCGGTCAGCCGCCCGATCACGCCGCCAGCCTATACATCATCGCTGGGCGACGGTACCGCCGGGCGTGGCGCGGCACGCGACGGGCTCGGGCTCGCCCACGAGGAGCGGGCGCGTGATCGACCTCCGCAGGGCCGCGAGCGGCGCGGCGTCGTCGAAGGTCACGCGCGTCCCCTCCAGGTGCACGCCGAGGTCGCGGAAGAGGCCCGGGAGGTCGACGGTCCACGTGCCCCGCAGCATCTCGGCGTGCATGCGGGCGAGGAGCGGGCCCGCGCCGACGGAGCCGTCGGCCGTGTCGAGGAGGCGTTCGAGACCCCAGATGTGCGCGACGCTGCCGCCCGCCGCGAGCACGCCGCGCATCGCGTCCTCGAGCCCGAAGCGGTTGCCGGTGCGGGTGCGGATCGCGACGTCGGCGACGAGGCAGAAGGTCGCGCCGCCCCAGTACGTGCGCGCCCAGTCCGTTGCGTCGTCGAGGCCGCGGTCGGCGTGCGAGGGAGCGCCCTTCGGCATGCCCATCGCGAACTCGCGCCACACCTGCTCGGGCGTGAGCTCGCCGGCCCGGGCGCGCGCGATGGGCTGCAGGTAGACGGCGAGGCCCTCCTCGATCCAGTGGTGACGCGGCGCGACGCTCGGCACGGCGAGGTGCGCCATCTCGTGCGGGAGCACCCAGTCGTCCTCGAGCGCCGCGGGCCCCGCGTCCTCGCCGAGCTCGAGGACCATCGCGGCGCCGCCGTCGCCCATCGTCTCGCCGTGGCGCACGGCGTCGCCGGCCGCGGGGACGACGAGCACCATCACGCGCTCGACCGGGAAGCAGCCGAGGAAGCGGGCGATCGTGCGGCTGCTCTTCGCCATCCACGCGACGATGGCGTCGTCGTCGACGCGGTAGTCGCCCGCGATTGCGACGTCGAGCGTGCTGCCGGGGACGGCCTCGACGGAGCGAAGGCGCATCGGGCCGAACGCGGCGTACGGGGCCACCGCGATGTCCGTCGCGTCCGCCTCGTAGCTGCCCGGAGGGCCGTCCGGCGCGGTGAACACGCCCGTCACGAACGAGGCGTCACGCGCCGCACGGACGTGGAAGCGGTAGCGGGTGCCGTCGGGTGCCAGGGTGGGATGGAGAAGCCACGACGACGGGGACGCGACGACGACCTCCCCCCACGCGATCGCGACGTCGATGTCGCGCAGGGCGTCGGCGGCGCGGCGCAGCGCGAAGCGGTAGCGGAGATGGCAGCCGCGCGCGCACTCGGGGACGTGGAAGGCCTCGCCGCGGCGCGACACGGTGCGCCATCCGTCGTCGTCCTGCACCTCCACGGCCTGGACGAAGCGCTCGGCGCCGTGGCGGACCACCAGGTCCGCGAGCGATCCGGGAGGGAGCCACGCGTCCACCAGCAGGCGGCGGGCCCCGTCGTCGACCTCGACGTCGTACCGCCAGCTCGTGGCGCTGCCCCCGACGGGCGCCACGGCCTGCGGGCCGCGATCGACGCACCCCGACGACGCAGCGACCACCGCGACGAAGAGGGACGCGCAATGAAGCGAGCGCATGCCGGTACTGCCTTCCCTGGAAGGGTGCACGAAGCGATCCAAGGATGGGACGCTCACGCCCGCGGGCTCTCGCTCGGTTGGGGGGCTTCACGCAGTGCGCGCGGGAGTGGGGGCCGGTGGTCCGGTGGCGGGGGGGGACTGGTGCCGATCACGAGCTTCGTACGCGCGGCTACGAGCCCCGTGGACGCGGTTACGAGCTTCGTACGCGCGGCTACGAGCCCCGTGGACGCGGTTACGAGCCCCGTACGCGCGGCTAGGAGCCCCGTGGACGCGGTCACGAGCTTCGTACGCGCGGCTACGAGCCCCGTGGACGCGGTTACGAGCTTCGTACGCGCGGCTACGAGCCCCGTGGACGCGGTTACGAGCTTCGTAC
>DASXDU010000028.1:0-160743 GCA_036490515.1 Polyangiaceae bacterium
GGCACGGACACGGCGACCTTGCTTGAACACGGAGCGGGTTTCCGCTCCAAGGACGCGAGCGGCCTACCGTGTCCGGCCTCGAGCAATCGAGGATCTACCTCAATCCCGAGATACAAGGACGCGCGCAGGAGCGCGCGCCGCAGGAGCGGCCCTCCGCGGCTTCGCCGCTCCGGGTCCTTGAGCCGTGCTGCGCGCCGTGGCGTGGGGCGCGTGTGCTCCGCGCAGAGGGCGTGGGGCGCACGAAAGGAAGAGACCATGCTGCGAATTCACGATGTGATGCTCGAGGCCATTGCCACCATGCGGCCCGTCGTCGGGGCGGTGGAGAGGTGCGACCGCGACCTGGGGTCGCAACTGCGGCGGGCGGCCAGCTCGGTCGTGCTCAACGTCGCCGAGGGGAGCGGCTCGGCGGGTGGCAACCGCCTGCAGCGCTACCGCACGGCGCTGGGCTCGGCGCGGGAAACGTGGGCGTGCTTGCAAGTGGCGCAGGCTGCTGGCTACGTCGGCTCGCTTCCGCCGTCGCTGCCGTCGCTCATGAACCGCGTCATCGGCACCCTCGTTCGCGTCACGGCGTGAGCGAGTAGCGCGGCGAGCGGCCCACCCGAGCCGCTCGCCGCCACGCCTCAGCGTACGTTCTTCACGAGCACCGCCCGCACGTGGTCGATCTTGTCGAGCAGCCCCGCATCGACCCCGTCGACGTAGCCGAGCGCCAGCGCCGAATCGAGGCAGGCAGCTGTCTCCCGCGCCGAGCCGAGTGCGTTCCGGTAGCGCTCGCGCCGCGTGCCCCCGCTGCACCCACTGCCCTCGGAGGTGTTCAACGCGATGCTCGTCTCCGCCCTCCGGAGCTGGCGAGCCAGATCTTCAGCATGAGACTCTCCTTTGCCCGACCGCGCCTCTCGCGACGGGGCCCCCCGCGAAAATCGAAAAGCCCGAGCGAAAGCCCCTGTTGCGCCCCTCGCCAATCTGACGGAATGGACGGCACGGGCACGGGCACGGGCGCGGAAGAGGGGACGGACGCGGGGCCGCCTTCGTCGGGGCCGGTCATGAGGGCCCGCGGAGGATGGGGCGAGCCGGATGCGAGCGCACGCACGCCGGACGGAGCGGGCGGCGAGGCGCGTGCCTGCGGGGCAGTTCGTGTTCCAGCGCGAGGGGGCGCTGCATCCCCTCGGCGGAGCTGCTGTTCCGGCGCAAGGGCGCGACGCATCCCCGCGACGGAGGTGGTGTTCCGGTGCAAGGGCGCGTTGCATCCCCGCGGCGGAGGTGCTGTTCCGGCGCAAGGGCGCGTTGCATCCCCGCGGCGGAGGTGCTGCTCCGGTACGAGGGCGCGATGCATCCCCGCGGCGGAGGTGGTGCTCCGGTACGGGGGCGCGATGCATCCCCGCGGCGGAGGTGGTGCTCCGGTACGGGGGCGCGCTGCATCCCTGCGGCGGAGATGCTTCTCTCCCATGGGGGCGCTTCCTGCGGGGGGAGAAGGCCCGCGGCTCACGATGCGCATGCGCATGTCTGCCGGAACCGCCGCTTGCCCCGTCCGTCGTGCGGCACTAAGCGCCCGGCATGCCGACCTCCCCGCTCCCTTCGCTCGCGTCCCTCGCCGTTTCGGTCGACTCCCACGTCGCTACGGTCGTCCTTCGCTCGAACGGCAAGGCCAATCGCATGGGGCCGGCCTTCTGGGCGGAGATGCCCGTCGCGTTCGCGTGGCTCGACGCGGAGCCCGAGGTGCGCGCCGTCGTGCTGCGCGGCGAGGGCGAGCACTTCTCGTACGGCCTCGATCTCGCGACGATGGGCGGCGCGCTCGGCGCGGTGCTCGGGGACGGCGCGATGGCGCGCGAGCGGACGGAGCTCCTCGCGACGATCGAGCGCCTGCAGCGCGCGGTGTCGTGCGTGGCCGCATGCCGGAAGCCGGTGGTGGCGGCCATCGCGGGCTGGTGCATCGGCGGCGGGGTGGATCTCGCGACGGCGTGCGACGTGCGCCTCTGCGCGGCGGACGCGAGGTTCAGCGTGCGCGAGGTGAAGCTCGCGATGGTGGCCGACGTGGGGACGCTTGCGCGCCTGCCGGCCATCGTGGGCCAGGGGCACGCGCGGATGCTGGCGATGACGGGGGACGACGTCGACGCGGCGCGCGCGCTGCGAATCGGGCTCGTGGAGGACGTCTACGAGTCGCACGAGGCGCTCTTCGAGGCGGCCGGAGCGCTCGCCGGGCGGCTGGCGGCGAACCCGCCGCTGGTCGTGCAGGGCGTGAAGCACGTGCTCGGCGCGGCGTCCGAGCGCGCGGCGGCCGAGAGCCTGCGAACGGTGGCACTGTGGAACGCGGCTTTCCTCGCGTCCCACGACCTGCGCGAGGCGATGACGGCGTTCCTCGAGAAACGACCGGCTCGGTTCGAGGGCCGGTAGAGCCGGCTGCGCGAGATCGAAGCGACGTGTCGGCGGCGCCCTTGCCCGTTCGTCTTTCAGGAGAGAGAACCCGGAGGCCCCCGATGACCCGTCCCCCCTCGCTGCGCGACGCCCTCTCCCCCTACGTCGACCGAGGCGTCGTGCCCGGCGCGGTCGCGCTCGTCGCCCGCGGCGCGGACGTCGAGGAGGTGGCCCTGGGCGCCATGGCCGAGGGCCCGTCCGCCGCGCCGATGCGACGCGACGCCATCTTCCGCATCGCGTCGATGACCAAGCCCATGGTCGCGACGGCGGCGATGTCGCTCGTCGAGCAGGGGAAGCTCTCGCTCGACGAGCCGGTGGACCGCCTCCTGCCCGAGCTCGCGAACCGGCGTGTCCTCCGGAGCATCGGCGCGCCGCTCGACGACACCGTGCCGTCGCCCCGGCCGATCACCGTACGGGACCTGCTGACGTTCCGGATGGGGTTCGGCATCGTGTGGGGGCCTCCGGACGGGACGCCCATCCAGCGCGCCGAAGCGGAGCTCCTGCTCGGCGCCTTCGGTCCCCCGAGCCCGCAGCGACCCCCTGCCCCGGACGAGTGGATGCGCCGCTTCGGATCGCTGCCGCTCATGCACGCGCCAGGCGAGAGCTGGGCGTACAACACGAGCGCCGAGGTACTCGGCGTGCTCGTCGCCCGCGCCGCCAGCAAGCCGCTCGGCGACGTGCTCGAGGAGCGAGTCTTCGGTCCCCTCGGCATGAAGGACACCGGCTTCTTCGTCCCCGCCTCGAAGATCGATCGCCTCCCCGTCGCGTACTTCGCCGGCGACCCGTTCCACCCCGACACGCCCGGCTCGCGCGTCGACGATCCCGCCGCAGGCGGCCAGTGGGCGCGTCCGCCCGCGTTCCCTTCGGCGGGCGCGGGGCTCGTCTCCACGGCCGACGACGTGCTCGCGTTCGGGCGGATGCTCCTCGGCAAGGGGGCGCTCGGCCGCGCGCGCGTCCTCTCGCCCGCTTCCGTAGACGCGATGACCCACGACCACCTGACGGACGGGCAGAAGGCCGTCTCCGAGATGAAGCCCGACGGCTGGTGGGACAGCCATGGGTGGGGGTACTGCATGGCGGTCAACACGGCGACGGACGACCTCGGGCGTCAGGCCGGTTCCTACGGGTGGGACGGAGGGCTCGGTACGTCGTGGGGGAACGACCCGGCCCGCGCGATGACCGCGATCCTCCTGACCCAGCGCGCCGCATTCCCGGCGATGTCCGGCATCTACCGGGACTTCTGGAAGGCCGCGAGCGCCTGACGCTCCGCCGAGCCCTGGCCGCTGGGTCGACGACCGATGGGACGTGACGGAGGCCGGCCCTGAGCGGCGTGCCGGAGTGCGCCGCTCACGGGCGCGGCGGCCCGGCGTCGTCGCCGAAAGGGCTGGGAACGTGCGGAGCTGCGCCGGGTATGCGCCGTGCACTCGCTCCCGGGCGTGAACCCCGTCTCTCGAACAATCGCGACGATCGCCGGCACCTGCGCGCTCGTCGTTGCCTGCGGCGGCTCGAGCACCGCTCCGAACCGCACACCTCCCGGCGACGACATGGGCGACGACTACGGTGGCGACGCCGGCCACGATGCGAGCGGAGACGCGAGCGGTGACACGGGCGCGGGCGGCGACGGCGGGTGCATCCTGCCGACGGAAGGGACGTCGTGCGCGACGGGCGAGAACGCCTGCCAGCCGAGCGACCCGTGCTGCGCCGGGTACGAGTGGGCGTGCGTCGGAACACCGCCGACGTGGCAGAAGGAGGGCCTCGGCTGCGCATGCCAGGCCGGGGGCCTCGACGCGGGCCCGTTCGCGTGCGGCACGACGACGTGCTCCGCCGGCTCGTTCTGCGAGGTGCAGCCCCCCGGCATCGCGGGGCCCGACGGGAGCACCTTGCCCTCGTCGTACTCGTGCGTCCCGCTCCCGGCGACCTGCGCGGCCGCGCCCACATGCGGCTGCATCGAGTCCACGCTTTCGTCCGCCGATCCCTGCTCGACGCAGAACCCGGGCGTCACGTGCGCGAGCGACACGAGCGGAGACGTGACGGTCTACTGCCTGGGGGAGTGAGGCTCCGTCGCGCAGAGTGAGGGCGGCCGGCGGCGAGCGACCGAGGGCTCAGGAGCGACCGCGCTCGCCCGGGAGCTTCTCCGGCGGCGGACCGGAAGGGGCATGCGTGGGCCCGGGTCGGGGAGCCTCGAACGTCTCCTCGAGCGCGGAGAGCACCGCGTGCGGGTCGACCGGCTGGGTCATCATCTCGGCCACCTCGTCGACGCGGTTCTCCACGCTCGGGATGTCGCGGCGGAGCTCCTCGACGAGCGCGATGAGCTTCGCCACCTTCTGCTCGGCGAGGAGGTTCACCTGCAGCTCGAGCTCCGCGCGGTGCTCGAAGTCGCGCGACTGGCGGCTCTGCGTCACGAGCACCGTCGTCGCCACGAGGAGCGATGCCGCGCCGACGAGGCCCTGGAGGAGCGAGAAGGGCGGCGGGTCGAACGGCTCGCCCCCCCAGCTCCGAACGGCGCCGTTGTACGTCACCCACGTCGCGATGGACAGGACGAAGACGTAGAGGGACGCCGGGCGGGCGATGGTGGCGGTGAAACTCTCGACCCAGCGCTGGTGGCGGCCGATGCCCCGCTCCGCGCGCGCGCGCAGCGACGCGACCGTGGTCACGCTCTCGTTGCGGTGCTCCGCCTCGGGCACCGCGTCAGTGCTCCTTCGGGTTTTCGCGCCGCGCGCGGACCACGTGCTCGCGCATCGCCTCGAACTCCGCCTGGAGCCGCTGGAGCTCCGGGTCGCTCAGGTCCTCGAGGTCGATGAGCGCGTTGCGCGCCCTGCGATTGGCGCGAATGAGCTCGTCGAGCTTGAGGTGCACGGCGTGGGCGTCGCGGTTCTGGGTGTTCTGGATGAGGAACACCATGAGGAACGTGACGATCGTCGTCCCCGTGTTGATGACGAGCTGCCAGGTGTCCGAGAAGTGGAAGACGGGGCCGGAGACGGCCCACACGAGGATGACGAGGAGGGCGACGACGAAGGTCTGCGCGCGGCCGGTGGTCTCGGCGGTCGCGTGCGCGAAGCGCCGGAACCAGTCGCGGCGCTCGCGGGGCTCGCGGAGCGGATCGCGCGCGGGGTGGGACGGCGCGACGTCGACGGGCTCGGGAAGGGGGAGGCGGACGGGCGTGGGCACGGGATGTGACGTGACCATCGCAACGTCCGCGCCAGCTGCGCCGCAGCGCGTTCGGGCCAGCGGGCCCACGTGACGGCAGCCCTCGTGCGCGATCGCCCCGGGGCGGTCTTGCACCCACCGGGGGCTCGCCTCAAGCTTGGAGCCGCCCCGTGAAGCACCTCTCCTTCGTCGCGTGCGCGGCCCTCGCCGCCGCGTGCTCCTCGTCGTCGTCCTCCGGATCGGCGCCGGAACACGACGCCGGAGCCTCAGGCGATGCGTCGACGGGCGAGCGCGACGGCGGCGACGATGGTCATGCCACGCAAGACGGGCCCGCGGCCGACTCCGCGCAGGGCGGCGACGCGCTCGAGGGTGGTGGCGCCGTGGAAGACTCTCCGCACGAGGGAGCCGCCTCCGAGGGCGGCGCGGGCGGCCTGCCGTACATGGTCGGCATCAAGACCAACGGCGACGCGAACGGCCCGGCGAAGGTCGAGGCGTGGCTCGGCCGGCCGCTCGATCTCGCGGGCACGACCATCACGACGACGAGCTACATCGGCGCGGGCGCGCCCTACGTGAACGGGTCCGGCGGCCACCCGCTCCTCGAGGTCTCGTTCCCGCTCCTCAGCATCTTCGGCGAGACCAACGGGCTAGCCGACCTCGCGCAGGCCGCCTCGGGCGCGTACGACACGACCTACGAGGCCATGGCCCAGGCCCTCGCTGCGTGGCCCAACCCGCTCCTGTCCGCCCGCATCGGCTGGGAGTTCAACGGCAACTGGTACGCGTGGTCGAACGGCGTCGGCACCAACGCGACGTACGCGAACTACGTTTCGGCCTTCCAGCACGCGGCGAAGGCCGTCAAGAAGTACAACCCGAAGGCGCTCATCCAGTGGTGCGTCGCGTGGGGCCAGCCGGACCCTACGCCCTACTGGCCCGGCGCGTACGACGCGACCACCAATCCCGGCGGCGTCGACGTCGTCTCGATCGATTTCTACCAGGCGAACATTTCGCAGTACAACAACGGGGGCAAGCAGTCGTCGTGGGCCATGGCGCAGAGCACCGGCACCATCGATCTCGACTGGGTCGTCTCGTTCGCGCAGTCCAAGGGCGTCAAGGTCGCGCTTTCGGAGTACGGCGCCGGCTCACCGAGCAGCAAGGGCGAGGGCAGCGGCGCGGGGCTCGACGACGGCGCCTGGACGGCCGCGTCGATCGCCTGGATGCAGTCGCTCCCGGCGGGCCTCTTTCTCTGGACCAGCTGGAGCGACGACGCACCCGCCGACGACATCGTCACCGCCGGCGCGAACCCCGCGGAGCAGGCGGCGTGGAGCACCGCCTGGAATGGAACGCACTTCGGCGGCGCGTGGTGGCCCTGATCGACCACTCCACACGCCGCCGAGTGCTTCACTCGCGCGAGGACACGCGCGTCAGCCCGCGTTGGCGCGGACTCGCGGTACTCAGAACGCGCCGACCGCCGACATGCCGTAGCCGGTGTAGCCGACCTTCGACGGCGTGAGCGACAGGAACTGGCCCTCCTTGTTCGACGCGACCGTCGACACGCCGACGGTCTCGGGGAACACGAACGCGCCGATGATCTCCAGCGCGCCGACCGTCTGCAGGATGCCGTCGCCGATGAGGAGCGCCTTGTCGCCGTTCTCGGTGCCGCAGTCGGCGCCGGGCGCGCAGCCGGGGCGCGCGCCGAGGTCGAGCCACGGGCCGACGACGGGGATGTAGAGGTTCGAGTCGCCCTCGTGCGGACTGCCCGCAGCGATGCCGATCGAGGCGACGTACGGCGCGCCGAAGAGGACGAGGCCCGTCATGAGCAGCGTGCGATTGGGCCGGTTGATCGGGTGACCGACGGCCTCGGGCGCAGGCGCCGGAGCGACCGGCGCGGCCTCGGGCTGCGCCTCGGTGGCGCCCGGCGCGACGACGACCGTCTGCGGTGCCGGCGCGGCGGGAGCCACGACCGTCGCAGGCGGGGGCGCAACGGGCGCCGGCGCCGGGGCCGGCTGCGGCTGGACGACGATGTTGTTCTGCGCGTTGGCGGTTCCGTTCCACAGGAGGGCCGCGGCTCCCACGGTGAGCAGGGCCACGACGTTGCGTGCGTTGAGAGCCTTCATGATCGACCTCGGTTAGGGGGCGCCGGCTTCGTGCGCGGCGTCCCAGCCCCCCATTGCACCGCCGGTGCCCGCACGCCGTCTGCGCGCGCCGCGGCGCGTCCTTCGCCGATATTCCCGCGATCCACGCGGATGAGCACCCGGCGCGCATGCGAGATTCGCGCGCGAGAACGCTACGCCTGTGATGCCGAACGCCACGCTCGCCGCCGCGCGGAGGCCCCGCGTACCGGTCGCCTCGGGCCGCCGGCGTGACCCCCGGACGGGGACCGGCGAGCTCGAGCGGCGCGCGCGTTGCTACGTGCAGTGACGATGACGGCGAGAATCGGGTGGCGCGCGCTGGCTCCCGCCGCGCGCGGCGTGGCCGTCGCGGCCTTCCTCGCGGCAGGCGCGTCGTGCGCGGAGCTCGCCGGTCCCATGAGCCCTCTCGTGGAGGCGCCAGCGTGGCAGCACGTCGCGCTCGGCGCCGAGGACGCGGACTTCGTCGGGGCGATCGACCTCGCCGCCGTGCGCGCCGACCCCGTCTTCGGCGCGCTCGCTGCGGCGCTCGCCCACCGGGAGGACATGGGCGCCCTCGCCACCGCGTCGCAGATCGACCTGGTCGGCACCCTCGACCGGGACGAGCGGCCCTCCTGGATCGCGGTCGTCCACGGCGTCGACGGCCGCCCGAGCACGCGCGACTTCGGCTCCGACGCGGCAACCGCGGTCGTCGCCCCGGGCGAGTGGATCCTCGGCGAGGGCGAGGCGCTCGACCGGGTGCGCCGCGGAGGAGTCGGCCCCTTCCCGCCCATCGCCATGCCCTCCCGCGCCCTCTTCGCCGGCACGGTGCGCGCGCGCGCCATCCCGCACCCGCGCCACGCCGTCTTCGGCGACATGACCGAGGGCCTCGAGGAGGCCAGCGTCGCCATCCTCGGTGGCTCGCACCTCGAGCTCGTCATGGACTGCCGCTACGCCGACGCCGCCTCGGCCAGCCACGCCGCAGCCGCCGCGCGCCTCGCACTCGTCGCCGTCGCGTCGCGCTCCGACGCCCCCGCCGCCCTCGCGCGGGCCCTCGTCCACGTCGACTTCGACGTCACGGGCGACGACGTCGCTCTCCGGGTCGTCCTCGCCGACGACCTCCGCACGGTCCTGCAGACGTACGTCGAGGCCAGCGTCGACGAGCTGGCCGGCCGCCGCCGCGGCGATCGCGCGGGGAAGCAAGCCGAATGAGGCCCTCCGAAGCAAACGCTTGAGCGCCGACGCGCGAGACCCTACCCTCGGGTGTCCGACGAGGAGAGTTTCTCGATGCGAATCGCGACGATTGCCCTTCTTCCCCTGGCAGCCATTCCCCTGCTGTGCGTCGCGTGTGGCGGCAGCATCCCCCCGCCCAACGACGAATACTCGGCCGCGCAGGCCGACGTGGGCCGCGCCGAGGCCGGCGGCGCGCCCGGCGTGCCCGACGCGAAGCTGCACCTGCAGCTCGCGCAGGAGGACCTCGCCAAGAGCAAGACGCTCATCGACCAGGACAACAAGCGCGCGGCGGACCTCATCGCCGTCGCG
Source organism: Polyangiaceae bacterium (assembly GCA_036490515.1). GTDB lineage: Bacteria > Myxococcota_A > Polyangia > Polyangiales > Polyangiaceae > Palsa-1150. Next base: position 9,198 of record DASXDU010000028.1, read on the forward strand.
CGCGTCGAGGCGCAGCTCGCGTTCAGCCTCGCGAAGCAGCAGATGGCAGAGGACCAGGCGCGACACGCGCAGGGCGACCTCGCGAAGGTGAAGGGAGGCCAGTGATGCGCACCACGACGATTCTCGCGCTCCTCGGGGGCGTTCTCCTCTCGGTGGCCCAGGGCTGCGGCGGCGACATTCCGCCCCCGAAGGCTCTGGTCGACGCACGCACCGACTACGCGAAGGCCAAGGGCGGCGTCGCCCTCCAGGTCGACCCGACGGACGTGCACGAGGCCGACCTCGCGCTCCAGCGCGCCGAGGCCGCGTGGCGCGACAGCCAGGACGTGAAGGACGAGCACACCATCGATCTGGCCATCATCGCGCAGCGCAAGGCGCAGATCGCGATGGCCGAGGCAGCCGCGAGCAAGGCCCAGCAGGAGGCCCAGCAGGCCAAGGCCGACCTCGAGGCCGCGATGGCGTCGCAGCTCCAGGCGACGCGCGGCGAGCTCGGGAAGACGCAGCAGAACCTGCAGCAGACGCAGTCGCAGCTCCAGCAGACCGCCGCGATGAACGAGGAGCAGAAGAAGAAGCTCGCGGACCTCGAGGCGAAGCTGAAGGACGCGCGCGACACGATCGCGAAGATCGCGGCGGTCAAGGACGACGACCGCGGCATGGTCATCACGCTGCAGGGCGAGGTGCTCTTCAAGACCGGCAAGTGGGACCTCAAGCCCGCCGCCATGGCGAAGCTCGACCAGATCGCGGACGCGCTGCGCGGCAAGGAACAGCCGATGGTCGTCTTCGGGTACACCGACAACGTCGGCGCCATCGACATGAACATGGACCTCTCGCAGAAGCGCGCGCAGTCGGTGCGCGACTACCTCGTCACCAAGGGCATCCCCTCGGACCTCATCACGTCCCAGGGCAAGGGCCCCGCCGAGCCGGTCGCGGGCAACGACTCCATCGAGGGCCGCGCGCAGAACCGGCGCGTGGAGATCGTCGTCAAGCCGAAGAAGTCGTAGTGCGTTAGACTCGCCCCCAGCGTGAGGAAGAGCCCCTCGGCCCGAGCCAGGAAGCGGCCCGCCGCGACCACGCGGCGCGGGAAGCTCACCGTCGACCCGACGCGCCTCGCGCTGGCGGCGCTCGAACGCATCCGCTCGGTCCTCGCCCGCAAGGGGCACGCCGACAAGGCCGGCCCGCCAGCCTCGATGCGCGAGCTCGCAGCGCGCGCCGCCTACCTCGGCCTCGCCCTCCCCCCGAGCTACTCCGCCGCGATGCGCCTCGCCTCGCGCATCGGCGAGCCCGAGAAGCTCCTCTCCGCCGCCGACATGCGCGCCGTGTTCGACGACGTCATCGCGCCGCGCGCCACCCGCCCCGACGCCGAGCGCCTCGCGCCCTTCGCGCGCCTCGGCGAGCGCCTCTTCGTCTGCTTCGACCGCTCGGCCCAGGCCGAGGACGGCGAGCTCGCCGTCGTCGAGTGGTCCGAGGGCGTCGTCCGCCCGCGCGCGCGCCACTTCGCCGAGTGGCTCGACCAGCTCGCCGACGTGCGCGAAGAGGCCCTCTCCGCCGCCGCCGACATCCCCGACAACCTGCGCGACCTCCTCGTCTCGCTCGGCTTCAACTTCGACGACCCCATCGTCGGCCGCATCGAGACCGGCGACACCGAGGCCATCGAGTCCCTGCTCGGCCCGACGCGCACCATCGAGGTCCGCGCCGACACCGGCCGCCTCTTCGACTCGAGCGGCAAGGCCTCGCTCACGCTCAACCTCGACGAGTTCACGCTCGCCGTCGCGCTCCGCACCGGTCTCTACGTCTTCGAGCCCGAGGACGTCTTCCGCTGGCTCCGCTGGTTCCGCGACGAGTCCTTCTTCGGCGAGCCCGCGCGGCCTGCCCGCCACCCCGACCGCGTCCGCGATCTCCGCCGCGCTCCGCGCGAGCCGCCCCTCGTCCTGCGCGGCGCACTCGAGGTCGCGTGCCTCCCCGCGCGCCGCCACCACTTCCGCGCCGCCGCCGGCCGCTCCGCCGACGACTTCTACCTGCTCGGGCGCACCGCCTCGACCAGCGAGCGCTCCCCTTCCCTGCTCCTGCACGTCCTCGAGGGCCAGGTCCGCGGCGCGCACTCGCTCGACGAGCCGCTGACGCACCTGCACGTCACCGCCGACGGCACCGTCTGGGGCCTCTCGCACGCGGGCACCGCGCTCCGCTTCACCGACGGGTCCGCGCGCGCCTTCCCCCTCTCGCGCGCCGGCCGCGGCGCCCCGCGCTGGTTCGGCATCGGCGGCACCGGCAACCGCGTCTTCGTCTGGGGCGCGGGCGCGCTGCTCGAGTTCGACGGCGACACGTTCGCGCCGTTCGAGCCCCCCGCGGAGCTCGAGGAGCACGAGACGGTCGTCGCGCTCTCACCCGGCGGCAAGCAACTCTCGATGCTCGTCACCGGCGACGGCGTCGGCGCGGTCGCGCGCTTCGACGGGCGCAAGTGGATGCCCATCGAGGACAAGCACGTCATCGAGGGGCAGCTCGTCGACCTCGACGTCTGGCGGGGAATCGGAATCGTCCTCGGCCGCTCCGGCGAGGTCTGGCGCGTCGACGAGGGCGCGCCCCGCCCCGTCATCTGGGACACGCGCCAGTCCGCCTTCGTCACCGACAGCGGCGCGCCCCGGCCCACCTACGCCGTGCGCGGCTTCGACGGCGGCGCGCTCCTCGCGAGCGACGGCGGCATCATCGCCGTCGGGTCGGGCGATCCCGTCTTCCACGCGGTGGACGCCTCCGGTTTGCACGAGCCCGCTCGCCTGACGCGCGTCGGCGGCGGCTCCGGCGTCAAGAGCGACGCCGACCGGACGCCCGCGGTCGTCGCCCTCTGCGGCCCGAACGCCTGGGTCTGGGGCTACGGGCTCCACGCGAACGAGGCCAGCGACGCGCGCGACGCTTTTTGGGTCATCGACGCGCGCGACTGGTGATAACGCTTTGCCATGGCGAGCGTTCGTGACCCCGCCGCCGGCCGGCGGACGTGGGCGGCGCAGGCAGGCGGGCTGACCTACGAGGGAGCGCACCCCTTCGGCCCCGAGACCGTGCACCGCTGGCAGCTCGCGAACGGCCTCACCGTGCTCGTGCTCGTCGACGCGAGCGCGCCCATCGCGAGCTACCACACGTGGTACCGCGTCGGCTCGCGCCACGAGAAGCCCGGCAAGACGGGGCTCGCGCACCTCTTCGAGCACCTCATGTTCAACGAGACCGAGAACCTCAAGGCCGGCAAGTTCGACCGGACGCTCGAGGAGAACGGCGCCGAGAGCAACGCCGCGACCTGGGTCGACTGGACGTACTACTACGAGAGCTTGCCCGCCGACCGCGTGAAGCTCGCGGTGAAGCTCGAGTCCGAGCGCATGGCGCGCCTCGTGCTGCGCGAGCCGCAGGTGAAGAGCGAGAAGGAGGTCGTCGCCAACGAGCGCCGCTACCGCGTCGACGACGACGTCGAGGGCGCGGCGAACGAGCTCCTCTACAAGACCGCGTTCGCCAAGCACCCCTACGGCTGGCCGACCATCGGCTGGATGCAGGACATCCAGGGCTTCACCCCCGAGGACTGCACGGCGTTCTATCGCACCTACTACGCCCCGAACAACGCCGCCATCGTCGTCTCGGGCGACGTGCGCGAGCGCAATCTCTTGCTGGCCATCCGCGACGCCTACGGCGCCATCCCCGCGCAGACCATCCCGCCCGAGGACGTGGTCCCCGAGCCGCCGCAGCTCGACACGCGCGAGCTCGTCGTCAAGAAGCCCACGGCCACCGAGAAGCTCCTCGTCGCCTTCAAGGGCCCCGCCCTCGGGGACGCCGACCACGCCACGCTGAGCGTCCTGTCCGAGGTCCTCTTCGCCGGGCGCGCCTCGCGCCTCTACCGGGAGCTCATCGTCGAGCGCGAGCTCGCGACCGACGTGCGCGGCTGGGTCTCCACGTTCCGCGACCCCGGCCTCTTCGAGTGCTGGGTCACCGCGCGCGCCGAGCACACGACCCACGAGATGCAGGCCGTCATGGACCGCGCGTTCGAGCGCGTGCGGGCCGACGTCGTGTCCGACGACGAGCTGGCCCGCGCCAAGGCCCGCCTCGAGCTCGGCGCCCTCCAGCAGCTCGAGACCATCCCCGGCAAGGCCGAGCAGATCGGCTTCTACGAGACCGTCCTCGGCGATCCCTCCCACGCCTTCCGCCGCGTCGAGGCGACCCGCCGCGTCACGGCGAGCGATCTCCGGCGCGTCGCACGCCGCTACCTCGGCGAGGCAGGGCGCACCATCGTCCGTGTCCTCCCCGAAACGGCCGGCACCGCCGAGGCGGCGGAGTGACCGTGAGCGCGGCCCGGTCGCACGCCCACGCGCCCCCGGCGCGCATCCCGCTCGAGGGCGGCGCGCTCGCGCTGCACGAGCCGTCGCACGCCGTGCCGCTCGTGTCGCTCGTCGTCGCGCTCCGCTCGGGGTCGGCCGCCGATCCGGCGGACCGGCCGGGCCTCGCGCGCATCGCCCTGCGCATGCTGCGGCGCGGCTGCGAGGGGATGACGTCCGAGCAGATCGACTTCCGCATCGACGCGCTCGGCGCCGAGATGGCGGTCGACACCGCGCCGTCCAACGTCGCCATCCACGCGCAGGTCATCGCGCGCAACGTCGAGCCGTTCGTCGATCTGCTGGCGAAGCTGCTCGCCACGCCGACCTTCCCCGAGGACGAGCTCGGGCGCCTGAAGCGCGAGACGGTCGCCGAGATCATCGAGGCGCGCGACAGCGATCGCTCGGTCGCGCAGAAGGCGCTCCAGCGGACGCTCTTCGCCGGGCACGCGTACGGGCGCAACCCCGGCGGGACCATCCCGGGCGTCGAGGCGATCACGGCGGAGGACGTGCGGGGCTTCGTTCGCGCGCACCTCGTCCAGGGCAACGCCGTCATCGGAATCGCGGGCGACGTGACCGCCGAGCAGGCGACCGCGCTCGCGAAGCGCATCGTCGCGGCGATGGGCCCGGGCGCCGCGGTCGCCGACCGGGTGCCCGAGCCCGCGGAGGGCGCGGGGCGGCGCCTCGTCGTGGTCGACAAGCCGGAGAGGACGCAGACGCAGATCCTCGTGGCGATGCTGGGGACGAGCGCCCACGACGAGGACCACGTGCCGCTCCTGGTCGCGAACGCGGTCTTCGGCGGGACGTTCACGTCGCGCCTGATGCGCGAGGTCCGGTCGAAGCGCGGCTGGTCGTACGGCGCGAGCGCGCGCGTGGGGGTCGATCGCCACCGGCAGGGCTGGGTCATGTGGACGTTCCCGGCCGCCGAGGACGCGGCGCCGTGCCTGAAGCTCACGCTGGAGCTGCTCGACGCGTGGGTGAAGGAGGGGGTGACCGCGAAGGAGGTGTCGTTCATCCAGCGCTACCTCCTCCGGTCGCACGCGTTCGAGATCGACACGGCCGCCAAGCGGCTCCACCAGGCGCTCGACGTGGAGCTCCTGGGTTTGCCCGCCGACTACCACACGGGCTGGCTGGCCAAGGTGAAGGCCGTGACCCCCGAGAGCGCGAGCGAGGCCGTGAAGAAGCGCATCCACCCCGAGAACGCGCTGGCGGTGGTCGTCGGGACCGCGAGCCAGGTGCTGGAGCCGCTGAAGGCGGCCTTCCCGGGGCTGGGGGAGAGCAGCGTGGTTCCGTTCGACGCCGAGTAGCGCGGGCGCGGGCGCAGGGAACGCATGGCGATGCGTCGTCTCGCGCTCCGCCCTCGGGCTTCCCGCAACGTTGCGGCTCTCTCGTTCGGGAGGAGCGGCAAGGACGACGACCCGAGCGGCCAGCTCCTCGAGCCATCCGGCTATCCCGACGAGTGAACCGGCCAGCTCCTCGAGCCATCCGGTCATCCCGACGAGTGAACCGGTCAGCTCCTCGAGCCATCCGGCCATCCCGACGGGTTGGCTGCTTCACTCGGCGGGATGGCCACTTCGCCCGGCGAGTTGGCCGCTTTCCCCGGCGTCCTGGCCGCTTCATCCGACGGGATGGTCACTTCGCCCGGCGGGCGGGGCACATGCTCCGACGCGCTGGCCGCTTCCCTCGGCCGTCCGGGGCGTTCCCTCGGCGGGTGGAGCGCTTCTCTCGCCGCCACTCGACGTCCACTCGCCTCGTTGGCCGCTTCTCTCGCGGACGGGGCCGCCGGAAGCGGCTAGATCGTCGGGGATGCCCTTCACGAAGGCCGACCTCCTGGAGCGAAGCGGCCTTCCCGACCGCACGATCCGCAACTACATGGCGCGCGGGCTCATCCCGCGCCCCACGGGGCATGGTCTCGCCGCCGTCTACGACGACGAGGCCATGGTGCGCGCCGTCGCCATCGGCCGGATGCGCGCGTCCGGCGCCCACATCCAGTCGGTCGTCGAGCAGATCGCCGGCTGGACCACGCGCCGCTTCAAGCGCTACGTCGCGGAGACCGATCCGAAGCCCGCACCGGAGGCGCAGGCCCCGGCCGCGGTGCCCGCTCCGGACGACGGACAGGACCCATCGCGCGGCGGCGACGCCGCGCCCGCCCCCGGAAGCGTCGATCCAGCCCGCATCCGACCCGCGCCCGCGCGCGTCGGTTCGCACGACGCCAGCACCAAGGCCGACCGCCGGACCGCCGACGCCCTCGACGGCGACGCCGGCGGCGCCACCGCCGCGGACGATCCGCTCGAGGATCTCGCGCTTCCGCCGGGGCCAACCTGCCGCGTCCTGCCGCTCCTGCCCGGGCTGGTCCTCATGGTCGACGGTGACGCGCCGCCCATCGTCCACCGCGTCGCCGCCGAGATCTGCGCGCGCTACGGCGGCCGTCGCGCCTGAGCGCGCGACGCAGCCCACTCGAACGGCGCCGGCGCGCCTCCCGCTTCACCCGCCGGCGTCCCACTGGCTGCCGTCGGGCTCCTTCGCGGCGTCGCGGGCCTTGGTGCTCGCGTAGTAGGCGTGCTTGCGCGCGCGCATCACGATGCCGGGCGGCAGGTCGCCGAGAACCGTGAAGCTCGCGCGGAGGCCCGCGTGCATCTTCGCGTGGAGCGCGCGCGGCGTCGCTCCGTCGCGGAGCTTCTGCGCGCCGGCGAGCTTCTCGGCGAGCCGCGGCAGCCGGTCTTCCTCGTCCGCGCCGACCGTCTCCGCCCAGTCCGTCGATGGATCCATGGGCGCCCAGGATACCCTCGCCTAGGATGCGCCGCCGATGAGCAAGGTGTTCGTGAGCGGGCCGCTGCCGGGCGATGCGGTCGAGCGCCTGGCCGCGCGGCACGACGTGGTGGTCGGGCGCGAGCACGAGGGGGTGCGCGGGGACGCGTTCGCGGCGATCGCGCGGGAGCTCGACGGGCTCGTGGCGCTCCTCACCGATCGCGTCGATGCCGCGTTGCTCGGGCGCGCGCCTCGCCTGCGGGTCGTGGCGAACGTCGCGGTCGGCGTCGACAACGTGGACCTCGCGGCGTGCGCGGCGCGCGGCGTCGTCGTGACGAACACGCCGGGCGTGCTCACCGAGGCGACGGCGGACCTCGCGTTCGGGCTGCTGCTCGCGGCGGCGCGGCGCATCGCCGAGGGGGACCGCATCGTGCGGAGCGGCGCGTACGCGGGCTGGACGCCGTCGTTCCTGCTCGGCGCGCGTGTGCACGGGGCCACGCTGGGCATCGTCGGGCTCGGGCGCATCGGCCAGGCGGTGGCCCGGCGCGCCCGCGGCTTCGGGATGCGCGTGCTCTACGCGCAGCCGGCGCGCCTGGGCGAGCCCCTCGAGCGCGCCCTTGGCGCGACGCACGTCCCGATCGACGCCCTCTTCGCGCAGGCGGACTTCGTCTCGCTCCACTGTCCGCTGACGCCCGACACGCACCACCTCGTGGACGCGCAGCGCCTCGCGGCGATGAAGCCCGGCGCCGTCCTCGTCAACACCGCGCGCGGCCCCTGCATCGACGAGACGGCCCTCGCCGAGGCCCTCGCCCGCGGCCCCCTCGGCGCCGCCGCCCTCGACGTCTTCGAGGACGAGCCCCACGTCCACCCTGCCCTCCTCGCCCTCGACAACGTCGTCCTCGCCCCCCACGTCGGCAGCGCCGACCGCCCGACGCGCGAAGCCATGGCCCGCATCGCCGCCGACAACGTCCTCGCCGTCCTCGCTGGCGACGCGCCTCTGACGCCCGTGGAGAGGAGGTAGCCCGTCGCGCGCCAGGTGCGCGAACACCCCTCTCCCCTTCCTGATCTTCCTGAAATTCCTGTTTCTCGTCTCCCTCTCCGTCAGCCGCGCTTCGCAAGGGCCTCGGCGAACTTGGTGTCGTAGCGGCCGGCGCGGAACTCGGGGTCGCCGAGGATCTTGCGGAGGAAGGCGAGGTTCGTCGTGCAGGGGGCGATGGTGGTGCCGGCGAGGGCGCGATCGAGCTCGGCCAGCGCGGCGTCGCGGGTCTCGCCCCAGGCGGCGACCTTGGCGATCATGGGGTCGTAGTAGGGCGTGACCTTGTTGCCGGCGCGCACGCCGGACTCGACGCGCAGGTGCGCGGTCTGCGACTCCCCCGCGCCGCCGGCCCAGACGAGCGTGTCGACGGCGCCGGGCTTGGGGATGAAGCCCTTGCTCGGGTCCTCGGCGTAGACGCGCGCCTCGACGGCGTGACCCGTGCGCCGCGCCGTGGAGAGGTCCGGCAGGCGCTCGCCCGCCGCGACCCGGAGCTGGAGCTCGACGAGATCGAGGCCCGTGACCATCTCGGTGACGGGGTGCTCGACCTGCAGGCGCGCGTTGACCTCGAGGAAGAAGAGGCGCCCCTCGGCGTCGGCGATGAACTCGCACGTGCCCGCGCCGACGTAGCCGACGTGCGTGACGACGCGGAGCGCGGCCGCGAAGAGCTCCTGCCGCCGCTTCTCGCCGGCCTCGCCCGCGAAGAACGCCGCCGGCGACGGCGTCTCCTCGACGATCTTCTGGTGCCGGCGCTGGACGCTGCACTCGCGCTCGCCCAGGCCGTACGCGCCCCCGTGCGTGTCGCAGAAGACCTGGACCTCGATGTGGCGCGGCTGGTCGACGTAGTGCTCGAGGTACACGCGCGCGTCGGCGAACGCGGACCGCCCGCGGTCCGAGCACGTCCTGAGCGCCTTCTCGAGGCTCCCCGGATCGGCGACCACCTGCATGCCGATGCCGCCGCCGCCGCCGACCGCCTTGACGACGACGGGATAGCTCACGCGATCGGCGACCGCGCGCGCCTCGCGAAGGCCTTCCTCGGTGTCGATCGCGATGGGCTCGTCGGTGCCCGGGACGGGCTGCGTGCCCGCCTCGAGCGCGACGCGGCGCGCCTTCATCTTGTCGCCGAAGGCCTCGAGGACGGCGGGCGGCGGCCCGACGAAGACGACGCCCGCGCCGGCGACGGCGCGCGCGAAGGCGGGCTTCTCGGAGAGGAACCCGTAGCCGGGGTGGACGGCCTTCGCGCCGGTGCGCTTCACGGCGTCGAGGATGGCGTCGACGTTCAGGTACGAGTCCTTCGCGGGGGGCGGCCCGACGAGGACGGCCTCGTCGGCGTCGCTCACATGCGGGGCCTCCCTGTCCGCCTCGGAGTAGACGGCGACCGTGGCGATGCCGAGCTTCTTGCACGTCCGCATCACGCGCCGCGCAATCTCCCCACGGTTCGCGACGAGCACCTTGTCGAAGGGTCGAGCCATCAGGACGCGCTTTTACAGCACCCCTCGCGGCGCTGCCACGGCCTCACCCCTCCCCCTGGCGCGCATCGTGCGTGCGTAACGGCGCCCCTCCCCTGCCCATGACCCCTGCCGTCCTCGCCCTTGCCGCCTTCAGCGCCTTTCCGGGCACGTTCCCGCCCGGGTCGCTGCAACCGGGGGCGACGGCTGTCCAGTGGGCCGACACCTGGATCCTGCCCTCCCCTGAGGTCGCGGGCCTGCACGTCGGGGTGGACGAGGACATCCTGTCCCCCGAGGCGTCCGCGAGCGACGAAGTGTCCCGGGACCTCATCGAGGACGCCGACCCCGTCCCGAACATCGTCCTGGTGGGTTGCGAGCTCGCCCTCTCGGGGCACTACACCCCCGAGACGTGGGCCCGGGAGGTCTGGCTCGGAGCGCCGTGGCCGATCGTGACCGAGAACGGCCACACCGAGAAGGACGGGCACTGGCTGGCGTACGAGCAGATCGGTCGCCGCCCGGAGCGGCCGGAGTCGTACGCGGCATACCGGTACCCCGTGGCCGACGCGCCGGTCGTCAGCGGGTACGATCTCGACAAGCCGGACGCCGAGCAGCGCCGCGGGCGGATGCACGCGGTGGGGCACGGCGGCCTCGACCTCGTGGCGCCGATGGGGACGCCCATCGCGATGGTCCGCCTCGAGCACCAGGTGGGCGACGCCGAGGTGCTCTACGTCGGGCCGCTCTACGGTCAGACGGTCGTGACGCGGCACGTGGTGCGCGAGGGCGGGGCCGACCACGACTACCTCCTCATCTTCGGGCACATGGATCACGAGGCCGACGACGTGCGCCGCGGGCGGCGCCTCCGCGAGGGCGCGACGGTCGGCTACGTCGGCAACACCGACTCGCCCGAGCTCGTGCACCTGCACCTCGAGGCGCGGAGGATGCACGAGGGCGTCGACGCGTGGCGCCTCCCGCCCGACGAGCTCCACGCGCGCGAGTACTCGGTCGTGACCGATCCCCGCAACGTGCTCCCGCTGCGCGTCACGCCTCCGCGCGCGGCGAAGTGCGCGCCGCGCCTCGCGCCCGTGACGCACCGCTACTGGCTGGGAGACTCGCTGGCGCTGACGCTCGAGTGAGGCGCGGGCCCGTCAGAGCTTCTGCGAGAGCAGGATGGCGCCGTTGACGACGACCCTCTGGCCGGCGACGAGGCCGTGCTTCACCTCGAGCCACTGGCTGGACTCGCCCTCGTCCACCTCGACGGGGACCCGCTCGAAGCGCACGCGCCCCGGCTCCTCGCCGACCTGGATGAAGACGACCTTGTACTCGCCGAGGCGAAGGAGCGCGTTGCGCGGGATGGCGAGCGCCTTCTTCTGGTCGACCGAGATCTGCACGGTCGCGTACATCTCGGGCCGGAGGAGGCGGTCGGCGTTGTCGAACGTGCACCGCACCTTGGCGGTGCGCGTGTTCGGGTCGAGCATGCCGCTCACCCAGTCGACCTGCCCCTTGAAGACCTTGTCCTTGTAGGCGACGACGCTGACGTTCGCGGGCGTGCCGACGTGCACGCGTGCGATGTCCATCTCGTAGAGGTCGGCCAGCACCCAGACCTTGTCGAGCTCCCCGATGGTGAAGAGCTCCTGCGTGGCGCCGCCGCTGTACTGGCCCTGGACCTCGATGCCCGGGTTGATGTTGCGCATGAGGACCTCGCCGTCGATGGGCGAGGTGAGCGCGTACGTCTGCGTGACCGCGTCGACGCTGCCGACGCGCAGGAGGTTCTGCTTCTGGCGTGCGCGCTCCACCTCGGCCTTCGCCTTGCGGTAGTTGTCCTCGGACGCCTCGAGGTCGGCCGCGGAGCCGGCCTTCTGCTCGAAGAGGTCCTTCTTGCGCTGGTAGTCGTGCTGGGCGGCGATGAGGTCCGCCTCGGCCTTGTGGACGTCGCTCACGGTGTTGCCGATGTCCGGCGACTCGATGGTCGCGAGGGTCTCGCCCTTCTTCACGCGCTCGCCGAGCTGCGCGGCGATGCGAACGACGCGGCCGGTGACCGGGGAGAACACGTGGCCCGAGCGCAGGTCGTCGAGCGCGACGCGGCCGCTCGTGAGGATCGTGTCGTCGACGTCCTGATCGGCGATCACCTGCGTCTCGATCTTCGCGTCGACGACCTGCTGCTGCGAGAGCCACACCTCGCCGGGAGGAGGCTGCGGGCCCGCGGGCTCCGGCGCCGCCTGCGACTTCTGGCAACCGACGGAGAGCGCCGCGAGCGCGGCGAGGGGCAACGCGAACCAGACGCTCGACTTCATCGGTGCAGCTCCATCCCGACGGCCTGCTCCAGCTGGAAGACGGCCGTCCAGTAATTCGAGAGATCCTGCAGGTACTCGACGTTCGTGGCGATGTACGTGCGCTGCGCGTCGAGCAGATCCATCAGCGTGGCGGACCCCTTGTCGTACTGCAGGCGGGTGATCGAGAAGGCGCGCTCGGCGCTCGGCTTGAGCTGCTTCTCCATGCGCTCGACGAGCCTGCGCGAGATCTCGAACGACGAGAGCGCCGAGGTGACGTCGCTCACGACCTGCGCGGTCGTCTTCGCCTGCTGGAGGGCCTGCGTGTCGTACGCGGCCTCGGCCTTCCGGACCTCGCCCTGCTGCTGGTAGAAGACCGGAAGCGGCGCCGTGATGCCGAAGCTGAGCGTCGGCGGCTGGATCGAGTTCTGCGTGACGCCGATCTGCGTGTACTGAGCCGAGACCGTGATGTCGGGGAACCGCAGGCGCCTGGCGAGGGCGATCTGCGCCTCGGCGCTTGCGCGCTGGTAGCCGAGGGCGAGCAAGTCCGGCCGGTGCTCGAATGCCGTGCGCATCAGGCCGTCGAGCTGCGCGGTCGCGAGCGACTCGGGGACGGTGAAGTCGAGGATCTTGTCGTCGACCGTGAACTCGGGCGTAGGGCCGCGCACGCCGAGGAGGAACGCGAGCGCAGTCCGCGTCTGGCGGAGCGTCATGATCGCCGTGTCCACCTGCTGGTCGGCCTCGAGCTTCTGCGTCTCGATGCGCGCGAGGTCCCCCTCGTTGATCGCGCCGCTCTTCAGGCGGATCTGGAAGAGCTGGAGCGTCCGCACGTTCGTCGCGAGCGTCTCCTTCGCGAAGGCCACCCCGCGCTGCGCCTGCGCAACGGTGGCGTAGGCAGACTTCACCTGGAACTCGATCGTGCGGAGCGCGTCGACGCGCGAGAGCCGGGCGGCGGCGAGGGCCGTGCGGGCGACCTTGAGGCGGAGGTCGCGCTTGCCGGAGATCGAGTCCTCGATGGCCGCCTGGTCGGAGAGGCCGATGGTGTACTCGTTCGCGGAGCAGCCGGTGGGCCCGCCGGGGCCTTGCCCGCCGCACGTCGCGCCGTCGTAGTTGAGGACGCGCCCGTACCCGAGGCTCAGCGCGGGGTTGGGGATGGCCCCCGCCACGCCGACGTCGCCCTCGGCGTTCTTCACCGCGGCCTCGGCGATGAGGAGGTCCAGGCTGCGCGTGCGGAGGATCTGCACCGCCTGATCGAGCGACACCGTCTGGGGCAGCTCGACGGCTTGCGGCACTCCCTCCGCGCCGGCGCGCCCCGCCGTGAGAAGACACGCCCCCACGAAGGCGAGGATCGTGGCGGATCGGGCGAGGCGGCGGACGCTCATCTGGCCGCCGCGAATAGCAAGGGGCGCTCCATGAATCCACTTCCAATGCCACTCCTGGCGGCGAAAGAGCAAGGCCTCGCCTGCTAGGGCGCGGTGCCCTAGGGCGCGAGCGCAACCGGGACGCGATGACGCGCCCCGGGAGCCCGGGGGGCCGTTCAAGAATCCAGCGTCACGCCTCGCGGTTCCTCGATGCACGCGACAAGCCGCGGCAACTTGAGCTACTGGGGGAGCCCGTACGCTCGAGCACGAAGCTTGCGCACGCGGCGTCGCGGAGAAGCCCCCGAACCCACCATGCGAACCTCCCGGATGTCCCTCGCGCCGGCCGCCGTGGCGTGCACCATCGGCGTGGCCGCCCTCGTCGGCCTCGCCTCCGTGGGCTGCTCGAGCGAGAACGCGGCGGCGCCGCCCCCGCCGCCGGTCGACTGGCACGCGTTCGACGTCCCCCACGGGCCGATCGCCGAGACCAGCGGTCCCACGCCGCGCGAGCGCGCCGCGGCAGGCGCGTACGCCGCCGCCCTCGCGTCGCCCGAGATGGAGGGGCTCGCGGCGCTGCTCGACGGCGACGTGCACTTCACCTTCGGCGGCGCCCACGACGCGCGCGGCAAGGAGGCGACGCTCAACGCGCACAAGGCGATCTTCGGGGCGTTCGACAAGCGCCAGGTCGCGGTCACGCGGGTGTGGCGCACCGACGGCGAGCAGACGGTGGAGTGGACGATGTCGGGCGTCCAGGCGCACGACTGGATGGGCGTGCCGGCGACCGGCAAGCCCGTGACCTTCCGCGGGTGCACGCTGCTCTTCACCAAGGACGACGGGACTCTTCGGGAGATCCACGTGTACGTCGACGTCGCGGTCGTGAAGACGCAGCTCGGCGCAGGGCCCAAGGAGCTGGCGGGCCTCCCGCCGGCGACGATGCCGGCGGGCACGCCGCAGGTGATCGACCAGGCGCACACCCCCGAGGAGGCGCGCAACGTGACGGTCGCCAAGGCGGCGCTCGACGCGCTCGAGAAGAACGACGAAGCCGCGTTCCTGGCGACGATGGCCGACGACGTACAGGTCGAGACGGCGGAGCGCCCGGCACCGATGCACGGGCGCGACGATCTGAAGGCGTACTTCCGGCAGATGCACAAGGCCATCGGGCAGCTCGACACGACCGTCGACAACGCGTGGGGCGTCGGCGACTACGCGATCGTCGAGTACTTCGTCTCGGGGGAGCAGATCGCCCAGTTCGCGTGGATCCCCCCACAGCGCGACCGCGTCATCCGCCTCGAGATGGTGGACGTCCTCGAGATCAAGAACGGCAAGATCGGGCACGTCTGGCGCTACGCCGATCCCGCGGAGATCGCCGGCGAGAAGCCGTGACGGCGAGCGCGGGCTACTGCGCGACCCCGGTGCCCGTCTGCGTCGGGCCGGGCTGCCAGGCGAAGTCGTCGACGAGCACGCTCGAGTCCCAGTTGTAGTCGCCCGTGTCCCAGATGATGAACTGGAGCGTGATGGTCTCGCCCTGCTTGACCGGCGCCTTGGTCGCGAGCCACCCTGTCGACCCGCCGCCCGTGGTCTGCCCTCCCGCGGGGCAGTAGGTCCCGAGGTTGTAGAAGCCGGTGCCCTCGAGCTCGTCGGGGCCGCCGGTGCACGCGGCCGTGGCCTTCTTGCCGCCCGGGGTGCACCCGGTGACGGCGTTGGGGGTGCAGTGCTGGAAGAAGTTGTTGTTCACGCTGATGGGGTTGTTGTTCGAGTCGAACGAGATGTTGAGGTCCCCGCCCGTGCCGGAATACGCGGTCGACGTCAGCCACGCGACGAACGAGTCGTTGAAGTCGGTGCAGACGTACTCGGGCCACTCGCCGGAGAAGAAGTCGAAGTCGAACGTGAGGCCCTGCGCGTTCGCCGGGACCTTGACCTGCACGTCCACCCCGATGGCGTCGAAGACCTGGGTCGCGTTGGGGCAACCTTGGGCCGCCTTGGGGTACCCCGGGGGTGCGGTCCCCTGGCCGGTCATTGGTTTCTGCTCGCCCTTGAAGTACGGATCGCTCTGGCCGCTGCCGGCGCACGACGTGCTCGGGGACGCGTCGTCGCACTGGAACGCGAAACCGGAGCTGAGGACGCCGAGGCGCGCGCCCTCCTTCGGCGTGACGCTCGTGCCGAACTTGGGGAGGATGGCGTGCTGCCCGGCGGCGGGATTGCCCGTTCCGCCGTAGCCGTTCGCGAAGGTCGACGAGACGATGCCCCAGTGCGTGGCGTCGGCGTCCTGACAGATGCCGAGGGCGTTGGCGAAGTCGTGCGCGGTGCCCGAGAGCGAGAGGCTGCCGTCGCACGTGGGCGTGTCGTCGACCTTGCCGTTACCGTCGTCGTCGCAGTTGTTGCCGGGGATGTCGTAGTTCGCCGGATTGGGATCGCACGCGCCCGTGCCGCCGGACGACGACCCGCCGCTGCCGCTCCCGCCGAAGGTGCCGACGCCGCCGCTCGAGGTGCCCCCGCCGCTGCTGCCACCACCACTCCCGCCGCCGCTGCCCCCGCCGCTGCTGCTCCCGAAGCCGGAGCGACCGCTCCCGGCTCCGCTGCACGCGAACGCGAGGGACCCGAAGACCGCAAGTACGAGGACGACTGAAGAACGCATGATTGTCATCAATCATACGCCCTGGCGTCTTCACGTCTCAAACTGGCCCCCCGTGATCGATTGATCGACCACGGGGGTGCACCTTTCCAGTGCCATGGCGCACGCAGGCCCGCGCACGTCACGGGGCGCGGAACCGCGCCTCCGGTCGTGCTCGCCCGGCGCTCGCGGCCGTCCTCAGCCGCGCTGGTATTGCGCGTCGCCGAAGCCGAGCATCGGATAGAAGACGACGGGCAGGAGCGCGAGGCCGATGCCGAAGCCGCTGCTCTTGCCGAAGCGCTGCGCGATCTGGATGGCCACGATGATCCCGATGACGAAGTTCACGACGGGGATCAAGAAGAGGACCACCCACCACGCCGGCTTGCCGGCGATCTTCAGCAGCACCAGGATGTTGTAGATGGGCACGATGGCCGCCCATCCCGGCTCGCCCGCCTTGACGAACACCTTCCACATCGCGGCGATCATCAGGACCGCGATGACCAGCTCGACGAGCATGACCACGATGCCCGCGGCGCCGCCGCCGCTCGAGTACTCCACCTGTTGCAAGCCCAACGCGCTCAACATGTCGTTCATCTCCTCCCCGGAGCGGTCCCCCCGCCCCAGCAGTGGAAGAGAGTACGCGAGCGCCGTAGCCCGGAGACAGGCCTTTCGGCCAGGCCTGCTCGCGCCGGCGCCGGCTACTGCAAGTAGTCGCGATCACGCAGCTTCTTCGGGATGTACTCGTCGGTGATGAAGGAGATGCTCTTCGTGAGAAAGCCGTCGAGCTCCATCTTGAAGCCGTTCTCGAGGAGCGCCTGGATCTCGCGCTGCCACTTCTTGTCCTTGAACCATGGGTACGCCTTCATCTGCTCCGCGCGTGCGATGTCTTCCTTCTTCAGCTTGATCTGCACCGCCGGCGTCAGCTTGTACGCGGCGTAGTCGAAGGAGCTCATGCCGAGGAACCGCACGCCGGGGACGGCCATGCGCATCGACTCGTACGCGAGGTTGATGCTCCCCTGCTTGAGCACCGAGTAGATGTAGAGACCCCAGGGATCGTTGTCGACGAGCACGTAGCTCGGGAGCTTGAGCTCCTCGGACATGCGCTGGAGCAGCCGTCGCGCGCCCCGCGTGGCCTGCCCTCCCGTCGTCATCAGGATGCAGTTGTGCTTCTTCCAGAAGCCGTCCTCGTTGAGACGCGTGAAGACGGCGTCCTTCTCCACGAAGAGGATGAAGTCGGCCTTGCACTCGAGGAACTTGATGACGTCGGGCTCGCAGATGCTGGGGAGGCTCCAGCCGCCTCGACCCATGCGAGAGAGGTCGATCCGGTCGCCCGCGTCGTCGATGACGAGCTTGCCGACGACGCTCCCGCGCCGGGTCGCGAAGAGGTGCAGCTCCTCCCGCAGCGCGTCGATGCCGACCTCGAGGTCCTCGATGATCGGGTCGCTCTCGTCCTGGTCCTCGAAGGTGTTCTCCGAGGAGTGCGGGAGCGTGTGCTTCGACATGTAATACATCTGACGGATGCTGACGGTCTTGCGCTCGTCGATGAGCGTCTTGCATTTGCTCGCCACGAGCATCGTCTGCATGAACTTGCGCACCATCGCGGTGTTGAAGAACTCGCGCGACTGCGTCCTGTCCCCGAGCTCGATGATCTTCTTCTTCGTGTTGAAGGAGACGTTCGAGAGCGTGCGCGTCCGGATCTCGACCGCGGGGTTGTTCCCACGATTGGCTTGTCCGAGGACGCCGCTCGCGAGCTTCTCGATCTTGCCGAGGGTCGCGGCGTCGCGGTCCGTCTTCTTGGCGGCGGTCTTCTTCGGGGCGGTGGTCTTCTTGGCGGCCATGGCTTACTCCAGGAGAGAGAGCTGCTTGCCTTTGCCTCTGCTCTTGCCTTTGGGGGGAGGGACGCTCGCGGGCGCCTTGCCGCCCGGCTCCTCCGCCTCGCTGGGTGCCGGCGCGTCTTCCTTGGGCGCCGGCGGGTCCTCCGCGAGGGTCACGAAGCTCGGGAGCGCCTTGTAGAAGGACTTCTCGGCCTTGTCCTTGGGCACTCCGAGGATGTCGCTCAGCGCGGCGGCGACCTCCGGGATGTACTTCTGGAAGAGGCTCCGCCGGAGCTGCTCGCGCTGCGCGTGCTTGTGGGCACGGACGTGCGCGGCAAGCTTGCGGCCGCACTCCTTGAGCGCGAGCGTCATCTCCTCGAGGAGCTCGTCGTAGTGCGCGACCGCCTCCTTCGCCTCGCTCGTGAAGGGCACCCACACACTCGCGAGGTGGACCACGATCGCGAGCGGCGCGATGGGCAGGCTCCCCTTGGGCTGCTGCATCTCGTAGTTGCGCCAGTGGGTCGTGTAGACGCTCTCGCTGATGGCGCATGCCTTGGGCTGGTACTGGAGGGGCACGCGGTTCGCGAGGCGCATGATCTCCGCCGGCTCGTCGGCCACGAGGTCCCCGCCGAACGCGAGCGCCGCTTCCACGACGAACGGGTTGCCGCGGTAGACCTTCGGCGGGCGCGTCGTCGACGCGTAGAACTCGGCGCGGGGGAAGCGGCGCTTGAGCCCCTCGATGAGGAGCCCCTCGGTGATGGGGACGACCGCCGTCGCCGGCGGCGCGAGCACCCTCACCGTGCCGAGGGCCTTGTGCAGCCGGTCGAGGTCCTCGCCGTGGAGCTTCTCGGCGGCCAGACGCGGGCTCACCCTGGCCACCTCGCAGATCTGCTGGGCGACGGCGGGCGAGACGCGCGAAAAGTCGTCGACGAGGACCTGCTTCACCGTCTTGGTGCCGGAGTCCTGCATCATCATCTGCAGCATCCCGAGCTCGACGCCGTGCGGGTGCGGCTTGATCTCCTGCGCCTCGCGCGGGAGCTCGTTCGTCACGCGCGGGAACTCGAACCGCTCGCCCTTGGGTGACACCCACGTGAGCGCGAGGTGCGGGTTCGCGACGACCGTCTGCTCGAGGTACTCCTGCACGCCGGTGCGGCCGCCGCGGTACGCCGCGACCAGCTCGATCTCGACGCGTGTCCCGTGCTCCTTGTCCCAGTCGACCGTGTCGTCCTTCACGACGTCCGGCTGGTTGCGCTTCGTGTCGATACGAAGGTCGATCTTGAACGCCGGCCGGCCCTTGCCCGTCTTGCTCGTGATGACCACCGGCTTGCCTGTCGTGAGCTGCCCGTAGAGGCCCGCGGCGCTGATGCCGATGCCTTGCTGCCCGCGCGACTGCTTCAGGCGGTGGAACTTCGACCCGTAGAGGAGCTTCGCGAAGATCTTGGGGATCTGCGGCTTGACGATCCCCGGGCCGTTGTCCTCGACGACGACCCGGAACCGACTCGGCTGGCTGGCCGACGCGCCGGGCTGCACCTCGACGATCTCGACGAGAATGTCCGGGAGGATGCCCGCCTCCTCGCAGGCGTCGAGCGCGTTGTCGACGGCCTCCTTGACGGTCGTGAGCAGCGCCTTCGCCGGGTTGTCGAAGCCGAGAAGGTGGCGGTTCTTCGTGAAGAACTCGCTGACGGAGATCTCGCGCTGCCGCGAGGCCATCGTCTCGGCGGTCGCCCTGCGCTTCGGTGCGGCTGCTTCTGTCACGGGAACCTCGGGTAGCTGCTCGGGTGAACGGGTGTCAAGCACGGGCGAGGACCTCCCTGGAGCGACCGATTGAGCAAGGCGGGGCGCGCGGGGCCAACTTTCCGACGAGGCGCGGGGGACGCCGGATACCTTCGACCCGTGATCCGGAACCCGAGGGCCATCCTGGCGCTGCTGACCGCCTTGAACCTTCTCAACTACCTGGATCGGTACGTCCTCTCGGCGGTGCTGAAACCCCTTCAAGAGGACCTGCAACTCTCGAACTTCGTGGGGGGTTCGCTGGCCACGGTCTTCCTCGTCGGCTACTTCGTCACGAGCCCGCTGTTCGGCGCGTGGTCCGACCGGTCCGGGCCCCGCGGGCGCACGCTGCTCGTCGTCCTCGGCGTCGTCGTGTGGAGCCTCGCGACGGCGGCAACGGGCCTCGCGCGCGGGACGTGGTCCTTGCTCGCGGCGCGCGCGTTCGTCGGGGTCGGCGAGGCGAGCTACGTCACGATCGCCCCGACGATCATCGACGACGTCGCCCCCGCAGACAAGAAGAGCGGCTGGCTCGCCATCTTCTACACCGCCATCCCCGTCGGGTCCGCTCTCGGGTATCTCACCGGCGGCTCGGTGCAGCACGCGACGCACGACTGGCGCGTCTCGTTCTTCGTTGCGGGCGGCCCGGGGCTCGTCCTCGGGCTCCTCTGTCTGCTCATCGGGGGCCATGACGCCGGCGTCAGGCGTGAACGAACCTCGGTTCTCGCGTCCGCCGGGAAGCTCCTGCGGATCCCGCTCTATCGCACCCTCGTCCTCGGCGAGTGCGCATACACCTTCGCCATCGGAGGCTTCGCCTACTGGGCACCGAAGTACCTCGCGGCTCGCTACACGATGGACGACGGGAAGGCGGCCTTCCAGTTCGGGCTGGTCACGGTCGTCGGCGGAGCAATCGGCACGCTCGTGGGCGGGCGGATCGGCGACCGGGCAGCCCGAAAGGCGCGGGCTCGGCCCGGCGGAGAGAGCGAAGGCGAGGCCCTCGGCAACCTCTCGGTGTGCGCGATCGCGACGGCAATCGCTGCGCCCCTCGCCGCGGCGGCCGTCGCCGCCACCACCGCCAACGTCTTCTTCGCCATCGTCCTGCCTTGCGAGGTGGCGCTCTTCGTTCCGGGTGGCCCTTTCAACGTCGCGCTCCTGCGAGCGGTCCCCGCCGAGCTCCGGGCCAGCGCCATGGCCCTCAGCATCTTCGCGATGCACCTCTTGGGCGACCTCTGGTCCCCCCCCCTCATCGGCCTCGTGGCCGACCATGCGCCGATGGCCTGGGCCATGCTCCTGTGCCCTGCCACGTTCGCCCTGGCCGCGCTCGTCTGGTGGGCCGGGCAGCGGGGCAAGGACAAGCGCCCCCGACCGCGGTTGACCTAGCCCATTGCCGTGCGCTACGAGCGCTCTGTCTTTTTGCGCGTCGCGCCACGCGTCCGCTCCCCCGATGCGAACTTTGCTCGCCGTCTTGGCCGCAGTGCTCTGCGCGCTTCTTCGCGTCCCGGCGGCGCTGGCGGCGGACGTCGACGGTGGGGTTCCGGCCAGACCGCCCGCCGTCGCGGCGCCGGCAGCCGCAGGAGGGGACGGAGGGACGAGCGCGGGCTCGATGAGCGCGGACGCGGGGGTGGGCGCGGGCGCGGGCACAGCGCCGGGCGCACGCGCCGGCACGGGCGCGGACGCGGGCCGGAACGCAACGCCTGGTGCACACCCTGACGGAGGGACGAACGGGGAGGGAGGGCCCGCCGACACCGAGCCCAGCGCTGCTCAGGCCGCGGCTGCCGCTGCCTCGGGTCCCGTCATTCGCCTCCCGCCAACGCTCGCCGAGCAGTCGGAGGGGCTCCCCATCGCGAGCATCGAGATCGTCGGCAACCGCCGCGTGGGCCGCGAGGACGTCCTCTCCTACCTCCGCGAGAAGCCGGGGCACCTCTTCAAGGTCGACAACCTCACGGGCGACGTGCACGCCCTCTGGGACTCGGGCTTCTTCGAGGACATCCGCGTCGACCTCACGACGAACGACCGCGGCGTCGTCCTGCGGTTTCTCGTCGTCGAGAAGCCGAACATCAAGGAGGTCGTCTACGCGGGGAACGACGAGCTCGACAACGACAAGCTGAACGAGGCGGTCGAGGTCAAGCCGAACACGATCCTGAGCGTCCCCGCCGTGCGCCGCAGCGTCCAGAAGATCAAGGACGCCTACGCCGAGAAGGGCTACTTCCTCGCCGACGTCGACTACGAGCTCCAGCAGCAGCGGGAGAACGAGGTCATCGTCAAGTTCAAGATCGTCGAGCACAAGCCCGTCACCGTCCGGCGCATCACGTTCATCGGCAACGAGCACGTGTCCGACGGCGAGCTCCGCGACGCGATCCAGACCGGCAACGGCGGCTTCTTCTCGTTCGGCTCGGGCGGCCCGTACCGACAGGACGTCTTCGAGCGCGACGTCCTCATGCTGAGCGCGATGTACTACGACAAGGGGTACCTCAGCGTTCAGATCGGGACCCCTCGGGTCATGCTCACACCCGACCGCGAGGGCATCGACATCGCGCTCACGATCCACGAGGGCCCCCGCTACAAGATCCGGCAGCTGCGCATCTACGAGCGCGACAACGAGGGCCGCGAGATCGAGCCGCTCGGCGGCCGCCGCGCGCTGCGCTTGATGATCTCGGAGCAGTCGGGGGACTACTTCAACCGCGCGGTGCTCATCAAGGAGCTCCAGGCGGTCCGCACGCTCTATCGCGACGCGGGCTTCGCCAACGTCGAGGCCGAGCCGGAGACGGAGCTCGACCCGGTGCGCGAGCAGGTGGACATCGTCGTGCCCATCAAGCGGGGGCCACCGGTCCACATCGAGCGCATCGAGGTGAAGGGCAACACGAAGACGCGCGACAAGGTGATCCGGCGCGAGGTGGTCATCGAGGAGGGGCAGCTCTTCAACGAGACGGGCCTCGAGATGAGCAAGCGCCGCATCACGGCGCTCGGGTACTTCGACCGCGTCGACGTGTCGACCGAGCAGGGGTCGTCGCCCGACAAGATCATCGTCAACATCGAGGTCACCGAGAAGCCGACCGGGACGTTCCAGGTGGGCGCAGGCTTCAGCTCGATCGAGAGCTTCATCGCCACGGCGCAGGTGCAGCAGGCGAACCTCTTCGGCAACGGGCAGTCACTCGCCTTGCAGGCCCAGGTGTCGGCGCTGCGCCAGCTCATCACGTTGCGGTTCTTCGAGCCGTACTTCCTCGATTCGCTCTGGAACATGAGCACGGAGCTCTACGACACGCTCTACGTGTTCCCGGACTTCGCGCGCCGGAGCGTCGGCGGGTCGCTCACCTATGGCTACGCGCTCATCAACCCGTGGCTCCGCCTGTCGCTGACCGGCACGCTCGAGTGGGACTCGGTCGACACGTCGCCGTCGTCCACCACGTTCTTCGGCGCCACGCCCGGCTTCGTGAGCATCTTCCAGCAGCTGCCGCTCGCGAACCTCTTCAACTCGGGCCGTGTGGTGTCGCTGCGCCCCACCATCACGTACGACACGCGCGACAACCGCCTCTTCCCTACGTCCGGCATCTTCCTCCAGGCGTCGACCGAGCTCTCCTCGAGCCTTCTCGGCAGCCAGTTCAACTACATCCGCAACCACTTCACGGGCCGCTTCTACTACCCCCTCGGCGGCGGCATCGGCCTCCCCGGGTCGGGTTTCGTCCTCAAGCTCAACACCGACATCGGCCTCATCACGAGTCCCGACCCGCAGGGCGTGCCCATCTTCCAGCGCTACTTCCTCGGCGGCATCCTCGACGTGCGCGGCTTCTACCTGCGCAGCATCGGCCCGCGCCTGCCCCTCACGTCGTCGCTCGACCCGAACTCGGCGCCCATCTCGAACGGCGCGAACATCGGCGGCAACCTCGACGCGTACGAGAACCTGGAGCTCGAGTTCCCGATCATCGACAAGGTCGGCATCCGCGGCGTCGTCTTCTTCGACGCCGGCAACGCCTGGAACCTGGAGGGACAGTTCTGCAAGACGACGCCGGCCCCGCAGTTCGACCAGGTCGTGCAGCCCTGCTTCTCGTTCCCGAACAGCCTGGGCCTGCTCCGGACGTCGACCGGCTTCGGCATCCGGTGGTTCTCGCCCCTCGGCCCCCTGCGCTTCGAGTGGGGCTTCCCGCTCGCCCCCCTGCCCTACGAGAACCACAGCGACTTCGAGTTCACGATCGGCAACTTCTTCTGAGTCCGCCGCTCCGCCTGCGGCGGACGACTTCGCTGCCGCGAAGTCGCTGGAGAGGGCGCTCTCCACGTCCCTCCTTGCCTGAAGCATCGTCCGATTCGCCGACCACAAAAGGCGGAGGCCCCGCTGGACGTCGCCGTCCGCGGGGCCCCTGCGCGTCGAGCCTTTGGGCTCAGCAGCCGTTCCAGCCGTACGCGCGGTCCCGGTACGTGCAGAAGTAGGCCGGGTTGTGCTCGTAGTAGTACCAGCCCTGGCCGGGCCGGTAGTAGCCCCAGCGGCCGTTGTAATAGTAGTGCGCGTACCCGTTGTAATAGACGGGGTGGTACCGCGCGACGTACGAGGGCGGGGGCGCGCCCCAGCGGCGCTGGGCATGGGCATCCGACGACGTCGACAGGACGGCGGCGGCGGCGCCGAGCGGCAGCAGGGCCGCAATCAGCAACGACGAGATCGAACGTTTCATGGGGTTCCTCACTGGGTGGCGGTTTCCATCTTGGCGGCTCGTTCGCGGAGCTTCGCGGCGAGCTTGGTGCGCTGGTCGGGAGTCAGGATGGGCGTGATCGACTGGTACATCTTGACCATCCGGCTCGCGCCCCAGCTGGTGACGCCGGCGTTCGCGGCGTCGGCCGTGGTCAACGTCTTGGCGTCGAACTGATCGCTGCTGAAGCGATCGACGAACGCCTGCAGGTGCGCCTCGGCGGCCTGCGCGTCGAACTTCTTCTGCTGGACGGCTGCCGCCATCGCGGCCGTGAAGGCCTGGTCGGCCTTCGCGATCTGGTCCGCGGAGAGCCCGAGTTCCTGCGCCAGGTGGCTGATCTGCCCGGTCGGCTGCTCCTGATCGGGGTGCGCCTGCTCGTCGGCGTTGGCGCGCTCCCATACCATGTAGTGGGCCTGAACCTTCAGCGCGAGCGCCTGCCGCTCGGGCGGCGTGAGCGCCGCGTGGAGCTGGTTCAGTGCGTCGTTGGTGACGTCGTCCATCTGCGTGGACACCTCGGCCAGCTTCGCGGCCAAGGGGTCCGTCTTGGAGGTGTCGATGTTCCCCGCGGCGACGCCGTCGGCGATCGCGTTCGTGAGCGCCGCCATCGCCTCGTGCTGCGGCTGAAGCTTCGCGCGGATGTCCTGCCGGATGCGCTCGACGTTGGCCTGCTCGGCCGCCGGCAGCCCGAGCGACGGGATGCTCAGCATCGCGAAGCCGATGAAACCGACCTGATGATGGCGGTGGAACGCGCGAAGCTCGTCCGCCTCCGGGCCCTGCTCCACCTCCGCGGTGCTCCCCGCGGGAATCCCCTCCGCCCCTTCGGCCGTCGGCGTCGTGCCTCCCTGCGGCGTGCCCCCACCGCAAGCCACCCCGAGGGCGCCTGCTAGCACCAACGACGCAAGAGCCACCCCACTCGACCATCGCATGCGATTCATTCCGAAGCCTCCTTGTTGGACGGAGGCATCGTGCGCGCATTCGATGGATTCCGTCCATACCTGTCCTATGAAGGGGTGACGGTCGGGGCGGGACGCCCCGGGGTGCCCACCATGAGCGCCGCCTGCACTTCTCTCGAGCACGCCGGCCGCATGCGGCCATTTCCCTCGGCGGGACGCGGGGATCAGCCCGTCCGGCGCCACTCGGGACGCCGGAGAGTGGCCACCCCCATGGCCAGGATCGCCCCCCCCACGAAGCCTCCGACGTGAGCCCCGTAGGCGGTCGTGTCGTCGACGCGCCCGAAGAAAGCCTGCGTGTCGAGGAAGAAGTTCACGAGCGCGACGACCGCGAGCCGCCACGGCGCGACCGGCCCGTCGAGGGGCCACACGTGCGCGTGCGGGAGCTCCCACCGGTACGCCAGCGCGAAGTACGCCCCCTCGAGGCCGGCGATCGCCCCCGAGGCACCCACCATCGGGATCTCCGACGTGGGATTCGTGCGTACGTAGACGAGCACCGCGATGACGCCCGAGAACAGGTAGAGCGCGAGGAACGTGACACGGCCCGCCGCCTCCGAGACCACGTTCGCGAAGATCCAGAAGAAGAGCATGTTCATGGCGAGGTGCATGAACCCGCCGTGGAGGAAGTTGGCCGTGAGCAGAGGCAGCGCCGCGGCGAGGACGTCGCGCGAGACGCCCTCCTGCCGGAACGCGTGCCACGCTGCCCACATCCGCGTCGGCACCGCGCCGAAGCGATCGGCGAGCGCCATGCTCCCGACGGGCCCGAGCGACTGGTCGTACCACCACACGAGCACCGTGATCGCCATCACGGCCACCACCTCGTACCGGCGAAAGTGCCCGCCTCGCATCGGGAGACAGAGAAACAGGAAGATCAGAAGATCAGAAGGGGGTTGGGATGCGCCGACTCACGTCCTCGGAGCACCATGCGGCCCCAGCCCAGGCGCGCGGCCCCTCGACCGGCCCCCCGGGAGCGACTAGACAGGGGGCCTCCACAGCATGGCCGAACAGCCGCCGACCCCGCCCAATCCGCCGCCGCCCCCCGGACCACCCGCCGCCCCCGGGTCGCACCAGAAGGTGCCCATCTCGATCCAGGAGGAGATGCGCACCTCCTACCTCGACTACGCGATGAGCGTCATCATCGGGCGCGCCATCCCGGACGTGCGCGACGGCCTCAAGCCCGTCCACCGGCGCATCCTCTACAGCGCGTACGAGCAGGGCCTCGTCCCCGGCTCGAGCTACCGGAAGAGCGCCACCATCGTCGGCGACGTGCTCGGCAAGTACCACCCGCACGGCGACATGAGCGTCTACGACGCCATGGTCCGCCTCGCCCAGAACTTCTCGATGCGCTACATGCTCATCGACGGCCAGGGCAACTACGGCTCGATCGACGGCGACCGCGCCGCCGCCTACCGCTACACCGAGGCACGCCTCAGCAAGATCGCGGTCGAGCTCCTCACCGACATCGACAAGGAGTGCGTCGACTTCGGGCCGAACTTCGACGACTCGCGCACCGAGCCGCTCGTCCTTCCGGCGCGCGTCCCCAATCTCCTCGTCAACGGCACGGGTGGCATCGCCGTCGGCATGGCGACGAACATCCCGCCGCACAACCTCGGCGAGATCCTCGAAGCGACGGTGCATCTCGTGCGCAACGCGGGCGCGACCATCGAAGACGTCATGCGCTTCGTCCCCGGGCCGGACTTTCCCACCGCGGGCCTCATCTTCGGGCGTGCGGGCATCGAGGCGGCGTACCGCACGGGGCGCGGCACGATCATCATGCGCGCGCGCCTCAACGTGGAGAAGTCCCCCGGGCGCGGCGAGAAGGAGCAGATCGTCGTCACCGAGATCCCCTACCAGGTCAACAAGGCCCGCGTGGCGGCGCACATCGCGGAGCTCGTGCGCGAGAAGAAGCTCGAGGGCATCGCCGAGGTGCGTGACGAGAGCGACCGGGACGGCATCCGCCTCGTCGTCGAACTGAAGAAGGACGTCATCCCCCAGGTGGTCATCAACCACCTCTACCGGCAGACCGATCTCCAGACGTCCTTCGGGGTCATCAACCTCGCCATCCTCCAGGGGCGGCCGGCCATCCTCAACATCAAGGAGATGCTCGACGCCTTCATCGGGCACCGCCGCGACGTCGTCACGCGCCGGACACGCCACGAGCTGCGCAAGGCCGAGGAGCAGCGCGAGATCGTCGAGGGGCTGGGCGTCGCCGTGACGGACGTGGACCTCGTCGTGAAGACGATCCGCGAGAGCCCCGACCCGGACGTCGCGAGGCGCGCGCTGATGACGCTCGAGCTCCAGGGGCTCGAGGCGTTCGTGCGGCGCGCCGGGCGGCCTGAGAGCGAGATCGACGCGGCGAAGAAGCGGTCGCCCTACAGGCTGAGCGAGCGGCAGGCCAAGGCGATCCTCGAGATGCGCCTCTCGCGCCTCACGGGCCTCGAGCAGGAGAAGCTCGCCAAGGAGTACGGCGAGCTGTGCGACGCCATCGCGCGCTATCGCGCGATCCTCGCGAGCCCCAAGCTCCTCGACGACGTGGTGGTCATGGAGCTCGAGGAGATCAAGACGAAGTACGCCGACAAGCGGCGGACCGAGATCGTGGACAACGAGGCCGAGATACAGGAGGAGGACCTCATCCAGCAGGAGGACATGGTCGTCACCATCTCCCACGCCGGATACATCAAGAGGACGACGCCGAAGGACTACCGGGCGCAGAAGCGCGGCGGCAAGGGCCGCATAGGCATGGAGGCGCGGGAGGAGGACTGGGTCACCCAGCTCTTCGTGTCGTCGACGCACGCGTACGTCTTCTTCTTCAGCGACAAGGGCAAGGTCTACGTCAAGAAGGTCTACGAGATCCCGCAGGCGGCCCGCACGAGCAAGGGCCGCGCGGTCGTGAACTTCATCGGGATGGAGCCCGGCGAGAAGGTGCAGGCGATCGCGCTCGTGCCGACCATCGAGGCGGGCAAGTTCGTGGTGACGCTCACGAAGAAGGGCCAGATCAAGAAGACGGAGCTCACCGAGTACGAGAACTTCCGCGAGAAGGGAATCATCGGCGTCAAGATCGACGACGGGGATCTCTTGCTCGATGCGACGCTGACCGACGGCACGCGCGACATCATGATTGCCACCAAGTCGGGTCAGAGCATCCGCTTCCCCGAGGACCAGGTGCGCCCCATGGGCCGGCCCGCGTATGGAGTGAAGGGCATCGACCTGGTCGACGACGACGAGGTGGTCGCCATGGCGGTCAGCGATCCGGACCGGCCCCACGTGCTCGCCGTCTGCTCCAACGGGTACGGCAAGCGCACCAACATCGAGGAGTTCCGGAAGCAGAACCGCGGCGGCAAGGGCATCATTCTCATCGACGCGAGCGAGCGGAACGGCCCCGTCGTCGGCATCCGCCTCGTGAAGGACGGCGACGAGGTGATGCTCATCACCGATCGCGGGCAGACGATCCGCACGCCCGTGAGCGAGATCCGCGAGACCGGCCGCAACGCGCAGGGCGTCAAGATCATGGCCACGGCCGACGAGGAGCGCATCGTCGCCCTCGAGCGGCTCGCGGAGAGCGGGGCCGAAGGCCTCGAAGGCGGAGGCGACAGCATCATGCCTCCGCCGGGCGACGGCGAGGGCAGCGGCTCGCCGCCTCCTCCGTCCACCGAGCTCAATTGACCGTCGCCCGCATGGCGGTCAACGAGACCACGGCCGTCATCACGGCGGCAGAGAGGCGGGAACGGCGGAAGCGCGCGCCGGCCATCGCGCTCCGCACGCTCCACAGGCTCGCCGAGCAGCACCCGACGGCGCACTGCGAGCTCGACTTCAAGACCCCGTTCCAGCTCCTCTGCTCGGTCATCCTCTCGGCGCAGACGACCGACGCGAACGTGAACCGCGCGACGCCGAAGCTCTTCGCGCGCTTCCCCGACGCGAAGGCCATGGCCGCGGTCGAGCCCATCGAGGTCGAGCCTTACGTGGCGAGCCTCGGGTTCTTCCGGATGAAGGCGAAGTCGATCGTCGGCATGGCCCGCGCTCTCGTGGCCAAGCACGGCGGCGAGGTGCCCCGGACGATGGAGGAGCTCCACGCGCTCCCCGGCGTGGGCCGCAAGACCGCGAACGTGATCCTCGGCGTCCTCTGGAACGTGCCCGAGGGCGTCGTTGTCGACACGCACGTCATCCGCCTCTCGCAGCGCCTCGGCTGGACCAAGCACGCCGACCCCGCGAGGATCGAGCGGGATCTCGTGAAGATCCTGCCGCGCGAGGAGTGGGACCACGTGGGTCACGTCCTCATCTTCCACGGCCGCCGGTGCTGCTTCGCGCGCAAGCCCGAGTGCGAGAAGTGCTTCGTCACCGACGTGTGCGCCTCCGCCTTCGACGCCGAGCACGTCGGCCGCAAGATCCCCATCGACAAGAAGACCGGCAAGCGCAAGGTCGATGCGCCCGCGAGGGGGAAGCCCCCGGAGGCGGCGAAGCGCAAGAATTAGAGACGAGAGGGGGAAACAGGAAGGTCAGAAGATCAGAAGGCGTGAGGGGGGCTGCCGCGCGAGAGGCTGCGGGCGGCAAGGCGTGCAGGCGCGTGCAGGCGAGCGAAATCCCCCCCTCTCCTTCTGATCTTCTGATCTTCCTGTTTCTCCTCTCTGGGTAGACTGGGCCTCGTGGCCCCTTCTCGCCTCGAGCCCATCGCCGGGGACGCGGTCGTCCTCGTGAACGAGCTGGTGCGCCTGGCCGTCTCCCAGCGGGCGAGCGACATCCACCTCGAGCCGAAGCACGACATGCTCCTCGTGCGCGTGCGAGTCGACGGCGCGCTCGTCGACGTCCAGCCGATCGCGCTGAGCGTCGCGCCCAACGTCATCTCGCGCGTGAAGGTCCTGGCCAAGATGGACATCGCCGAGCGGCGCACGCCCCAGGACGGCCAGATCGCCATCGACCTCGACCCTCCGGGCGGGAGCCCCGCGTCGCGTGGTCCCGACGGTCGCTCGGGGCAGCGGGTCCAGCTGCGCGTGTCAACGTTCCCTTCGTCGCAGGGCGAGAAGGTCGTCCTCCGCATCCTCTCGAGCCAGCAGATCATCCCGTTCGCCGATCTCGGCCTCGAGGCGCGCGCCCAGGCGACCTTGCGCGATGTCCTCATGCGGCCGCAGGGCTTCGTCGTCACGAGCGGGCCCACAGGCGCGGGCAAGACGTCGACCCTCTACGCGCTCATGCAGCTCATCGATCCGCGCCAGGTCAACGTCGTCACCCTCGAGGACCCCATCGAGGTCGAGCTCTACGGCCTCACGCAGGGGCAGGTGAACGTGCGCCAGGGCTTCACGTTCGCCACGGGCCTCCGCGCCATCCTCCGGCAGGACCCCGACGTCATTCTCGTCGGCGAGATGCGCGACTCCGAGACCGCCGGCATCGCGATGCAGGCCGCCCTCACCGGACACCTCGTCCTCTCCACCCTCCACACGTCCGACACCGTCGAGACCATCGTCCGCCTGGTCGACCTCGGCGTGGAGCCCTGGATCGTCGCCAACGCCCTCTCCGCGGTCCTCGCCCAGCGTCTCGTTCGCATCGCATGCCCCCACTGCAAGCGCCCCGCGAAGCTCGAGCGTGACCTCTGGGACGGTGACGACCTCCTCCTCCCCGCGGGGTCCGACGTGATCACCACCAGGGGCTGCGAACGGTGCATGCGCACCGGATACCGCGGGAGAACCGGCATCTTCGAGGTGGTCGAGCTCGACGACGACCTGCGCGAGCTGGTCAAGGCCAAGGCGCCCGCGCGTGCGTACCGGGAGATCTACCTCCGGCGGAAGCTCCCGAGCCTCCGCCGGGCGGGGTTCCTCAAGATCCAGGCGGGTGTCACCACGGTCGACGAGGTGCTACGGGTTACTTGATCATGAGCAAGCTAACGATCTCCGTCCTTTTGGCCGGTGCGGTCGCTTGCGGGGGTGCGTCGGCCACGTCGTCCCCCGCCGAGGGGCCCGCATCGAACGGCAACGGCAACGGCGCCACCTCGGCGCAGGGCACCAACGAGGCCGCGCGCGCGCTCACGCACGAGGAGTGCCTCTCGCTGGGCCAGTCGATCAGCGACGCATGCAACGGCACGAACACGCGGTCCGCGCAGTTCGAGGGCTGGTG
This sequence comes from Polyangiaceae bacterium, assembly GCA_036490515.1. Taxonomy (GTDB): domain Bacteria; phylum Myxococcota_A; class Polyangia; order Polyangiales; family Polyangiaceae; genus Palsa-1150. The sequence goes on from DASXDU010000028.1 coordinate 40,309, forward strand.
CAGCGACGTCATCACGGGCATCGGCACGGGCTCGTGGGTGACCGACTGCGAGAAGCACATCAAGTACATGGATGCCGTATGCATCACGAGCAACACGAGCATCCGTTCGATGATGGACTGCGACAGCGCCGTCCAGCGCTGAGCGGGCCTGGAGGCCCAGGGCGGATCGGGGGGTAGTCGTCTCCTCCTCGCAGGAGGAGCAGGGCGGATCAGGGTGCAGTCGCCTCCTCCTCGCAGGAGGAGCAGGGCGGATCGGGGTGCAGTCGTCTCCTCCTCGCAGAAGGAGCGGGGCGGATCGGGGTGCAGTCGTCTCCTCCTCGCAGGAGGAGCGGGGCGGATCGGGGTGCAGTCGCGGACTCCCCCCATGGAAGTCGCGATCTCCCCCCTCGCAGTCCGCCCCCCTCGCCTTCCCTACCCCTCGACGACCACTCCCCTCTCGACCACGAAGGCCTCGAAGTCGGCCCAGGCACGCAGGTAGTGCCCGACCTGACGCCGCGAGAGGGGTGACGCCGACGCGAGGAGGGCGCCCACCTCGTCGGGGGTGCTGCCGGTCTTCTGGGCGCAGTAGGCGCGGAGGGCCTGCGCGAGCTTGGAAGAGGCGACGGACTGGAGGTCCTCGGCGCGCTTGCTCACCGCGTCGAGCTTCGCGCGGGCCTCGGCGAACGCGCCCTCGGCGATCGCCAGGTGCGCCCCGGCGACCGCGGACCAGACGGCGAGCCGCTGCGGCGCGACCGCGTCGCCGGCGGCCAGGCTGCGGCGCCCCTCCGCGGGACGGCCCGCGAGGGCGTGCACGCTCGAGAGCGTGTAGAGAAGGCCGGCGCGCCCGGGGCCCACCAGCCACGGCGTCGCGAGCGTGGACTCGAGGATGGCGCGGGCCGTGTCGAGCTCCCCGCGTCGCATGGCCACCTGCGCGAGGCCCCCGAGGCACGCCGCGTGGTAGTCGGGCGCGACGCGCGTCATCGTGCAGATGCGGCGCATCGCCGCCTCGGCAGCCACGTCGTCGCCTGCGCGGAGGGCTTGCTGGGCATGCGGCCAGGCGCGGTGGGCCCACGCGCGAAGTGCGAAGGCGGCGCCGTAGACGAGCACGCCCCAGAGGATGCCGAGGAGGACGACGCGCGGGGTAGCGTCGCCGATGGGGCGGCACCCGCCGACGGTGCCGAGCGCCACGTACGCCGCGGCGGCCGAGGGCGTCCACGCGAGCACGCGCCACGCCGTGGCCTCGAAGCGCGAGACGGGCCGCGGAGCGGGCGCCATCCCGTTGCCGGGCGCCGCCGTGCCGGGCGCAGGGCCATCACGATACGGACGCGAACCGCTCTCCATGCTCGCCCCCCAGCATACGCCCGCCACGCCCGCGGTCCCCCCGAGCGACGAGAGTGAAGAAACAGGAAGGTCAGAAGATCAGAAGGGGGATTGGGGCTTCGCCGTGCGTGGGGACCTCTCGTTCTCGAGGCGCCCCTTCGGTCACGGGACCACGAGGCGCAGCGCGCGCGGGATGACCTCGATCGTCGCTTCGTGCGTGGCCGTGTGCTCCTCGCCGTCGATCTGCGCGGCGGGGGTCGCGCCTCCGTCGGGCCAGTCGAGGCGGATGGTGGCCCGCGCGACGCGGAACGGGCGCGAGTGCACGACGCCGATGGCGTTGAGCATCTCCTCGGTGACGGGATTGCCGTCGAGGTCGACGATGGCCTTCGACGTCCAGTCGAGCTTCCCGCGGAAGGGCACTACCTCGAAGAGGCCGTCGTCGTGCCTGCTCGTCGGGTCGAAGACCCACGCGCCGCCGTAGACGCGCGTCCCCTTCACGATGAGGTCCGTCAGGCCCTCGAGGACGGTGCGCTTGCCGTCCTGGTCCACGATCTCCGCGCGAAAGGCGTCACGCACGACGTACGACTCGAGGAAGACGCGCAGGAGCGCCCCCGCGTAGACCAGGTGATCGCGGTAGAGCGCCTTGACGAGCGGCGGCTGCTTCTCGACGACGGCGCGGTCCTCGTTGCGAACGCGGAGCACACGCGCGCTGATGCCCCACCCGGCCGAGTCGAAGAACCACGACGCGGCGCCGCCCGCCGCCATGCGCCCCGCGTCGAGGCGCGTCTCCTTGCCGGCCTCGATGACGGCGAGGTTTCGCGCGAGGGCGCCCTCGCCCGCGTCGAGGCCGAAGCTCCGGCCCTGGTCGTTCGCCGTGCCCGTGGGGAGCATCCCCATCGTGACGTGCTCGGCGCGCCCGCTGTCGAGGAGGCCCGAGGCCACTTCGCGGAAGGTGCCGTCGCCGCCCATCGCGACGACGCACGCGTACGGCAACGAGCGGAGACGATCAGCGACGGCCGGGATGGTGGCGCCGCCGGGCAGCGTGGACAGGACGTCGCACCCGATGCCTGCCCCCGCGAGGCCCTTCACCGCGCGCTCGATGCGCTCCGCGTTCTTGCCGCTCTGCGCCGTGGGGTTGCCGACGAGGAGGTGCGTCGCCACGGTCAGCGGCCCTCCCGGAACGCGGCGACCAGACGCTCGGTCGCCGCGTACGGGTCGACGGTGCGGGCCTCGACGTCGCGCGCGGCCTCCTCGATCCGGTGCCCGAGGTCGTGGACGGCCGCCTCGATGAGCGACTCGCGAAGCGACTCGCGGACCTCTTCGGTCATGCGCGCCAGGCGCCGCGCCCTGCCGGCCTCCGTGCCCTCGACCCACGCGCGGTGCTTCGCGAGGGCCACCACGAGCTCGCCCACGCCCTCGCCGCGCGTGGCGACGCACTTCACGATGGGAGGCGTCCAGCGCTCGTCGCCCTCGGCCGCCGACGGACGCACGTGGCCGTCGGCCGCGGTGTGCGTCGCGTGGCCGCGCGCCTTCGAGAGGGCGCGGAAGCTGTCGTTGCCGAGCGCGATCATGAGCTCGAGGTCGCGCACCGTGCCGTCGGCGCCCTCGCGGTCGGCCTTGTTGACGGCGAAGACGTCGGCGCACTCGAGGATGCCCGCTTTGATGGCCTGCACCTCGTCGCCCAGGCCCGGGGCCATGACGACGAGCGTCGTGTGGGCCGTTCGCGTGACCTCGAGCTCGTCCTGCCCGACGCCCACGGTCTCGACGAGGACGACGTCGAAGCCCGACGCGTCGAGGACGCGCACGACGTCGCGCGCGCTCCGCGAGAGGCCCCCCATGTGCCCGCGCGTCGCGAGCGACCGGATGAAGACGCCGTCGTCGGTCGCGTGGCGCTGCATGCGGATGCGGTCCCCGAGGATGGCGCCGCCGGTGTACGGGCTCGTCGGATCGACCGCGACCACGCCCACGCGCTGCCCTTGCTCACGGAAGGCCGCGATGAGGCGGTCGACGAGCGTCGACTTGCCCGCGCCGGGGTTGCCCGTGATCCCGACGACCCACGCCTTGCCGGTGCGGGGCCAGAGCGCCTTGAGGAGCTCGACGTGCCCCGGCGCGCGATCGTCCACCGCGCGGATGGCGCGTGCGATGGACCGGGTGTCCCCGGCCAGCACGCGCGCGGCGAGCTCGCTCATGGCAGCGCGCCCAGCTTGCGCTGCACGGCGGCGCGGTCGACGGGGCCCTCGCCCGCGAGGGCCTTCTGGTACGCGTCCCGTGCTGCGGGCTTCTCGCCCTGCGCGACCAGCGCGTCGCCGAGGGCCGCCCACGCGGGCGCCCACCGGGGGAACTCCTGCACGGCCTTGAGGCCGAACGCTTTGGCGCTCGTGTCGCGCCCCGCCGCGTGGCAGGCCTCGGCCGCGTGGACGAGCGGCGTGGGGTCGCCATGATCGAGGCCCCACGCTGCCTGGTAGGCCTCGAGCGCGAGGTCGATCTCGCCCTTCTTCGCGTTGCCGTCGGCCACGAGGAGCTTCGCGGGCGCGGAGTTGGCGACGATCTTGAGCGCGGCCTCGCCCGCCTTGATCGCGTCGTCGGGGCGGTTCTGCGCCAGCGCGACGCGCCCGACGAGCACCTTGGCTCCGACGCTCGCCGCGTCCCCTCGCTCCGCGGCCTCGGCGGCCTTCTTCGCCTCGGCGACACGGCCCGCGTCGAGTTGCTGCTGGCCGAGAGCGAGCCACGCGGCCGTATAGGAGGGCCGCTCGCGGGTCGCGTGCTCGAGGAAGCCCACGCTCTCGGTGGAGGGCGCGAGGGCGATGCCCAGCTCGAAGAGCGCGTCGGGGGCGTTGGCGTCGAGCGAGAGCGCCTTGCGGAGCTCGGCCACGCCGTCGTCCCGCCGGCCGTTGCGCCAGAGCATGCGGCCGAGGCCCACGTGGGGCTCGACCGCGTCGGGCCGGAGCGCGATGGCCGCGCGGTAGGCCGCCTCGCTCTTGGTGGCGTCGAGCGCGAACTCGTGCGCCCGTCCCTCGGCGAGCTTCGCCTCGAAGCAGCGCGGGTCCTTCGCGAGGGCCGCGGCGGTTTCGGTGAGCGCCTCGGTCGAGCGCTGCCACAGGAGGTGTGCGTCGGCGGCACAGGCGTGGCCCTCGGCGGATGCACCGGGCAGCTTGCCGAGCACCTGGCACTCGGTCAGCGTCTGCACGAAGTCGCCCCGGTCCATCTGCACGCGCGCGATCTCCCAGTGGAGCTTCACGAGGACGTCCATGCGGCCGCCGGATACGCCAACGCCGCGACGGAGCTCGGCGAGGGCGTCGACCGGGTGGCCCGCCCGGCGGAGCGCGCGCCCGAGCGCGAGGGCGGCGTTGGCATCCGTCGTGCTGGCTCTCGCGGCTGCGCGCAGCGTGTCGACCTGCGACTCCTGCGCGCGAGCGTCCTCCGCCGCCGTCGTGAGGGTTCCCACGAAGGCAGCGGCGGATGACAAAACCATGACCACCACCGCAGACGCAGCTCTACTCATTGCGTAACTCACGGCACCCGTTGCGTAACTCGCGACGCAGCTCGTGTAGCACACCGTCTCTTTTGCTTCCGACCCGCTCGCCACGGTTGCATCGCCCCGCCACCTTGTGGTCCTTTCCAGGCCGCGTTTTCCGGCTCGGAAGACCCACGAACGAAGGAAACACCCCGTGACCCAGCTGACCGATTTCGTCGTCTTCCACGACAAGAAGCTCCAGTCTCGCTACGCCGGCGCGAAGATGCCGATGTCGACGCTCTTCGAAGCGTACCTCGATGGCGAGGTCGACATCCCCGACATGGACGCCTTCATCGAGGCGCGCAACGCGCTGGTGACGTACACGCTGACGGCAGACCACGTGAAGTTCTTCGTGACGCGCATGATCCCGGAGGTCGCCATCCACTCGATGGCGCAGGACCAGCGCATCGTGCGTGAGCACTACGACCGCGGGGACGACTTCTTCGAGGCGTTCCTCGGCGACCGCATGGTCTACACGGCGGGCTTCTTCCGCGACGAGAACGAGTCGCTCGAGCAGGGGCAAGACAACAAGCTCGACCTCGTCTGCCGCAAGCTGATGGTGCAGCCGGGCCACGAGATGCTCGACATCGGGTGCGGCTGGGGCACGCTCGCCATGCACGCGGCGAAGAACTTCGGCGCGCAGACGACGGGCGTGACCATCGCCGAGAAGCAGACGGCGTTCGGCAACGCGCGCATCGCGAAGGCGGGCCTGGCGGACAAGGCGCGCATCGAGTGCCTCGACTACCGCGCGATCCCGGCCAAGCAGTACGACCGCATCTCGAGCCTCGAGATGGTCGAGCACGTCGGCATCAAGAACCTGCCGAAGTACTTCAAGCTGGTCTTCGACCACCTGAAGGACGACGGCCTGTTCCTCCTCCAGTTCGCGGGCCTGCGCCGCGGCGGCGGCGAGGGCGTCCCCCCCGTCGGCATGCGGGCCGAGGACATGATCTGGGGCCTCTTCATGAACAAGTACATCTTCCCGGGCGCGGACGCGTCGCTCCCGCTGAGCGAGATGTGCAAGTCGATGGAGAAGGCGGGCTTCGACATCCAGTCGGCCGAGAACGTGTCGATCCACTACTCGGTGACCATCCGCAAGTGGCACCAGAACTGGGTCAAGAACCGCCAGGCGGTCCTCGACGCATACGGCGAGCGCTGGTACCGCCTGTGGCACCTGTTCCTCGCATGGTCGTGGCGCATCGGCGCGCAGGGCAACGCCGCCTGCTACCAGATCGTCGCGCACAAGAACTCGAACCACTTCGATCGCAAGGTCTTCATGGGCCGCAACTCCCTCGGCGGGGTCAAGGCCTTCGACGACAAGCGCGAGCGCCTGGTCGCCACGAACGGCACCGCGCACGCGGAGTAGCGAGAGGAGCGCGTCAGCCGCCGAGCCGCTCGAGGGCCCAGGCGGCTGCTTCGCGCACGATGGCGTCGTCGTGATCGCGTGCGGTGCGCCGTAGGGCGGGGGCTGCCTTCACGTCGCCGCGGTTGCCGAGGACGATGGCTGCATTGCGCGCGAGACCGACGCGGCCCGCGCGCGCGAGGGGCGTGCCCTCGCGGAGGACGTTCCACTCGGCTTCGTCGACCGCGAGGAGATCCTCGAGGCCCAGACGCGTCCAGCGTTCGAGCGGGGCGAAGGGGTCGCCGTCGGTGTCGGTCAGCGGGGCTCTCGCCTGCGTGCCCGCGTTGAAGGGGCACACGGTCTGGCAGTCGTCGCAGCCGAAGAGATGGCCTCCCATGGGTTCGCGCAGGGCCGGGTCGATGGCGCTCTTGTGCTCGATCGTGAGGTAGGAGATGCACCGGCGTGGGTCGAGGACGAAGGGACGCACGAAGGCCTGCGTGGGGCACGCGTCGAGGCACCGCGTGCACGTGCCGCAACGCTCCGTCATGGGTGTGCCCGGTTCGAGCTCCAGCGTCGTCACGACCTCGCCGAGGAGCACCATCGAGCCGACGCCGGGCACGATGAGCATGCCGTTCTTGCCCACGAACCCGAGACCCGCGCGCGCGGCCCAGGCACGCTCGAAGACCGGATCGTCGTCGCAGAAGACGCGTGCGTGCACGGGCTCCTCTTCGGTGCCCAGCGACCGGAGGAACGTCGCCACCCGCAAGAGGCGCTTGCGCAGGAACTTGTGGTAGTCGCGGCCGCGGGCGTAGCGCGCGATGGCGTGGAGGGTGTCGGGTGCGGGGCTGGGCGGCGCGGGCGCGGGCGGGGACGCGAGCGCGGACGCGGGCGCGGGCGACAAGGAGGAGGGCTCGGTCACAGCGTGGTAACGCCGCGCGAGGCATACGACGCTCCGCGCCCCCGCGAGCATGCCCTCGCCGTCCAGGCGCGCGCGCACCCCTCCGTGGTCCCCGAGCCAGCCCATCTCGCCGGCCATTCCCGCGTCGACGAAGGCCCGCCACCGTGCCACGTCGTCGTCGAGGCGTATGCCCGGTCCACACCGCGCGATGCCCACGACGTCGAACGCGAGCTCGTGTGCCGCGCGCCGGACCTGATCGGAAAATGAGACGCGCTGGCCCATCGTGGCTCGGGACTTCTCGACTATGGTCAGCCCCTGCGCCGCGCAGCGGAACGAGGCGCTTTCGCCAAGGTCGAATAGCATGACAAGAGGGTGGGTCGTCCCGGCACTGGCCGGGTGCATCGCAGTGTTCTCGGCATGCGGGGATCACTCGTCGTCGGCCACGGGCGACGGCGGGGCGAGCGGAGCGTGCGCGAGCCCGCCCGCGGTCGAGGACACGGCGCCCCCGTCGGGGCCGCAGCAATGCCAGAGCTGCTCGGGCGGCAACTCGTGCTCGAACTTCGAGCCGCTCGACGCGTGCTGCGTCTGGGTTGCCGAGCCGAGTGACGCCTTGGCCGACGGCATCGGCCTGCACCGCTACTCGACGAACGACCCGAACGCGACGCCGGACCTCTCGTGCCTGTCGAACCCGGCCACGCTGGGGACGCCGCAGATGGTCACGTTGACCGGGTACGTGTGGCTCTTCTCGAGCGGGCAAGACTCGCAGAACGTCAAGGTCGAGGTCTTCACCGAGAACCATCCCACGACGCCCGACGGCTCGATCGCGACGGCCGCACTCGGGAGCTACACGACGTCGCCGAGCGATCCCATCGACCCGACCGACACGACCTGGAACAGCAAGTGCCCCGGCGGCTGCTCGTACCGCCAGTACACCATCAGCGCCGTGGTCCCGACCGAGACGCCGCTCGTCATCAAGACGAGCGACGGGGGCTCGGGGCAGTGGGCGACGCTCTACGACTACAACATCTACTTCAAGAACTCGGACGTCCAGAACGGCCAGGTCAGCTACGACGCGACGGCGGTCGCCGGGCCGGACCTGCAGACCGTGGCGGCGACCGTGGGCCTCACGGTACAGCCGGGCATGGGCCTGCTCGCGGGCGAGGTGCACGACTGCAGCGACATCCGCCAGTTCGGGGCGACCGTCGAGACGAGCGCCGCACACCAGGGGGCGCTCCTCTACTTCACCGAGGACGAGTCGAGCCCCCTGCCCTCGCTCGAGGCGAAGGACACGAGCCATCTCGGCCTCTTCGGCGCGCTGAACATGCAACCGGGAGCGCCCATCCGCGTGAGCGCGGTCGGGCAGGATCCGTCGAACCCGGGGCAGTTTCTCATGATGGGGACGTACGTGGTTCAGGTGTACGACGGAGCCGTGACCGCCATCTCGCTGCGAGGACGCCGCCCATGGCAACCCTGATGACGGGGGGAGCCCTCGGCGACGAGCTCTCGCCCGCCGAGGCGACGCAAGACGCGCTCTTCGGCGGCAGCGTCGTCCTCTTCCAGCCCCCGCGCGGGGCGGGCTACCGCACGAACGTCGACGCGCTCCTCCTCGCCGGGTTCGCCACGGGGCCCAAGGCGGCGCCCACCGCGTTCGACCTGGGCGCGGGCGTCGGTGCCGTGGGCCTCGCGCTCCTGCGCCTCGGGGCCGCGCGGCGCGTGGTCTTCGTCGAGATCGACGATCAGCCTGCGGCCATGGCCCGGCGAAACCTCGACGCGAACGGGTGGACGGATCGGGGCGAGGTGGTGCGCGGGGACGTGCGGGACGTCGCGCGCGCGCACCGCGGCGAGGCATCGCTCGTGGTGTGCAACCCTCCGTACGTGACGCCGGGGCGCGGGCGTGTGGCGCCGTCGCAGGCGCGCGCTCGCTGCGGCGAGGTGGGGACGTTCGTCGAGGCGGCGCGGCAGGTGGCCGGGCGCAAGGCGCGCGTCTGCTTCGTGTACCCCGCGCAGGAGCTCGGCAGTCTGCTCGCGACGCTCGCGGCCGAAGGCCTTCACGCCAAGCGCCTCCGCTTCGTCCACGCGACGCCCGAGGCGCCCGCACGCATCGCTCTCGTCGAGGCGCAGGCCGGTCGTCCCGGGGGGCTCCAGGTGAGCCCGCCGCTCTACGAGCGCGGCGCGCGCGGCTACACGCCCGAGATGCAGGCGCTGCTCGCGCGCGGCTGACGCGCGGCCGAAACGGGCGCGCTCGGTTGCCACGCGACGGGAGGCAGGCCCGCGCCGCGCGTGGGAGCCCGTCACGCCGCACGATTCTGGCCGGTGACCGCGCCGCGGTGCTCTAGGCTGCCGCCCGTGAAAACCCTCCGCCCTCCGTCGTCGCTCGCGGCCGTACTCGCCTGCGCGGTCCTCGCGTGCGGTGGCAGCCCCGCCCCAGCGCCGGAGCCGCCCGCTGCGCCCCCGGCATCTGCGGTGCCTCCGGCGTCGTCCGCGACCTCGCTCCCCTCGTCCCGGCGCTCGCCGTCCGACGACATGCTCCGCTACTGGACCTTCGACGACCGCACGCAGCTCGTCCTCTACGCGGACGTCGGCGGCTTGCTGCACACCGACCTCGGGAGCGCGGTCGTCCCCGCAGCTCTGGCCCTCGCGGGCGCCGGGCTCTCGGGCGACCAGGCGCAGTGCATCCGCGGGGCCACCAGCAGCGTGAAGGACCTCGTGCTCGGCGCCGACGACGACGCAGGCCTCCTCGTCGTCCGGTTCGACGAGGGCGCGTTCCAGCCCGGCCCCTGCCTCACCGCCGCCAAGGCCACGCCCAAGACGCTCGAGGGCGCGCGCGAGGCGTACGTGCTGAACGGCTCGATCGTCGCGCACGTCCCCGGCATGCTCCTGCTCGGCCCCGAGGAGTACGTGGTCCGCGCGCTCAAGCCGCGTTCGACCCCGGCGTCGTGGCCCTCGTCGGTGTCGCTGGGTCCCGACGAGTACGCGGCGTGGCACCTCCACGCTGGCGCCGGCATCGAGGGCAAGGGCTCGCTCCTCGCGTCGAGCACCCGGTTCCGCGTCGCGATGGAGGGCGACCTCCCGGAGGTGCTGGCGGAGAACGTGGAGCGCGAGTGGCAGGCCCGCAAGAGCGAGTCGGCGAAGGCGCCGCTCCCCGCGGAGCAGGCGGCGCTCCTCCAGAAGCTCGTCGAGTCGATCGACGTGAAACGCTCGGGCGGGCACCTGACGGCGGCGTTCGATCTGCAGGAGCCTCCCGTCGACCAGGCGCGCGACCTCGGGGCGGCGGCCTCGATCGCCATCGTCGCGGTCCGCCGGTACATGTCGGACGCCAAGAGCGCCGAGGCGCGCGTCGTCGTCGGGCAGATCGCGAAGGACACGGCGGCCTGGTACGAGAGCGAGGATCCGGCGCACCCCAAGGCGCGAAAGCGCCTCGTGTCGTTCCCGCCCGTGCCCAAGGCCGTGCCGCGCGGCGTGAAGTACCAGTCGACGCTCGAGGACTGGAAGCCGTGGGCGCCGCTCAAGTTCTCGATGGAGTCGCCGCAGTACTATCAGTACGAGGTGCGCGCGGCGAAGGACGGCGGCAGCGAGGACATCTTCGCGCGCGGAGACCTCGACGGCGACGGCAAGGCGTCGGAGTTCAAGCTGCACGTCGCCATCGACCGGAAGAAGGGCGTGCTCGTCATCGGCCCTTCGCTCGAAGAGCGCGACTCCGAAGAGTAGGAAACAGCGCGCCGCGCGCGGAGGGCGGCGCCGTCGAGGGGAAGGTCGTCCTACTCTCGGGCGCCGAGGAGGCGGTCGAGCGCGATCGCGCAGGCGGCCCGCACGCTGAGGTGGTTGTACTCGCCGCGCGCGGAGCGGATGGGCTCGAGGAGCGCGTCGGCGGCCTCGAGGACGGACGGCGCCAGGCCCCAGCCGGTCCCGAAGACGACGAGCACGGGCTTGCCCTCGCCGGCCAGACGCTCGCGGGCGTCGGCGAAGCGGACGGCCTCGCCCAGGCGGCGCGCAGCGGTGACCCAGACCTCGACGTTCGCCCTGCCCCCGAGGGCCTCGAGCGCGGCGACGAGCGAGTCGACGATGCGCAGGACCGTGAGCGCCTCGCGCCGGTCGGGGATGCGCTTGCCGCTCGAGCCCTCGGTCCAGTGCTCGTGGATGCGCGTGACGAGCTCGCGCTGGGCGGCGATGGGGTGGACGACGAAGTAGTCGCTGCAGCCGTAGGTGCGCGCGCTCCGGGCGAGGTCGTGGACGTCGAGGTTGGTGACGGCGGTCGTGACGATCGCGCCCTGCCCGTCGAGGACGGGGTGGTGCACGAGGGCGATGGCGACGCGCCTCACGCCTTGGTCTCCTTCACGAAGCGCTCCCACAGGTCCGGGCGGCGCTCCTGCGTGCGCGCCTCGGCCTGGGCGCGGCGCCATCGCGCGATCTCGGCGTGGTTGCCGCCCGAGAGGACCTCGGGGACGCGTGCACCGCGGAACTCGGCGGGGCGCGTGTAGTGCGGGTACTCGAGGAGGCCCCCCGTGTCGGGGCTGTGCGACTCGTCGATGGTGGACGCCTCGTTGCCGAGGACGCCGGGGAGCAGGCGCGCGCACGCGTCGACGACGGCCATCGCCGCGACCTCGCCGCCGGTCATGACGAAGTCGCCGAGGGAGAGCTCCTCGTCGACGTGGGCGCGCACGCGCTCGTCGAAGCCTTCGTAGCGGCCACAGACGAGCATCACGGCGTCCATCCCCGCGAACCCCTGGGCCCGCTGCTGGTCGAGGACGCGGCCCTGGGGCGTGAGGAGCACGCGGCGGGCGCGAACGCCCCCCGGGGCGTCGGCGTCGAGGGCCTCCATCGTGGCGACGAGCACGTCGACGCGCATGACCATGCCGCTCCCGCCGCCGTACGGCGTGTCGTCGACGCTCCGGTGCTTGCCGAGGCCGAAGTCGCGCGGGCTGCGCAGCCGCACCGCGAGCTGCCCGCCCTCGAGCGCGCGACCGACGAAGCTCGCCGCGAGGAACCCGGCGAACATCTCCGGGAAGAGCGTGACGACGTCGACGCGCACGGGGCGGTCAGCTCCTCTCGACGCCCTCGAGCGTCGCCAGGGTCACGGTGCCCGCCTCGAGGTCGACCCCCTTCACGACGGCCTCGACGAGCGGAACCTCCCAGGCGCGACCCCCGTCCTTCGCGGGCACGACGAGGACGTCCGTCGTCGGGTACGAGCGCAGCTCGGTCACCCGCCCGAGCTCCTCGCCGCCCTCGACGACGACGCGCGCCCCCTCGACGTCGCACGCGTAGAACTCGCCCGGCTCGAGCGCCGGGAAGTCCGCACGCCGCCCGCAGACGCGCGCCCCGCGCAGTTCGTCGGCGCGGTCGCGGTCGTCGACGGAGTGGAGCTTCATCAGGATGGCGTCGTTCGCGCGGCGCGCGCCATCGACGCTCACCTCCTGCTCCTCGCCGTCGGCGAAGCGCACGAGCACCTCGTCGAGCTCGAGGAGCAGGTCGCTGTCGCTGTTGAAGAGCCGCAGGCGCAGCTCGCCGCGTACGCCGTGGGGACGCATCACCTCCGCCAGGGGCACCCACCGTTCGGCCGCGGGCACGGGCGCGCGACCCGTCAGTCGACGATGTCGAGATGGGCGCGCTTGCCGAGCTTCGTCGAGACGGCCGTGAGGATGGTGCGCATCGACTGGGCCGTGCGGCCTTCCTTGCCGATGACCTTGCCGATGTCGTCCTTCGCGACGCGGAGCTCGAGGACGCAGTTGTTGTCGCCCGGGATCTCGGTGACCTCGACCTCGTCGGGATGATCGACGAGCTCCACCGCGATCGAGTGGATCAGCTCCTTGAGGGGCGCGTCGGCGCCCTCGCCCTCGACGCTCACGTGGAGACGGCGGGCGCTGCCGCCGCAGCCGCCGCGGCCTGGGCCTGGCGCTTGAGGAGCTTGTCGAGCGTCTGCGAGGGCTGCGCGCCCTTGCTGCGCCAGTAGGCGAGGCGGTCGCCGTCGACCTTGAACTGCGCCGGCTCGCGCGTGGGATCGTACGTGCCGATGTTCTCGAGGAACCGGCCGCCCTGCGGGCTGCGGTGATCGGTCACGATGATTCGGTAGAAGGGGCGCTTCTTGGCGCCTGCGCGCGTGAGACGGATGTGGACGGCCATGTGCTTTCCTGGAGGGGCGCGGAAGGTACGAGGGGAACGCCGACCCGTCAAGACCGGAACGCACGCCTGTTCAGGGGCGGCGGCGCACGGTCGAGCGGGAGAGGGAGAAACAGGAAGGTCAGAAGATCAGAAGGGGGGTGGGGTCGGTGGGGGCTCGGGGGGCGTTCTTGGCGGGCCGGGGGGCGGTCTGGATGGGCTGAGGCCGGGGCGGGGTAGGCTGAGGCCGCGTCTGGGTGGGCTGAGACCGGGTCTCGGCGGGCTGAGACCACGTCTCGGCGGCCCCGGACCGCTCCACGAAGCCCCGACGCCCCGCCCCCGACCCCCTCCCCCTTGTGATCTTCTGACCTTCCTGTTTCCCCCTCTCGGTCTCCGGCGTCAGCCGTTGATGCTCATGACGCGCGTGAGCTTCATGACGAGGGGGAGGTGGAAGGCCATGCCGTAGACGTGGAGCTTGCCGCCGCGCATGGCGTCCATGACGAGGCGGACGGTCTTGACGGCCTCGCGGTCGCGCGGATCGGGGATGGGCAGGCCGAGGCGGGTCGCCAGGGGCATGTTCGAGAGCGCCAGGACGGCCTCCGACGGGCCGCGGATGGTGACGTCGGGAATGCCGACGATGCCGTCGTGGATGGTGAGCTTCCCGCGATCGAAGCGCATCGTGAGCGCGACGTCGGCGTCGTCGGCGACGATGGAGACGCTGCCACGCAGAGCGTCGAAATCGCTCTTCTTGTGGGGCTTGGCGTCGAGATTCTGCCGCACGAGGTCGGCGAGCATCATCGCGAGACCGTTGTCCTCGGCCCCGGGGGCGAGCTGTACGTCGGCTGGCATTCTGTCCGGGCAATATGGCGCCCTTCTGGCGCCCCGCGTCAAGCCACAGGCTTCACTCGGCGGCCTCCGCGGGTGCATCGTAGGCCTTCCATGCGCGCCCTCCCCCGGACGGCCCTGCTCCTGGCGGGCCTGAACGTCGCTGCCGTGTCGATCCCGTCCGCCGCCTGGGCCCAGGGACGGCCCGCGCCGGTCCCCTACCCCACCGCGCCCGTCCCCGCGCCGGCCCCGCCGCCGCCAGTTCCCACCGCATCCGGCCCGGCCCGGCCCGCCGGCGACGTCGGCGCAGACGTCGTCTTCCTCAAGAACGGCGGCGTCCTGCGCGGGACCGTGGTCGACGCCATCCCCGACTCCCAGGTCCGCATCCAGCTTGCCACGGGCGAGATCGCGACCATCCCGTGGGGGGCCATGGCGCGCCTCGAGTACGGCAAGGCGTCGGGCGGGCAGCCACCTCCGCCGCCGCCGCCGCCGCCGGCCGGGGGTCCCGCGGGCACGGTCGTCCTCCACGTCGAGGGCGCCGACGACGCGGAGGTGGAGATGCGTCCCCACGACGAGGGCACGTGGACGACGGTGTGCTCGGGGCGCTGCGATCGCGCGCTCCCCGTCGGCGCGGCCTACCGCATCGCCGGCGGCGGCATGCGCCCGTCGAAGGCGTTCCACCTCGACGGTTCGGCGGGCCGAGTGAACGTGACGGTGAACCCCGCCTCGACGGGCTGGTTCGTAGCAGGCATCGTGCTGGTCCCCGTGGGCGGGGCCACGATGCTCATCGGGGGGCTCATCGGCCTCCTGGGCGACGCCACCGGCGATCAGTCGGCGTCGAGCAGCGGCGGCGTGGCCTTCCTCGTCGGCCTGGCCGGCCTGGTGGGCGGCATCGTGCTCATCGTGAGCAACGCGCGCTCCGGCGTCAGCCTCGAGGTCGGCGCGGCGCAGGCGGCGCTCGCGCAGGGCGACGCGTGGAGACGGGTGCCGGTCTGGCGCGAGCCCGGCCCCGAGAGCCGCGCCTTGCCGCGCGCGGCGATGATGCCCCTCTGGACTGGCTCGTTCTGAGGCTGGACCTCGCTCCTTCCGGATCAGCGCGCGCGCCGCCGCCTCGAGCCGAGCGCCGCGACGCCCAGGACGAGCGCCCAGCCCGCGAATCCCTGGTCCCCTGCGCCGCGCGCCGACGCGCTGCACCCGCCGCCGCTTGCTCCGCCGCTCCCCTGCCCGCCCGTCGTCCACGAGCCGCCCGAGCTCGCGCCCCCCGCCGCGCCGGAGGCGGCGCTCGGTCCATCGCCGAGCCGCTTGCCTCCGCCGACCGCGCCACCCTCGGACGGCGCGGCGGCGTCGCACGTGAACGTGAGGGGGCCGCCCGCGAGCTCGACGGGATCGCCGCCCGCGACGGCGGGGACGCCGTACGCGTAGACGTGGTGCGCCTTGCCGTCGCGGACCTCGGCCGGCGGCGGAGCGGAGAAGCCGTGGCTGCACGAGCCGATGGCCTTGCAGAGATCCGAGCGGTCGACGTCGGCGGAGACGGTCGTCGAGACCACGCCGGCCTTTCCCATGGGCGCATCGAAGGTGAGCTCGACCGAGCTGGCGGCGTCGGGCGTGGCCTGGTCCTGCGTCCAGCCGGTGATGCCGGTGCACGCGGCGGCGTCGAGGTTGCCGCGCACGCCCGTGACCACGGTGATGTTCGCCTCGAGGTCGTCGTCGGGCGGACCACCCTGGCCCGAGTCGCTGAACCAGGCGACGCCCTCCTCGGCGACGCCGAAGTACTCGAGGTAGTCGCCGGTCTTCGCGGGCGCGTGGAAGTCGAATTCGAAGGTGAAGCTGCCCCCCGGCGCGACCGAGCCGCTCGCCTCGGCGAGGCGGTTGTCGGCGACCCACGACGGCGCTGCGAAGGCGCTCGCGCGGTCGCGCGGCTGCGTCGTGCCGATGCGCGTGCTCGTGTCCCAGGCCTTGGCGCCGACGTTCTTCAGGACGAGCGTCTCCGAGAGCGTCTGCCCGGCGAACATGGTGAGCGTCGTCGTCGCGAGCGGGAAGGACTGGCTGACGAAGCCCGCGCCCCAGTCGGCGACGGCGATGCCCACGGGGGCGATGAAGCCGCTGATGGTCATCCCCATGACGCCGGGGCTCGAGCCGACTGTGCCGAGGTAGGCCGGCGAGTTGAGCACGACGTGCGACGTGCTCGAGAACTGCGCCTCGGTGCCGCTCTGGCCGTTCCAGTCGCCGCTCACGGTCTCGATCGTCCCGTCGGAGTTGACCTGCGTGACGAGCGCGACGTGATCGGCCACGCCGCCGCCCTGGTAGTCGAAGACCACGGCGTCGCCGACGGCGGGCGAGTTCTCGAGCGTGCCGTGGTTCTGCCCGTAGACGTAGAAGCTGCCCGCGGCTGCCGTGAGCTCGGAGGTGTTGCCGGCGCCCTCCTCGGCCCAGACCCAGCGCGCGAAGTCGGCGCACCAGTACTCGGGCTGCCCGCCGTTGCCCGTGCAGCTCGAGTCGAAGCTGTGGCTGCCCAGGCTGTTGGTCCCGCACGCCGAGCCCCCGACGTTGGCGAGCGCGAGGCTCGCGATGCTGCCCGCGGTGACGGCCTCGGACGTGGACGACGTGGGCTCGCCGGTCGAGGGGCCTGCGTCGCCAGCCCCGCATCCAGCCAAGAGGCCGAGGGCGAGGGGAAGGACGGCGACGAGGGTCGGAGCAACGAAGGAGCGCATCGGCGGCCCTCCAGAGCAATGGCCGCACCAGGAGCACGACGCGCAGATCTCCCGGGGAAATCGCGCCTCCCACCCCTGGCGCTCGCCCGCGGCGCCCGCGAGCCACGCGAGCCCTCGCGAGTGTTCGCGCGGTGCGTCGCGCGATGGATCGGCCCTCCCCCAACCCCCCTTTGCGGCTTCGCGGCTTCGCGGCTCTCCTCGCGAATCCCGGCGCCGGCGCTCCCCTTCAGTGCCGCACGACCTCGCCGTCGGCGTCGCGCACCTCGGCAGGCGGGAGGCCCAGCTTGTCGAGCATCGGCTGGATGCGCGCGCGGGGCCCGACCACGACGAGGATCGCGTCCTCGGGCGCATAGAAGCGCTTCGCGAGCGCGTCGAGCTGCGGCCGCTGGGCCTCGTCGCGCGCGCGGCTGGCGCGGGCCTCGAAGTCGGGGCCGAGGCCGAGGCCCGCGTCGCCGCCGAGCTTCGACGC
The DNA here is from genome assembly GCA_036490515.1 of Polyangiaceae bacterium. Taxonomy (GTDB): domain Bacteria; phylum Myxococcota_A; class Polyangia; order Polyangiales; family Polyangiaceae; genus Palsa-1150. Next base: position 57,457 of record DASXDU010000028.1, read on the forward strand.
GATGCCCTGCACGGTCTCGTACGAGCCGACGAGCGCCGCGCGCCCCTGCGAGCGCGAGCGCGCGATCTCGTCGTCGGAAAGGCCGCCCGACGCGAACTGGTGGAGGTCGCCGAGCATCGCGCCGAGCGCTTCGCCCGTCTTCTCGGTGACGACGCTCGCCCATGCGACCACCTGCCCGGGGCCGCGAGAGACCGAGTACCGCGACGCAGCCCCGTAGGTGACGCCGCGCTGCTCACGGAGGTCCTGGTTGAGGCGCGACGTGAAGGAGCCGCCGATGACGTCGTTCACGCGCCAGAGGGCCGCGAGGTCCGCGCTCGAGGCCTCGACACCCGGCCGCACGGCGGCGATGACCGACTGCGGCGCGTCGGGGCGGTCGACGACGACGAGGCGCGGCCACGGGCCGTGGGGCGCCGGCGGGACGAGCGGCGGGGGCGCGGGCATCGCGGGGGCCTTCCACGACGCGAACGCGTCCTCGAGCAGCAGCGCCAGCGCGTCCTTCGTCACGTCGCCGACGCAGACGAGCGTCGCCCGGTCCGGGCGCCACTCGGCGCCGTAGAAGCGCTTCACGTCGTCGAGGGTCACCGCGCGCGCCGACCGGAGCGTCCCGTCCCAGGGATGCGCGTACGGATGGCCGGCGCCGAAGAGGGCCGCGCGGAAGACGACGCGCGCCGTGGCGTCGGGGTCCTTGCTCCGCTCGAGCAGCTCGCTCGACCAGAGGTCCTTCACGCGCGCGAGCTCCTTGGCCTCGAAGCGCGGGCGGGCCACGACGTCGCCGAAGATCGAGAACGCCCCGCGCAGGTGACGCGTGAGCACCGTGAGCGACGCCCACGTCGTGTCGGCGTTCGCGTCCGTGTCGAGGTGCGCGCCGAGGTCGTCGAGCGCGCGAGAGACGTCGATCGCGCCGCGCTTGCCCGCGCCCTCGTCCATCATGTTCGCGGTCACGTACGCGAGGCCGGCCTTTCCGGGCGGGTCGCTCGCGGCGCCCGTGGGTACGACCATCTGGCAGGAGACGACGGGAGCCTGGTGCCGCTCGAGCAGCCAGACCGTGATGCCGCCGGTCGCGGTGTAGACGACGGGGGCGGGAGGCAGGAACGTCGCCGGCATCGGGGGCTCGGGCCGAGGGCCGAGCGGATCGGGCGCGGGGGCGACGCTCGCCAGGGGCGCAGGCGCCGCGGGAACCGGCAGGGTCGGCGCAGGGGCCCGGGCTCCGCCGCACGCGGCGGCGAGGAGCGCGCTCACGGCGAACGTGGCGAGGCGAGCCGGCACGGCGGGCGTGGACCACGACGGGCGCATCACTTGCCCCCCTTGCGCGGGACGATCGTGAGGACGACCAACGCGTCCGGGACGAGGACGCGCCTGGCGGCGTCGAGGACGTCGGCCGGGGAGGCCTTCCGGTAGCGATCGAGGTCCCGCTGCACGTAGCCGGGATCGCCGACCTCGACCTGGTACTCGTTGAGGAGCGCGGCCCGCGCGGGGATGCCCTGGAGGCGCTCGACGAACGCGGTCTCGTACGCGTTGCGCGCGCGCTCGAGCTCCTCGTCGGTCACCGCGTGGCTGCGCACCTGCGCGACTTGCTCGAGGAGCGCCTTCTCGACGCGCGCCGGGTCGATTCCGGGACGCACGAGGGCGGTCACGACGAAGACGGAGCCGAGGACCTGCGACTGCTGCTCCGCCTCCACCGACTGCGCGATCTTCTGGTCGTAGACGAGCGACTCGTAGAGACGGCTGGCCTTGCCCGTCGAGAGGACGCTCGCGACGAGGTCGAGCTCCGCGTCGCCCGGCGCGAAGTGGCGGGGCGATTGCCACGCGAGGGTGACCTTCGCGAGCTCGACGTCGTCGGGCACCGTCTTGCGCACGACGCTCGTCAGGCTCGTGGGGCTGGTGGTGCTCGTCGGGCCGGGCCTCGGCGGCGGGGACGCGGGCGCGGGCGGGTCGACGGGCTTGCCGCGTGTCGGGATGGTGCCGAACCACTTGTCGACGAGGTCGCGCGCGGCGCGCGGATCGAAGTCGCCCGCGATGACCATCGACGCGTTGGCGGGGTCGTACCAGGTGTCGAAGAACTGCTTCACGTCCGCGACGCTCGCGGCCTGCAGGTCGGCCGGCGAGCCGATGACGGGGTGGTGGTAGGGGTGCCCCTCCGGCCAGACGAGCTCGGGCAGGACGAGCTCCTCGATGCCGTAGGGCTGGTTCTCGATGCTCTGGCGGCGCTCGTTGAGGACAACGTCGCGCTGGAGCGCGAGCTTCGAAGCGTCGATCTCGTGACCGAGATCACGCATGCGGTCCCCCTCGAGCCAGAGGAGGAGCGGGAGCGCCGTCGGCGGCGCGAGGTCGTAGTAGTCGGTCATGTCCTGGCCCGTCTCGGCGTTGTTCCGGCCGCCGGCCTGCTCCATCCACGCGTCGAACGCCCGCGTCGGCACGCGGTGGGTCCCCATGAACATGAGGTGCTCGAAGAGGTGCGCGAAGCCGGTGCGGCGCTCGCGCTCCATCCGCGAGCCGACCGCGTAGGCGGTGTTCACGTCGACCTGCGGGACGGCGTGGTCCTCGCTGAAGATGACGACCATCCCGTTCGGGAGGGTCGTCTTCGTGAATGGGATGTTCACGTCATCTGCCCGCGCGGGACGCGCGAAGGCGAGAGGGCCGACGAGGGCCGCGCCGACGGCGGCGGTGGCGACGATCCGGGGGGGTCGCATGTCGGTTCGACACGTTATCGGCCTCCCGCGTGGACGCCAGTCCGCCGTGACGCCCTCTTGGCGATATAGTGGGGACGATGGCCTCGCTCGGTGCCGCCGAGAACCCCCGTGAGGCGTTCGAACGGCGGCTCGCGACCGAGATCCTCGGCGCCGAGCGCTTCCGCGCGACGTTGCTGGCGGTCTTGCCGACCGTCGCCATGCTGGCCTTCCTCGCCGTCAGCAGCGCGTACCCGGACGCGTTGACGACGCTGCTGCGCGGCAAGTTCGACCGGGCCCCCGTGGGCCTCTTCCTCTGCGCCGTCGCGGGCTTCGAGTTCCACGTCCTCTACGCGACCGAGAAGATGCTCCGGAGCGGCACGCGCCCATCGGCGGCGAGGCGCTACGGCTACGCGTTCATCGAGACGAGCCTGCCCACGCTCGTCATCATCTACTACGCGACCATCCTCGGCCCCGTGCAGGCGCTCCTCATGCCGAGCGCGTCGCTCTACTTCGTCTTCATCCTGCTCGCGACGCTCCGCCTCGACTTCACGCTCTGCGCGTTCACGGGGCTCGTCGCCGCCGTCGAGTACGCGGGCGTCGCCGTCTTCTGGGGGTCGCTCGACACGACCGTGCAGGAGCCGGCCCTCACGTCGCTCCCGCAGCACCTCGCGAAGGCGTGCGTCCTTCTCGTCGCCGGGATCGCGGCGGGCTTCGTGGCGCGCAGGCTGCGCAGGAGCTTCACGCGCGCGCTCGAGTCGCTCGAGGAGCGAGCGCGCATCCTGGGCGTCTTCGGGCAGCACGTGTCGCCGCAGGTGGTCGAGCGCCTCGTGGCCGGCGAGGCGGAGGCCCGCAGCGAGCTCCGTGAGGTCTGCGTGATGTTCCTCGACATCCGCGGCTTCACGACGTTCGCGGAGAAGCACGGCCCCGAGGAGGTCGTCGCGTACCTCAACGTGATCTTCGACGCCGCCGTGGAGGCCGTCGTCGAGCACCGCGGCATCGTGAACAAGTTCCTGGGCGACGGCTTCATGGCCGTGTTCGGCGCGCCCATCGCCGAGGGCAACCCGTGCGCCGACGCGGTGGCCGCCGGGCTCGACGCTCTCGCCCGCGTCGACGCGCTCGTGGCCGAGGGGCGCATCCCGGCGACCCGCCTCGGCGTCGGCGTCCACTGCGGCCCGGCGGTCGTCGGCAACATCGGGTCGCTGCGCCGCAAGGAGTACACCGTCATCGGCGACGTCGTGAACGTCGCGTCGCGCGTCGAGGCGCTCAACAAGGACCTCGGCTCGCGCCTGCTCGTCACCGAGGAGGTGTGGCGCGGGGCGGGGTGCGTGCCTTCTGCGGGCAGCGGAACGGACGAGGCGCCGGTCTCGCGCGACCCGCTGCAGATCCGCGGGAGAGAGATGCCCGTCCGCATCTTCCAGCTCGCCTGAAACGGCGCGGTACGAGACGCACTCGCGACCCCGATTCGCCTTGCATCGCCCCCCGCCTGGGCTCTACTCCGCGACCCGAGGAGACTCCCATGCGCGGTCGTGCCTTTCCCTTGATCGCCCTCGGCTTCGTCGGCCTCGTCGTACTGCCCCCGGCGTGCGGCGGCGCGAGCGACCCCGATCACCTCCTCGGCGGCGGCGGCACCACCCCGACGGCGCACGACGCCGGCGTCGACTCCGGCTCGGTGGGCCCGGGACAGGACTCCGGCGCTCCGCCGCACGTGGACTCGGGGAACCCCGTCGTCGACTCGTCCACGCCCATCGTCGACACCGGGACCCCGGTGCCCGAGTCGAGCCCCGTCGAGACCGGACCGGAGGGCACCACCTTCACGTGCCCGCCCACGACGTGCACCGCCCCGGCCGACGAATGCTGCGCCACGACGAACGGCAGCGCCACGCCGACGTACAAGTGCGACTCTGCGTCCAAGCAGTGCGGCAACGGCACCGGGCAACCCGGCACGCCGATCAGCTGCGCGACGACGGCGGACTGCCCGAACGGCTTCTGCTGCGGCGTCAACGACAACAACGGCTTCTATGTACAGGTGTCCTGCGCCGACACGTGCACCGGGACGGACTCGCAGGGCAACTCGCTCATTCAGTTCTGCGATCCTGCCGCGGCGGACTGCCCGGTCGGCACGACGTGCAACACGAGCCAGCTCTTGCCCGGCTTCCACGTCTGCCAGTAGGCCCGCCGGAGGATGTAAGGGCCGGCCGCCGGGGCCGTTGGTTCCTTCGTGAGCCTGGCTGCCACCCTACCGACTATGCTCGGCCGCGTGGCGGGGCCGGCCGACAGCGACGATGCGCTCGAGCGCGAGCGTCGCCTCGTCGAACGCGCCCACGCGGGAGACCGGGAGGCCGTCGGCGTGCTGCTCTCGTCGCACGGGCCGGCCCTCTACCGCAGCGTGCTGCTCCCGCGGCTGGGGTCGGAGGCCGCCGCCCGCGACGCGCTGTCCGAGGTGTACGCACGCGTCGTCGAGCGCATCGATCGCTTCACCTGGCAGAACGTCGGCTTCTGGCCGTGGCTTCGCACCGTCGCGCTGCGGGTCGCACTGGACCAGCTTCGCGCGCGCAAGCGCCTCGTCGTGTGGGACGCCGAGGACGTGACGCGCGAGGTGGACGCGGCGCAGACCGTGACGCCCGTCGACCAGAAGCTCGGCGAGCACCGCGAGCGCGCCGCCGCGCGTGCCAAGGTCGAGGAGGCCCTCTCGCGCATCCATCCGCGCTACGCGCGAGCCATCCGCCTGCGCGTGCTCGAGGAGCGCTCGCGCGAGGAGGTCGCGCGCGAGCTCGACGTGACCACCGCGACGTTCGACGTCGTTCTCCACCGCGCCATGCAGGCGCTGCGGAAGGCGCTCGGCGCCCCCGGTGACGCACCCGAAGGACGCGCGGTGGCGAAGCGCGACCGTGCAGTGAAGGATGATCCCCCCTCCAGCGAGGCCCCCGATGTCTGACCCGCGCGACCGCATCGACGATCCCGACGCGCCGCCGTCCGAAGAGGAGCGCGCCGCCGCAGAGAGCCTGCGCGCCGCCCTCGAGGACCCGGCGCGGCCGAACGAGGACGCAGCGCTCGCGCGAGCGCTCTCCTCGGCGTGGTCTCCGCGCGATCTCGCCGCCGAGACGCACCATGCCCTCGTGGCGAAGGCGCTCGACGCGCGCTCGCGCCGGCGTGGTGTGGTCGTCCGGGTGTCGTTCGGGGCCAGCGCCGCGCTCGCCCTCGCTGCCGCTGTGCTCCTCCTCGTGCGGAGCGACCGGCAGCCCCCGGACACGGTGCACGCCATCGCGGCGATCGCCGTGAGCCGCTCGACGCAGCCGCTCTTCCCCGATCGCTTCCCCGCCACGGGTGGCGAGACCGCACGCATCGATCGGATTGCGATGGCGCGCGCGACGGACCTGCGCGACAACGAGTTCGCCAAGTGGGGCGTTCGATGAGAGACCGGCGGCTGGCCCTCGCGTGCGCGGCAGTGCTCGCGCTCCTCGGCGCGGCCGCGTGCCGCGACCAGAGCTCCCTTTCGGGGTGCCCGGGGACGGAGTCCTCGGCCGCGCCCGTCGACGAATCGCTCCTCGCGTTTCTCTCGGCCGCGCGTTCGCTGCACCACGAGGCGGACGTGAAGGTCCAGGGCGACGACCGGGCCGGGGCGGTCGCCGCGCTGCGCCGCCTCGTCGAGATGCCCGCGCCGCACGCGGTCGAGGCAGACGAGGTGCTGGCGGACGCGCGCGCGCGCCTGGCCGAGCTCGAGCTCGAGGCGGGCGACCTCGAGAGGGCCGATCGGGACGTCCAGGCCGGGCTCCAGCGCGTGGCAGGCACCACGTACTTCCGGGGCCACCTCCTCGAGGTGCAGGGCCTCGTCGCCGAGGCGCGCGCGGCTTCCCTCGCCGACGCCGGCCGCGCGGACGAGGCGGCGAAGGCGAGGACCCAGGCCGTCACCCTGCTCGAGGAGGCGGTGCAGGTGCAGGAGAAGGTCATCGAGCACGCTCTCTCCGACGGGGGTCGCGAATGACGCGCATCCGCCTCGCGCCCTGCGCGTCGCTCGTCTTCGCGGCGCTCCTCTGCCGGTGCGGTGGCGCGGCGCCGCCGCCCGCTACGTCTCCCTCTTCCCAGCCGTCGACGGTCGAGGAGGAGAACCAGCTCAACGGAGGGCAGGCCTCTCCGGCGGCCGCTCCCGTGACGCCCGCGCACGCGCCCGAGGCGGCGCCTCCCCCCCCTCCCCCGCCGTCTCCGTCCACCGCCGCCTCGGCCGACCAGCCGGCGGAGCACGAGGCGCGGCGCCTGGCCGCACGCGCCGACCTCGATCGCGCTGAGCACGACCTCGCGGCCGCAGCCGCGGACTGCGACTCGGCCTGCCGTGCGCTCGCGTCGATGGATCGCGCGACGACGCACCTCTGCTCGCTCGCGGATGTGCCCGACGACAGGCGGCGCTGCGAGGACGCGCGCCAGCGGCTCTCCGAGGCGCGGGGCCGGGTCCGCGCGGCGTGCGGCGCGTGCAAGTGAGCGACGGCCGCGAGCTGCGCGACGTGCGCGAGGGCGGGCGGTGGACGGCCCTCCAGCGCGCGAAGAACGACTCGCTCTGGCTCCTCGCGTCGGTCGCGCTGGCCATGGCGCGCCCCGTCCCGCTCGCGGCCCTGCGCGTCGCCGGGCGCTCGCTCGGAAGGCTCGCCCTGCGCGTCGCAGGGGGCGCTCGGCAGACGGCCGACGCGAACGTCCGCCGCGTCTTTCCCGAGCTCCCGGAAGCTGAGCGTGCGGAGCTCGTGCGACGCTGCTTCGTCCACATGGGCGAGCTCCTCGCCGAATCGGTCGCGATGCTCCGCGGGGGGACGTCCCTGCCGCCGCTCGCCCTCTCGGCCGAGGCGCGCGCCGTGCTCGACGAGGCGCATGCAGAGAAGCGCGGCGTCCTCTTCGCGTCCGCTCACCTCGGGCCCTGGGAGCGCGTCGCCGCGTCGCTCGTCGCCTCGGGCATCCCGCTCGTCGCCCTGGGGCGGGAGGCCTACGACCCACGGTTCTCCCGCCTGATCGAGCGCCTTCGTGGTGCCCACGGTGTCCCCATCCTCTGGAGGGCCCGGCCAGGAGCGGCCGCAGGCATCCTGCGCGTGCTCCGCGAGGGCTGCGTCCTCGGCGTGCCGATGGACCTGCGCTCACGGGTCCTCTCGTGCGAGGCGCCCTTCCTCGGGCACGACGCGCCCACCCCCCTCGGCCCCGCCCGCATCGCGCTCCGAGCCCGCGCTCCGGTCGTCGTCGGTACGGTCGCGCCGGGTCCAGGTGGTCTCGAGGTGACCGCGACCCGCGTCCCCACGGCCGACCTCGCGCGCGACGACGCGGGCGCGCGCACGCTCACCGCACGCATCAACGAGGAGCTTTCACGCCGCATCCTGGCGATGCCGCACGCGTGGCCGTGGATGCACGACCGCTGGGGCCCGGCCAGCGCGCGGGCGGCCGCATCCGGGGTATGATGGGGACGGAGGATCCCGTTTGGCCGACGCCCTCCTGCGTACCCCCGAAGACGAAGCGGCGCTCGCCGAGGAGGTCGACCTCGACGAGGAGATGCGCGTCTCCGTTCTCACGCTGACCCGCAAGCTCGACGTGCTCGACCACTACGCGCTCCTCGGCGTCGATCACGGCGTCGACCGCAAGGCCGTCAAGCGCGCGTACTTCGATCTTGCCGCGCGCTACCACCCGGACAAGTACTTCCGGAAGAAACTCGGCTCCTACAAGCCGCGGATGGAGGCCATCTTCGGCCGCATCACGCTCGCGCACGACACGCTCACCAGCCCGGAGAAGCGCGAGGAGTACGACGTCTACCTCGACGAGCAGCGCAGATCGCGCAGCATCGAGGACCTCATGGCGGACGCGCTCTCCGAGGTGGAGCGCGCAAGGGAGACCGTCGAGCGAGAGGCGAGCCGGGGTACAGCGCCAGCCGGCTCCCCCGGCGTCGCCCCCACCGGGACTTCGTCCCCCGCGCCGGCCATGTCCGGAGCGCCCGCGGCGTCGGTCGCGTCGGTCGCGCCTGCCACGTCGGTCGCGCCTGGCGCAATCTCGTCCGCCCCACCCGACGGGCCCGCCGTCTCGGGCTCGGGCTCGGTCTCGGGCAGCCGACCGATCGATCCCGCCATTCGTCGCGAGGCCCTCGCTCGGAAGCTCCTCGGCGGTCGAAGCCCGAGCTCCGGCACGACCCCGGCCGCCCGCCCCATCACGCCTGCGCCGCCCGCCCCTCCCACGACCGCCGACGCCATGGAGGCGCTCCGCCGGCGGTACGAGGAGCGCAAGTCGCAGGCCCAGGCGGCCCAGGCAAAGAAGTACGTCGCCCTGGCCGACACGGCCAGCGCCGCCGGCGACGTCGTGACCGCCGCGAACAACTTCCGCGTCGCGCTCACCCTGACGCCGGACGACACCGACCTGTCCCGCCGTGCAGCCGAGGTCCAGACCCGCGCCGACGGCATCCTCGCGGAGACCTACGAACGCCAAGGCACCTACGAGGAGCGGAACGGCCAGTGGCCCGAGGCCGCCCGCTCGTGGAGCCGCGTCACCAAGGTTCGTCCCGCGGACGCATCCGCTCACGTGCGCGCGGCCGAGGCCATCGTCAAGGCCGGCGGGGACCTCCGCGAGGCATCTCGCCTCGCCCAGCGGGCGTGCGCACTCGAGGCGGAGAGCGCGCCCTTCCGCGTCACCCTCGCGAACGTCTACCTGGCCGCGGGCATGGCGCTCAACGCACGGCGGGAGCTCGAGACGGCCGCCCAGCTGGCACCCCATGATGATACGATTCGGTCGATGCTCAAGCGTGTGGCCAAGTAGGGCACCTCTGGGCGTGGATGCGGCCAAGACCGAAGGGAGCGCGGCGGAATGGAGAAGGTGATCGGCATCGACCTCGGCACGACCAACTCGTGCGTGGCCATCGTCGAAAACGGCGTGCCGACGGTGATCCCCAACCGAGGCGGATACAAGACGACTCCGTCGATGGTCGCGGTCACGGAGGCGGGCAAGCGCCTCGTCGGGCACATCGCCAAGCGGCAGGCGATCACCAACGCCGAGAACACGGTCTACGCGGCCAAGCGCCTCATCGGCCGCAAGTGGAACTCGCCCCAGGTGAAGAACGCGGTCGCGACGTCCAGCTATCGCATCGTGCAGGGGCCGCACACGGACGTGCGCATCGTGCTCCGCGAGAAGGAGTACAGCGTCTCCGAGATCAGCGCGATGGTGCTCCAGGAGATGAAGGTCATCGCCGAGGACTACCTCGGCGAGCCCGCGAGCAAGGCGGTCATCACCGTGCCCGCGTACTTCAACGACAACCAGCGGCAGGCCACGAAGGACGCCGGCGAGATCGCGGGGCTCGACGTCATCCGCATCATCAACGAGCCCACGGCAGCGGCCCTGTCGTACGGCTTCGGCAAGAACGTCGAGAAGACCATCGCCGTGTACGACTTCGGCGGCGGCACGTTCGACATTTCGATCCTCGAGATCGGGTCGAGCGGCGTCTTCAAGGTCATCGCGACGGCGGGCGACACGTTCCTCGGCGGCGAGGACGTGGACGCGCGGATCATCGACTGGCTGGTCCACGGCTTCAAGGAGGAGCACGGGATCGACCTGCGGCAGGACCGGATGGCGCTCCAGCGCCTGAAGGACGCGGCCGAGAAGGCCAAGTGCGAGCTGTCGAGCGTGCGCGAGACGGAGGTGAACCTCCCGTTCATCATCTCGAGCGGCCGAAACGAGGCCCTCCACCTCCAGCGGACCATCGATCGCAAGACGCTCGAGGAGCTCTCGGCGGATCTCATCGAGCGGACGGTCGACATCTGCAAGCAGACACTCGTCGACGCGCACCTCGAGAAGGAAGACATCGAGGAGGTCATCCTCGTCGGGGGGATGACGCGCATGCCGCGCATCCAGCAGGCCGTGGCGGACTTCTTCGAGCGTGAGCCGTGCAAGGGCGTCCATCCCGACGAGAGCGTCGCGCTCGGCGCCGGGATCCAGGGGTCGGCCCTCATCGACGACAAGCAGGAGATGGTCCTGCTCGACGTCACGCCGCACGCCCTGGGCATCATGACGCAGGGCGGCTACTTCGAAGAGCTGATCCCGCAGAACACGACTGTCCCCACCCACCGGACGAAGATCTTCACGACGAGCCGCGAGAACCAGACGGCGGTGAAGATCGTGGTCATGCAGGGCGAGAGCGAGCGCGCCGAGGAGAACGAGCTCCTCGGAGAGTTCATCCTGACCGGGCTGCGGCGCGCGCCGAAGGGCACCGTCGAGATCGAGGTGACCTTCGAGATCAACGCGGACGGCATCGTGAGCGTCCACGCGAAGGACCTCGAGACCGGCAAGGAGCAGTCGATCGAGGTCACGGCGTCCAGCGGCCTCACGCGCGACGAGATCAAGGACATGATGGAGGGAGCCAAGGACTACATGGTCGAGCGCCGGTCGACCGAGGAGTTCGAGGCCGCCAAGCAGGAGGCCGAGCGCATCGTCGGCGAGATCGAGCGCCTCTTCCCCCAGGTCGAGCAGATCGTGGCGGCCAGCGACTTCGGCCGTGACGCGATCGAGAAGGCGCGCGCCATCGTTACCAAGGCGCGCTCGGCCATCGGCAAGCGCGATGTCGCGGCCGTCAAGGCGGAGATCGAAGGCCTGTCGCGGACGCACCGGATGTTCAAGGGCGTGGTGGCAAAGACGCATTGAGATGAGCGACGGGAAGAAGCGACAACCTCCGCCTGACGACGACCAGAACGAGCGGCCCACGGTCAACCCGCCGTTCGACGTGGAGGCGTATGCGCGCGAGGCGTCGGCCATCGGCGCGGGGTCACGGTTCCCGGCGGCACCCAAGATGCCGACCACGCCGGAGCGCGAGGTCGGGTCCGAGGGGCTGGAGCCACGCTCGCAGCAGATCACGCTCACGAACGAGGTCGAGCTCGAGCAGGCTCGCGTTGCCTCCTCGATGCACAGCGAGCCACCGGGCGCCCCGAGGAGCGCTCTCACGATGGCCGACGCCCGCGCGCCGAGCTCGCCGTCGGTCGGCGCGGTCGGCCCCGCGCGGAGCCTGTCGCCCACCAGCATCGAGGCCGCCGTGCTCGGCGCGATCGGTGCCTCCCCGGCGCCCGAGATCACCGAGCGCACCATCGACGACCCCCTCGCCGAAATGCGTGAGCGCTTCTCGCTGGGCGACTACACGGGCGCCCTCGAGATGACGGAGCTGATCCTCGCCGAGGAGCCGGGGAACCTCGAGGCGGCGGAGTGCGGCGAGAACTGTCGCAGCGTCCTCGAGAACATGTACGCCGCGCGCCTCGGCCCCTTGCAGCGCGTACCCATGGTCGTGGTGCCCCGCACGCAGATGCGCTGGCTGTCGATGGACCACCGCGCGGGGTTCATCCTCTCGCTCATCGACGGCTCGTCGAGCGTCGACATGATCCTCGACGTGTGCGGCATGCCCAAGCTCGACGCCCTGCGCATCCTGCACGAGCTCGTCCAGCAGAAGATCGTCGCGTTCCGCTGAGCGTTCCGGGTGCGGGCACGCACGTCCGCGAGCGTTGCGAGCGTGGCCAGGAGGCGCGGCCTTAACGCAGAAAAGACGAAGCGCAAGGCGAAAGTTCGGAAGGCTCGCGCGCACGATCCGCCCTGTTTTGCGCGTTGCACCTGCTTGGCGAGGAAGCTACACCCTGGGGAAGCGAATGGACGGGCGCAGGCAACAGACGCAGGACCTGCGTCGCCAGATCGAGTGGACGCTCGCGCGCGCCGTCGATCCCCGGGACGTCCTGCCGATGCTGCACCGGCTCGCGCGGCTGGCCGAGGACGGCTCCGACGAGAGCCTCTTCGCGAACCTGCACCTCGCCGAGTTGCTCGTCGAGCGTGACCCGTGGCGTGCGGCCCTCTACGCGCGGCGCGTCCTCGCGCACCGTCCCGAGGACGACCGCGGGTGGGCGACCTTGGCGCTCTGCCAGACGCTCCTCGGCAACTACCGCTTCGCGGTCACCGCGTACCACCACGCTCTCACGAGCGCCCCGAAGAACCCGTGGTACGCGCACAACCTCGGGCACCTCCTCGACGTCGCGCTCGGCCGCGCGCAGGACGCCGTCGGGTGGCTGCGGCGCGCCTACCAGAGCGCGTCCTACAGCGGCGAGGTCTCCGCCAGCTACGCGCACGCGCTCGCGCGTGTCGGGCGCCTGGCCGAGGCGCGCAAGGTCCTCTCGCGGGCCATGAAACGTGCGGCGTCGCGCGAGCACGCGGCGATGCTCAAGTGGCTCGAGCAGGGGGCCCCGGCGGACATGGACCATCCCCTCCCCCGCCCAGCGCCCGTGCACGCGCTGGCGGCCCGGGAGCGCGACGAGGTGCAGGATGACACACCCGCGCCCCGCACGCGGACGAAGCGCGAAGAGGCGCCGTCGCGCAGGCAGATCCGGTCGACGCTCCTCGCGGAGCTCGACGGCGTCCTGTCCCAGGGGTTGGCGAGCCTGCCGCTCGACGCCAAGCAGCGCGCGCGCGCCAAGTCGCTCGCGCGCGACGCCCTCTCGTACTTCGCGCGCCCTGCCGGCGCGCGCGGGGGGGCAGCCGTCCAGGCGGTCGCGGCTGCCGTCGCCTACGCCATCGTCTACGTCGATCACGTCCCGCTCACCCAGGCGGAGGTGGCCGCCTGCTTCCGCGTGAGCGTCGCTGCCCTTCGCGCGCGGTTCGGCGAGCTGCGCGGCCACCTCGACCTCCTCCCGGGCGACGCCCGGTACGCGACCCTGAAGCGCTGAGCTGGCGGCGGCGCGGGTCCGCGGCGCCCGCCCAGGCGGGTAGCCTTTCCGGTCGATTCCTGCCGGGCGCTCGAAATCTTCCGTGCGTCTCCGTCGAAGGAATGCGCGTCGCCCGAGCGGGCTTTTGCATTGGCCCGGCGAACTGGGCTACGTCCCTGTCCCGGACGTGGCCCTCGGTGTGGCCGCCGCTCGAGCAACGGAGACCCAATCCATGCGAAAGCCTGCGCTTTTCTTCCTCCTTGCCAGCCTGGTGCCTGCGCCTGCCGCCGCGCAGCCCCGCGCGCCCGGCGCGCCCGCCCCCGTGCTCGCGCCCACCTTGCCCGCCCCCACGGTGTCCGCGGCAGGCGGGCTCGCCCTGCCGCCGCCACCGCCCGTGAGCGACCCGATGCTCGCCCCCGTGCCCGCACCGAAGCGCGTCATCGGATCGTGGCAGGAAGCGCTCGGTTACCTCCGGCAGCGGTCGACCGACCTCAAGATCGCGATGGACCAGGTCCTCCAGGCCGAGGCCCAGACGCGCATCGCCCTCGCGCAGTACCTCCCGAGCATCGGCGCCGGGACCGCCCCCGCGTCCGCGTCCGCGACGCACCAGTTCCTCGTCAACCGCACGAGCTCCGGCCTGGGCTTCACCGGCAGCGGCATCACGAACACCACGACGCTGCCGCTGCAGAACACGGGCTCGGCGAGCGCGCAGATCGAGCAGACCGTCCTCAACGTGCAGGCCTTCGACCAGATCAGCATCGACGAGCTGAACGAGGACGCGACGCGCATGTCGGTAGACGACAAGAAGCGCACGCTGGCTCTGAGCCTCGCCAACCAGATCGTCGCCGTCGTCACGGCCGAGCGCAGCGCGGACATCAACCGCGTCGGGCTCAAGGTGGCGCTCGAGCAGCTCGAGATCGCCAAGCGCAAGCAGACCCTCGGCGCCGCCAACGGCCTCGACGTCGTGCGCGCGCAGCAGAACGCGGCCAACGCCCGGGCGACGCTCGTGAGCGGCGACGAGACGCTCCGCGAGGCGCGCGAAGCGCTCGGCATCGCCATCGGCTTCCCCGAGGAGACGGGCGTGGCCCCGAACGTGAACGTGGACGGTCTCGCCGACAGCGCGCTCTCGTCGTGCCACGTCGTGAAGAGCGTCGACGACCGCCCCGACATCGCCGCGGCCGAGACGAACCTCGGCGTCGCCAAGAGGAACCTGCGCAACGTCTGGTACTCGTTCCTGCCTACCGTCATCGTCCAGAGCACGGTCAGCGCGAGCTCGCCCGCGCCGACCAGCTACCCGAACCCGACGTGGAACATCCAGGGCGTCATCTCCGTGCCCATCTGGGACGGGGGGGTGCGCTACGGCAACCTGCGCAACGCGCGCGCCGCGCAGGACATCGCCGCGCAGCAGCTCGAGTCGCTCCGCCGGCAGGCCATCATCCAGGTCCAGCAGGCGCAGCGTCAGCTCGACGTCGCGCAGGTCTCGGACAAGGTGGCGATCGAGCAGCGCGACCTCGCCGCGCAGAACGACGTCATGACCCAGACCGCGTACATGGCGGGCCAGGGAACGAGCCTCGAGCTGGTGACCGCGTCCGAGGCGCACCGCCAGGCGGAGCTCAACCTCGCCCTCGCCGACTTCAACGTGGTCAAGGCGCGCCTTCTCGCGCTCCTCGCGCTCGCGACGTGCCCCTGGTGAGGCTCGCGCGTCGCGCGCTACCGCTCACGCGGCGCACACGACGCACGCGGCCACGCGGCGCGGGCTGCCTCAGGCGCCCGACGGCGCGGCCGAGTCCCAGCCGCTGACCATCGCGAGGTTGCTCATCGCGATGTTGTAGTCCATGAGCGCCGTGAGGTGCTGGACGCGCGCGTTGAGGTACGAGCGGAGCGGGAACACCAGCGAAGACTCGGTCCACGTGCCGAGATCGATGTGGTCCTGCACGATCGAGATCCACTGCTTCGTGAGGTGTTCGGCCTTGTCCCAGGCCTCCTCGCGGGCCTTGGCCTCGACGGAGTCGGCGTAGGCCTTCTCGACCTCGAGCTGGGCGTTGCCGAGGGCGAGACGCTCGAGCGCGCGCGTCTCCTCGAGCTGCGCCTCGGCCTGCTGCGTCCGCGCCGCCTGCGGGAGGAGGTCGAGGCTCCAGCGGAAGCCGAGGCCGAAGTAGTAGTAGAAGTGGTTGAACGGATCGTTCGCGTAGAGGTTGTTCTGCGGCGTGGCGCTGGGGGTGGACACGAAGTCGGCGCCCAGGCCCAGGCCGAAGTCGGGGAAGAGCTTGGCGCGGTTGTATTCGACCATCGACCGGCGCGCGATTACGCCCGCGCGCGCCATGTTCACGTCCGGCCGGAGGATGCGCGCGGCCTCGAGGTACTGCGCGATCGCGACGAGGGGCCGGTCGGGGCGCTTGAGCGGCTGGTCGACGACGTCGAAGTTCGTCTCGACGCCCGTGAGGAACCGCAGACCCGCGAGGGCATACGTCTCGCCCTTCGGCGCCTGGAGCGCCTGGGCGATCACCTCCTGCTTGTACGTCTCGAGCGTCAGCCGGTCGACGTCGCTCACGTTCGGATCGCCCTTGGCGATCTTCTGCTTGGCGCCGTCGACGGCGTGGTCGAGGCGCTCGATCGCGTCCTTCGCGACGTACTTCGCGTCGCGCGCCAGGAGCAGCCCCCAGAACGCGCGGCGCACGTCCATGCGCGTCGCCTGGCGCGCCTTCTCCATGTCCCATTCGTTGACGCGGACGTTGGCCTTGGCGGCGTCGAGCGCCGTCGTGATCTTGCCGAACGTGTAGAGCGGCACGACGCCGCTCACGCCGAACTGGAGGAACGGCTGGAGCTGGTTGATGCTGCTGATGTTCCGGTTCGACAGCGTCGCCTGCGGGAGGATGAGCGTGCCCTCGAGGGGCGGGATGACGCCGAACGAGGACTGGGCGTTCCACTGGAACCATGGCGTCCAGCGAGCTTCTTCGAGCTGGGCATGCGTGTACGCGAGGCGCGCGCGCGCCGCCCAGAGGTTCGGGAAGTTCCTGTCGGCGAGGGCGAGGCACTCCTCGAGCGTGTACTGGTGCGGCATGATGGTGGGTCGCGCCATCACGGGCTCGGCTGCCGCAGCGCCCGCGTCGTCGTCGGCCCACGCCGACGGCGCCCCGGCAGCGCCCCCGGCCAGGCCGCCGACGAGCGCGCCGACGCAAATGAAGGACACACGTCGAAGCATCACGCTGGATGCGCCTTATAACGCGCCCAGGCGAGAGGCGCGACTGCTGCGTGCGCGACCGTCACTCGTCGCGATGCCGCTTCAGGAGGCGCCGGAAGTTGGAGCGATCGAGCCCTGCGCGACGCGCTGCCTCGGACATGTTGCCACCGGTCCGGCGCAGCAGCTCGCCCGTATACGTCTCGTCGAACAAGGCCACGAGGCGCCGCTTGGCCTCCGCGTACGGCTCGTCGGCGAGGTCCGCCAGCATCGGAGTCCCCGCGAGCGGGCCCGTGGGGCCGGTCGGGGCCACCGGACTCGCGGCTCCCTCCGCACCGACCGGGAGCACGCGCGCCGACGCACCGCTCGCCGTCGGCGGCTCGGGCTCGCGCAGCGCGGAAGGCTGCCGCGCGAACGGCAGGTCGGCCCCCGTGATAACGTCCTTCTGCGAGAGCACCATCGCGTGCTCGATCGCGTGCTCGAGCTCGCGTACGTTGCCGGGCCACGAGTGCTCCAGCAGCGCGCGCGTAGCGTCGGGTGACAGGCGCTTGGCCGGTCGCTGCATGCTGCGCGCGAACTTCTGCAGGAAGTGGCTGGCGAGCAGGAGCACGTCGTCGCCGCGCTCGCGCAGCGGCGGGAGCTCGATCGCGATGACGTTCAGCCGGTAGTAGAGGTCCCGCCGGAAGTCGCCGGCCTGGATGCGGCTCATGAGGTCCACGTTCGTCGCCGCGAGCACGCGCACGTCGACCGTGCGCGCTTCGTCGGCGCCCACGCGCTTGATCTCCCCTTCCTGGAGCACGCGCAGCAGCTTCACCTGCGCCGCCAGCGGCAGGTCGCCTACCTCGTCGAGCAGGATCGTCCCGCCGTCGGCCGACTCGAAGAGCCCGGCACGCGCGGTCTGCGCCCCCGTGAAGGCCCCCCGCACGTGGCCGAAGAGCTCCGACTCGACGAGCTCCTTCGGGATGGCCCCGCAGTTGACCGCGACGAAGGGCTTCTTCGCGCGCTGGCTCCGCTGGTGGATCGCGCGGGCGACGAGCTCCTTGCCCGTACCGCTCTCGCCGAGGATGAGCACCGTGGACTGCGCCGGGGCCACGCCGTCGATGAGGCGGAAGAGCTCGAGCACCCGCGGGGAGTCCCCGATGATCTCACCGAAGCGCTCCTTCGAGAGGAGGACGGCCTCGAGCTCGCGTGCGCGGTCGGCGAGGCGCCTGTGCTCCGCCGCCTTCTCGACGGCGTGCGCGACCGCGTCGTTCGAGTGGAACGGCTTCGTGAGGAAGTGGTAGGCGCCCGCCTTCATCGCCGAGACGGCGGAGTCGACGTCCGCGAACGCGGTCATCAGGATGACTTCGCACGCGATCCCCTCGCTCTTCGCGCGCGCGAGGACCTCGAGGCCTCCGAGCCCCGGCATCATCATGTCGACGAGCGCGACGTCGGGTGGCGTCCGCTGCATGTACGCGATCGCCTGGAGCCCGTCCTCCGCGACCGAGACCCTCATCCCACGGGTCTCGAGGACGCGCGCGAGGCTGCGCCGCAGCGCGGGCTCGTCGTCGACGACGAGAACGTGCGTCGGCCGCGCTTCCGTCTCGAGCGGCGGAGGCGCGGCGCTGAGTGTCACGGGGCCTGGGCTGGCAGAGCCGCCTTGGCCGACGGGGCCGACTTGGTTGGTCACTCCGACGACGAGCGTAGACCCCGGTGTGGGGCTTTGGCCAACGTCAGCACGCCGGCCACTTCGAGGACCTTGCGCGCCAGGCTCGCGTGTGCGCGCGTGCCGTCGCGGAGCTCGGCGAGCGACACGGCCTCGGCCGCGTCGTAGTCCGCTCGGGGAGTGCCCCAGCGCGCGCGGGTACGGCCGCGCGCCGGCAGGTCGCCCACCTCGACGTGGACGTGTAGCCTGCGATGCGACAGGACATGCACCACGCTCCCGGCGTCTCGAAGGGCCCGGCCTCCCAGACCGAGCGCCGCCAGGAGCGCGCCTCGCTCCGTCGCGTCCGCGGCGGGCGGCTCCCAGAGGCCACCGAAGAGCAAGCCCGGCCGCCGCCGCGCGAGAAAGACGTGCGTCGGCGATGCGAGGACCACGGCGACCCGCTCGACCACGGGGACGGCCCGCTTCGGCGCCGTCCGGGGGAGCTCTGCGGCGATCCCCCGGCGCTTTCCTTCGCACAGGCTCGCGAGCGGGCACTCCGCGCACCGCGGGTTGCCGGGCACGCAGACCGTCGCCCCGAGCTCCATGAGCGCCTGGTTCCAGTCCCCGGGGTTCGCCCCCTCCCGCCGGGCCACGAGGTGCTCGGCGAGCTCCCACATCCGCGCCGCCCCTGCCGCCGACTTCACGTCCTGCTCCACCCCGTAGAGCCTGGCGAGGACGCGCGCGACGTTCCCGTCCACGAGCGCCGCCGGCTTGCCGAAGGCGATGCTCGCGACGGCTCCCGCCGTATAGGGACCGATGCCGGGGAGGCGGCGGAGCTCGGCGGGCTCCTCGGGGAGGCGCCCGGCATGCTTGGTCGCGACCGTCTTCGCCGCCGCGTGGAGCATGCGTGCGCGGCGGTAGTACCCGAGCCCACTCCAGAGGGCGAGCACGTGGCCCAAGGGGGCCTCGGCGAGTGCGTGCACGTCGGGAAGCTCGCGGAGAAAGCGCTCGTAGTAGGGGAGGACCGTCTGCGACCGGGTCTGCTGGAGCATCGTCTCGCTGACCCAGACCGCGTAGGGGTCGGACGTGTGACGCCAGGGGAGGTCCCTGCGGCTGCGGGCATAGGCCTGGTACCAGCGGAGGAGCTCGCGGACGACCCGCGCCTCGATGGCCCCGCGAGCCTCGCGAGCCTCGCGCGCCTGGCGAGCCGGGAGAGGCTGGAGAGCCTGGAGACCATCGGGAGCACGAGGACGGCGACGCGCCTTTGGGGTGTCAGAGCGCACGGTTGATGTATCCTTCAAGGCTGGGAGATGAGCGATCCGCGAGCCAAGCCTGCGGTGCCCCGCCTCGACGAGGAGGACCCGCGCGCCCCCACCGTGCGGCCCCCGTTCGATCCGGAGGCGTACGCGCGCGAGAGCGAGACGAACATCCGCCTCGAGACGGTGCCGCCCTCGAACCGCCCGACGGCGCCCCCTCCGCCCGGTGTGTCGCAGTACCTCCCGGGCATCACCAGCGGCACGATGCAGTCGCTCGGGTCAGTGACCTCCGATGCGGTCCCCTCGCTGGCCGTCGCACGCGAAGACCTCGAGTGGTTCGACCTGGCGCAGCCCACGCGAACGCTGCTCGCGCTGGTCGACGGCGTCGCGCCGATCGCCGGCCTCGCGGAGCGCGCCGGCGTGACACTCGACGGCGCGATGGCTTCGTTCCACGAGCTCGCGCGCGACGGCATCGTCACCTTGCGCCACTGACCGCGTAGCGGAGCGTGAACGCACCCTCGTCGCCCGGACCTTGCCCGTCCAGGACGAGCCAGTACGTACCCGCCTCGAGCGCCGTCTCGAGCGTCGCCTTGTGCGCGCCCGAGAGGCTCCCGCGGCACGCGAGCTGGACCGACGCGCCCGCGCCGGCCACGTCGCCGCACGACCGCCGGAGCGCGAGGTACGCGTCGAAGGCGGCGTCGACCTCGAAGTGCACTTTGCCTCGCGCGCCGAGCGTGAAGCGGAACACCCGGTCCGGCGCCGTCCCGGACCCGTCCCACCCCTCGCACGTCGTCGCGAAGCGATCGCCCCCGCCCGCCGTCGTCCCCGTCACCGTGCGGCCCGCGACGAGGGCCGGCGCGTTCGAGCACGCCGCCGCCTGCGGGGCGAGATCCTGCGCCGTCCAGAAGAGCGCGAACCTCCCCAGCGCGTCCGGCGTCGCGCCGTCGACCGCCAGGAAGTACGTTCCCGGCGCGAGCACGTCGTCGATTGCCGGCCCGCACCCGAGCTCCGCGCCGCGGTCGCCGCAGCGCCGCCAGAGCGCGAGCCTGTGCGGGGCTTCCTCGGTCGGGAGGTACGCGTGGAAGCGGGAACGCCGTGTGAGGTCGACCCGGTAGACGACGTCCGCCGCGCCCTGGCCGCCGCAGCTCGCCGCGACGTCGTCGCGCGCCTGGAACGTGTCGCCGAGGACGCTCCCGCCCGTGCCCGCGAGAGGCACCGCGTCGCCGCACCCGTCGCCCGCCGTCCCGCTCCCTTCGAGGGGCGCCGTCTCGAACGACAGCGTGTACGCGCCCGCCGCGTCGGCGTCGCGCGCATCGGCGAAGACCACGTAGCGGCCCGGGTCGAGCACGCCCGCGATCGCCGCGTCGTTCGTCGCGGGCGCTCCCTCGCCGCACTCGGTCTCGCTGTCCGGGTCCTCGCACGCCCGGCGCAGGTGCACGACGGGGGACATCGCGTCCGCGTGCTCGACCACGCGCACGCGCGAGCGGGCAGGAACGTCGAAGCGCCACGGCGTGTCCGCCCCCGCCGCCCCGCCCCCGCAGCTCGCCGTCGCGTCGTCGGCGTAGCCCTCCGTCGAGTCCGAGACCGGCGCCCCCGCCACGAGCGTGCGCGCGCGGCGGCAGGCGTCGTCGAGCGCCACCACGTCCGACGTCGTCAGCGTCAGCTTGTACGCGCCGGTCTCGTTGTTGTAGCCGTCGACGAAGACGAAGTACTTGCCCGGGTCGAGCACGCGCTCGATGCGCGACCGGTTCCTGCCGCCGTTGGGAGCGTCGTCGTTGCACTCGACCTCGGCCGACTCGTCGCCGCACTCGTCTTTCCGCACGTAGAGGACGGAGTCGAACTTCGCGTCGAGGTCGAGCACCACGCGCTGCCGCCGCGGCACGTCGAGCTGGTAGACGATCTCGCGCGCGTCGCTGTGATCGCACGACCCGGCGTTCGCGCTCTCGCCGTGGCGCGTGGAGCCCGAGACCGTCCCCACCGCGAGCGGCATCGGCGACTCGCACGTCCCCGCGGGAAGCGCCGCCGTGGCCGCGGAGGAGGCCATCGCGGCGGGCGCGCCTGCCCCCACGCCACCCGCCCACGTCGCTGCGACCCACGGCCCCGCGCCCGCCGCCATCCGCACGACGAGCACGTACGCGTCGGCCGCGTCGACGCACGTACGCACCACCGCCTGCGGCTCGCTCGTCGTGTCGTGCGCGAGCGGCTTGCCCTTCGGGTCGAGGAGCGACACGTCGACGTCGCGCGCGCCCTCGCCCGCCACCGCTACGATCGTGCTGCACCCGGCCGGAAGGTCGAGCGTCACGCGCGCCTCCTGGCCCTGCGCGAGCGAGCCCTCGTGCAGCGGCCCCACCTGGGCGAGCCCCATCGCGGCGAGCGCGTTGTGCACGGCCACGTAGCGCGGGTCGAGCGCCGCCGACGCGGGGGAACGCGCCGCGCTGCACGCGACGAGTACCGAGAGCGCGCTCGTCGTGGCGAGCGCCGCGATCCGCAGGCGGGGACGCATCGGCACGGGCTATCGATACGGGTTGCGCGAGATGTCGTCGGGCACTGCGGCCGGCGAGGTCGGGGCGGGCGCCGGCGCGGCCGTCGGCGCGGGGGCAGCGGTGGGGGCCGCCTGCGTCGACGCGGGAGCAGGACGCGCGGCGCGCCACGTGCCCCAGCGAGGAGGCGGCGCCGCGGCGGTTTTCGCCTGTGTGGCGGTGGGCTCGACCGCGGCCGGCGTGCTCGTCGCGGACGCAGGTGACGAGGCGGCGCTGGGCGGAGTCGTGGGCGCTGCGGCGATCGCCGTCGCGGGCGGTGGCGCGGCCGCGACGGTGACCGGGGGAGGCGGGGACACCGCGGGTTGGGACGTCATTTGCAAGTCGAACCCGCGCACGTAGTGCATGTACGCGCCCCCGCCGCCGAGACCGAGGAAGAGCAGCGCCACCCACGGCCAGACCCGCGCGCCCCTCCGCGGCGCCGCGGGTGACGACGCAGGCGCCTCTGCGGACACCGCGACCGGCCCCACCTCGCTCGACACCACCGCCGAAGGCACGCTGCTCCCGCCCGGCTGGTTCGGCTGGCTCGACGAGCCGGGCTGGCTCGGCTGGCTCGGCTGACTGGGCACGCCGGGCTGGCTCCGCACACTCGGCTGGCTCGGCATGCTCGGCTGGCTCGCCAGGCCCGCCGCCTGCGAGACCCCGGAGACGCGCGACACGCCCGACGGCGTCCCCTCCTTGCTCTCGACCCGCGTGACCGTCGTCGTGTCCGGCCGCTGAAGCCCCTCGATCCCGTGGCGACTCGGCTCGCTGCGCGCCAGCCACGCCCGGACCACCTCTCGCTGCTGGCTGATCTCCGTGCCGAGCACCGCCTCGAGGTACAGCGCGACGTCCTTGTGCGTGCCGAGCGACCCGACGACGCGCGACGCGCGCTCCAGAGCTTCCGCGAACTCCGCCGCCGTCGTGTAGCGCTTCGCCC
This sequence comes from Polyangiaceae bacterium, assembly GCA_036490515.1. Taxonomy (GTDB): domain Bacteria; phylum Myxococcota_A; class Polyangia; order Polyangiales; family Polyangiaceae; genus Palsa-1150. Next base: position 80,313 of record DASXDU010000028.1, read on the forward strand.
GGTCGCGCTCGAGCGCCTTGGCCACGACCGCCTCGAGCGCGGCGGGGATCGTCGGCGCCGCGGACCGCACCGGCGGGATGGGCTCGTGAAGGACGCGGTTCAGCGTGTCGGCCTCGCCGTCGCCCTTGAAGAGGCGGCGGCACGCGAGCACCTCCCAGAGGACGATGCCCGACGCGAAGAGGTCGGCCCGGCGGTCGATGTCCTTGGTGCCCTTCGCCTGCTCGGGCGCCATGTACGCGAGCTTGCCCTTGAGCTGCCCGGTGCGCGTCGTCGACAGCTTGCTCGTCGCGCGCGCGACGCCGAAGTCCGACAGGCGCGAGCTGCCGTCGACGCCGACGAGCACGTTCTGCGGCGAGATGTCCCTGTGCACGACGCCGAACGGGTTTCCGTCGTCGTCCTTGAGCTCGTGCGCGGCGTCGAGCCCGGCCAGCATGTCGATGATGACGCGCAGGCCCACCTTCGTCGGCAGGCGCGTGCCCGTCTGCGCCGAGCGCGCGAGGAGGCGACCGAGCGTATCGCCCTCCACGTACTCCATGACGATGTAGTAGCCTTGGTCGCTCTCGCCGATCTCGAGGATGGGCACGACGTTGGGGTGGTGGATGCGCGCCGAGAGGCGGGCCTCCTCGAGGAACATCTCGATGAACTCCGGCTCGCGCGCGAGATGCGGGTGGAGGCGCTTGATGGCGACGAAGCGCTGGAACCCGCCGACGCCCGAGAGGCGCGCGAGAAACACAGTGGCCATGCCGCCGGTCGCCAGCTCGGCGACCAGCTCGAAGCGGTCGAGCCTGCGGGCCTCGCCCTCGACGGCCACCAGCTTGCTCAGGGTTCCCCCTCCTCGTGCCACGTCATTCTCCCATCATGATACCAAGACGCGTCAAAAGCTCCCGATCAGCCCTGCTTGGCCGAGGCCGAATGTCGGCTCGACTGTGATCCCGGCGCGCGTCGTCGCCGCGCTCTCCGCCATGGGCCGCTCGACGTGCGACCACTGCGTGAAGAAGACGCCGACGACGAGGGTGACCGCGGCGACGCCGCCGGTCGCTGCCAGCAGAATGTTCGTCCGTCGCTGCGCGTCGAGGCCCTGCTGGTACTGCGGGCAGCTCGTCCCTTGTCCGACGCAGTCGCTCTTCACGGCCGCAGTGCCGGGGTGGTTCTCGGTGTCGATGCCCGACCAGATGGTGACGCCTGCGCCAGCGGCCGTGAGCACGGCGCCGACGAGGAAGACGGCGGGACCGAGCGGCCTGCTCGAGGGGGCCGGCCCCCCGGCGGCGGACGGCGGCGGAGGCACGGGCTTGGCCGGGATGGGCGGCGCCTCGAGCGCGAGCGACTGGCTGCCGCCCGCCGTCGCGACGATCGGCACGCGCTTCGTGCGGTCGTCGGACCAGCCCACGTCGAGCTCGTGCTTGCCCGGCTCGACGAAGAAGCGCTGCTCGCGCAGTCGCTCGGCCAGGACCACCTTGTCGTCCACCGCGACGTTGCACTCCGTGCCCGACGCGAGGCGCACCTCGTAGACCTTGGGCTTCGCCTCGGCGAGGACCTCGTCGGCGAGCTTGCCGATCGACGCGTCCCCCGCGTACTTGCGCTGCCCGACGACGGCGAGCGTCGCGGCGCGCGCGAGCTCCCCCGCCTCCTTGCGGGCGCGGATGGCGCTGCGGAGCTCGGCCGGGTTGGGCGCGGCGAAGAAGGCGTTCTCGAAGTGCGTGGCCGCCTCGTCGAAGCTCTTGGCCACGTAGGCGCGGTAGCCGAGGTCGTGCTCGTGTGCCGCGAACGACAGCTGGTCGGCGTCGGCCGCGAGCGCGCGGGACGGCTGCGCGACCCAGCTCGTCGCGCACGCCGCGAGGACGAGGGCGGCGGTGGCGGCCGGGCCGGCGAGCACGCGGCGCATGGCCCGATCGTGCAGGTCCGGCGCGCGGAGGTCAACCTGCGTGTTCGTGGTGCGTGAGGGCGGGTCGGGATAGACTTCGAGCGGTGACGAGGCAGCGTCCGTCCCGTCCGTCCCGCAGGGGCCGTCAGCCCGGGCTCGTCCGCGCGCTGGCGTTCGGCGCGTGCGCCCTCGCGATGGCAGGAATCGGCGCGTGGGTGGGCTGCTCGGTCTACGACCCGTCGCTCCTCGTGCCTGCCGAGGAGGCCGAGGCGAGTCCCGAGGCCGGTCCGCCGGTCGAGGCGGGCCGCGACACGGCCCCCGAGGCGGCCAACCCCTGCCCCGAGACGCTCGTCCCTGGTGTGCCAGCCGCCGACGACCCGTCGGACGCAGGCGACACCACCTTCGTCGCGGCCCTTCACACCCTCGACCTCGGCATTCGCGACGACGGGGGGACGCCGCCGCTCTTCGGCTACGACCTCGATGGCGTGTACACGTGCTGCGACGGCGGTCCGAGCTCCTGCTCGCCCCCGGTCGTCGGCGCGCACTGCGACGAGATGGGCGGCCGCGACAACTCCGGCGGGGAGCTCATCTCGAGCCTCTCGCTCCTCGACCCGACGCAGTTCAACGCGAGCACGATCAGCGAGCGCCTCGAGGCGGGGGTCTACTCGCTCATCCTGCAGATCGAGGACTACAACGGCACGCAGAACGACACGCAGGTCGTCGCGGGCATCTACGCATCCGAGGGCATCCAGGGGGTGGGCGACGCCGCGCCACCGGCCGCGAAGTGGGACGGCACCGACGTGTGGACCGTCGACCAGTCGTTCGTCCTGAGCGGAGGAGGCGGCTCGCCCCTCGTGCCGAGCCACTACGACGCGCACGCGTACGTCACGGGCGGCATGCTCGTCATGCAGGTCAACTTCCCCATCTCGCTGGGGACGACGAACACGGGGAACATCACCGTCGCGCTCACCGGCGGAGTCATCACCGCGCAGGTCGAGCCGGTCGGCGACGGCACCTTCAAGCTCACCGGCGGCCAGGTGGCCGGCCGCTGGACCGTCGCGAGCGTCCTCTTCGCCGCGCAGCAGCTCACCCTCGGCGGCGCGTCGATCTGCCCGGGCACGCCGCTCTACACGCAGGTGAAGGGCCAGATCTGCGCCGCGGCCGACATCACGACCGACCCGTCCAAGGACAACCAGGGCGCGTCGTGCGACGCGCTCTCGGTCGCCTTCGGCTTCACGGCCGACCCGGCGAACCTCGGCGACATCGTCGCGACGCCGTCGAAGACCGCCCTCTGCGACGGCGGCAACCCGGACGACGACTGCACGACGCCCTGAAAAAAGAAAAGCCGGGGAAGGCGCGCTCTCCTGGCGCCTCCCCCGGCTCCGTCGCACGAGACCCGCGGCGCGCATCACGCGCTCGGTGTGCTCGTGCGGACGCGCACGCGCGCCTAGGCCTTGGGGGCCGTCGTCGCGCCGCTCCCGGCCGCTGCGGGCGCCGGCGTCTCCGCCGTCGCCGCGCTCGCGGCCTGCTTCACCGCCCGGGTGGCCTTGCGCTTGGCGGCCGCCGCGGCCTTGGTGGCTGCGGACGGCTCCTTGCGAACGGGCACCTGGAGGTCGAACGTCCCGAGGACGGTCGGCTGCTTGCCGAACATCTTCAGGGCGTAGCCCTTCGCATCCAGATACATCGGGTGCGCGGCTGCCTCCGCCTGGTCCTGCTTGGCGACGGCCTCCTCGTACGCGGACTGCGCGGGCGCCACGGCGGCCACGGCATCGACGTACGCCTGAAGCGTATCGACGATGACGGACTGCGTGACTCCCGCTCCCTGGATGCCGATGCTCGCCGTGGCGGCCACGTTGGCCTTCAGTCCGGCGATCATCGCGCGGTAACTCTCGACTCGATTGACCTTGTTGCTATTGCTGTTCATCCCTTCTCACCTCCTTTCCGACAGAGGGGGACGGGCCTGACGCGGTTGCCCGCGCCCGAATCGTCCCTCCTATAGAGGGGGGATCGTCGGGGGCGTGCTTTTGCTATCGCGGCTGCGAAAATCGTCCGCGGGACCCAGATAGGGAGGTGGATGTAGGCGCCAGAGGGCTCCGGGGCGGGGTCCTCGTGACGAGAAGCGCGGTCAACGCCGCGTGGCGTGGGCTTCACGCCACGAGACGCGCGGTCACGGTGGCCCTGGGTGGGGTCAACGTCACGTGAAGGCTGGTCGAGGTGACGTTGGGTGGGCTCGACGTCACGTGGAGCCCGGTCAACGTGGCCCTGGGTGGGTGCATCGCCACGAGAAGCGCGGCCAACGCGGCCCTGAGTGGGCTTCCCGTCAGGAGACGCGTGGCGCCGGTATGCAGGCGACCGGGAGAGATCGAGCAACTGGGAGAGATCGAGCACGGTGGGTCGAGTAGGTGCATGTCGATCCCCCGATCCCGCCCTACCCGTCCCCCGTCACGCCATCTCGAGCCACAGCCTGTCGGGGTTCTCGAGGTAGCCGATGACGTCGTACGCGAAGGCGGCGCCGACGTGGCCGTCGACGATGCGGTGGTCGAAGCTGAGCGACAGGAGCATCACCTCGCCGATGACGATCTGGCCGTCCTTCACGACGGGGCGCTGCTTCATCTGGTGGACGCCGAGGATGGCGACCTCGGGGAAGTTGATGATGGGGGTCGCGAAGAGGCCGCCCTGCGCGCCGAGCGACGTGATGGTGAAGGTCGACCCCGTGAGGTCCTCGAGCTTCACCTTGCCCGACCGCGCGTCGTTCGAGAGGCGGTCGATGTCGCGCGCGACGTCGAGGACGCTCTTCCGGTCGGCGTCCTTCACGACGGGGACCATGAGGCCCGCCTCGGTCGCCGCCGCGATGCCGATGTGGAAGTACTTGCGGAAGACGAGCTCGTTGGTCGACTCGTCGAGCGTCGTGTTGAGCATCGGGTGCTTCTTCAGCGCCGCGACCACCGCCTTGACGATGAACGGCAGGAAGCTGAGCCTGACGCCCGCCGCCTCGGCCGGGGCCTTGAGCCGCGCGCGCAGCGCCTTGAGCGCCGTCACGTCGCACTCCTCGACGAACGTGAAGTGCGCCGCCGTGTGCTTCGACTGCGCCATCTTCTGCGCGATCTTGCGGCGCACCCCCGCGAACGGAACGCGCTCCTCGAGCGCGCCGTGCGGGATGGAGACGGGGGCGTGCGCGGGCATGGGGGCGGGGGCGGCCGCGGACGCGAGGCCGGGCGCGTGGGGATGCGCTGGCGCGGGCGTGGAGCCCGTCGCGGGCGCGGCGCCCGGGCGGAAGCCCTCGACGTCCTTCTTGAGCACCCTGCCCTGCGGGCCGCTCGGCGGCACCTGCCGGAGATCCACGTTCATGTCGCGCGCAAGCTTGCGCGTCGCCGGCGTCGCCAGCGGCTTCTCGTTGAAGTACGCGCTCAGCCCCGCGCCGCCGCCTCCCCCGGCGCTCGCCCCGACGCCCCCTCCCCCGCTCGCACCTGCACCGCCGCCCATCCCCGGCAGGCTCTCCTTGATGTCCCCCACCGCGGTCGCCGCGGGCCCGTCGTCGCTGCGCGCATGCCCGTTCGACCCGTTCGCATGCCCGCCCGCGCTCGCGCTCGCGCTCGCCCCGACGCCCGCGCCCGCCCCCGCGCCCACGCTCGTCCCCGTCCCCGCCCCTTCCCCCAGCTCGAACACGACGAGCACCCCGTGCACCGGCACGATCTCGCCGACCTTGCCGCGCGTCTCGACGACGGTGCCCGACTTCGGCGCGGTGATGGTCACCGTCGCCTTGTCGGTCATCACCTCGATCATCGGCTGGTCTTCCTTCACGGCGTCGCCGGGCTTGATCAGCCAGCCGACGATCTCGCCCTCGGTGACCCCCTCGCCGATGTCCGGAAGCTTGAATTCCCAGCGGGCCATGACGGTGCTCCTCCTCGGTCTCCTCGTGAGCCTCAGCTAGTAGCGCGCCGTCGACACGATCGCCGGCAGAATGCGGTGCGCGAGAGGGAGATACTCCATCTCGAGCGTGTAGGGGAACGGCGTGTCGAAGCCGCAGACGCGCGCGGGCGGCGCCTCGAGGTGGAGGAACGCCTTCTCGTTGACGAGCGCGACGAGCTCGGCGCCGAAGCCGCACGTCTTGGGCGCCTCGTGGACGACGACGAGGCGGCCGGTCTTCTTCACGCTGGCGACGATGGTCTCGATGTCGACGGGCCAGAGGGTGCGCAGATCGACGATCTCGCACGCGATGCCCTGCTTCTTCGCCTCGTCGGCGGCGGCGACGGCCTCGTAGAGCATCGCGCCCCACGCGAGGACGGTCACGTCGGTGCCCTCGCGGAGGACGGCGGCCTTGCCGAGGGGCACGGTGTAGTCGCCCTCGGGCACCTCGCCCTTGGCGGCGCGGTAGATGCGCTTCGGCTCGAAGAAGAGGACGGGGTCGGGGTCGCGGATGGACGAGAGGAGGAGGCCCTTGGCGTCGTGCGGGTTGCTCGGGCAGACGACCTTGAGGCCGGCGACGTGGATGAAGAGGCTCTCGGGCGACTGCGAGTGGTAGAGGCCCCCGCGGATGCCGCCGCCGACGGGCGTGCGGACGACCATCTTCGCGGGGTACTCGCCGCCCGAGCGCCACCGGAGCTTCGCGAGCTCGCTGACGATCTGGTCGTAGGCCGGGTAGATGAAGTCGGAGAACTGGATCTCGGGGACGGGCAGGAGGCCGTAGAGCGCCATGCCGATGGCGGTGCCGACGATGCCCCCCTCGCTGAGCGGCGTGTCGACGACGCGGTCGTCGCCGAACTCGTCCCAGAGGCCCTGCGTGACGCGGAAGACGCCGCCCACCTTGCCGACGTCCTCGCCGAGGACGACGACGCGATCGTCGCGGCGCATCTCGTGGCGGAGGGCGTCGTTGATGGCCTGCACCATGTTCATCTGCGTCATCGGAGCGCGTCCCTCTGTTCTCTCAGGTGCCACGGGAGCTCGGCGTACACGTCGTCGAAGATCGTCTCGCGCGCGGGCGGGCCGGCCGCCTGGGCCTCGGCGAGGGCGCGCTCGACGTCGGCCGCGACCTCGGCGTGGAGGCGCTTCTCGCGCTCGGCGTCCCACGAGGCGCGCGTCTCGAGGTGGCGGCGCATGCGCGCGAGAGGGTCGGCCCGGTCGGCGCCGGGGATGACGGCCTCGACGAGCGTCCCGCCGAAGCCCGCGGCCGCGCGGGCGCGCGCGTCGCGCACGACGCCGAGGACGGCGACGACGTCGGCCCCGTCGACGGTCACGCCGCGAAGGCCGTAGGCGACCGCCTTGACGGCGAAGCCGTGGCTCGCGGTCTGCTTCGACGCGGGGGTGCTCGTGGCCCAGCCGTTGTTGCGGCAGACGGCGACGACGGGCGCCTTGGTCACGCCCGCGAAGTTGAGCGACGTGTGGAAGTCCCCGCTGCTCGTCGCGCCCTCGCCGAAGTAGACGAGCGACGCGACGTCGGCCTTCTTCATGCGCGCGGCCCACGCGGCGCCGACGGCATGCCCGATGTGCGTGCCGACGAGGGGCGAGACGCTCGCGACGCGCGCCGCCTTCCAGAAGGGAGGGTCCGGCGCGTTCCTGCCGTGCGCCGGGTCGCGCGAGGTGCCGTGGACGTGGTGCGCGTAGGCCGCGAGGGGCATCCCCCGCCAGAGGGCCGCGCCGAGCTCGCGCGACGACGGGAAGACCCAGTCGTCGTCGTGCATCGCGGCGACGGCGCCGACGACGGCGGCCTCCTCCCCCACGGCGCTCGCGTGGCTGGCGACGACGCCTTCCCGCTGGAGGGCGACCATGCGCTCGTCGAGCACGCGCGCGAGGACCATGTGCTCGTAGAGCGCGACGGCGAGCTCGTCGGACAGCGCGTAGGCGTACGAAGGGTCGATGGAGCCGTCGTCGCGGAGGGCGCTGCGCGGCGACGGAAGCGCCGACGACGGGCCGAGGCTCTGCATGGCGCGGCGCACCTTAGCGGAAACCGCCCCGCCCAGCGACAGGCCCCCGTGTAGCCCGGCGCGTCAACGCCGTTCTCTCGCCCGCGCGAATGGAGCTCAGAAGTCCCCACGCAGGAGGACGCCGCCCGCGGTGGCCCCGACCTGGACGTGCGACGACGGGGCGACGAGGAAGAGAGTTGCGCCGCCCGCGAGAAGGACGCCGCCCGCGATGAGGGCGACGGTGGAGACGTTGCCGGCGGTGACGGCGGACTGGCGATCGCTCACGCCGGTCGGGTTGCAGTCGTTGGGGCCGCCGAGGCTCCCGCCGCAGTTGCCGCCGTTGGCGGCGGAGTTCTTCGAGAGCGCGATGACGCCGAAGACCGTCCCCACCGCGAGCCCCGCGACGCCGACGCCGCCGACGACGAGGCCCACGGTGCGAAGCGGCGAGGAGCCGGAGCTCGCGTCGGCGGGAGGCGTCGACCGAAGCGACGTCGCCGGCGCGGTGGCGACGGCCGCGGGCGGAGCCTCGACGGGCGCGTCGGCGAGCACCTCGACGTGAACCGTCGCCGTCGTCCCCGCGCCTTGCACGTCCTGGGTCGCCGACCACGCCTTCTTGCCCGGCGCGCTCGCCTCGATGGTGTGCTTGCCCGGGTCGACCGCGACGGGAGCGCCCCACTGCCCGTCGCGCACGGCCTCGCCGTCGCGCTTCACGACCAGGCCCGGTACGCGCACCGCCGCCGGGACGTCCACGACGAGCTGCGAGAGCTTCGGCTCGAGCGCCCTGGCCCGATCGCGCGCGACCTTCTCGCGCTCGGCGGACTTCGCGCCGCCGGTGGCGTGCTCCTTCGCGGCGAGGTCGAGGAACGTCGTCCACGCGCTCGCGGTGCGGCCCGCGCGCTCGTAGCAGTCGGCGAGGTAGAACTCGGTGACGGGCGTCGGGTCGAGGCGCTGGCTCTCCTCGAGCTTCGGGCAGGCGTCGCTCCACTTGGTGGCGGCCATGAGCTTCTTCGCCTCGTCGTAGAGCGACTGGGCGACGGCCTGATCCTGCGGCGACGACTGCGCGCGCGCCGCGCAAGGCGTAGCGAGCGACGCGACGACGACGCCGGCCGCGAGGAAACGCCGGACGAGACGCGGAGAGAGGAGGGCGAGGGTCATCCTTTGCGATCGTCTCCGAAGGGATTGTTCGTCGGGGGCTTCTGCGCGGGGGGCGTGGTGACGGTGCCTGGGCGCCGCGCGGGCGGTGTGGCAGGAAGCGCAGGCCGCACCGGAGCGACCGCGGAGGCGGAAGGAGCGAGCGCCCCGGCAGAGGCGGGGGCGAGCGCAGGCGCGGGCGCGGACGCGGACGCAGGCGCGGACGCGGACGGGGGCGGGGGCGCGGACGCAGGCGCCCACCCCGAGCCCCCCGGCGCGAGCTCGCCGGCTTGCACCCTGGAAGCACCGTCACTCGACGAGCCTCGGTGCTTCAGCGCGACCAGGCCGGTCACGGCGACCCCGAGGAGCAGGACGGCTGCGCCGATGGCCACGGCGATCGCGGGGCCGCCCGGCGGACGGCGCGTCGCGTCTCCTGCGACGGAGCCGGAGCCGCCGGTGGTCGCGGCCATGGGAGCCGACGCGGCGTGAACGGCGCCCGAGGACGCTGCGGGCGAGGGCGCGGAGTACATGGCGCCGGACGAACGTGGCTCGAAGGAGCCGCTCCCGGAGAGGCCGCGGCCCGCGACGCCGAGGACGCGCGCGGCGCGCTCCGCGGAGGCGTTCGCGGCCGGCGATCCGAACGGCGCGAGCGCGTGCGCGAAGTGGGCGACGCTGGCGTAGCGGCGCTCGCGAGCCTTCTCGAGGGCGCCGAGGACGACGGCCTCGAGCGCCGGCGGCACGTCGGCGCGCGCCGCGCGCAGGGAGCGTGGCGGGTCCTGGAGGATGGCGGCGCAGAGGGCGGTCATCGTCTCGGCGTCGAAGGGCGGCTCGCCCGCGATGAGCTCGTGGACGACCGCGCCGAGCGACCAGACGTCGGCGCGCGCGTCGACGTCACGCGTCGAGCGCATCTGCTCGGGCGACATGTAGCGGGGCGAGCCCAGGATGGCCTGCGTCTTGGTGACGCCCGCGTCGGCCCCGCTGGCGGCCTGCTTCGAGATGCCGAAATCGAGCACCTTCACGGAGGGCGTCCCGTCCGCGCGCCGCGTCAGGAAGAGGTTCGCCGGCTTGAGGTCGCGGTGGACGATGCCGAGCGCGTGCGCCTCGGCCAGGGCCTCGCACGCCTGGAGCACCCAGTCGACGACGTCGGCGACGGGAAGCGGGCGGTACTGCGTGACGACGGCGGCGAGGTCCTGGCCCTGGAGGAACTCCATGACCATGTAGGGCGCGCCCGTCTCGAGCTGGCCGACGTCGAGCACGCGGACGCAATGCTCGCTGCGGATCTTGATGGCGGCCTTGGCCTCGCGGAGGAACCTCTGCACGACCTCGTCGTGCTGCAGCATCTCGGGGAGGAGGAACTTGATGGCGACCTGTTCGTCGAGCTGGAGGTGCCGGGCCGCCACCACGGCGCCCATGCCCCCGATGCCGATGACTCGCTCGATGCGGTACTTGCCGAGAAGGACCTGCCCCGGCTGAGGCGCCCCCCCCGCTCCGTCGACGCCGCCGGCCGATTGCATGGGCTCGAACCGGGAGGATAACGCCGATGTGAAGTAAGGGAGACTTGAACCTCGCAAGCTGCTAGTAATTAGGCTGATGGCGCGGCGCGCGTTCGTACCGCCTCCCACCCTGGCGCCCGATGCGACGCCCCGCGGGAACGGGGGTCCGCCGTCGACGCGCTCCCCGTCGCAGCTCGGTCTCAGGGCGAGCGCGCCTCCGCCGCCGTCCATCCCTCCCCCGCGCCCGTCGGTGCCGCCGGCGCCCGGCTCCGGGTCGCTCCCTGATTCGCGCCGCTCGGTGCCGCCGCCGTCGATGCCGGGCGCGGACGGCGTGTCGATCGCCGCGTGCTCGCAGCTGCTCGACCGGCTCGCCGCGGCAGACGAGGCGCCCTTCATCGCGACGTGGATCGAGGGAGTGCTCTCGGGGCGGACGCGGACGGATCCGACGCTCGCCGTGCGCCTCCTGCGCGCGTACCGCGAGACGGGCCGCGTCGACCGCGCGCGCGATCTCGCGGCGTCGCTGCCGAGCGCGCCCGCGTCGTGGAACCCGCTCGACGGGGCGCGCCTCGCCATCGAGCGCGCGATCCTGGCCACCATCGACGGGCGCGGCGATCACGCCGAGGCCGAGCTCCGGCTGGCTTCGCGCGCGCTCTCCGCGGCTCCCAAGGGGACGGGCCTGCGCGAGCAGCTCGACATGCACCTCACGCAGGCGCAGCTCGAGCTGAAGCTCAATCGCGTGGCGAACGCGTCGAACGCGCTGCGCCTGGCCGAGCACGTCGCCGAGCGCCTGGAAGACGGCGCGTGGCGTGCGCCCGTCGCGATGACCCTCGGCCACCTCTCGATGCGCCTGGCCGACCCGCGCACCGCCGCGAAGCACTACGCGACGGCGCTGGCCCGTGCCCCCGCGCGCGGGACGGCGTCGATGAGCGCGCACGGCAACCTCGCGATCGCCCTCGGCAGCATCGGGCGGTTCGACGAGGGGCGCTACCACGCGACGCAGGCGATCGGCATCGCGCGCGAGCTCGCGGCCGGCTGGCGCCACGCCGACGCGCACGACGTGCTGGCGATCGTCGAGATCGCGGCGGACCGGCCGCTCTCCGCGCTGCACGCCATCGACGAAGCGCTCGTCGTCCTCGGCGAGATCGAGCACCCGATGCTGCGCTACCAGCTGGCCGAGCACCGGACGTGGGCGCTGGCGATGCTCGGCCGCGCCCAGGCGGCGCGGCAGTGGCTGTCGCGGGCAGAGAAGCAGCGGGCGGACCTCGCCGTGGTCGACGCGATCGACGAGCAGGACCTCGTGGCCACGCGGGCGCGGACGCTCGAGTCGTGCGGGCAGGTACGCGAGGCGCTCGAGCACGCGGCGACGCACGCCGAGAAGCTCCCCGAGGCGTTCGTCACGGGCTCGCTGAACCTCGTGGTCGGGCGCTGCGCACTGACGCTGGGGGACGAGTCGACCGCGCGCGCGGCCGTCGAGCGCGCGGCCCTCTCGGGCGAGAAGCACGGCTGGGTGTTCCCCGACCGGCAGTCGTCGCAGGCCCTCTGGCAGCTGGCCCTGCGAAGCGGCGACAGCCGGGTCGTGCGGTACGCCGAGCGCATGATCGCGCTGGTCAACGCCGCGAGCGCGGGAATCAGCGCGAGCACGAGCGCCGGGGCGCCCCCGTCGGTGCGCCAGTCGGCGGCGCGCATCACCATCCCGCCCTCGTCCGAGGACCTCGACGCTCTGCCCGAGCCGCAGGAGGGCGAGACGCTCGTCTACGTGACGACGCCCCAGGGGGTGACGCGCGTCCCCGCCGCCGAGATGGAGCGTGCCACGCAGGGCGCGTCGCTCGTCGTCGACACGCTCGCGCACCACCTGCGCGTCCACGACCGCGAGGTCTCGCTCGAGCGTCGCCGCGCCCTCGAGCCGCTCGTCGTCCAGCTTCTTCGCCGCGCGAAGGAGGGCCTGAGCGCCGACGAGATCCTCCGCGCCGCCGGGGGCCCCGGCCCCGAGAGCGCCGACGCCGAGCACCGCGTCCGCGTCCTCATCTCGCGCGTCCGCGACCTCCTCGGCGACCCCTCGGCCATCGAGCGAGTCCGCGACGCCGGCGAGTACGGAAGGACCCGCTACCGCCTCGCCCCCACCGTCCGCTTCGCCCTCGTCGAGCCCCTCTTCAGCTCCAGCGGCACGTAGAGAACCGGGCGACGCAGCCTAGCGGTGCTCGAAGAAGGCCTTGCCGCTCGCCTCCTGGGCGGCGCGGCGGGCGGCGCAGAGGCGGACGTTCTCGACGGTGGACGCGAGCGCGCGGGGGCCGCCCTCGATGCTCTGGATCTTCGGGCCGAAGAACTCCTCGACGTCGCGCGCATGGTGCTCGTCGCAGAAGCGGCCACCGGTGCCGACGAGCTGCACGCCGCCGTGGTGCTGCGGCAGGCGCCCGAGGATGGCCTGGTAGTGGTCCTTGATCCACGTCCACGCCGTGTCGCGCGTCGCCGGGTCGTCGAGCTGCGGCCAGATCGGCGTGAGTACCTCGTTGTCGCGGAGCGACGGGTCGAGCACGAGCTCGCGCGCCGCCGCGGCGAGCGCGGGGTCCTTCGCCGCGCCGAGGGCGTACACGAGGCGGCCTCGCACGGCCTCGTCGACCGACGACGCGAGGAGCTTTCGCATCCCGTCCCACGTCGCCCGGTCCGCGTCCTCCGCGACGACCAGGACGGCCGCGGTCGCGACGTTCGGGTCGACCGCGTCGGCGTGGATCGCCCAGTCCTTGCCGACGCCGAGGTACGCCATCCCGAGCTTGCGCGCCTCCGCGCGTACCGCGGGATCGCGCCCGGTCTCGGCGAGGAACCGCAGGACCGACGCGCGTAGCTGCCGTGCGTCGTCGTCCTCTCCCTTGGCGGGCGCCCAGCCGAGCCTCCGGCTTTCGGCGCCGTAGAGCTCCCGCGCGTACCGCTCCGTCTTCGCGCGGAGCGGCGACTCGAAGAACCAGTCGCGCGCCTGTTCCACGTAGCCCATCGGCTCGTCGGCCACGGCCGGATCGCGGTCGTGCGCCAGCGGAGCGACGGCGTCGAGGACGTCCTTCATGGGCGTCGTCGCGCGCGCGAAGGCGGAACGCAGGCTGCTTGCGTAGGCGATCTTCTCGCGCGTCGAGAGCGTGCGGACGTGCGTGCGCAGAACCGAGAGGTCCTTCGGGGCGAGACCGAAGCGGTAGTACCCGGCGGCGTCGACGTTGGGAAAGACCTCGAGCGGGCACGCGGGCGAACCGGCGACGTCGATGTGCGTGTCCTGCTGCGTGAGGAGCTCGCACTGCGGCGCCGCGCCGTCCACGCGCATGCAGAAGGGCACCTGCCAGGTCTCCTCCACCTTCCCGGTGGAGCCCACCGGCAGGTAGCGCGACTGCTTCACCTCGACCGAGGCCTTGCCGCCTCCGCACGTCGAGCTCACGTCGAGGAACGGCACTCCCGGGCGATCGAGGAACGTGTGGAACGCCGTCTTCACGTCCTTGCCCGATGCCGTGTTCTCCGCGTCGAGGAAGTCGTCGGCCGTCGCGTTGCCGAAGCGGTGCGCGACGAGGTACGCGTGCAGGCCCTTCTGCCAGACGTCGGGTCCGACGAACTGCTCGAACATGCGGAGGACTCCGCCGCCCTTCTGGTACGTGATGCCGTCGAACGCGTTCTCGATGTCGTGCGTCGAGGCGATGGGCTGCCGGATCGCGCGCGCGCTGACGAGCGCGTCGGACCCCATCGCACCCTGGATGCCGCGGAGCAGGCTCACGTCGAGGTGCATCTTCGGGTCCCACTCGTGCGCGGCCTTCGTGCCGACCCACGTCGCGAACGCCTCGTTGAGCCACGTGTCGTCCCACCACGCCATCGTCACGAGGTCGCCCGTCCACTGGTGCGCGAGCTCGTGCGCCATGACGCTCGCGTAGCCGCGCCGCTGCGAGACGGTTGCCGTGGCCGCGTCGAAGAGGACCAGGCGCTCGCCGTACGTGATGGCGCCGGCGTTCTCCATCGCGCCGCCCTTGCCCGGGACCGCGAGGATGTCGAGCTTGTCCCACGGGTACTCGATGCCGAAGTACTTCTCGAGGATGGCGACGAAGTCGCCCGTGTGGGCGAGGGCGTACGCCATGTCCTTGCCGCGGCCCCGGGGCGCGACGCCGCGCAGGGGGAGCGGGCGGCTGCGCACGGCGTTCGGCGGGATGTCGGCGACGGGGACGACGTCGAGCGGCCCGACGGCGAACGCGACGAGGTAGCTCGGCAGCGGCAGGGTCGGCGCGAACGCGACACGGACCGATGCGCCCTCGGCCGCGCGCGAGACCTCCTTCGTGTTCGCGATCGCCTGCATCTCCGCCGGCACGACGAGCGTCGTCGTGAACGGGATCTTGAAGCTCGGCTCGTCGAAGCAGGGGAACGCCTCGCGCGCCGCGATCGCCTCGAACTGCGTGAAGGCGTAGTCGACGCCCGCCTCCGTGGTCTTGTAGAGGCCCTTCGACCCGCGGGCGAACGGCGCGTCGAACGCCACGTGGACGCGCGCCTTGCCCGCCGGGACGGCGGCGGCGAGCGTGAGCGCCACGATGCCGCTCTCGTGCCGCTCCTGCCAGGTGCCCGCGACGGGCGCGCCGCCCTCGGGAGTCACGCTCGCGGCGGTCACGTGCAGGTCCTTGCCGTGGAGCCAGATCGTCGAGCGTGGCCGGTCGAGCCGGACGTCGATGTCGACGGCGCCGGAGAAGCGCTCCTGCCGCGGATCGACGCGGAGCTCGATGGCCTCTGCGGTCGGGCGCGTGTCGGCGGGCAGGCGCAGCGTCGGCGTCGCCTCGTCGGCGACCGGCGGGGCAGCCATCGTCGTGGGAGGCGGAGGTGCCGGGGCGAGCGGTGCGACGGGCGGAGGCGCCTCGGCGCACGCGACGGCCATGGCGACGAGGCCCACGAGGAGGACGGCGGCAAGGGCGCGGTGCTTCATGACTCACTCCTCTTCTTCTTTCCTGCCCGCGCCGACGGCGACGAGCGCGAGCAGCGCGATGACCGCGCCGCCGATGATCCACTTCTTCGAGTACGACACGTCCGCCATCGGGTCGGCCCCACGCAGGATGGGGATCCCTTGCACGGCGCCGTATGCGAGCTGGGCGAGGACGGCGGAGAGCACCGTCTCGGTACGCTCGGTGAGCCACCCTGCGGCGAGCCCCAGCACGAGCAGCGTCGGCATGTCCTGCCACTGGAGCGAGGCGCACGCGTAGCAGACGCTCGTCACGAGCAGGGCGGTCGCCATCCCCGCCGAGCGCTTCACCCCTCCGTAGAGCATCCCGCGGAAGAAGACCTCGCGCGCGACGGGCATGATGACGAGCGCCGCGACCACGAGCGCGGCCGGCGACGACGACGCGACGAGCTTCTCGAGGCTCTTGGCGATCTCCGGGTCCTGCACGGGCCACCGGCGCAGGATGAGATCGTCGATCGTCGTGAGGAGCGGGTAGAGCCCCGCCCCCACGGCCACGGACAGCAGCGCGTGCAGCGGCGCGATCGTCCGGAACGCGAGCGTGACGCGGAGCGAGGCCTCGCGCGCATGAATGCGGACCATGGCGAAGAGGACGAGCGACGTCGCGAGCACCTCGCATGCCGCGACGTTGACGATGTCGGACTCCGCCCCGGGCCGTGCGGCCTGCGTGAGCTCCGTGCAGACGGCCGCCAGCAGCGTGAGCGTGACCGTCCAGAGCGCCGCCGCCAGCGGCGTCATCGGACGATCGGGGGGACGCGACGCGGGGCTAGCGTCCATGCGCCGGCACGCCGCGCTTGAGCACCGTGTCGCGCGCGAGCTTCGGGTCCGCGTCGGGGTAGTCGATGGTGAAGTGCAGCCCCCGGCTCTCGCGACGGCTCGCGGCAGACTCGACGACGAGCTGCGCGACGCACGCGATGTTGCGAAGCTCGAGCAGATCCCGCGTGACGAAGTACTTCCAGTAGTACTCGGCGATCTCCTCCTGGAGGAGCGCGATGCGCCGTGCCGCGCGCCGCAGGCGCCCGTTGGAGCGGACGATGCCGACGTAGTTCCACATGAGGCGGCGGACCTCGTCCCAGTTCTGGGTGATGATGACCGCCTCGTCGCTCGGGGTCGCGCCGCCCGTCTGCCACTCGGGTACGTCCGGCCAGGGCGTGCTCCGGTCGAGGTCCTTCAGCGCGCCCGCCGCCCGGTGCGCGAAGACCAGCCCCTCGAGCAGCGAGTTCGAGGCAAGGCGGTTCGCCCCGTGGAGGCCCGTCGACGCGCACTCGCCGATGGCCCAGAGGCCCGGGATGGTCGTGCGCCCTTCGAAGTTCGTCGTCACGCCGCCGCACATGAAGTGGGCCGCGGGGACGACGGGGATGGGCTGGCTGGTGATGTCGATGCCCCAGCGCAGGCACTCCTCGTGGATGTTCGGGAAGCGATCGCGCACGAACGCCGGCTTCTTGTCGGTGATGTCGAGGAGGACGTGCTCGGCGCCCGTCTTCTTCATCTCGAAGTCGACCGCGCGCGCGACGACGTCTCGCGGGGCGAGATCGCCGCGGGCGTCGTGCTCCTTCATGAAGGCGGTGCCGTCGAGGCGCCGGAGCACGGCGCCCTCGCCGCGCATCGCCTCGGTGAGGAGAAACCGCCTCGCCTGCGGGTGAAAGAGGCACGTCGGGTGGAACTGGTAGAACTCGAGGTTCGCGATCTCCGCGCCCGCGCGATACGCCATCGCGACCCCGTCGCCCGTCGCGACGTCCGGGTTCGTCGTGTAGAGGTACACCTTGCCGGCGCCGCCCGAGGCGAGGACGACCGCCCGCGCGAGGAGCGTCCTCACCTGCCCGCTCTCCTCGTCGAGGACGTACGCGCCGGTACAGACCTCGGGCCCGCCGTACTTGGCGAGGGTGATGAGGTCGACCGCGCAATGGTTCTCGAGGATGCGCACGCGCGGGCTCGCCTTCACGGCGTCGAGGAGCGCGCGCTCGACCTCGCGCCCCGTCATGTCCGCTGCGTGCGCGACGCGCCGGGCGCTGTGCCCCCCCTCGAGGTGCAGGTCGAGGTCGGCGTCGTCCTTCGCACCCTCGGCGCGGTCGAACCGCGCTCCCACGTTCTGGAGGTCGCGCACGCGGGCGGGTCCCTCCTTCACGCAGATCTCGACGGTGCGCTCGTGGCAGAGGCCTGCACCTGCCTTCAGCGTGTCGGCGATGTGCGCGTCGAACGAGTCGCCCGCGCTGAGGACCGCCGCGATCCCACCCTGCGCGTACTTCGTGTTCGACTCGTCGGCGTTCCGCTTGGTGACGAGGAGCACGTCCCCGTGGGCGGCGGCCTCGAGCGCGAACGTCAGCCCCGCCACGCCGCTCCCGATGACGAGGTAGTCGGTGGTCAGGGGCACGGGCCGGGACCTTAGGCGATGTGACTCCCATCGCCCAGCCTCCAGGGCGACCTTCGCGAGCCCGTGCGGCGTGGTTCGATGCCGCTCGAAGGTCGGCTTCGCATCAGCCCCGTTGACAGGGAGGGGCTCTCCCTCTATCGACTCAGCGCTGAATCGCGGTTCAATTTGAAGGAGTTGCCGGTGAAGATCCTCGTCGCCGTGAAGCGGGTCGCCGACCCCGACAACCTCAACAAGATCAAGCTCTCGGCGCAGGGCAAGATCGACGCGACCGGCCTCGAGCCGAAGGCGAGCCCGTACGACGACTACGCGCTCGAGACCGCGCTTCGCCTCACGGAGAACGGCGCCAACACCAAGGCGCGCCTCGGCGAGGTCGTCGTCGTGACGTTCGGCCCCAAGGAGAGCGAGCAGATGCTCCGCGCCATGCTCGGCACCGGCGCCGACCGCGCGATCCGCGTCGACGCCACCGACGACGCGCTCGACGGCGACCTCGTCGCGCGCGGCCTGAAGACGGTGGTCGAGAAGGAGAAGCCCGACCTCGTGCTCCTCGGCTACCAGCAGGCCGAGAACGAGTCGAACGAGGTGGCGCAGCTGCTCGCCGAGTACCTCGGCTGGCCCCAGGCGACCTTTGCCGGGTCGATCAGGAGCGAGGACGACAAGGCGCTTGTCGTGGGCCGCGAGGTCGAGGGCGCGACGGCGCAGGTGCGCGTCACCCTGCCGGCGGTCGTGAGCGTCCTCGACAAGATCGTGCACCCGAAGAGCGTGCAGTCGAAGCACACGGCGCCCACGCACACGTATGCCGACGGGGTCCGCTTCGCCGCGCTGATGGCGATCATGGCGGCGAAGAAGAAGCCGCTCGCGGAGATGAAGCTCGCCGACGTCGCGGCCGACGCTACGCTCAAGGTGAAGTACGGGGCCGCGGAGCTGCCGCCCAAGCGCGCGGCCGGGGTGAAGGTGAAGGACGTGAAAGAGCTCGTGACGAAGCTGAAGACGGAAGCGAAGGTGATCTGACATGGCCGGCACACTCGTCGTCGCGGAGCTCAGCGAGGGGAAGGTCAAGAAGCCGACGCACCACGCGATCGGGTTCGCGAAGCAGGTCGGCACGCCGTTCGCGATCCTCGTCCTCGGCGCCGGCGCTGCGAGCGCCGCGAAGGAGCTCACGGGCTTCGGCGCCCAGAAGGTCATCGCCGTCGACGACGCGGGCCTCGCGCACTACACGGCGGAGCGGTTCGCGCCCACTGTGGCGAAGGTCGCGAAGGACGGCGGCTGGGACACCGTGGCGATGGCGTCGTCGGCGTTCGGCAAGGACCTCGCGCCACGCGTCGCAGCAAAGCTCGGGGCGGGCTACGCGCCGGACGTCGACCGGGTGAAGGCCGAGGGCGGCAAGCGCACCTACCGCCGCCCGCAGTACGCCGGCAACGCGCTCGGCTGGCTCGAGATCACGACGCCGGTCCACGTGGTGAGCGTTCGGCAGACCGAGTTCGCAGCGGCAATGCCCGAGCCCCTCGCCGGGGGGGCGGCCGGCGGGGCGAGCCCCGTCGAGAATGCACCCAAGGCGGCGGACGACGCGGCTGCGGCGCGCGTCGAATTCCTGAAGCTCGAGGTCGGCAAGAGCGAGCGCCCCGACCTCGGTGAGGCGCGGGTCGTCGTCTCCGGCGGCCGCTCGCTCAAGGAGCAGTTCAAGCAGGTCCTCGAGCCGCTCGCCGACACGCTGGGCGCCGCGGTCGGCGCGAGCCGCGCGGCCTGCGACGCGGGGTACGCCGCGCCCGAGCTCCAGGTCGGGCAGACGGGGCGCACCGTCGCGCCGCAGCTCTACGTCGCAGTCGGCATCTCGGGCGCCATTCAACACATCGCCGGGATGAAGGGATCCAAGTACATCGTTGCCATCAACAAGGACCCCGACGCCCCCATCTTCCAGATTGCCGACTACGGCCTCGTGGCGGACCTCTTCGTCGCGGTGCCCGAGCTCGTGAAGGAACTCAAGGCACAGGGCTGACGGCGGAGCTCCGCGTGGCGGACGTGCCTCTCGCGAGGCGCGCTTGGATGGGGCGGCCTGCCCGATAGCCGCGAACCCTGCGGAATCTCGGGCGCTCGGGTCCGGCACGGCCGATGCGTCGCCTCCGGTGGAGTTGTTCCACAAGGAGGCGTCTGCATGAGGTCCAGCATCTTGTACGGGGCCATCGCGCTCGCAGCAGCCGTCGGCTGCGGTTCGAGCGTTCCCCCGCCGAACGACGCATGGGCCGCGGCGCAGACCGACCTCGGTCGCGCCGAGGCGAGCGGCGCGCAGGCAAACCCCGACGCGAAGCTCCAGCTCCAGCTCGCGCGCGAGGATCTGCGCAAGGCCCGGGCGCTCATCGGCAACGACAACGAGCGCGCGACCACGCTGACCGTCCTCGCACGCACCGAGGCCCAGCTCGCGCAAAGCCTCGCCAATGCCTCCGCCGCGCAGGACGACGCGCACAAGGCGGCGACGGAGCTCCAGAAGGAAGAGGTGAGCCGATGAAACGCACCGCGATCGCCCTTCTCGTGCCGCTCGTCTGCGCAGCCTTGCCGGCATGCGCGACCGAGCACATCGCCCCCAGGCAACTCGTCGACGCCCGCGAGACGCTCGTCCTCACGCACGAGGGCGTCGCGCAGCAGCTCGACCCGACGGACCTCCACGAGGCCGACGTCGCGCTCGATCGCGCCGAGCGGGCCTGGCGCCACGCTCCCGACGATCCGAGCACCATCGACCTCGCGGTCATCGCCCAGCGCAAGGCACTCCTGGCGCGCGCCAACGCCGGCGCGATGAAGGCCGCGCAGGACGCGCGCCACGACCGCGCCGAGCTCACGCAGCTGCGGTCGTCGCGCCTCGAGAACGCGCAGAGCCAGCTGAAGGACACCGAGCAGTCCCTGGGCCGGACGCAGATGCAGCTCGAGCAGGAGCAGGCGACGGCCGACGCCCAGCGCATGAAGATGCACGAGCTCGAGTCGAGCCTGAAGGACGCGCGCGAGAGCATCGCGAAGATCGCGAGCGTCAAGGACGACGACCGCGGGATGGTCATCACCCTCCAGGGCGAGGTCCTCTTCCGCACCGCGAAGTACGATCTCAAGCCGGGCGCGATGGCGAAGCTCGACGAGATCGCCGACGCCCTCAAGGGCAAGGAGCAGCCGATCACCGTCTACGGGTACACCGACGACGTCGGAACGGCCGACCACAACATGACGCTCTCGCAGAACCGCGCGCAGTCGGTCGCGGACTACCTCGTGAGCAAGGGCATCCCCAAGGACCTGGTGACTGCGCAGGGCAAGGGCGCGGGCAGCCCGGTCGCCGAGAACACGTCGGTCGAGGGCCGCGCCCAGAACCGCAGGGTGGAGATCGTCGTCCAGCCGAAGAAGTAATCTGCGGGCGAGCCGCCGAAGAGACGTGAGCGGCCGGCGGCGTGACTACGCTGCCGGCCCATGCGACGCACGCTGGCCGTCCTACTTTGCGCCGAGATCGCCGCCGCCCTGGTCGCCGCGTGCGGGGGCGGCGGCTCGACGGCGGCGGGACCCGGGGACGGCGGCGCTACGGACGCCGCGGGGACGAACGACGCGGCGACCGTGGGGGACGATGCGTCGAGGGGACCCGCGAACGACGCGGCCTCCACCGGCGACGTCGGGTCCGGGGGCCTCGACGGCGGCACGACGGACGCCCCGGCCGACGGCCCGACGGCGGCCCTCGACGCGGGGAGCGGCTGCGGCACGACAGCGACGACCGGCATGCACGACGAGACCATCACGGCCGGCGGGATGGCTCGGACGTTCCACGTCTACGTGCCTGCGAAGTACGACGCGTCGACGCCCGATACGCTCGTCTTCGTCTTCCACGGCCTCACAGAGACGGGGATCGGCACGACGCCGCTCGCGATCGAGTACCTCTCGCAGATGGACCCGGTCTCGGACGCGCAGGGCTTCCTGCTCGTCTACCCCGACGGTTACATGAACAGCTGGAACGCGGGGCGGTGCTGTGGCGCGGCCCTCTCGTCGAACGTCGACGACATGGCCTTCTTCGACGCCATGCTGGTGCGCATCGAGTCCGAGTACTGCATCGACGCGAAGCGCGTCTTCGCCGCCGGCCTCTCCAACGGCGGGTTCTTCGCCAACCGCCTCGCCTGCGAGCGCGCGAACGTCGTCGCTGCGATCGGGCCCGTTGCGGGGCCTCTCGACATCTCGCCGTGCACGCCGTCGCGCCCCGTCCCGATGCTCGAGGTGCATGGCACCGCCGATCCCGTCGTCTTCTACGACGGAGGTTCGTCGTCCCTCGCCGACTCCGTCCCCGACGCGGTGGCCGCCTGGGAGCAGATGGACACGTGCACCGATCCGGCGCCCGTCACCGTCTACACGAACGGCGCCGCGACGTGCACCGCCGAGACTTCCTGCGCCCAGGGCGCCGCCGTCGAGCTCTGCGTCATCGACGGCGGCGGCCACCAGTGGCCCGGCGGCAAGGACGACTACCTCGGCAACTTCTCCAGCGATCTCGACACGCCGACGACGCTGATGACGTTCTTCGCGGCGCACCCGATGCCGTGAGGGCGCACGTCAGCGAGCAGCGGGGCCGGCGCGATCACTCCCCTGCGGCGGGGTAGAGATCGACGCCGTCGCTCTCGTCGAGGAGGCCCTGGTAGCAGTGCGACTCGACCGACAGCGTGTCGTGGGCGCCCGTCGTCGACGTGAGGCGGACGCTCGTGCCATTCGACGAGTACGTGCCCGTGGTGAGCTCGATGTGCTCGCAGTGGATCGTGCCCGAGCAGCCGTCGGTCTTCGAGAACTCGTTCGGCGAGCTGAACGTGATCGAGTGCGCACCGTCGGCGCTCGTGAACGTCTCGCCCTCGAGGCTCGCCCCCGAGCGGGTGCAGGACGCCTCGCAGGTCCCGCCGGCGATCTCGCAGTGCGGGCGGCCCGGGATGACGGGGCAGATGGGCTCGCAGACGAGGCTCGAACGGCAGCTCGAGTCCGTCTGGCAGGTGGTACCGACGCCGCCTTTCCCGGACGTGACCGCCGCCTGTGACGAGCCCGTGTCTTCGGTGCCGTCGGAGCCCACCCCACCGCAGGCGACGAGCGCGAGAGCCGTGAGGCCCGAAAGGGCGATTGCGCGTAGCGACAGCATGACTAGATAGCCTCCCTCGAGCGCCGCGAGGCCCCGTGGTCATCACGGGCATCGGGCGCCCATGATGGAGATCGCACGAGGCGGATGTGACGCGACGAGGGGAAACAATTCGACGATGACGGGCGACGAGCGGGCGGACGTGGAGCGGATCGTGCGTGCGGAGCACGCGGCAGGCGATCTCGCGGGTGCGGCCACGCGGGTCCTCCGGTCCTACGGGCCCGAGGTGCTGGGCTTCCTCGTGGCGGCGCTCCGCGACGATCGCGAAGCGAGCGAGGTGTACGCGCGCGCCTGCGCGGACCTCTGGGTGGGCTTGCCTGCCTTTCGCTGGGAGTGCTCCCTCCGGACGTGGCTCTACACGCTCGCTCGCAACGCCGCCCACGCCTACCGGCGCGACCCACACCGCCGCCGCCGCGTTGGCCTCGAGGAGCACCCGGAGCTCGACGAGATCGCCGCGCGGGACCGCACGGCGACGGCGCCGTACCTGCGGTCGGAGTCGAAGATCCGCGTCCGCGAGCTCCGCGCGACCCTCTCGCCGGACGACCAGATGCTGCTCACGCTCCGCGTCGATCGCGCAATGAGCTGGTGCGAGATCGCGCTCGTCATGGGCGACGGCGACGATCCGGCGCGCGCGGCCGCAGCGCTCCGCAAGCGCTTCGAGCGGGTCAAGGAACGCTTGCGCGCGATGGTGGCGCCGGCTTCGCCGTGAGCTCCACCTCTTCCCTCCCGCCGTCGCCGGGCCCTCCCTCGTCGGGCTCCCTCGACGACGGGCTGCCCCCGGACTCGTTCGCGGACGTCCTCCGGCAGGTGGCGCGCGCCGACCCGGTTCGTCCCGAGGACCTCGTCGCGGCCGCGGCGCGGCGCGACCTCGTGGGGCGGTCGGTGGGCCCGTTCCGCGTCCTCGAGCGGCTCGGCGCGGGCGGCATGGGCGTCGTCTACGCCGCCCTCGACGCCTGGCTCGGGCGCCGCGTCGCCCTCAAGGTGCTCGCGCCGAAGGTGGCGTGGCAAGCCGACGACGCGCGCATCCGCCGCGAGGTGCGTCTGCTCCTCCGCGAGGCGCGCGCCGCCGCCGCGATCACCCACCCCAACGTCGCGGCCATCTACGCCGCGGGCGAGGCCGACGGCATCGCGTACATCGCGATGGAGTACGTCGATGGCATCACGCTGCGGGCCCGACTGCAGCCCGAGCGGGGGCTGCCCGTCGGCGACGCGCTCCGCTACGCGCGCCAGCTCGCGAGCGGCGCCGCCAAGGCCCACGAGCGGGGCGTCGTCCACGGCGATCTCAAGCCCGACAACGTGATGATCGACGGCGACGACCGCATCAAGATCCTCGATTTCGGCCTCGCCCGGCCCGCGCCCGATCCGGATGCGGACCTCGCCGAGCCGTCCTCGCAGCGGGGCGGTGCCGGAGGAACGCCCGCATACATGGCGCCCGAGCAGGCAGTCGAGGGCCGCGTCGACGCGCGGACCGACGTCTTCGCGCTCGGCGCCCTGTTTTACGAGATGCTCACCGGGATTGCGCCGTTCCCGCCCCGCGGCGACGACCGCGCGGCGTGGAGCTTCGCTCCGCAGCGGCCCCTCGGCGAGCTCCGTCCCGACGCGCCGGCGGCGATGCGCGCGATCGTCGAGCGGTGCCTGCTCTGCGACCCCGTGGCGCGATACACGAGCGCCGGCGAGGTCCTGCGGCGGATGGACGCGACGCTGGGCGGGCCGCCGTCCACGCCGCGGTATGCGCGGTGACCGCTCCGGGACGTACTGAGCGCCGACACGACCATGGCGGCTGTCGGGCTCCCGGATGGTCACTGTCTCGACACCGTCGGACCGCGGCGGCGCCCCCTCCCCGCCTTGGCCGAGCCAAGCTCCGTCCGCCGTCCCGGCCCCCTCGTTGATTCCGCCCCGGACCCTGCCGTACGCGCCGAAGTGACACCCGTTTGGGTGCATTGCGGGCCACCGGGGCTCGCCACTATCCTCATCCGTACATCGGCCCGCGGGTCGGGAGGGGATCCATGGGAGCGAGTCGACACGGGACCGCACGGCGACGTTTCTTCCTGGCGCGCGGGGGCGTGGTGCTGCCAGCCGTGGCCCTCGCATCGGGGCTGACGGTAATCGCCTCGCCGCGGACTGCGCACGCAGAGTGCCTGCCGTGCATCGAGGCAGAGATGGCGACCATCGACGGCCAGGTGCAGCAGGCCGTCCAGAACCGTCTCTATGGGCCCATGCCGCACTACCAGGGGCTCGCGATGATGATCGTCGTGGACGCGGGCGACGGGTTCCCGACGCTCTACTACCCCTATGGCACGACCAGCCAGGCTCCCGGCGCGCCCGCAGTGACCGCGACGACGCCGTTCGGCCTCGGCTCGGTGACCAAGACGTTCACGGCGCTGATGGCCGCGGAGATGAGCGAGTCGGGCGCGATGCCGCTCGCGAGCAAGATCGACCAGTACCTCCCGTCGGAGATGTGCGTGGGGCGCGCGTGCGAGCTCCCCACCAGCGGGACCGACATCACCCTGGTGGACCTGGCCGACTTCTTCTCCGGCCTGCCGCGAAACGTGGCGCCGGGGGACACGACCAAGGCCGAGTTCTACAATCGGGTCTTCCACTCGTGCGACGACGCGACGGGCGGTGAGGCGGCTGCGGTCCCCTATTGCCCCGGTGGCCCGGGAGCCCCCGCCGGGACGCCGACCGACGGGGCCACGCAGTCGTGCACGACGCCCGGATCGAGCTACCGCTACTCGAACTTCGGCTTCTCGGTCCTCGGCAACGCCATCGCCGATCAGGTAGCAGGCCTTCCCTTCGGCGACATCTCGGGTCCGTCCACCTACGACGCGGCCGTCGCCTCCCTGGTGACGACGCCGCTCGGGATGTCCTCGACGGTGACGGCGGCGAACGGGACGGCGACCCCCTCCGGCGCCGCTCTCAGCTACTACTGCCAGGGAGCGAACGCCTCCTTCGAGTGTTGCCCGGGCACGACCTCGACCGAGGTCTTCCCCGATCCGCCCTGGGCCACGCAGCCCGCGAGCTGGGGTGCCGGTGGGCTGTTCAGCAACGGCGTGGACATGGGGACCTGGATGCACGTCCACCTCGATGACACGCGCTCGGTCTCGATCCCGCAGAACGTCCGCACGGCCATCGCGAACAGCGTGTTCACCAGCCATGGCGCTGTTCCCGGAGCGATGGAACAGGATCAGGCGCTCGCCTGGGTCCTCGACAAGTCGGGCTCGGGATACAAGGGCGTGTCGAGCACCTCGGGCCCGCGCGTCGTGGCGGAGAAGGAAGGAGACGAGGGCGGCTACCACGCGTTCGTCGCGCTGACGCCCCGCGCGCTGAACGGCGGGCAGTCGGGCCACGGGGTGGTCGTCATGGTCGGCTTCCAGACCACGAGCGACGCCATCCAGACCGTCGACGCAATGGCCATCGACATCCTCCAGGACCTCGAAGAGTCGGGTCTCTAGGCCTGCGCCCGTACCGCCTTCACCCACGCCCGCGTCGGGTCGAGGAACGCCACCCTCTTCAGCCCCGCCGCTTCCAGCGCGGCGTCCATCGCGTCGTCGCCGAGGACCTCCGCCTCGAAGGAGTGGAGCCAGCGCTTGCCGTCGAGCTCCACCATCATGGTGGCGGCGAAGATGCGGCCGCGCTTCACGAGGCTCGTGAGGTGGAAGCGCGCCTGGCCGCGGGTCCAGCCGCCCTCCTCGATGATGAGGGCGCGATCGGGCGCGAGCCGCTGGACGATGACCGAGCCGTCGGGAGCGACGTGGCGCGCGCAGCAGGCGAGCATCGCGGCTCGCGTGGCGGCGGCGACGCAGTTGACCAGGTTGCTCGCGAGAACGACGCCCGCGAAGGTGCGACCGAGGTCGAGCGTCTGGATGTCGGCGAGGACCTTCTCGGCGCCGCGGACGTGCTCGAGCATCTCGGGCGAGTTGTCGACGGCGACGACCGGGTGGCCGAGCGCGAGGAGCGCGTGCGTGATGCGTCCGGCGCCGCAGCCGAGCTCGAGGAGCGGGGTGCCCTCCGGCACGGCCTCGTGCACGATGCGCGGTTCGTCCCCCGCAGCGAGGCGCGCATAGAGCTCGACCGGGCTGCCGTCAGGCGCGTACGTACCCGAGTGCCCGGAGCCGGACTCGCGCGTCATCGGCTGGCATCCTAGCGCCTCGGCGTCTCGGCGACCGTAGCGTCCGCGCGGCGCGCGTTGTAAGCGGTGAGACCCACCGTGAGCTACCTCGTCCTCGCCAGAAAATATCGCCCGCAGACCTTCGAGGACCTCGTCGGGCAGGACCACGTCGCGCGCACCCTGGCCAACGCCATCGCCACGGGCCGCATCGCGCACGCGTTCCTCTTCACCGGCGTCCGCGGGGTCGGCAAGACGACGAGCGCACGCCTCCTGGCCAAGTGCCTGAGCTGCGTGGGTCCGGACGGCAAACAGACGGGGCCGACGGCGACGCCCTGCAATCAGTGCGCGCCCTGCACCGAGATCACCGCCGGGCACGACCTCGACGTCCAGGAGATCGACGGCGCGAGCTACAACGGCGTCGACGAGGTGCGGCGGCTGCAGGAGGGGATGACGTTCCGCCCCGCGCGCGACCGCTTCAAGATCTACATCGTCGACGAGGTGCACATGCTCTCGACGGCGGCGTGGAACGCGTTCTTGAAGACGCTCGAGGAGCCTCCGCCCCACGTGAAGTTCATCTTCGCGACCACGGAGGTCAACAAGGTGCCGGTGACCATCCTGTCACGGTGCCAGCGCTACGACTTCAAGCTGATCCCCACGCAGCGGATCGCGAAGCGGCTCGAGGAGGTGCTCGCGAAGGAGAGCATTTCGACCGACGGGGCCGCCGTGCAGGTCCTCGCGCGCGAGGCCGCTGGCTCGATGCGCGACGCGATGAGCCTCCTCGACCAGGTGATCGCGTTCAGCGGGGAGAACCTGACGGGCGACGACGTCGCGCGCGTCCTCGGCGTGGCGGACCGGAAGATCCTCCACGAGCTGGCGACGGCGCTCGTGGGCGGGGACGCGCCCGCGTGCCTCGCGGTGGTGGAGCGGCTCGCGCAGCAGGGCTTCGACCTCACGCACGTGACGAAGGACGTGCTCCGGCACCTGCGCAACCTCGTGGTCGCGAAGGTCTGCGCGGGTAAGCCGGGCGGCGACGGGCCGTCGCTGCGCGAGCTCCTCGACCTCGCCGACGAGGAGACGGGCGACGTGCTGGAGCTCGCAGGCCGCGCCGAGGCGGACGATCTCTCGCGCCTCTTCCAGGGCTTCTCCAAGGCGTTCGACGACGTGGTGAAGAGCGGGCAGCCGCGCATGGCGCTCGAGATGGCGCTCGTGCGCTTCGCACGCCGGCCACCCCTCCTCCCGCTCGACGAGCTCCTCTCGCGCATCGGCGACCTCGAGCGCCGGCTCGGCGGCGGCCCCCCCCCGCCGGGTCCCGCGCCGCGCGGGGGTGGCGGTGGCGGTGGGGGCCGTGTGCAGTCGTCCCATGCCTCCGTGGCCCCGGCCCCGGTGACGGCCGATCCGACCATCACGCGCACGCATGGCGCGCTCGCCCTCAAGGTTGTCACCCCGTCCCCCGCGCCCGTCGCTCCGGTCGCCCCGCTCCCCCCTCCCCCACCCCCTCCGGCATCCGCCGCCGAGCCGCCCTCCTCCTCGGCGCCCGCGCCCGTGCCCGCGCTCACGCCCGCCCGCCCGCTCGCACTCTCGAACGCACGCGTGGCCGCCCAGGTGCACGCGCCGACGACACCCGCGTCTCCATCCTCTCCCGAACCCGACATGGCCGTCTGGCGCGCGATCCTCGACCGCGTGCGCGCCAAGCGCCCAGCGCTCGCGTCGGTGCTCGAGCACGCGGTCCCCCTCGAGACCACCCGATCGCGGCTCGTCGTCGGCTTCGAGCCCGGCGCAGCGTTCCTCGGCGCGCGAGCGAGCGAGCCCGAGGCCCTCGAGGATCTCACGCGCGAGGTGCGCGCTCACTTCGGCGCGCCGACGCAGGTGGCGCTGGACCTCTCGGCGCGGGCCCCGGCGAACGTGAAGACCGTGGCCTCGCTCGAGGCAGAGCGCCGCTCGGCCGAGGCGGCGAAAGCCCGCGCAGCAGTCGAGGGTCACCCGCTCGTGCAGGAAGCGGTCCGCCTTTTCGGCGCGCAGCTCCGCGACGTGAAGCTGCCGAGCGGCGAGGGTTGAGGTAGAAGAATCAGCATGCAATTCCGCGGTGGCATGAACGAGCTGATGCGCCAGGCCGCGCGCATGCAGCGCAAGATCGAGCAGGCGAAGGACGGCCTGAAGGACCAGGAGCTGACCGTCGAAGGGCTCGGGGGCAAGGTCAAGGTCGTCGTGACGCTCGGCCGCGCGGTCAAGCGCATCGACGTCGACAAGGAGACGCTCAAGAGCGAGGACGTGGACCTGGTGTTCGACGGCGTATGCGCCGCCATCAACCAGGCCATCGAGCAAGCCGACAAGCAGATGGAAGCGGAGCTCGAGAAGATCACCGGCGGGGTGAAGATCCCCGGGATGCTCTGAACGTCGCGTGAGCCCGAAGGTCCAGCGCCTGGTCAAGCTCCTGTCGCGCCTCCCGGGCGTGGGGGAGAAGACGGCGCAGCGGTATGTGCTCTGGCTCCTGACGGCGGACGACTCGCTCGCGCGCGATCTCGGCGTGGAGCTGACAGCCCTGCGCGACGCCCTCGGGCCGTGCGAGCGCTGCGGCAACGTGGCGGAGATCCGGGACGGCCGCGCGGTCTGCGAGGTCTGCACTGACGGCAAGCGCGACCCGAGGCTCCTCTGCGTCGTGGCGCGGGTGCACGATCTCGTGGCGATCGAGCGGGCAGGCTCGATGCGTGGGAAGTACTTCGTCCTCGGGCGGCTGCTCTCGCCTCTCGAAGGCATCGGGCCGGAGGACTTGCCCATACAGCGGCTGGAAGCGCGCATCCGCGAGGACGGCGTGACCGAGGTGATCGTGGCGACGCCGCCGAGCGTCGACGGCGAGGCCACGGCGCTCCTGCTGAAGCGGGAGCTCGCGCCGCTGGGCGTCGCGGTGACCCGCATCGCGAGCGGCGTTCCGCACGGGGGCGACCTCGAGTTTGCAGACCCCATCACGATGGGTCGCGCGCTCGCGGGGCGCCAGCGGCTGTGACGCATCCTCGGCGGCTCTCCGCGGCTGCCCTCCGCGCCACCCCCGCGCACTGTGCCGTGCGCCCGGGGCGCGGGCGCGCTACCTGAGGCACCCATGACGAAGGATGCGATCGCGACGAAGGACGCGCCGGGCGCCATCGGGCCGTACTCGCAGGGCGTGCGAGCGGGCGAGGTGCTCTTCCTCAGCGGGCAGATCCCGCTGGACCCTGCGACGGGGCAGCTCGTGCAGGGTGACATCGGGGCGCAGACACGCCGTGTGATGGAGAACCTGAAGGCCGTGCTCGCGGCGGGCGGGTGCACGTTCCGCGACGTCGTCCGGACGACGATCTACCTCGTGGACCTGGCAAACTTCGCAACCGTGAACGAGGTGTACGGCGCCTTCTTCGAGGCGCCGTTTCCCGCGCGTGCCACGGTGCAGGTGGCGGCGCTACCCCGAGGCGCGCAGGTCGAGATAGACGCCATCGCCGTCCAGGCGCGCTGACGCGGTCCCCGTTACGGGCGCGCTCGCGTCACTCCCAGGGCATCGGGCGCCCGCCCATGCCGACAGCCTCGCGGAACCGGCGATGGAGCGCGCGTGCGACGGGGCCAGGCCGTCCGGCGCCGAGGATGCGGTCGTCGACGCGTACGACGGGAAGGACCTCGCGGATGCTCGAGGTGACGAAAACCTCGTCGGCCACGAAGAGCTCGTCGCGGACGACGTCGCGCTCCACGATCGGCATGGCGAGCGAGCGAGCCGCCGTGAGCAGGTGCGCCCGGGTGATTCCTGCGAGAATTCCGGCGGACTCCGGCGGAGTGGCGACCGTTCCGCCGTTCACCACGAAGACGTTCGAGGAAGCACCCTCGACGACGTATCCGCGCCCGTCGATGACGATGGCCTCCTGCGCTCCCCGGGAGCGGGCCTCACGGATCGCGAGGAGGCTCGTGAGATAGTTGGCGAGCTTCGCGCCAGCCGCGGTCGTGTCGTCCGCCGTGCGGCGCGTCGTGACGGTGACCGCTGCGATGCCCGCGGCGTACGCGGAGCGCGGCGGAGGCACGACCGGCTCGACGAGGACGACGCGCAAGGGATGGGTGGCGGTGGCGGGGTCGAGACCGAGCGGGCCACTGCCCCGCGTCACCATGATGCGTACGTAGGACTCCTTGCCAGAAGCGGCGCTCAGCGCCGAATCGATCTCGGTTGCGAGGGTCGCCTCGTCGACGGGCAGCTCGATGAAGACGCGCTCGGCCGAACGGCGGAGGCGCGCGAGATGCTCGTCTAGCGCGAACGGGCGGCCACCATACGTCCGGAGGACTTCGAAGACGGCGTCGCCGTAGAGGAACCCGCGGTCGTAGACGCTGACGGTGGCGTCGCCCGGCGCGCACAGGACGCCGTCGACGGACACGGCGCGGCCGTTCACGCGGGGGCCCCCACGACGGTCGCCAGGTGAGCCGCGTCGCAGGCGAGGTTGAGCTCCACGAGCGATCGCTCGACGGCGTCCCTCGCGTCCTCCGCCCCGTCCGGCTCGATGGGCGCTCCGAGCACCACGTCGACCCGGCTGAAGGGCCACGCAATCGTGAACCGGTCCCACGCGCGCTCGAGCACGAGGCCGCGCCTCGTGACCCCCGTCGCAGGGACGAGAACTGCCCCGGCCGCGCGCGCCGCAACCACCGCCCCGCCCTTCGCGACGCCTCGTGGCCCGCGCGGACCGTCCACTGCGAACGCTGCGTCGACGGGGGCCCGCTTCATTTCCCGTACGATCTCAGCGAGCGCCCGCGCCCCGCCGCGCGAGCTCGACCCCCGCACCACGCGCAGCCCCTGGCAGGCGAGCGCGCGCGCCTGCATCGCGCCGTCGCGCGAGAGGCTGACGAGGACCACGGTCTGTCGGCGCCCCCGCCACGCGAGAAGCGGCCACTGCGTCCCGTGCCAGAACGCGAGGACCCACGGCCGCTCGCGCGCGCGTTCCAGGGCCGGGTGGACGCGCACCCGGACGCGCAGCGTGGCCAGCCAGAGGCGCGCGAGGAGCCCGAGGAGCACGCCGAGGAGCGCGCGCCCCCACTCGCCCCGCGGCGGGGTCACCCCTTGAGCTCCGAGAGCTTGGCGCGCGCCCGATCGAGCGCCGGGTCGTTCTCGATCGCGCGCTCGAACATCTGGACGGCCTTTGCCTTGTCGCCTTGCCTCGCGCTGATCTCGCCGAGGTAGTAGAAGACCTCGCCCTTCGAGATCCCGGAGCTCGGCTCGAGCCGCTGGAGGAGGAGCGCGCGGAACGTCTTCTGGGCGCGGTCGAGATCGTTGGTCTCATACGCGAGGACGCCGAGGTCTCGCAGGACGCTCACCGACCCCGGGTCGATCTTGAAGGCCATGTCGAGCTGCGCGAGCGCGACGTCCTTTTCGCCCAGCTGCGACAGAGCGCGCGCGAGGCGGTGGTGATAGAGGGCGAGCTCCTTCGTCCGGCGGTTCCCGAACGACGCGATGACTCTCTCGAGCACCTGCGCCGCCTCGCGCCCGCGCTGCGCGGCGTTGTAGGCCTCGCAGAGGGCGAGCAGGAGCTCCCGGTCGTGCGGGACGAGCTGCACCGCGCGCTCGAGCACGGGGATGGCATCCGTCGGGCTCTGGCGCTTCGTCAGATGGATATCTGCCGCCGCGCGGAGGAGCTTCACCTGATCGGCGACGGACTGCGGCACCGCCGGAGGTGGCGGCAGCGAGGCTCCGGGGGCGATGCTCCTGCCCGCGGGTACGGATGCGCCCTTCGGGGGCTCGGCGACTGCGACCTTGTCGTCGGGGTGTGCGGCCGCGATGACGTCCGCGTCGCCCACGAGGAGCTCGGCGAGCTCCGGCCACTTCTCCGCCTTTTCGTAGCGCTGGCGCAGCATGGCGCGAAGGCCCGCGTTCCCAGGTTCGAGCCGGAGACCGCGCTGGAGCGCCTCTTCGGCGCCTGCGGCATCCCCGAGCTTTTCGCGTGCCTCGGCGAGGCGCAGAGCCCAGGGGACGCCCGTCGCGTCGTTCGAGAGATCGACGAGACGGGCGAGGACCCCCGCCCCGCGTTCCCAATCCGCGCGCTTCTCGGTGATGCGCGCGACGGCCTCGAGCGCTCCGCGATGGTCCGGATCCCGCTCGAGGACCTGCTCGTACGTCTCCTGGGCGGCGGTGACGTCCCCGAGGCGGCCCTCCTGGACGTCGCCGAGACGGACCAGGAGCGCAAGCTCGGAGTCCACGTCGCCCCTGTCGCGGGCGGCGTCGAGCTGGCTCTTGAGAAGCTCCGCGAGCTCCGCGTCGCGTCCGGTATCCTCGTAAAGGCGCGAAAGGCGCATCACGGCCTCCGCGTGGGTCACGTCCTCGTCGAGGATCGCCCGCAAGGTCTCGATGGCCTCCTCGGGCGCCGCGAACCGGTCCTTCTGGAGGGTCGCGAGCTCGAGGCGCAGGGCCGCGCGCTCGCCCTGCGACGGCGCCACATCGACCAGGTTCGCGAGGAGCTTGGCGAGATCCTTGTACCGCTTCGCCTCTGCGTAGAGCTTGCGGAGCGCGGCCGCGGCCCGCGCGTCGCTCGCGTCGGCCTCGAGGATCTCCTCGTAGAGCGACGTGGCGTGTGCGGCGTCTGCGAGCTTGCCGAGGAGCACCTCGGCCGCCTCGTGCCGCAGCCGGACTGCCTCGCCGCCGTCCACGACGAGCTCGGCGCGGCGGAGGAGGAGCTTCACGACCTCGACGTCGTCACCCGCGGCTCCGCGGAGTCGTGTGAGCTCTTCGAGGGCCCACACGTCGCCCTCGTCCTCCGCGACGAGATCGCGAAGCACGGCCTCCGCGAGCTCGCGGTCGCCGACGGTGCCCTCGGCGAGCGCCTTCGCCTCGCGCAAGAGGTCCCGTTTCGTGGCGACGTCGCCCTCGAGGCGTGCGCGCGTCCGGAGCGTGTGGACGAGCTCCCGCTCGCGACCCGGCGCACGCCGGATGTCCTCGAGCGCGCGCAGCACGTCGACGTTTTCGGGATCGATCGCGAGCGCCCTGGCGAAAGCCTCCTCCGCGCGACGCGGATCCGCGAGGCGATCGCGCCGCCACGACGCCAGGCGCACCCAGAGGTCCGTTCGCGTCGCGGGCTGCATCTCGCGGGCGTTCTCGAGCGCCGCGCCGAACGCGTCGGCTGCCTCGCCCCACGCACGGTTCGCCTCGGCGAGGCGCTCGAGCTCGACCAGGATCTCGTCGTCCGCCGGGTCCTCGGCCACCGCCGCTTCCACGGCACGCTGCGCGCGGCTGCGGTCCCCGACGCGCTCCTCGAGGATACGAGCCAGCTCGAGGCGCGCGTGCGTCCGGTCGCGCGGGGTCTTCGCGCGCGTGATGCGACGCTCGTAGAGACCCGCGAGGTCCTCGTTCCGGTCCAGCGTCCGGAGGACGATCTCGAGCGCGTCGAAGGCGTCGTCGAAGAGGGCATCGTCGTCGAGCAGGTGCTCGAGGCCCGCACGGCTCGCCGCGTGGTCGGGCACCCGCTCGAGCGCCTGCCGCAGCGTCGCGAGCCCCTGCGACTTCTCGCCAAACTCGTCGATCTGGAGCGTCGCGAGGCGGTGGAACAGGTCCGCCTGGACGGCCGCTTCGGACTCGACCGCGATCCGCCGCTCGAGGATGTCGGCCAGTGCGCGCTTGTCGCCCAGACGCTGGAACAGCCGGTCGAGGGCCGCCAGGACGCCCGCGTCGTCACCCATCCGTTCCGCGGCGGATACGTACGCCTTCGCCGCGCGCGACGGGTCGTCGAGCTTCTCCTCGCTCGCCTTCCCGAGGCGGACGAACAGGTCGGCCGCGACGTTCGCGTCGAACGTCGCCGCTGCGCGCTCCTGGAGCGCATCGGCGTAGCGCTTCCAGCCGTCCACCCCCGCGCGCCCCGCCAGCCGCGCGATCTCGTCGTGCAAGCTCGCGTCGTTCGGGTCCTCGACGAGGGCGCGGAGCAGCGCCGACTGTGCGCGCTCTGGATCGCCGAGCGACGTCTCCGCTACCTCGGCCATCGCGCGCAGGGTGCGCGTGCGGTCTGCCGCCTCCGACTGCGCACGCAGCCGGAGCTCGAGGACCACCGCGAGCTCGTCGTAGCGACCCGCCGAGCGAAGGACCGGCTCGAGCGCGTCGGCCGCGTCGGCGCGCAGCTCGTCGTGCGTCTCGCCGATGCTGCGGATCGCCGCGGCCGCCTCGGCGTCGAAGCCCGACTCGAGTACCTCACGATAGGCGTCGAGCGCCGCCTGGGGGTCCTGAAGCTCGACGGCGTAGAGCGCCGCGATTCGCTTGCGGAGCCCGCGGCGCACGCCGTCGTCGGACGCAGCGCTCGCCTGGAGCTTGAGGTTGTCGAGGAGCTCGGGCCAGAGGCGCTCCTGCGTGTAGAGCGAGTCGAGGCGACGGAGGACGTCGCCATCGCCTGGGCGCACCGTGAGCGCCTGGACGAGCGACTCGATGGCCTCGCGCCGGTCAGAGAGGTCGTTCTCGAAGCGCGCAGCTGCATCGACGAGCAGCTGGAACTTGAGGCCCTCGTCATCCTCGCCGCAGAGCTCCACCCGCCGCCGGTAGAGATCCACCAGGCGCGATGCGTCGTTCTTCTGCTCGTGGAGCGCTATGAGGTTGTCGAGGGTGAAGGTGCTCGCCGGCTCGAGCTCGAGGGCGCGCTCGTACGCGTCCAGTGCGCCCTGGACGTCGTCGAGCATGTCGCGCTTCGCCTCGCCCACGCGTCGCCACGTGCTCGCGCGTGTCTCGTCGTCCGGCACGAGCTCGGCCTTCCGCGTGAGGACGCGCACGAGGGTGGGCCAGTCGCTGAGCAAGGTCGCCAGCGCGTCCATCTCTTCGAGCGGCTGGAGCTCGGTCTCGTCGAGAGCGAAGAGCCGCTCCCACGCGGCCAGCGCGCGTCGCGGGTCGTCGCGACGCTTGTCGTGCAGCTGGGCGAGCGCCGCGAGCAGCTCGCGCTTGGTCAAGCCGTCGGTCTTCCCGATGGCCGCCTCGTATGCCTCGCCGAGCGCGTCCCACCGCTGGGTCGCCGCCGCGAGCCGATCGAGATGCTCGCGAGCGTCACCGTCCTCGGGATCCAGAAGCCACGCCTCGCGCATCGCGTCGAACGCCTTGCCGCGATCGCCACCGCGCTTCTCCCACAGCTCGGCGGTCTCGCGCAGGATGGAGATCCGCTCGCTGTCGTCTGTCGCGAGCGAGAGCCGCTCGCCGTTGACCTGGACGAGGTGGCGCCAGTCGTCGGCGCGCTCGTAGATCGGCCGGAGAAGCTCGACGACGCGCGCCTTGTGCTCGGGAGCCTGAATGAGCTCCTCGAGGAGCTTGACCGCCTCGGCACCCGGGCCGCCGGCGGCCGGCGGCGCGAGCTCCACCACCGCCTGGAGCTCGTCGATGCCGGCGCGTGGCTCCTCGAGCCTTCCGAGCAGGAGCTTCGCGAGCTCCATCCGGAAGCGGGCTTCGTCCTCCGGAAGCGCGCTCTGCTCGGCGCGCCGCCGCGTCATCTCGGCGAGGTCTCGCCAGCGTCCGGTTCGCGCGTAGAGACGCGAGAGCGCCTCGAGGGCGTGCGCGTCCTCGTCGTCCACCTCCAGCGTCGCGCGGTAGGTCTCGATGGCGGCCGCGTCGTCCTGAAGCTCCGCCTCCTCGATGAGCGCGATGGTGTGGAGCGCCTCGAGGCGTTCGGCCGGCTCGTGCTTGTAGTCGAGCGATTCGCGAAACAGCTTCACCCGGTCCTGCGGGCGGCTCGACTCGCGCAGCAGGCGATCGATGGCCTCGAACGTCCCGTTCTTGGCCTCGGGGTCGAACGCGTGGGCGCGCCGGTAGAAGAGGAGCGCGCGCTCCACCTGCTTGTGCGCTTCGAAGAGCTCACCCGTGCGCTGCGCGAGTCGCGCCGTCGCCGGCTCGTCCGCGGTCACCTTCTCGAGCTCGCCGGCGAAGATCTCGGCCAGGCGTGCCTCCGCGTTCGCGACGCGCGCGAGCCGCTCGAGCTCCCCCCAGGTGCTCTCGTCGGTCGCGTCCTCTGCGAGGAGCTTTGCGGTGGTCTCGAGAGCCGCGCCGTAGTTCTCCTCCTGTTCCTCGTGCATCTTGGCGAGGCGCCGGAGCAGCTGCCGCCGCTCGTCGGGATCCTGGCTGGCCTCGAGGCGGGACTCGAGGGTGGCCATGACGCGCCGCCAGTCGAGGCGCGCGAGGTAGACGGGCTCGAGCATTTCCGCGGCCCGCGCGCCGTGCTCACGCCCGGTCATCATCGCCTCGAGCGAGGCGACCGTTTGGGGGTGCTTCGGATCGATGGCGAGCGCCGCGGCGTACTCGTCGAAGGCGCGGTCGACCTCGTGCATCCGCTGCTCGAGGACCGTGCCGAGCGCATGATGGAGGGCCGCCTTGCGCTCCGCGCTGGCCCCGGGCGCGGCGATCTGCCGCTCGTAGAGCGATACGAGGTCCTCCCAGCGCTCCGCCTGGGCGTAGAGGCGCTCGAGGGCGGCGATCGCGTCCGCGTCGAGGCCCAGGTCGAGGATCTGCTCGTAAACGCCGATCGCAGCGCGCGAATCGCCCAGCTTCTCGTCGCAGAGGCGCGCCTCCTTGAAGAGGAGCCGCTTCCGCTCGGCGTCCGACTCCGCCCCCTCCGCCCGGCGCTTGAGGACGTCGAGGAGAGCCGGATGATCGCCCGTCTCCTCGTAAAGCGACTCGAGGGCCTCGAGCGCGCGCCGGTCGTCGCTCCGCAGCTCGAGGGCCTTCACGTAGTAGCGGCGCGCGAGCTCCGGATCCGCGAGGCGCGTGCGCGCAATCTCGGCAATCCGCAGCGTCACCTCGAGCTGCAGGTCCCCGTCGAGGATCTCGCCGACCACCGACTGGAGCAGCTCGGACAGCGCCTGATGCTTGCTTGTGGCAGCGGCGAGGCGCTCGGCGCGCTCGATCCACTTCGGAAGCTCGGGCTCGGCGACCGCCTCGCGGAGGCCGCGCGCCGCATACGCGAACGCGAGCACGCCGTCGCCGAGGGGGCCCTCGGCGACCTGGGCGGCCTGCGCGATGTTGTCGAGCTTCTCGGACGTCGAGTCCGCGTACTCCGCTGCGATCTCCAGGACCTTGAGGAGCTTCGTGTGCAGCCCGTCGGTCTCGTACAGCGGACGCAGAATGGCCGCTGCCTCGCGTCGCGCTTCGGCGTTGGACAGCATCGCCTCCAGCGCCTCGCGGCAGCCCGCGTGCGACGGATCCAGGACGAGCGCCTGCCGGTAGGCCTCGATGGCACCCGGGACGTCCGACAGGCGCTT
Organism: Polyangiaceae bacterium; assembly: GCA_036490515.1. Classification (GTDB taxonomy): domain Bacteria; phylum Myxococcota_A; class Polyangia; order Polyangiales; family Polyangiaceae; genus Palsa-1150. The sequence continues at coordinate 118,458 of DASXDU010000028.1, forward strand.
CTGCCGGACCTCCCCGAGGCGCGCCAGGAGGGCGAGCTTGTCGTTCGCCGACTCGGCGAGCGCCAGGTCGGCCTCGAGCGTGTCGGCCAGGTCTTGCCAGCGATCCGCCAGCTCGTGCAGCGTCGCCAGAGCGGCCAGCGACGCGCGATCGGCCCCGAAATCGTCGACGACCGTGCGGTACGCGTTGATGGCCTCGCCGACGTCGGTGAGCTTGTCCGCCAGCGTCGTCGCGATCCGGACGAGGAGCGTCCGGCGCGCGTCACGGTCGTCCGCGAGCCGTTCGCGCATGCGCAGGATCTCGACGAGCTCGCGCCAGCTCTGCGTCTTCTCGTACAGGCGGTCGAGCGCCGAGAGCGCCGTCGCGTCCGAGGGATCGTCCTCGAGCCTGGCGCGCCACGCCTCGATGGCCCCGCGCGCGTCGTCGAGCACCGTCTCGCAGAGCTCTCCGAGCCTGCCTCGCAGCTCGCGCTTCGCGGCTGCGTCGTCCTCGAGGCGAACCTCGATGCGCAGGACGTCGCAGAGCTGGCGGTTGTCCCCGGACCCGGCGTAGATGCGCTCGAGCGCTCGGCACGCCGGGAGGGCGATCGACGCGTCGTCGGGTGCGAGCTGGAGGATCTGCCGGTAGACGGCATCCGCGCGCGCCACGTCGTCGAGCTGGTTCTCGTAGAGCCGCGCGACGTCCATGAGGATCTCTGCGCGCGGGACGGGCGCCGCTGCGGCCGCTGCGGTGGCGGTGAGCACGCCCGCTGCGCGTTCGTGGAGACCCAGGCGGCGGCCGATCTCGAGCATCCGCTGGCGGGCGCGCGCGTCGTCGGGGTCGAGGGGGAGCAGGCGGGCGAACGCGTCGAAGGCACCGGGGTCGTCGCGCAGGCGCTCGTCGCGGAGGTCCGCCACGCGCCGGAGCAGATCGCGGCGCTCGTCTCCACCCTCCGCGAACTCGAGGTGGATCTCGAGGACGCGCACGAGATCGGGCACCTCGTCGCGCTCGGCGTATACGGCCTCGAGGACGATCGCGGCAGCGGACCGCAGATCGGGTACGTCGAGAATCTTCTCGACGAGCTGGCGCGCCTCGGTGGCGGCAGGCCTCTCGCGGAGCACCAGCTCGAGGTAGGAAAGCGCGCCTGCGGCATCGCCGATGCGCACGAAGAGGAGCGTCCCGAGCCGCTGCCGGAGATCGAGGCGATCGTCGCCGACGGCCGTCTGGAGCCGCCGCTCCAGGAGCTGCGCGAGACGGTCCCAGCGCTGCTCGGAGGCGTAGAGCACGTCGAGGGCGCGAACGGCGTGGTCGTTCGCCGGATCGATCTCGAGGATGCGCTCGTAGTAGGCGATGGCCCGCGGACGGTCGCCGGTGATCTCCTCGGCGACGAGCGCCACCTCGGTGAGAAGCTCCGCGCGACGCGGGGCCTCCGTCGTCGCCGCGACGACGCGCTCGTAGAGAGCCGCCAGCTCGGTCCACTGCTCGCGCGTCGTGAGGATCTGCTTCAGCCGCTGGAACGCGCGCTCGTTGCCTGGCTGCTGCGCGAGCATGCGCTCGAGGTAGGGACGCGCCCGATCGGGATCGCCCAGCTTCTCGTCGAGCAGCGTCGCCGCGCGCTCGGCGAGATCGAGCTCGACCCCCTCCGGCAGGCCCGTCGCCCCCTCGGGCGGCACCACGGCCACGATCGCGTCCACGAACGCCTGCGCCCGACCCGTCTTCGACGCGAGCGCCGACAGGCGGTCCCACAACGAAAGCTCGGTCGCGAACTCGCCGGCGGCGCGCGAGACGACGTCGAAGGCCGCCGCCGCGTCGCGCAGCTTCGTCTCGTGGACGTCGGCGAGGCGGTTGTAGAGCGCCATGCGGTCGTCTCGCGACGCAGTCGTGGCGATGAGGACCTCGAGGACGTCCGCCTGGCGGCTCGCCGCCCCGGTCTCGTCGTAGTTCCGATCGAGGAGGTGTGCCGCGCGCGCGCGTGTGTCGGGCACGGGCAGGAGTGCCTCGACCACCTCGATCGCGCGGGGATCGTTCGGGGAGAGCTCCAGGGCGCGCTCGGCAGCCGAGAGAGCCTCGCCGTATTTGCGGAGGGGATCGACGAGGAGACGAGCGAGCTCGATCTCGCGACCCGCGCGCTCGGCGCCTTCGCGCTGATCGCGGTCGAGCGCGATGACTTCCACGGCCCCCTGGGCGTCGCCCTGAGCGCGGAGCAACCGCGCGAGCGCACGGAGCGCGGCGCCGTGCTGAGGCACGATCTCGAGCATCCGCCGGTAGAGGGTGACGGCGCGCTCGGGGATGCCGAACGCCTCCTCCTCGAGGATGGCCCAGTCGGTCAAGAGCTCGAGCTTGTGCGCCGTGTTCGCACGCTCGACGCGCAAATCGAAGAGCCAGCGCAGATCGTCGCGGCGGTCGGACTCGCGGAGGATGCGGTCGAGCGTGTGGACGGCGATCTCGTCGTTCTCGTCCTCCTCGACCAGCGAGCGGTACGACGCTACCGCCTCGTCGACGCGCCCCATCTCGCGCGCGAAGACCTCGGCCAGCTTCGCGCGCAGGAGGCGCCCCTCTTCCCGGCGTCCGTTGTCGCCGCCGTCGCGATCCTTCTTCTTCTTTTTCTTGCCGGTGCGCGTGCCTTCGACGGAGCCCTCGATCGTCGATAGGCGCGCCGTGAGCGCGTCGACGAACCCCTGCCACTGCGTCGCGCCACGCGCTGCCTGCTCGAACACCGCGAGACCGCCCTCACGGGCGGGGGCGAGCTCGAACGCCTTGCGCGCCCAGGCGAACGCCGCGTTCCGGTCCTGGAGCTGGTGGCCCGTGACGCCGACGAGCTTCTCGACGAGCGCGAGCTTCGCGTCCACGTCCTCGGCGTGCCCGAGCAGGATCTCGTAGAGCGCGGGCAGGCGGCCCCACTTCTCGTCCTTCTCGTAGAGGGGCACGAGGGCGAGCGCAGCGCGCGCGTCCTCGGGGCGCACGGACAGGATTCGCTCGTACGACCGGAATGCGCGCTCGGGCGCGCGCAGGTTCTCGTTGTAGATCGCGGCGCACCGGAAGCTGAGATCGACCTTGAGGTCCGGGTCCGCCGCCTTGTCGGCTGCTCCCGAGAGCACCTCGACCAGGCCCTCCCAGTCTCCGTTCTGTGCGTAGAGCGCGGTCAACCCGTCGTAGTCCCCGACGGCGAGGTGGCTGTCGCGCAGGACGCGGAGCGCCTTGGCATGGCCCGGCTGGATCGCGAGCACGCGCTGCCAGGCGTTCGTCGCCTTCGCGTGGTCGTGGAGCCGGTCCGAGTAGATCCCGCCGAGCTTCTGGAGCACGTTGAGGCGGCTGGCGTCGTCGGGCGCGGCGGCCGCACGGCGCTCGAGGACCTCCGCCACGGTGCCGAAGTCCTTGTCGCGCTCCGCCTGCTTCTCGAGAGCGTCGAGCGCCCCGGCGGCGGACGGGTCCTCCTCGAGGACGCGCTTGTAGAGCGCCACAGCCTGCGCGCCCATGTCGAGCCGCTCGGCGGCGAGGCGCGCCATCTCCGTCCAGAGCTCGCGACGCGCCGGGCCCGCGGTCGCCTGGTCGGCCTGCCCGGAGAGCAGGTCGTAGAGCGCCTTGTACGAGCGCCGCTTGACGTAGAGCTCCTTCAGCTTGTCGACGGCCTCGCGATCCCCCGGGTCGACCGCGTGGAGCTTCTCGTAGGCGTCCACGGCGTTCTGCACGTTCGAGAACTGGTCGAGCCAGCGCCGGGCGATCGCGCGCCACAGCTCCGCCTTCACCGTCGGCTCGGGCTCGAGCTCGGCCTGCCTCCCCTGCATCGTCAGCAGGTCGCGCCATCGCTGCAGCGTCTCGTAGACGCGCACGAGCTCACGCACGCTGCCGAGGTCCTCCGCGTCGAGCTGGACGACCTGCGTGAGGACCGTGACGAGCGCCGAGTCGCTCTTCACGTGATCGCGGTAGATGGCGGCGATGTCCCGAAGGACCGAGAGCCTTCCCGCGCGGTCGTCCGGCGCCAGGCGCTCGAGCTCCTGCCGCAGGAGATCCGTCAGCGCGTTCCAGCTCGCGGTCTGCCGGTAGAGACGTCGTAGCGCGTCGCGGGCGTCCTTGTTCTTCGGGTCCTGCCGCAGGAGCGCGCGCCACTGCTCGATCGCCTTCTGCGCGTTGGCGCCCTCCTCGGCGAGCTTCGCGATCTCGGTCACGATGGCCGTGCGCTCTCCCCCGTCGCCCATCGCGCGCTGCGCCTCGGTGAGGATGGTCGCCAGGCGCGCGCTCTCGCCCCGCGCGCTGCACCACTCGCGGAAGAACGACAGCATCCCGGGGTGCGCGGGCTCGAGCTTGCGCACGCGCTCGAACCACGGCTCCGCCGCGTCGGATCGCTGGCGCATCCGCCAGTGGACCATCGCGATCTGCAGGATCGCGCCGAACTCCTCCTCCTTGCTGCGGAGCGCGCCCGTCGTGACCTGCCCCTCGTAGAGGGCCACGAGGTGCTCCCACATCTCGCGGGAGCTGAAGTAGTTCGCCAGGAAGCTCGTCGCCTCGGAGTGCCCAGGCACGAGATCGAGGACGTGCTCGTACGGCTCCACCGCGCCCTCGGGCTTGTTCAGGCTCTTCGTGTGCACGCGCGCGAGGCGCAGCCACGCCGCCACCTTCTCGTCCTTCTGCGACGCCTCCTCGGCGTAGCGCCCGATGGCGCGCGCCAGGTCGTCCCAGCGACCGCCCTCCCGCAGCTTCCGCTCGAGCAGCATCTGCGCGCGCCGGTTCTTCGGATCCAGGGTCAGCGCCTCGTGGAGCAGGGTGACGATGCGCTCGCCCGCGCTCGCGTCGCCGTTGCGCCCGTAGCGGTAGGTGACCTCGGCGGCGCTCACGAGGAGGGAGCTGTGGAACGCGGGCTCCGGCGCGCCGTGCGCCTCCTGGAGATAGCGGTCGACGAGATCGCGCCACTTGCCGCGCTTGGCCTCGGCACGCTCGAGCGCCTCGGTCGCGTTCGAGTCGTTGGGCCGGAGCGCGAGGAGGCGCTCGTAGTTGCGGGTCGACTCGGTGTCGTCGAGCAGGTCCTCGTCGAAGACGCGCGCGAGCTCGGCGACGACGTCGGCCTCCCGCGCCGTCCCGCCCGCGACCCTCGCCTCGATGGCCAGCATCCGGCCGACCGCTTCCATCTCGCGGCGGCCCTCGTGTGCACGGCGGGCTGCCTCGAGGAGGCTGCCCAGCTCCTCGGGCGTCATTCCAGGCTCGCGCACGACCTCGTCGCGCAGGTCCTGCCACGCCTTCGCATGGTCCGGGTCGTCCTGCAGCTGGCCGAGGGCGGCCTTGATCGTCTTCGCGCTCATCATCACCTTGCGGAGGGCATCGCCGGGCGTGGGTGGGGAAACGTCTGCAGCACCCTCGAAACACGCGAAATCCTGCAAGGAATCGGTGCAGAGAGCTTTGCCATGCTACGGAGGCGTTTCCCCGATAGCAAGGGCCGGCAGCGCACGTCGCACGGCCCGTCCTCCCGCGGTGCATCCTGGGTCATGCCCCCGCGACAGGCTCGTCGGGATCGTGGTAGCTGAGCGTTGCAGGATGGGTTCGGCCACCCACGGCAAGTCGCTCGGGCTTTCGCTCCGGAACATCTACGAGACGCTGGCGATCAGCGTCCCGACCGTCACCGACAGCCTGCGCGGCCGCGTGACGAAGGAGGTGTGCGACTTCCGGCTCGACCGCTGGTCGCGCAACATCGTCGCGAACGCGCGCATGGAGCTCGAGGTCGAGGGCCGCGAGAACCTCCGGCCGGGCGAGACCTACCTCGTCATGAGCAACCACCAGTCGCACTACGACGTCCCCGTCCTCTTCCAGGTCGTCGGCCCCAACATCCGCATGGTGGCGAAGCGGGAGCTCTTCCGCGTGCCCATCTTCGGCGGCGCGCTCGCCGCGGGCGGCTTCATCTCGATCGACCGCACCGATCGCCACGCCGCCATCCGCAGCCTCGACGAGGCGCGGCGCCTGCTCGCCAGCGGCACGCACGTCTGGATCGCGCCCGAGGGGACGCGCAGCCGCACCGGCGAGCTCCTCCCCTTCAAGAAGGGCGCCTTCTACCTCGCCTTCGAGGCGCGCCTGCCCATTCTCCCGGTCACCATCCAGGGCACGCGCAACGCCCTGCCCGCCGAGGGCGTGCGGTCCACCCCGGGCGCGCACGTGCGCGTGCGCATCCATCCGCACATCGACGCCGTGCCCTACGCGGAGCGCGGCAAGCCCGGGCGGGCCGCGCTCATGGAGGAGGTCCGCCGCGTGCTCGAGGGCGGTCTTTGACCACGCGCTGGGCCGGCGGCGGGCTCGCCGTCCTGGTCAACGCGAACGCCAAGCGAGGGGGGCGCCGCGTCGCCGTCCAGATCGCGCGCGCCTTGCCCGGTGCGAGCGTCCGCCTCACGCGCACGACCCAGGAGATCGACGCCTGGCTCGCGTCGCTCGCCGCGCCTCGCGCCGTCCTCGCCGCCGGCGGCGACGGCACCGCCGTGGCCCTCCTCAACGCCCTCGCCCGGTCGACCCCCGCCGAGCGCCCCTTCCCGCTCGTCGGCGTCCTGCCCCTCGGCACGGGCAACGGCTGGGCGCACGCCCTCGGCGCGCCGAAGCTCCATCGCTGCCTCGAGCTGCTCGCCACCTCGCCCGATCCCCTGCCCGCCCGCCGCTGCGGCCTCGTCGACGTCGAGGGGACTCTCGCGCACTTCGCCGGGTGCGGCTGGGACGCCATGATCCTCGACGACTTCAAGCGCCAGCTCGACGCGAGCAAGGGCCCCGGCAGGCACTTCTCGAAGAGCGTCTACGGCTACCTCTCCGCGACGGTCCTCCGCACCGCGCCCAAGGTCGCGCTCTTCGGCAACCCGCACGTCCTCATCGAGAACCTCGGCGACGAGGTCTTCACGGTCGACCCCAGCGGCGGCCTCCAGCGCATGGAGGGCGTCGGCCGGGGCGCGGTCCTCTACGACGGCGCGATGGGCATCGCCTCGGTCGGCACCTGCCCCGAGTTCGGCTACCGCTTCCGCGCCTTCCCCTTCGCCGAGCGCCTGCCGCGGTTCATCAGCGTGCGCGCGTTCGACCGCGGCGCCATCAGCGCGGTCGCGTCGATCCCCCTCCTCTGGAGAGGCACGCACCCCATGCGGGGGATGCACGACTGGCTCGCGACGCACGTCCGCATGACCTTCTCGCGGCCCATCCCCCTCCAGATCGGCGGCGACGCCAGCGGCTTGCGGCGCACCATCGAGTACCGGGTGGCCGATCGCCACGTGCGGATGATCGACTGGAGGCGCCTGCTCGGCACGGGGTGAGCGCCGGGGGGGAGAGAGGGGAGAGCCGCAGAGCCGCGAAGCCGCAAAGGGGGGAGAGGGGCACACCGGCGAGGGGCAGTGCGACCCAACGTGGAGGGAACGAGGTGCCCCGCAGAGGGGGGACGGTCTCCGGCATGCGGGGAGTGGGCACCCCCACGCGGGGGCCCTCGTCTCCGGCGCAGGGGCATGCGTTCCCCCCTCCACCGGAGCCCGCTCCCTCCCATGCCGGAGATCGACTCCCCCGTGCGGGGGGACGCGCTCCCCCCATGCCGGAGACTCGCCCCCCCGCGCGGGGGACCTGCTCCTCGCCGTGCAGGAGAGTCGTGCCCCCTCGCGGGGGACCCGCTCCCCCGATCGCCGGAGACCGGTCCCCCCGTGGGAGGACCCGCGCCTCCCCCGCGCCGGAGACGCGCCCCCCTGGGCCCAGAGATCAACGCCCCCCGTCGGAGGATCCGCCCCCCCGCGCCGGAGACGAGCGCCCAGGTTCGGGGGGACCGTGCTCCACGTTCGAGCGCATTTCTCCCCCGCGCGAGCGCACGCGTCCCCCGCGCGCGAGGGCGACCCTCCCGCGCCGGGGAACCCGGTGCCCCGCGGCGGGGGCGCTCAGCGCTCGTTCAGAACGTCGCGCCGAGGACGGGCACGGTGAACGACGGAGCGCTGGCGTACGCGGCCTGCACGGCCTTGCTCGCGCCGTCGGTGGAGCCCTCCTCGGCGGGGGGCGGCGTGTGCTGGTCGCTGGTGCTCATGATCATGGAGCCGCCGACGATGCCGGTGACCACGCCCGCGACGATGAGCCCCGTGCCGCCCCAGAAGAAGTTGGTGCGGGCGTTCGAGGTCTTGCCGCTGTCGCCCAGGCCGCCGGCGCCCGAGACCGAGCCCTCCTGCGTGCCGACGATGTCGAGGACGATGCCGCCGACGGTGAGCGCGCCGCCGATGCCGAGCACGATCCAGCCGGTCTTCGAGGACCTGGCGGGCGGCGGGGAGGAGGACTCCGCGGGGGCCGGCTGCGCCGAGGGGGGCGTGCCGTCGGCGAAGGCGGGGCTGGAGAGGAGCGTGAGCTGGGCGCACGCCGCGAGGGCGAGGCCGAGGGCGCCGGACGAGGGCAGTCTGTGCATCGAGGGCTTCCTCCGAGATGAAGCGCGCGGAGGATGGTCGAAGTCCGGGGGGGGATGCCAGCTTTTTCGGGCGGATCCTTGATCTGGAACCATCCCCGCCGCCGGCTCGTACCTGAAGACGACGATGCGGACACCCTGGCTGCTCCTTTCCGTCCTGACTGTTGCGTGCGCCCGCACCGGCGCTCCCCCCACCGTGACGCCGGCAAGCGGCGCGGCGGCGGGGGCTGCGGGGAACGCGGAGGGAGGTGCGCTCTCGCCCGGGGGCGAGGCGCGCGGCGAGGGACACGGAGACGGGCGTGGCGAGGGGCCGTCCGGCGCGCCGGGGGCGCCGCTCGCCTGGGCATCGCTCGAGCCGGCCACCTTCGCGCGCGCGCAGGCCGAGAAGCGCTTCCTCGTGATCGACGGCGCGGCCGAGTGGTGCCACTGGTGCCACGTGATGGAGGCCACGACGTACCACGATCCCGAGGTGCGCAAGCTCCTCGACGCGCGCTTCGTGGCGGTGAAGGTCGACGTCGACGCGCGGCCGGACTTCGAGGAGCGGTACGGCGACTGGGGCTGGCCGGCGACCATCCTGATGACGCCGGACGGGAAAGAGGTGGGGAAGTACCGGGGGTACCTGCGGCCGGAGAGGTTTCTGGAGATCCTGAGGGCGGTGACGGAGGAGGGGGGGAGCGCGGGGGCGGGCGCGGGGGCGGGCGCGGGCGCGGGGGCGGGCGTGGGCGTGGGCGCGGGCGCGGGCGCGGGCGCGGGCGCGGGGGCGGGCGCGGGCGTGGGCGTGGGCGTGGGCGTGGGCGTGGGCGTGGGCGTGGGCGTGGGCGTGGGGGCGAGGGTGATGACGGAGGGGGAGATTGATGCGGCGCGGGCGTGGGTGGAGGGGGAGCTCGATTCGAGGTGGGACGCGAAGGAGGGGGGATGGGGGCGGCCGCAGAAGGTGCCGCTCGCGTGGGACAACGCGTGGGAGCTCTCGCGGGCGCGCGCGGGGGACGGGGCGGCGAAGGCGCGCGTGCTCTTCACGCTCGACAGGCAGCGGGGGATCGTCGACCCGGTGTGGGGCGGCATCTGCCAGTACTCGACCGACGGCGACTGGCGTCACCCGCACTACGAGAAGCTCATGACGTACGAGGCGGGCGCCATCGAGAACTACGCGCAGGCGTATGCGCTCACGCGCGACCCGGCGTGGCTGGCGACGGCGCAGGCGGTGCGGGGGTTCGTCGACCGCTTCATGACGAGCCCCGAGGGCGGGTTCGAGACGACGATGGACGCGGACCTCAACGCGCACGATCCGTCGAGGCCGTACGTGACGGGGCACGACTACTACGCGAAGGACGACGGGGGGCGGCGTGCGCTCGGTCTCCCGCGGGTCGACACGCACGAGTACGGGCGCGAGAACGGCCTCACCATCGCGGCGTACGTGACGCTCCACGAGGCGAGCGGCGACCCGACCGCGCTCGAGGCGGCCAAGCGCGCGGCAGCGCGCATCCTGGCGACGCACGCGACCGACGGCGGGGGCGTGTCGCACGGCGCGAGCGGCGAAGGCGGCAAGCTCCTCTACCTCGCCGACAACGCGGCGTTCGGGTTCGGGCTGGCGCGCCTCTTCGAGGTGACGCACGACCCGGCGACCCTCGAGGCGGCCAGGCGCATCGCGGCGGTCGTCGTCGGGTCGCTCCAGGACGCGACCGGCGGCGGCTTCTACGCCTCGACCCCGGACCCCGACGCGGTGGGCGTCTTCGCGGCCCGCCGCAAGCCCTTCGAGGACGACGTCATGGCCATCCGTTTCCTCGCGCGCATGCAGCGCCTCGCCCCGAGCGACGCGTACCGGACGGCCATCGCACGCGCGCTGCCCGTCGTCGCGTCGCGCCAGGCGGTCGAAGAGCGCGGCCGCATGGTGGGCGACCTCCTCCTCGCGCTCGACGAGACCCGCGGCGTCCGCTGAGAAGACCTCAGGCGCGCGCCGTCGCGGTGGGCCGCTTGTCGCCGCCCCGCCTGGCGTAGAGGGACTCGATGAGCGCGCCGTGGGTCTCGATGACCTTGCGGCGCTTCAGCTTGAGGCTCGGCGTCAGCATCCCGTTGTCGGTCGTGAAGTCCTCGCCGATGAGCGCGAAGTCCTGGATCGACTCGAAGCCCTTGAACGCGGCGCCGTACTTGTCGATCTCCTGCTTGAAGAGCGCCTTCACGCGGTCGTCCTTCACCAGCGCGTCGGCCGACGAGGGGAGCGTGACGTGGTGCTCGGCCGCCCACTTCTTGACCGCCGACACGTTCGCGACGACGAGCGCGACGTTGAAGGGCTTGTTGTCCCCGTAGACCATCGCGTTGAGGACGTAGGGGCTGAGCTTCAGCGCCTCCTCGAGGGGCGTCGGGACGACGTACTTGCCGTTCTCGAGCTTGTACTGCTCCTTGATGCGTCCCGTGATGAAGAGAAACCCTTGCGGGTCGATGAAGCCCATGTCGCCGGTGCGGAACCCGCCGTCCTTGGTGAAGACCGCGGCGTTCTCCTCGGGGCGCTTCAGGTACCCCTTCATGACGTTGTGCCCGTGGATCACGATCTCGCCCTCCAGGCGGGCGGGCTTGCCGTTCTCGGCGGGCTTGCGCTCGCCGGTCGCGGGGTCGATCTCGACGGTGACCCCCGGCACGGCGCGGCCGACGCTGCCGATCTTCCGCGCGCCCGGGATGTTCAGGGTGGCGACGGGGCTCGTCTCGGTCAGGCCGTAGCCCTCGTAGACGGTGATCCCGAGGCTGTCGATGAACTCGGCCACGTCGCGCGAGAGCGCCGCCCCGCCGCTGACGGCGTACTTGAGCCGGCCGCCGAAGCGCGCCCGCACCTTTTCGAAGACGACCTTGTCGACGAGCTCGAGGAGCGCGAGCTCCCGGAGGCGCAGGCGCTCGCCCGAGCGCTCCTTCGCCGTCACCTTGAGGGCCGCCTTCACGAGCTCCTGGACGGCCCTCGGCTTGCTCGCGATCTGCGCCTGCACCGCCGTGTAGATGCGGTTGAAGATCCGCGGCACGCTGAGGAGCACCGTGGGCTTCACCTCGGCGAGGTTGTCGAGGATCTTGTCGGTCCCCTCGCAGATGGCCATCGACGCGCCCATCGAGATGAAGAGGTGGAGCTCGCCGGTCTGCCCGAACGAGTGCGCCCAGGGCAGGAACGAGAGCGAGCGGTCGTTCGCGCCGACGTCGATGATCTCGTGGACCGCGCTGACGTTCGACGCGAGGTTCGCGTGGGTGAGGATGACGCCCTTGGGGTTGCCGGTGGTGCCGCTCGTGTAGATGAGAGCCGCCGTGTCCGTGGGCGCGGGCTTGATCGAGTCGACCTTCTTCCCCGCACCCATGAGCGACGCGTACGTCACGACGCGGCCGTCGCCGTTGGTGGTGCCGTCCACGAGGACGATGTTCTTCAGCGAGGGGACGCTGTCGAGGAGGCCCTTGGCCTTGCCGAGGACCTGATCGTTGGCCGCGATGAGCACCTTGGCGTCGCAGTCGCGGATGATGAACTCCCACTCCTTGGGGTTCTGCGCCTCGTACATGGGGACGAAGGCCGCCCCGAGCGAGTAGCAGGCGTACGCGGCGACGGCCCACTCGACGCGGTTGTTCGCGACGCAGGCGACGTTGTCCCCGCGCTGGACCCCGAGGGTGGCGAGGCCGCCCCGGAAGCGCTCGACCATCGACCCGAACTCGGCGTACGTCGTCCAGCCCCAGCGGCCGTCCTTCTTGGTTCCGAAGAGCTCCCGAGACGCGAAGGTGCGCGTGCCGTGCTCGAGGATGTCGACGAGGGTGGCGAAACGAGGCTCGAAGGACATGGCTTTCGGCGAAGGTACACCTGCCCGCCCCCCGGGCAAGCGACGCGGTGCGGCGCATTCGAGTCTCACGTACGGGGCCCCCGCACCCGCGGGACGGGGGGCCGTGATCAGCGCTGGCCGAACGGGGTCGGCGGGAGCGTCCGCAAGTACGCCCAGAGGGCGTGCATCTCGGTGTCGTCCAGGTTCTTCCAGGCGTCGACGGGCATGAACGGGTCGAGCTTGCGGCCGCTCTTGCGCACGCCCGTCCTCATCAGCCGGTCGAAGTCCTCGAACGACCAGTCCGCGAGGCCGGTCGCGTGCGGCGTCAGGTCGAGCGGCGTCGGGATCGAGGAGGGCGCTCCGGGGAGGGGGCCCCCGCTGAGGTGTTCGCCGTGGCAGCCCGTGCAGAGCCGCGCGAGGAAGCCGCCGTATTCGACGGTGGGCGCCGGCGACGGGGGCGCCTCCACCCTCGCGTGATCGATCCGGCGGGCGACGTCCCAGGGAAACTTGCCCTGGCGGTCGAGCACCTTGCCGAGCGTGTGGACGACCGTGGGGCTGTTCGGGCGGTCCACGTCCGGCACCGAGCGAATGTACGAGACGATGGCGACGACGTCGGCGTCGGGGAGCCACGTGAGGTCCTGCGAGGGCATCAGGCGGACCGTCCGCCCGTCCTTCTTCACGCCGTGGCGGATGATCCGCGCGAGCTCGCCGTCGGAGTACGCGGCGCCGAGGCCGGCGCCCGTGATGTTCGGTGCGCAGAGCTGCCCGACCGGCCCGATGTCGGTCACCTTCCCTCCACCCAGGTCGGAGCCGTGGCAGTCGCCGATGCCGCAGCCGGCCAGCGAATGCACGAGGTGCTCGCCCCGCGCGAGGACCGCGGGATCCGTCGTCCGCGCGAGGGCCGGGACCGGCACGTCGTAGACCTTGGCCATGCTCTCGTCGAAGGCAGAGCACTGCATGTAGACGTACCCGCCGGCGCCGACGAGCAGCACCACGAGCACCACCCCCGCGACCCTCAGCACCCGCTTGACGATCCGCCCCATGACCGCCGGACTCTACCGTGCTCCGCCCGCCCGTGGAATGGCCGACCCGCGCAGCGTCGCCTGCACCTCCCGCAGGAACTCCATCGCTGTCTTGGCGCCTCTGCGCACGTCGCCCGATCGGGCGTACCCTCCTCCGCATGAGCGCTCCCACCCGGCCCGATCCGGCACCCCTCATGATGATCCTGTCGGGCGCGCGCATGCAGGCAGCGCTGGTGGCCTGCCTCGAGCTTCGGCTCTGCGGGCACCTGGCCGAGGGGGGATGCACGGCCGAGGAGCTGGCGAAGAGGGCGGGCGCGTCGGCGCGGGGCACGCAGGCCTTGCTCGACGCGATGGTGGCGATCGAGGTCTGCGCGGTGACGGACGGCGTGTACCGGAACGCGCCGCTGGGCGACGCGTTCCTCGTGCCGGGCCGGCCCGGCTACCTCGGCGAAGAGGAAGGGCCGATGTTCCGCGCCGGAGCGGCCGTCTGGGCGCAGCTCACGGAGCTCGCGCGGTCGGGGCAGCCGGCGCACGAGAACGACTCGCCCGCGATGCTCGCGTTCTGGACGGCGCTCACGCCCGCCATCGGACGCCGCGGGCGACCCGTCGCGGAGGAGGCGGTGCGCCTGCTCGGCCTCACCGAGGGCAGCCCGTCGCTGCTCGACGTGGGCGGCGGCGCGGCCCTCTACTCGCTGGCGATCCTCCGCCTGAACGAACGGGCGCGCGCCACGCAGCTCGACTGGCCCCACGTCAACGCGATCGCCAAGGCGGAGATCGACGCGGCAGGGCTCGCGGCGCGATTCCACACGATCGACGGCGACTTCCGGACGACGCCACCGGGGGGCCCGTACGACGTTGCGGTTCTCTCGAACATCGCCCACCAGGAGTCCGAAGCCTCCGCCGTCGACCTGATGCGGCGGCTCCGCGGCGCGCTGCGTCCGGGCGGCCGGCTGCTCGTGTCCGAGTTCCTGGTCGACGACGGGCGCGCCGGGCCCCCGGCTTCGCTGCTCTTCAACCTCAACATGCTCGCCAACACGAGCGGCGGTCGCGCGTACGAGAAGTCGCATCTCGCGCGCCTGATGGGAGACGCCGGCTTCGGCGAGCCCGCGTTCCAGCGCGTCGGCCCCATGGCGACGCTGGCCCACGCCGTCCGCACCTGAGGCCCGAGGGAGGTCAGAGCGTCTCGAGGTAGGCCTCGAGCGCGTCCACGTCGTGCGGCGAGAGCTGCCGCGTGTGCCCCATCTTCCCGTCGCTGCCCGCGAGGAGCGCGCGAAGCGTGGGGTAACGCCCGTCGTGGAAGTACGGCGCCGTACCGCCGACGAAGCGGAGAGACGGCGTGTCGAAGCGGCGCCCCGGATCGCCCTGGGCCTTGCTCTTCACGTCGTGACGGTTGCCGTCGGTGAAGGTGCCGTCGGACATGTGGCACGACGAGCACTGGGTCGCGGACGATTCGAAGAGGTCCTGCCCCTCGGCGACGAGCGCGGCCCGCTCGGCGGTCGCGCCCTGCTCGGCAGCCCGCGGAGGCGCGTCCATGTGCATGCAGTACGCGACGAGCGCGTTCATCGAGGCGCCGTCGAGGCCCGTGCCGCCGAGGCGCTTGAGGGTGTTCCTGACGTGCTTCTTCACGGTCGACCGCGCTCCGTTCCATCCGTACGGCGCCGTCCCCGCGAGCCGCCCGGCGAGGGTGGGCGTCTGGCGGGGACCGTCGGGCGTGGCCCACGTGAGCCCGTCGTCGCGCCCGTCGGGGTGGCAGCTCGCACACGCGCGGCCGTCGCTCGAGATGCGGGTGTCGCCGGTCTGGTGGAAGAGCTTGCGGCCGAGGGCCACGGGATCGCCCATGTCGGCGGGCGCGCCGAGCGCCGTGGTGTGGACGGAGTCGTCGGGTTCGTTCGTGTTGGGGTGCCACTCGTCGATCGGCATCGAGGTGAGCGTGTGCGCGTGCTCCGACCACGCGAAGACGGCGCGACGCTCGGCATCGATCGCGACGCCCGCCAGCTCCCCCCCCACGGACCACCCGGCCTGCCCCACGCTGGAGCCGCCGGGGCGGGCGTCGAATCGCCAGACGCGATCGTCCCCCTGGCAGGCGACCAGGAGCCACTGTCCCTTCGGGTCGTACGCAGCGGCCCGCGGCAGAAGGCACCCCGCCGCCATCTGGGAGGCGACGAGCCGGCTCGGGACGTCCCCCTCGCCTCGCCCGCCGGGAGCGTGCGGGTAGATGACCTGGACGGCGAAGTTCTCGGCCGGGAGCGACGTCGCGTCGACGCCGCCGTAGGTCTCGGTGCGGACCGTCGTGTCCCCCGTCTGTGCCGTGACGCCCGGCTCCATGACGCCGAACTCGGTGCGGACGAGCGCGAACCCCTGCCTCCACTGCGTGATCTGCCCGTCGTGCATCGCGTCCGGCGCATCGAGGCGGACGGCCTCGACCTCGTGCTCGGGCGCTTCGAGATCGACGATGCTCACCACCGACGAGGTCGCGTGCGAGACGTAGGCGCGCGACCCGTCCTCGCTGCTCACGACGGAGCGAGGCTCGCGGGCAACGGCGGCGCGAAAGCGGTGCTCGAGGGTGCGCGTCGCGAACGCGTCGACTGCGTGGCCCCAGCCGCAGGCGACGAGGAGCGTGCGGCCGTCCGGGGTCAGCGAGAGGCCCATCGGCTCCTCGGCGGTCGAGACGCGCGCGGCGATACGCAGCCCGTCTTCGCCGCCGGGGGCCACCTCGAGGACGTCGACCTCGGCGCGGTCTCGGACCGCGACGTAGACGCGGCCGTCCTTGCCGACCACGAGCTGCGCGGGGGTGCCTCCCAGCGGCGTAGGCGCCCAGGCACGGTCCGTCTTGGTGTCGACGACGCGCACGCTCGCCGCGTCCTCGTCGGCCACGACGGCGAGGCGCCGGTCGCCTTGGCCCACCAGGGCGACGGTCGAACCGGCGCCCTCGCCCGAGAGAGGGACGAGCGGCAGCGCCACGCGCTCGAGCGCCAGCGCGTGGGGCTGTGTTCGCAGCGCCCCGAGCACCTCGTCGCCGCGGTCGCACGCCGCGAGAAAGCCCGCCAACCCCACCGCTCCCAGCACCCCGAGCACGCCCAGACTGCGCATGCCCGTCCCTACGCCCGGCGGCCCGCGGCCGATTCCGCGCTATAGGGAGCTTCGTGCCGTTCCGGTATCTCGTCCAGACCTTCGGCTGCCAGATGAACGCGCACGACTCCGACCGGATGGAGGACGTCCTGCGCGCCGCGGGTGGCACGTGCGTGGCGACGCCCGAGGAGGCAGACCTCGTCGTCTTCAACACGTGCAGCGTGCGCGAGAAGGCCGAGCAGAAGCTCCGGAGCGAGGTGGGCAAGCTCGCCCCCCTCAAGCGCAGCAACCCCGGGATGGTGATCGCCGTGGCGGGCTGCGTGGCGCAGCAGGAGGGCGACAAGCTCCTCGATCGCATTCGCCACGTGGACCTCGTCGTCGGCCCCGACAACGTCTCCGAGCTGCCGGCGCTCCTCATGGAGCAGCTGGCGGGCGCTCCCCGCCTCGCGCGCACCGAGTTCGACGTCGCTGCGCCGCGCTTTCTCACCACGCGCCCCGTCCCGGGCCGAGCGCCCGTCGTCGCGTTCGTGACGACGATGAAGGGCTGCGACGAGCGCTGCTCGTTCTGTGTCGTGCCGTACACGCGCGGCCCGGAGCGCTACCGTCCCGCGCGCGAGGTGATCGACGAGGTGCGCGCCTTCGTCGACGCCGGCTCGAGGGAGGTCCTGCTCCTGGGGCAGACCGTCGACAGCTTCCGCGACCCCGCGCTGCCGCCTCCGGCGAGCGACGATCCCGACGAGAGCCAGTTCCCGCACCTCTTGCGCGCCATCGCCCGCGAGGTTCCCGGCCTCGCTCGCCTCCGCTACACGAGCCCCCACCCGCGCCACGCGACCGAGTCCCTCGCGCAGGCGCACGCCGAGCTCGACGTCCTCGCCCGCCACGTGCACCTCCCCGTGCAATCGGGGAGCGACCGGGTCCTTCGCCGCATGATCCGCCGCTACGGGCGCGCCGAGTACGTGATGCGGGCCGAGCGGCTCAAGGCGGCGCGACCCGGGCTCACGCTGTCCACCGACGTCATCGTCGGGTTCCCGGGCGAGACGGAGGAGGACTTCGTGCAGACGCTGTCGCTCGTGCGCGAGGTCGGGTTCGTCTCGCTCTTCGGGTTCACGTACTCGCCCCGACCCCGCACCCCCGCGCTCCGCCTCGACGACGACGTGCCCGACGAGACGAAGCGCGAGCGGCTCGCGCGCCTCTTCGAGGTCGTCGAGACCCAGGGCGCTGCGCACCTGGCGTCGCTCGTGGGGACGCTCCAGCGCGTGCTCGTCGAGGGCCCCAGCAAGAGCGAGCGGGGCGATCTCTCGCGCGACCGCGTGCAGGGCCGCACCGAGCGCAACGAGATCGTTCACGTCGAGGCCCCGGGGGCGGGCGGCACGGTCGGGGCGATCCTCGAGGTCGAGATCGTCCGGGCACACCGGCACTCGCTCGGCGCAGTGCCGACGGCTCCCCTGCCCCCGGCTCCGCGGCGGGGGCCGCGCGCCCTACCCGTCCTCGCGGCGGGCTGACGTGGCGCTCTACGAGCTGGCAGGCGTCCGGCCCGTGCTCGGGCGCGACGTCTTCGTGGCAGAGAACGCGAGCGTCATCGGCGACGTGCACCTGGGCGACGAGGCGAGCGTGTGGTTCGGCGCGGTGCTGCGCGGCGACTACTTCCCCATCCGCATCGGCGCGCGCACGAACGTGCAGGACAACTGCGTCGTACACATCACGGCCGACAGGGCCGCGACCACGGTCGGCGACGACGTCACCGTCGGGCATGCGGCCATCCTGCACGGCTGCACGGTGGGCAACCGCTGCCTCGTCGGCATGGGCAGCATCGTCCTCGACGGCGCGGTCATCGGAGACGAGTCCTTCGTCGCGGCCGGCTCGCTCGTCACGCCCGGCACGATCGTGCCGCCGCGGAGCTTCGTCCTCGGGCGTCCCGCAACCGTGAAGCGCGCCGTGACCGCGGACGACCTCCGCTGGATCGGCGACGCCGCCGCCGTCTACGCCGGCTACGCGCGCGACTTCCGCACCCGCTCACGGCGCATCGACCACCCGTAGCTCGACGCGCGCCACGCCGCTCCGGACGAGTCCGATCCGATCCGCGGCGCCGCGCGAGAGGTCGATGATGCGGTCCGCGTGACCGAAGGGGCCGCGATCGGTGATTCGCACGCGCACGGAAGCGCCGGTGTCGACGCGCGTCACCTCGACCCACGTCCCGAAAGGGAGCGTGCGGTGCGCCGCGGTCAGAGCGAGGGGGTCGAACGGCTCTCCGCTCGCGGTCCTCCGTCCCGCGAAGGCCGCGCCGTACCACGTGGCGAGGCCCTCCTGGACCTCCTCGCGCGAAGCCGGCGCCTCTCGCGTCGCAGGCGCGCCGGGTGTCTCGGTGAAGGCTACGGGCGGGGACCCGGCCCAGGCGGGCGGGACGCCATCCTCGGTCCTGTGCGCACATGCCGCCAGCCCAAGTGCGAGCCAGGGCGCCGCCAGGCGGCCAAGGCGGCCAAGGCGACCCAGGCGACCGACGCGACCGACGCGACCGACGCGGCCGACGCGGCCAGCGCGGCCAGCGCGATGCGGACGTCTTGCGACGGGCGCGGCGCGATTCACCGCCATGCGCTCGATCCTAGCTGTAGAATGCGAATTCATGCACAGCCATGCGCGCAGCCGGGGGCGCCGTCTTCGGGTCGTGTCTTGTGTCGTCGTGGTGGGCGCGAGCTTCATGGCCGCCGTGGTGGCGTGCAGCAGCTCGTCGTCGCAGCCTCCGGAGCTCGGGGGCCCCTCGAACGATGCCGCGATCGATCACTCGACGCACGAGGCGGCGGTCGAGGCCGCGCCCCCCGACACGGGGCCGGACGTCGTCGAGGCGGCCTCCGATGCCGACGCGGGCTGCACAGCCGGAGACGCCGGCGTCGCCATCTCCCCTACCGCGCTCACGTTCGGCGACGGAGGCCTCGTAGGGTGCGGCACGCAGGCAACGCCCCAGTCGGTAACGCTGACGAACAACGGGTGCGAGCCGTTCAACTTCACGGCGCAGCTCACCGGGGGCAGCACGTCGTACTTCACGATCATCCCCACGAGCGGCACGGTGGCGCCGGGGCAGCCCGAGACCGTCGAGGTGAACCCGGTCCAGATCCCGGCGAACGCGACGCCCACGACGAACTACGGCGGCACGCTCACGATCACGACGACGGCGCCGGGCAACCCGACGTTCCCCGTGGCGCTGAACCAGATCGTGTACGGAGCGATCCTCTCCTCGCCCAAGCTGTTCGGCCAGCAGGTGGACTTCGCGGGCGTCCCGATCGGCGAGACGAGGCCCCTCTCCTTCAGCATCAGCAACGGCGGCAACGGCGACGTGTCGCTCGCGCTCTCGGTAGGGAGCACCAACTTCGCCGTGACCGACGCCGACGGGGGACCCGCGACGGTGACGGTGGCACAAGGTCAGCCGCCGGTCTCGGTCGTGGTGACGTTCTCGCCGACGCAGGTCGAGCAGTACTCCGACACGCTGACGACCACGGTCACGTCCGGCGCGCCCGTATGCACCGGAGCGCCGGGCAACGCCAGCCTCACCGGCGCAGGAACGGTGGGCGTCTCGATCCAGCCGACGAACCAGACGCTCGACTTCGGCAACGTGCAGTGCGGCACGCCCGCCGCAGCGCCGCAGACCATCACCATCACCAACACGGGACCGACGGCCACCTACACGCCGACCTTCGCCCTCGGCGCGAACTCCCCGTACACGCTGGCGGACACGTCGAACAATCCGATCACCCCCGGGCAGCCGTATCCGCTCGGATCTTCGGTGAGCATCCAGGTGGTGCCCAAGCAGATCACGCTGCCCGCGAACACCGCGGCCGGCGGGTACGACGACACGCTCACCATCGCCACGACGGCGTCGCAGGATCAGCCCCACGCGATTGCACTCAAGGAGACCGCGCAGGGGGCGATCTTCACGCTGTCGCCCGCCACGATCTCCACGTCGGCAGCGCCGGGTCAGACCGTCTTCCCGACGTACCAGGTCGGCAACATCGGCAACCTCTCCGCGGGCTTCACGCTGGCAGCGGCGACCACGGTGGGCGCCCCCAACACCTTCACGCCGAACCTCACCAGCGGCAACCTCGCCCAGAACGTCACGGAGAACGGCGTGCTCTCCACGATCGGCCCGCCCCAGACGGCCGATGGCGGCAACCAGCAGTACCTGGGCACGCTGACGCTGACACCCGTCAGCGGCACGGTCCTCTGCGCGGACGTGCCGCCGCCGATGCCGCTCTCCGTCACGAGCCAGTAGCGCTCGCGCCTCGACTCAGTGCGCCTTCGCCCAGCTCGCGCCCCATCCGACGTCGACGACGAGGGGCACGGCGAGCTTCATCGCATCCGCCATCCGCGCGCGGATCGCCTCGCCGGCGTCCTTCGCGCGGTCCTCGCGGACCTCGAACACCAGCTCGTCGTGCACGGTCAGCACCATGCGGGCGCCGGGCACCGCGTCGTCGACGCCGAGGTCGACCATCGCCAGCTTGAGGATGTCGGCCGCGGTGCCCTGGATGGGCGTGTTGCGGGCGATGCGCTCGGCCTCGAAGCGGAGCGCGCGGTTCGACGAATGGAGGTTGGGCAGGAATCGCCGCCGGCCGAGGAGCGTGCGCACCGCCTCGCCGTGGCGCGCGGCCTCGACCGTCTTCTCCATGAACCGGGCGACGCCGGCGTAGCGCTCGAAGTACGCCGCGATGAACTTGGCGGCCTGCTCGCGCGCGACGCCGATCTGCTTGGCGAGGGCGCTGTCGCCCATGCCGTAGATGACGCCGAAGTTGATCGTCTTGGCGGCGCGCCGCTCGTCGGCGGTGACCTGATCGAGCGTCTTGCCCATGACGAGCGCCGCCGTGCGCGCGTGGACGTCCCCCCCCGACGCGAACGCGTCGATGAGCTCCGCATCCTGCGCGAGGTGGGCGAGGACGCGGAGCTCGATCTGCGAGTAGTCCGCGCTGAGGATGACGTGTCCCGGGGGGGCGACGAACGCCGCGCGGATGGCGCGCCCGAGCTCCGTGCGGACGGGGATGTTCTGGAGGTTGGGGTCCGCGGAGGAGAGGCGGCCCGTGGCCGCGACGGCCTGGTCGAATCGCCCGTGGATTCGCCCCGTCTCCGGGTGCACGAAGCGAGGGAGCGCGTCGATGTACGTCCCCTTGAGCTTGTCGAGCTCCCTGTAGGTGAGGACCGCCTTCGGAAGATCGTGCTTCTCGGCGAGGGCCTCGAGCACGTCGGCATCCGTGGAGCGGCCGCCCTTGGGCGTGCGCTTCACCACCGGCAGCTTCAGCTCGTCGAAGAGGATCTTCTCGAGCTGATCGCGCGACCGCAGGACGAAGTCGTGGCCCGCAGCGCGCTTGCACTCGGCCTCGAGGTCGCGGAGCTGGCCGTCGACGACCTTGCCGAGCTTCTCGAGCGTGGGCACGTCCACGAGCACCCCCCGCATCTCCATCGCGGCGAGGACGCGCGAGAGCGGCGTCTCGACGTCGCGCATGAGCGCTTCGAGGCCCTCGCCGGCGAGGCGCGGCTCGAAGCGCGCGTGAAGGGCGAGCGCGATCTCGGGATCCTGCCCCGCAAAGGCGGCGGCGCGCTCGACGTCGATCTCGTCGAACGTGGCCTGGGGGCCGCGGGTCCTGGGCGCGCCGTCGTCGTGGCGCGCGAGCGAGATCCCCACCTCGCGGCGCGCGAGCTCCTTGAGCGAGTTGGGCGACTCGGGGTCCAGCAGGTACGCGGCGATCTGCGTGTCGAAGATCGGCCCCGTGAGCGGCAAGCCGTGGCGCGCGAGCACGATCGACGTCTCCTTCACGTCGTGCCCGACGACGGTGACCCCGCCGTCCGCGAGGAGGGGCGCGAGCGCCGCGCGAACCTGGTCCCAGGGGAGCTGCGGAGGGCAGCCGAGGTAGCGGTGCTGGACGGGGACGTAGTGGCCCCTCCCGGGCTCCGTCGCGAGAGCGACTCCGACGATGACCGCGCGCATCGCGTCGGTGCTCGTCGACTGCACTGCGATGCCCAGCTGCCCCTTCGTGCGCGCCTCGGAGACGATCGCCGCGAGGCCCCCCGCGTCGACGACGCACGCGTAGGTGCGTTCGACCGGCGCCGGCTGCACCGCCTGAGCGACCGCGGGCACGGCTGGTTGGGCCACGCCGCCGCGTGCGAGGGCATCGAGCTGGTCGAGCTGCCGAGTGAACTCGAGCTCGAGGAAGAGGCGGCGGAGCTCGACCACGTCGGCGCCCCCCCACACGAGCTTCTCGCGCGACCACTCGATCGGCGCGCTCGCGTCGAGCGTCACGAGCTTGCGCGAGATGCGCGCGTCCGCCTCGTGCGTGCGCAGGTTCTCGCGGAGCTTGGGCTTCGTGATCTCGGCGATGTGGTCGTAGATTCCGTCGATCGACGCGAACTGCGTGAGGAGGTCGGTGGCGGTCTTCGGCCCGACGCCGGGCACGCCCGGCACGTTGTCGCTCGTGTCGCCCGTCAGCGCGAGGAGGTCCCGCACGCGGCTGGGCGGGACGCCGAGCTTCTCCCGGACCTCGAGCGGGCCGTAGACGCGATCGCGCATCGAGTCCCAGAGGACGATGCGGTCGTCGCCGTCGTGGACGATCTGCATCATGTCCTTGTCGGCGCTCACGATGACCACGCGCAGCCCTTCGGCCGTGGCGCGTGTGGCGGCCGCCGCGATGAGGTCGTCGGCCTCGAGGCCGTCCTGCCGGAAGCAGGCGGCGTTCCACGCGTGCACCACTTGCTCCACGCGCGCCATTTGCTGCGAGAGGTCGGGCGGCGGCGCCGGGCGCGTCGCCTTGTACCGGACGTCGAGCGCGTGGCGAAAGGTCTTCGCCCGCGAGTCCATCGCGATGGCCAGCATCGCGGGCCTGCGCTCCGTCACCACCTTCTGGAGCATGTTCACGGTGCCGAGGACCGCGTGCGTCGGCTCGCCCTTCGTGTTCGAAAGGGGGGGCAGCGCGTGGTACGCGCGGAAGACGTACCCCGAGAGGTCCACGAGGTAGAGGACGTCCGGGGCCCCGGGCTCCGGCAGCCGAGCCGCAGCCGGAACCTGCGCGGCGCCCGACCCCGAGCCTGCCGCCACGTCGGTCCCCATGAAGATGCCTTGTTAGCGGCGCGGGGGAGACTCGTCTAATGTAGAAATGGTAGAGGCGATGGAACCGCAGCCGACTCCGCCGAGCGGTCTCGTCGCCGGCAAATACGAGGTCCTGCGCCTCATCGGCCGCGGAGGGATGGGCGCCGTGTGGGAGGGCAGGCACACGTCGCTCGGGACCCACGTCGCCATCAAGTTCATCGATCAGGAGTACGCGGACAGCACGGAGGCACGGTCGCGCTTCGACACCGAGGCCCGGGCCGCGGCCACCCTCCAGAGCAAGCACGCCATCCAGATCTTCGATCACGGCGTGACCGACGACGGCCGCCCGTACATGGTCATGGAGCTCCTGACGGGCGAGCCCCTCGACGAGCGCATCGAACGGCTCGGCCGCATCTCGATCGAGGAGACCGCACGCATCCTCGCGCAGGTCTGCCGCGCGCTCCAGCGCGCACACGACGCGAGCATCATCCATCGGGATCTCAAGCCCGAGAACATCTTCCTCGTGCGGTCTCCGGACGACGACGAGGAGATCGCGAAGGTGCTCGACTTCGGCATCGCGAAGATCAAGGCGCCACCCGGCGAGCAGGGGCTGACGAGCAGCACGAAGACCGGCGCCGTGCTCGGGACGCCGTACTACATGGCCCCGGAGCAGGCGCGCGGGCTCCGGACGATCGACACGCGGGCCGACCTCTGGTCGCTCGGAGTGATCGCCTACAAGTGCGTGACCGGGGTGCTGCCCTTCGAAGGCGAGAGCGTGGGGGACCTTCTCGTGAAGATCTGCACGGCCCCCGCGCCGGTGCCTTCGCTCACGGTGCCCGGTCTTCCGCACGCGTTCGACGTGTGGTTCGCGCGCACGATGGAGCGCGAGCCGGCCCGGCGCTTCGCCACCGCGACCGAGCTCGCGGACGGGATCACCCTCGCCGCCGGACTGAGCGTGCGACGGCCGCCGATGTCGAGCCAGCGCGACGGCGTATCCACGGCCTACACGCCTCCCGCGGGCGCGCAGGCGCCGCTTCCCGCCGCGGGAATGACCTCGGCGCCGTTCGTGACGTCGGCGCATCCGGCGAAGTCGTCGCGCGGGCTGCTCCTCGTCGTCCTGGCCGCGCTCGTCGGGGGGAGCGTGGGCGTGATCGGCGTCGTGAAGCTCCTCGCGCCTCCGCGCACCGTTCCGGGAGCGGCGACGAGCACGTCCGCCACCCTCGGCCCGTCTTCGACGGGGTCCACGACGGTCACCGTCGTCGACCCTCCGCCCGCGACGACCACCGCCGCGGGTCCGACGGCGTCGGTCGCCACCTCCATCGCGCCTGGGACCCTCACCGGCCACGGACGGACGCTTCCAGGACACCCGGCGCCCGCGACGACCTCCGCCCCCCATCCGGCGCCCATCGCGACGGCGCCCACGGCCACGGCGACCGCCCATCCTCCCCCCTCCAGGCTTCCGCCGAGCACGTCCGATCCCGGATACTGACGAGACGCCCATGCGCTCCCCGCTTCTCCTTGTCTTCCTCTGCGCCACGCTCATCACCCCGCTCGCGGTCGCCCCCACCGCATCGGCGCAGGTGTCGGACGCGGAGCGCGCCGCAGCGCGCGCGCTCTTCAAGGACGGTGACGAGCTCCAGCGCGTGGGCAAGTTCGCGGAGGCACTCGACAAGTTTCAGCGTGCGCAGCAGATCTTCAGCGCGCCGACGAACCTGCTCCGCATCGCCGAGTGCGACGCGGCCCTGGGGCATCTCGTCGAGTCCGCCGAGTCGTACCGCACGGTGGTGCGGACGCCCCTGCCCGCCGGCTCGCCGCCCGCCTTCCAGGCCGCGGTCGATCAGGCGCGCGGAGAGCTGGCGCAGGTCGAGCCGCGTGTGCCGAAGGTCGTCGTCCAGGTCGATCCCCCGAACGTCCCCGCCCCGCAGCTCCAGATCGACGGGCAGCAGGTCCCCGCCGCCATCCTCGGCGAGCCGCTGCCGCTCGATCCGGGGACGCACAAGGTGCTCGTCACGGCCTCCGGCTTCGCCGGCGCCGAGCAGTCCGTCACGCTCAAGGAGCGCGACTCGAAGACCGTGACCGTCGCCCTTCGCGCGATCCCGGGCGTGACCTACTCGTCGGGATCACCACCTCCCGCAGGGGCCATGCCCCCGCCACCGGCTGCGTACGGAGCCGTCGGCGAGGGGCCCGGCATGCCCCCCCCGCCGCCGCCGGTCGGAGAAGCCCCCGTCCCGAACGGCCCGCGCCCATCGCGGGTCGGCATCCTCCTCGGCGCGCACCTCGGGCTGGACATTCCGGCCGGGCAAGTCGAGGCACCCGGTGGCTCGTCGGTCGATCTCTCGTCCGTGTCGGGCAGCGGGGCCGCGTTCGCGCTCGACGGCGGCCTCCGCTTTGCCCGGCAGTGGTACGTCGGCCTCACCTTCGAACACGCCATCCTCGGGCAGGGCCACGACCCGTCCGCCGTCGGAGCCGCATCCGGCTCTCTCTCCTCGAACACCACGACGGCCGGCGCCGTCATCGGGCTCATCGTCAACCCGGACCGAACGAGCTTCTTCGGCGAGCTCGGAGCCCAGTACCGCTGGTACGACGTCACCTACTCGGCGGCCGGCGGCACGAAGGTTCCCGCGTCCTACTCCGCGGGGGAGTTTCTCATGGGGCTCGGCATCTGGATCCCCATCGGCCACTCGTTCCGCCTCCTCCCCGAGGCAACCGCCGGCCTCGGCGCGTTCGGCCCGCCCAACGTCTCGGGCAACCCGAACCTGACGTCGTCCGCCACGACGAGCGAGAGCCCGGGTCACGGCTTCGTCATGCTCGGCGTCGCCGGCTTCTACAACATCGACCTCTGATCCACGTTGGGTCGCGAGGCGCGGCGAGCCCCGGAACGGCCGCACTCGGCGGCGACGAACCCGTGCAACGAAATACAAGTGGCTGACAATTGTCGGCCAGCCGTTCGGCACATTCACCTGCATGCACTACGCGCTGTGCACGGCCTATTTCGCCGTGCTGCTCGTCCTGGCCATGTACGGCCTGCATCGCTCGCACCTGGTGCTCACGGTCCTCCGTCACCGCCGCGCGCTCAAGGCCCTCAAGGAGGGCGTCCCCGCGCTGCCGGAGGGCTCCGTCGCCGACCGCGACGACCTCCCCTACGTCACCATCCAGCTGCCGCTCTACAACGAGGCCACGGTGGCGAGCCGCCTCCTCGACCACGTCGCGGCCATCGAGTGGCCGCACTCGCGCCTGGAGATCCAGGTACTCGACGACTCGACCGACGAGACGCGCGCGCTCGTCCGGCAGGAGGTCGAGACCCTCCGCTCCAAGGGCCTCGACGTCGTCTACATCCACCGCGTCGATCGCACCGGATACAAGGCGGGCGCCCTCGACAACGGGCTCCAGGTGGCCAAGGGCAGCCTCATCGCGATCTTCGACGCCGATTTCCTCCCGCAGCGCGACTTCCTCCGGGCGGTCGTGCCGCACTTCATCGCGGACGAGAAGGTCGGCATGGTCCAGGCACGCTGGGGGCACATGAACCGCGCCCACTCGTTCCTCACGCGAACGCAGGCGCTCATGCTCGACGGTCACCACCTCGTCGAGAACCGCGCGCGGATGGCGGCCGGGTGGCTCTTCAACTTCAGCGGCACCGGTGGCGTGTGGCGCAAGGACGCCATCGCGAGCGCTGGCGGCTGGCAGCACGACACGCTCACCGAGGACCTCGACCTCTCCTACCGCGCGCAGCTCGCAGGGTGGCGGTTCGTCTATCGCGAGAACATCGTGACGCCGGCCGAGCTGCCCGAGGACATCAGCGCCTTCCGCGCGCAGCAGTTCCGGTGGGCAAAGGGCACGGTCCAGACGGCGCGCAAGCTCCTCGGGCGCGTCCTTCGCGCGCCGCTCACGCCGATGCAGCGGGCCGAGGCGTTCTTCCACATGACGCCGCACTTCGCGTACCCGCTCATGGTGTTCCTGAGCGTCCTGCTCCTTCCGGCGCTGCTGCTCATGCCCGCGACCGACCCGAAGACGATGCTCATGATCGACCTGCCGCTCGTCATCGGGACGACCGGGTCGCTCGCCGCGTTCTACGCGATGGCCGAGGCGGCCCAGGGGCGCCGGCGCATCGACGCGCTCAAGCAGCTCCCCGCGCTGCTCGCGCTCGGCGCCGGCCTGGCGCCCCACCTCTCCAAGGCGGTGTGGGAGGGCCTGCACTCGATGTCGGGCGAGTTCGTGCGGACGCCGAAGAAAGGGACGACCGAGGGACGGTACCGCGCGGCTGCGGACCTGCCGATGGTCGAGATCGCCCTGGGGCTCATCTCGAGCGCCAGCGTGGTGGCGTCGATCGAGACGGGGCACTTCTTCGCGACGCCTTTCGCGATGCTGTTCGCCTTCGGCTACGGGTACGTCGCCTTCTTCGTGGCCGCCGAGCAGCTCGCGCGGCGCAAGGCCCAGGTCGCGCGCACCTCCGCCACGTCGCTGCCGCCCGCCGCTCCGGGTGCCGTGCCCATCGACACGGCGACCTCCGCGTCCGACGCCGAGCTGGCTGCCTGACTTCACGCAGGCTGGCAGCCTGACGCTCGGCAAGAGGCCGTAGCCATGGCCAAAAATCGCGCTTAGACTCTTCTTCGGCTCGTACCGGGGGAGAGACGGCGATCATGACCAAGGCGGAGATCGTCCAGGCGCTGTACAGCAAGGTCGGCGGTTTCTCGCGGAAAGAGTCGGCGGAGCTGGTCGATCTCGTCTTCGAGATGATGAAGGAGACCCTCGGCCGCGGCGAGAAGATCAAGGTCAGCGGGTTCGGCAACTTCGTGCTGCGCGACAAGCGCCAGCGCCCCGGCCGCAACCCGCAGACGGGCCAGCCGATCAAGATCAGCGAGCGGCGCGTGCTCACCTTCAAGGCAAGCCAGATCCTCAAACAGGCGCTCAACCAGCGGAGCAACGGCACGAGCCCGGGCGCGGCCACGATGGCCTCGGTCGGCGCCGTCGCCGCCGGTGACTCGACGGTCCCGAAGGACTGAGCGGTCCGATGTCCGAACCGGCCGCCCGCGGGAGCCTGCCGCCGAAGCTCTACTTCCGCATCGGCGAGGTCGCCGAGCTGGTGGGCGTCGAGCCGCACGTGCTCCGCTACTGGGAGCGCGAGTTCCGGAGCATCCGTCCGACCAAGAGCGCCAAGGGGCAGCGCGTTTACTCGCGGCGCGACGTCGAGAACCTGATGCGCGTGCGCGAGCTGCTGTACCGGGAGGGGTTCACGATCGCCGGCGCCAAGAAGAAGCTGCAGCGCACGGGGGTCGAGCCGGATGAACCGGCGCCCGCGGAGGCGGCCACGGCGATGGTGGAACCGAGCAAGACGCGCGACCAGCTCGTGGCGATGCGCGCGGAGATCGAGGCCTTGCTCGCCGAGCTGGGGCCCACACGACGCTGACGCGCGACGGGCCGACGGGTCCCCTGCGGGCACACGACGCCGACGGCCCGCCGAAGACGGCTTACGCTCGAGCCCAGAAGTGATAAAAGCGCGCCCAGCCCATGCTTGCGCGCCGCTCGCACTTGCTTCTCGTCGCGCTCGCGGCGATCGCCACCCACCTCGCCGCGGCCCCCGCCGCGCGCGCCCAGGACGGCGCGCCTCCGCCACCGCCACCACCGCCCCCAGCGGCGACGGCGACGCCTCCGCCCGCGGCGCCCCCCGGAGGGGACGCCCGCACGCCCCTCGTCTCGCCCGCGCCGACCGCGCCGCCTCCCGCGGCCCCCGTCCCTGCCCCTCCGCCGCCCGCCGCGTCCGGCCTGGTCGCCCCGTCGCCGATCCGGAGCATCAACCCGGCCCACGACGCGCGTGACCTCGCCGCGCAGGGCGGCCAGCGGCCCACGGCGGGCGAGCAGGCAGGCGCCGCCGAGACGTTCAGCGAGGACTGGTGGGGGCATGCCCGCCCGGTCATCGAGCTCCACGGCTACTTCCGCACGCGGGGCGAGCTGTTTCACAACTTCTCGCTCGGCCGTCACAGCTCCAGCGTCACTCCGAGCGGCGACTCGCAGTACCTGTGGCCCATCCCGCTCGACCAGAACTACACGACGACGACCGGGCAGACCGGCCAGTCCGTCGCGGTCTGTGGCTCGAACGGCAAGAACTCCTGCAACGACAAGAGCGAGTCGAGCGCGAACCTGCGCCTGCGGCTCAACCCCGAGATCCACATCTCGGACAACCTGCGCATCATGACGCAGCTCGACCTGCTCGATAACCTCGTCCTCGGGTCGACGCCGGAGTCGTACGCGATGCAGCCGGCGGGGGCGGCGACCACGTCGGTCGGCAACAACGGCTATGCGCCCGTGAAGAACCTGGGCGGCTACGCGCCCGTCAACTACGCGCCGATCTCGTTCCAGGCGACGACGCAAGGCCCCCCCACGGCCGGCGTCAACGGCTGGACCAACTCGATCAACGTGAACCGCGTGTGGGGCGAGTACATGACGCCGGTCGGCCAGGTCCGCTTCGGCCGCATGCCGCAGCAGTGGGGCCTCGGCATCGTCGCCAACTCCGGCGACGGGATCGACAGCGACTACCAGTCGACGGTCGATCGCATCATGTTCATCACGGGCCTCAAGTCGCTCGACCTCTACTTCGGCGGCGCGTGGGACTTCGTGTCCACCGGCCCGACGAACGCGAACCCGTTCGACGTCTACGGCGGGCAGCCGTACAACACGTGCAACCTCTGCAACGTCAACGAGTACGTCGCGTTCCTGGCGCACCGCACCAACCCCGAGCTCCAGCGGAACAAGCTCGCGCACGGCGACTTCGTCCTCAACGGCGGCGTCTACTCCGTCTACCGCTCGCAGTACCTCGACTTCACGTACGGCGACTCGCCCACGACGACGAACTACGGGACTGCGTTCAACGAGGGCCTCGAGCCGAGGCACGCCTGGGCGGTCATCCCCGACCTCTGGGTGCAGGCTCTCTGGCGCAAGCTCCGCTTCGAGGCCGAGGCCGTGACCATCCAGGGCCAGCTCGGCTACGTGCTCGGCCTGAACGGCAGCCTCGCGAACCCGACGCCCATCCGCCAGTACGGCCTCGCGACGCAGACGGAGTACCGCGCCGTCGACGACAAGCTCGACCTCCAGTTCGGCTTCGGCTGGGCGAGCGGCGACGCCTACGCCAACAACGCCGGCTCGGGCGCGCTCCAGCCTCCGGTCACGGGCCTGCAGAGCGAGTACCTCCAGAACGGGCAGACGTCGTCGC
This sequence comes from Polyangiaceae bacterium, assembly GCA_036490515.1. GTDB lineage: Bacteria > Myxococcota_A > Polyangia > Polyangiales > Polyangiaceae > Palsa-1150. The sequence continues at coordinate 148,943 of DASXDU010000028.1, forward strand.
TCTCGACGTTCCGCTTCCACCCGGACTACCGCATCGACCTCATCTTCTGGCGCCAGATCATGACCCGCGTCGAGGGCGCGTACTACTTCCGCCCGAGCGTCGACTACGACTTCATTCGCAACCCCAGCGGCGAGAAGTTCGGCGGCGGCGCGGCCGTCATCTGGAGCCGCGCGAGCCAGTTCGAGCAGGCGCCCGGCCACCACCGCGACCTCGGCGTCGAGCTCGACGCGCAGGTCTACTACCAGTCGAAGGACGGCTCGCTGAACGACGACCCGTCCAAGATCGGCGGCTTCTACACGATGCTCCAGTACGGCGTGTTCTTCCCGCTCGGGGGCCTCGACTACCTGCCGGGCCAGGTCCAGTCGGGCGTCGACGCGAGCCTCTCGGCCGCGCAGACCGTGCGCCTCTTTCTCGGCATCGTCTTCTGACGACGCGCTGACGACGCGAGCGACGCCGCGCTACACTCCGCACCCCGTGACCACCCGACTGCTGGTGCTCGCACTCGTCCTTCTCGCGGGATGCGACAGTTCGACCGGAACCGTCTCCGGCGGCGAGGCGCTCGTGGCGGAGCCGGACTCGGGGGGCGGCACGACGTGGACGGCGCTCTACGGCGACTTCTTCGGCCCCTCCGGCCAGGCGAGCTGCTCGGCACAGGCGACGTGCCACGGCACCGCTGGCGCGTCCGGAGCGGAGGTGAGCGGCTTCGTGTGCGGACAGTCGAAGGAAGAGTGCTGGGCCGGCGTGACCCAGGGAATCGCCGTGGATGCGGGCGGCGTCTTCTGCCCCATCGTGTGCCTGGGTACGTGCCCGCAGAACGGCGAAGCGTGCAACGTGAGCGACCCGACGCAGCAGACCTTGTACGAGGACATTCACAAGGCGAAGGGCTCCGGCCTGAACAACATGCCGTGCGGCGGCAATCTGCAGCTGTGTCCAGCGTCGGGCGCCACCTACACCTTCACTGCCGACGACCTTGGCCGTATCAGCACTTGGATCCAGCAGGGCGCACAGAACGATTAGGGGCAGCGAGTACGGCAGATGGCGAAGATTCTCATCGTGGACGATCAGCGCAACATGCGCACGACGCTCGCGATGATGCTGCGTGGCGCGGGGTACGAGGTCGACGAGGCGGCCGACGGCGAGCAGGGGGCGGATCGCGGCGCGACGGGCGCGTACGACGTCGTGCTCACCGATCTGCGCATGGGGACCAAGGACGGCATCGACGTCCTCCGTGCGACCAAGGACCACCACCCGCTCACGGAGGTCGTCGTCATGACGGCCTACGGCACCATCGAGAGCGCGGTCGAGGCCATGCGCCTCGGCGCGTTCGACTACATCCAGAAGCCGTTCACCGAGCAGGAGCTCCTCGTCAAGGTCGCCAAGGCGCTCGACAACCGCCGCCTCGCCGGCGAGGTCACGTTCCTCGCGAGCGAGTTCAAGGACCGCTACAAGTTCGAGAACATCATCGGCCGGTCACGCGCCGTCCGCGAGGTGCTCGGCCGCATCGTGCGCATCGCCCCGACCGACGCCATCGTCCTCATCACGGGCGAGAGCGGCACCGGCAAGGAGCTCGTCGCCAAGGCCATCCACGCGAACAGCAAGCGCGGCGAGCGGCCCTACGTCCCCGTCAACTGCGCCGCCATCACCGAGACGCTGCTCGAGAGTGAGCTCTTCGGCCACTCGAAGGGGTCGTTCACCGGCGCCGTCAGCGCGCGCAAGGGCCTCTTCGAGGAGGCCGACGGCGGCACCTTCTTCTTCGACGAGATCGCCGAGACGCCCCTCACCTTCCAGGCGAAGCTCCTCCGCGCCATCCAGGAGAACGAGATCCGCCGCGTCGGCGAGAACAAGCCGATCCGGGTCAACGTGCGCGTCATCGCCGCGACCAACCAGGACCTCCTGACGGCCGTGGCCGAGAAGCGCTTCCGCCAGGACCTCTACTACCGCCTCAACGTGGCGCGCTTCCAGCTTCCGCCGCTCCGCGAGCGGCGCGAGGACATCCCGGATCTCGTCACCTACTTCCTCGAGAAGTACTCCCGCAAGATGGGCGTCCGGCCCAAGCTCCACGACTACGTCATGGACGCGCTCGCGCATTACGACTTCCCCGGCAACATCCGCGAGCTCGAGCACATGTTCGAGCAGGCGGTCGCGCTCGTGCAGAACGGCATCATCACGGCCGACGACCTCCTGCCTCCCCCGCCGAGTGCTCCGCACGTGCCGTCGGGGGCCGGCGCGGGCCGGGCGCTCTCGGACGTCGTGGACTCGGCCGAGCGCGCGGCGATCGAGGGCGCGCTGCGCGACAGCGAGGGCAGCCGCGAGCGCGCGGCCGAGCTGCTCAACATCTCGCCCACGACGCTCTGGCGGAAGATGACGAGGCTCGGCATCACCTTCGAGAGCCGCGGCTGACGCGACGATCATGGGCGGCGCGAAGGGGCGCCGGGGGACGCGGATGCGCCGGAATGGCGGGCGCAACGGCCCCGCTCGCGCAGAGACGAACTATCCCGATTCGTGCAGCCCTGCGACCCGGCGCCTTCAAAGGTGAAACGCGTTGCACTCGCCGCGGAGGCCGCTCCCGCCCCAAGCAGCGAGAACCACTTGGTCGAGGCCGTTGGCCATGGGCGGCACGCGGCTTGCTCTATTCCCGGGTCAGGCACGGAGCGGGCGCCCAACCAACGGACCCCGGCTCCGCGCCGAAGACTTTCCCAAGGCAGTAGGGCGAGCGTCATGGGCGGAGGATCATCGGTCCCGAAGGTGCTTGTGGTCGACGACGAGGCCAACCACGCTCGCGTGATGGCCATCGGTCTCCGCATCGAGGGGTTCGAGGTCGAGACCGCCCACGACGCCGAGAGCGCCCTGGCCCAGCTTCGCACCCAGCCGTTCGACCTGGCCATCGTCGACCTGATGATGCCGGGCACGAACGGCATCCAGCTCACGCGCCTCGTGCGTGAGCGACACCCGCACACGCAGGTCGTCCTCACGAGCGCCTACCACCTCAGCGAGCGCCAGCTCACGCGCGCAGACTGCGGCGCGGTCGGCTTCGTACCCAAGCCGTTCGACCTCACCGAGCTCGCGCGCTTCCTCCGCGCGAAGCTCGCCGCCGTCGAGTCGACCGCGACGGGAGACGGTGCCCCCGGCACCCGCCCTTTCGCAGCGTCGGGGGCGGCGGCGTAGCGACCTGACTCGGGGGCCCACCGTTGCAGGCCGCCGGGCGGCGCGGTATCCGGCGGGCGCTCCCTCATGCGCGTCGCCGCTCTCCACTACGAGCTCCCCCCGGAGCTCATCGCGCAGCGCCCGGCCGAGGAACGCGAGCTCGCGCGCCTGCTCGCGGTGCCGCGCGGCGAGGGCGAGCCCGGCCATCGCCGCGTCTCCGAGCTGCCCGAGCTCCTCGCTCCCGGCACGCTCGTGGTGGTCAACGACACGCGGGTCATCCCCGCGCGCCTGCTCGGGCGCAAGCGCGAGACCGGCGGCCGGGTCGAGGTCCTGCTCGTCCGCCGCGTCGGGATGCGCGACCTCGAGGTCGCCCCCGAGGAGATCCGGTCGGTCGAGGTGTGGCGCGCGCTCGGCAAGGCGAGCAAGCCGCTCAAGTTCGGCGCCGACGTCGAGGTGACCCGGCCCGGGATGGAGGGCGGTCCCGCGGCCATCGTCGTGCGCCTCCTCGGCCGGGCCGACGACGACGGGCTGCTCGAGGTGGGCCTCTGGACGCCCGGCGGGGAGCCGGTCGACGCGGCGGTCCGCGCGTGCGGCCACGTGCCCCTCCCTCCGTACATCAAGCGCGAAGACGAGCCCTTCGACGCCGATCGCTACCAGACCGTCTATGCCCGCCACGACGGCGCGGTCGCCGCCCCCACCGCCGGCCTCCACGTCACCAACGCCCTTCTCGGCCGCCTCGCGGTCCGCGGCTGCGACGTCGCGAGCGTCACGCTCCACGTGGGCCTCGGCACCTTCCAGCCCGTCACCGTCGAGGACCTCGACCAGCACGCGATGCACGCCGAGCGCTACGTCGTCTCGCAATCCACCGCCGATGCCATCGCCCAGGCTCGCGCCCGCGGCGCCGAGGTCGTCGCGGTCGGCACCACCACCGTTCGAGCGCTCGAGAGCGCCGCGGATCCCGATCGCCCGGGGCACGTCCTCGCGGGCGCCGCCGAGACGCGCCTGCTCGTCCAGCCCGGGTACAGCTGGCGCGTCGTCGACGGCCTGCTCACGAACTTCCACCTCCCCAGGTCGACGCTCCTCGCCCTCGTCGCCGCCTTCGCGGGCACCGAGCGCGTGCTCGAGGCGTACCGGCTGGCCGTCGCGCAGCGCTACCGCTTCTTCTCCTACGGCGACGCGATGCTCCTCTGGAGGGCCGCGCACGGTGCCCCGGGCGGCGCGCGCGCCGAGGGCACCGAGCGCGTCGAGCGCGTCGAGGGCACGGACGGCACCGAGGGCGTCGAGGCCGCCGTTTGACGCCGCCGACCGAGGGCTTCGCGTTTCGCGTGACGGCGCGCGACGGCGAGGCGCGGCGAGGGGTGCTCACGACGCCGCACGGCGAGGTCGAGACGCCGACGTTCATGCCGGTGGGAACGCAGGGGAGCGTGAAGACGCTCACCCCCGCGGAGGTCGCCTCCACGGGAGCGCGCGTCGTCCTCGGCAACACGTACCACCTGATGCTCCGCCCCGGCGCCGCCGAGATCGCCGCCCTGGGGGGCCTTCACGGCTTCACGCGGTGGCCCCACGCGATGCTCACCGACTCGGGCGGCTTCCAGGCGTTCTCGCTCTCGACGGGCGGGCCTTCCCTCGTGGGCGCCGCCGAGGAGGGCTTCACGTTCAAGTCGCACCTCGACGGCTCCCGCCACGTCCTCACGCCCGAAGAGGCCGTGCGCATCCAGGGCCTCATCGGCGCAGACATCCAGATGCAGCTCGACGTCTGCCCGCCCGGCGAGTCCCCGCGCGACGTCGTCGCGGCCGCCGTCGAACGCACGACGCGCTGGGCCCGTCGCGCCCTCGCGTCCCCCCGCCCCACGGGGCAGGCCCTCTTCGGCATCGTCCAGGGCGCGTGCTTCGCCGACCTTCGCCGCGCCCACGCCGAGGAGCTCGGCGCGATGCCCTTCGACGGCCTCGCCCTCGGCGGCTTCTCCGTCGGCGAGCCCATCGAGCGCATGCACGCGACCCTCGTCGAGGCCGCGCCCGCGCTCGACCCCGAGCGGCCGCGCTACCTCATGGGCGTCGGCACCCCCCGCGACCTGGTCGCCGCCATCGGGGCCGGCGTCGACATGTTCGACTGCGTCCTCCCGACGCGCAACGCGCGCAACGGCCAGGCCCTCACGCGCTCGGGCCGCATCGTCGTCAAGAACGCCCGCTGGAAGGACGACCCGCGCCCCATCGACGAGCGCTGCACCTGCGCGTGCTGCGCCGGGGGCTTCTCGCGCGCGTATCTCCGCCACCTCTACCTCGCCGGCGAGATCCTCTGCCTGCGGCTTCTGTCGCTCCACAACCTCCACTGGTACGGCGAGCTCGTGGCGGGCGCGCGCGACGCCATCTCCGGCCGTGGCAGCGACGGCGGGCGCGGCTACGCGGCGTGGGCGCGCGACATGCTCGGCGGAATGGAAAGCGGAGGCTCGGTCGGCGTACTCTAGGAGGGCCGGAGTCCTCGGCGCCCCCATGTCCAGCGACGAAAAGCGGCCGCTCGGCAAGATCCTGCTGCAGCGAAAGCTCGTGTCCCAGCAGGAGCTCGACGCCGCGCTCAAGGCGCAGCAGCGGTCGTCGACGCCCGCGCCTTTGGCGTCGGTCCTCGTGCAGGAGGGCACGGTCGACGAGATCGGCGCGCTGCGCGCCCTCTCCGAGCAGCACGGCGTCCCCGGCATCGACCTCCAGCAGGTCGCGATCGTCCTCGATCACCTCGACGTCGTCCCGCGCGAGGTCGCCGACACGCACCGCATCCTTCCCGTGCTGATGCGCGGGGATCGCATCTTCCTCGCGATGGCCGACCCGCACGACAAGCGCGTCATCGACGAGCTCGAGTTCGTCACGGGCAAGAAGGTCTACCCGTACATCGCCGTCCACTCGACGCTCACCCGGACGATCGCCGCCGCATACGACGCCAAGGCGCACGGCGAGAAGCACTTCCTCGGGCCCCGCGTCCCGGAGGAGACCCTGCGCGCCCTCGGGATCGCGACTGCGCCGGCGCCCGCGCACGCGCCCGGATCCGCGTCCGCGCACGCGTCCGAGCCCGAGCCCGAGCCCGCGAACGCCCCCGCGGCCGCCCCCGCGCACGCGCCCGGCAAGCCCCCTCCCCTCCGCGGCGCGCCTCCTCGCCCCGCAGCGAAGGGAGGTCCCGCACCCCCGCCTCTCCCGCCGATGCGCGCGCCCGCTCCCACGTCGCCGCCGCGCGAGTCGCTCGTCGTCGAGGAGTCGATGCAGGAGGCGTCCGAGACGACGGAGGTCTCGACGAGCGAGTTCGGCGCCGTCGGGCAAGACATCTCCAGCGTCACGAACCTCCCCGACGAGCTCCGCGCCCGCGCGACGCAGGCGGCCGACGCCGTGGCGGTCGGCGGCGGGAAGCTCATCCTCGTCGTCGACGACGAGGAGGACATCCGCATCCTCCTCAAGCGCCTGCTGACGACCAAGGGCCACCGGGTCATCGAGGCCGACCGGGGGCTGCTCGCGCTGCGCCTCGTCAAGGACCACGTCCCGGACCTCATCATCCTCGACGCGATGCTCCCCGAGCTCCACGGCTTCGACATCGCCCGCCGCATCAAGGGGAGCGCCAAATACGGTCGCATCCCGATCATCATGGTGAGCGCCGTCTACCGCGGCTGGCGCATCGCCGAGGACCTCAAGCAGAACTACGGCATCGAGGACTACCTCGAGAAGCCGTTCCGCATCTCGGACATCATCGCCGCCGTCCAGCGGCTCCTCACGCGCGACGACCACAAGCCGCTCGAGTCCAAGCGCGACCCCGAGTACCTCTCCTCCGAGGCCGAGAAGGCCCTCAACGAGGGCGTCGCCGCCTACAAGGCCGGCCAGATCGACGCCGCCGTCGAGCACCTGCGGCGAGGGGTGGGCATCGACCCGCTGGCCTACCGCCTCCACTTCCACCTCGCGCTCCTCTACGGCAAGCTCGGAAAGGTCTACGAGGGCATCCAGGAGCTCGAGCGGGCCATCGATCTCAACCCCAAGCATTTCGCGGCCCTGAAGAACCTCGCGGTCCTCTACGAGAAGGCCGGCTTCAAGAACAAGGCCGTCGAGATGTGGGAGCGCTGCGCTGCGGCAGCGCCGGACGACCCCACGCGCGCCTCGATAAAAGAGCACCTCGTCAAGCTGATCTGACGGACGGGGCAGGTCGCGCTCGCGCTCGTCGCCGCTTCCTTGCTAACGTGGAACCCGGCGAGTGGGCGCGTGAAGTTCCTCTGCGAGCAGTGCAAGGCGAAGTACCAGATCGCCGACGAGAAGGCCGCCGGCAAGACGGTGCGCATGAAGTGCCGCAAGTGCGGCTACCTCATCGAGGTGCGCGCCGCGGCGACCGAGACGAGCGGCGCCGGCGGCTCGTCGTCGCAGCCGCCCGCGAGTGGGAGGAGCTCCCGTCCTCCGCCGGCACCCGCGGCGCGTCCGTCCCCGCCGCGCGCCGCCCCGCGCGCGAGCGGCCTCCCGGGCAAGGCGCCCGCCAGGCCGGGTGACCGCCCGGGCGGGCCCCTCGCGAGCGCGATGAAGAGCGCCCTCACGCGCGAGGAAGAGGTCTCCGCGCCGGTCGACATGTCCGATCTGTCGCCGGGCGACGAGTGGTACGTCGCCATCAACGGCGTCCCGGTGGGCCCCATCCGCATCGCGGAGGTCCGGCGCAAGGCCGCCATCGGCGCGGTCACCGAGGAGTCGCTCTGCTGGCAGGAGGGGCTCGACGAGTGGCGCGCCCTCCGCTCGTTCCCCGAGCTCGCGGCGATCGTGCGCGAGGCCTTCTCCTCCGGCCGCTCGTCGTTGACGCCCCAGGCGCCCGACGTCCGCTCGAGCACGCCCCCGCCCGCGCGCACGTCGATGCGTCCCTCGGCGTCGTCCGGCCCCGCGGGGTCGGCCGGCCCCGCGTCGCCCGCCGGCGTCCCGCCGCGGCCTGCCCCCGGTCGCGTCTCCACGAACGCCCCGCTCGCCGCCGCGCGCAGCAACGTCGTGCCCATCACCTCGCGCCTGGCGACCGCCGAGAAGCTCGCCGAGCCCGTCGACGACATGACGCGCCCCTTCACGGGCACCTTGCCCGGCCGCATGACGCCCCTCCCCGCTGCGGCCGTCGTGCCCGATCCGTTCGGCTCGCCCCCTCCGCGCGCCGCGATGGCCGTCCCGACCGGCCCCGCGTTCGGCGCCCCGCCCGACGCGTCGTCCCCCTTCGCGCCCGCGCGATCGCCGTCGATCTCCCTCGCGTCGATCCCCGCCGGCGTCCCCGCGAAGAAGTCCACCCAGTGGATGGCCATCGCCATGGTCGCCGCCGCGATCGCCTTCGGCGTCACCGCGGGCATCGCGGTCTTCTTCCGGCCGTCGCCGCAACCGACGCCCGTCGTCGTCCAGGTTCCCGGCGCCGCGCCGGTCGCCCCGACGGCGACGGCCGCCGCCACCGCGCCGACGGAGACGCCCGGCGCTGCACCCACGGGCTCGGCCGCCGCCGCCACGACACGGACCGCGGTCGCGATGGGGTCTCCGGCGAAGACCGCTTCTCCCGGGGCTGCCACCACGGCCGCCGCGGCGCCCGCGCACGGGCCGCTCAACCTTCAGGGCCTCACCGGCACGACGATCGCGCCGACGGAGGAGCCGGGCGGCGGCAACGAGGCGCCGAAGGCCCCGGGCCAGTGCCTCTCCGAGGGCCAGGTCAGCCAGGTCATCGGGATGCACTCGGTCGGCCTGCGGCGCGCGTGCTGGGAGCGCAGCACCTCGCAGAAGCAGACCGCGAACATCACCGTGTCGCTCACCATCGGCGGCGACGGCGCCGCCCAGGGCGTCTCGGCATCGGGGGACGACTCGGCCGTCGCGAGCTGCATCGCCAACGACGTGAAGAACTGGCACTTCCCGGCCATGGGCTGCTCGCAGCGGACGGCCATCCCGTTCCACTTCGTGCGCCAGTGACGCCGCGCGGGCCCTGAGCCGTCTCACCCGTAAGCCCGTTCTCGTCCGCGCGTTGAAGGAGTATCTTCGGCCGCGGATGGCGGCTCATCCATGGAGGCACTTCCGATGAACGAGAATCGCAGCGAAAAGACGTGGTCGCTCCTGGCGCTCGGCGCCGCGGCGCTCGTCCCGTTCGCCTTCGCGTGCCAGCCGAACGCCAATGGCCAGGCCAACGCGCCCGGCACCGCCGCCTACGGCTACGGCCAGCCTGGCCAGCCAGGTCAGCCAGGCCAGCCCGGCTATCCGCAGGGCTACCCTCCCCAGGGCTATCCCCAGCAAGGCGCCCCGCAGGGGTATCCGCAGCAGGGCCAGCCCGGCTATGCCGCCCCGGGCCAGTACCCGCAGGCGCAGCCCGGCTACGGCGCTCCGCCTGCCAACGGCGCTCCCGGCGCCGTCCCCGGCCAGGCCGGCCCTGCCCCGAGCGGCTCCGCGGCACCCCAGCTCGCACCGACGGACCCGAACAGCCTGCAGGGGATCCTCCAGGGCATCCAGGGTGCGCTCCAGGGGCAGACGTCCCCCGGCGGCGGCGGCGGCGGCGGGGGCCTCGACATCACCGAGGCGGGGCTGAAGCTCCACGCGATGCACGTCGCGCCCGGCATGCAGCCCGACGGCGACGAGCTGAAACAGACGCTCCAGCAGGGCCAGCACGCCGTGATGATGGTCACCTTGCAGGCGGGCAAGTGCTACACGCTCGCCGGCTTCTCGGCGCCGGGCGCCGTGACGGACCTCGATCTCAACCTGCTCGCGCCGCCGCTCTACATGACGCTCGCGGGGCAGGACCTCACGCACAACAACACGCCCGTCATCGGCGCGTCGCCGAGCCCGATGTGCCCCGTCATCGCGTTTCCGCTGCAGTACAAGCTCGATGTCGTCGCCAACAAGGGCTCGGGCGTCGTCGCCGTGCAGCTCTTCTCGAAGCCGAAGAAGTGACGCCGCAGACGCCGCAAGCCCGAGGCCGCAGAAACGCTCGCACCCGCTCGAAGGACCTCCTCATCATGACCAAGACGACGGCGAACCTCCTCGTGCTGTGCACCCTCGCCGGGGCCGTGCCCGGCGCCGCGCTCCTCGCGTGCGGCGGCGGGCAGCCCAAGCCCGCCGACACCGCGGGGGCCGGCAGCGAGACGTCGACGCTGCCCGAGCCCACGCCGATCGTCACCGCCTCCGCCGGCCCCGCCGACTCGGCGAGCGCCGCGCCGGAGACGCCGTCGCCCCTCGCGCAGGTCCTCGTGACCGACAGCACGCAGGTGCAGAAGATCTTCGACGCGGCCAACACGGCCCCGGCCGCGACGATGAAGCAGAACGGCACGGCGGGCGGCGACCCGCTCGCCAAGGGCATCAAGGACGCGGCGAAGAAGCTGCCGGCCGGGATGACGCCCGAGGGCCCGATGGCGATGGGGAGCATCAAGGAGAAGCAGCACCTGCAGACCGACGTCACCCTGGCGCCGGGCAAGTGCTACTCGATCGTCGGCTTCTCGAAGAAGGTGAAGGACCTCGACCTCTACCTGCTGCTCCCGCCGGGCGTCCTCTCGGGGCAGGATCTCACCGACGACAACAAGCCGATCATCGGCGGCGCCCCGCAGCCCATGTGCCCCGTGTCGGCGCAGCCCGTGACGTACAAGGTGGACATCTACGCGGACACCGGGAGCGGCGACGTCGCGGTGCAGCTGTACTCGAAGGGGAAGTAGAGGAGGGGGCAGGGCGCGGGCGCGGGCGCGGGCGCGGGCGCGGGCGCGGGCGCGGGCGCGGGCGCGGAAGAAGATGAATGCACGAATACGGAATGGGAAGGGGAATGTGGAACGGGCGGGGGCGCCCGGGATGTAGCTCGCTCCTGCGGGGGTGAAGGTCGCTCCCGCGGGACTGAAGCTCACTCCCGGGGGAGTGAAGCTCGCTCTCGCGGGAATGAGGCTCACTCCCGCGGGAATGAAGCTCGCTCTCGCGGGAATGAAGCTCACTCCCGCGGGAGTGAAGCTCGCTCTCGCGGGAACGAGGCTCACTCCCAGGGGAGTGAAGCTCGCTCTCGCAGGAGTGAAGCTCGTACCCGCGTCGACGAACCTCGCACGCTCGCGTACGTGGCTCGCACCCACATCGACGTGCCTCACACGCTCCCGTGCGTGGCTCGCACCCCCATCGACGTGCCTCGCACGCCCGCCTGCTTGCCTCGCTCCCGCATCAACGTGCCTCGCGTGCTCCCGTGCGCGGCTCGCTCCCGCGTCAACGTGCCTCGCGCGCTCGCGTGCGCGGCTCGCACCCGTATCGACGTGCCTCGCATGCTCCCGTGCGCGGCTCGCTCCCCCATCGACGTGCCTCGCACGCCTGCCTGCGTGGCTCGCACCCCCGTCGGCGAACCTCGCACGCCTGCCTGCGTGGCTCGCACCCTCGTCGGCGAACCTCGCACGCCCGCCTGCGTGGCTCGTACCCCCATCGACCTGCCTCGCGCCACCGCCCACGCGACTCGCTCGCCTCCCTTCGAGCCTCCTTCCCGCGCGCACGAGCCCACGCAACTTCCCCCGTCTCGAGCCGATGGGAGACCGGTGACCCCCTCCAACCCCGATTCCCCCCGCCCCCCGCCCGCCCCTCCCGCATCCCCCCCCGCGCCTGCCCCGCCCCCGCCCTCTTCCACGCCCACGCCCGCGCCCCCTCCCGCGCTCGCGCCCGCGCTCGCGCCCACGCCCGCGCCCGCCCCCACC
>DASXDU010000036.1:0-249247 GCA_036490515.1 Polyangiaceae bacterium
GGGCGCGGGCGCGGGCGCGGGCGCGGGCGCGGGCGCGGGCGCGGGCGCGGGCGCGGGCGCGGGCGCGGGCGCGGGCGCGGGCGCGGGCGCGGGCGCGGGCGCGGGCGCGGGCGCGGGCGCGGGCGCGGGCGCGGGCACGGGCCGCTCCGTGTACCCTGGGCTCATGCGGTACGCGCGACTCGCCTTCCCCGCCCTGGTCCTGACGACGCTCGCGTCCGCGTGCGGCTCGTCGAGCTCCTCGCACGGCACACCCGGGGCCGACGCCGGCGCCGACGCGACGAGCCCCGGCGGCGACGCCGGATCCTCCGACGCACGTCCCCCCGGCTCCGACTCCGGCGGCTCTCCCGGCACCGACGCCGCAGCCGACGCCGCGACCCCCGCGGACGGCGGGAACCCGCCTCCCGACGTCGACGGCGGCGTCGCACCGCCTCCGCCCTCGGTGTGCACGAGCCCCCTCCAGCCCGTCGACGTCTCGCACCCGACGACCGTCGTCGGCAGCGGCACGGCGGCGTCGTGCACGGAGGCCGCCCTCGACACGGCCCTCGGCAAGGGCGGCATCGTGACCTTCTCCTGCGGCGCGGCGCCCGCCACGATCACCGTGACCAAGACCATCGAGCTTCTCACGACCACCGACACGGTCATCGACGGCGGCGGCACCGTCACGATCGACGGCGGCGGGGCCGTACGCATCCTCGACTGGAACAGCGGCAACTACCGCGTGAACACGCACAAGCTCACCCTCCAGCACGTCGCGTTCGCGCACGGGCACGCGGCCGGCACGATGCCCATCGCCGCCGCACCCCTGCCCTGCTCCTCCGGCTTCTACGACGGCGCGGGCGGCGCGCTCCAGATGCGCGACGGCGTCCTCAACGTCATCGACGCGACCTTCACGAACAACGAGGCCGAGAAGCTCGGGCCCGACGTCGGCGGCGGCGCCATCTACGTGAACGGCGCCCTGAACGGCGTCGTCGTCGGCTCGGCCTTCGTCAACAACTCGGGCTCGAACGCCGGCGCCATCGGCGTGCTCAACTCGGACCTCGACGTCTACGACAGCGTCTTCTCGGGCAACGCGGCGCTCGGCTTCGGCGCCAACGGCGACGACGCGACCAAGTGCAGCGTCGTCGACAAGAACAACCAGAACCAGACGGGCAGCGGCGGCAACGGCGGCGCCATCGCCATCGACGGCGGGAGCGACACCACCCACACCTTCTGCGGCGACGTCTTCGAGAAGAACACGGGCGGCCAGGGGGCCCTCGGCGGAGCCCTCTTCCGCACGCCCGACGGCGCCCAGCAGACGACCACCCTCGACCGCTGCCTCTTCGACGCCAACACCGGCGACAGCGCCGGGGCGGGCTACTTCCACAACTCCGCGCTCACCATCACCGCCTCGACCTTCTCGAACAACGTCGGCCAGACCGGCACGGGCACCCTCCAGGCCGACGGCACGAAGGTCGACTTCACGAACGTCACCTTCTACGGCAACCACGCGACGGCGGGCGTCGGCGCCACGCTCTCGCTCTTCACGGTGACCGGCTCGCTCCTCAACTGCACGTTCGCGAACAACCAGTGCGACGCCGCCAACATGTTCGGTGCGGCCATCTTCGGGTCACCGAACCTCACCATCCAGAACACCCTCTTCGACGACGACCTCGCGCAGAACCCGGGCGCCCCGATGCAGTGCCAGGTGGGGACGATCACGGGCACCGGCGACATGCAGTGGCCGGTGGACCACAAGAGCGGCGGCGGCGCGGACGCGCTCTGCGCCCCGGGCATCTACGAGACGACCGATCCGATGGTGGGCACGCTCGGCGACAACGGAGGCCCCGTCCCGACGGCCCTCGTCGCCACCGGCAGCGCAGCGCTCGGGCGAGGAACGGGCTGCCCCGCGACCGACGCACGCGGCGTCGCGCGGAGCGCGTCGAGCTGCACCGCGGGAGCCACCGAAGGGACGAAGTAGGCGGGTCTGCGCGAGGCCTCGCCGCGCCGAGGAACCGGCGCAGAGCGCCGCGGCACGGGAAGAGAGGCCCGAGGAGCGGGGACAGCGTGCTGTCCCCCCGGAGCAGCGCGTCGCGCCGCGGGGACAGCGCGCTGTCCCCCAGGAAAAACGCGTTGCCCCCCGGGGACAGCGCCTTGTCCCCCATGAGAAGCGCGTTGCGCCACGGGGACGGCGCGCTGTCCCCCACGAGAAGCGCGTTGCCCCCCGGGGACAGCGTGCTGTCCCCCATCAGAAGCACGCTGCGCCCTGGGGACGGCGCGCTGTCCCCGTGGAAGGACGCGCTGCGCCCGTTCCGCGACGCGCGCTACTCGGTCCTCGGTGCCTCGGCGGACGCCCCGGGTGCACCCGCGTCGGCCGCCGGCGGAGCCGCGTCGCTCGTGACGGGAGGCGCGCCTTCGGCCGGCGCGGCTTCGACCGTCGGCGCTGCGGCCGGAGGCGCCTCCACCGGCGTGGCGGCGCCGTTCCACCCGACCGCCGGCTCGCCCGACTGGGCAGGCGGGACGTGCGGCGCACGCAGCACGAGGCGCGGCCCGCGCTTGCTCGTGAACATGTCGACCGCCATGAGCCCGACGCCGACGCAGATGGCGATGTCGGCGACGTTGAACGTCGGCCAGTGGTGCTCGATGCCCTTGTAGACGACGTGGAAGTCGATGAAGTCGATGACGTGGCCGTAGCGGATGCGGTCGAAGACGTTGCCGAGCGCGCCGCCGAGCACGAGCGGCAGGCCCCACTTGAGCGCGTGCTGCCGGGGCTGCAGGCGCCGGTAGAGCGTCATGATGAACGCGATGGCCGCGACCGAGACGAGGAGGAAGAACGGCCGCCGCACGTCCTCCTTCGTGGACTGGAGCAGGCCCCACGCGCCGCCGCGGTTCTTCGCGAGGATGAGCGTGATGTGGTTCTTCCAGACGTCGAGCGTGCCCGGGTAGCCGTCGAGGTGATGCTCGGCCCACGACTTGGAGAAGATGTCCGACGCGAGCGTGAGCACCGAGACCAGCCCGAGAAAGACGTACGAGGCGCGCGGGCGGCCGTAGTCGGCCACGAAGCGCGTCGCGCCGAAGGGGACGGCGAGGCGCTCGCCGGGGACGAGCGGCGCCGCGGTGGGGGCGACGTCCGCGGGCGTGACCGGGGGCTCCGGCGCCGCCGGCGAGGGCCCCGGCGGCTGGAGCGACGGCTCGGGCTCGACGGCGACGGTCGCCGGGGCGGCGGTGGTCTCGGGCGGCGTCTCGGTCACGTGGGGTCGATGCTGTCTAATGGATTGTGCGGCCGCGGGCGAGAGGTTGCCGCGTACGGTACATTCGTTTAGGTATAGAGTCATGCCCGTTCCGCCGTGGCAGCAGGAGCAGGGCGTCACGGCCGTCCTCGCCCGCTGGCTCGCGAGCTCCTGGGTGAAGCCGTGCTTCTCGGCCGACGCGACGCTGGACGGCGCATCCGGTCAGTACTCCCCCCTCCCCGCGTACCTGGCACCGGGCCTCGCCGCGGCCATGCGCGACCGCGGCATCGATCGGCTCTACGCGCACCAGGCGCGCGCCCTCGACGCGACCCGCGCGGGCAAGCACCTCGTCGTCGCGACGCCGACCGCGAGCGGCAAGAGCCTCTGCTTTCACCTGCCCGTCCTCCAGGCCGCGATCGACGATCCGGACGCCCGCTCGCTCTACCTCTATCCGACGAAGGCCTTGTCGCGGGATCAGGAGTTCGGCCTCCGCGAGCTCACGAAGGCGGCGGGCGTGCCGGTCGGCGCGGTCGTCTACGACGGGGACACGCCGGGCGATGCGCGGCGTGCGGCGCGCGAGCGGGCCGGCATCGTGCTCACGAACCCGGACATGCTGCACACCGGCATCCTCCCGCATCACACGAGCTGGGCGCGCACGATGCAGCACCTGCGGTACGTCGTCGTCGACGAGCTCCACACCTACAAGGGCGTCTTCGGCTCGCACGTCGCCAACGTGCTCCGGCGCCTGGTGCGCGTCGCGCGCTTCCACGGGTCGAACCCGCAGATCATCGGCGCGACGGCGACCATCGGGAACCCGCGGGCGCACGCCGCGCGGATGTTCGGCGTCCGGCCCGACGAGGTCGAGCTCCTCGACGAGAGCGGCGCGCCGCGCGGCGAGCGGCGGTTCTTCCTCTTCAACCCGCCCGTCGTGAACGCGGAGCTCGGCATCCGCGCGAGCTACGTGAAGCAGGCCGTGATGCTGGCGGCGGATCTCGTGCGGGCGCGCGTCCCGACCATCGTCTTCGGGCAGTCGCGCAACACCGTCGAGGTGATGCTCCGCTACCTGCGCGACGCGGTGGCCACCGGCGGCGAGCGGACCGACAAGGGCGCGGGCATCGACCCGACGAAGATCATGGCCTACCGCGGCGGCTACCTCCCCGAGCAGCGCCGCGACATCGAGCGGCGCCTCCGGGATGGGGACATCCTCTGCGTCGTCGCGACCAACGCGCTCGAGCTGGGGATCGACATCGGCGAGCTCGACGCGGTGGTCTGCGCCGGGTACCCGGGGTCGATCGCGGGGACGTGGCAGCGCCTCGGTCGCGCGGGGCGGCGCGGCGGGCAGAGCATCGGCGTCCTCGTCGCGTCGAGCGCGCCGCTCGACCAGTACCTCGCGCGCGAGCCAGAGTACTTCCTCGGCTCGCCCGTCGAGGAGGCGCGCGTCGACCCGGACAACGTCGAGATCCTCGTCCAGCACCTCAAGTGCGCGGCCTTCGAGATGCCGTTCAAGCGCGGCGAGTCCTTCGGGTCGCTCGGCGCCGAGGAGACGGCAGAGGCGCTGGGCTTTCTCGAGCGGCACCGGGTCGTCCACGAGTCGGCGGGGACCTTCCACTGGGCGGCCGACGCCTACCCCGCGAACGACGTGTCGCTCCGCACGGTGGGCTGGGACAACGTCGTCATCATCGACGTCGAGCACGACCGCTCCATCGGGGAGCTCGACTGGCGCGCCGCGCAGACGATGCTCCACGAGCAGGCCATCTACCAGCACGACGGCGAGTGCTGGCAGGTCGAGCGCTTCGACCACGAGAACCACAAGGCGTTCGTGCGCAAGGTCGCGCCGGACTACTGGACGAGCGCGATGACCTACGTCGAGGTCCGCGTCCTCGAGCAGAGCGCCTCGGGCGCGGTGGTGAACGGCGCGTGGTCCGGGGGCTGGGGCGAGGTCGCCGTGGTCGAGAAGGTCGTCGGCTACAAGAAGATCAAGTTCTACACGCACGAGAACGCCGGCTACGGGGACGTGCGCCTGCCCGAGATGCAGATGCACACGACCGCCTTCTGGGTGACCGTGCCCGAGGCCGTGTGCGAGGCGCTGCCCGAGGGGCGCGCCGCTGCGATCGACGGCCTGCGCGGCGTCGGCGTCGCGCTCGAGACGGTGGCGACCCTCGCCCTCATGTGCGATCCGCGCGACCTCGGGACGACCCTCGGCGACGCCGACGAGGACGCCGAGGACGGCGTGCCGAGGCGCGTGCGCGGCGGGCTACAGGCCGGCTTCGCGCCGACGCTGTTTCTCTACGAGCACGTCCCCGGGGGGACGGGCCTCGCCGAGCGCGTGTGGGAGGAGCGCGACGTGCTCCTCGCGCGGGCACTGCGCCTCATCGAGGGCTGCGCGTGCCCCGCCGGGTGCCCCGCGTGCGTGGGCCCGGGCGAGGCCGCCCGCAAGGCAGTGGCCGTTGCGCTCCTCCGCTCCGCCGTGCCGACGGCCTGAGGAAGCTCAGCTCAGCTCACGCCCGCCGATGCCTCGCCGTTGACGTGGTGCGCGGGCGGCGCCGCGGCGGGGGCCTCGGCCTCCGCGGTCTCGTGGAACACGGCGGGGACCGGCAGGCGCAGGAGCTCGGCCCACTCGACCGTGACCCAGACCGCGCCGACGAGCAGGTAGTACGGGTCGGAGAGGAACGCGGGCTTGTTCTTCTCGAAGACCTTGTGGCCGATGATCTGGAGCGCCCAGCCCCCGACGAAGAGGCCCCCCGCCGCCGGCGGGTTCACGACCGCCGCCGGGAACGAGGCGAGGATCATGGGGATGCCGATCATGTGCGTCAGCTTGGTGCCGAGCTTCGTGTGCTCCCTGCGGTACTGGTCGACGTATTCGCGGAGCGACCGCTGCGGCATCGGGAGCTTCATGGCGGGTCATGGTAGGACCGATGCCGCGATGCGCAAGGACCTCGGGCGTCGTTTGCGCCAGGCCCCCGTTCGCCTACCCTGAGCGGGACGACATGGTCACCTGGCGCACGTGGCGCGGCGCGATGGGAGGCGCGGCCCTCGCGGTGAGCGCGGCCGTCGCGGCCTGCTTGCCCGGCTCCGGTCCGCCCATCAACCCCGTCGTCGACGACGCGGGCGCCCCCCCGCCGACGTCCCTCGTCAGCGACGGCGGCCTCCAGGACGAGCTCCTGCTCGGGCCCCCCTTCGCGGTGAGCGGCCTGCAGCCCTCCCACGGCCCCTGGACGGGCGGGACGCGCACCACCATCGCCGGCCGCGGGTTCTCGTCGCACCTGCAGGTCTCGCTGGGCGGAACGCAGCTCTCGTCGAGCAACGTCTTCGCCAGCGACCCCACGACCGCGGCCATCCTCACCCCCCCCGGCACGCCCGGCCCGGTCGACGTCGTGGTCGAGAACCTCGACACGGCGCAGACCGCCACCCTGCCGGCGGGCTTCGTCTACGACGCGTTCGCCGTCACGCCCGACACGGGCGCGACGACGGGCGGGACCCGCATCGCGCTGAAGGGCAACGGGACGAAGTGGACGGCCGCGTCGACGATCGCCGTGGGCGGGAACCCCTGCACGGCGGTGAGCTTCACCGACGCGACGGACCTCGCGTGCACGACGCCGCCGAACGGCCCGGGCTCGCAGAGCGTCCTCGTGACGAACGCCGACGGCACGACCGACGAGGCGGACGACGCGTTCGTCTACAGCGACTCGCCCGACGGCTACCGCGGGGGCCTCTACGGGGGCGCCCTCGCGGGAACGCTGACGGTGCTCGGCTTCGACGAGTGGACCGGCGTCCCTCTCCAGGGAGCGGTCGCCGTCGCGGGCTCGAACCTCGCCACCGCGGTGACCGGGACGCTCGGCGCGTCCGGCGCCGCGCAGCTCACGGGTCCGTCGCTCAGCGGAACCGTCACCGTGACGCTCGTCGGGCACTGCCACCAGCCGATGACCTACGTCGACGTCCCGGTCGACACTGCGACCTTCTACCTGCCGCCGGCGCTCGATCCGGCGTGCCAGGGCGACCCGTCGTCGACCGGCAACTACACGCCGCAGGACTACGGGCAGGTGCAGGGAGAGCTCGTGTGGCCGGGCGGCATCGAGTTCGAGCGCGCGCCCTGGTCGAGCGTACCCGACCCGGGCCCGGGGGAGCGGCAGGCGGCGTACGTGTTCGACGCGTACGGGAGTCCTCTGGGGGTGGTCGGCCTGCCCGCGGCGTCGAGCGCGACGACGCCCGCGACCGGCGGGCAGCTCGGCTACGAGTTCACGCTCGACACCGTGCCCGGCAACCAGACGCTCTACGCGCTGGCCGGGCTCGAGGAAGACTCCGACGCGGGGCAGATCGTCCGCTTCGAGCCGTTCGTCATGGGCATCGTCCGCGGCGTCGCCGTCAAGCCGTCCGGCGTGACCGTGGGCATCGACATCCCCATGACGTCGCTGCTCGATCGCGCGCTCACGATGGCGCCGCACCCGCCGCCGTACGCTCCGCGCGGCCCGAACGAGCTCCAGACGACGGTCGCCATCGACCTCGGGGCGGGTTCCTACGCGCTCCTCCCGCAGGGGACGCGCACCGACTTTCTCCCCATCTCCGGCACCATCTCGATCGCCGGGGTGCCCGCGCTCGATCAGACCCTCGCGACGGCGCAGTACGACCTCACGGCGTCCGCGGTCACCGGGCAGATCACCGGCGGGAGCGCGTACCCCACCTCCGTCGTGGCCAACATCGAGACGACCGACGCGAACGACCCCGTCGCCATCGGCGGCTTCCTCGGGATCCCGGTCCTGCTGCAGCCGTCGACGACGACGTGGAGCGGGACGCACGTGCAGATCCAGGCCACCGGCCCGGTGGACCTCGCGGTGGTGGACGTCTCGTCGGGCAACGGCCTCGTCACGTGGCAGATCGTCGCGCCGGGGAGCGATCTCTCCTTCGATCTGCCGGACATCTCGCAGGTGCAGGGCGTCGAGTCGCTGCGGCACGGCGTCATCGCGACGAACTTCGCGGTGGCCCGCATCAACGGCTTCCAGTACGGGGGGCTCCGCTCGGGGCAGCTCGCGTCTTCAGCCTGGAGCGCCTATGCGGCGGACGTCGCGTCGGGCTCGTACTGAGCTCCGCGCCGCGGCGTGGATCGCGTGCGTCGTCGTGGCGGGGAGCGCCTGCCGCTTCGACCCGGCGTACCGCGACTACGTCGCGGACGCGGCCCCTGCGTGCACGCAGGGCGCGACGCGGTGCGCGGGGGCGGTGCTCCAGACGTGCTCGGCGAGCGCCACCTGGGACACCACGGTCGACTGCGGGGCGAGCGGCGAGGTCTGCGCGACCGCGCTCGGCGCCTGCGCGGCGTGCGCACCGGGCTCGATGCAGTGCCAGGGGCAGAACGTCGTCACGTGCGACCCTTCCGGTGCGACGTGGGTGCCCTCGGGCGCGTGCGACCCCGGCGAGGGCTTCGCGTGCCGGCAGGGCGTCTGCCAGCAGCTCTGCCAGCAGGCATCGGCCGAGCAGTCGAACGTGGGGTGCGAGTACTGGGGCGCGGACCTCGACAACGCGGACGTGTCGCCCTCGGAGAACGCGGCGGCGCAGCAGTACGCGATCGTCGTGTCGAACGTTCAGCCCGACGTGCCCGCGCACGTGACCGTGGAGCAGGACGACTCGAGCCCGGGGGACCCGACGCACGCGCTCGCCGTCGTCGCCTCGGCGGTCATCGCGCCGCAGAACCTCGAGGTCTTCAACCTGGGCCCCCGCGAGGTCGACGGGTCGGCGGACGGCACGTTCAACACCGGCACGGGGACGGCCCTCTCGCGCCACGCCTACCGGGTGACGAGCGACTTTCCCATCGTCGCCTACCAGTTCAATCCGCTCGACAACGTGAACGTCTTCTCGAACGACGCCTCGCAGCTCCTGCCGGTCACGGGCCTGAACAGCGGCGCGGGCCTCGCCTACGTCGTCCCCGCGTGGCCGCAGACCATCGCCATCACGTCCGACCCGACGACGAACTTCGGCATCCAGCTGCGGGCGTTCCTCGCGGTGGTCGCGACGCGCGACGACACGCACGTGCAGGTGCAGACGTCCGCGCGCGTCGTCGGCGGGGGGCCGTTCCCGGCGGGCCTCGCCGTGAGCGCGACGGGCACGGTGACCCTGCAGGCGTTCGAGGTGCTGAACCTCGAGACGGGGGACTTCGGCGCGGATTTCACGGGGTCCCTCGTCAGCGCGGACCAGCCTGTCGCGGTATTTCCGGGGAGCGAGGCGTCCGACGCGCCCACGTACACGACGCTCGCCGATCGCTACTGCTGCGCCGACCACCTCGAGCACCAGACGCCGCCGCTGCGCACGGTGGGCAAATCGTACGTCCTCGCGAAGATGCCCAACCGGACGTCTGCGGTGATCGCCGCCGGAGGCAACATCGGCGAGGTCGACGAGACCGAGTACTACAAGGTCGTCGCCGCCATGCCGGGGACGACGCACCTGACGACGACGCTTCCGTCCCCCTACGACGCCATCGACCTGACCGAGCAAGGCGCGGCGACCGTCATCCCCTCGCAGAACGACTTCCTCCTGCAGGGCACGCAGCCCGTCATGGTGCTCCAGGTGCAGGCGAGCCAGGACGCGGGCGGCGTGCCGCGAGGCCTGCCCGGCGGCGACCCGAGCACCTTGTTCCCCTCCCCCGTCGAGCAGTGGCGGAGCGACTACGTCCTGCTCACGCCGGACAAATACGTCTTCGATTACCTCGTCATCGTCGCGCCGAGCGACGCGCACGTGTACGTCGACGGCCTCGTGCTCGACGCGACGGACTCCGACATGACGGCCTCCGACGGCCTCACCGCCGAGATCCGCGGCTCGCAGACCCCGCCCTACTGGACGTACCGCTACCAGCTCTCCTACCCCATCATCGACCCGACGGCGCAGCCGCCGGACAACATCCTCCCGGGCAAGCAGAACGACGGCGTCCACCACATCCAGGCCGACCAGCCCGTGGGCGTCACGGCGTACGGCTTCGACTCGTACGTGAGCTACGCATACGCGGGCGGCACGCAGCTGACGGTCATCAACGCGCTCTGAGAGAGCGCGCCCCGCTCAGCGCTTGCTCTCGAGGGGCAACGGACCGATCGGCACGTCGACGAGCAGCGGCACGCGCGACCGCGGGCCGGACTGGCGCACGACGCGCGCGCACTCCTCGACCGAGATCCGCCGCGGACCGAAGGGCGACGCGTCGGCGGCGTCCGAGTCCATGAGGAGCGTGGGGGTGTCGACGCCGTAGTCGTCGGGGTGTCCCGGGAGGTCCATGAGGACGTGCCCGAGCTCGTGGGCGAGCGTGAGGCTGCTCTTGCGCGCGCGGATGCCGGCGCGGTCGAGGAGGACGACGTTGCGCACGCTCGATAGGTCGCTCCCGATGAACGACTCGCCGATGCGACCGCCGCCCGCGAAGAGCGGGACGACGACGATCTCGATGGTCGTGGGATCCCCGTCGTCGAGCGCCTTGAGGAGCGTGCGCTCCTCGAGCGTGCCGGCCATCGCGTCCATGTCGGTGAAGTGCTGGAGGCCATCGGAGAGGTCGACGGAGCCGATCCGCACGGAGAGCGTGGCGTCGGTGGAGACGGGAGAGCCGGGCGCCGCGTCGACGCCGACGAGCGTGCCGTCCTTGCGGCGAACGGAGACGTCGACGCTGGAGGCCACCCCGGGCCCGATGCGCGCGTTGGGCGAGACGACCGCGACGAGGCCCGCGTGCTCGACGGCGCGGGCGACGTCGGAGGCGACGCGGTCCGGCGACTCGCCCGGCGTGGTGGCGACGGTGAGCGTCTTGCCCTCGGCCCGCACGCGGATCTCCCCGCCGCTGGCCGCGACGCCCAGGTCGTCGCCGATCGCGACGAGGTGCGACGGCGGCGGGTCGACGACCTTCACGTCGAGCGTACGCGCGTCGCCGAACGTGATGCCGCACTGCCCCCAGATGGCCCCCGCGGAGCCAATCTCCGCCCGCATCGCGGTGATCGCGCCGACGTCCGAGCCGCCAATCGCCGGGATGCCCCCGGGCGTGATGCGCGTCACGAAGGGGCGGAGCTGCGCGCGGAGCCGGCCGATGCTGCCGACGGGCGTCGCGCGGGGCCCGAGGACGCGCACCATCTGGGCCTTTCGCCCGCCGTCGCGGAAGACGATGGCGCCGCCCACCTCGGCCTTGATCGAGCGATCCGCCACCAGCGGGTGGTTCCGGTCGATGTCGTCGACGACGAGCCGCAGGGGAGCGCTCGCGAAGCAGCGCATCCCCGGGTACGGGCGCGGGCACGGCGACGCGGGCAGCGCGAGGTGCGGGATGACGTCGAGCCGTGCGCCGAGCGCGTTGACCGACTCGACGGCGATCTCACGGTCCCCATCGAGGCCGGGCCCGTCGTCGGGTACGGACAGGACGACCCGCAGCGCGTCGGGGTCGTCGAAGGGGGCGTCCGGTGGCCCCTCGACGCGCTCCGGCGGCGTGCGGACGAGCGAGGCGTGCGAGGTCGCCATGTCGACGAGCTGGCCCTTGCCGTCGCGAAGATCGATGCCGCGCACGTCGAGGACGACGGGGAAGCGCCGGGTCGGCGTCTTCGCGATGAGCTCCACGCGGCCGGGCGTGAGGCCCTCGAACCAGCCCAGCTCCGGCACGACGCGCCCCCACGGCAGCGGGCCGTCCTTGCCGAGATACACGCGCGCGTGCTCGCCGCCGGAGACGACCTGCAGGGCGGCGCCCATGAGGCGCTTCTCGATCGGGACGAGATCGACGTGCGTCGCGGGAGGAAGGGCGCGCTGCTCGCCGTCGGGGACGCCGTTGGCGTCGTCGTCGTCGCGGTCCGCCCAGAGCTCGACCCGCAGCGGAGGTTCAGACTCGGCGGCGCGGGCGGGAGCGTGCGACGCGAGCAGGGCCGTCGCGAGGACGGAGGGGAGCGTTACTCGAGCCAGCCCCACTGGATCCACCGGAAGGGGGTCTCCGTCAGCAACGGCTCGTGTCCGTTGCCCCCCTTGGCCGCAGCGCGGATGAGCGCCCCCCACGCGACGTTGCCGAGCACGCGCGAGGCGAGGAGCTCGTCGGCGATCTCCCGGGCGCGCCCGCGCATCTTCAACGCGTCGTCGCCACCGGATGCCGG
This sequence comes from Polyangiaceae bacterium, assembly GCA_036490515.1. Lineage (GTDB taxonomy): Bacteria > Myxococcota_A > Polyangia > Polyangiales > Polyangiaceae > Palsa-1150. The sequence continues at coordinate 12,284 of DASXDU010000036.1, forward strand.
CGACGCGTCCCAGAGGGCGGCGGCGGCCAGGCCCCGGAGCTCGTCGCGCTTCGCGCCGACGGCGGCGTCGGCGAGCGCGGCGCGCATGTCGTGACGGCCGTCGTCGCGGGCGAGGTAGAGGGCGGCGCGCACGGATGTCTCGTCGGCGAGCGGCTGGCCGCGGACGAACGTCTCGAGCATGGGGCGCGCAGAGGCGGCACCCGCGCGGGCCATGCGAAAGAGGAACGTGGTGTCACGGTCGGCGCTGGGCCGATCGGACAGGCGCGCGATGAGCTCGAGGGTGGGACGCGTCGTCGGAGCGGGAGGCTGCGCGACCTCGCGCCGGCCAGCGTCGGTCTCGGAGAGAGCCCACGCGACGAGCGCCCACGCCGACCGGGAGCTCGCCGGGCCGTCCGCGGCGCGGGCGCGCGCTTCTTCGAGGGGCGACACGTCGCCGGCCTTGACCGCGACCTCGGCGAGGACGAGCCACCGACCGAGGTGGCGCTCAGCGCCGCGGAGCACGGAGAGGGCCGGCCCCACGTGAGGTGCGACCGGGACGCCCCGCACGAGGGGGACGAAGAGCTCGACGCACATCGAGATGCGGTGGCTCTCCTTGATCATCGGCGCGAGCTGCGCGAGGAGCGCGCCGTTCGACTCGCCGCGCGCGACGCGTGCGAGCTCGGCCCCGAAAGCGAGGTGCGACTGCCGGCTGGCGGCGACCTTGGCCAGGAGCGGCGAGAGCTCCGGGTCACGCGAGAAGCACGCCGCGCTGAGCGCCGCAGCGCCCCCGGCCTCGTCGCCCGCGAGCGCCTGCCGCAGGAGCGCGAGGGCCTGGCGGTCCTGCGCCTCGGACAGCGCGCGCAGACCGCACGCGTAGAGCTCCCGCTGACGTGCACCGCGACGCAGGAGCACCGACGTCGCTTCGCCGAGCGTCGCGCGCAGCGCCGGGCTCAGTGCGGAGACGGCGCGTACCGCGCCGGCAAGCTTTGCCTCGCACGTCGGCCTTCGCTTGAGCGCCGCGTCGATCTCCTCCTCGAAGCGGGCGCGCGCCGGCTTGTCGAGCAGCTCCGCTCGCGCGAGCGGCGGCCGGACGCTCGACCGCGAGCCCGTGTCACGCGCCTTGGCGAGCGGCGCCGCCTCGCGTTCGCGTCCGCCCCACGCGGTGCCGACCCGTCGCGCGGGTGCCTCCGCCCGGAGCCGCTTGGCCATGTTGCGCGTCCGTGCCCCCATCCGAATCGACCATACCAGACGCGGAGCGTGACTCGACGCCGGATCGCGGCGACGCGAAGAAAAAGATCGGGTGCAACGTCAGTGCCGCACTCGCAGCACAAAGCGCTTGACGCTCGGCGCGCTCGAGATGGTGAGCGTCAGCGGCCCCGCCGTGATCGTGTCGCCGCTCGTTTGCACCGCGAACGACCACGTGCCGTCGGCCGGATCGACGTACGCGCACGCGCTGCACGCGAGGAGCTGCGTCGCGTCGGTGACGATGGCCATCGGCCCCGCGGAGTCGCGCGGCAGCGGCAGCGCGGGCGGCGTCGCTACCCCGAACGGATCCGCGGGGGCGGATTGTGACAGCACGGTACCGTCGTCGAGCTGGACCGATGTCTGTCCACCAGCGAACACGTCGACGTCGAGGATCCCGGCGAGCGTCGCGGCAGAGATGACGCCGCCGTTCGGGGCAGGCACGACGGTCTCCACCTCGGGCGCGAGCATCGGGATGATCGCGCCGACGCGCGCGTACACGGGGACGACATCGAGCGGCGCCTGCGCGATCACGTCGCCGGCGCCCGCCACGCGCGCGCCCGACCAGTAGTCGAAGTACGCCGCATCGGGCAGGTAGACGCTGCGCGAGGTCTGCCCGCGTGCGACGACGGGCGCGACGAGCAGCGAGTCTCCGTACATGTACTCGTCCGCGATCGTCCACGTGCGCGGGTCGGCCGGGTGATCGAGGAAGAGGTGACGCATGACGGGCCAGCCGTGTGCGCGCGCCTCGGCGACCGCGAGCTTCGCGTAGGGGACCATCTGCGTCTTGAGGCCCGCGTACTTGATGTACGTGTCGAGGGTCTCCTGGTCGTTCCATATCTGCCAGCGCGCGCTCGCCGGCTCGTTGCCGGCGCCCTCGTTCTCGTCGTGCATGTCGGCGCTGAAGGCGCCGAGCTCCGTCCAGCGGAGGTAGAGCTCTTTGTCGGGCGGCGGGTTGTAGATGTAGTGGTAGCCGCTGATGTCGGAGCCCCAGAGGGGTATGCCGCTCATCCCGGCGTTGAGCGCGGCCGTCAGGGCCGCGGGCAGCCCGTCGGCCAGGTCGAAGTCCGTGCTCTCGTCGCCCGCCCACACCATCGGGACGAGCCCACCGGTGCCCGCGAAGCCGAACGGCGTGGGGCCGGCGTACCCCGACCGGACGAAGACGAGGTAGTCGCCGGGCCGCTGCGCCTCCATGAGGTCGTGCACGGCCTTCTGGTAGAGCAGCGGGTAGAGGTTGTGCGCCTGCATCCCGCTCATGCCGTTCGAGAAGACGGCATCCATCGGGACGTACTCGGCGAAGTCGTACATCCAGCCGTCCCAGCCGTCGTCGAGAGCCTGCTGCATCTGCGCCTGGTACCAGGCGACGGCGTCGGGGTTGGTGAAGTCCATCATCCCGGCGTTGTAGGGCGGGTCGAGCACCGTGTAGGCGCTCCCGTCGGCGTGCTTCACGAGCCATCCGTTGGCCGAGAGCATGTCGAACGTCGGGCGCCACCCGTCGGAGACGAACGGGCAGAAGTAGGAAATCGCCTTGAAGCCCTTCGCGTGCAGGTCGGCCGTCACGGCCTGCATCGACACGTGGTCCTCGCCGCCGCCGTTCGGGAAGTAGTGGACGGCGGTGTCGATGACGCTCGTGGGCACGTGCGCCGCGCGAAGGCGGTCCCACTCGCCGCTGCCCACGTCCCCCCGGCGGCGCGGGGCGAGCACCCAGTCGGCGATCTGCGGCGGACGGCCGGTGAGCGCCGTGAGATCCTCGAGGAGGTTCTTGGGGTCGGGGTCGGCGAACACGGTCGTGTCGAGCGCCGTCGTCCACGCCTCGAAGCGCCACGCGTCGGGCTGCTCTTCGCCGAGATGGAAGACGCTCCGGTACGTGGTCGACACGAGCAGGCCGAAGCCTCGCGGCGACATGAACCAGGGCGTCGGGATGTACGTCATCGTCGGCCCGTTCGGGATGGGGTTCGACGGGCCCGGCGCCGCGTCCTCGCCCTGGCCTAGGCCCTTGTCCTCCACCCAGACGTACGTCTTCGGCTGGCCGAGGTGGTCGGTCAGGTAGAAGCGCTCGCCGAGCCCGAGGAAGTGATCGCCCGGCGCGCCCGCCGCGTCGCCGTGCATCTTCCAGCCGAGCGACACGCGGTTGATGGCGGTGTCCGGATCCGTGCCGGGCGCGTCGACCGTGGCGACGACGTTCACCCCCGCGCCCTTCGCCCCGATGGTGACCGTGATCGTCTGCGCGGGATCGGTCGTCGCGACGTGGACCGCGAGCGAGCCCCCGAGGTCGTCGATCGCAGTGACGTTCGTCGCCTGCGTCCAGGGGCCGTCGACGCCGCGGTAGTAGTCCCAGCCCTTCATCGGGGCCTCGATCGTCTGGTCGTCGTTGTGCGTGATCGCGAGCGGCGCGTAGGCCTCGACGGGGTCGGATGCATCGGCCGCGTCCACGTGCGCCGGCGCCGACTCGAGGAGGACTCCGCCCCCGGCGTCGTGCACCACGAGCCCGAACGGCGCGGTCGCGACGTCGACCGAAAGCGTCCCTTGCGGGTGCGACCACGTCCGAGGTGGAGGCGGTGCGGCGCTCGTCGTGCCGTGGGACCCGCCGGCGTGGCACCCGTAGACGACGGCGAGCAGCGCCGCCGCGGCCACGACGAACCGCGCACCCCATCGCCCCGAGCCCGACGCCGTCACGCGCACGAACGACGTTCTACCACGGCGAAACGGTCAGTCGACGCGCGACACGTCGAGCGTGACCGTCTCGCCCTCGACGTCCACGACGCGACGGCCCTCGTCCGGCCCGCCCACGGTGACCTCCGTCGCGAGCACCTCGGCCGCCAGAGCGTCTCGGTGCTTCTCGACGATGCGCCGGACGCGGTCGCTCCCGCCCACGGCGATGCGAATGCGGTCGGTGTACTCGAGGCCCATCTCCTTGCGGACGGTCTGGACGCGGTTCTGGATCTCGCGCACGAACCCCAGATCGCGGAGCTCCTCGTCGAGCTGCGTGTCGAGGAAGACCGACCCCACGCGATCCGACGCCGCTGCGACGCCCGCCACGGGCTCGAACGACAGCTCGATGTCGTCGCGCACGATCTCGGCGTCGCCGCGCCTGGAGCGCCCGTGCTTCAGCGCCTGGAGGATGATCGCGGTCTCCTCCGACGACGGCGAGGCCCACGCCTTCTTGAGCTCCTGCGCGAGCTTGCCGAGCCCGCGCTGGCCCAGCGACCGGAAGCTCGGCTTGTACGTCGTCGTTCCGAAGGCGCGCCGGTCGTCGTCCGTCCCGAGGCGCACGTCGAGCACGTTGAGCTCCTCGCGGACGGCCTCGATGGCGCTCGCCACGAGGTCCACGTCGCGCTCGTCGTTGAGGAGGAGGGTCGCCGTCCGGAGAGGCTGGCGGACCTTGATCTTCGCCTCCGTACGCGCGCGCAGCCCGATGCTCACGAGCTCGCGCACCAGGCGGAACTTCTTCGACAGCGTCTCGTCGATCGCTCCCGCGTCGACCTCGGGCCAGTCCTCGAGGTGCACGCTCTCCCGGGCACCGGCCGCGCGCGCGTGGACGACGAGGTTCTGGTACATGCCCTCGGCGCCGTACGGGGTGAAGGGCGCAGTGAGCTTCGCGAGGGTCGCGAGCGTCCGGTAGAGCGTGTCGTAAGCGCTCGCCTTGTCGTCGTCCCAGCCGGAGCGCCAGAAGCGGCTGCGGCTGCGGCGCACCCACCAGTTCGACAGCGCATCGACGAACGCGATCAGATGCTGCGTCGCCCCGTAGACGTCGTAGTCGTCCATCTTCGCGGTGACGTCGCGCACCGTGATCGCGAGCTCGCTGCGGATCCAGCGATCCAGCTCCGGCGGGGCACCTGCCGGCGCGCGGCTGCCCGGGTCGAACCCGTCGATGTTCGCGTAGATGGTGAAGAACGAGAAGACGTTCCGCAGCTTGACCGCGAATTCCTTCTGGAGCGTCCGCACGTTCGAGAGCGAGTGGCGAGTCGCCGACCACGGCGGGCTGGCGGCGTAGAAGAACCAGCGGAACGCATCGGCTCCGGGGGCCGTGCTGTTCGGATCGCGGATCGTCGCGCGCTGGTCCTTCGGCAGCCAGGGCACCTCGACCGGCTTCACGTCCTTGGCCGAGACGCACACGAGGCCGAGGTCTGCGCGCGCCTTCTCGTGGAGCAGGACCACGCGCCGCGGGAGCTTCTTCGCGCCGCTCGCGACGAAGGGCTTCCCGCCGATCTCCACGGAGGCGCCGGTCGCGAGGTCCATCCCCTCGAGGTCCTCGTTCGAGACCACCGCCGTCCGCTCGTCCGGCGCCTCGACGCCGTAGCGCGCGGGGTCCCCCACGGCGAAGTCCATCTTCACGTCGTCGAGGATGATGTCCGGCGGCGTGTAGTTGCCCTTGCTCTTGCTCTCCTTCTTCCCCTCCTTGTCGGTGACGTGCCCGAGCACGATGCACGTCTTGAAGGGGCGCGGCAGCGGCTCGTCGAAGACGAGCGTCGCGATCATGAGGAGCGAGTAGAACCAGCCGCGCGTCTGGTCGATCGCCTCGCTGATGAAGTCCGCGGGGAAGCTGGCCTCGAAGGCTTCCCGGTTCTGGTGCGGGTAGCCCCACTGGGCGAAGGGCATGCACCCGCTGTCGAACCAGCAGTCGATGACCTCGGGGACGCGGCGCATCGTCCCTCCACATCCGGCGCGGCCGCAGGGGAACGTCACCTGGTCGACCCACGGCTTGTGCACGACGAGATGCTCGCTGAGCGACGGATCGGCCTGTCGCGCCTTGTGGAAGTGCGCGAACGCGCCCGGGTTGCGCGCCTCGATGGCGGCAACGCTCGCGGGCACCTCGCGATGCTCGCCGTCGCGGTCGCAGTTCCACACGTTGAGGGGCGTCCCCCACCAGCGCTCGCGCGAGAGCGCCCAGTCGACGTTGTTCTGGAGGAAGTCGCCGAAGCGGCCCTCCTTGATGTGCTCGGGCAGCCAGCGGACGGCGCGGTTGTTCGCGATCGCGAGCTCCTTGAGCTCCGTCGTCCGGATGTACCAGGCGGGTCGCGCGTACTGGATCAGCGGATCGCTGTCGGCGCGCCAGCAGAACGGGTAGTCGTGCCGGTACTGCTCGGCGTGGAGAAGGAGACCCCGGTCCTTCAGGTCGTGCTGGATCTCCTTGTCGCAGTCCTTCACCCAGCGGCCCGCGTAGCGCTCGAAGCGCTCGAAGAACGTACCGTCGGGCTTCACCGCACAGAAGAGCGGCAGGTCGGCCCGCTTCTGCTCGAGCCTGCGGTGGAGCTCGTGGTCGTCCTCGCCGAAGGCCGGCGCGACGTGAACGATGCCCGTGCCGGCGTCGAGCGTCACGAAGTCCCCGGTCCAGACGCGCCAGACGACGTCCTCGAAGCCCTTCGCTTCGCCGGCGAAGAGGTCGAACGGCGGGCGGTACCGCGTCCCCACGAGCTCCGCGCCCTTCATCTCCTTCTCGACCGAGAGCTCGCCGAGCTTCTTCGCGAGGGTCGGGAGCAGGCCCTTGGCGAGCACGAAGCGCCGCCCGTCCCCGGCGCGCGCGACGACGTAGTCGAGCGCCGCGCTCACGGCGGCGTACATGTTGGAAGGCAGGGTCCACGGCGTCGTCGTCCACACGAGGAGCGAGAGGTCGTCGGCATCGCCGGCGAGGGCTTGGACCGCTGGCGGCGAGTCCTGCATGACGATGGGAAAGGCGACGTAGACGCTCGGATCGTCCACCGCCCTGTACCCCTGCCCCACCTCGCCCGAGCTGAGCGCCGTGCCGCCCTGCGCCCACCACCAGACCACCTTGTGCCCCTGGTACAGCAGGCCCTTGTCGTGCAGCCGCGAGAGCGCCCACCAGACGCTCTCGACGTAGGACCGGTGGTAGGTGACGTACGCGTCGTTCAGGTCCACCCAGAAGGCGACCCGCTCGGTGAGCTCCTCCCACTCGCGCGTGTACCGGAAGACCGACTCGATGCAGCGCTTCACGAACGGCTCGACGCCGTACTCCTCGATGGCCGCCTTGCCGTGGATGCGGAGCTCCTTCTCCACCTCCACCTCGACCGGCAGGCCGTGCGTGTCCCAGCCCGCCTTCCGGGGGACGCGCCACCCGCGCATCGTCTTATACCGGGGGAAGATGTCCTTGATGACGCGGGTGAGGACGTGCCCGTTGTGGGGCAGGCCGTTCGCGGTCGGGGGCCCCTCGTAGAAGACGAAGGTCCCCCGGGTGGACGGCCGGGCGAGGGTCTTCTCGAAGATGCCGCGGTCCTTCCAGAAGCGCAGAATTGCGCGTTCCTCCTCGGGAAAGTCGAGCTCGGACGGGACCCTGTCGAAGCGCGGCGCGGCCATGGGAAGTGCCGTTTCTAGCATGCGGGGGCGCGCCCCCGGTCGTTCGCCTCTTCATTAATCCGAGGGACGAGCCGTCACCCTCTGGGAGGTGGACGCTCCCAAGATGGATCCCACGGTCGACCAGAAACCGGTTCCGGCGCCCCGCAAGGCGTCGCCCAAGATGGTCTTCGTCTCGACGCCGGACATGAAGCCGGTCGTCCCGTCCCGGAAGGCGGCAGCCGGGGGAACCCCCGCGGCGCCGGCGCCGGAGGAGGCGGCCGCCAGGGCGTTCGGGCTCGAGCTGCAAGGGCTCGCCCGCGAACGGCTGCTGTCGCGGACGTTCCGCGCGCGCTCCCCCGTGCCGGGCGCGCCGCTCGTGGCGCTCGTGGTCGTCTCGGACGCCGCGACCGTCGAGGACCGCGCGCTCTTCGCCCGCATGGCCCAGGACCTCCAGGCCGCGGGACAGGCGGCGCCGCGCGTGCAGCGCGTGAAGGGCATCTCCCCCTCTCGCGACGCGTTCGTCACGGACCTGTGGACCGCAGGCAGCGCGCGGGATCTCTCCGCCCTCCACTGGACGCCGCGCCATCGCGCGGAGTTCTTCCGAACCGTGGTCACCGCCCTCGAGGGCCTGCACGCGCTCGAGCTCGTTCACGGCTGCCTCTGCCCCGCGAACGTCCTGCTCGACGACGATCTCGCGCCCGTGCTCACCGAGCCCGGCTCGGTCCCCGTGCACGCGCTCGTCGAGCGCGGAGCGGACGCGGCGCTCTACACCGGCTTCGCCGCGCCGGAGGTCCTCGCCGGCAGCCCCGCGACTCCGCGCAGCGACGTCTACTCGATGGGCCGCGTCCTCGCGGAGGCCTTCGAGGACGTCACGTCACCTGCAATCGCCGAGGTCGTCGCACGCTGCGTCGCGAGGGACCCGGAGGCGCGTTTCGAGACGGCCGCCGCGCTCGGCGCCGCGATCGACTTCATCCTCCCGGAGCTCCCCGACAGCGACGCCGTCGTGCCCGCCCCCACGGCTGCCCCTCCCCCACCGGCCACGCCACGTCCACCGGCCCGACCTGCGCCGAGCCGCCCGCGCGCCGAAGCATACGCCCCGCCCGGCAGGGCCGCGCCCCGTCCCCCGTGGACCCCTCCGCGCTGGCTCGCGCCCGCAGGTGCCGTCGCCGTCGCGGGAGCCTTCGGCCTCGGTGTCCTCGCAGGGGGCCCGGTCGAGGGCGTGCGGGCGCTCCTGCTCACCCTCGCCGTCGTGGGCACCGCGCTCGCCACGACCATCGCACCGCCCCTTCCCAAGTCTCCGACCCTCTCGCGGCTCGGGCTCGCGCTGGGCGCCGCGGTCGCCGTTCTCCTCCTCGATCCGATGCCGTTCGCGTACCGCCTCGCAGCGCAGCGACACATGCACGGCGACGAGGCGAGCCGCCGTACCGCCGCCGCCGAGATGACCCGCCTGGGCCGCGACTTCCGTGGGCTCTCGCTCGCGCATGCAGACCTGAGCGGAATGGACCTCGCCGGCGCCGACCTCCGCAACGTCGACCTCACGGGCGCGAACCTCTCGCGTGCCCGCATGTTCGGCGCCGAAGTCATGGGCGCGTCCTTCGACGGCGCGAACCTGGCCGGCGCCGATCTCGATCACGTCCCCCTCGAGCTCGCGTCGGTCGGGTCCGCATCGTGTGACGCCTCGACGCACCTTCCGGCAGGCTGGACCTGCCGCGACGAGCACCTCGCGCGCGCGCCGCGCTGATACGATCGGGCGCGATGCCCAGCATCGCTCCCCCCGGCAGCTTCCACGGCTACCACTTCCACGTCCGCTTCTTCCCGAAGTGGGCCACGGTCGCGTCCCTGCTCGTCAAGCGCGCCCGCGCCGTGGGGCTCACCGTGCCGGACGACGGCGTGGGGCTCGAGCCGCGGGCGACGTCGCTCGTCTTCTCGGGCACGCGCTGGACGCGGTTCAAGCACGGCGGGCTGCGGTTCGACGTCCTCGAGGAGCGACGCGATCTCCAGGGCGAGATCGTGTGCGCCGCAGGCAACGCGGGCGAACACCCGACCTACGCGTTCGGCCTTGCGAACCCGGGCGCGCTGCGCGGGCCCATCGCGCAGAACGAGCTCGCCCTCGAGATGGCCGTGGGGCTCTGGCTGCACGGGGGTTCCCTCACGCTACGCCCGCGCGAAGAGTCGAACCTCGGCGAGGAGGTGATCGCCGAGTTCCAGGTGTGGACCGCCCTCGAGGCGCTCGCGCGCGTCGCCCTCGGCGAGCCGGCCCTCGGGCGCCCGTCGAGCGGGACGGCGCTCGTCACCAAGCACACGTCTCCGCTATGGGCACCCGGCTTCGAGACGACGGTCGCCCACCGCGAGGCGGAGGCGCGCGCCCGCTTCTCGGCGGACGCGATGAACGTGATGGCGCAGGTGGACGCGATCCTCGAGGCGACCTGAGAGAGCCGCGTGCGGCGGCCGTGGGTGAAGCCCCGGCGTGCGGCTCACTCCGCCGCGGCGGTGCCGGACTTGGCCGCGAGCTTCTTCACGACGAGCGCATACGCGCCGTCGAGGTCCTTGAACCCCGCGAGCTCGTCGTCCTCGATCTTGATCTGGTACTGGCGCTCGACCGCCGCGACGATCTCGACGCCCATCATCGAGTCGATGCCGAGGTCCTTGAACGTGGCGCCGTCGGGGATCTCGTCCTTCTCGGCGATCTCCGCCACGAGGGCACGCAGGTCTTCGCGCAGTTTGTCGTTCGACATGGCAGACGCTCCTCAGGACATGCGCTTCTCGACGACGTCGAGAAGGTCGCGGATGGTGTGGAGGCCGGTGAGGCTCTCGTCGGGGATCTGGATGCGGAGGCGACGCTCGAGCGAGCCGATGATCTCGAGCATGCCGAGCGAGTCGATGGCGAGCTCACTGATGACCGAGCTCTCCTGGACGTGGTGGAAGTCTTTCTCGACGACCTCGGTCGCGGTCTCGCGGAACATGGTGAGCAAACTCGCCCGCGTCGGACGGGCCCCATCGTCCAGGTGCATCATCACTTGCGGCATTGAATCGCTTCCTTGTCGTTCTGTGTCCACAAAATAAACGCGAAGCTCGCTTCGCAGAGGTGTCGCACGGAAGGCACAGGCGTGAACGCCCGGGACCGCCGATGACGGCGTCTACGCGCCTCCTTCGGCTGCGTCTACGGAGGCCTGCACGGGCCGTGCTCGGGGGAGCGTACCGTCCTCGTACATTTGCTTGGTCTTGCGGCGCTGCGGCTTGCCGCTCGAGGTGCGCGGAAGCGACGCCAGCGGCGCGACGACGACCTCGTGCACCGTCAGCCCGAACTGCGCGGCGACGCACGCCGAGGTCGCCTCGCGCAGCGACGCCGCGTCGCTCGCGGCGCCTTCGCAGCAGACGACGAGCTGCTCCTCGCCGCCGACGTCGACGCCGAACGCGACGACGTTCGCGCGGCGCACTCCCGGCAGCTCGCTGACGGCCCACTCGACGTCGCTCGGGTAGTAGTTCCTCCCGCGCACGATGATGATGTCCTTCACGCGGCCGCACACGAAGAGGCGGTCGCCCGCCATGTACCCGAGGTCGCCCGTGAACAGCCAGGGCGCGCCCGCCAGGTCGCCCGGCAGCGTCTTGTACGTCTGCGCGGTGAGCTCCGGCTCGCGGAAGTACCCCGGCGTGACGCTCGGCCCGCGCACCACGATCTGCCCGACCTGCCGCTCGCCGAGCTTCGCCCCCGCCTCGTCGACGATCGCGAGCTCGTGGCCCGGGAACGGCACGCCGCAATCTACGAGCTCCTTCGTTCCGTCGGTGCCGCCGTCGGTCTTCAGGCCTTCGCGGCGCGGCATGAACGTGATCGCGAGCGTCGCCTCGGCCATGCCGTAGGACGGGAGGAAGCTCCGCGGGTCGAAGCCCGCCGGCGCGAGGCGCTCTGCGAAGTCGCGCAGCGCGCGGGCCTGGATGGGCTCCGCCCCGCAGCCGGCGATGCGCAGGCACGAGAGGTCGAGCCCCTCGACGTCTCTTTCCTTGAGGCGCTTGGCGACGAGCGCGTAGGCGAAGTTCGGCGCGTAGGTGATGGTGCCGCGGTGCTCGTGGATCTTGTCGAGCCAGAGGCGGGGCGCGCGGACGAAGCTCGCCGTGGGCAGGAACACGCACGGGATGTTCGTGAAGATCGGGCCCACGACGAAGCCGATGAGGCCCATGTCGTGGAAGAGCGGCAGCCAGCTCACGCCCTTGTCGACGGACGAGTCGCGCGCGAGGCCGTCGAGCATGAAGGCCGCCGCGTTGGCCGCGAGGTTGCCGTGCGTCACCATGACGCCTTTGGGGCGCGCGGTGCTGCCGCTCGTGAACTGGAGGAACGCGAGGTCCCCCGGCGCGACCTTCGCGTCGAGCCGCGCCGGCCCTGGGGCGTCGCCCGCCAGCTCGTCGACCGTGACGATCGTGCGCAGGGCCTCGACCCGCGGGAGCACGGGCTCGACGTACGCCCGCGTCGTCGCCGTCGTCAGGAGCATCGCAGCGCCCGAGGCGCGCGCGATGTGGGCCACGGTCTCGTGGTAGCCCTCGATGTTCTTGAACGTGAGCTGCGGGTAGATGGGGACGGGTACGACCCCCGCGAAGAGGGCGCCCAGGAACGAGAGGACGAACTCGTCGCCGTCCGGGACGACCATCGCCAGGCGGTCGCCCTTCTTCAGCCCGCGGGCGGCGAGGTGAGCCGCCCGCCTCTCGGCCTCGGCCGCGATGGCGGCGAACGAGTGGAGCTTCTCCGTCCCGTCGGTCCGCACGAAGACGAAGCCGCGGGCGGTGTCGTCCGCCAGGGCGCGGACGGCGTCGACGAGGGTGGGTGCGACCCGCATGGAGAACTGCCGGGGCGGCTTTAATGCGAGGAGGATGCCTGTGCAAGGGCTCTTTTCGATGCCCCCGGAATCTTGCGTGGGCGATACCGCCGCGGGTGCGTAGCCGCCGGGCCAGCGAACGGGGATTCGCGGCGAGGTTCGTTGCTCACCCGTACAGCACCGCGCTACAAAGCCCGCGGAACCGTGTCGTCCCGAGTCTTCGTCACAGGCGTGGGGGTCGTCAGCTCCCTGGGCCTCGGCCGGGCGGCCTTCTTCGAGGCGCTGCAGGCAGGCCGGAGCGGCATCTCCCCCGTGAGGTCGTTCGACGCCGCTCCGCTCGGGCGCGTGAACGCCGGCGAGGTGAAGGACTTCGACGCGCGCGATCATCTCTCGCACGCCGAGCAGCGCCGCATGGGCCGCTGCTCCGCGATGGCACTCGGAGCGGCGCGGATGGCGCTCGCCGACGCGGGCCTCACCGGCACGCAGATCGCCGGTCCCCGCACCTCCGTCGTCCTCGGGACGACCATGGGCGAGGCGCAGCTCCAGGCCGACCTGCAGAAGACGTGGATCAAGCGCGGCGCCGAGGCCGTCCCTCGCGCCCTCATCCCTCGCGTCGGCTCGACCCTCCTTCCCATCCACGTCGCCCGCGCCGTCGGCGCCCGCGGCATGGTGCTCACGCTCCCGGCCGCCTGCGCGGCGGGCAACTACGCCATCGGCTTCGCCTCGGATCTCATCCGGGCGGGCCGGGCCGACGTGGTCGTCACCGGCGCCGCGGAGCTCATGCAGGAGCTCCAGTTCAGCGGCTTCGTTCGCCTCGCCGCGATGGCCCCCGAGAAGTGCCAGCCCTTCGATCTCAATCGCCAGGGCCTGCTCCTCGGAGAGGGCGCGGGCCTGCTCGTCCTCGAAAGCGAGGCCCACGCGAAGGAGCGCGGCGCGAAGCTCCAGGCCGAGGTCGGCGGGTACGGCCTTTCGTGCGACGGCTACCACATCACGCGGCCCCACCCGGAGGCGACCGGCAGCATCACGGCCATGCGTCAGGCCATCGCGCGCTCCGGCCTCACGCCGGCGGACGTCGACTTCGTCAACGCGCACGGGACAGGCACGCGCCACAACGACGCAGCCGAGGCGAAGGTGATGAAGGACGTGTTCGGCGACCGCCGCGTCCCCATCTCCAGCATGAAGAGCATGCTCGGGCACTGCATGGGCGCGGCGAGCGCGCTCGAGGCCATCGGCTGCATCTTCACGCTCGAGACGGGCCTCTACCCCCCCACCATCGGCTACGAGACGCGCGACCCGGACTGCGACGTCGACGTGGTGGCGAACGTCGCGCGCGCCGGCAAGGCCGACGTCGTCGTCAACAACTCGCTCGCCTTCGGGGGCTACAACGCCGTCGCCGTCTTCGCGCGAGCGGGCGTCCTGCCCGATCCCCGAGGGCTGCCTCGTGACCCCCGGTCGCGCGACGTGTCCCGGCCCCCGGACGCGGGGGCTGCGTGAACGGGCGCGTCCTCACCGGCTTCGGCGTCCTCTCGCCGCTCGGCGCAGGACGGCAGGCGTTCGTCGAGGGCCTGCGCTCCGGCGCTCGCCCCGTGCCCGCCGCCGGCCAGCTCGAGGTCCCCGGCTTCGACGCCGCGAAGTACCTCGGCGACAAGGGCCTTCGCTCGCTCGATCGCCTCACCAAGCTCCTCGTCGTCGCCACGCGCATGGCCCTCCACGACGCGGGCCTGAAGAAGGAGGGCGCGTGGGCCGCGCTCTCGCCCGAGACCGTCGGCCTCGTCGTGTCGAACGCCTACGGCTCGCTCGAGGCGACCGTGGAGCTCGATCGCGTCGCGACGCTCGAAGACGCCCGCTACATCAACCCCTCGCGCTTCCCCCTCACCGTCTCGAACAGCGCCGCCGGCTACGCCAGCATCTGGGAGGAGCTCCGCGCCCTCAACGTGAGCGTCAGCGACGGCAACTGCGGCGGGCTCGACGCGGTCGCCTGCGCCGACATGCACCTGACGCAGGGCCGCGCGGACGCTCTCCTCGTCGGCGGCGTCGAGGCCGCGAGCGAGGCGCTGCTCCTCGCGTTCCAGAAGCTCGGCGCGGTCGGCGACGGCGTCTCCCTCGGCGAGGGCGCGGCGGTCCTCGTCATGGAGCGCGCGGACGTCGCGGCCGAGCGCGGCGCGACCGTCCTCGGCGAGGTGGCCGGCTACGGGACGGCCTTCGACCCTCCCCCGCGCGAGACGCGCCTCGTTCACGCGTCCAGCGTCGCCCTCGAGCAGGCCATCGCCTGCGCCCTCGCCGATGCCGGCGCGGCTCCGGCGGACGTCGACGTCGTCGTCGCCGGTGTCTCGGGCCTCGGCGCGTTCGACGACGCCGAGCTCCAGGCCATCGGCCGCGCCGTCGGGCCCGACGTCTGCGTGGTCACCCCCAAGGCTGCCCTCGGCGAGACGCTCGGCGCGAGCGGCGCGATGGGCATGCTGACCGCCCTCCAGTGCCTGTCGCCGGAGCGCGACGCTGCCCCCTCGAGGGACCTCGTGCTGCGCGGCACCGTTCGCACCCCGGCGCGCACCGCGCTCGTCACCTCCCTCGGCTACTACGGGAATGCCTCGGCTCTCGTCATGCGGGCGAAGGTCAGCTAGATAGGTGCGCCTCTTGCACGCGGCCGCCGGACCCGCGAGGAGCTAGCCGATGGTCGCTGCGTCGCCGATGGAGCCGAAGTTGAGCTGGATCGAAGAGAAGGCGCAGGCGGAGCTCGCGCGTCGCCACGGGGGCCTGAGCGTGCGCCAGGCGCGCGAGGAGCAGGTGTACCCCTACTTCCGCGAGATGCAGCGCGGCGGTCTGCACACGCAGATCGGCGGGCGAGACATCATCAACTTCAGCTCGAACGACTACCTCGGGCTCACCAACCACCCGAAGGTGAAGGAGGCCGCGAAGGCCGCCGTCGACAAGTACGCGTGCGGCCTGTCGTCCTCGCGCCCGCAGGCGACGACGAGCGAGCACGTGGCCTTCGAGCGCGACATCGCGAAGTGGATGGGCTTCGAGAGCTGCCTCCTCTTCACGACCGGCTACCAGGCGATGCTCGGGACGATCGTCTCGCTCGCCGACAAGGACACGACGCTCGTCCTCGACGCGTACAGCCACGCGTGCATCCTCGACGGCACGTTCCTCGCGGCCGGCGTACCCAAGAACGGGCCCGAGGTGCGCTTCTTCAACCACAACTCGGCCAAGAGCCTCGAGCGCATCCTGACGACCCGCGAGCGCAAGAACGCGCTCGTCGTGGTCGAGGGCGTCTACTCGCTCGACGGCGACACCGCGAACCTCCGCGAGTTCATCGATCTCTGCGACAAGCACGGCGCGGTCCTCGTCATCGACGACGCGCACGGCACCGGCACGATGGGCAAGCACGGTCGCGGTACGCTCGAGGCGATGGGGCTCGAGGGGCGCGCGCCCATCGTCGTCTCCACGCTGAGCAAGACGTTCGGCGGCATCGGGGGCCTGCTCTTCGCGAGCGAGGACGTCGTCGACTACGTGAAGCACAACGCGCGGAGCTTCCTCTTCAGCGCGTCCCTGCCCGTCCCGATCGTCGCGGCCGCGCACACGATCCTCGGCATGCTCGAGAGCGAGAGCGAGAAGCTCGTCGCCGAGCTCCACCAGAAGTCGGCGTACTTCCGCGGCAAGCTCGTCGAGGCGGGGTTCGACCTCGGCGCGAGCAACACGCACATCATGCCCGTCATGTGCCGCGAGGAGCGCAAGACCCTCTTCATGCACGTGGCGCTGCTCGAGTGCGGCGTGATGATGGTGCCGCTGACGTACCCGTCGGTGAAGCAGGGCGAGGAGCGCCTGCGTGTGAACGTGACGCGCGGGCACACGCAGGAGGACCTCGACACGGCGCTGAAGCTCCTCGAGGAGTACGGCGACGCGTTCTTCGTGCTGAGCGGCGAAGACATCGGGCCACGCGAGGACTGAGCGCGGGCGCGGGCTGCATCAACTACACGGCGGCGATGGCGACGTGCCAATAGGACTGAGGTGGCGGCTCGCGCGTGGCTCCGGCGTTCCGCCGTCCTCCTCGGCGTCCTCACGGCCGCCGGCGTGGCCTTCGAGGGAGTGAACGTCCGGCGGGCGCAGCGCGCCGCGCACCTCGATCGCGACGCGGAGGCGCCCCTCGCTTCGCTGCTCACCGAGTGCCGCTGGGAGCGCCCTGTCGTCGGTGGTCCCGCGCGCGATTGCAACGGAGCGCAGGAGGCGGACGCCGCTGCGTTCGGCCTCTTCACCGGCACGAAGTACCGGGAGGTCCCCGGCGCGCGCTTGCCCGAGGTCCTCGAGCGCGACGGTGCTCCCCCCCCGTTCGCCGCCGCGCTCCTCGCGTCCCACGCTCCCCAGCTCGCGGACCTTCGCGAGGCTACGCGGTGCTCCTGGGCGTGCGTGCGCGACCTGGGCAAGAGCACGTGGGCCAAGGGGACCATCCAGGACGGCGCCGCGCTCCTCCTCTTCGCGGCTCGCGCCGCCGACCCTGCGGTGTGCGCGGCGATGGCACGCGATGCCCTGCGGCTCGTGGAGGACGGCGCCGCAGGCCTCGAAGGCCCCATCGTCTACGCGCGCTCCGGAGATTCGGCGTTCGAGCAACGGCTCGTGCGCGAGGTCCGGCGGACCTGGATGCTATGCCTCGCGCGTGGCGACGCCGAGGTCGCGTCCGGCGCCGCCCGCGACGCGGCCGTCCTCGCCGCGCCGTCTCCCGTCGGCGACGCCATGGCGCTCGCCGCCCTCGAGGACGCCGCGGCCCTCGTCGCCACCGTCCGCGGCGACCACGGCGGTCTCCCCTGGTACCAGCGAGGCACCTTCCTCGACGCCGCGGAGGACCTGCTCGCGATCGTGCCCGCGCTGCGCACCTACCACGACGACGATCTCCCCACGGCCTTCGACCGCGTCGAGCGCGAGCGCCTCGCCCCTCACCGCGCGCTCCTCGGCGATCGGCTGGGCTCCTGGGGCTACCGCCCGAACGAGGTCCTCGAGGGAGTCGTGGAGACTCCGGCCAAGATCCTCCGCCAGCGTGCCCTCCTCGACCGCGACCTCCGCCTCACGGCCGTCGCATTGGCCGCGATCCGCGACCACCTCGCGCACGGCGCCTGGCCCGCCGCGGGCCCCACCGAGATCGCCCTCCCGGCCTTGCGCGATCCCTTCACCGGCGAGCCGTTCCGCTGGACCGTCGACGCGGCCGGCCCCGTCCTCGTCGCACCCGTCGCGCGCGGCGAAGGGGCCGACTCGCTCGCCCTCCCTTAGCGCCGCCCGTGTGGCCGCCGAGCGACGGAGGCGGGACCGGGGAGCGCCCCCCGTTCCGAGGGCACACGCCACCCTCCCCGCGGGGGAAGCCGGCCTCCTCTTCGCGACCTCCGATGCGCGGGGCATCGCCCCTCGTGAGCTTGACCCGACCCCTCGCCGGGCCTACGCCCGCTTCCATGGCGACGCCGCTGGTCGAACGAGGTCGTCCGCGGGGCGTGCTGCGGTGGGCCCTGCGCTCACCGATCGTGCTCTACCGGGCCCGCATGGGCTGGTTGCTCGGCGGGCGCTTCCTGATGCTCACGCACACTGGACGCACGTCGGGCGCCAAGCGTCGCACCGTCGTCGAGGTGGTCGATCACGACGCCGCAACGGACACGTACTTCATCGCGTCGGGGTGGGGCGAGAAGTCCGACTGGCTGCAGAACGTCACCCGGACGCCGCGGGTGACGGTCGACGTCGGCGCGCGACGCTTCCAGGCCGACGCCGTGCGCCTGCCGGTCGACGAGGCCGTCGGGGTGCTCGGCGCGTACGCGAGGCACCACCCGCGTGCGTTCGCGCAGCTCGGCAAGCTCATGATCGGCGAGCGCCTCACCGCGGCGCCCGAAGAGTGCCGAAGGCTCGCCGAGCGGGCTCCGCTCGTCGCGCTTCGGCCGATCGCCCCGTCGTAGGACGCCTGCGCGCGCGCTGCCTCACGACCATCCGAACGAGCGGGCGCTCGTTCAGAAGCCCCCGGTGCCTCGAGGTCCGCGAGAGGCGCGGACGCGGCCGGCCTCGCCTCAGGGCGTCTTCCCGACGGCGTACACCGAGCCCGTCGTCGCAGGCGATGCGTTTGGGTCCCCCGAGACCGTCCAGTACACGCTGGTCGAGTCGACGGCGACGGTATTGCCCGTCGGCGCGACGGCCAGCGTGGTCACGGCGAGGGGCGGAGTGCCCTTCGGCACCGACTGGACCGCGCTCGCGCCGCCGGCCACGCTGGCGTTGCGCGCGACCCAATACACGGCGTCCGCGTCGTGCATGATCGCGTGGGGGTAGCCGTCCGCCGTCGTCGCGAGTCGAACCCAGCTGTTGGGGACGCCGAGCGTCACGCGCGCGACCCCGCCTGTCTGCGTCGAGGCGTCGCCGTAGAGGAAGTAGACGTACGATCCGTCGCTCGTCAGCGCATGTCCCGCATCGAGGGGGAAGGTATTGCCGGGGCTGAGCGCAAACGGCGAACCGCCCGTGGCGATGGTCCACCTCCAGAGCGTCCCCCCGCCGGCATCTCCGTTCGTCGAGGTCCAGTAGACGTACGTGGAGTCCGCACCGATGGAAAGCGTCTCCTGCGTCGCGCTCGACCAGATCGACGTCGGCGTGCCGCCCGTCTTCTTCACGCGCCAGACACCCGAGCCGTCGATCCAGTAGAGGTAGTTTCCCTCGACGACCATGTCGAGCGGCGGGTTGCTCGGCTGCGTGGAGAGAAGGCTCGTGGGAGGCCCGCCGCCGTCGTCCGCGACCGAGTCGATCGTCACCGGCTCGTACGACTCTTCCCGGTTCGGCGGGAGCGCGTCCGTGGCGTAGAAGAGCGTGCTGCCCGAGCGCACCATGCCGAGCAGCTCCGGCACGCTCGACGCGAGGTTGGTCTTGGCCGACGTGGCGAGTGCCACCGACCGGACCCGCCCGCCGAGGAACACCTCGGAATGCCCGTCGACTCCCCCCGGCGAGGGGCTCCCCCGGTCGGTCCAGTAGACGTTCGTGCCGTCCGACTCCACGCCGTCGGAGACGCCCGTGATCGACGCGAGCTTCACCGGCTGGCACGCTCCGGCGGCACACGTACCCGCGCCGCAAGCGTGCCCGCACGCACCGCAGTTCTGCGCGTCGGCGCGGAGGTTCGTGCACGTGGTCGACCCGGCGCAGATGACGCAGCCGCCCTGCTGCAGGAGTCCGCACGCCGGCGTCCCGAGCCCCGTCGTCAGGTCGTAGCCGGGAGACGCGTCGTACTGCGTGACGCCGGAGGTGCACACGTTGCCCGGGTACGCGTTGTTGCTCCCGTCGGCGACGTCGTTGAACGAGCTCTGGTACGACGTCCCGCTCTCGCGCGCGGTCGCGTAGAGGAGCGGGTTCACGAACCCTACGGTGCTCCGGCCCTCTCGCGCGCGCTGCTGGTTCATCATCGCGAGGACGCCCGCCCACAGCGGCGCGGCGGCGCTCGTCCCGCCCGAGCACGCCTTGTAGTACGGGTCGTAGACCGTATAGGTCTGCGCCGACTGGTTCACGACCTCGAGCACCATCGGCGCGGTCATCCCGTCCGCCGCGAGCGACACGTCGGGCAGCATGCGTGTGGGGTATTGCGCGAGCTGCGTGTCGACCGGGATCGCACTCGCCCCGTAGGCGGTCGGGAGGTTCTCCTGGTAGGTCGGTCGCGCGAGCGCGGGCCACGTCGCGACCGTGCCGTCCGTGTTGTTCACGGTGTATCCGTTCGCGAAACCGCCGGCGCTCGCGGAGTTGCACCCGGGGACGACGTAGTTTTCGCCGGTGCACGCCGTCTGGTTTGCGCAGGTGGATCCGGTCCGCCACGAGTCGTCGTTCCAGGTCGTCTCGGACGCGTACGCGAGCGTCCCGGCGGCCTGCGTGCCCGACGTAGTCAGGTGCGTACCGCCAACCGCCGTGATGAGCGGCGAGTCGATGGTCGGTTCGATCACGTTGGGCAGCGGGTTACCCGGAACGAAGGCGCCAAGGTCCCCCAGGGCGACGAGGAACGACTGCCCTTGCGCGGCGAGCTGCTGGAAGAGCTGGGGCATCGCCGGATCGAAGCCGGCATGGTTGCTCCACCCCCACGAGGCGCTGATGACTTTCACGTCCGCGTTGTCGGCGATCGTCCCGATGAGCGTCTCCGGGTCCCACCCGCTGTACTCCTGCTGGTACATGATGATGCTGGCGCCGGGCGCCATCGCTGCGACCATCTCGACGTCGATGGCGGGCTCGGCCTCCTTCTCCACGTCGTGCAGCGCCGCCGTCGGCGAACTCGGGTCGCCGAGCCCCGCGGGCTGGCTCGCCATGCACGTGGTCGGCCATGGCACCGGCGCCCCGGTCACCGTGGGCGCCAGGTTGTATCCAGCCGCCGCGCAATTCCCGGACAGCGCCGGCAGCGGGGGGGCGGGTCCGACGTTCACGACCGAGAAGCTCTGGCCCGGGTTCATCCCCGGAAAGCCGCCGTAGGCGGGCGTCACGTACGTCGTGAAGTCGGCCGGGTACACCGCCGCGAACTCCACGAGCGCGATGGTCTGGCCCGTCCCGTCGAGGGGCGAGGCTGACTGCGCGTTGCACGGGAAGTACACGTTGCGGAAATCGGCGCCGACGAAGCTCTCGTATTGCGGGGAACCCGTGGCCGACCTCGAGCAGTAGAAGGGCCCGGTGCCGCCCGCGTAGTCCATGGCGACGGGCTTCGTGGCGCTCTCGAGGCCCGAGACGTGGAGGACCGGGACGTCGATCGCGAGCTCCGGCTCGTTCGCGGGGGCGCGGTACGTCGTCCCGTCGGGCCGCCGGTAGGTGTTCAGCGTGACCGAGAACGCGCGCTGCACGGCCGACACCGGACCACGGACCGTGAGGAGCGTCCGCGCGCCAAAGGTCCGATCGACCACGAGGCCGTGGGCGACCGCGTACGCGGCGACGGCGTCGTAGTCGGCCTGTGACGGACCGAACGCGTCGGCGAACTCCCCCGGCGTGACGTAGTGGCCGTACGAAGGGCTGGCCGGATCGTAGACGTTGCGGAGGAACGCCTCGAGCGCGACCGGCCGGGCGACCGGGAGGACGACGCCCACGGTCAGCTCGGCGTCCTGCGGCGAGGGGCCCACGAGCGGCACCGCGTGCTGTCGCCCGGCGACGTGGTGAGAGAGCCGCTGCGCGGCGTGCGGCGCGCGGCACACCGGCGGCACGCCTGTGGACGATCGGACGAGTTCTCCCGCGAAGTAGAGCGCGTGATGGGCAGGGTCCGCGTAGTCGCCTGCCGCCGCGCCGGGCGCGCACGCGCTGTACCAGGACGACGGCCCCGGCACGAAGGGTCCACCGCCCGCCAACGCGACGTGAGCCTCGACGTCGCGCCATGTGGCGCCCGGCGCGAGGGTGCGGTCGTCGTCCGGGGCGATCCGGATCTCCCAGCTCGCCGCGGCGTCGGGGTCGTCGCCGCACCCCGCCGCGAGCACCTCCGTTGCGACGTGCACGCCGCGCACCGTCGCGGAGGAATCGTTGAAGTGCCCGGGCTGCGCGATCGAGGGCGCGACGGCGCGCCCGCTCGTGTCGTGGATCCAGAGACGGATCTCGACATCCGAGAGGCGCACCGGCTGCGCGCCGCGGTTGGTCACGGCGAACCGCTCGGCCACCGCGTCGGGCCCGCACGCGTCGGTGCGGACCTGGAGCTCGAGGTTCGGCGGCGCGGCCGCAGGCTCCGCGGCGACGTCTCCCGGCGACGCCCCGCCGGCCGGGGGCACGCCGCACGCGGAGACCGCGCACGCGACGAAGAGCGAAACCACGGCGAGCGTCGAGAGCGGGCGGATGACGAGCCTCATCGGCGCACATCCTAAGGACGGCGACGCGGCGGTCGATCGAAGAATCGCGAAATCTCGAACGGGCCCTCCCCGCAGTCACGCGAAATCACACCGTTGGCACTGCGTGTCATCCATCCGGGTGACCCGCGCCAAGGCTCGCACGACGCCGAGCCGGGCGATTCCGCCGGGCGGCGCGTCAGCGGGAACTACCACGCCACGCGGTGACGGCGACGAGGCCCTGCTCAGGACCGCTGGAGCGCCGTGACGGCCTTCGCGACGTCGCCGACCGTCTGGATCTTGTCGAACATCTCGCTCGGGATGCTGACGCCGAAGCGGGTCTCGACGTCGGCCACGAGCTCCATGACGCCGAGGCTGTCGAGCCCGAGGTCGTTCTGGATGTGGTCCGACGGCTGGATGGTCTTCTCCAGGGCGACGTGACGTCGCAAGAGCTCGCAGGTGATCCGGAACGAGTCGTCGTAGCTCATGGCCGCGAGGCGAGCGTAGCACCGGCCGTGGTAGCGTGAAGCCCGCGCATGTTCGAGCAGACGGACTACCGCGTGGCGCCGTTCGGCGAGAGTCTGCTGGCGAGCCTTCCGGAGCGGGTCGGCCAGGCGACCGGGGCGGGTCTCGTGCAGGTGGGACCGGCGGCGTGGTCGGGGCGCGGGCCGGCGAGCAACTTCCGCATGGCGCCGCTCGTGATGGTGCAAGCGATGCCCGCGCCGGGCGGGACCGCGGTGCAGATCACCATCGGTGCCGAGGTCGACACCACCGGGTGGATCCTCTTCGTCGTGTGCTGCGTCTTCTTCTGGCCCGCCGCCGCGCTCATCGGGTTCCTCGGCTACGACGACTTCAACAAGCGCCGCCAGTACGCGCTCCAGGTCTTCTGGTCCCAGCTCGGCGCGCCCCCCATGCAGCCGCCCATGCCCGGTCCCTACGGCATGGTCCCCCCGCGGTAGATCACCCCAGGGCTTCCTCGATCGCCCGAGCCACGCGGGCCGGCTCGGGGCTGGCGAGGAGCGCGCGGACCACTGCCACGCCGTCGGCGCCCGCAGCGGCGCACGCGCGGGCGTTGTCGGCGTCGACGCCGCCGAGGGCGTAGACGGCGATGCGTCCCGCGGCGAGCTTCCTGGCCGCGCGCAGCGCGGCGAGGCCGCGTCCCTCCTTGGTGGCCGCGTAGACCGAGGGAGGACGCGACGGGAAGACGGGGCTCACCAGCACCGCGTCCGCGCCGTCGGCGATGCCGCGCCGGACCGCGCCGTCCGAGTGCGCCGAGACCGAGATCCACGCCTTCGGCCCGAGCACCGCGCGCGCCTCACCGACCGTGCCCGCGCCCTTTCCGAGGTGCACTCCGTCGGCCCCCACGTCGCGCGCGAGGCGCGCGTCGCCGTTGACGACGAGCGACGCGCCCGCCGCACGCGTCACGAGCCGCAGGCGCGACGCGAAGAGCCGCAAGCTCACGACGGGCCGTTGCTTGTCGCGAAGCTGCACGCAGAGCCACCCCGTCGGCAGCTCGCCGCTCACGGCCTCCACGCAGCGGACGATCGCGTCGTCGCCGAACACCGGGTCGGTCACCAGGATGATCCGCGGCCGCACTAGGTCCCCCCGATCCTTCCGAGCTCCTCCTTCGCCGGCCCCACCCACCGGCTCGCCGGGTACTTCTCCACGAGCTCCTTCAGCGTCGTCTTCTCCGCCTCGGCCTGCCCCCGCTCCTTGAAGGTCTGCGCGAGCTTCCACAGTGCGTCGCCGGGCGTCTCGTCCTCCTGGAGCTCCGCCTCCGGCGTGTGGCCGCACTGGATGGGCGCCGACGCTGCACTCGCGAGCCCGAGCCCGACGAACGCCACGGCGGCCAGCGCGCGGACCATCTACTCGATGATGCCAGAAGTCGGGCTGCTCGCGTTCGCGTACCTGCGCCGCGGCATCCGCCCCGCGAGGAACGCCGCGCGGCCCGCGCGCACGCCGTCGCGCATCGCCGCCGCCATGAGCACCGGGTCCTTCGCGTGGGCGATGGCCGTGTTCATGAGCACCCCGTGGCAGCCGAGCTCCATGGCAACGGCGGCGTCGCTCGCCGTGCCGACGCCCGCGTCGACGATGACGGGGACCCTGGCCTGCTCGAGGATGATGGCGAGGTTGTGCGGGTTGCGGATCCCGAGGCCGCTGCCGATGGGCGCCGCCAGCGGCATGACGGCTGCGCAGCCTGCGTCGGCGAGCTTCCGGCAGACGATGGGGTCGTCGATGCAGTACGGAAGCACCGTGAAGCCTTCCTTCACGAGGACCCTGGCCGCCTCGAGCGTCTGCTCGTTGTCCGGGTAGAGCGTCTGCGGATCGCCGATGACCTCGAGCTTCACGAGCTCCGCGATGCCGAGCTCGCGCGCGAGGCGCAGCGTGCGCACGGCCTCGTCGGCGGTGTGGCAGCCGGCGGTGTTGGGCAGGACGAGCCACTTCTTGCGCTGGAGGAGCGCCATGAGCGAGCCGCTGGAGCGGTCGCCGAGGTCGACCCGGCGGAGGGCCACGGTGACGATCTCGGCGCCCGACGCGTCGACGGCGCGCTCGGTCTCGCCGGTGTCCTTGTACTTGCCGGTGCCGACGATCAGTCGGCTGCCGAAGCTCCGGCCGGCGATGACGAGGGGATCGGGGGGCGTGGACTGCTGCTCTTGCATCGGCGCGGCAGCATAGGCTTCCACCGGCGGTGCAACCATAGCCACTGGCCGGGGTGTGCGCGGACGAACGCGTCGAGCGCGGCCGTGGCGGCGCGCGTGGCGTGGAGAACCCAGCCGCGCGGCAAGGGTGCGGGGCGCGCGGGTGGCAGGAGGACCTCGAGGACGTGAAGGACGTGCCGGCCGTCGGGGAGGCGGCGGCCGGCAGCGACGACGAGCGGTACGCGCATCGACGCGGCGAGCGCGGCAGGCGCGCGGTCCGTGAGTGCAGGACGGCCGAGAAAGTCGACGAGCGAGCCGTGGCGCGCGGCGATGGGGACCTGGTCGACGAGCATCGCGACGGCGCCGCCGCGGCGGAGCACGACGCGGGCGCGATCCACGGCGCCGCGCGCGTCCTGGAGGTGCACGCCGAGCCGGGCGCGGGTCGACTGCCAGAGCCGGTCCATCCAGCGGACGGAGAGGTGCTTCGTGACGACGAGGAGCTCGAGGTCCTGCGCGACCGCGCACGCCGCGAGGTCCCAGTTGCCGGTGTGCGATGCGGCCACCACGACGCCGCGCCCCTCCCCGAGGAGTGCCTCCCATCGCGCGCGCGACGCCTCGTCGATGCGCACCGCCAGGTGACGAAGCGCCCGCCGCCCCCACACCATCATCAGGGCGAACTCCACGAGCGACGCCCCCAGCGACGCGTACATGGCCCGCGCCGTCGCGCCCGGCCGCGCGATCCCCGCGGCCTGCATCGACTCCTCCACGTGATTCCGCCGGATGCGGAGCACCGACCCCGCGACCCACCCCAGGAGGGCGCCGAGCGCCCTGATCAACCGAATCCTGCGCGCCTTACGACCTTGCCCTGCTGCGGCTCGCCCTCGAACGCTGCGCCGTAGACGTCGCTGCGGACGACGGCGAAGAGCTCGCGCCGACCGTTGCGTGCGAAGAGGAGCTCGCCCTCGTTCTTCACGGCCTCGATGCGCGGGACGGTCATTCCTGCGCCGTCGTGCGCCACGTGGAGCGTGAGGGTCGCCCCGTCGGGGAGGGTCTGCCAGCCGTCCTTCTCGGACTTGGCGCCGGCCATCTTGAGGATCACTTCGAGGTGCTCGCCGGTCATGATAGGTACGGCATACTCGAATCCCGCCGCGATGCCCACCGACGACATCGTCGTCCTCAAGGACGTCCGCAAAAGCTTCGGGGACTCCGAGGTCCTGCGCGGCATCGACCTCGTCTGCAGGCGCAACCAGACGACGTGCGTCGTGGGCGGCTCGGGCGCCGGCAAGACGACGCTCCTCCGTCTCATCGTCGCCCTCGAGAAGCCGACGAGCGGGGAGATCTTCATCGACGGCGAGGACACCGTGCCCCTCGGCGAGCGCGAGCTCAATCGCGTCCGGCAGAAGTTCGGGATGGTCTACCAGTACGCGGCGCTGCTCGACTCGATCCCGGTGCTCGCGAACGTGGAGTTCCCGCTGGTCGAGCACACGAAGCTCTCGGCGAGCGAGCGAAGGAAGAAGGTGCTCGAGAAGCTGCGCGTCCTCGGGCTCGACGAGACGGTGCTCAAGAAGTACCCGGCGGAGCTCTCGGGCGGCATGCGCAAGCGCGTGGGCCTGGCGCGGGCGCTCATGCTCGACCCGCCGATCATCGTGTACGACGAGCCGACCAGCGGGCTCGATCCGCTGACGAGCCGCGCGGTGGACGACCTCATCGAGGAGACCCGCCGGCACTTCGGCGTGACGAGCGTCGTCATCACGCACGACATCGCGAGCTGCTTCGCCATCGGGCACCAGGCGGTGCTGCTCACGAAGGGCCGCGTGGTCGCGCAAGGGACACCCGAGGACCTCGCGCACGGGGACAACGACGCGGCGCGGGAGTTCATCCGGCAGTCGGGGGTCGACGTCGACGCGATCTGGCGGAAGCGCATGGCTGTTGCCGCCCGGTGAACCGGGCCCGCACGCGCTATCCTGGCATTGCATGCAGCCGATGCCCGGTCCTCCCTACCCCGGCCCGGGTCCCCTTCCACCCGCGGGCCCCTTTCCGCCGCACCCAGGCCCCGCGTGGCCGCACGCCGGGCCGCAGGCCACGACGGACGCGAAGGCCGTCGTCTCGCTGATCCTCGGCATCCTGTCGCTCCTCGCGACGTTCTGCTGGCTGGGCGCGCCGCTCGGCATCCCCGCCATCATCTTCGGCGTCCTCGCTCACCGCGACATCCGTCGCTCCGAGGGGCTCGCCGGCGGCAACGGTCTCGCGACGACCGGGATCGCGCTCGGCTCGATCGGGACGCTCCTCTTCGTCGGCTGGATGGGCTTCCTCGCGTACACGGCCTTCGCGCCGAGCAAGACGGCCCCCATGGCCACGGCCGTTCCGCCGTCGCTGCCTCCGACGACCGCGGCCACGTCGACGGCCACCGTCCCGCCGGGCGGCTGGGGCGCCATCCACGTCGTCGACCTGCACCCTTCGCCGGCGGGCTTCCGCACGCAGCTTGCCGCCGAAGTGGCGTCGTCGCGCGCGGCGGGAGAGACGGTGCTCGTCGAGACGACGGCGCGCGCATGCACGGCGTGCGGCGAGATCGCGCGTGCGATGCGCGATCCGGCGCTGCAGACGGTGCTCGCCAAGGTGCGCCTCGTGCGCGTCGACGCCATCGAGTTCTCCCACGAGCTGCCGTCGACGGGGATGAACGAGGCGGCGCTCCCCTGGTTTTACGTGCTCGACGCGCGCGGCGAGACGCGCGACGCGATCAGCGCGGACGAGTGGGACGACAACGACGCCGAGGAGATCGCGCCCGTGCTGGAGCTCTTCCTCGAGGGCAAGCTGACCGCGCGCAAGCGCCCCTGGCGAGGCACGACGCTGTAGAGGCGCGGGGCCTCCGCGGGCCGCTACTTGCGGTCGAGAAGGAGGTCGTCGGTCTTCGTGGACGCAGGCGCGGGTGCAGCGGACGGCGGCCGGGCGGTCGGGCGTGGCGGCGCAGCGCCGGTGCCGGGGAGCCGAACGGGGACGGTCGCAAGAGGCCGGACGGAGGAGGATGGCGCGGCGGGAGTAGGGTCGGGCACGGGCGCGAGCGCGGACGCCGACGCGAGCGCGGACGTGGGCACAAGCGGGGGTGCAGCCGCGGGCGCGAGCACTGGCGCCGGCGCGGACACGGGCGCGAGCGCAGGCGCCGGTGCGGGCGTCGTGCCCTTCCCCGCCAGGACGAACACCACCACGCCTGCGCCTGCCGCCAGGCCGACGACGGCCGCCACGATGGTCGTGGTGCGCCGCCTCTTGGCCGTACCCGAGGTGTTCCAGGTGGCGACCGTGTCGGCCAGGCCCGTCGCCGAGTGGGTCCTGCCGCTGGCGACGCGCGGGTCGGACGCGGCGCCGGGGACGCCGAGCGCGAGCGGGCCGCTCGCAGCGGGCCGCGCCGGGCCGCCGATGCGGACGATGCGGTCGACCCCGAGCTTCATCTCGGCCGACGCGAACGGGCGGAGCGCGGTGGCGAGCTCCCCGACGGTCTGCGGGCGGAGGGCGGCGTCCTTCTCGAGGCAGCGCATGACGACCGCCTCGAAGCCCGGCGCCACGTCCGGCACCCACTGGCGGAGGAGCGGCGCGGGGTCGGCCGCAATCTTCGAGCAGAGGCCCGTCACCGTCTCGTCGTCGAACGGCGGATGCCCCGCGATGAGCTCGTAGAGGATCGTCCCGAGCGCCCAGATGTCGGTGCGCACGTCGACGTTCTTCGAGCTCCGGAGCTGCTCGGGCGACATGTACATGGGCGACCCCATGATGGCCGCCGTGGCGGTGAGGCTCTGGTCGCGCGACTGGGCCTCGGACGTCTTCGAGATGCCGAAGTCGAGGACCTTCACGAGCGCCGAGCCGTCGGGGGAGGCCGTGAGGAAGAGGTTCGCGGGCTTGAGGTCGCGGTGCACGAGGCCTGCCGCGTGCGCCTCGGCCACGGCCTCCATCGCCTGGAGCACGAACCCGACCGCCTCCTCCACGGGGATCGCCTTGCGCTGCAGGAGGTGCGCGTCGAGGTCCGTTCCCGTCAGGTGCTCCATCACCATGTACGGGAGGCCGTCGTCGAGCGTACCGACGTCCATCACGCGCACGACGTGCGCGCTCTGGAGGCCCACGGCGGTCTTCGCCTCGCGCAGGAAGCGCGCGACCGACTCGGGCGTTCGCGCGGCGTCGCGCAGGAGGAGCTTGATGGCGACGCGCTGCCCGAGGTGCGCGTGGCGCGCCCCGAGGACCGCGCCCATCCCGCCCACGCCGAGGACGCTCTCGACGACGAACTTGCCGCCGATGACGTCGCCCGTCCGGGGCATCCCCGCGAGCTCCGCGGAGCGGTCGTCGCCGGGGTCGCCGCGCGCCATGCATGAACGATAACGAGTCGGGCCCCTCCGCTCAACTCGATGAACGGCGGCGCTCGGCGGCAGGAGAGTAGGAAACAGGAAGATCAGAAGATCAGAAGGCGTGAGGGGGCTTTCACGGGCGTGCACGGGTGGGAAGGGCTCGCGTGCAGCTCGGAGAGGGAGAAACAGGAAGTTCAGGAAGATCAGGAAGGGGGGAGGTGGCTGCCGCGCGCGTGCCTGGTACGGCGGTGCTTGCAAGCGCGAGCTGGCGCGCGAACAAACCCTCTTCCCTTCCTGATCTTCCTGAACTTCCTGTTTCTCCCCTCTTCGAGGTGCCGACGTGCCTTTCACCCGTGCAGCCGTGTGAAAACCCCCTCACGCCTTCTGATCTTCTGACCTTCCTGTTTCCTGCTCTCGCTCTCCCAGGCGTGTCGCGGCGGTGCGTAGCGTGACGAACTCGTAGCCGGCGGCGCGGAAGACGCCGAGCGCTGCGCGCAGGGCGTCGAGCTTGCGCGCGACGGGGACGCGGACGTCGCGCTGGTACGGGCGGAGCGCCTCGAGGCCGTCGGCCGCGTCGAGCACGTCGATGCCGTGGAGCTCGAGGTTCACGAGCGGCTCGCCGACGCACATGCGCGCGAGGCCACCCGCGGCGCGCGGGCCCCAGAGCGTCACCGGTGTGCCGTAGAACGGCAGGCGCGCGGCGCGCGTCACCTGGATGGGGAGCTCGAGAAGGCCCTCGCCGCGACGCCAGTAGGGACGGCCCACGCGGTAGGGGCGCGTCGGCGCCGTGAGCACGGCGGGCGTGTCCACGATCGAGCGCGTCTTGCGGCCCGCCATCGTGAGCAGGCCGATGGCCGTCGTCTTCGCGGCCCAGTACGCCGGGCACGGGAAGACCGACGAGTCGTACGCCATCCCCAGCTCGCCGAGGACGTCGAACACCTCGTCGGTGATGGTGTAGCCGGGCGCGCGGAAGCCAACCGGGCGCTCGCCCGTCGCGCGCTCCACGGCGCGCGCGCCCTCGTCGATCTGGCGACGGATCTCGTCCCGGCCGAGGCGCACGAGGTCGTAGCGGTGGTCGAGCGAGTGGTTGGCGATCTCGAAGCCGCGCCGGTGAGCGTCGGACAGGCGCCGCGCCGCCTCGGGCCGGGCGAGATCGCTGCCGACGGCGAAGAGCGTGAGCGGGATCGCGAGCTCGGACGCGAGGTCGGCGAGGCGGTCGACGGCGACGTCGTAGACGAGCGACCGTGCTGGGTCCGCCGGCTCGGGAAGGCCGTAGATGTGGAAGTAGTTCGGTATCTCGTCGAGGTCGACGCTCACCGCGCAGAGCCGGGTCGGCCGGGTCACGTCCGTCACGTCGCCCCAGTTAGCACGGCAGGCGACTCGGTCGTCGCGGCGACGAACCGCCGGTGGAGGAGCTGGGCGCCGAGGACGAGCATCAGCACGAGCTCGTGGCGGATGCGCTCGAGGGAGCGGTCGGGAGTCGCGTCGAGACCCGCGCGCAGCGCCGCGACGGCGTCCGGATCGAAGAGACCGGCGTCGTGCAGGGCATCCCGACCGAGCTCCGTCGCGACCCATGCGGGCGCCCCGGGAGCGAAGAACCAGTCGCGCACGGGCGTCATGAAGGGTTGCTTGCGGCGGCTCACGATGCGCCGGGGCAGGAGGTCCTCGACGGCGTCGCGAAGGACGGCCTTCTCGCGGAAGCGCGCCATCTTGGCGTCGGGCGGGAGCGATGCCACGAGCTCGACCACGCGGTGGTCGAGGAAGGGGACGCGCATCTCGACGCCGTGGGCCATGGCCGTGCGGTCGCCGATGACGAGGATCCAGGAAGGCAGCCGCGTGTCGAGCTCGAGGGCGAGGTCGGCGTCGAGCGGGTCCATCCCGGCGAGGTCGTCGCGCACGAGATCGCGGAAGCCCGCCGGGGCCTCGTCGACCGGGCGCGGGCGGCGGCCGCCGACGCCGAGGAGTGCGTCGCGCCGGAGATCGATCATCCGCCAGACGTCGAACCATGCGGGGCGGATCCCGTGAAACGACCGCGTGACGGCCGCGTCGTGGGCAGCGCCCGCGGCGAGGAAGCGGCCGATGCCCGCGGGCTGTCCCATGGTGCGCTCGGCGGTCGCGTACAGCGAGCCGCGCATCGGCCGCATCCACGGCGAAGACTCGAACATGCGCCGCCCGCGCGCGGCGACGAACACGTCGTAGCCGCCCAGGATCTCGTCGGCGCCCTCGCCCGTGAGGACGACGGGGAACCCCTCGGCGCGCTCGCGCTCGGCGAGGAGGAGGCCGCCCGCGGCGACGGGCATGGGCTGCGGCATCTCGAGGGCCTCGATCATGGCGGGAAGGCGCTCCGCCATGCGTGCGTCGGCGAGGGCCTCGAGGCCGCGGGCGTCGAGGTGGCGGGCAACCTCGCGGGCGTGCTCGCGCTCGTCGAACTGCGGATCGTCGAAGACGATCGAGAACGTCGTGAGGGCACGTCCGCCGCGTCGCGCGAGGGCCGCCACGGCCGACGAGTCGAGCCCTCCCGAGAGGCGCGCCCCCACCGGGACGTCGGCGACCATGTGGCGATCGACGGCGTCCGCGAGCGTCTCGCGCAGCGCCTCGGCGAGCGCGCGCGGGCTTCCTCGGCGGTGCTCCCCGCGCGGGGGGAACGGCGCGCGCCACCAGCGGCGCGGAGGCTCGACGCGCCCGCGGGCGTGAACGAGCAGCGTGTGCGCCGGGCGGAGCTCGAAGACGCCGCGGAACATCGTCCGCGGCGGGCACGGGTACTGGAGCGAGAAGACGTCGTCGAGGGCGTCGCGATCGATGGCGGCAGGGACGAGGCCCGTCGCGAGGATGGCCTTCGCCTCGGAGGCGACGAGGAGGTAGTCCGGCGTACGCGCCCAGAAGAGCGGCTTGATGCCGAGGCGGTCGCGACCGAGAAGGAGCGTGCGCCGCCCGCCGTCCCAGAGCGCGAAGGCGAACATGCCGCGCATCCGCTCGACCATCGCCTCGCCGTGCTCCTCGTAGAGGTGGGGGAGCAAGCTCGTGTCGCACGCGTCGGGGAGCGCGTGCCCGCGGTCGCGCAGCGCGGCACGGACCTCGGCGGCGTCGTAGAGCTCCCCGTTGTAGACGCACGTGACGCGCGAGGAAGGGCAACCGGCGGCGGGCTGGCGGCCGCCGCGGGGATCGACGATGGCGAGGCGCACGGCGCCGAGGGCGACGTCGTCGTCCTGGAAGGTCCCCTCCCCGTCCGGGCCGCGGTGCGCGATGGCGGCGAGCATCCGGCGCAGGACGTCGGGCCCGGGAAGCGGCCGCTCGCCGAGGCGCACGATCGCTGCGATCCCGCACATCGGATCGATAGACTACCCAGGGATGACCCTCGCGCGCCTGGTCCTTCGGAGCGCGGGGCGGCACCCCCTCCGGGCGGCGCTCACGGTGCTCGCGGCCGCGGCCGCGACGGTGGCGTTCGTGCTCCTGCGGTGCGCGGCGGGCGCCTGGACGACGGGCGCCAGGGCGGCCGTGCGTGACCGCATCGTGACGCGCCAGAGGACGAGCTTCGCGATCCCCCTGCCCGTCCGCGACCGTGCGGCCGTCGCGGCCCTCCCCAACGTGCGCGCGGCCACGCACTGGACATGGTTCGGCGGGCGCCTCGTCTCGGACGGAGCGCACGCGACCCCCTTCGCCGTCGTCGCGGTGGACGCGCCCACGTACCTCGACGTCTTCGACGAGGCGCGGCTGCCCGCAGACCAGCGCGACGCCTGGCTGGCCGACCGATCGGGCGCCGTCGTCGGTGACGTCCTCGCGCGCCGCTTCGGCTGGCGCCCCGGCGACCGCGTGACTCTCGAGAGCGCCATCTTTCCCACGACCGACGGCCTCCCCTGGACCTTCACCGTGCGCGGCATCTACACGACCGACGCGAGCTCGATGGACCGCTCCACGATGCTCGTCCGGTGGGACCTGCTCGACGCGCGCTCGCCCGCGTGGGCGCGCGGCCGCATCGGCGCGGTGGTGTCGCGGGCCGACGACCCCGACGACGCCGCCGGCGTGGCGAGCGCCATCGACCGCGCCTTCGAGGACGGCGAGGCTCCGACCGTGAGCCAGGACGAGGCGACGTTCCGATCGTCGGTGCTCGGCGGCGCGGCGGCTCTGCTCCGCGCGCTCGATCTCCTCGCTGGGGCCACCCTGGCGCTCATGACCCTCGTCCTCGCGAACACGCTTGCCATGGGCGCGCGCGAGCGGACCCGCGAGTACGCGGTCCTCCGTGCGATGGGCTTCTCGCCCGGACGCGTGGCCGCCCTCGTGATCGGCGAGGGGGTCGTCCTCGGGGCCGCGGGAGGCGC
Organism: Polyangiaceae bacterium; assembly: GCA_036490515.1. Taxonomy (GTDB): domain Bacteria; phylum Myxococcota_A; class Polyangia; order Polyangiales; family Polyangiaceae; genus Palsa-1150. Next base: position 45,654 of record DASXDU010000036.1, read on the forward strand.
GCTCGGCGTGGCCGGGGCGCGCGTCCTTCTCGCCGCGGGCCTCGCGCGCTGGCTCGAGGAGCGGACGCTGACGTTCTTCCCCTACTTGGACATGGCGCCGGCCTTGGCCATCGGGGCGCTGCTCGCAGGCGCCGCGCTCGGGGCCGCGGCGGCCGGGTTCCCGGCCTGGCGCGCCTCGCGGCTCGGCGTCATCGACTCGCTCCGGCGGGCGTGATCGCCGTCGGGTCCCTCGAGCCACGCGCCGTCCGACAGGCTGTGCGGCCCGAGGACCTCGCGCGTCCAGTCGCGCTGGCGCGCACGCCAGAGATCGTCGTAGAGGCGCCCGAACGCGTACGCGCCGAGCTCGAGCCCCTGGTCGATCTGGTAGCGCCAGCGCGGGTGGCGCTCGTAGGGCTCGTGGAGCGAGGCGTAGAAGCCCTCGGCGTGCTCGACGTCGAGCTTCTCGTGCGTCGCATAGTGGACGACGTCCCGGCGCTTCAACCACCCGCGCGCGACGATGGACTGGCCGATCTCCGCCGAGATGCCGGCGAAGAGGTCTTCGATGATGCCGAGGGCGGCGAGGCCCGTGTAGACGTCGTCGAGCGCGCACGTGCCGAGGAGGGCCGCGTTGAACGCGCGGACCTCGGGCCACATCGCGCGGCGGTCGACCTCGGGCCGCTCGACCCCGAGGCGCGAGAGGAGCTCGACGAACGTGTTCTCGTGGCAGACGGTGAGGCGACCCGAGCCGTGCTCGTCGCCGAGGTTCTCGAGCAGCGCCACGCGCATCTGCGGCCGGGGAATGCGCCCGACGAGCGCCGCCATCGGGCGCGAGAAGAAGATGACGGCGTGGAAGAACTGGATCTGCGTCTCGACGAACTCCGCCTTCGTCATCGACCCGTCGCGCAGCGTCCGGAAGTACGGGCTCGAGCCGATGAGATCGACGCGGGCCTTGAGCGCTGCGATGGCGCTACGCATTCAGATCTCCGAGGTGGCGAGGTGGATCCACGAGGCGCGCCGCGCACGGCGCGTGAGATCGAAAGCGTACACGGAGCAGGACGCGCCCGGCTCGACGCCCTGCGCAGCGAGCCACGAGATGTGGGAGGTCAGGCGACGATCGACCGCGAAGCAGGCGACAGCGCCCGGGCGGCGGGCCACGAGGGCCTCGCCGCAGGCGCGGAGGTACGCGCCCCAGGTGGGCCGCCAGCGCGGGGGGCCGTACGGCAGGTGGACGAGGGGCCAGGGCGCGCCCGTGGAGGCGAGGCGCAGGTCCTTGCGGCCGGCGGTGGAGACGATCCCGGCTTCCTCGGCGACGCCGGCGACGAAGGCGCTGAGGTCCACGCCGTCGTCTGCGGGGGGCGGCGGCGGCGCCCCGTCGACCCGGAGGGCGGCCAGGCGCGCGGGATCGGCGAAGTAGACGGCGAGGACGCCGGCGGCGTGGGCGAGCTTCGCGACGTGGAAGCCCTTCACCGTGCGCATCACGTCCCCGCGGGCGCCCCGCATGGCGGCCACGAAGGCATACCGCCACCCGAGGAGGGACCGGTCGGTGAACATACGAGACGCGCCCCAGAGGAGCATCCTGCGGGCGACGCCCGTGCCCCGGTACTCGCGCGCGAGCTTCCAGTCGGCGCCGTAGACGGCCCGCACGGGCCGGCCGCGAATCTCCACGTCGCGGTACATCCCGGCGATGCCGCCGACGACGCGGTCGCCGTCGACCGCGAGGAGGAAGCGCACGTCCTGCCCCATCGTCGTGAAGAAGGCCTCGTACCGGTCGCCGTGGTCGATCGTGAACGAGTCCCTGCCGTCCGCGATGGGGTAGGACGTCGCGCGCTCGATCGCGCGAAGCCCCTCGACGTAGGGGCCCAGCTCGGAGGCGTGGACGAAGACGAAGTGGACGCTCACGGGCGGCGCGTGGCGACCAGGATGCGCTCGTAGAAGAAGCTCCGGTCGCGGCGCAGGAGATCGTCGCCGAGGGCGTGGTCGAAGGCAAAGCGGTCGGCGAAGAAGCGTGCGACGTCCCGGCGGTTGTTGAGCTGGCGGAGGAGGACCGTGGCCCCCGGGCGGAGGTGCCGGCCGAGGACGTCCGCCCACGCGGCGACGAGGGCGTCGTCCGACCAGTCGAAGACGTTCGAGAGGCTGACGACGTCGAAGCGCTCGAGGTGCGGCACGTCGGGGAGCTGCCCCTCCACGAGCTCGACGTCGGCCCGCCGCCCCGCCCGCACGTAGTCGGGCGCGTGCGCCGCCAGGTACCTGCCGAGCAGGACGTGCGCGAGGAACGGGTTCTGCGGGCCTGCCTCGCTCCGGAGGGCGCCCTCGAAGGCCCGCCGGAAGTACCCCGGGTACGAACCGGGGACCGCGTGCTGGGTGGCGGCCGCGCCGAACATCGCCTGGAGGAGGTCGTCGTGGAGGGCCAGCGAGAAGGCCACGGGCCAGTACCGGTGGGCCGTCCACGCGTCGACGAGGGCAGTGCGCTCCACCCCGCTGGTCACCGGATCGAAGTAGCGGGCGATCGCCTCGGGCGGCGCGACGAGCTCCTCGACGAACCGCCGCAGCGTGCGGAAGAGCGACTCGAACTCACCGCACTGGTTCAGCCCCTCGGGCGAGTCGTCCCCCACGTTGAGCGCCTCGACGTCTCCACGAGCCACCGCGTCGCGCTTCGCCTCGAGGTGGCGGAGCTGCCGGGGCGCGGCGTCGAAGGCCGTCACACGGAGCGCCGGCCCCGAGCTCCGCAGCGCGAGCGTCAGCGCCGTGCATCCTCCCGATGCGACGACGAGCACCGCCCCGGCCCCCGCGCGGGAGCAGAGCGCGTGCTCGACGTCCGGGTCCTCGCGGACCACGGCGAAGCGCAGCCGGTCAGCGACGGTGGCGGCACCCGCCATCGAGCCGCGCGGATCCGGCCGCCGGGGATCGGGCCGCGTGAGGGGTATCACGCGGCACGACCTCCCGAGGGTCGCTCAGCCGCCAATCGTCTTGGCCACCTCGGCCGCGAGGTCCTCGCTCTTCTTCTCGATGCCCTCGCCGAGCGAGTAGCGCACGAAGCCGTGGATCTTCACCTCGCCGCCGAGCTTCTTGCCCATCTCCTGGCGGATCTTGTCGATCGTGCCCGCGGGCGGGTCCCACACGTTGTCCTGGCCGAGGAGCGTCACCTCGGTGAACCACTTGGCGACCTTGCCCTCGAGGATCTTCGGCCACGCCTGCTCGGGCGCCTTGAGCGTCCCGGCGGCGCGCTCCTCCTTCATCTGGGCCTGGAAGATCTCCGTCTGCCTGGTGACGTCTGCCTGCGCGACGTCCTCCTTCGTGACGACGATCGGGTTCATCGACGCGACCTGCATCGCGACGTTGTCGACGAAGTTCCGGAACTCGGAGTTCTTCGCGTCCGGCCCCTCGGCGTGGATGAGGACCGCCAGCTTGCCGCCCGCGTGGACGTACGCGTGCACCAGGCCGTTGCCCTCCCTGGCCTCGAGCGCGGCCCAGCGGCGGACGACCATGTTCTCGCCCGTCTTCGAGACGAGCTCCGCCCGCACCTGGTCGACCGTCTTGTCGCCGCCCGGGTACTTCTGCGCCGTCAGGTCCGCCCCCTTGGGCGCCGTGCTCGCGAGCTTGACGACGTTCGCCACGAAACCCTTGAAGTCCTCGCCGCGCGACACGAAGTCGGTCTGGCAGTTGACCTCGACGATGACGCCGCGCTTGCCGTCCGGCGCGATCCAGGTCCCGACCTCGCCCTCGGCCGCGATGCGCCCCGAGCGCGACGCCGCCTTGACGATGCCCTTCTTGAGGATGACCTCGACGGCCTTGTCCATGTCGCCGCCGGCCTCGACGAGCGCGCTCTTGCAGTCGCTCATCCCGGCCTGCGTGCGCTCGCGGAGCTCCTTGACCATCGATGCAGTGATGTCGGCCATGACTTTCCTACCTCTGTCGTGTGCGGGTGATTCTCGAGTGGAGGGCGCGCGCCGGGCGTCAGCTCGGGCGGTCGGCGTCGTCGCGACGCCCGCGGCCGCCGCGGATGATCTCCGCCTGCGGGCCGTCGTTGCGACCGCGCTGGCCGCCGTCGTCGCGGCCGACGGTCTCCTTGCGGCGCTGCGAGCCCTCGACCACCGCGTCGCCGATGCGCGAGGTGATGAGCTTGATGGAGCGGATCGCGTCGTCGTTGCCGGGGATGACGAAGCCGATCTTGTCCGGATCGCAGTTCGTGTCGGTGATGGCGATGACGGGCAGGCCGATCTTGTTCGCCTCGTTGACGGCGATGATCTCCATCGCAGGGTCGATGACGAAGAGCGCCGCCGGGAGCGACCCCATGTTCTTGAGGCCTCCGAGGTACTTCTCGAAGCGCTCGCGCTCCTTCTCGAGGCGCGAGACCTCCTTCTTCGTGATCGACATGTACGTCCCGTCTTCCTTCATCCGCTCGAGCTGGCGCATGCGCTCCAGGCCCGTCTTGATGGTGCGGAAGTTGGTGAGCGTGCCGCCCAGCCAGCGGTTGACGACGAAGTAGCTGCCCGAGCGGGTCGCTTCCTCGCGGACGATCTCCTGCGCCTGGCGCTTCGTGCCGACCATGAGGACGTGGCCGCCGCGGGCGACGGTGTCGACGACGAACTGGTACGCGCGCGCGAAGAGGCGGGCCGTCTGGTCGAGGTCGATGATGTGGATGCCGTTGCGTGCGCCGTAGATGTACGGGCGCATCTTCGGGTTCCAGCGCTTGGTCTGGTGGCCGAAGTGGACGCCCGCGTCGAGGAGCGAGCGGAGCGGGAGCGGCATGTCGCCCCGGAGCTGGGGCAGACCCTGGGCGTTGATTTCGACGGACTGTGTCATGGTTGCGCTTCCTTTCGGTTGTGCCTCCGCCCTCCGTCCTGACCAACACCGCCGGCCCCGAGGGGACGGTGATGCACCGGGTCATGGTTTGCGCAGGAGAGCGTGTGGATTGAGTGCCCGGGGAAAGAGCCCCCGAGCGATTGGGTGGCGAAAGGTACGCGCGGACGGGGAAAAAGCAAGCCGGAAGGCTGCCCGGGCTGGCGCGATGGCGCCGAGCGACTCGCCGGCTCGAGGCCAGGCGAGTGCTGCCGGCGAGGTTGGCCCTCGGTCGGCCGGAGTGATACGCGGGCATGACCGTGGTGCGCCGCCGGTACGTCATCCTCGGCCGGGACGCCATCGCCTCGGACGACTTCCTGCTCGATGACGTCCCCGGCACGAGCGGCCGCCTCGACGTCGGGCTCCGCTGCATCCGGGCCGCGCTCCTCGTATCGCACGGCGTGCGACGCGACACGGCGGTGTACCTCGTGCTCGGCGGCGGTCCGCGTGCGCCCCGCGCCCTTCGCGTGAGCGGGGCCGAAGTGCGGTTCGTTCGCCCCGACGAGCGCAGCCTCGCGCTGCTTGCCCGCAAGGCGCTGGCCCGACGCGAAGACGAGGCGGGGCCCGGCTTTCACGACGTCCGCCCCGGGATCGCGATCGCGTCGGGCGGCCTGGAAGACGTGCTGGCCGACGTCGCGGGCTCGACGCTCTACGTGCTCGACGAGAGCGGCACCGACGTGCGCGCCGCGCCGGGCCTGGACGGCGGCGCCGTCGCGTTCTTCGTGGGCGATCCTGGAGGCTTCGACCCCCGGGCGAGCGAGCAGCTCGCGGCCCTCGGCGCACGCCCGATCCGCGTCGGTCCCGTCAGCGTGCACGCCGAGGACGTCGTCGTGCTCGTCAACAACGAGATCGACCGCCGCACGTCGTGAGCGCTCGGCTACCCTGCCCCCCCATGCCGCAGCCCCTGTCGCTGACCGCCGTGGCGATCGGGCTCGCCGTGGCGGCGTGCGGAAGCCCACAGGGGAGGCCCACCCTTCCCCCTCCCGACTACGAGGAACCGGCCGGCCCGACGTCCGGGCCCGCGTCCGCGGCTGCCCCTCCGCCTGCGCCGCCAGCCGCGCCGTCGGGTGCGCCCGCTCCGGCTCCAGCACCTCGATGAACCCGCGCCGGCTTCGCCGGCCCCCGCTCGACGACGCGCGCGGTAGGACGCGGCCGTCCCGCCCCCGCGCCTACTGCGACCCGTTCTGGCAGTTCGCGCCGCACCCGGGGGTGCCGTCGCACTGCTCGCCGAACTGGGTCTGCACGATGCCGTCCCCGCAGTAGGGGGCGTTCGTGCACGCGGTCGTGCAGAGGCCCTGCCCGTACGCCGAGGACGGCGACTCGTTCTTCGAGCCCTGGTCGCACTGCTCGGGGCCGTTCTTGATGCCGTCGCCGCAGTACGGCGCGAGCGTGCAGTTCGGGTTGCACGTCCCGTAGCTTCCGTTGTTGACGCCGTTGTCGCACTTCTCGCCGAACTGCGCCTGCGGGACGCCGTCGCCGCAGTAGGGCGCGGCGAGGCAGGCGGTCGTGCAGACGCCCTTGCCGTACGCCGTCTGGGGCGATGCGTTGCTCGAGCCCTGGTCGCACTGCTCGGGGCCGTTCTTCGTGCCGTCGCCGCAGTACGGCGCGATCTTGCACCCGGGCCCGCACTCCTGCTGCGTGCCGCCGTAGGTGGCGTTGTTCGTCCCATCGTCACACTGCTCGGGCGGGTTCTGCACCTTGTCGTCGCCGCAGTAGGGAGCCAGCGTGCAGTTCGGCTCGCAGGTTCCGTAGCTCCCGTTGTTGACGCCGTTGTCGCACTGCTCGTTGCCGGCGACGACGCCGTCGCCGCAGAGGGTCTTGCACTGCGAGACGGTGTGGACGAACCCGCCGAGCGTGAGCTTGTAGGTCGAAGCGCACGTGTGGCGCTCGGCCTGGAACATGTCGATGGAGTACCAGCCGCCGTCGACCATCCCGAGCGAGGCCGCGGTCGCGGCATCGAGCGTGATGCTCGCGCTCGACGCGCCGTGCACGCCGCCGAGGTCGATGACGAGCTGCCCGTTGATGAAGCCGTAGACGTCGTCGTCGCCCGTGAAGTCGAACGTCGCGACGGGCGCGCTCGCCTGGTACGTGAACGGGTAGTGGAGCTCGCTCGTGAACGAGAAGTTCTCCCCCGTGACGCCGCTGCAATCGGTCCCGGTCTGCGGGTTGGCCCCCGCGTTCCACCCGAGGCCGTCGAGCGGATAGAAGAGCTGGTTGTTGAACTGGTAGACGTTCTGCCCCGCGCCCTGCTGCGCGAGCGTGAGCGTCGTGGGGTTGCTGCTCGCGTCGAGGTAGACGAGCTTGTCGAACGGGTTGGTGCTGCCCGCGCCGCTGCAGCCAGCCTCGTGGTACCACCAGCAGAAGTCCGTCGCGCCGGTGAGCGCCTGGTTGCCCGCGGGGCCGTTCGACGCCCACACCGGTTCGCTGTCGGCGCCGAGCGTGGACTGCACGAGGCCCGTCACGACGCCCGTGATGAACGCCTCGAAGTCGGGGTGGCCCATCCCGGGGACGGTCGTGCCCTTGTAGAGCATGTCGCGGTAGAGGATCGGGATGACGAGCGACGTCGCGGGCGGTTGCGTGACGTTCGTGCACTGCCAGCCCGTCTCGATGGTGCAGGTCGCGCTGCAGCCGTCGCCCGACACGGTGTTGCCGTCGTCGCACTGCTCGCCCGGGAAGACGAGGCCGTCGCCGCAGACCGCGGAGCACGTGCCGCCGCTGCACTTCGGCTCGATCGTGCACGTCGGCGAGCAGCCGTCGTAGGGGATGAGGTTCCCGTCGTCGCACTCCTCGAAGCCTTCCTTCACTCCGTCGCCGCACGTGGTCGGGTGGCAGACCGACTGCGGGGGCGACGCTTGCTTCACGCACGCGAACCCGGGCTCGAGGGTGCACGTCGAGGAGCAGCCGTCGCCCGACGTCATGTTGCCGTCGTCGCATTGCTCGTTGCCGGCGATGATTCCGTCGCCGCATGCCTTGGCGATGCACTTCTGGTCGGGTGTGGGGCACGTCCAGCCAGCCTCCACCTGGCAGGTCGCGCTGCATCCGTCGCCGGACGTGGTGTTGCCGTCGTCGCAGGTCTCGGCCCCGGCGACGATGCCGTCGCCGCAGGAGGACGCGACGCAGGCGGCGCCGGGAGTCGGGCACGACCAACCCGCCTCGATCTGGCAGGTCGCGCTGCACCCGTCGCCCGATACGCCGTTGCCGTCGTCGCACTGCTCGCCGGGCTCGATGGCGCCGTCGCCGCACACGTCCTCGGTGCACTTGCCCCCGCGCGGAGAGGTGTCGAGCGGTGCGCCGTCGGGCGCGAGGGCCGCGTCGGCCGGCGGCCCGGCGTCGGTCACGCCGCCGTCGAGGGCGGCAACCGGGCACACCCAGCCCGGCTCCACCTGGCAGGTGGACGAGCAGCCGTCGCCCGAGACCGTGTTTCCGTCGTCGCACGTCTCGCCGGGATCGACGTACCCGTTGCCGCAGACCCAGAGCCTCACGCACGGCGCGTTGGCCGTCGGGCACGCCCACCCCGACTCCACCTGGCAGACGCCGGAGCATCCGTCGCCCGGGACGGTGTTGCCGTCGTCGCAGGTCTCTCCGCTCTCGACGACGCCGTCGCCGCACACCGGCCCGTCGAAGCAGGAGGCGCCGGAGCACGCCTCGAAGACCTTGCTGCCATCCTGAACCGATCCGTCACCGAACTGCGGCGGTGCGTCCTGGCCGGTCGAGGAATCCGTGGGGGGCCCGGTCGACGAATCCGTCGCGCCCTCGGGCCCTGCATCCTCGAAGACGGAGCTGTTGTCGCTCGAGCCGCACGCGACGAAGGCGCACGCGATGGCGGCAGCGACGGCAAGCCGCAGAAGGGAAGCACGGGTCCACATGATGACAGGATCCCCGGAGGCAGGCGGCGCGCTCGATTGCGCGCTGGCCACACTCCCCCAGACTTCTAACGATACGCGAGGCGCGCTCTCCAGGGAAGGCCACGTCACGGGAAGGCCGCGTCACGCGCGGGGCGCGCGTCGGCCGCGTCGGCCGCGTCGGCGCGGGTGTGGGTGTGCGCCGCGCCCTAAAGTTGGCTCCGCTCGATCCGTATCCACCAGCAGGAGCTCGGCGCCCCCATGACGATGGAAGACCTGCAGGAGACCACCGCGGTCGGCAATCGCGCCGAGATCGCGGCTGCCGTACTTGCCCGCGCCGGGGCTCGCCGGCCGTGGCTGACGGTCCTCACGGGGGGAAACATCGGGCGGATGTACGCCCTCGAGCCGAACCAGCCCCTCGTCATCGGCCGAGCGGCCGACTGCGACGTACACGTCGACCAGGTAGGCGTCTCGCGCCGACACGCGATGTTCGAGCGGACGGTCGAGGGCAACGTCCAGGTGGTCGACCTCGACTCGAAGAACGGGACCATCCTCAACGGCGAACGCGTGTCGCGGCAGACGCTCCGCGACGGCGACAAGATCCAGATCGGCGACCTGACGATCCTCAAGTTCTCGTACCAGGACGAGCTCGACGAGGCGTGCCAGAAGAAGCTCTACGAGTCCGCGACGCGCGACCCGATGACCCAGGCGGTCAACCGGCGCGGCTTCGACGAGGCGCTCGTGCGCGAGCACGCCTTCGCCCGCCGGCATGACCGGAGCCTCTCGGCGATCGTCTTCGACGTGGACCACTTCAAGCGCGTCAACGACACCCACGGGCACGCCGCGGGGGACGACGTCCTCCGGACGATCGGCCGCGTCGTGGGCAGCGCGGTCCGGCGAGAGGACGTCTTCGCCCGCATCGGCGGTGAGGAGTTCGTCCTCCTTCTCCGCGACATCGACCTGCGCGGGGCGGCCGATTGCGCGGAGCGCATCCGCCTCACGGTCGAGCGGACCCCGTTCGTCAGCGGCGGCCAGCCCGTCCCCGTGACCATCAGCCTGGGCGTGTCCACGCTGAACGTCCCGGAGCACGCCCTTCCCGAGTCGCTCATCCACGCCGCGGACGCCTGCCTCTACCGCGCGAAGCAGTCGGGCCGGAACCGCGTCTGCACGACGGCCGTGAACGCGGCGGGCGAAGCCGGCGGCGGAGGCGAGGCCGCGGAGCACACGACGGGGCGGTCTCCTGTCGCGGGCTGAACGGGTCGCGCCCCGCGAGGCCAGCATTGGCCCGTCCGTGCCCGCCCCACCGGCGCTTCGTTCACCCCCGTTCCACGCGCGCGCGCAGGGCGCGCTCGACCATCTCGACCGTGACGCCGATCTCGCGTGCGCGCGAGAACGCCGCGAGAAGACCGGCCCGCACGTCGCGCGGCATCATGTCCATCGCGTCGGACGCCGCGCAGACGACGGCGTCGACCACGCCGTCCGGCGGAGGAGGAGGAGGAGGCGCGGGCATCTGCACGACCGGGGGAGAAGGCGGCGCGGGCGCCACGATGCCCATCGTCTCCAGCGAGCCGCCGTGCGTCTCGGCGATCTCCGCCGCCAGTGCGGCGTCGACGGGGTAGACGAGCGCCGCGAGATCGCGCATCGCGTGCCGCGGGATCCCGCTTTGCGCCCAGCGCTGCGCCGTTCGCCGCGAAATGCCGAGCTTGTTCCCCATCTCGATCTGGGTCGCGCGGAGGACGGTGCACGCGTTCACGAAGAGCTGGGAGGCCGTGCGCATGAGGACCCCATTGTGCCGCATGGCGCCGCGCCTGGCGACGAGAGATCGCTTTTTTCGGGTGCAGATGTCGCCTCGGGGTGTGATGGGGGCGCTTTCGGGCGATCCCAGGGAGCGACGAGAAGCCATGGCGGCGCCGCAGGTCGGCCGCTTCGGCGCATTATCCCGGCATGACGTCGCCAGATGCACTCCGAGAAACGCCATCTATTCCATCATTTGGCGTTTTGTGACGCAGATGCGTCCGGTTCAAGCGTCTTGACGGCGGCTTACGGCGCGTGGCCGACACGTAACGCGCACGAGGGGACCGGTGACAGCGCCTTGGCGGCGCTCGACGGGTGCTTGGTGGCGGCGCCCCGCCGGCTGCGCCGCGTGCCGTCTCCGCGAAAGGCGCCGCCTTCATCGTCGAGGGCGCCACGCTGCTTGGCATCTACGATCAAAATAGGAAGAAGCCCGACACCTGGACCCGGTCGTTCGTCGCCGTGTAGCCGTCGACGTACGTATCGAGGAACTGCGCGAACTCGACGCCGACGCGAACCGAGTTGACGGGGTCGAAGAAGAAGTTCGCGTCCCACCACGTCTCCGACTTGCGAACCTGCGCCGTCGACGCCGGGTAGAAGTAGACGCCGGGGTTCGGGTCGTCCGCCGCTGCGCGCGCGAAGTTCGCCGTGTTGCTCGACTCGATGTGCGAGACGTTGCCGGAGATCCACACCTTCCCGTCCAGGCCGGGGAGGTAGTACTCGAGCCCCGCGAGGATCGACGTCCACTGCACGGGGTGGAGCGCGAAGGACTTGATGTCGTAGCTCACGAGGCCCTGGTCCATGTTCGTCGGCCACGAGGGCGCGCCCGAGAGCGCCGCCTGCGTCGGCACGAACGGGAACATCACGCCGCTCTGCATTCCGGCGTAGAGGTCGGAGATCCCGGCGCCGTACGAGCCCTGCGCGATGAGCGACAGGGCGTTGCCGCGCCGGCCCTCGCGCGCCGGGATGATCGGCAGGAACACGTCGGCCGACCCCGCGCCGGACTTGACGTTGACCATCGACGTCGGGATGACGCTCGCGGCCTCCGGCACCTCGAAGTACCGTACGTCGCCCGTTATCGCGATCGACGCGGGAGTCAGCGCGGTCCCCGTTGCGCCGGCCGTGTGCATGCCGGTGAAGTGGTTCACCGCGAAGCGCAGGCCCGCCTCGCCCTCGGGCACCTCGGAGAGCGACGGCGGCCGCACCGCGGCGATTGCCGCCTCGAACGTGATCGCGTCGCTCTTGACCGTCTTCGAGATACGGACCTGCGGAGCGCGGGCGTAGAGCTGGCCGGGCACGCCCTGGATCTCCGTCGTGTTGGGGAGATAGCCCTCGATCCATCCGTAGAGATGCCAGTACTGGCCGACGAGGATGTCGACCACGGGTGTCTCCACGCGCACCGCCGCGTGCCGGAGACGGAGCGTCGGGCTCGTGAAGAAGGACGTCTGGCTGACGCTGGGCTGGTTGCCGAGGAAGTCCATCTCGACGAGGGCGTTCGTGTGCACCGTCTCCGTCCCCGGCGCATGCAGGCGAAACCCGAGGCGCGAGTTGCGGACGCTCATGAGCGTCTGCCCGTGGCTGCCCAGGTAGCCCTGCGAGGGCTGGAGCGGCTGGGCGGAGCCGGGTTGAAGCCCCGAGATGTTCGAGACGAAGGGCGCCATCTGGCCGCTCGGCCGCAGCACCTGCGCGTTGCCCGCGGCGTCGCTGAAGCTCTGCGTCGAGTCGTAGATCGTGTCGCCCTCGATGAAGCCGTAGAGCGTCGTCGCCCACTTGCCGAGGACCACGGTCCCGGCCTCCGCCGCGTGGGCGGTGCCCGTCGACGCGCCCATGTCCCGCAGCGCCAGCTCGTACTCGGCCTGCGACAGGATGCCCTGGTCGCGCAGGTGCTCGAGCGTCGTCACGTCGACGACTCCCGTTCCGCGTGGAGGAGGCGGTGGAGGCACGGGCGGAGGGGGAGCGGGCACCGGCGCAGGTGTGGTGGGGGCGTCGGTGGTCGGCGGCGAGGGCGCCGTCGTGGCAGCCTGCGCGAGCGCCAGCTGTGAGAGGGTGGTGACGGAGAGCCCGACGGCCAGCGCGAGGGGAGCACGCATGGCCGACGGTTCTTATCACCCGCCGAGCGCAGAGTGAATCAATGCGGCGAGAACGTCACGGGGCCGAGGCCGTTGGAAGCGCCCTGGCCGTCGATGACGTCGTCGTCCGACGGCTGCGAGCCGGACGCCTTCAGCCCGTAGGCCACGAGCGAGAGCTGGGTCGGAGCGATCGTCAGCAGCGAGTAGACCCCCACGTAGGGGGTGGTCCCGCCGAACGCCGTCTTCGTCACGCGGTAAGGCACGTCCGTCGTTCCGACCGAGTAGGCGTCGGCGCCGGCGCCCGCGCAGATGACGTACGTCGTTCCCTGCCCCGCCGGCTGCACGTTCGGCGGGCTGCCATTCGTGATGGGCGCAGTCCGCTCGTACTCGTGGTCGTGGCCGTTGATGACCAGGTCGACCTTGTACTTGTCGAAGAGGGGCGCGAGTGCGTTGCGCGCGGCGACGACGTCCGTGTCGGTCGAGTGGAGAGACGTCGAGAAGAGGCCGCGGTGGCCCATCGCGACGATGAACGGGTGGTTCGCGCGGTCGCCGTTCGCGGCGGCGAGGTCCTGGTCGATCCACGCCAGCTGCGCCTGGGCCTCGGCCGAAGTGGGACCCTCGCCGATCGCCTGGTCGTCGATCATCGTGAAGTGGACGCTTCCCACCGTGAAGGACGCGTACGTCTCGGCGTAGTCGCCGTCCCCGGGTATCGCCCAGTTCGCGAACGAGGTGGGCACGTCGTTCTCGTGGTTGCCGTTGATGGGCAAGATGTATTGCTGGCCGAGCGTGAAGTACGGCGTGCCCGGCTGGGCGATGTCGCCGAGCCACTGCGCGTAGAGCGACTCCTCGGCGCCGATGTCGACGATGTCGCCGTCGACGAGGCTGAGGAGCACGCCCGCGGCCTTCATGCGCTGATGGACCGCCTTCCAGGTCGTGTCGCTGTCGCGCGCGTCGCCGAAGATGCCGACGGTGATCGTGCCGCTCGTCGGAAGCGTCGTGAACGACTGCGTCGCGCTCCAGACCTCGGAGCCCGAGGGCCCGCCGCCTACCTGGTAGAAGTACGTCGTGTTCGGCGTCAGGCCGCACACGTGTACCTCGTGGAAGTAGGCGAGCGTGTTGCCCAGGCTCGGCTGGAGCGTCCACGTGTAGCCTGTCTGCGTCTGCGTGAGCGAGGCGGCGCTCGTCCCGAGCTTTGCCTTCGCTGCGTGGTCGGACTCGGCAGTCTCCCACGTGAAGGCCGCGGTGGTCGTCAGGTCGGCGTAGCCAGGCTGGCCCATCGTCGTCCCGCCACCGAGGCCCACGCGAACGCGCTCGGGAACGCCGTTCGTCGGGTCGACCGGCCCCGTGTCGTCGAGCGAGAGGTCCTGGAACGCGAGGCTCGACGGCGGCGTGTACGAATACTGGCAGCCCTGTGGCGTGTACGTGAGTGACGGGACCCCTGCCTCGCCGCCGTCATCGCCGCCGTTCGAAGGCGGCGCGCTCGCCGACTTGCCCTGGCACGACACGACGACCATGGGCACCAGCAACGTCACGAGGGGGCCCAGCAGGAGGAAGCGCGAACGCATGGCCGGGAGTCTGCCACACGCCATGCGTGCGTCACAGGAGCTTGCGGTAGACCGGATAGGGTGCGGCCTCGTTCGCGAGCTGCGCGAGTTGCCACCCTTCCGTCACGAAAATGCCTTCTGGCCCCATCCACGCTTCCTCGTCGTGCAGCGCATGCGACACGCGGTGCGGGTAAGCCTCCACCGCTCGCCCTCCCCAGGCGCGTACCGCGTCGGGCGCTGCCTGCACGAGGGCGCGCGCGACGCCGTGGCGGCGGCGGTCGGGGCGGACGAGCAGACAGCCGACGCTCCAGACGCCGCCGTCGTCGCCGAGGTCGACGGCGCGGTAGGCGCCCTGCTTTCGCAGCTTCGGCAGGAGCGCCCGCGGCGCGAGCTTCATCCAGCCGACGGCCTTCTCCGGCGCGTCGTCCTCCATCGCGAGCAGACCCCGTGCCTCGATCGCGCCTCGGTCGACGAGCGCGGCCTGCTCGGCGCGGTTGCGCGCCGGGTCCTCGAAGCACCGCGCGAGCCACTCGTTCTTCGTTCCCTCGAAGTGCCACCACCGGCAGAAGCACGCACTTGCGCTCGCCTCGAAGAGCGCGCCCCACGCGCCCAGGAGCTCGGGCGTCAGCGGGGTGACGCGCACGGGAAGTCCGCCTCGCACGCGGCGGCGACCGCGAGCATGGTCGCCTCGTCGAGCGGTTGCGCGACGACGTGGAGGCCCACGGGGAGCCCCGCCTTCGTGGGCGCGCACGGGACGCTCATCGCGGGAAGCCCGGCGAGGCTCGCGGGCAGCGTGTAGACGTCGCTCAGGTACATCGCGAGCGGATCGGCGGCCTTCTCGCCGAGGCGAAAGGCGGGCGTGGGCGACACCGGCGAGCAGAGGACGTCGACGTCGCGGAAGGCGGCCTCGAAGTCGCGCCGGACGAGCGTACGAACCCGCTGCGCCTTGAGGTAGTAGGCGTCGTAATACCCGGCCGAGAGGACGAAGGTGCCGAGGAGGATGCGGCGCTTCACCTCGGCGCCGAAGCCGGCGTCGCGCGTGTCGCCGTACATCGCGCGGAGATCGTGCGGACGCTCGACGCGCAGGCCGTACCGGACGCCGTCGAAGCGCGCGAGGTTGCT
This sequence comes from Polyangiaceae bacterium, assembly GCA_036490515.1. Taxonomy (GTDB): domain Bacteria; phylum Myxococcota_A; class Polyangia; order Polyangiales; family Polyangiaceae; genus Palsa-1150. The sequence goes on from DASXDU010000036.1 coordinate 60,840, forward strand.
CGACGCTTCGGCCGTCGCGAGCACGTAGTAGGTGGCGACGGCATGGCGTGTGTGCGGGAGCTTCACGTCGCGCACCGTGCAGCCGCGCCACTCGAGCGCCTTCACCGCGGCGTGGACGCTCGCGGCGACCTCCGGATCGAGACCCTCGGCGAAGTACTCGGCGGGGAGCCCGATGCGCAGCCCCTCGACGCCGCGGTCGCATGCCGCCTCCAGCGCGCCGGCCGGCTCCTCGGCCCCGTCGAGCGACGTCGCGTCCCGCCCGTCGTGCCCCGCCAGAACGGAGAGGAGACGGGCCGCGCCGCGCACGTCCGTCGCGAACGGCCCGATCTGGTCGAGGCTCGAGGCGAAGGCGATGAGCCCGTAGCGCGAGACGCGCCCGTAGGTCGGCTTGATCCCGACGCTCCCCGTCAGCGACGCGGGCTGGCGTATCGAGCCGCCCGTGTCGCTTCCCAGGGCGCACGGCACGGCGCGCGACGCGACCGCGGCGGCGCTGCCTCCCGAGGAGCCGCCGGGCGTGCGCTCCCGGTCCCACGGGTTGCGCGCGGGGCCGTACGCGCTGTTCTCGTTGGAGGAGCCCATCGCGAACTCGTCCATGTTCGTCTTGCCGACGAGGACCGCGTCGGCCGCGACGAGCCGCTCGACCACGGCCGCGTCGTACGGCGGGACGTACCCCGCGAGGATGCGCGAACCCGCGGTCGTCGGCATACCGCGCGTGCAGATGGCGTCCTTCACGCCGACCGGGACGCCCGCGAGCGGTCCGAGCGCCTCTCCCCTCGCCCGCCGCACGTCGACGTCGCGCGCCCGGGCGAGCGCTGCGTCACGGGCGACGTGGAGGAACGCGCCGAGATCGCGCGCGGCTTCGATGCGGTCGAGCGCCTCGGACGTCACGCGCTCGGCGGTCGTATCCCCCCGGCGGACCTTCTCGGCGATGGCGACGACGCCCTCCACCGGTCACTCCACGAAGGTAGGCACCGCGAAGCCGTCGCCCTCGACGGCCGGCGCCTGCGCGAGGGCCTCGTCGCGCGTGAGGCAGGGACGGAGCTCGTCGGCCCGCAGGGGCATCCTGTCGAGCTGCACGTGGGCCGTCGGCGGGACGTCCTTCGTGTCGAGCTCCTCGAGCTGCGCCACGTACGCGACGATGGCGGCGAGCTCCAACTCGAAGCGGCGCGCCTCGTCGTTCGTGAGCGAGAGAGAGGCGAGGCGAGCGAGGTGCTCGACGTCGAGCGCAGGGCGAGTACGCGGCGGGTCGGCCATCCGCGCGGACCATAGCAGGTACGGCGATTGCGACCTCGCGCGATCATGCTGCGAAGAGCCCTCTTCCCGCTCGTCACCGCGCTCGCCACCGGGGCGCTCGGACCCGTCCTCCATGCGCCGACCGCGCGCGCGGCCCCGCCCCCCGCGTTCGACCTCACACTTCTCCCCGTGTCCACGCTGGTCCTGCGCGCCGCGGCCGACGCCAGCGGCGTCTACGCTTGCACCCTCGACTCCGACGGCGAGACGCGCTGGCTCGTCCGGCGCACCGCCGACGGGGCGATCGATCGCCTCGTCCGCTCTCCCCGCATCGAACGCATCGCCCTCGACGACGAGCGCGTCTACTGGGTGGGAGACGCCGGCGTGCAGGCCGTCCCGAAGGCGGGAGGCGACGTCGAGACGCTCGCCGGCCGCGACGCGAACCTCGTCGCCGGCTCCCCCGATCCGAGCCCGTGGGCGCTCGTCGTCGACGCGGACGACGTCTACTTCTCGATCGACGGCGGCCTCGGACGCGTGCCGAAGCGGGGCGGCGAGGCCCAGCTCCTCGCGGGCGGCGAGCGCGCGACGCTCGTGGGCGTCGACGCGGCCGAGGTGTTCTGGCTCGAGGCCGATCGCGACGTCCGCTCGTGGAGTCTCGTGGCGACGCCGAAGCGCGGCGGTTCGTCGCGGCGCATCGAGGCGGGCCTCCCCGACGTCCTCGCCGCGGTGCTCGAAGACGACGCGGTCGCATGGCTCGGCGCGACCGAGCGTCCGGGCGTCGGGGCCCTCCACCGCACCGCGAAGGACACCGGCGACGACGCGGTCGTCGCCCGCGACGTGCCGACGTACTACCCGCACGTCCTCGCCGCGGCGGGCGGCGCGCTCCTCTGGCTCGACTATCCGCACGGCCTGCACGGACCGATGCGCGTGCGCGGCGAGCGGGGGAGTGCCGCCCCGGTGACGCTGGCGGAGGCGTTCCCTCCCGCCAACGAGATCCTCGTCGACGACCGGTACGTCTACTGGGCGCAGGAGGGGCTGCGGGCGATCGCACGCCCCGCTCCGTGAGGGCACGCCGAGGCATGCGGTGTCGCATCGGCTCCGCCGCGCCGAGGCATTCGCCCGCGATCCTGCGGGCACGTCGCGTGCTTCGAGGCTCGGCAACGAGGTGGGACCGATGAAGCATGCACGAATCGCGATGGCGCTCGTCGCCGCAGCGGGGACGCTCCTCGCCGCGCGCGTCGCCCAGGCCGACTGCACCGACCCGAGCTGCCCCAAGGAGGTGTCGCAGGCGATGCAGGCGTCCGCGCTCCGCAGGCCGTTCGTCTTCAGCTTCGCCGTGCGGTCGCTCAGCTACCTGCCGTCGGCGCACGACCGCTTCGACGGGCACGTGCAGTCGAGCCCCATGGGCTACCAGTTCTCGGGCGACGAGCTCGGGGACTCGACCATCCGTACGTTCGGCGCGGAGCTCGGCGCCGACTATGCCCTCACGCCGCTCTTCTACGTCGGCGCGGCCGCCGCGTGGGGCGAGGGCGCGTGGTCCGCGACGCCGTTCGCCGCAGGCAACATGACCCTTCAGCCCCGGGGGACCGTCGACACGCACATGTGGCTTACCGGCGCGCGCGCGGGGGCGCGCCTCCCGCTGGGCCCCGTGTCGGTGCGGGCGGAGCTGCTCGCCGGCGCGCAATGGATGGAGGTCGACCAGCTCGCGCAGCCGGCGACCGGATCGCAGACGATGACCGGCTCGGCGCGCACGGTGACCTGGCTGCTCGAGCCGCGAGCGGCGGTGGACCTGTGGACGACGCCGTACCTCGTCGTGAGCGCGTTCGGGACGATGCCGGGCTTCGAGTCGCGCGCCGCGAACGGAGGCCTCCTCTTCGCGTGGCACTGGCGGAGCTTCGACGGGCGGTACTCGGGCGTGCTCTAGACGCTGCGAGAGCGTGTCGGCGGCGCGCGCCGCGAGAGGCCTTGCCAACCCGCGATCGCCTGGCCCATTGTGCTGCGGGCCATGCCGCAGACTCCCGGGGCCGCGCCGTGGTCTCGTCGGCATGGGGTGGCGTTCGTCGCCACGGCGATGGCCTTCGCGGCGGTGCCCTGGACGGTGGGCCCGTGGCCATCCCAGGACGGGCCGAACCATCTGGCCGTCGCCCACATCCTCCGCACCTACGGGGATCCCGGTTCGCCGTTCCCGCGGTACTGGGACGTGCAGGCGGGGTTCCGCCCGTCGACCGCCCTCTATTCGGTCCTGTCGCTCGCGAGTCGGTTCCTGTCCGAGGGGACGCTGGAGAAATGCACGGTGAGCTTCGCCCTCGCCGCGCTTCCCCTGGCGCTGCTGCTGCTGGCGCGGAGAGCCGTTCCCGATCGCGCGGCGAACGTCCTCCTCTCGTTCCCGCTGCTCCTCGGCTTCTCGTTCGCCATGGGGTTTCTCAGCTTCCAGGTCGCGCTCGCGTTCGGCATCCTCGCCCTCGCGCTGGGATGGGAGCCGCGCGTGACGCCCGCGGACGGAGGCCGCCTCGGGTGGCGGCACGCTCTGGCGTCGGCGAGCTACTTCCTCTGCGTATGGTGGCATCCCGTCGTGGCGCTCATGACGGGGATGGTCCTCCTGCTCCTCGAGTGGAAGGCGCTCCGCCGGTGGACCGCGTGGCGGCGCATCCTCGTGATGGTGGCCCCGGGGGCGGCGTTCCTCGTCGCGGCCTACCTGCTCGCGGGCGCGTCGCCCGGATCGTCCGCCGACGCGGGAGACACCCACTTCTCCGATCCCGTCAGCGTCCTCGGAGCCGCGTTCGAGTACAGCATCGGGTACACGCCGCTCGAGGTCCTGCCCCGGGTCGCCGCCGTCGCCTGGATGCTCCGCTACGTCGGGACGTCGGTCCGCGCGAACCCGCCGCAGCGGCAGGGCGCCGAGGCAGCCGTGGGGCGCGTGGTTCTCGCTCTGCTTCTCCTCTACTGCCTGCTGCCCGGCACCCTCGCAGGTTGGCACTACTGCTCGGCGCGGTTCCTCCTCTACGCCTGGCTCCTGCTCCCCCTCGGCGCGCAGTTTCCTCCGCACGTCGCGCGCCGCCTGCCGGCGATCGGTCCCGTCCTCGCGGCCCTCGTCCTCGCGATCCAGTGGCCGTTCCTCCGTGCCGCGAGCCGGCAGATCCAGGACGCCATCGACGCAGGGAGCACGCTGCCACGTGGTGCCACGATCGTACCGGCGGACTTCAACGTCAGCCCGCTCGGCCCTCAGCCGACGATCGACGCGTGGGGATACCTCGTCCTCGAACACGACGCCGTCACCTCCCAGGTGTTCGCCTCGGGAAGGCCGCGCATGGGAGGAGAACGCTTCCGCACGCTGACCTTCCATCCCGGAGTTCTCGACGTCGCGACCGGTGCGCTGCCCTGGTCGGGCTTCGAGATGTGGAGCGACGTCTGGCGACCGTGTGCCCCCCCCGGCTCGCCGGCTCGCTGGTTCGTGCACACGGACGGCACCTGCGCGGACGCGGTCGTCGCGCGCCAGCAAGCCCTCGCCGCCGTGCTCGATCGATACGACTACGTCCTCATGCTGCACCCCTCGGAGCACGAGCAGGAGCTCTTCGCCTCGGGCCTCCGCCTCCTTCGCCACGTCGGGGCCGCCTGGATGTACGCCGTGCCGCACGGCATGCCTGCGCCCTGAGGGGCTAAGGCGTGAGGCAGGCGCTCGCGCCGTCGACCGTGGAGCACACCTGATCGGGGCCAGGGCACTCCTCGGGGGTACCGCCTGGGCACGGGCACGCTCCCGCCTCGAGATCGGCGGGACAGTCGGAAGACGCACCGGCGCACCGGCCCTCGAGCCCCGCGGCGCCGCACGCGAAGCAACCGACCGGCGCCGCGAACGTCGCGCACGCCGCACAGCTCGTGATGCACGTGCCCCCCGGGTTGCCAGGAGGCGACGGGCAGAAGAGCCCCCCCACCTCGCAGCTGGCGCAGGACGGCACGCACGCGCTCCCGCAGCACGCGCCTTGCGGGCACGTGGCGGGTGAGCACGCGGAGGCCGGCTCGTCGCTCCCATCGACCCCCTCCACGTCGGTGCCGGAATCCAGCCCTGCCTCGTCGCCGCCAGGCGCGTCGTCGGTGGTCGCCGCATCCGTCCCCCCGCCCCCCGCTGCGCCTTGCCCTCGCAGCGACAGCCCGCACCCGACCCCCACGAGCCCGCTCGCGGCGAGGACAGCGAGCGCAATCCCCCGCATGCTTTCAGCCTAGCTCCTCCCGGCGGAACGGTGGAGCCCACGCGCGACGGAACGGTACACTCCGCACGTGCGCCGGACCCGTGCCCTCGTCGTTCTCGTCGGGCTCGCGTCCGCGGTCGGAGCGCTCCACTGCAGCCCGGGGCTCGAGGAGAACGTCGACGCCGCGGCCGGCGCGGTCGACGCGTCCGTCGACGCCTCGACCGATGCTTCCGAGGAGTTCGGTTGCCTCGTGTGCGGCGACGTCACCGAAGAGCTCCCGGACTGGGTGGCGGTGCAGGCCGAGGTCGTGCGCGTGTGCTCCAACACGGACTCGTGCCACGGCTCGGGTGCCGGCGAGATGGGGCTCTCCCCGCAGCACTGGTTCGAGTCGATGATCGACGTTCCGTCGTACGAGGTCCCTTCGCTCGAGCGCGTCCTCCCGGGCGACCCGGAGAACAGCTACGTCTACCGGAAGCTCGCGTGCGAGGGCGGCATCGTCCTCGACTGCATGCCCAACGAGGCCGTGCACGACCCCGCCCTCGCCCGGCTCTTTCACCGCTGGATCGAGGCGGGCGCCCCCACCGAGTGACGACCGCCTCTCGCTCGGAACGGTGGCAGGGGGGCCGGTCCGCCGCGGATCCCCTTGAACACGCGCGCGAACGGGTTCATTGGTTACCTCTTCGGTGCCCACGCTCGCTCCCCCGCGGACCTCGGCCGTCCGCCTCGCCTTCTTCGCCGCCGGTCTGCTGCTCGCCGTCGTCACGTGCGGCGGGATCCTCGAGCAGCGCCTCTCGTCGGGCAGCCCGCGCGTCGCCCTCGTGGCCAACGGGCTCCTCACGTTCGCCGCCATCCTCGTCCTCGGCCTCGTCCAGCGGCGCGAGTCGCTCGCGCCCGCCGGCGTGCTCCCCCAGGCGCTCGGCGCGACCCTGGGGATCGTGGCCGTCCACGCAGCGCTCCGCCTGGGCCTCTTGCCGGAGGCGCCCTGGATGTCCGAACGTCCCCCCCAGCTCGTCAACGACGCGGTCGCCGTGTTCTCCACGCTGGCCGTCGTCTGGGCATGCGCGCGCGGCCTGCGGCTCCGGCTCCTCATCGGCGCGCTGCTCCTCCTCACGGTGTATCGCGCGACCGCGCACTTCTGGCACCTCGACGCAGCACCGCAGGGGTTCCTAGTCACCGTGCAGGATCTCGTCGTCGCCGAGGTCGTCGCGCTCGCGCTCGCGCTCGGCCTCTACCGGGGAATGGTGCGCCGTGCGGTGTGACGGGCGACCGCGCGAACGGGACACCGAGGAGCCGGCGCGATGATCTCGCACGAGCAGATGATCGTGCGCATCGCCGTGGGCGCCGTCTTCGGCGGCGTCATCGGCTACGAGCGCGACCGGCACCGGCGACCGGTGGGGCTGCGCACCCACCTCATCGTCGCAATGGCGGCGGCGACGTTCATGGTCATCTCGTCGCAGTTCGTCTACTGGCAGCACTACGGCAAGGACGATCTCGTCGAGGTCGACCCTTCGCGCATCGCGGCCTCCGTCGTGTCCGCCGTGGGCTTTCTCGCCGGCGGGGCGATCCTGCGGACGGGGGTCACCGTCCAGGGTCTGACGACCGCGGCGGGCCTGTGGCTCGTGACGGCCATCGGCATGTGCTCGGGCGCCGGGATGTTCTTCGAGAGCGGCGTGGTCGCGCTCATGGGGCTCCTCGCGCTCACGGTCCTGCGCCGTTTCGAGGACAAGGACGACCACGTGCTGCGCCGCCGCGTGACGGTCGGGATGGGCGAGAGCGCCAAGGACATCAGCGCCGTCGTCGAGGCGCTGAAGAAGCTCGGCGCGACGGCGTCCGACGTGGAATACGAGAAGCTCCTCGAGGACGACCGCAAGCGCATCGTGGCGACGTTCGACGTGCAGTTCGCCGACACGGTGGCCGTCCACCAGCTCATCGAGGCCATCGAGACCGTCCCACACGTACGCCGCGTTCTCGTCAGTCACGCGCCCTGAAGCGCGTTCGGCCCTTGAACGCGGCGCGCTGGGCCTCTAGGGTGCGGGCCGCATGTTCGGCCCCAAGACCAAGGGCGACGTCTTCTTCCAGTCGTTCGTGGAGCACGCCACGCGCAGCGTCGAGGCCGCGACGCTCCTGCTCGAGATGTTCGAGCACGTCGACCGGAAGGAGAGGCTGGCGCTCGAGGTCAGCGAGAAGGAGAGCGCCGGCGACCGCATCACCCACGACACGGTCAAGCGGCTCCACGAGACGTGGATCACGCCGCTCGATCGGTTCGACATCCACGGGCTCATCTCGAAGCTCGACGACGTCCTCGACCTCATCGAGGCCGTGAGCGAGCGGCTCGTCCTCTTCGAGATCAAGACCGTCCGGCCGCCGGCCCTCGAGCTCGCGCGGGTGCTCCTCAAGGGCTGCGAGGACATGCACAGGGCGATGACGCTGCTGCCGCAGCTCGCCTCGAAGGGCAAGGAGCTCCTCGACATCTGCGTCGAGATCAACCGCCTCGAGAACGAGGCCGACGCCATCTACCGGCGCGCCATCGCGGAGCTCTTCCGCGACGGCAACGATCCCATCGAGGTCATGAAGTGGCGGGACATCTTCGACAACGTCGAGGAGGCGACCGACCGCTGCGAGGACGTGGCCAACATCGTCGAGGGCGTCGTGCTCGAGTACGCATGACCGTGCGCGGACCCGTCGACCGATGATGACGCTCGTACTCATCGTCGCCCTGGCCCTCGCGTTCGATTTCATCAACGGCTTCCACGACGCCGCCAACTCCATCGCCACGGTCGTCTCGACGCGCGTCCTCAGCCCGCGCCTGGCGGTCCTCTGGGCGGCGTTCTTCAACTTCGTCGCGTTCCTGGTCTTCAGCACGCACGTCGCCGGCAACATCGCGAAGGGCGTGGACGCCCACGTCGTCACGCTCCCGCTCGTCGGGGCAGCGCTCGTCGGCGCCGTCCTCTGGGACCTGCTCACCTGGTGGTGGGGGCTGCCCACGTCGTCGTCGCACGCGCTCCTCGGCGGCCTCGCCGGGGCGGCCGTCGTCGCCCGCGCCAAGCAGACCGGGAGCATCACGGCCGGGGTCCATGCCCTCGACATCGGGTTCTTCGAGAAGACGGGCCTCTTCATCGTCGTCTCGCCGCTCCTCGGTGCGGTCCTCGGCTTCCTGTTCATGTGGATCGTCATGATCCTCTTCGGACAGAAGTCGCAGCGCCTCGTCGACAAGAGCTTCCGCCGGCTGCAGCTCTTCTCGGCCGCGCTCTACTCCCTCGGGCACGGCGGCAACGATGCCCAGAAGACCATGGGCATCATCGTCATGGCGCTCGTGAGCACGGGAGTCGTCGCCGCAGGTACGGCCGAGCACCCGACGCAGATCCCCTTCTGGGTGGTCCTCGCCTGCCAGACTGCGATGGGGCTCGGCACGCTCACCGGCGGCTGGCGGATCGTCAAGACGATGGGCATGAAGATCACCAAGCTCCAGCCGGTCGGCGGGTTCTGCGCCGAGACCGCGGGCGCCGCGACGCTGTTCCTCGCGACCGGCCTCGGGATCCCCGTCTCGACCACGCACACCATCACGGGAGCCATCGTCGGCGTCGGGACCGTGCGCAAGCTGAGCGCGGTGCGCTGGGGCGTCGCCGGCCGCATCGTCTGGGCGTGGGTCCTCACGGTGCCGGGCGCCGCGGCCATCAGCGCGCTCACCGAGCTCGCGCTCATGGCGGCCGGGTGGGACCCCAGGTAGAGTCGCGTGGCCCTGGGGGTCCGAGCAAAGCTCTTCCTGGTGTCGATCGCGCTCATCGCAGCGTCGATGGGCCTCGCCGACGCGTACCTCACGCGCAGCGTGGCCGATCACGTCGTCGCGTCGATGCGCGCGGAGCTCGTCGTCCGCGCGCGGCTCGTCGCGCGCGAGGCAGGCGAGCAGCGCGCACCGCTCGACCTCGCCGACCCGTCGTGGGACCGGCTCGCCCACGCGCTGGGGCGGTCGGCAGAAGGCCGCGTGACGATCGTGCGACGAGACGGCGTCGTCCTGGGCGACTCCGAGGTCGTAGCGGCGGACCTGGCGAGGCTGGAGAACCACGCGTCGCGGCCGGAGATCCAGGCCGCGCTCGCGACGGGCGCCGGCACGGCCGAGCGCATGAGCGCGACGGTGCAGGAGCCGATGCTCTACGCCGCCGTGCCCTTCGAGCGCGACGGCGCCGTCGCCGGGGTGGCGCGCGTCTCCGAAGCGCTCCGCGAGGTCGACGCGGCCAAGGCCGACATGCGCCGCCTCATCTGGACCGGCTCGGGGCTCGCGCTCGTGCTCGCGCTCCTCCTCTCGAACCTCGTCGCCAAGCGGCTGGCCGCCGACGTCCTGCGTCTCAACGACGCGGCGCTCCGCATGGCGGACGGGGACCTCACCGTGCGGACCCACGTCGAGGGGCACGACGAGCTCGCGGAGCTCGGCCGCGGCCTCGACCGCCTCGCGAAGACCCTCGCGTCCACCCTGGGCCAGCTCCGCGCCGAGCGCGACCTCCAGGCCGGGATCCTCGACGCCATGGAGGAGGGCGTCGTCGTGGTCGACCGGCAGGATCGCATCCTCCGCGTGAACCCCGCGATCCGCTCGATGCTGCTCTTCGGCGAGGACGCCGCGGGCAAGCTGCTCATCGAAGCCGTCCGCCACGCGCAGCTCCACGACCTGCTCCAGCGCGTCCGCCGCGAAGCGCGCCCCGGGCGCCTCGAGATCGACGTCCCCGGGCTCAAGCCGAGGCGACTGCTCGCCCGCGCGTCGCCCATGCAAGGCGACGACGGCCGCCTCCTCTTCGTGTTCGTCGACGTCACCGAGCTGCGCCGCCTCGAGTCCCTCCGGCGGGAGTTCGTCGCCAACGCGTCGCACGAGCTGCGTACTCCGATCGCCGCCGTCCGCTCCGCCGCCGAGACCCTCCGCGACGGAGCCCTCGACGAGCCGGCCGCCGCCGCGCGCTTCGTCGACATCATCGACCGCAACGCGCAGCGCCTCCAGGCCCTCGTCGAGGACATGCTCGAGCTCTCGCGCATCGAGTCGAACCAGTTCCGCCTGCGCTCCGAGCCGGTGGACCTGTCGACGACCGTCCCGCTCGTCCTCGCCCTCTTCCGCGAGCGCGCGGAGAAGAAGGGCGTCCGCCTCGAGGCTCGCTTCGATCCTGCCGCGAGCACCCTCGTCGGCGATTCGCGCGCGCTCGAGCACGTCCTCTCGAACCTCGTCGACAACGCCGTGAAGTACTGCGCACGCGGCAGCGAGGTCCTCGTGACCACCTCCGCCAAGGGAGACCGCGTCGAGCTCGCGGTCCGTGACGACGGCCCGGGCATCCCGCCCGAGCACCTCCCGCGCGTCTTCGAGCGCTTCTATCGCGTGGACGCGGGTCGCTCGCGCGACGTCGGCGGCACGGGCCTCGGCCTCTCGATCGTTCGCCACATGGTAGAGGCCATGCGCGGAGACGTACGCGTCGAGAGCGAGGTGGGCCGCGGATCGACCTTCGTCGTCACGCTGCCGCGCGCGTGAAGGCGCGCGGCCTACTTCACTTGCGCCAGGGGACGGGGTGCGTCGGCTCCATCGCCTTGCCGGCGACGGACCAGTGCGTGGCCTCGTACGACGTCGCGTCGACGTTCTGGAGCGAATCGATCGGGATGTTGCGCCCGATCAGGCGTCCGCTCCCGTCGAACACCGTGGCGCGGACCAGCCCATCCCCGGCGAGCAGCGTGATGCTCCGGTCGCGCGTGACGATCTTGGCGATCTCCGGCGACGACGGCGTGGCGGGAGCAGCGGCGGAGGTGTCGTGCGCGGCGCCCGAGGAGCACGCGGTGACGGCGACGGCGAAGGAAAGGAGCAATGCCGTGCGGATCATGGCCGACAGTGTGGCGCGGAACGCGGCGGACGACAACGCCCGAAGCCGGGGGGCGGCCTGAAATCCCCTAGGGCAGGAACCCCGCCTTGACGGCCTCGAGGAGGGGGTTCTGGGCCTGGACCGTGGCGCCCGAGGGGACGTACCCCTCGCCGATTTCCCAGAGGATGACCCCCCCCAGCCCCTTTCCCTTCGCCCACGCACCTTTGGCCGCGATCGAGGTCGGGTCCTCGTAGCTCACGTAGGTGCACTTTTCCGCGTTGGAGCCCCCGAGCGTGAGGTACGGAGCCTCGGCGGCCGCGTCGTAGTGGTAGGCGCTCGCGGAGTAGTAGCTCGCGAGGATGTTCGGGTAGGACATCGTGCCGTCGCTGGCGACGACCGTCGAGGCGCCGAGCGCCTGGACGGGCGCGGTGACGGGCGACGTGTAGCAGAGACCGTAGAAGCCGATACCGATGCCGAGCTTCGCGGCGGGGACGTTCGCCGCCAGGTAGTGGCCGACGCTGGCGTCGATGCCCGTGGGCGTCGACGAGACGCTGTTCCAGTGGAGGGGCGACGCGTGCCACGACTGCCAGCCTTGGTAGGCGCCGGCCATGCCGTACGTCATGAGGTTCATCTGATCGAGCTGCGCCGCGATGGTCCCATACCAGGAGAGGTCGTCGAGGAGGTTCTCGTTCTCGTAGCCGGCGGTGAGGGTGAGGACGATGTTCGGGCTCTGCGTGCGGAGCGCCTGCACCAGGGACGACTGGAGGGTCTGGTCCTGGGCGGCGGTCATGTTCCCGCCCTCCCAGTCGATGTCGATGCCGTCGTAGCCGAGCGTGATGAGCGCCTCGAGGTTCCCGACGAAGGTGGTGAGGTTCGCCGCGGAGGTGGAGCCCTCGAACACGGGGCCGGAGCCCGCGCCGCCGATCGACGCGATCGCCTTCTTCCCGTGCGCGTGCGCGGCTGCGATGAGCGTCGTGGCCGTGCCCTGGTCGAAGCTGCCGGTGTCCCAGCCGCCCTTGCCGTCGGGCAGGTAGAACGCAGCGGCGACGTGCGTGAGGCCGTCCCAGTCGATCGCCGTGACGGGGTAGTTCCCGCCGTTCGCCGGATCGTGCCAGCTCGCGTAGTAGCCCATGACCCACAGGCCACTCGCGCCCGGGCCGCCCTCCGGCCCCGCGCCGCCCTCGCCCTTCGAGCCGCTGTCGGGATTCGCTCCGCCCTCGAGCGATCCCCCGCTGTCGCCCGCCGAGCCGGAGTCGTGGCCGCCGCTGCTCCCTCCCCCGCTGCTGCTCGCGCTCGCGCCGTCGCCCGGCGACGCCGCGTCGTGGTTGCCCGTCCCGCCGTCGGGCGCCGCGGAGCCCCCGCTCGACGATCCGCACGCGACGGCTGAGCACGCCGCCACGACCGCCACCCACCGCACCGCTCGCACCGCTTGCGCGCTGGCCATGGCCTCACTGTAGCGCGTGAACGAGCACCACCTGCCCTTCACGCACCAGGCCGCCGTGCGCCTCCTGCTCCTCGCGCCATGCCGCGACGCGGTCGCCGACGGCCTCCGGCTCGCTGCCGAGCGCCACGAAGCCGCTCTTCTCGAGGAACGCCTTCGCGGGGGCGGCCTTCGACCAGCACCGGACGAGCAGGACCGGCAGCCCCGCGGCGCGCGCCTTCTCCTTGACCGAGTCGAGGAGCTTGGTCGCCACGCCCACGCGCTGGAGCTCGGGCTTGACGGCGAGGTCCTCGAGGTACGCGACGCCCGGCGACTCGTCACGCCAGGCCGCGTAGCCCGCCACCGCGCCGTCGGCGTCCGCGGCGAGGACGTCGTGCAGCTTCGTCAGCTTCGCGATGCCGGCGAGGCCGCGGGCAGGCACCTCCGACGCGGGCACGCCGGCCCGGTGCATGGACTGCTTGGCGGCGAGATCGAGCGTCACGACCGCGTCGATCTGCGTCTCGGTGAGCTTCGCGACGCGCACCTTCTGCGGGGGATTCGTCATGGTCCCGCGAGGGTCGCGCGCCCTTCGGCGGCCCGTCAAGCCGCCCCCGGGGCGACGCCCCCGGCAGCCCGGGAGCCCACGCTCTTGACCCGCCGTGCGAAAGGATTCGACGATCGCCCGAAGATGGTCGACCGGAAGAAGGCCGCCGCGCTCCTCGACAAGATGCGGGCTCAGGGAGCGCAGGCGAGCCCGCCACCCCTCCCGCCGCCCCCGCCCGATCCACCCGGGCCGCCGCTCTCGCCCGCCGAGAAGCTGCTCCGGTACGCCGAGGCGGTACGCGCCCGACGCGAGGGAACGGGGACAGGGGCGATCGCCGCGCCCACGCCCGCGCCCGTGCCCACGCCCGCGCCCGCGCCCGCGCCCGCGCCCGCGCCCGCGCCCGCGCCCACGCCCGCGCCCACGCCCGCGCCCGCGCCCGCGCCCACGCCCACGCCCGCGCCCGCGCCCTCCCCCACCCTCTCCTCCATCTCCCCCTCCCACGCCTCCTCCTCCGCGACCACGCAGGCGACCCTCGCGGGCTCCCTCCTCTCCGCCGACGTCCTCGTCGCGGTGGGCACCGCGATGGTGCCCGTCCGCTTCGTCGACGCCGAGACGCTCCACATCGAGCTCCCCCCGCATGCGGCCGGCACCGTCGACGTCGTCCTCATGACGCCGGGCGGCCAGTACGCCGTGCTCGAGGAAGGCTTCCACTTCGACGGGCCCCCGCGCATCGACCGGGTGACGCCCTCCCGGTGCGCGCCCGCCGTCGCGACCCCCATCGTCATCGAGGGCGCCGAGTTCACCGACGGGTGCACCGTGACGCTCGATGGCCGGCCGGTCCCCGCGGAGGTCGAGTCGTACGAGCGCATCCACGCCACCGCCCTTCCCCGCGAGGAGCCGGGTCCCGTCGTCGTGCGCGTCCTCACCCCCGACGGCGTCGCCATCGAGCGCGCCGACCTCCTCCGCTACGAGCAGACCCCGCCTCCGCGCATCGACGCGGCGAGCCCCTCCCGCCTCGCGCGCGCGCGCGCACAGACGAGTATCCTCTCGGGAAGCGACTTCGCGGACGGGTGCTCGGTGCGGGTCGCCGGCGAGGTCGTGCCGGCGACCTTCCTCTCGCCCGAGCGCCTCGAGCTCTGGGTGCCCGCGATCGATCTCCTCGGGCGGGTCGGCGTGCAGGTCACCAACCCGGACGGGCAGGTCCACACGCTCGAGGGGGCCGTCGAGCTGTGCGGTCCCCCCGCGCTCGCGAGCCTTCAGCCGGCGACGGGTGCCCCGTCGGGCGGCGAGGCCGTGACGCTGGCGGGCGAGGGCTTCGACCGCGCGTGCGAGGTGACCTTCGGAGGCACGGCCGCGAAGGTGACCTGGGAGTCGGACGGCGTCGTGCGCGTCATCACGCCGCCTGCGCCAGCGCCAGGCCCCGTCGACGTCGTGGTCTCGAACCCCGACGGGCAGACCGTGACGGTCGCCCGCGGCTTCACGTTCGGCGCGGGCGCGACGCCGGTCATCACGGCGGTGGAGCCGGCGACGGGTCCCGTCGTCGGAGGGACCGGCGTGCTTCTGCGCGGCGAGCACCTCGCTCTCGTGACGGAGGTCCTCCTCGGCGGGCGGCCTGCGCCCGGCTTCAAGGCGCGGGGCGGCGAGCTCGCCTTCGTGACGCCGCCGCGCTCCCGCGACGGCGCAGTCGACCTCGAGGTGAAGACGGCGGACGGGACGAAGGTCGTCCGCAAGGGCGCCTTCCAGTACACGGCGGTCCCGCCGCCCGCCATCAAGTCGATCGCGCCGAACCGGGCCGCCGTGAAGGGCGGCACCGAGGTGACGATCACCGGCGAGAACTTCTTCGCGGGGGCCACCGTGCTCGTGAACGGCGAGGCGGCGACGAAGACGACCGTGAAGGACAAGACGACGATCGTCTTCAAGGCGCCCCCGGGCACGGCGGGAACGATGGCCGACGTCACCGTCCAGAGCCCGACGGGCCAGGAGGCGACCGCCAAGCGTGCGTTCCTGTACGACGCCCGGTACTGACGTAGCCCTCGTCCAGGTCAGCCGGTGACGATGCCCGCCGCCTCGAGCTTGCCGTCCCGGACGTCGTAGAGGCGCACGCGCGGCGCGTCCTCGTCGTCGACGATGGCCGTGGCCCCGAGGACGCGCGCCACGCCGCACCCGAGGACGCGGTTCACGGCGGCGTGCAGGTGCCCGTGGAGCACGAAGAGGTGCCGGAACGCCTCGAGGATCGTCATGAGGCGCGCGGCGCCCACGAGGCCGTCGACCCACTGCCAGGCCTGCGTCGCCCGGACGAACGGCGGATGGTGCTGCACGACGACGAGCGGCCTGTCCTCGAGGCCCGGGTCCGCGGCGCGCCGCCCGACGGCGTCCATCGCCGCATCGTCGATCCACCCCGCCGAGCGCGTCAGCGGCTGGTGACGCGCGACGTCGAGCGGCAGGAAGCGCACGCCGGCCGCCTCGACGACGCAGCCCGGAGCTCCGGCGCTCGTGGCGCGGAACGCCGCCAGCGGGCCGTCGAGCGCCCTCTCCCACGCGCCCGCCGACGTGTAGAGGTCGTGGTTTC
Source organism: Polyangiaceae bacterium (assembly GCA_036490515.1). Taxonomy (GTDB): domain Bacteria; phylum Myxococcota_A; class Polyangia; order Polyangiales; family Polyangiaceae; genus Palsa-1150. The sequence goes on from DASXDU010000036.1 coordinate 76,612, forward strand.
CAGGGACGAGGGTGATGCGGTCGGGCGCGATCCCGGCCTCGTGGAGCGCCTCGGCGAGGCATTCGAACTCGCCGGGCGCTCCGATCTCGGTGAGGTCTCCCGATACGACCACGTGGTCTGCGCCCACGCGTCGCGCCGCCGAGAGTGCGTGCGCGAGCTTTCTTCGACGGCCCACCGCGTCGAGCGGTCGGCCGAAGCTCAGGAACCGGTGACCCATCGAATGACCCGACCGAGCCCGGCTCGGACGGGCGTCGAGCATGTGCACATCCGACAGATGCGCAATGCGCGTCGCGCTGGCGTTCATGGCGATCCTCCTCTACGGGGAGCGCCACCCGTGCGCTCCACGATGGCAGGATCGCAGGGGAAGAAGGCCGGGCGCGGGCGATGGGGAAACGTCTTCGCGTCTTTTGAAGACGCGAAGGCGTCACATGCGCGTGCTGACCTTCGGGGGCGGGTGCGTGCGGTGGTGCCGGACGTCCTCGCCGCGGACCATGAAGATGACCTCCTCGGCGATGTTCGTCGCGTGATCGGCGACGCGCTCGAGGTACTTGGCGACGTGGATGACGCGGATGGCCTCGGCCACCTGCTCGGGGTGCGCGGTCATGAACTCGGTCATCGCGCGGATGATGGCGCCATAGAGCTCGTCGACGGCGTCGTCGCGGACGAGCACCTGCTCGGCCCGCGTCGCCTCGCCCTGCACGAACGCGTCGAGCGCGTCGCGGAGCATCTCCTGCGACTGCTCGCCCATCGTCTTGAGCTCGCCGCGCACCTTGTCCTTGGCCGCCCCGTGCTCCTCCTTGGCGCGCTCGGCGATGTTCACCGCCTCGTCGCCGATGCGCTCGAGGTCCGTCACCAGGCGGAGCGCGCCCGCGAGGAAGCGCAGGTCGTACGCGACGGGCTGGCGGAGGGCCAGGATGCGCAGGACGAGCGCGTCGATGTCCATCTCGTCGCGGTCGATGTGCCGGTCGAGCTCCTCGACCTCGGCCGCGAGCTGCGCCGACCCGTCCCAGAAGCACTTGAGCGCCAGCTGGAGGCTCCGCTCGCAGCGCGCCCCCATGGCGAGCGAGTGCGCGCGGAGCTCGCGCAGCTCCGACTCGAAATCGCGGCTCGTGTGGGTTCCGTGGGCCATGGCGTTCAGCCGAACCTACCGGTGATGTAGTCCTCGGTCTCGCGCTCGCGAGGACGGGTGAAGATCTGCGTCGTGTCCCCCACCTCGACGAGGCGGCCCATGTAGAAGAACCCCGTCCGCTGCGAGACGCGGGCGGCCTGCTGCATGTTGTGCGTGACGATGACGATGGTGACCTCGTTGCGCAGGTCCGAGACGAGGTCCTCGATCTTGGCGGTCGCGATGGGGTCGAGCGCGCTCGCGGGCTCGTCCATCAGCAGGACCTCGGGCTCGACGGCGAGGGCGCGCGCGATGCAGAGGCGCTGCTGCTGCCCGCCGGAGAGCGCGAGGCCGGAGTCCTGGAGGCGGTCCTTCACCTCCTCCCAGAGGCCGGCGTGGCGGAGGGCGCGCTCGACGCGTTCGGTGAGGACGGCGCGCTCGCCGATGCCGGCGATGCGCAGGCCGTAGGCGACGTTGTCGAAGACCGACTTGGGGAACGGGTTCGAGCGCTGGAAGACCATCCCCACGCGGCGGCGCACGAGGACCGGATCGACGTCCGCGCCGTAGATGGCCTCGCCGTCGAGCTCGACCTGGCCGGTGACGCGCACGCCGGGCACCGTGTCGTTCATCCGGTTGAGCGAGCGGAGGAACGTGCTCTTGCCGCACCCGCTGGGGCCGATGAGCGCGAGCACCTGGTGCGCGTGGACCTCGATGCTCACGTCGCGGATGGCGACCTTCGCGCCGTACGAGACGCCGAGCGACGACGCCCGCATCTTGAGCACGACGTCCTGGGCGGCGGACAGGCTGGCGGCGGCGACCACGTCGCGAACTCTGGGCGAAGCCTGCGAGGGCGGCGTGTCCTTCGTGTGACGTTGCGGTGACGCGTCGCCGCCCGGACGCTCGCTCATGCGGCCAGCCTAGCGCGAGCCGAGGAACGATCCGCATCGTTCGCGACCGGGACGATGCGCGTGCCGCGGGCCATGACGAAGGCGTGGCCGCGCCAGTCGATTCGCTTGCTCACGCAGGCGCGCACCCAGCAGAAGAGGCCCACGTAGGAGCGGGCGATCTCGAGCGGGAGGTACCGCCAGGGCAGCCAGGAGCCGCGGAGGACGCGGACGGCCACGAGGGCCGCCGACGTCTGGTAGACGCACGTCGCGGCGAGGATCGCGGCGGTGGCCTCGCCCGGGGCGAGCGCGAGGCCCACGGATGCCGTGACGACGGGCGTCATGAGCGGCTCGAAGGCGAACGCCAGCGGAGAGAGGGCACGGCGCATCTTCGACCAGCGCGTGTGGCGCTCGAGCGTGCGGCCTACCGAGCAGCCGACGTTGCGGTTCTCGACCGCGTCCATCGACGTGCGCGCGGTGAAGCCCGCGTCGAGGAAGCGGCGGCCGAGGGCGTAGTCCTCGGCGAGGACGTCGCCCACGGGGTTGAAGCCTCCGAGGCGCGCGAGATCGCGGCGGCGGACCGCCATCGACTTGCCGACCGTGAGCGGGCGGCTCGAGACGGCGTCCGTGGCGACGAGCCCGGGAGCCGCGTGGCAGCAGAGCTGCAGGTTCTCGAGCGCCGCGCCCAGCGTGCGCTCCCCCGTCCCCGCGAAGAGGCTCGTGACCATGCCGACCGTCTCGTCGGCCAGCTCGGCGACGAGCGTCCAGAGGTAGCCGGGCACGACGCGCACGTTCGAGTCGGAGATGACGTAGATCTCGCCGGTCGCGGCCCGCTCGAGACCGACGAGCTGCGCGACCTTGGGGTTCACGGCGGCGTCGGGCTCCGTGAGGACGATGCGAGCCCCGAGCCGCGGGTGGCGCGCGACGAAGCGGCGCGCGACGAGGTACGCCGGGTCGGCCGCCGAGGCGACCCCGAGGAGGATCTCGAACGAGGGGTAGTCGATGCGGGCGAACGACTCGAGGTTGTCCTCGAGGTCGTCGTCGCGCCCGGCCAGCGGCTTGAAGATCGTGACGCGGGGGGCGCGGTCGACCGCCCTCTTCGGCCTGCGGCGGCGCGACCACATGGCGCGCGCGAACAGGATCATCATCGTGGAATAGAGCGCGAGGGACGCGGCCGTCAGCGCGACCGCGAGGTGCACGAGGCTCACGGTCCGGGAGCGTGCGCCCGCGCGGTGACGTTCGGCGGCAGCCGGCGTGAACTCTTGGTGACTTGGTTCCCGCGGGGGCGAGAGCCCCACCCGCCATCAGGGCGCGAGGATGCCCTTCGAGAAGCTCGGCGGGACGACCCACTTGGGACAGCGCAGGAGCTCGCACGCGAGACCGAGGAACACCGCGCGAAGGACCTCCTCGGGGTCGGCCGTGCCTGCGTCGCCGACCTGGGCGACGAGACGGGCGATGGTCGTCTTGCCGCGCACCGCTTCGAGGACCGCGGCCTCGTGCTCGGGCAGGCGGAACATCTCGCGGCGCACCGGAGGATTGGGCACGGGCTCGATGACCTCCTCGCGGATGGGGGCGAACAGTACCTCGAGCTCGGAGTAGGCGTAGCCGCGCCGGATCCCGCGGCCGAGGAGCTCGTAGGTGTCGACGCCGAGCGGGAAGGTCTCCTCCTGGGAGCGCACGCCGCGCGCGAACGCGATCTCGCCGCCCTTCCAGTGGAAGACCTCGAGGAGGCGCTCCTCGGTCTGGTCGTGGATGGCCCGGAACAGCTCGATGGGGCGGAGGACGCCGATGCCCACGAGCGCGTCGCCCAGGCGCCCGCCGAACCGCGGCAGCATCGCGAGCGCCATCTCCATCTCCATGCGAAGGACCTGGCCGCGCTCGATGAGGAACTCGCCGAGGAGCTCGCGCTTGTCGGTCGACGTCACGCACTCGGGCGAGCCCTCGACGAAGAAGACGCGCTTCCTGCGGGGGCCGTTGCGCAGGACGAGGGCGCCGGTCTCGCGGCGAACGGCGAGGTGGAAGAGCCGCGTGGGGAGGCGCGTCGGATCGAGCTCCCCGCTGTCGATGGCATCGGCCGGGAACTCGGTGTCCCACTTCAGGGCGGGGCTCGTCATGAAGCGCGCGAGCTCGGCGTACTCGGCGGCGGGCTTGAAGCGACCGCTCTCGCGGGCAATCGACACCTTCGAGCCGACCTCGCCCGTCGCGAAGAGCTCGATGAGCCTCGGGAACGCCAGCGGGCCGAGGATGGAGCCGTCCTCGCGCTGGATGCGGTAGATGTCGGGCGAGACCGACGCGGGCTGGCCGGCGACCAGGCGCGAGGAGCTCTCGCTCCCCTCGTCCCGCAGCACGCGGCGCGTGGTCGTGTCGCACTCGATCGGGGCGGTCGAGGTCACGCCCGCGGCGGAGCCCTCCTCGTCGACCTCCTCGTCGGTGTCGCCGGCGACGAGCCCCATCTTCTCGACGAAGGCGGCGAGCCGCGACGGCCCGACCTGGAGGCGCCGCCGGCGCACGACCTCCTCGAGGGCATCTCCGAATGCCGCCGCCGACGGCCAGCGCAGCGCAGGATCGCGAGAGAGAGCCCGGAAGAGCACCGCCCGGACGTCGTCCGGCACACGCGCGCCCGCGCGGTCGATCGCGCCGAGGTCCGCGTCGCGGATCCGCAGGAGGACGTCGAGCTCCTTCCCGCCGCTGAAGAGGGGCCGCAGGATGAGCATCTCGGCCAGGACGATGCCGAGCGTGAAGATGTCGCTTCGCGCGTCGAGCTCGCGACCCACCACCTGCTCGGGCGACATGTACCCGAGCTTGCCCTTCAGCTGCCCCGCGTCGGTCCGGCGCTCGATCTCCGCCGCGCGCGCGATCCCGAAGTCGGTGAGCTTCACCGCGCCCGTGCGGTCGACGAGCACGTTGCCGGGCGAGACGTCGCGGTGAACGAGGTCGAGCGGCTTGCCGTCGTCGTCGCGCGCGGTGTGCGCGTAGTCGAGCGCACGCAGGATGGAGAGGGTGATGTGGAGGCAAACGTCGAGCGGGATCTCCTCCCCGCGGCCGGCGGCGGCGCGGATGAGGCGCGCGCCCGTCGTGCCGTCGACGTACTCCATGGCCATGTAGAGCTCGCCGTCCTGCTCGCCGAAGTCGAACACCTGCACGATGTTGGGGTGCCCGAGGCGAGCGCAGACGCGCGCCTCGTCGACGAACATCGCGACGAAGTCCGGATCCCGTGCGAACTGGGGGAGGATCCGCTTCACGGCAACCGTCTTCTGGAAGCCGTGGGGACCCGCGCGCCGCGCGACGTACACCTCCGCCATGCCGCCCGTCGCGATCCGCCGGAGCAGATCGTACGGGCCCAGGCGCAAGGGCGCCGGGCTGGTGGATATGGTCATGCCTTGCACAAGCTTAACATGGGCGATTACCTTCGCGCTCCCCACATGTCCCCGGGCTCCCGCCACACGACGCTCGCCGCAGCGCGAGCGACCGGACGCGCCCGAACGGCCGTGGTGGCGGTCACGGGCGCCGCCGGGTTCCTGGGCAGCAATCTCGTGGGCTCGCTCGAGGAGGACGACCGGATCGGCCGCGTCGTCGCCATCGACTCGACCGCGACCGCCACCGCAGGGAAGAAGACACGCTCGTACGAGGTGGACCTCACGCAGCCCACGGCCGAGGCGCGCGTCGCCGAGATCCTCGCGGCCGAACGGGTCGAGTCGCTCGCCCACCTCGCGTTCCTCGGCGAGCCCACCCACGCGACCGCGTGGGCGCACGAGCTCGAGAGCGTCGGGACGATGCACGTCACGGTCGCCGCGCGACAGGCTCAGGTCCGGAAGCTCGTCTGCTGGTCGCACACGTGGCTCTACGGCGCGCACCCCTCCAACCCGAACTTCCTCACGGAGAAGCACCCCCTGCGTGCCCCCCGGAGCGAGCCTTTCTTCGCCGACAAGATCGAGGCCGAGGAGCAGGCCCGCAAGTTCGCGCAGCGGTCGCCGGGGACCGTGGTCACCATCCTGCGTACGGCGCCGATCCTCGGCCCGACCGTGCGCAGCGCCCTGACGCGCTACCTCGCGCGAAAGCTCGTCCCGACGATGATGGGCTTCGACCCGCTCGTGCAGTTCCTCCACGAGGTCGACGCGATCGCTGCCCTCCACCTCGCGCTCCTGCGCGACGTGCCCGGGACGTTCAACGTCGTCGGCGAGGGCGTGCTCCCGCTCTCGACGGTCATCAAGCTCGCGGGGCGCGTCGCGGTGCCGATTCCCCATCCCGTCGCACGGACCGTCACCGCCCTCGGCTGGGCAGCGCAGCTCGTCGAGGCCCCACCCTCGTTCCTCCGCTACCTGCGGTTCCTCTGCGTGGCAGACGGCAAGCTCGCGAAGGAAGCGCTCGGGTTCGCGCCCGCCTACACCTCGCGCGAGGCGCTGCTGGACTTCGTGGGCGCCCAGCGCCTGCGCGACGTGAAGCTGCTCACGGAGAGCGCCGCGTGACGCGTCCGAGGAAAAGGAGGCGCATGGCCTCGCCGAAGGCCGCGTCCGTGCCCCCGCCGTCGGCGCCCGTCGACGACCGCGACGCCTCCGTACGCCTGCTCGAAGCCGAGGGCGCCGACCGCCCCGCGCGCCGCCCGCACCCGCGGCCGCCGAAGCGCCCCGTGCGCGTCGTCCCCGAGACGCTCGTCGCGACGCCGGAGCCGCCGCCGGTCCCGGTGGACAGGCCGAGCGACCCGAGCGTGGCCCAGCGCATCCGGGAGCTCGAGCAGCGGCTCGACGCGATGATCGGCGAGCACGCGAAGGACGCCGCGCTCGGCGACGAGGACGCGCGCACGATCCCGCGAAGCGAGCCGCCCCCCTCGCGGTCGACCATCCCGCCCGCCCCCGACAGCGTGCTCGACACGGCGCGCGAGCTCCTTTCGACGGACTTCTACCTGCGCAAGTGGGGTCGCCTCGGCCTGCGCAACCGGTCCGAGGAGGTCGACGAGTTCGGGTACGACCCCGTCTACGAGCAGAAGGTCCTGCCGCTGTTCGAGTTCCTCTACGACAAGTACTTTCGCGTCGAGGTTCACGGCGCGGCGAACGTGCCCGAGGAGGGGCGGTGCCTGCTCGTGGCCAACCACTCCGGGACGCTGCCCTTCGACGGGATCATGCTCCGCCTCGCCGTCCGTCGCGAGCACCCTCGGCGTCGCGAGGTGCGGTGGCTCGCCGAGGACGCCATCTTCCACTTCCCGTTCCTCGGGAGCTTCACGCATCGCGTGGGGGCGGTGCGCGCTTGCCAGGAGAACGCCGAGCGCCTGCTCGATCACGGCGCGCTCGTCGCGGTCTTCCCCGAGGGCATGAAGGGCATCGGGAAGCTGTTCCGCGACCGCTACAAGCTCCAGCGCTTCGGGCGCGGGGGCTTCGTGAAGCTCGGCCTCCGGACGCGCACGCCGGTCGTGCCCGTCGCCATCGTGGGCGCGGAGGAGACCAACCCGATGATCTCGCGCGTCGAGTACCTCACGCGCGCCATCGGCATCCCTTACCTGCCCGTCACGCCGACCTTCCCGCTCCTCGGGCCCCTGGGCCTGCTGCCCGCACCGACGAAGTGGAAGATCTACTTCGGCGAGCCGGTGGACCTCGACGGCTACGGCGCCGAGGCGGCGGAGGACGAGGTCCTCGTCGGTCGCCTCAACGAGCAGATCCGCGGGCAGATCCAGCAGACGCTCGACAAGGCGCTGCGCGCGCGGCGTTCGGTCTGGTTCGGGTGATTCGTGGTGCCCCCTGCGCCCTCCGCCCGATCGCGGCCGAGCGGGGTGCTCGTGGTCGACAAGCCGCGGGGCCCGACCAGCCACGACGTCGTCGCGCACGTCCGGCGCGCGCTCGGGACGCGCGAGGTGGGGCACGCGGGCACGCTCGACCCGATGGCGACGGGCGTGCTCGTGATAGCCGTGGGTGAGGCGACGAAGCTCGTCCCCTGGCTCACGGCGGCGGAGAAGGCCTACGAGGCGACGGTCGCGCTCGGCGTCGAGACGGACTCGCTCGACGCCGAGGGGCGCGAGACGGCGCGCATCCCCGTCGCGGGCGACGTCCTCGACGCGCTGGCCGAGTCGAGCGGCGCCACGGTCGCGCCCCTCCTCCGCGCGGTGCTCGCTGCGGAGCGAGAGCGCAGCGAGCAGGTGCCTCCGGTCTTCTCGGCGATCCAGCAAGGCGGCGAACGGGCCCACACCCGTGCGCGGCGCGGTGAGCACGTCGAGCTGGCCGCACGCCCCGTCCGCGTGCATCGGCTCGAGCTCGTCGCGTGCAGCGATCGACCTCCGTGGATCGCCGTCCGGGTGGAGGCCGACAAGGGCTACTACGTCCGGTCGCTCGGCCGCGACCTCGCGGCAGCGCTGGGGACCGCCGGGCACCTCACGTCGCTCCGCCGGACCCGCTCCGGGTGCTTCGCGATCGACGAGGCCCTCCCTCTCGACACCCCACCCGACGAGCTCGCGGCCCGCCTGGAGGCCCTTCCTCGCGTCGCAGCGCGCGCGCTCCCGGTCGCGCGGCTCACGGAGACGGGCGCTCGGGACGCGCGCTTCGGACGCCCCGTACGGCCCGAAGACCTCGACGCACCGGGTACGGGGCCGTGCGCCTGGCTGGACCCCACGGGGGAGCTCGTCGCGATCGGGGAGGTCGTCGACGGCCGGGGCCGCGTGGTTCGCGGCTTCACCCCGTCGCCGGGGGAAGGCCCCGACTGAGCTTCACCGGGGCTTGCCGCCGCCCTTGCCGCCCTTCGCCGCGTCCTGCGCCATCTTGAGGCGCTCGTTGGCCGCCTTGGCCAGCGAACCATTCGGCGCGAGCTCGAGGTACTTCGCGTACTCGCCCGCAGCCTCCTTGTAGTGCTTGGTGCTCGCGAGCCGCCCCGCGAGGTAGTAGTGCGCCGGCGCGTACGACGGCTCCTTCGCGACCGCCGCCTCGAGGTCCGCGATCGTCCCCTTCTCGTCCTTCGCGCCGAGCTTGCAGAGCGCGCGCTCGGTGCGCACCTCGCCGCCGTCCTTCATCGCGACCGCGCGATCGAACGTCTTGATGCACGAGTCGAACTCGCCGGCCATGCGGTACTCGAAGCCGATGGACGCGATCATGCCGTAGTCGTCCTTCACGAGGCCCAGCGCCGCGTCGAGGTGCGGCGCCGCGCCGCGGATCTTCCAGGCGTTCAGCCAGTGCGCGAGCGTGAGGTGGAACATCGGGTCGTTCGGCTGCGCCTTCACCGCCGACTCGAGCTCCATCGTCGCCGGCTCCTGGTCGCCCCGGGTCGCGAGCGCCACCCCGAGGTTCTCGTGGAGCGCGGCGCTGCCGGGGTGCTTCGCGAGCCCCGCCTTCGCCACGGCGAGCGCGTCGTCGATGCGGTTCGCCTCGACGTACATCGAGCTCAGCGCCGCGGCTGCCGTGTCGAGATCGGGCCGGACGTCGAGCGCCGCCTTGTACGCCGCCTCGGCCGCGGGCTTGTCGCCGAGCTTCTCGCAGGCCTGCCCGAGATCGAAGAACGCCTCGTAGTTCTTGGGGTCCTTCTTCGTGGCCGCGTCGAAGAGCTTGCGCGCGTCCGCGTAGCTGCCTGCGTCGAAGGCCTTGATGCCCTGCACGAGCTCCGAGGAGGGCGCCGGCTCGGGCCCCGGAGGCAACGAGCTCGTCTCGGGAGGACCGCCGCCCGTCTGCAGCGTGGCGCCGCCCGTCTCGGCGGGGGGATTCGACCCTCCGCACGCGAGGAGCGCGGCGGCGAGCAGCGAGGGCACGAGCCTGTTCATGCCGGCATCCTCCCACCGGCGGCGCGCAGCGGTAAAGGGGGTGCGAGCGCTGCTAGACTCAGCCTCGCTTGAGCAGCGTCGATCAGACACTCGACGAGGTCGCGCACGCGTCCGGGCACTCGGGCGCACCGACGCCCGTCCTCTTCGTCGTCTTCGAGGCCGATCGGCCGCTCGCGCGCGGCGCTCGGTACTCGCTCGTCGGCGTGGACGCCGTGAGCCTCGGCCGCGGCGACGTGCGCGTGGCCACGCGCAGCGCCGACGGACGGACTCTCGACGTGCGCCTCCCCGGGCGGTGGATCTCGTCGCAGCAGGCCCGCATTCGTGCCGCCGGCGCCGACTTCCTCGTCGAGGACGCCGGTTCGCGCAACGGCACGTTCGTCAACGGCCAGCGCATCACGACGCACGTCCTTCGCCCCGGCGACGTCGTCGAGGCGGGCCGCGTGTACTTCACGGTGCGCGGGGTGCCAGCCGAGGAGGGCACCGTCGTGCGCGACGAGGACGCCGAGCATTCGCGCCACCCGTTCGGGCTGCGCACGCTCCTGCCCGAGCTCGGGGAGAGCCACTCGGCGCTCGGTCGCATCGCCCGCAAGAGCATGGTGCCGATCCTCTTGCTGGGGCCCACCGGCTCCGGGAAGGAGGTGCTCGCGCGCGAGATCCACGCGCAGTCCGCTCGCACGGGCGCGTTCATCCCCGTCAACTGCGGCGCGCTCCCGACGTCCCTGGTCGAGGGCCTCCTCTTCGGGCACGTGAAGGGCGCCTTCTCCGGCGCGGCGCGCGACGAGGTCGGCTTCGTCCGTTCCGCCGACGGCGGGACGCTCTTCCTCGACGAGATCGGGGACCTCCCTGCCACGTCGCAGGCTGCCCTGCTGCGCGTGCTCCAGGAACGCGAGGTGATCCCCATCGGCGCGACGCGGGCCGTGAAGGTCGACGTCCGGGTCGTGGCCGCGACCCACCGTCCGCTCGACGCGCTCTCCGACTCCGGCGGCTTTCGCAGCGATCTCCTCGCGCGCCTCAAGGGCTACTCGCACCGGCTGCCCGCGCTGCGCGAGCGAATGCCCGACTTCGGCGTCATCCTGTCGGACGTCCTCGCCCACGTCGCCGGGGATCGCGCGTCGCGACTCTCCCTTGCGCCGGAAGCCGCGCGCGCCCTCCTCGCCTACGGCTGGCCGCTCAACATCCGCGAGGTCCACCAGGCCATGGCGAGCGCGATGGCCCTCGCCCCGGGCGACGTCATCGAGGCGCAGCACCTGCCGGCGGAGCTGTTTGCTCCCCCCTCGTCTGCGGAGACGGCACCGGCGGGGGCGCCACCGCCCGCGTCCGCAGATGACCCGCTCCGCGATCGAATCGTCGCCCTGCTCCACGAGCACCGCGGCAACGTGACCGCCGTCGCGCGCGTGATGGGCAAGGCGCCCGCGCAGATTCACCGCTGGATGCACCGCTTCGCGATCGATCCCGACGCCTTTCGGCCCGGTGCGCCGTGACGCGCGGCACGCTCGCGGGCATCGGCGCCGCCGCGGCTCTCGCTGGATGCACGTCGGTGCTCGGGCTGGATGCGCCGACGCTGGATCCCTGCGCGGGGCACACCTGCAACGACGCGACCGCGGAGGCCGGTGTGCTCGCCGACGCCTCCGCGGACGGCGCGGTCGAGGCGCCCTCGGACGGGGAAGGCACCGACGGCGGCGCGTCCGATTCGGCCGCGTGCGCCTGGGACGGGGGTGTCGCGTTCGACGGAAGCGGGGTTCGCTGCGGCGGCGGGTGCTACGCGACGGCGACGTGCGCGGGCGCGGCGCCCGTGTGCTGCCAGACGGGCGCCGACGCTGGCGTGCTCGCCTTCGCGTGCGTCGCGAACGAGGGCGCGTGCTCGGGCTACCCGGTCGACTGCGTCAACGAGAACGACTGCAGCGGCAGCGAGGTGTGCTGCCACTACTCGACGCACACGATCTGCGCGAACAGCTGCACGAGCAGCGGGGCGACCGCTTGCCTCCCCGGATCGGCCGACGACTGCCCCACCGGCTGGACGTGCAGGCCCGCGGACGCGGGGGGCTCGCCCTACTACACCTGCCAGCAGTAGCCCTTCAGAACGAACGCTCGAACGCCACGCCGCCGAGGCCGACGCCCACGCGAGCATCCGCCGACGGCTGGGCGAGCCAGACGATCGCGCCCCCGACGATCGCCGCCGCCCCGACGCCGAGCACCACGGTCGCCACGTCCGCGCGGGCGCGCGCCGCGTTGCGGACGTCGTAGCCGTGGGCGTCGCAGCCGCGCGCGGGGCACTCGGAGGCGACGCCGTCGTAATCGCTCTTCGCGCTGAGCGCGAGGTACGCGCCCACGCCGAGGCCGACGACGCCCGCGCCCGCCAGGACGACGCTCGTCACCTGCCACGCGCCGGACCGGGACGACGGAGGCGCGAGCAGGGACGGCGCCGGCGACGGCGGCAGGGAAAGCGGGACGGGCGCGACCACGCGGGGGGCCGGGACGGGCGCCGGCGATTCGGGCCGGCACGCGGTCGCCGCGCCGTGAAGGTCGATCGTGCGTTCCTCGCCCTCGGAGAGGGACAGGTTCACCGTCGTACACAGCCTGTCGTCCACGCGCACCTGGAGCGCGTGCGCGCCGGGATCGACGCCGAGCCACGCCGTGGGATCCATGGCGCCGACCGGCTTCGCATCGAGCGTGAGCTGCACGGACGGCGGTCGGTCGGCAAAGGCAATCTTCGGGATGCGCATGTCGAGCTGACCCGCGAGCGCCGCCGCCTGCGCCCGCGCCTCGCGGCCCTTGTCCGACTCGCGGGGACTCACGGGCATGAACGCGACGCTGCGGAAGACGTCACGTGCGTCGACCAGCCGTCCCACCTCGACGAGGAGCTGCCCGACCTCGAGCGCGGTCACGGGGGTCGGCGCGATCCGGTTCGCCTCGAGCGCCTTCTCGAGCGCCTCGCGCGTGCGCCCCTGCCGGCGGAGCTCGCGTGCGTCGTGGTACGGGACGCGCGCTGCCTCGATCTGCTCCTCCGTCGGTGTCGCCGCCGGAGCCGGGGCATCGGCGAGCGCGACGCGCGGCAGGAGCAAGACGGCGAGGACGAGGAGGCGACGGCTACTCGAGGCGGTCATCGTCCTCCGGCGCAGGACGCGCCGCCGGCCGAGGAGAGCCGGAGCGGGGGGAGGCGTGGCGCGGGGGCAAGACGGCGGGGGCGCGCGTGGGCATGGGCGTGGGCATGGGCGCGGGCACGGGCGCGGGCGCGGGCGCGGGCGCGGGCGCGGGCGCGGGCGTGGGCGCGGGCGTGGGCGTGGGCGCGGGCGCGGGCGCGGGCGCGGGCGCGGGCGCGGGCGCGGGCGCGGGCGCGGGCGTCGCGGCCGCGGCCGGTGCCTCGGCCGCCCGACGGACCAGCAGTCCCGTGAGCGTCGCCACCAGTGCGGCGCCCAGGACAGCCGCGACGAGCACGCGCAGGGCGCGGCGGCGCGGGGGTGCGGCCATCGCGGCCTCGAGCTGCGAGGCGAGGGCGCGCGCGCTGGCCGGGCGTCCAGAGGGGTCCTTCGCGAGGCATGCGCGCACGACCTCACCGAGCGCGGGAGGCACCTCCTCACCCAGCGGCGGAGGCGCCTGGTGCTCGATCTGGTTCAGCACGGCGAGCACCGTCTGCCCATCGAAAGGCGGTGTTCCGGTCACGAGCTCGTACAGCGTCACGCCGAGCGCCCAGACGTCTGCGCGCGCGTCGACCTGGCTCGAGGCCCGCACCTGCTCGGGGGCCATGTACTTCGGCGTCCCGAGCACCGCCTGGCTGAAGGTGAGCGAGCTCTCCGCGCGAGCCACCGGCTGCTGGAACGCCGCAACGCCGAAGTCGAGGAGCTTGATGCGCTCCTTGCCGTCGACGTCGCGCGCCAGGAACAGGTTCGACGGCTTCACGTCCCGGTGCACGATTCCCTCGTCGTGCATCTCGGCGAGCGGGCGTGCCGCCTGGAGCACGAAGTCGACCGCCTCGGTCGGCGCGAACCGCCCGCCGCGCTTCAGCCGGTCCGCCAGCGTCTCGCCCCGCAGGAGCTCCATCACGATGTACGTCGGCCCCTCCTCGGGAGCGACGACGTCGTAGACGCGAACCACGTGATCACTCCGCAGGCGTGCCGCGACGCGGGCTTCGCGCAGGAAGCGCTTGCGCCGGATCCCCGCTGTCTCCTCGATGCCCGGCCGCAGGACCTTCACCGCGACGCGGGTCCCGAGCCCGAGGTGCATCGCCTCGTAGACGTCCCCCGCCGCCCCGGAGGCGAGCGGCTTCTCGATCTGGAACTTGCCGTCCAGGGTGGTCCCGACGAGTCCCGAGGACATGGCAACGAAACTCTAGCTCGTCCCGGCGAGGGCCGGCATGAAGCGCGTCCGAATCGAGCCTCGGTCGCGGTTCAACGAGGTTCGCGAGGGCCTCAACCCTCGATGGCCCTCACGAGGGCGTCGTGGACGGCCGCGTACCGGGGCCCTGGCGCGACCTTGGAGCCATCGAGCTCGCTCACGTAGAAGACGTCCGCCACGCGCGTTCCCTCGGTGTTGATCTTCGAGAGCGCGATGGAGAGGCCGAGCTCGTGCAGCGCCCGAGCGAGTCGGTGCAGGAGGCCGGGGCGATCGCGCGCGAAGACCTCGACCACCGTGTGCCGCGGAGACGCGCGCCCGTCCACCTGGACCTCGGTCGGCACGACCGGGCTGGGACGCTCGCGCCAGGGCGACGCGGACCCGAGGCGCGACGCGAGGAGCTCGCCTGCGTCGACGCGCGACGAGCACACGTCTTCGAGGTCGCGCGCCAGCCGCGGGAGCGCACCCTCGACGCCGTCGGTGCCTCCCTCGCGGTCCCGCACCCAGAAGAGGTCCACCGCCTCGACGCACTCGCCCACTTGCCTCGAGTACACCTGCGCGGCGAGCACCTCGAGGCGGTTCGCCGTGAGGGCCGCCGCGATGCTCGCAAGGAGGCCCGGCCGGTCCTCGGCGACGACGCAGAGCTCCGCCGCCTCGGGATGGCGCCCCGGCACCCGGGCGACGTGCGCGACCTTCTTCCCACGGCCCGCGACGACGCGTGCGTGCTCGACGATCGACGTCGCCGAGTTGGCCAGGAGGTAGCGCTCCGGCATCGACGCGAGGAACGCGTCGATCGCGTCCCGCCGGTCCGACCGCGCCACCGAGTCGTGCACCGCCGCGCGCACGCGCGCCACCCGGTCGGCGTCGGCCTGCGGGGGCTTGCCGGCGAGGTGCGCCTCGGCCGCGAAGTAGAGCTCGTCCAGCATGCGGGCCTTCCACGACGTCATCGCCGTGGGCGACGTCGTCGACAGGTCTGCCACCGTCAGGAGGTACAGGTTGCGGAGCCCCTCGCGGCCGCGGAGGCCCCCCGAGAACTCCTCGATGGTGGCGGGGTCGTCGAGATCGCGCCGCGTCGCGGTCGTGTACATGAGCAGGTGATCGAGCACCAGCTGCCGCGCCTCGTCGACGTCTTCCTCGGACAGCCCCAGGCGCGGGAGGATCTTCTCGCAGAGATCAGCGCCGGTCTTCGAGTGGTTCTTGCGCGAGCCGCTGGCATCCGGCCATCCCTTGCCGACGTCGTGGAGCAGCGTCGCGAGGAAGAGCGGCGTCGGGCGCGCCACCTCGGCCGCGAGCCGCGACGCGAGCGGGAACTCGTTCGCGAGCTCACCGCGGGCGAGCTGCCGCAGCCGATCGACGGCAGCCACCGAGTGAACGTCGACCGTGTACACGTGGTAGACGTCGTGGTGCACGCGCCCGGTGACGGGAAGGAACTCGGGCACCATCGCGAGCAGGAGCCCCACGTCGTGGAGCTCGCCCACCATCGAGCCGCGGCGCGTGCGCGTCTCGGGCACCGTCGCCACGAGCTGGGCGAAGAGGCCCGCCGCCTCGGCGCTCCCCCGCAGGCGCTCGCACCAGGCAGGGTCCGCGGCCGCCCGCCCGATCGCGTCGCGCGCGAAGGCGAGCACCGGCGCCGACTGCCGGACGCACGCCTCGTAAGCGCGCATCGCGAGCGCGGGGTCGGCCGCGAGCTCGACGCTCCCCGCGATGGTCACGTGCCCGTCGAAGAGGTGCACCCCCCCGCCGAGGTCCGCCGTCACGCCCTTCGCGCGCCGCCGCGCCGGCTTCAGCCGCTCGAACAGGCTCTCGCGCGCTCGCGTCACGGCCCGCGCGTGGAGGTAGTAGTCCTGCATGAGGCGCTCGGCGGCGCGCGCCCGGTCGTCGCCATAGCCCATGGCGACCGCGAGAGACTCCTGCTCCTCGAACCCGAGGCGGTCCGCCTTGCGCCCGGCGCGCGCGTGCAGCCGGTTGCGCACGCGCCAGAGGAACTCCTCGGCGGACGCGATCTCCTGCGCCTCGCGCGCCACGAGGACGCCCAGCCGCACGAGCTCTCCCCACATCCCGAGGCGCGCGTCGCCCTCCGGATCGCGCACGTGGTAGCGCGCGCGCGCCGCCCACCGCAGGCCGTCGAGGTCGCGCAGCCCGCCCGCCCCTGCCTTCACGTCCGGCTCGAGCAGGTACACCGAGCCACCGAAGCGCTCGTGGCGCGCGGCCGCCTCGGCCTCGAGGCGCCCGATGAATGCGCCGAGGTCCTCCTCCGCGAAGAGGCCGTCATTGGCGCGCGCGACCAGGTCGGCGATCGCCGCCTCGTCGCCGGCGAGCAGGCGGAGATCGAGCAGCGCGGTCGCCGTGGGCAGATCGGTCTGCGCGAGGTCCACGGCGTCCGCCGCGGAGAGCACCTGGTGGCCGACGGCGAGCGTCGCGTCCCACAGCGGATAGAGCAGCTCCTCCGCGAAGGCCGCCGCCTCCTTCGCGCCCAGCGCGCGCGGCGCCACGACCACCACCACGTCGGCGTCGCTGCGGAGGGCCACCGCGCCGCGACCGAAGCTGCCGACCGCGGCGAGGGCCACCCCGCTCGGGGGAAGCTTCGCCGCCTTCGCTGCCGCGTCGAAGCGCGCGCGGAGGAACCCGTCGAGGAAGCGCGCGTTGGCGCGCCCGAGCGCGATGCCGTCCTCGCCCCCGCCGAGGCGCTCGAGCAGCGTGGCCCGGTGGCGATCGAGGTCCGCGCGGAGCACCGGGACGGCGGGACTTCGGGGAACGGCCGCGCTCATGGGCTCTCTCGCGGTTCGTAGCACCTGTGAGCTCCGCGCGTTTGTGGTACTCGCCGGGGAGTCCGATGCCCCTCGCCCGCGCCCGCTGCCCGGCGTGCACGCTCCCGCTGGGAGACCCGCCGCCGGCCACGCTGTCGGTCACCTGCGGCCGCTGCGCGCGCGCGAACCTCGTCCCCGTCGCCGCCGACGGGCAGCCTGCCGACCTCGATCCGGCGTTCACCGCGGGCAAGCTCCTCTCGTGGCTCGCGTCCGCGCGCGTCGCGATGGCCTCGGGCACGCCGGGCGTCGCGGTCGGCGCATGCACGACGTGCGGCTCCCCCCTGGCCATCTCCTCGCGCGACCCTGTCTCCCTCCCCTGCCCCCACTGCGCCCAGCCGGTCGCGGGGACCGCGGCCGAGCGCATCGTCGACCAGTGGATGGAGCCCTGGGCGCGCGTCGAGGGCGGGGGAATCGACCTCGAGTACCGACTCGCGATGCTCGAGGAGAAGCACGGCGCCACGGCCGGCTGCGCCGCGTGCGGCGGCCCCACGCCCCCGAACGACCCGTCCGATCGCTGTGCGCGCTGCGGCGCCGTCGCGTGGGTGACCCGGCCCGGCGGTCGATTCCAGCTCGGCGTCCGCATCGACGGCACGCGCGACGAGCGCCCCTTCAAGGTGCTCGTCTCGATCGTCCAGGGCGAGGCCCTCCTCCGCGCGGACGCGATGCGCGGAACGACGGGCCGCTCCGGCCGATCGCTCCTCGGCGCGACGGGCATCGGGTGCGCCTCCGCCGCGGCCGTGATCGTGCTCCTCGTGCTGGGGATCTGGATCGCCGTGCACTTCGCCCACTGCTGACGGAGCCGCGGCCCGCGGCCGCCCGGAGCTCGCCGGATCCAAGGTACCGTCGGCGCCCCCTGTCTCATCCTCGAGAGAGAGGAGCCCACCCATGCGCGTTCTCGCATGCGGCGCCCTGCTCGCGTGCGCGTTCGTCGCGCTCGCCGGGCCGGCGTCCGCCCAGACCTCCACGGAGTCCACGCAGCCCACCTACGTCGAGCACACCACCGCCGACGGCCAGGACATCCGCTTTCCCGACGATCCGCTCGCCGCCATCGCGAACGATCCGATCGGCGCCCAGCTCAGCGGATTCCACCCGCCGAAACGCTACGACCTCCTGCGCCCGCGCACGACGTTCGTGCCCCAGATGCTGAAGAGCGTCGAGAACATGTAGAGGGCCGTCCTCGGCCCTCACGGGCACCGCGTTCCCTCCTCGGCGTGCGTCGTCGCACGGACGCGCGCCGCCAGCGCGCCCGAGTCGTCGAGCAGGTGCGCCGCCGCGCGGACCGCGTCCTCGAGGTCCATGTGCTCGTCGAACAGGTTCGCGAGCACGATGAGCGCCACGCCGCGCTCCGGCAGGAGCATCACCATCGATCGGTAGCCGTCCGTCAGCGCACCGTTGTGCCAGACGACCTGATCGAACTCGCACGTCTGCTCGGCCACCCAGCCGAAGCCGTAGCCGTCCGCGATCGCGACCACGGCCGCGCCCCGCCCCCTGCGCGGAACGTGGAGGCCCATCCACGCGGCCATCTGCTGCGCCTCGCGCACCGAGCTCCGTCGGAGCGGCCCCGTGTCGCCGTCGTCGCGCGGTGGCCACGCCGAGAGCTCGAACGACGCATACCGCGCCATGTCGCGGACCGAGGAGAAGAGTCCCCCGGCAGGAAAGGGGCCGAGCTGGATCATCGGCGGATGCTCGACGCCCTCGCCCCTGCGCAGGTAGCCCGACGCCAGCCGAGCCGGCGGGGGTTCGAACCCGGTGGACGGCATCCCGAGCGGCCGGAGGACGTGCGCCGCCAGGTACTCCTCGTACGTCGTGCCCGCGACGCGCGCGACGATCATCCCGGCGAGCTGAAACCCGAGATTCGAGTACGCGTAGACGGAACCGGGCGGCTCGGAGAGGACGAGCCCCCGAAGGCGCTGGAGGATGGCGGCGTCCCCCGCCGTTTCGCCACCCGGCACGTGCGGCGGGCTGGGAGGCACGTCGTGCGGCAGGCCCGCCGTGTGCGAGAGGAGGTTTCGCACGGTGACGCGGGGCGAGTCGCGCGTCGGGTACACGATGCCCGCGAGCTCCGGGAGGTACTTCTCCGCCGGATCGTCGAGCGAGAGCTTCCCCGCGTCTCGCAGCTGCAGGACCGCCGTCGCCGTGAAGCTCTTCGTCACGGATGCGAGGCGGAACAGCGTGTCCGCGTCGACCGGCTCTTTCGTCGTCACGTCCTTCACGCCGTAGCCCTTCGACCAGACGAGATCCCCGTCGACGACGAGGCCCACGGCCATGCCGGGGACGCGCATCCGCGCCGCGTAGGCGGCGAAGTGCTCGTCGAGACTCGGTGCAGCCGCCGTGAGCTTCGCCTTGCGGTCCGGGTCCGCGAACGCGGGCACCGGGCGACCGGCCGCATAGCGCTGCGGCGCCTCCGCCGTGGCCACGGGGACCGGAAGAGGCGCGACGCACGACGGTGGGGCGGGCGGAGGTGCCTGCATGGGCGCGCCGACGCATGCGGGAAGCAGGGCGAGGACGAGGGCGGGAAGGCACGTGCGAGCACGCATGGAGCGCGACCATAGCGTCCGCGCGCCCCACCGCGCGCCGGCGAGCGCGCCGGCGGTAGGCAGAGCTCTCCTGGCACGGGCGGTGAAAGGCATCCGGCCAGGAGGTCTCTCAACATGCGGAAGCTCACCCGCTGGATGCCTGTCGTGCTGCTTGCCGCCATGGCGGTGGGCGTACCCGCCGTAGGGATCGCGATGGAGGAGACGCGTCTCCAGGTGCCCCCCTACCCGCCGCCGGGCCCCACGCCTCCGGCGCCCACGCCCACCCCGGGACCGATCCCGACGCCCTCGCCGACGCCGACCCCCACGCCGGCTCCGACGCCCGTGCCGACGCCGACTCCTACGCCGACCCCGCCGCCCGTGCCCACGCCGCATTGACGGCGAGCTGCCGCACCCGGGCGCCGTGTGCCGAGCGCCCGGCTCAGCGTCATACTCCGGGAATGTTCTCCTTGAATCGCTTCGCGGCCGGGGCGCTGGCCACGGTCGTCGTCGCCGCCTGCAGTCCCTCGTCGAGCTCGGGCGGCTCGTCGGATGGCGTGACCGGGAACGGCCCGTGCGATCCCCTCTCGCCCCCACCGACGTCCCTGTCGAACGTGCTCGGCGTGGGGGAGGACGCGCAGGGCACGCTCTACGTCGCCGACGAGCCGCAGGGGCTCGGAGAGCCGCGCGTCTTCGTCGGGGCCGAGGCGGCCGGCCCGCTCGTCCGTCAGGAGGTCATCGGGAGCGGCGAGAACGGCTCGGGCCAGTACACGCTCGCCTTCGTCGGCCCCGGCGCGAGCGACGGCGCCGCGCAGTCGCTGCTCCTCGACACGAGCGGGGGCGCGGCCACGGAGATGGCTCTCGGCCCCGCCGACTCGAAGTCGTTTCTCGGTGGTCCGGGGGAGGCGCCGCTCACCGTCGTCGACCCGGGAACGGTGACCGGCCTGGCCGTCGTCAACCTCTCCGGCACCGTCGCCTACGTCGCGGACGTCAGCGACGGGAGCGTGATCGTCGTCACGAACCTCGTGGACATCGTCACTCCCTCGCCGGTGCGGCTCTTCTACGGCTCCCCGCCCGCGCTCGCGGAGCGCTCGATTGTCTCGTTCGACCAGTCGCTCAGCGGCTATCCGACGATCGCCTTCCAGGTCGGCACGGCCACGTACACGATGGCCATCGGCGGCACGTTCGGGCTCGACGGCGGCGGGCCGGGGCCGGGCACCCTCGCCACGGGAAGCACCTCGATCGGGTTCACGCTGCGACAGCCCACGCCGACCACGCTGGACGGTTTCACGTTCTCTTGCCTGGCCGGGGACTGACGCGCGCCGGCGCGCCTCGGCACCCACGTCGAGCGGGGCCTGCCCGCGACGTGCTAAGAAATCAGCATCACGTGCTTGCTAATTTCTTAGCACACGCGTAGACACGTCGGCATGTCGAAGCACGCCGTCGAGACGCTCACGCGCCGCGAGCGCCAGATCATGGACATCCTGCACCGGCGTGGGCGCGCGACCGCGCACGAGGTGCTCGAGGACTTGACCGACCCCCCGAGCTACTCGGCGGTGCGCGCGCTCCTGCGACTGCTCGAGGAGCGCGGACACGTCCGCCACGTCCAGGACGGCCCGCGCTACGTGTTCAGCCCCGCGGTGGCCCGCGGCGACGCGCGCCGGAGCGCCCTCGCGCACGTCGTACGCACCTTCTTCGCGGGCTCCGTCGAGCAGACCGTCGCAGCCCTCGTCGACTCGCCACGGTCGAGGCTCTCGCGCGAAGAGCTCGACCGCCTCGCAGAGCTCATCGATCGCGCGAAGAAGGAGGGACGCTGACCATGCTTCTCGAACGCCTCGCCCTGGACGCTCTCCGCGTCGCCGTCGTCGTCGGGCTCGCGCTCGCCGCCACGTTACTCCTCCGCCGCCGTGCGCCCGCCGCGCGTCGCATCGTGCTGGCGACCGCTCTCGCCGGCGCGCTCGTCATGCCGGCGGTGTCCGCGGTCACTCCCGCGCTCAACCTCCCCTCTCCCATCCCGGCGGCGCGCCTCCACCTCGCCCCCGTGCCCGAGCCGCTCGTCGACGGCGCCGCCTCGCCCGCGAGCGAGGCCGCCGGTCCCCTTCCCGCGAACGCCGCCACGCCGCCGGCGGCTGCCCTCACGCCCTGGCACCTGGACACCTCCACGGTTCTTCTCCTCGTCTGGGCGCTCGGCGCAATCCCCGTCCTCGCGCGTCTCCTCCTCGGTCTCGCGCGCTCGCGGTCGCTCGTCCGCCGCTCGACGACGGCACGCGGGTGGGCGCTCGCCGTCGCGCGCGCCCGGAAGGCCACGGGCCTCCGCGCAGACGTCCGCGTGACCGGCGCCGTCGACGCGCCCGCCGTCACGGGCCTACTCCGGCCCGTCATCCTCGTCCCTCCCGCCTCCAGCGCGTGGGACGACGAGCGGCGCCTCGCCGTCCTCCTCCACGAGCTCGCGCACGTCCACCAGCGGGACTGCCTCCTCCAGGTCGTCGCGCAGCTCGCGTGCGCCATGCACTGGTTCGATCCCCTCGTCTGGGTCGCTGCCCGCCGGCTCCGCATCGAGCGCGAGCTTTCGGCCGACGAGGCGGTGCTCGCGGCCGGAACCCGGCCCTCGCGCTATGCCGAGGACCTCCTCGCGATCGCGTCCGCGTCGTGGGGCTCGGGCGACGTCCCCTCCGGCGCCCTCGGGATGGGCGAGCGCTCGCAGCTCGCCGCGCGCGTCACGGCGATCGTCTCGTCCGATCGCGTGCGGCGCACGCTCCGCCGCGGGCACGCGGCCTCCCTCGTGGGCGCGAGCGCCGTCGTCGTCGTCGGCGTCGCGTGCTCGACGGCGACGACGGCCGGTCCAGCCGTTCCCGCGAGCGACGCGCCGCCTCCGGCCATCGCCACTGCGCCCGCACCAGCCACGTCATCTCTCGCGGCGGCTTCCCCCGCCGTGTCGAGCGTCCGCCCGGCCCTCCAGGCCATCGCCGAGGAGGAGCTCGATCGCGCCCTCGCCGACACGGGCGGCAAGGCAGCCACGGTCCTCGTGCTGGATCCGTCGACGGGCGAGATCCTCGCGGACGCCGGCAAGGCGAACGGTGCGCCCGCCGACGTCGCGGTTCGCACGGTCTACGAGCCGGGGTCCACGATGAAGGCGATCACGCTGGCCGGGGCCCTCGACGACGGCGTGGTTCACCCCGACGATCGCTTCGACGGCGAGCGCGGCGCCTGGACGTACCAGGGCAAGGTGCTGCACGACAGCCACTCGTGGGATGCATTGACGCTCGCGCAGGCGACGGCCGTCTCGTCGAACGTCGTCTACGCGAAGGTCTTCGACAAGCTGGGGGGAGCCCGCTTCCGCGGCTGGCTGCACGCGTTCCACCTCGGCGACGCGCCGCCCGTCGACGGTGCGGCCGCCGGCTCGATCCCCTCCTTCGAGGAGCACTCGTTCCGCGGCGCCGTCGCCGCCGTCGGCGAGGGGCTCCTCGCGTCGCCGCTCCAGGTTGCCGCCGCCTACGGCGCGATCGCCAACGGCGGCGAGTACGTCGCCCCGACCCGTACGCGCCGCACGGGGCCGGCTCCGCGCCAGCGCATCCTCAGGGAGGAGACGGCGCGCGCGGTGGTCGGGCTCCTCGAGGGCGTCGTCACCGCCGATCACGCGACCGGCGGCCTGGCGAAGGTCGAGGGCGTCTCCGTGGCAGGCAAGACGGGCACCGCCGAAACCGCTCTCCCCGGCGGCGGCGAGGGCATCTATGCGAGCTTCGTCGGCTTCGTCCCGTCGCGAGCGCCCCGCTTCGTCATCCTCGTCGGCGTCGAGCAGCCGGCGGGGGAGCCCAGCGGCGGCCAGGACGCCGCCCCCGTGTTCGCCCGCGTCGCGACACGCGCGCTCGCCACGAACTGAGCGGACGGCGCGTTCGCACCTCGGCCGAGGTTCGTTCCTTCAGCCGGACGTGCCGGGCGCGTCGGACAGCGGCAGCACCACCGGGATCTCCGGCGCAGGGCCGTCGAGCTTCACGATGGCCGTCCCGACCGCGAGGTACTCGATGACGTGCGCGTCCCAGCCCTGGCTCCCCTCGGTCACGTTCACGCCGACGATGCCGAGCGCGCCGAGGTCCTTCGCCTCGGACTGCATGCGCTCCATCGCGAGCTCGCGGGCGTCGTAGAGCGCCTGCGTGAAGCTGCCCATCTCGAAACTGGCGAGGTTGTTCTGCGCCATCCACTGGCGGAAGGACTGGTGGGCGATGTGGTAGACGCACGTGCCCATGACGAGCCCCGCCGGGCGGTACCCGGTGGAGAGGAGCACCGCGAAGTCCTGCCCCGAGAGGTCGCTCGTGAAGGGCTTTCCCTGCGCGTTGCGGAACGCCCCGCCGCCCTTGTGACGGACCGCCGTGCCGACGGCCACGAACTCCATCATCGTGTCGCTGAACTCGTAGCGGCTCACGTTCAGGCGAACACCGACGACACCGTCCGCCCCGAGAGCGTCCGCCTCGACCTCCATGCGATCCATCGCGAGCTCGCGCGCCGCGTACATCGCCTGCGAGAGGACGTTCAGCTCCTGGCTCACGGTGAAGGTCTGGGCCTGGTAGCCGATGTGGTAGACGCTCGACGCCATCACGAGCCCGAGCGGCTGGAAGCCGGCGCGCTCGACCATCGCGAACTCGTTGATCGAGAGGTCGCTCGTGAAGAGGCCCCCGCGCCCATCGGCGCCGCGCAGCTCGGCGATGCGTCGCTTGCCCGCGTCGGAGAAGTGGAACTCGTTGCTCGAGGCGGACGGTGCGGATGCTTGCTGCGGCGCGCTCTTGCCGAAGAGGGACATGGGAGCCTCCAGTGGAGGGCCGAGGGTACCGCGTTCCGCGGCGGGTGGACGGGCGCGGCGCGGGTGCGGGGGGCGCAGGCGCGGGCATGTCGTGTAAGGCGCAGCCTCCTGGCGCGTTTCTCCCGCCGTGAAACCCACTTCGTCCCTCTTCTCCCTCGGCGCCGTCCTCGGCGCGCTCCTCGTCTTGCCCGGCTGCGGGGGCGCCCTCGGCCAGATGGACCTCACGCGCACCGGCGGCGCAGCCGACGAGGGAGGCCTCGCCTCCGCGCTCGACGCGCCGCTCGCCGTCGGCGGCGAGGTGCGGCCGGCGATCCACTACGACACGAGGGGCAGCGCGGGGCTCGCGACGCACCTCCTTTCCCCGCGGACCGACGTCGTCGACGTCCGGGACGGCCTCCTCCTCGGCAAGGCGCCGGGGACCGCGGCCGTCCTCGTCGCGCTCGACGGCGACGTCGTGGTCGACTTCGTCCACGTGACGGTACGGCCGGCCGACCGCGTCGAGGTGCACGGCATCGACGCTGCCGGGAACGATCTCGGCGACCTCACCGAACGGGTGGAGCTCGTGGTCGGCGACGAGACGCGGCTCGTACCCCACGGGTACGCGGGCGCCCAGGCGCTCGCGGGGGTCGCCACCTCGACGTGGACCGTCGAGCCACCGATCGCGGTCGTGCTCCGCGAGGGGCTCCCGAACCGCGTCCGGCTCGTCGCGAGACAGCCAGGGTCCGCGAAGGTGACCGTGACGATGCTCGGAAAGACGTGCTCCCTGCCCCTCGAGGTGGTCCGATGAGCGCCCCCCGGACGAAGCTCGCGTCCCTGGGCCTGCGCGCGGCGACGACGGGGCTCGCCGCGATCGCCCTCGCGGCGGCCACGGGGTGCGCCCCCCAGCTCAGCGCCATCACGCCGGCGCCGCCCGACCGCGTGCTCGAGCTCGACGCGGACCACGACCGGATCGAGCTCTCCGAGGGCGTCGCGGTCGCGTTCGAGTGCACACGCGACGGCTCGCCCTGCCGCGGCGTTCACGGCTCCGTGGCCGCCGAGGGGGTCGCCGGCGTCTATGCGACCCAGCTCGCCCGGCTCGATCGGGGTGTCTTCCGCGAGAGCAACGTGTCCACGCTGACGCTCGTCGGCCTGAAACCCGGGTCGACCACGCTGCGCGTCAGCGCCGAAGGCTGGACGCACGACTACACGGTGAGCGTCGTCGCGGCGCGCTGACGATCGGTCGGACGTTGCTTCCGCGCCGCGGGTGAGGTGGACTGCCCCGCGGCAGGCGAGGCGGAGAATACGGACGTGCGTGGTCGAAGCTCGAGACGCGACTTCTTGTATGCCGCGGCGGGCGCTGCGCTCACCCTTCGCTGCGATCGAGGCGGGCCCTCGGCCACGGACGCAGGCGCCGGCGACGGCGCCGCGACCGGCTGGCCCGAGAAGTCCCCTGCCCTTCTCCTTCACACCGGGCGGCCACCGAACCTCGAGATGCCACTCGCGTACCTGAAGCACGACCTCACGCCGAACGACCTGATGTTCGTGCGGTGGCACCTCGCGGGGGTGCCGCACTCGGTCGACCTTCGTACCTTCCGCCTCGCGATCGCCGGGCACGTCGAACGGGCAGCGGCGCTGTCCCTCGACGAGGTGCGTGCCCTCGAGCCGACGTCGCTCGTCGCGGTCAACCAGTGCTCGGGCAACTCGCGAGCTCTCTCGGCGCCGCGCGTGCCCGGCGTGCAGTGGGGGAGCGGCGCCCTCGGCAACGCGAAGTGGACCGGCGTCCGGCTGAAGACGCTCCTCGATCGTGCCGGCGTCCGCGCGGAGGCCCGCTGCGTGACATTTCGCGGGCTCGACGGGCCGCCCATCGAGGGCCCGGCCCCGTTCGTGAAGTCCCTCGACCTCGACCGGGCCCGGTCGGACGACGTGCTGGTGGCCTGGGCGATGAACGATCAGCCGCTGCCCATGCTCAACGGCTTCCCGCTCCGCCTCGTCGTCCCGGGCTGGTACTCGACGTACTGGGTCAAGGCGCTCCGCGAGATCACGGTGCTCGACGCGCCGTTCGACGGCTTCTGGATGACCAAGGCCTACCGGATCCCGAGCGCTCCCGGCGCGGACGAGTCGCCCGACCACCTCGCCACGAGCACCGTGCCCATCTCGCGCATGAACGTGCGCTCGCTCATCGTGAGCCCGACGCCCGACGCGAAGCTCGCGCGCGGCGGCCCGTGCGCCCTCGAAGGCATCGCCTTCGACGGCGGCGACGGGATCGCGCGCGTCGAGGTCTCGGTGGACGGCGGCGCGAGCTGGCGCGACGCCACGCTCGACGCGGACCTCGGCCGGTACTCGCTGCGTCGCTGGCGCGCCTCGTGGACACCCACCGAGGCGGGTCCTGCCACCCTCATGGCCCGCGCGACGAGCCGCTCCGGTGAGGCCCAGCGCGCCACGCCCATCTGGAACCGAGGCGGCTACATGCGCAACGTCTACGAGCGCTGCCCGGTGGTGGTGTCGTGAGGGCCGCGTTCGCCTTGCGGCTGGTGGCAGCCGGCTCTCTCGCCGGGCTGCTGCTCCTGGCGACGGCCTGCTCGCGCGAAGTCGCCCCTGCGCCCGATCCCCGGATCCACGCCGTGACGATGCCCGACCTCGCGGAGCCCGAGCTCCCCGACGCCCCCGGGCGCGCGGTGCTCGTGGGCGCCTGCTCCACCTGCCACACCCTGCGGTACGTCCTCGATCAGCCGCCGCTGCCGCGACGCACGTGGGCCGCGGAGGTCGACAAGATGCGCAAGGTCTACCACGCGCCCTTTCCCGAGGAGATGAGCGCGCCCATCGTCGACTACCTCGTGGCCGTCCGCGGCACCGAGGGGTGAATTGCTCGGGGTCGAAACCCCGCGGGCGCTCCCCGCATCCGAATCCGCAGGGTCCTCGGCGATGGCCTGGCTAGACGTCCTGACGCTCACGGGGTGGCTCGGGGTGGTCGTCGTCGCGGCGACGGTCCGCGGGCGCCCGTTCGCGACCATGGCGGGCGTGCTCGTCGGCGTGTACTCGCTGCTCGCGCTCGCGATGGCACCGGTCTTTCACGCCGTGATGCCCGCGTTCCTCGCGCTCCACGCGGCCGTGTACGTGAACTTCGCCGCGCTCGCGCGCCCCCGTATGCGCCCGCTCGCGTACCGCTGGCTCGTCAGCTGGCCCGCTTCCTTCTTCGTGGCTGGCACGCTGCTGGCCCTTCCCTGGGCGCTCGCGCTCGCGCTCGGTTTCCACCCGTGGGCGCCGTGGCTGCCGTACGCCCTCGGCGCCGTCGGCCTCCTCCAGTCGCTCACGGCGCGGCGCGAGGAGATCGATCTGGTCATCGGCGGGGCCAGCGAGGCCCCGGCGGTCACACCCCATCCGCGCGGCGAGGCCCGCGTCGAGCGCCCGCTCCGCATCGTGCAGATCACCGATCCGCACATCGGTCCGTTCATGTCGGTCGAGCGCCTGCGGCGGATCGCCGCGCGGGCCGTCGCGAAGAACCCGGACCTGATCTTCCTGACGGGCGACTTCCTGACGATGGAGTCGCAGAGCGATCCGGAGCTCCTGCAGCGCGCCCTCGAGCCGCTGCGCGCGATGCCGGGCAAGGTGTTCGCGTGCCGGGGCAACCACGACCTCGAGGCGCCCGAGACGGTCGCGACGGCGCTCGCCGCGAACGGGGTCGAGCTCCTCGTCGACGAGGCGCGCGAGGTCTCGACCGAGGCCGGTTCCGTCCAGGTCGTCGGCATGGATTTCGTCTGGCGCGATCGCCGAGCGCACCTCGAGCGCGTGTGCCGCGAGCACCCGCGCACCCCGGGCCGCACGCGCATCGTCCTGCTCCACGATCCGGGGGCGTTCCGGCACCTGCCCGAGGGCGAGGGCGATCTCGTGCTCTCGGGCCACACGCACGGCGGCCAGGTCGGCCTCGTCAGCCTCGGGCTTCCCTGGACGTTCCTCCGCCTCTTCGGCATCCGCATCCCCGACCACGGCTTCTGGGCGCGGGGCCGCGACCGCATGTACGTCCACCGCGGCACGGGCCACTACGGCTTCCCGCTGCGCCTCGGCGTGCCGTCGGAGGAGAGCGTCCTGCGCGTCCACCGGCTACCGACGGCGTGACCTGCCGTCGGCGTGACCAGAGGCGGGACGGGCGACGACCGCGCCCTGGCTGCTACGATGCGTGGGTGCGCGTCGACCGGGCGAGCTTTCTCGGCGTCTCGCTCGTCGCGACGGTGCTCGCGGCGGCGTGCAGCGGCAGCTCGGGCGGCGACGGAGGCACCGGCGGCAAGGGCGGCGAGGGCGACGGCGGGAGCGGCAGCAGCAGCGGCGGCGTGACCGTCGAAGCCGGGGCAAGCAGCAGCGGGGCCGCGGACGGCGGCGGCGGCGGCGGCGGCGCCGACGCTCCGGTGGTCACCGACGCGGGCGCGTGCTCCTCCGATCCTCTGAAGACGGGGCTCACCGCGCAGCAGACGGGCGTCAGCGTCGACGCCTTCGACTGCCCCATCCTCGCGTGGACGGCGAAGTACGCCGAGCCCGATCCGATGATCTTCAAGGCCATCATCTACGTGGAGTCCCGGTTCGACGACACGTCCGTGGCCTGCCCCAACATGCCGTGCGGCACGCCCTCCGGCTGGACCACCGCCGAATCGGGCTGCTACGGCCTGATGCAGGTCGTGCCCGCGTGCGGCGACGATCCCGACGACGCCGGCCTCCTCGCGAACGGGCAGCCGAACCTGACCACCGACCCCACGGCCAGCGGCTGGGCGACCTCCATCTTCAACCCCGAGGTCAACATCGAGATCGGCATCTCGGGCGTCGCCGGCAATCGCGCGCAGGAGGAGGCGAAGTTCCCCGGGTGCACGGTGGACCAGTACACGTTGATGGCCGTCGGCGACTACAACAGCTACGGCAGCACCAAGAGCTGCACCGTGTACAACACCGCCTACGACGATCCGGTCGTCGCCGCCTACCAGCAGTACGCGGCCGCCGCAGGGTACGCGGCCCACGCTTATTGAGCGCCGGCCGCACGGTCCTGCCCGCGAGAGGGCGCTGGCCTCAGGGCGGGGCGACGGTGACGGCGGGCAGGGGGACGGGCACGATGGCGCCAGGATCGGCGACGGCGCCCACGCCGACGTCGAGCGATGGAGACGACGGGAAGCGGGCCGACGCCGGCGGCTCCCGCAGGTCGTGGACCAGCCCGACCCACGCGAGGACGCGAAGCACGCAGTAGCTCACGTCGAGTTCCCACCACCGGAAGCCCTGCCGGGCGGAGCTCATGTAGTGGTGGTGGTTGTTGTGCCAGCCCTCGCCCAACGTGAGGAGCGCGAGAAGGGCGTTGTTGCGCGAGGCGTCCGCGGTCGCGAAGCGGCGCGAGCCCCAGACGTGCGCCAGGGAGTTGACGAGCATCGTCGCGTGAAAGACGGCGAGCGTGCTCACGACGAAGCCCCAGACGAGGCCGGGCAGGCCGCCGATGGCGAAGCACGCGACGCCGTAGGCGGCGAGCGGGATCCACTCGTGCCGGTCCACCCAGCGGATCTCCGGGAAGCGCAGGAGATCGCGCACGTTCGACTCGTCGTACGGCCGCGGCACCGACCGGTCGAAGACCCACCCCACGTGCGCGTACCAGAAGCCGCGCACGAGCGGCGAGTGCGGGTCCCGGGGGCCGTCGGAGTCCTTGTGGTGGCGGCGGTGCACGCTGGCCCACCAGATGGGCCCATTCTGCATGCTCGCGGCGCCGAGGACCGCCAGAACGAGCTGGAAGGCGCGGCTCGTCTTGTACGCGCGGTGCGCGAAGTAGCGGTGGTATCCCGCCGTGATGGCCCACATCCGCAGCGCGTATCCGCCGAGCGCGAGGGCCAGCGCACCGCGCGACAGCGGGACGAGGAAGACGAGGAGAAGAGACGCGTGCATTGCCACGAAGAGGGCGTTCGACACGTGCTCGATGAGCGTGAAACGCCGCAACCGCGACGTGGTGGCGGGAGACAACGGAACTCCGGGGCGCGCGAAGGAAGTGAGCTCGCGGACCCACCCACGTGAGTAACCTTTTCGTTCCATCCCCCGCGAGCGCGAGCGCGCCGATATGGTGGGGCCGTGACAATCGACCTCCTCTGCGCCGACACCGCACCATCGAGGCGCACCGTGCGAAGGCGCGAGGCCGTGAGCGGCCTCGTTCTCCGGTAGGATGGGGCCGATGACGCCCGCGAAGGCAGGGGACGCCGCATGCGCGTGAGCGGGCGCTCGGTCCCTCCCCCGCCCGTGAATCGTCGAACCGTCCTGCGGGAGGTCCCCTGCGACGTCGCGCGCCTCCCCATCGGCGCGCTCGAGGCGTTCGTGCTCTCGCAGGTTCGCGGCGCGTCTCCGGTCGAGCAGATCGCCGACGCCGCAGGGCTCGACGTGGACGCCCTCATCCCCATCGCGCGCAGGCTCGTCGAGGTCGGCGCGCTCGCCGTGGACGACGATCGCTCGAAGACCAGGCGCCCCCGCCCGCGCGGCGCGACCGAGCATCCCGCGCCGCGGCACTCCGCTCGGCCGCCCGTCCCCCGCAGCCTCGTGCCCCCCGCCGTCACCCCCGTCTCGCGGGGGCGCCGCGATCTGCGGTCCCTCCACCTCGGCCCGCGCGAGGCCTTCGTGCTCTCCCAGATCGACGGCGCCACCTCGACGGGCGACCTGGCCGAGATCACGCAGCTCACCCCGCGCGATCTGAGCGACGCGCTCCGGGCGCTCGCGGACGCGGGAGCCATCGACCTCGGCCCTGTGGCTCGGCGGACGACGAAGCCGCCGGCCCTCTCGAACAGGCCCGCGAAGCGCTCGACGGTCGCGCCGCAGCGGACCTCCAGGGCGCCCGCAGCGGCCGCACCGACCGGATCGAGCGCATCGAGCCCGTCGAAGACTTCGAGCACGTCGAGCACGTCGAGCGGCTCGAACGAGCTCTCCGAGGCCGACCGGAGCCGCATCGCGGAGATGGCGGCGCGCATCGAGAGCCTGGACCACTACGCGGTCCTCGGCGTCGACCAGGACGCCGACGCCAAGACGATCCGCCGCGGGTACCACGCGCTCGCAGCGCAGTTTCACCCGGACCGGTTCTTCGGGAAAAACCTCGGCCCGTCGCGGCAGCTCCTCGACCGGATCTTCGCGCGCCTGACGCTCGCCTCCGACGTCCTCACGAGGAAGGGCCGCCGCGAGGAGTACGACTCCACGCTCCCACCCCGCCCTCCCCCGCGTGCGGCCACGCAGAAGCCGCCCGCCCCCCGCGCGCCGACCCAGAAGCCGCCCGCACGCCGAACCACCCGCAAGAGCATGCGCGCCGCCCGCGCGCCCGCACCCACGCCCGTGCCTGCGCCCGCCCCCGCGCCCGTGCCCGTGCCTGTGCCGGCCTCCGCCTCCTCGCCCGATCCCCTCCGGCGCCTGTACGCCACCAAGCAACGCAACGCGACGCAGGAGCACGTCGACGTCTTCCTCCGCGCCGCGCGCGAGGCGGTCGAGCGCAAGGACCTCGTCGCCGCAGCGAACCACTACCGCCTGGCCGCCCAGAACTCCGACGATCCGGCCATCCTCGCCGCACTCGAGGACACGCAGGCCCGCGCGCGGGTCCTCGTTCGCGAGACGAACCTCGCCGCCGCCCGCGCCGCCGAGCAGGCCGCTCGCTGGGGCGAGGCCGGGGCGAAGTACGCGAAGGCGTTCGGCGCGTGCTCCGAGCCGTGGATCGCCGAGCGCGCGGCCTACGCGTTTCATCGCGAGGGCTCGGACCTGCGGCGCGCCGCCCAGCTCGGCGAGCAGGCCGTCCTGGCCGAGCCGCAGAACGCGCTCTACCGCCTGACCCTCGCCGAGATCTACCTCGACGCCGGGCTCTCGGCGCGCGCCGCGGGTGAGGCCGCGCGCGCCCTCGCCCTCGCCCCGGCCGACGTGCGAGCGATCGCGCTCTCGAAGCGGATCGCCAAGGGCAAGAACGCCTGAGAGGCGCCGCGCGCCCTCTCGTCGGCCCCTTCCGGCCTCGGTTCGCCGCGTTCCCCTTCCTCTACGTCGTCGTCTCGACGTCCCCGCCGCCGTCGTCTTCTTCGAGCTCCTCCTCGTCCGGCTCGTAGCCGAGCTCCCGGGCGCGCGCGCGGTCGGCCTCGGCGCCGTCGTCGTCGCCGAGCTGCTCGCGGCAGAGCGCACGCTCCGCGTAGAGCTGACCCGCCTTCGGGGCGATCGCCACCGCGCGGTCGAGATCCTCGAGGGCGCCCTCGTAGTCGTCGGTCAACATGCGTATCTGGCCGCGGTGAAGTCGTGCTGCCCCGTCGTCCGGCGACAGAGAGACGGCGCGATCCAGGTCGCCGAGCGCGGCGGCGCAGTCGTCCTCGAGGTGCGTGCGGTAGATGCCGCGTGCGACCCACCCCCCGACGAGGTCGGGCGAGCGCTCCACCGCGCGCGACGCATCGTCGAAGGCCTCCTGCACGTGGCCCATCCGCGCGTGCTCGACGGCGCGCGCCAGGTACGACGAGCCCGCGGCGCCAGCGCCGGCCAGCTCGATGGCGCGGTCCCACGCCGCGAGCGCCTTCCCTTCTCCGTCGCCGCGCGCGCTGTGCAGCGTCGCGAGGAGCTCCTGGATCGCCGCCAGGTCGGGCAAGTCCTCGGCGAGCTTCTCGATCTCGGCCGCCATGTGCTCCCGATCGGGCGAGGCGGTGGACCCGCTGGCGCGCAGCGCCAGGCGCCGCACCCGCGCCACCACGTCGTGCGGGTCGAGCTCCGCGGCGCGGTCGTAGTCCACGAGCGCCTTCGCCACGTCGCCCAGGGCCTCCTGCACGCGGCCGCGCGCCGAGTGGCCGTCGGCGTTCGGCTCGAGCTCGATGGCGCGCGAGAGCGTCCCCAGCGCTCCCGCGGCGTCACCGGCGCGCAGGCGCAGATCACCGAGCGCCCGGAGGTACATCGGCGTGTCGGGCGCCACGGCGACGGCCTTCTCCATCGCCTCGAGCGCCTCGGGCACGCGGTCCGCGAGCGACAGGCACATGGCGCGGCAGAAGCGCAGGGCCGGCGCGTCCGGGTCGAGCTCGAGGATACGGTCGTAGTCCGCGAGCGCCGCGCCGTAAGCTCCCTCCGCCTCGAGCAGGCGCGCGCGCCCCAGGTGGAAGTCGACGTACCCGGGCGCCGCGGCGATGAGGCGGTTCCAGGCGGTCTTGGCCTCCTCGCGCGGCCCGTGCTCGGTGAGGGCCACCGCGAGCGCGTGCAGCGTGTCGACCGAACCCGGCCCGATCGCGGCCGCACGGCGGTAGTTCGCGAGCGCGCGCTCGGGGTCCCCGAGCTTCTCGTGGCACTTCGCGCGCCAGTAGTACGCGCCCGCGTCGTTCGGTTCGACGGTGACCGCGCGCTCCAGGTCCTCGAGCGCGCGGACCGGCTGCTCCTTGTTCTGCAGCCACCAGCGCGCACGCATCACGTACGGCATCGCCATGCGCGGGTGCTCCGCCATCACGGCGTCCCACTCGGCCATGCCAGCCGCCTCGTCCCCGTGCACGCAGGTGCGCATGGCGCGCCCGCACCGGAGGCGCGCCAGCGTGTCGGCGGCCTCGGGCTCGTCGGACGCCGCGAGCTCGGCGAGCATCGCATCGAATTCGCCCGAGCCGAGCTTGTGCATCACGTCGGCCGCCTCGACCATCGCCTCGAGCTCGCGGCGGTGGGTGCGCGCCGCCATCTCACGCACGCGATCGAGCTGCCGCCGTTCGAGCTCGCTCACGATCGAGCGCACGTTGTCGCCGGTGCCCGGCTTTCGCGTCTTCATGGGATCCGTTCCGGGGGAGTCGTAGCCCCGGCGGGGGGCGACGTCACCCGCAGGTCCCGAAAAATGGTCCGCATCCTTTCGGCCCCCCCGGTCGTGGTTGGGAGGAGGAATGCCGATGCGCGAGACCAGGAGAAACCGATGGGCAAGGTGAAGGGAAGCGGCACGGAGAAGGCGCCCTGGCAGCTCGCGACGCCCCCGGGGACGTCGAGCTTCGAGGCGTGGAAGGACGAGGAGGCCGAGCCGCCCGCGCTCGTCGTGCAGGTGGGAAAGACGCAGCTCCGGTACCAGCTCCGCTGCATCGACGACCTCCACGCCGCGCTGAAGAAGCACGGCGACTGGATGCCGCTCGGGAGCGCGGACGAGCAGAAGTCCGCCGCCGACGGCACCGTCGAGGCGTGGGGCCGCTCGAGCAAGAACCCCGTCAAGGGCTGGTACGGCCTGAAGAAGGGCCTCCGCGGCCGCTTCGGCATGTACGTCCCGCCCGTCCTCGAGGCTCTCGGCCTCGCCGAGGTCGAGCACAACCCCAAGAACAACCGCATGCGCGTCGTGTAGGCGCGACCCAGGATCGGAGCCCCCCCCATGAGACAGGTCATCGTGCAGTACGAGCTGAAGAAGGATCGCGTCGAGGAGCACGAGGCGCTGATCCGCGCCGTCTTCGCGGAGCTCGTCGAGACGGCCCCCGAGGGCATCCAGTACGGAGCCTTCAGGCAGCAGGGCGGCGTGCGTTACGTGCACGTCGCGTTCGTCCACGCGAAGAAGAACCCGCTCGACGCCGTGGCCGCCTTCAAGGCGTTCACCGCGCGCATCGGCGAGCGCTGCGTCGCGCCGCCGGAGGTCGTCGAGCTCACGCCGATCGGGACGTTCGGGTTCTGACGGCGGGCGACGCGACGAGCCCGAGCGCGGCGCGCATCTTCGCCGGGAGGTACTTCGCGCCCTCCCGCAGCGTCAGCCCGGACACGCGCGCGCCGTTCGCGGCGAGGAACCGGTAGACGAGCTCCGGCCGCAGCTTCGACGTCTCGCGCAGCACCCAGCCGACGGCCTTGCGGACGAAGAACTCCTTCTCCTCGAGCATGGGCTTCGCGATGCGCTCGAAGAGCGCGAAGTCCCCGCGCCCGCGTTTCAGCTCGCGCTCCTGGGCGAGGAGCGCCGTGCGGCGCACCCAGAAGTCGTCGTCCCTTGCCCAGCGCGGAAGGAGGGACAGCGTCTTCGGGTGCGCCGTGACGATCGCGCCGACCACGTTGGTGGCGAGCCCGTCGACGTGCGCCCAGCAGCCGCCCCGCCGCACGAGATCGATCAGCCAGGGAAGGTCGCCGGGGCCGAGCGACTTCGCCTGCCGTTCGAGCATCGCCAGCCCCGTGGAGCGCACGTCGAACCAGCCGCTCTTCGACAGGTGATCCACGATGGCCCGCATCGCCGCGCCGTCGAGGTCACCGTCCGCGGCGAGGAGCACGCGCGCCGCCTCGCGGACGTCGGCGGACGACACGCCGTGGAAGTCGAGCGCGCTCTTCATGTAGGCCTTCTGCCAGCGCGCGTCCTCGGCGCTGCCCGCCGCGCGGAAGCGTGCGCACAGGAAGCGCTCGGCCTGGGGTCCGTTCACGGCGGCGGATGGTAGCGCGGGTGGGGGCTCGGGCGGTTCGGTGTCCGCCGCTTTGGAGGCGCGCTTGGCGGCACCGTGCCACAATCCGACTGTGGCAGCGTCGGTCTACGGTGAGCTGGTTCCGGTTCCGCGGTGGGCTATCCGCTGGCCGCTCGAGCTTCCGGTACCGCAAGGGTTCGCCGCGGACCGCCCCGAGACGTGGCCTCTCGTGGACGGCGAGGTCGAGTACGTTGGGGGGAAGCTCCTCTACATGCCGCCCAGCGCAGATCGGCAGCAAGACACCGCGGTCGACGTCGCCACCGTCCTCGGGATCTGGTGGAGGTCGCATCGCGAGTTCGTCGTCGGGGGGAACGAGGCGGGGATGATCCTCGGCGGTGAGACGCGCGGGGCCGACGCCGCCGTCTGGCAGAAACACGCCGCCGGGCCGCGC
Organism: Polyangiaceae bacterium; assembly: GCA_036490515.1. Lineage (GTDB taxonomy): Bacteria > Myxococcota_A > Polyangia > Polyangiales > Polyangiaceae > Palsa-1150. Next base: position 112,525 of record DASXDU010000036.1, read on the forward strand.
GAAGGACGTTATCGCCGGACGCCTCCGGTCCTCGCCGTCGAGGTGCAAGGGGAGCTCGAGGACGAGGCCGCGCTTCTCGAGAAGGCCCAGTGGTACCTCTCGCACGGCGTCGAGGTCGTGTGGCTTCTCTTCCCGTCGCGGCGGGACGTGCTCGTGCTCACGAAGGGTGAACAGCGCGCGTTCGCAATGGGACAGCGCCTGGCGCCGCAGGCTGCGCTGCCGGGGCTCGAGCCCGCCGTCGACGAGCTGTTCGCCCAGCTGAGCGAAGGGGCTTAGGCGGGCGCGGCGTCCATCTCGCTCAACGACATCGTGAACCCGGCTTGCCAGCGAAGCCCTTCGAGCTCGTGCTGAGGTCATGGATGGATCCCGAAGTTCGAAGGCAGCTCGTGGAACAGCACGCGCTTTTTCACCGCACCTGCGCGTCGCTCGCGAAGCTCATGCTCGAGGAGGCTCAGCCCCGGATCGAGGCGGCGCCGATGAGCGGTCACTTGGACCGATCTGTCTACGGCCTGCACACGCGGGCGGCCGCATGGGCGCACAGCGTCCAGCGTCTTCCGCTGGTCTTCGACATCCAGGCCCATGCCGCAGCTTGTCGCTCGCTGCTAGAGATCGTGATCGACCTCGTCCTCCTCACGCAAGGTGCCGAACCAGTCGAGATGCTTCTGGAGTGGGAACGTCTCTGCAAGTTTCGGGAGGCCGAGGCCGCAGCGGCTGGACAGACTGCGGCGGCCCTCGCCGCGCGGCAATTCGTAGCGGCCAACGAGCAGAACGTGGCCGCCGCATTCACGACGTACTGGCCGAAGAAGAATGGGAAAGGCGATCCCCAGCGATGGACGGCTCGCCCGATCCGCGAGGACGCGAAGCGGGCCGACCTGAAGCTCCCCAGGCTGCGCCTTCATGCTTTCGCGGCCTCGGAGTATCGAAGGCTCTGCTGGAGCACACATGGATCCGGCCTCGTCTTGGAACGCGCGATGCCCGAGCACGAATGGCCGGGGCTCTCGGGGCTTGCCCTGCACGGGGTAGCCTCCATGCTGGAGCACACCATGCAGCTTGCGCTGCAACACTTCGGCCTGTTCGACGAGACGTGGGCTCAGCGCATCAGCGTGGCACGTAGCGGGGGGCGGGTTGAAGCAGCAGTCGAGGCTCTCGAGGCGATCGCGCGCAGGGCGGAGACGTCACTAGAGGGGCAGGAGTAGCCATGCCTTTCTACCACCCCAGCGACGACGAGCCGCAGAGGTCGTGGACGTTCACGCCAGACCGCTGGATGCCCGACAACGAGATCGAGGTCCAGGAGGAAAAATCGATCGCGATCGTTCGCAGGGTGGAGGTGCACCCGCATCTCCGCAAAGGACTCCCGCGGGGCTGGTTCTACAATCTCCTCGACGCGCTTGAACGGAGCTTCGCTCGCGTGGGCCATCGGCTTCCGAATGGGGAGACACAGGCGAGGCTAACGAAGAGGGGGATCACGAGGATCACCTACGAGGGGATCGGCAGTGACGATCCGCTCGAGTTCTGGTGGCGCCCGTGAGCGTCCGTTCGCCCACTTCGCAGCGGTCTGCTTCGACCGCAGCGAACCTTCTTGAGGCGTCGAAAATCGTAATCGGCAAGCTGTTGCGCACTTTCGAGCGAATGACCGAGAGCCTCGTAGGACCGCGTGTGCCGGCGACGACCCGCGGGGCTCATCTTCGAGGGCATCGACCAGGCGAACCTACGCGCCTCACTGGCCGCCGCTGCACGCGCGGCCGGCATCGAAGGGGGCCTAAGCCCGTACGACCTTCGCCATTCCCGCGCTTCGCAGCTCGCGATTCGGGCGCCCCCCTCGCTGGCGTCGCGTTCCTCCTCGGCCACAAGCATCTCAGCACTACCTCGCTCTACGTTCACACGAGCGAGCGGGCCGCGCGGGATGCCTTCGACGCCGTGCTGCCTCGTCGTGCCACCCGCCCGGCCGCCCCCGGGGGGCACTCTGGGGGGCACACGGCCGGATCGAGTCGTGCGAACGGAGGGACTTGAAAACGGCCGATCCGCAGGCATCGGCGGCCATTCTAGGGGATATTGGCAGCGTGGCGAAGGAGCCCACCCCCCAACCGGCCGACGCTAACCCCGCGAATGCCCGTTCGTTAGACGCGCTGTTAGACGCGATCGGGCAACTCACTCCTGACGCCCTCAAGGCGTTGCGCGAGCGGCTCCGGGTGTAGCCCGTGCCGCGCGATCGCCGGGCCTTCGAGGACGCGACACGTACGCACGCCGTTCGTGATGCGGCGCTCGATCGTGCCTCCGGTGGCGATGTTGACGAGGACGGGGAGGACGCGGCGGAGTGGACGGACGCCGCTGTCTCCGAGCGACTGCGGGAGGAGTGGCGCTGCTGGAAGCTTGCCAAACGTCAGGCCGCGTTGCGCGCGGCGATTGCCGTGAAGTTCAGGCGCCGCTTCGGTCTCGCCTGGAACGCGGGCCGCGCGGCGCTCTTCGCTGAACCACCTTGGCCACCGGCCCGCGGGCTGGGGCGGGCAAGTCGGAGCGTCGCGCCGCGATCGCGCCTCGTGGTGATGCTCGACTTCGAGAACCAGCTCGGGCTGCCGCCGCGACCCGATGGGTCGGCGCGGTTTCTGTCCGTGCTGGAGTTGACGTGGATCAGCCTCCTCGCTGGACACTGGCCCGACGCGGCGCGATGGCGCCTCCCGGGTAAGGTCCTCCGCTGCGAGCGCGAGAGCATCAAGAAGGCGTTGCGCCGGCACGGGCAGAAGCCTGCCGAGGCCCTGGGGATCACACGAATCCGCCGCGGCCCCCAGGTCCGCGCACGCCCGAGGTAGAAGTGTCCCCATTCGTCGCGCCGTTGCTCGCCAGCACGTATGGCGCATGACGCACCGAGCACCGACCCCCAGCCGGCCCCGCGGCCGTCCTGGCCCGTCGTCGATGACGAGCTGATCGAGCAGATCGCCCGCGAGGCGGATGTCGACCGCCGGAGCGTCGTGCGCCGGCTCGCGGGGCTCCCCGTGAAGGGCAAGCCCGGCCGCCGCGTCGACGAGATCCTTCTCCGTCTTCGGCTCCTCGTCGTCATCGAGGGCCGGTGATGGGCCTCCGCGACTACCTGCACACGGCGGCCGATGCCGTCGCCGATGCCCTCGAGGCGAGCCCGCGCGATCCCGTGGATGCCCTGATCCCCCTCTCGGCCGCGGGGCTCCGGCCGTACGGGGTCGAGCTCAAGCCCGCCGTGCGCCTCGCCGACGAGGGGACTCTCCGGACGGTGGAGATCGGCCGGCGCCGGTTCACGACGCTGCGTCATCTCCTGGCGCTCGTCGACCTGCTGCCCCCGGCGAAGGCGCCTGAGGCGGAGGACGACGTCGCGGCCGCGGCGCGGAAGCGGGCGCGGAGGTCAGCGTGATCTTCACCTCGACCCCTGCCCAGCGCGCCGATGCGCTCCGCGCATTCGCCCGTGCGGGTCGTCGCTGCTGGCGGTGCCGCGCCCGCGTGTGCATCCACCGCGCGTGGTCGCTCTGTCTCCCGGAGGAGACGATCGTGATCTGCGAGACGTGCTTCCGCGACGCACCGGGCACGATCGCAGCCGTCGACGCTCGCACCGCGAGGAACGCGTGAGCAAGATTCATCGCCGCGCCGCTCGACGCGAAGGCCAGCTCGCCGCTGCGCTGGGCACGCGGTTGCCGGGCGCCCTTGGGGGCAGCACGCCGGCGACCCCTACGTTCGCTGACGTGAGCACCCTCGACTACGCCCTGGCCTACGCCGCTCGCGGCCTGCACCTCTTCGCGGTCGCGGCCCGGTCGAAGGTCCCCCTGGCCGGCTCGCACGGCCACCTCGACGCGACGACGGACCCCGCCGCCCTGCGCGACCTGTTCAGCCGGCGGTCGCACCTGAATCTCGCGCTCTCGTGCGCCGCGTCCGGCCTGGTCGTGCTCGACGAGGACCTCCGGAGCGGAGGCGACGAGACCCGCGCGCGGCTCGAGCGCGAGCACGGTGTGCTGCCGCACACGCCCCGCGTCCTCAGCGGCGCCGGCGACGGCTCGACGCACTACTACTTCCAGGCGCCGCCCGGCGTGACCTTCCCCCGCGAGCTCGGCGCCGGCCTCGAGGTGAAGCATCACGGGTTCGTGCTCCTGCCGCCGAGCGTGCACCGGAGCGGCAACGCGTACGTGTGGGACGTCGGCGCGCTCCTCAGCGAGACGCCGATCGCCCCATGTCCCGCGTGGATCGTCAGGCTCTCTCGTCGCCGCCGCGAAGCACGCGCGACCCTCGGGCCAGCGTCGGAGAGCTTCCTCGCCGTCGCGTTCCGCGCGGCCGGCTGGCTCGGTCGCGAGCTCCCCGACGGCAAGCTCGCGGCGATCTGTCCCTGGGCGGACGAGCACACGGACCACCGCGGCCGCGGCGAGGACTCGAGCTGCGCGCTGCTCCCGCCGACGACGGATGACCGTCTCGGTACGTTCGTCTGCGCGCACGCCCACTGCACCGCCAGGCGCACCGTCGACGCGCTGATAGCGCTCGACGACGCGGCCGTCGCGCCGGCGGCCGACGCGTTCCCGGCGGCCTACGCGCGGGCGCTCTGCCTCGTCGCGCGGAGGGCCGCCTGATGGAGCCGATCGTCTTCCACCGCGGCGACCAGGTGGAGCTCGCGGAGCGCATGCTCGATGTTCTGCGTCGCGAAGGCTCTCCCGAGCTCGTCGGCGACGAGGCGTCGATCTGGCGCTACGAGCGCTCGGGCATCTACCAGCCCATCGCACGAGAGACGAAGAGCCAAATCGTCCAGGCCTTCGCCGGCGCGACCGTCGAGAGCGACAAGAAGTCGCTGCGGCTCCGCGCGAGCGACGTCGCCGGCGCGATCTCGCTCGCCTTCGACCGCGTGGCGCGGCCGGGCTTCTTTGCAGACGCGGCGCCCGGGCTCGCCTTCGCGAACGGCTTTGCCGTCGTGACGGCGGAGGGCGTGGCGCTCGTGCCGCACGCACCCGAGCACCGCGCGCGCTACGGCTACCCGTTCGACTACCCGGGCAACCTGCCGCCGGCGCAGTACCTGCGATTCCTCGAGGCGCTCTTCCGTGACGACGACGACCGCCACGAGAAGATCGCCTGTCTGCAGGAGCACGCCGGCGCGTCGCTCATCGGACACGCGCCCGTCTACCAGCGCGCGCTCGTCCTGGTCGGCAACGGCAACGAGGGCAAGTCCACCTCGACCAGCATCATCTCGCGCGCCTTTCCGCCCGGCTCCGTCGAGGCGATCGCGCCGCAGGAGTGGGGCCAGGAGTACCGGCGCGCGATGCTCGCCGGCAAGCTGCTCAACGTCGTCGCCGAGCTACCCGAGAGCGACATCATCGCGAGCGAGGCGTTCAAGGCGATCATCACGGGCGACCCCATCGTCGGCCGCCACATCCGGCAGGCGCCGTTCACGTTTCGGCCACGCGCGGGGCACGCGTTCGCAGCGAACCGGCTGCCGGGGACGAACGATCAGACCGAGGGCTTCTGGCGACGACTCGTCGTCCTCCGGTTCAACCGCAGCTTCACGAACGATCCGGAGCGCGATCCGCACATCGCAGACAAGATCGTCGCCGCCGAGCTCCCGCGCATCGTCGCGTTCCTCCTCGAGGGCGCCGTGCGACTCCTTCGCGAGCGCGAGTACACGCTGCCCGCGAGCCACCGCAGGGAGCTCGAGACGTGGCGGCGAAGCGCCGACCAGGTCGCGCTCTTCCTCGCGGACGAGACGGAGCCGGTCGACACGAGCGTCGGCACCGCCGCGAGCGAGGCGTACCGCGCCTACCGCCAGTGGACTGACCGCAACGGCCACCGCGCCGTCAGCTCCACGAAGTTCGGCATGCGCCTGCGAGAGCTGGGCAAGCCGGCTGAGCACTGCCGTGAGGGGAACGTCTACCCCTTCGGCGTGAAGGGGTTGCGGAGGGTTGTGAAGGGGGAGCCTTCACGTGATTCGGGAGGAGAGTCCGATGCTTGGAATTGACGTGAAGGGGGTGAAGGCAGAATCCCGCAAAGAGACATTCGCGCGCGCGCGTGTGTGTCTTTCAGAGAAGCCTTCACTGCCTTCACGCCTTCGCCGCCGCGTGTTCGGCGCGAGCGCTCCCCCGGAAAAACGATCGCCCCCTCGGTCGTCCCCTCGCCCCCCTCAAGACTGCACCCGGCGAGCCCCCGGGCACGCCCATTGCGCACCGTTCGAGCGCGGCCCCTTCGCGTCTAAGCGATCGTTCCGCAGCCAATTCCCCGACGTTCACGAGGGAGCAGCCCCCTCAAGCGCGTCTAAGTTCCCCGCCGGCCCTGGACGTGGCCACGCGGGTTGTGGAGGCGCGCTGTTCGGCCCGCCCAGCGTCCACGCCGTCACGCCTGGCCTCAATGGTCGCTCATGGTCGCCCGGGCGTGGCGGCACCTCTTCGCGTCCCTGGCGCGCCCGCGCTTTCGGACGGCTCACGCGACGTTCAACCCCGCAAGACGCGCCCAGCGAAGGCGCGTAGGAGCAGCACGCCCATGATCGAATACAGTGAAGAGCGCCTCCGCGGTCTCGACGCGGTCGGGCGCACGGTCGAGCGGCTGCTCGGCACGCCCCGCGGCCCCGAGGCGCTCGCGATCGCGCTCTGGAACGCCGCGTACGACGACGTCGACAAGGCCATTCAGGACCTCGCGTTCGCGGAGTCGCTCACCGACTCAGGCCAAACCCTCGCGTCCTGGCTTGAACAGACCCGCACCACGTTGGCGGAGCTCTTCCCCGCGGAGAGCCCGTGAGCTCCCCCGCGCCCCGTCCCCGCCTCGAATGGCGCCCCGACGCCGCCGACGAGGCCCGCAGCCGCGCCCTGGGGCTCGTCCCCTCGGCCGAGGTGCACCCCTGGCTCGTGACGCGCGTCGGCGGCCGCGAGCACGTGGTGCGCATCACGCACGAGCAGGCGGCCCTCATCGAGGCGGAGGAGGGCAGGTAGATGGCTGCCCGCACCCGAGCCGGCGTCCCCGGCACCGAGACGCCGAGGGACAAAGACATGCCCGTGGGGGCCGGTTCTGGCCGAAAGGTGACGCCCGACACGGACAAGCGGGCGAAAAAGGCCATCCGCCGGGCGCTCCTCGCGTTCCTCACCGAGCACGGGGCAGACGCGGCGGCGCGGCAGAGGTGGGACCGCGAGTACCGGGCCTTCGTGCTCGGGCTCCCGAGCCGGTCGGCCAGCGTCGCCGACCTCGTGGCCTCCCGCGTGCGGAACGCCTACCTCGCGGAGCGGTACGCCCTCGAGGCCCAGGTCGCGGGCACGAGCACCCCGGCGGGCGCGAAGCTCGCCGCGATGGCGCACGGGTGCGACATGCACGTGCAGCGGTTCGCGCTCCACGCCCGCGACCTCTCGGCACGCGAGGCGGGTGTCGAGGACGCCGCGCCCGCGTCCACCGAGCGCACCCCGGCCGACGCGCGCCAAATCATGCGCGACCTCTTCCCGGGCGGGGTGGGCCCAACCGCCCGCGACTTCCACGACGACGAGGGCGACCTCGACGGCCCCGACCCGGGCCCCGACCCGACGCCGCCGCCGGTTCCCGAGACCCACCTCGATCCCGGCGAGTGGACGGCGCCGCGGCCCCCGCCCGACCCCGAGCCCGCCCGCGTGCGCGTCGCCCCGGAGCCCGTCGAGCCCACGCCCGCGCCCGAGGCGCCGGACTACTCGCTGGCCCGCGCCGTCCGTCGTCGCGCGTTCGCGGGCGACTACCGACCACGAGACCCGAACACGGATTGGTGACCCGCGATGACCATCGGAACATTCGTCTTCACGGAGACGTCGCCCAGCGCGCCCGGCACCGCCGTCTCGTCGCGCAGCGTTCAGGGCGCCGCCAGCTACCTCGCGGCGGGCATCGCCGGCCCCATCGACGACTACGACGGATGGCGCGCCATCCTCGACGCGCCCGCGAACACGTCAGGGGGCGCCCTCGGCGTGTACCTGCAGTCGAGCCCTGACGGGGGGCTCTCGTGGTGGGACCGCGTGGCCTTCGCCTCGATCGTGAACAGCGCCGCCGCTGCGTCGTACGCCGCGCCGATCTCCCTCGCCACGGCCACGACCGCGCCCGTCGTCGTGGGGAAGAACACGTCACCCGCCCTCGCGGCAGGCACGGTGGTGGGCGGCGCGCCCGGCGATCGCCTGCGGCTCGTCATGGTGGCGGGCGGCGGCACGACGTCGAGCATCACTATCACGTTGCGGCTCGTCTCTCAGAGGCGACGGGTTCGCGAGTACGCAAGATAGACAGGAGACAGAACATGAACGACGAACAGCCGATTTACATCGAGAAGGTCGGGGAAAAGACGGTTCACCACCCCGGCACGCGCTGGAAAAACCCGCTGTTGCGCGCGTGGCACATGGAGATTCAACTCGAGGGCCCGCGCGCGAACCCGCTCTTCCGGCAGAACCATCCCCCATCGCCGGAGAACCGCTACCTCCTGCCCCCGCGCTACTTGAAGGTGACGATCCCGCCGGGCGGCGAGGTGGTGTTGCCGGCCTTCCTCGACAGCGGGATCCAGCGGCTCCTGTGCCAGGACTGCACGGTGAACCCCTTCTACTGCACGGACCCGTCGCACTCGAAGGTCGTCATCGGCGGCCTGGGCGAGCTCCTCGAACGCGTCGCGCCGCGCGTGACGCCGACCGCGCCCGAGCACTGGCGCTCGCCGGACGGCACGCCCGCGGCAGCCCCGACGACCGTCGATGACCGCCTGATGGCGCGCGCCCGGGGGGCACAATGAGCGCCGCCATCGCCCCCGACCGCCCGACGCTCGAGCGTCAGGTTGCCGACGACGAGGCGGCCCTCGCCGACGCTCGCGAGAAGATCAAGACCGCCGACGAGCAGTTCACTCACGCGAAAGAGAAGCACAGCGAGTTACGCACCGCCGCGAGCAGGCGCGCGGTCTCGGATGCGAAGGTCGACCTCGAGGTCGCCGGCGACGACCTGCAGAAGGCCACCGGCCGGCTCGCCACCACGAAGCTTCGCCTCGAGGAGCTCGAGCGCAGCGGTGACATCGAGAGCTTGACGCGCTCGATCGCCGACGTGCAGGCGTCCGGCAAGCGTCTCGTCGAGGAGCACGCACCGCAGCTCGCCGCGCTCGAGCGGCAGATCGATGAGGTGATCGTTGCGATCGCGCGCGACGTCAGCGCCGCCACCGAGCGGTTCAACGAGGGCGAGCGCATTGCCGAGAAGCGTGGCCTCTTGGCGCAGTTCGACCGGCAGTGCAGCCGGCCCTCGATCGCCACCGCGCGGCTCGTCGTCGCGAAGGCCTGCACGGCGGCACGCACCGCAGAGCAGCGCGACGCCCTCGCGGGGCTCTGGCTCGCTCACGTCAGCCCCGGCGCGGCGCGCGATGGGCTGACGGCGGAGGAGATCGCGAAGGCCGACGCCCACATTGCGTCGCAGCGCGAAGTGGAGCGCGTCGACGGCATCGCCCGCATGCGGGCGATGGCGGGCGCCTTCATGCTGAACGCCGGCATGGCCGTGGCGGCGGACCCGCGGGTCCCGCTGTCGACGCCTGCGGAGGTCGAGAAGGCCGGCCTCGCGCGCGTCGAGATCGGCGCACCCGAGACGATGCCGAACGCGCGTTCGGCACGAGAGAGCAACACACCCGAATGGGCCGAATCACCGTCCGCAGGAGACCTCACATGAATCCGAACACCGTCGTGTACGCAAAGAACCAGCTCCACTACTACCGCCGGCTCATGGGGCCTTGGAGTTGTCAGCACCGGGATTTCGACGAGAGGTATGCCCACCTCTCTGCGGACGAGCGCATCGTGCAGCTCGTGAAGGAGATCCGGCTCCTCTACAAGGATCACCAAGGCGGCATCGGGATGCCCGGCGACGAGGGCAAGGCGCTCTGGGCGGCGGGCGACGAGATCGCCGCGTGGCTGCGCGAGCAGGGCGTCAACGTCGATGGCTGACGAGAAAGCCCCCGGCTGGCTGGCCGACAGCGCGTACCTCCGCGAGAAGGCGTGGGTAGCGCCAACCCCCGATCCCGACGCGGATCTCCGCCGCGAAGCGCACAGCGCGCAGGCCCTCTGGCACGAGCGCGCGTACCAGCTCGGCGCCCGCGAGCCTCCGCCCGCGACGTTCGAGCAGCGCAAGGCCGCACGCGACGCGGAGCGGGCCGCGGCGAAGCGGCTCGCCGACGAGGTGCAGACGTCGGCCGCGGAACACGAGCTCGCACGGCGTGACCTCGAAGCGGGGCGCGCCGCGATCGCCGACCTCGAGAAGAAGATCCGCGTCGCGGAGACGAAGCGGCGCCGCGAGGACTACGCCGAGCACTCTCGCCAGGTCGACACGCTGGCCCGCCAGCGCGCGACGGACAAGGGACGAGCAGCCGTCACGGCGAAGGATCGCGCGTGGGCGGCGGAACGGATCGCGAAGGGGGGCCCATGACGATCACGAACGAAGTCCTCGACTGGGCGACACCCAAGGCGGCGATCGACGCCGTGATCGCGGCTTACCCGATCGACATCTGGGGCGCGAGGACGCTGTCCTCGTTGCTCGCGCAGTTCGGGACCCTCTACGACGCAGCGGGGGCGTGGCGCTACTTCTACGATCCTTCGCTCCCGCCGTCCTCCTGGGGGTTGACCGTCTGGTACGGCGGATACCTCTCCAACTCCGCCCAGATGACGGCGCTCCTGATTCGTCAGGCAGGCATCGCCCTCGCAGCGGCCGCGGCGACGGGCGTCGGGTTCTTCGGGCCGAAGCCGGCGGATCTCCAGATCGGGTGGCCGTACGGGCTGGACCACACATGAGCGCGCAACCCATGACTCCCGAGGCCCGCGCCGAGCTCGATCGCGAGGTCCTCTCCGACGGCGCCGCGTCGCTCTCCGATGCGATTCGACGTCTGCGGCGACTCTACGAGATCTTAATCAGAAGCGCGCACAACGACGGCCAGACGCCGACGCTTGCCGCTCACACGCCGGCCATCCGCGCGGCGCTCCGCACCTTCGACGAAACGCTACTACCGGCGCCGCCGAGCGGCCCCGAGGAGAACTGAGCCATGGCAATCGAGATCCCGCCCGTGATGATCGAGTTCGCGGTATCGGGCATCCGCGACGTGGACCGCGCGATCTCCACGCTGGACAAGCGATTGGCCCGCTTCGAGCAGGACTCGGAGCGGGCTACTTTGCGTTCAGGGGCCGCGCGGGCGCGATCGGCGCAGGACACCGCGAAGAAGCGGCTGACGGCCGAAGAGAAGCTCGCCAAGGAGACGACGAAGCTCGAAGAGCGGCAGGCGAAGACGATGGAGCAAATCCGTCGTCGCTCATCCGAGATGGCTGGCCGGTACGCCGCGCAGGAAGCTTCGAAGGAGATCGCCGAGCGCGAGAAGGTCGCGAAGGCGGCGGAGCGGATCGAGCAGTACAAGCTGCGGGTTCGCCAGCGTTCGAGCGAGATGGCGGGCCGCATCGCCGAGAAGGAAGCGGCCGCCGAGGCGCGCGCGCGGCAGAAGATCGCCCGGGCGACCAACAGCGGCATGGGTCGCGGCATCTCGCGGGGCGCGCGGTACGCCGGCATGGCGGCGGGCGCGATGGCGATCGGGGGCGGGTTCGCCTTGGCCGATGCGGTGTCGCAGCAGCTCGCGGCGGAGCGGAGCGCGGCGCTGCTGGTCAACCTGGTGACAACGGGCGGGACGGCGCCGGCGGGGGCGAACGTGGCCAGCATCCTGGCGCGTGCGAGCGAGGTCTCGGTCGCGTCGGGGATGAGCAAGGAGTCGCTGATCGGCGGGACGCTGGAGTATTCGCGCAAGGCCAAGGGAGGCGACTTCAAGGGCGCGATGGCGAACATGGGCTTCTTCGCGAAGCTCTCGCGCGTGACGGGCACCGACATCAACGAGATCGCCGGCGCGGCCGGGACGCTCCAGAGCCAGAACCAGGATCTAGGCTCGATCGACATGCAGCAGATGCTCCTCGACGTGTACGCCCAGGGCAAGGCGGGCTCGCTCAGCATGGGCGACGTCGCGAAGCAGATGGGGACGCTCGCCTCGACGCGATCGAGCTACGCCGGCAAGGCCGCGGACAACCAGCGGAAGCTCCTGGCTCTCGGGCAGCTGGCGGCGCCGGAGGGCTCCGTCGAAGAGGCGGGGACGTACATCAAGGACCTGACGAGCGAGGCTGGCGCGCACCGCAAGAGCACGCGCGGCGTGCGCGGCCTCGAGTCGATGGGGGTGAAGTTCGACAAGTACGGTCGGATGGAGTCGCCCGAGCAGATGGTGACGTCCGTCTTCAAGGGGACGGGTGGGGACATCACGGAGATCGAGAAGATCTTCGGCAAGCGCGGTACGGCGCTCTTCCGGGCCTTGCAGCCGTCCTACACGGCGGCGGGCGGCGGCGACGCGGGCCTCGCGGCGGTGCAGAAGCAGATGGCGACCGTGACGGGCGCCACCATGACGACGGGGTCTCTGGACAAGCAGAACGCCGAGGTCATGGGTACGAACGCCGAGAAGATCGACGCGGCGTTCAACAAGCTGCGCGACACGCTCGGGGACAAGCTCGAGCCGGCGCTCGAGAAGATCGCCAACAAGGCGCCGGAGCTCGCGGAGACGCTCGGGAAGGTCGCGGACGCGGGGGCGGATCTGCTCGGGTGGCTGGTCGACAACAAGTGGGAAGGGCTGGCGGCGCTGGTCGGCGGGGCGATCGTGAAGGAGATCGCGACGGCGCAGATCGGGGCGACGATCGGCAAGGCGATCGAGACGGGGGCGGCGACGAAGCTGAGCGGGGGCCTGGCGGTCGGCTCCGCCGCGATTACCGCCGCGGTCGTGACTGAGCTCGTGGTCGACATGGTGGCGAAGGCGGACGTGGCCCAGCAGAGGGCCGACGTGGACGCCACGGACGCCGCGTCGAACATGGCGGGCAACGTGATTGGGGAGACACGTAGGGGCGGCAAGGTCACGAGCCGTGACATCGACGCCTTGAAGGCCGAGAGGGACAAGATCGAGCAGCAGGGGACGCGTCAGTCGGGCGGTTTCGGGACGGCCGTCGCCGCGACGTTCTCGGGTCTCATGGGCGGGGGGCTCACGGGGTCGACGCAGGAGGTGCTCGACCAGGCCAAGGTCAGGGCCGCGGGCGAGGCGAAGAACGTCGAGCAGGCCCTCGCGCGGCTCAACAAGGCGATCGACATCACGAGCGGGAAGGTCGGCAACCTCGGCTCGGTGGCGGACAACGCGGCGCGGAACCGCAACATGTACGACCGATGAGCGCCGCCACCGAGCAGGCGCGGGACGACGCGGCGGCGATCGTGCTGCTCGCGAAGGCTCGGATCGGGGAGCTGACGCGGGAGGTGGTGGCGACACCCCCGAGAGTGTCGGGCGCCACGGCCGGTGGACCAGGTCGTTCCCGTCAGGAACAGCCTGCGGCAACCCGCACCCAGCGCCTCGCCGCCGAGGGCCTCTCCCGCAAAGACGCCGCCGAGTGCGAGGGGCGCCTACCGCTTCCGCCCGAGCTTCGCCGTCTCGAGGTCGAGCCGCTCGCCGATCCAGAGCGCCACGAGCCCCGAGGCCGTGATGTTCGCCGGCAGCCCCGCCGCCCTGGCCCGCTCGTTCGCGGCGTCCACGCACCGGCGCACCTGCTCCTCGCGGTGGGCGTTGAACCGCAGGCCCAGGTGGTAGACGCCGGGGCCTTCCTCGCGCGGCGGTCTGCCGCGTCTCTTCGGTTGCTCGCTGGACATCGCCCCGGGCGTACCGCAACCCCGCGACTTTAGGCAACCTCCACGAGTCTGACGATCGTGAGTTGACTTTCGATCTGGTAATCACTAAGAAAGCTGTAGGAGCCTGACGAACATGAACACGACGACGAAAGAGACGGTGGGGCTCAACATCGAGATCCCCGTAGAGGTGCACCGGCGGGCCAAGGCGGCGGCGGCGCTGGCTCAGATGACCTGGGACGAGGCCGTGGCGGCTGCGCTCGACGCGTGGACGCGCAACCTCATCCCCCCGGCGGCGAAGGGGTCGAAGCGATGAAGGCGGCCACCGACCCGGGCCGCCCGCTGCTCGCCAACTGAATCGCGCCGCTCGGGGCGGTAACCCCGGCGGCGCTGTTGTCCAACCCATCCACCGAAAGAGAACAGGAGAGACCCATGCAACCTATCACGACAGAGACGAACGGCACGGCGCACCCGCCCCCCGCCAGCAGCCTGCTGGCCGACCTGCATGCGGAGGCGGTCCAGGCGCTCGAGTCGCTGGGAGAGGCGCGCGACGGGGTCGAGGACCTCGTCGGATACGACGCCGACCCCGAGCAGTACCGCGACACGCTGTCGAACCTCGCAGGCGTGCGCCGTGGGCTCCAGAACATCGCCGCGAGCACGGAGGGGCACGATCGGCCGGCGCAGGCGAGCGGGAAGCAGAAGGCCGCCGCGCCGGCGTCGCTGTCCGAGCTCACGCAGGAGCAGCGTCTCGTGAACAGCCTCCGCGGCTCGTACATCGGCGATCTCTCCGACGACCTCGACCAGGTCGACGTCGAGCTGCTGAATCTCCGCGGCGAGCTCTCCGCCGGCGAGGACTCGAAGGAGTCGAGGCGATGCATCCAAGCCATCGAAGGCTTCTCGCGCGGCCTCCGAAACACGATCACCGCCATCCGCGCCGGCGTGCAGGAGTGCCCCGACACCCTGCCGGCGAAGGGCGGCGCGTCGTGAGCGCGCGCCCCGACTCCATGTCGTTCGTCTACGGCGCGTCCGCGGCAGAGTACGTGCGCCAGCTCGGCGCGGTGGCACGACGTCTCGATCGCTTTCGGAGCCATGAGGATCTCCTCCTCGTGGCTCTGCTCACGCGTGCGGCGACGTACGAGCTCTCCGGAATCGCCTCCGCTGCCTACTTGGTCGACCTCGGGACCCACCTGTCGCCCGAGCATCTCGTCGACTGCAACGGCAACGCGAACCCCACGTACGTGCCGGCGGTGCAAGCTGGGCGCGCCGAGAAGAACCGCGAGCGGCTCCGGTGCGCGATTGATGCCCTCGCGGGGCCGGGCTGGTGGGGTCGCAAGCGAGCCCCGACGACCCCGCGGGCGGGGGTGATCGACTTCGTCGCGGAGCGTGAGAGGCGGGCGCGCCTCGCCGAGTAGCTCGCCGCATCCCTACGCGGCCCGTCGAGAGGCCGGCCGCGTGGGGAGACGATGAGCATGAACGCCCCCGACGACAAGCGCCGCGGCACCGTCCAGGAGTTCAAGGACGCGCGCGGCCGCATCTACTTCAAGGCGAAGATCACGCTCCCCGACGGCGAGCGCGTCTACCTCAAGCCGCGGTTCGACAAGCGCGAGCGGGCCGAGGACTACGCCGACGACAAGAGCCGCGAGGCGGAGAAGCGCGGGATCACGGTCGCGAAGGCCGCGCCGTCGAACGGCAAGACGTGCGACGACTGGCACGACGACTACCTCAAGGCGTGCCAGGCGGCGGGCTACGCGAGCGTGAAGGACAAGCGCGGGCGCTGGCGCAAGTGGATCTCGCCCCTCATCGGCGACAAGGCCCCGAAGAGCCTGACCCGCGACGACGTGGAGGACGTACGCGACGCCATCGACGAGGCCATCCGGGCGTTCCACGAGAAGGGCCGCGGGCGAACCCACCTCGCCCCAAAGTCTGGCGGGAACGTGTGGGGCGAGCTCACGGTCTCGCTGCGCGAGATGTTCTCCAGCAAGCGCCGCGAGCTCCGGGTCGTCGACGTGGACCTGACGGCCGGCGTGCAGCCGCCCGAGATCGCCGCGAGCGACCGCCTCAAGGTGTACCCCTACCCGTCGGAGGCGACGCTCGTCGCTTCGTGCGAGGCGATCTCGCTGGCGTGGCGCGAGACGCACATGGTCGCGGCGTACACGTACGCCCGCCCCGGCGAGCTCCGCGTGCTCACGTGGGGCGACGTCGACCTCGACGGCCAGCAGATCCGCATCACGAAGGCGTGGGACTACGACAACAAGCGGATCAAGAAGACCAAGACGCACGAGAACCGCACGATCCCGATTCACCCCAACCTGCTCCCGCTGATGCGGATCATGAAGCAGCGCGCGAAGGGCAAGGGGCCGGTGCTACCGCTCCTGTCCGCCGTCGACGACGAGCAGGGCCTCGCCGACACGACGCGGAAGCACTTCGCCCTCGCGGGCTGCACGGCCGAGCGCGTCGAACGGTTCAAGCTCGACACGTCCGCCGAGCTGCCCTTGCGATTCCGGTCGTGGCGCGACGCGGGATGCACATGGGCGATCGTCGACGGCCTCGACGTCGTGAAGGTGCAGCGCCGCGCCGGCCACAAGCTCATCGCGACCACGATGAAGTACGTCGTCGAGGCGGAGAACCGCAGCGCCGCCTTCGGCGTCCCCTTCCCTCCGCTGCCGCTCTCGCTGCTCCGCGCGTCTAAGGGCTCGTCTAAGGACGAGTGGCCGGAGCTGCAACCTACGGGAACGTCAGGCGATTCCGGGTGCGAACGGAGGGACTTGAACCCTCACGCCAGTTACGGCGCCAGAACCTGAATCTGGTGCGTCTGCCAATTCCGCCACGTTCGCGTGTGTGTCGGGGGAAGCGAGGTGTATTCGCTGGCTTGCGGCTCGTCAAGGACGCCTCGACGGTGCAGCACCACGCGCCAGACGCCACAGACGCAGCTCCCACGCGTGCCGGGCGCTCACATCGCGAGGAAGCGCGCGGTCGGACTCGAGTCGGCTGCGCGCCAGTGGCTCCTGGGCGGGCGGATAGGGCAGGCGGACCCGGTGACGAGACAGTCCGGCGCAATGGGAGGAGACGCAGGTGCGGTCACGCGGGGTGGAACCGCGCCGGGGAGGCCCGTAGCCGCAGGTCAGAGAGGTGGAATCGCGAGGGATGGGCCGGTGAGCGCGATTGACCGAGGTGGAATCGCGCGGGACGGGCCGGTGAACGCGGTTGACCGAGGTGGAATCGCGCGGGACGGGCCGGTGAACGCGATTGACCGAGGTGGAATCGCGGGGGACGGGCCGGTGAGCGCGATTGACCGAAGTGGAATCGCGGGGGATGGGCCGGTGATCGCGGTTTACCGAGGTGGAATCGCGGGGAATGGGCCGGTGAGCGCGATTGACCGAGGTGGAATCGTCCGGGACGGGACATCGCTTGCAGTTTTGCTGGGTGTCGCCGATGGGTCTCCGGGTGGCCCGTCCCGCCTCGGGGCGCCCGCCGCTCCCCTTTCCCCCTGCCGCGGCGTTCAGTATACGTGTCGCGCAGCATGACCGAGGCCCTCGTCTTCCGCCGCGTTCGTGCCGTCGACCCCGCCGGGGCGCTCGACGCCGAGGTGGACGTGGTGGTCGAGAAAGGCCGCATCTCGCGCGTCGGCAAGGACGCGGCGAAGGACCTCCTCTCCGCCGGGGCCGCCGCCGGCGACCGCGTGCGCGTCATCGACGACACGGGCGCCTGGCTCCTCCCCGGCCTCGTCGACCTCCACGCGCACCTGCGCGAACCCGGGAGCGAGGGCAAGGAAGACGTGGCGAGCGGCCTCCGCGCGGCCGCGGCAGGCGGGTTCGTCGACGTCTGCTGCATGCCGAACACGCGCCCGGTGAACGACTCGCGCGTCGTGACCGAGATGCTCGTCTCGAAGGCGAAGGCCCTCGGCGGCGTGCGCCTCCACCCCATCGGCGCCATCACGGTCGGGCAGAAGGGCGAGCAGCTCACCGAGATGGCCGACATGAAGGAGGGCGGCGCCGTCGGCATGAGCGACGACGGCCGCTGCGTGACCAACGCCCAGGTCATGCGCCGCGCGCTCGAGTACGCGTCGACCTTCGATCTGCCCGTCATCCAGCACGCCGAGGACCACGCGCTCACCGAGGGCGCGCAGATGCACGAAGGCTCGGTCTCGACGCGCCTCGGCCTCCGCGGCTGGCCGCGCGTCGCCGAGGACGTCATCGTCGCGCGCGACATCCTGCTCGCCGAGTACGTCGGCGCCCGCTACCACGTGGCGCACGTCTCGACGACGGGGAGCGCGCGCCTCGTCCGGGAGGGCAAGGCGCGCGGCATCGCCGTCAGCGCCGAGGTCACGCCGCACCACCTCCTTCTCACGCACGAGAACGTCCTCGGCTACGACACCGCCTGCAAGGTGAACCCGCCGCTCCGCGAGGCCGAGGACGTCGAGGCCCTCCGCCGCGCCCTCGCCGACGGCACGATCGACTGCATCGCCACCGATCACGCCCCCCACGGCATCCTCGACAAGCACGTCGAGTTCACCGAGGCCGCGGTCGGCATGATCGGCCTCGAGCTGTGCCTGCCGCTCCTGCTCGGCCTCGTGCGCGAGGGCGTGCTCCCCCTCGGCCGGCTCGTCGAGGCGATGACCTCCGGGCCCGCGCGCATCGTCGGGCTCGAGGCGCCGCGCATCCGCGAGGGCGCGCGGGCCGACCTCGTCCTCGTCCACCCGCGGGCGCGCTGGACCATCGATCCGGCGAAGCTCCGCTCGAAGAGCAAGAACACGCCGTTCGCGGGGCGCGAGGTGCAAGGGATGGTCGCGATGACCGTGTGCGAGGGACGCGTGGTGCACGAGCTTCCGGGGGTGGAGGCGTGAGCGGCGGCACCAGCGACACGGGCGGGAGCGGCGGGAGCGGCGGGAGCGCGAGCGACCAGCGCGCGTGGCTCGTCCTCGCCGACGGCACGACCTTCGAGGGGCGGCCGTTCGGCGCGCGTGGCACGACCACGGGCGAGGCGGTCTTCACGACGACGATGACCGGCTACCAGGAGGTCCTCACGGACCCGTCGTACGCCGGGCAGATCGTGACGATGACGGCTCCCGAGATCGGCAACGTCGGCGTGAACCTCGAGGACACCGAGGCGGTCGGCGACGCGCCGCGCGTGGCGGGCTTCGTCGTGCGGGACGCGAGCCCCATCGCGTCGAGCTGGCGAGCGACCGAGTCGCTCGACGCGTACCTCGCGCGGCACGGCATCGTCGGCATCACCGAGGTGGACACGCGGCGGCTGACGCGGCACCTGCGCGACCAGGGGTCGCAGAACGCGGCCATCGGGACCGACGGGCCCGAGGTCCTGCGGCGGCGCGCGCGCGAGGCGCCCGACATGAACGGCCTCGACCTCGTGAAGACGGTCTCGCCCAGGGAGCGTTACTCCTGGACGGAGGGCCGGGGCGAGTGGGCCACGGCCCCGGCCCGGCCCCCGACGCACGACGTCGTCGTCTACGACTTCGGGACGAAGCGGAACATCCTCCGCTGCCTGACCGACTCGGGGTGCCGCCTCACGGTCGTGCCGGCCGCCACGCCCGCGGCCGAGGTGCTCGCGATGAAGCCCGACGGCGTCTTCCTCTCGAACGGCCCGGGCGATCCCGCGGCCGTCACCTACGCGGTCGAGAACGTCAAGGCGCTCCTCGGCAAGCAGCCCGTCTTCGGCATCTGCCTGGGCCACCAGCTCCTCGCGCTCGCGCTCGGGGCGAAGACCTACAAGCTCAAGTTCGGCCACCGCGGCGCCAACCAGCCCGTGAAAGACCTTCAAACCGGCCGCATCGAGATTACGACGCAGAATCACGGGTTTTGCGTCGACCTCTCCACCCTTCCCTCAGGCGCCGCGTCGACCCATATCCACCTCAACGACGGCACCAGCGAGGGCCTCGCCGCCCCCTCCGTCCGCGCCTTCAGCGTCCAGTACCACCCCGAGGCCGCCGCCGGCCCGCACGACGCCCTCTACATGTTCGCGCGCTTCACCGACGCCATGGGCGCCCGCTAGAGCCCGCGGCGCTCGATCGAGAGTTGGAGAAACAGGAAGGTCAGAAGATCAGAAGGTGGTGGGGGGATGGGCGTCCGGCTGCGCCGCGAGGCAAGCGTGGATGGGGCGCCCAAAAGGGCGGTTGGGGCTCGCCAGGGTGCCGCCCGCCCCCCTTTCAAGCCCTCCAGAACGCGCTGCTCGCGCCGCGTCCCCGGACGCCCATCCCCCCCAACCTTCTGATCTTCTGATCTTCCTGTTTCTCCACTCTCCGGGCCCGAGGCGTTCGCCCGACGTGCCGGCGGGTGCTAGAGGGTGCCGCCCGCGGATGCGCACGATTCACTTCGTCAGCCTGGGGTGCGTGAAGAACCGCGTGGACACCGAGGTGATGCTCGGGGTCGCCACGGGCGGGGGGTGGCGCATCGTCGACGAGCCGGCCGAGGCCGAGGTCATCGTCGTCAACACCTGCGGGTTCATCGGCGAGGCGAAGAAGGAGAGCATCGACACGATCTTCGAGCTGGCCGAGTACAAGAAGGTCGGCGCCTGCACGAAGCTCGTCGTCTCGGGGTGCCTCTCGCAGCGCTACTCCGGGCAGCTCTCGAGCCAGATGCCCGAGGTGGACCACTTCCTCGGGTCGAGCGACATGATGAAGCTCGCCGAGGTCCTCGGCGGCAAGGCCGACCGCATGCTCGTCGGCAACCCGGCCGACTGGGTCGTCAAGGCCACCGATCCGCGCGTCGTCACCCAGTCGCGCGCGAGCGCATGGCTCAAGCTCGCCGAGGGCTGCAACCGCACGTGCGCCTTCTGCGTCATCCCGCAGATCCGCGGCAAGCAGCGGTCACGCACCGCCGACGACGTCGTCGCCGAGGCCGAGCGCCTCGTCGCGGGAGGCGCCGTCGAGCTGAACCTCGTCTCGCAGGACACGGTGGCCTACGGCCGCGATCTGCCGAAGGCGGACCGCCGGAGCCTCGCCGAGGTCGCGCGCCGCGTCGCCGACGTGAAGGGCGTCCGCTGGGTGCGCCTCTTCTACCTCTACCCGGAGACCCTCGACGACGCGCTCGTCGAGCTTCTCGCCGGCCACGACAAGGTCGTCCCCTACGTCGACATGCCGCTCCAGCACGCGGCCGACGCGATGCTCGAGCGCATGCGCCGCGGCCATGGCAAGGATCGCCAGAAGCGCGTCGTCGAGCGCCTGCGCAAGGCCGTCCCCGATCTCACGTTCCGCACGGCGTTCATCGTGGGCCACCCGGGCGAGACGCGGGAGGAGTTCGACGAGCTCGTCGAGTTCGTCGAGTGGGCGCGCTTCGAGCACGCCGTCGTCTTCCGCTACTCGGACGAGGAGACGTGCGGCGCGCACGGCCTGCCCGGCAAGGTCCCCCCGCTCACCGCGGCGAACCGCGCGCGCAAGCTCATGAGCGTGCAGCGCCGCATCGCCCGCGAGAAGAACAAGGCCCTCATCGGCCGCGCGATGGACGTGCTGGTGGAGGGCCCGAGCGAGGAGCACGAGCTCGTGATGAAGGGCCGCCACGCGGGCCAGGCGCCCGACATCGACGGCAGCGTGTACCTGTCGGGCGGCGAGACGAGCGCGGGAGAGATGCGCCGCGTGACGATCACGCAGGCGAGCGACTGGGACCTCGTCGGCGAGCTCCAGGACGAGGGCGAGATGCCCGCCGTGACGAAGGCGCCCGACCGCCGCGTGTCGCTCAAGGTGATCGGCACGAGCAGCGGCGAGCCCCGCTGGCAGTAGCGGGCGCGGGCGCGGGCGCGGCGCGGAAGGAGCCGAGCCTGGGCGCGGGCCTCGGCGACGACGCCGGTCAACAGGTCCCCGTGGCAGGATCGTGGCATGGCGTTAGGCTCTTCGTATGACCACCAAGCTTCGCCTGTCCGCGTCGGTCGACGCAGACCTCGTCGCGGCTGCGGAGCAAGCGGTCGCTCGCGGCCGATTCGAGAGCGTGAGCGCATGGGTGAACGAGGCACTGCGAGCGAAGGCCGAACAGGAACGACGGGTCGAGGCGCTCGGTGCGTTCGTCGCCGCGTACGAGAAGGAGCACGGTGTCATCCGGGCCGAAGAGATGCGATCGGCCGTGCACCGCACGCGCGCTCGGGCGCTCCACACCAACCCGGCGGCGCCCAGGCGACGTGGCGGTCGTCGCCGATGACGCTCGTGCTGGACGCGGGGGCGTTGCTCGCGATCGAAAAGGGCGATCGCGAGGCGATGGCCCTGCTCAAGAACGAGCTCGCCGCCGGGCGCGTCCCGCTGACGCACGGAGGGATCGTCGGCCAGGCGTGGCGAGGGGGTGCCGGCCGGCAAGCCCGGCTGGCGCGCCTCCTTCCCGGCCTGACCGTCGTTCCGCTCGACGCCGACCTCGGCAAGCGTGCCGGCGTGTTGCTCGGAAAAACGCGCACGACGGACGTCGTCGACGCGGCGCTCGTGCTCCTCGCCGCGCACACGGACCGTCTACTCACCTCGGATCCGGAGGACCTGGCACGCCTGGCCGAAGCCGCGGGCCTGGAGCTCGAAATCGTTCGCGTGGGGTGAAGCGACGCCGCGCTACTGGACCTGGTAGTCCGTCGGCTGGCTGCGCTCGGTGCCGATCTCCTGCGTGATCTCGAGCACGTCGCCGGTGTGCGCGAAGACGCTCGCGTCCCACGAGCCGCAGGTGGTCACGACGGCGCCGCTCACGGCCTCGTCGTCGGGCACCGCGCCGTTCTCGTTCACGATGACGATCACCGCGTTCGGCGAGGCGCCGCCGCACGGAGCGGAGAGCTTCACGTGGTCGAGGTCCACGCCGGGCGACTGGTCGGGGACCATCGGCGGCGGGAGCGGCAAGGTCGGGCTCGCGCACGCAAGGCCGAGGACGACCACGCCCAGCAGCGCACCGACGGAGAGCAGACCCCGGACCATCCTGCAAACTGCGTAGCACGTTCCGGGCCCCTCCAGTCCCTCGAAGAAAACAGTGCTTCGGGCGCCTCGGCCGGCCAACTCGGTTGCCGCGGCGCGCACCGGGTGGTCGGTCTCGGGCGGGCCGGCGACGGCGCGACCTGGACCGAATTCCGGGCCGGTCGAGGCCGGCCGGAGATTGGACGCAGCCGGCTCCCCCCTGCTACTCGCGGAGGCCGGAGCAGCACGGGATTCGATGGATTCCACGGAGCGTTGGAGGGAGGTGGCTCGCATCGACGGAGGCTCTCGCCTCCGCGCGTGGTGGGGTTCCTGGGCGCGACCCGTTCCTCTCGTACTCCTCATGGCCGGCGTGCTCGCCGCCCGCCACGGGCGGGACGTCGATCCCATCGCGCGCAGCCCCGAGGCGGCCCTCGCGGCCGTGCTCACCGCGCGCGGCATGGCCTGCGACGCGGACGACGTGACGTGGGTCGTCGGTCCGCGCGCGGTCTGGGGCAGCATCGCCGGGGGCGGCCGCGCCCTCGTCCGCGCGCGCGAGAGCGGCGAGCCGAGCGACCTCTATCTCGTCGACGTGCGCCTCTCGCCCGAGGGCGTCGTCCTCGACGTGGGCTCCGCGTACGACGTCACGTCCACGAGCGGCGTCGACGAGTCGCGCCCCATGCTCCGCGGTCACGTCGCCGCGTACACGACCGCCGCCGACGGCCTCACCACGGGCGTGCACGTCATCGACCTCGACGGCCGCGCGCCCTCCACGTACACGGCGTTCACCGGCACGCAGCGCCTGCAGCTCGCGCTGACGAACCTCCAGCAGACCGGCCAGGCCGCCGGCATCGTCCACGACACGTTCGCGCTCGACCCCGTGGCCCGCGCCGTCACGCTCGCGTGGACGGACGACGGCGACCTCGACGTGCGCGCCGACGGCCATTCCATCCGCATCGACCCGCGCGGCGCGAAGGCCGTGGCGGGCGAGACGTTCGTCCGCGTCGTCCCCGACGAGAAGGCGCGCCCCGGCAACCTCGTCACCTGGGCCGTCGACCGCGTGCGTGCGATGCCCTGGTTCGGTGACGACCGGATGCAGTGGGTGAAGGCCGTCGCCTTCACGGCGCTCGACCGGTACAACGCGCGCTTCGCCCGCGCGACGACGGCGAAGGACGTGGCCGACGAGATGGGCCTCGGGGCCCCGCCCGCCGTGCCGACGTACGTCGACCCGGAGGTGGGATGGCCGCCCGCGCCGATCCAGGGCCCGGTCTCGCCTGCCCTGCCCGGCGAGGGGCAGTGGATCGCGCTCGACAAGGACCCTTTCATCACGCCCACGCCGGCGGGCACTGCGCCCGCGTTCGTGACGACGTTCCTCCGCCCCGACGTCCATCGCCAGGACGTGCGCGTCTACGTGACCCTGTGGGACCCTCGCCAGATCGTCCTCCACATGGAGGCGGGCACGCAGGAGCCCGAGGGGGGCAACGGCGAGCACGGGCCGGGCCTCATCCCGCGGACGCCCGAGGTGATGAAGCACGTGGTGGCGGCGTTCAACGGCGGCTTCCAGGCGCAGCACGGCGAGTACGGGATGCAGGCCAACGGCATCCAGTACCTGCCGCCGAAGCCCTACGCGGCGACGGTCGCAGAGCTCCGCGACGGATCGAACGCGTTCGGGACGTGGCCCGACTCGCCCGCCATCCCGGACGACGTCATCGCCTTCCGCCAGAACCTCACCGCGCTCGTCGAGCACGGGAAGTTCAACCCGTGGGGCCGCAACTGGTGGGGAGGGACGCCGCCCGGCTGGCCCGACCAGATCCACTCCGCACGCAGCGCCATCTGTCTCACGAAGGACGACTTCGCCGGCTACTTCTACAGCGCGAGCGTCTCGGCCGAGGACCTCGCCGCCGGGATGATCGCCGCCGGCTGCACCTACGGCATCCACCTCGACATGAACCCCGGCCACGCGGGCTTCGAGTTTTACGACGTCGCGCCGGAGGGCCAGCTCGCGCCGCTCGGCCGCCCGATGCAGAGCGACTGGGAGGCCGAGGGCAAGGTGCCGGACATGGAAGGATGGGTCTTCCGCTCGCGCCGCATGATCCGCGGCATGGGGCACATGCTGTTTCCGCGGTACATCCACCGCGAAGCGCGGGACTTCTTCTACCTGACGGCGCGGCCGGTGCTGCCGGGAGCGCCCCTGGGGCCGGGCGCGGACACGGGCGCGGGCGCGGATCCGGGCGAGGGCGTCTGGAGGACGCGGGGGCTCCCGCAGCACGGGTTTCCTTACGCGCTCGCGACGACGACCGTGCACGCGCCCGAGCGCGCTGGGCTGGCGCTCCACGTCGTTCGCGTCGACCCGCGGGCCGTGAAGCCCGGCGGGGCCTCCGACGCCGAACCCACCGTGCTCGCGCTCGAGGGAGCCACGAAGGGGGACCTCTCGCTCTGGTGGGCGAGCGGCGTCTTCTCGGTGGGCGTCCCGGCTCCGACGAAGGACGCGACCCGTCTCCTCGGCGGCTACGGCGCGAGCTCCGCGCCCGCGGCCCAGGCGCGCGCCGCGGTCGGCGTGCAGGACGAGGACGGGATGGTCGTGTGGGTGGAGCTCCCCGCGGGCGTCAAGGCGGACGCCCAGACGGCCGCGGCCATGGACGCCCTGCTCGAGCACCTGGGCTGCACCGGACGAATGCTGGTCGGGGGCAACGGCGCCGGGACGGCCGGGTCGGGCGGCGCCGACGCGACCGGCGCCCGCGCCCTCCTGGGCGGATCGGTCGACGCCTGCGGCAACCCGCTCGCCGCGGCTCCCCCACCCCCCACCGTGCGCCTCGTCCGTGCGAAGGCGCCCGACGCGCACCCCTTCTTCGACGCGACGCCGCTCGTCCCCGTCGAGGTCTGGCGCCCGCTCCAGGCCAAGCGCATTCGCTACTTCTATAAGCCCGCGCCGGCCGCTTCGTCGTCGTCGTCCGCCACGCCCGCCGCACCCGCGGCGGCTTCAGTTCGCGTACAATCGCCTCGGTGATGCAGGCCAGGGCCTTCGGCCGCTACGAGATCGTCCAGCGCATCAGCATGGGCGGCATGGCCGAGGTTTTCCTCGCACGTCACACGCCGACCGGGACGCTCGTCGCGCTCAAGCGCATCCTGCCGGAGATCTCCGAGGACGAGGAGTTCATCAAGATGTTCGAGGACGAGGCGCGCATCGCCTCGCGCCTCGAGCACCCGTACATCGCGCGCTGCCTCGACTTCGGCCACGTGAGCGGCGACTGGTTCATCGCCTTCGAGTACGTCGCGGGGAAAGACCTCCGCGCGCTGCTCGATCGCTGCACGCGGCAGGGCCAGCATCCGCCGCTCTGGTTCGTCTGCTACGTCTTCAGCCGCATCGCCGAGGGGCTCGCCTACGCCCACGCGCGCAAGGACGAGGGGGGCGCGCCCGTCTCGATCGTGCACCGCGACGTGAGCCCCCAGAACATCGTCGTGTCGTTCGACGGCGACGTGAAGCTCATCGACTTCGGCATCGCGAAGGCCGCCGGCAAGCTGTCGCGGACCCAGGTCGGCAGCATCAAGGGCAAGTTCGGATACATGAGCCCCGAGCAGGTCAAGGGCGTCGAGGTCGACGCGCGGGCCGACCTCTTCTCCATGGGCATCTGCATGTGGGAGCTGCTCACCCTGCAGCGCCTCTTCAACGCCCAGAACGAGCTCCTGGTCATCGAGAAGGTGCGGAGCCTGCGCGTCGAGCCCCCCAGCCGGTACAACCCGGAGGTCCCGGCGGCCCTCGACCAGGTGGTCCTAAAGTGTCTCGCAAAGGACCCAGACGAGCGCTACCGTGCCGCCAAGGACATCTACCGGGATCTCAATCACGTCGCAGCAGGCCTGGGGCTAGCTTCGCGCGAGCAAATCGCGCAATACATGCGGCGCGCGTTCCCGGACGCCCCCGGTCAGGGGTCCGTAGGTTCTGGTCATGGTAACGTGAACAGCAGCAGCGCGCGGCAGGTGCGGGAGATGGGCAACATGGCAACGCATAACGACAAGAGCAGCTCGGACCTCGATATTTTCGAGGGTTTGGGCAAGAAGGGTGCGTCGGCGCGCCCCGCTCCTCCCCCGCCGAGCTCGCGCGCCACGCCGCCGCCTCCGCCCGGCCGCCTCGGGGGCGACCCGATGAAGCGCACGCTCCTGGGGGTCACCGCTCCCTCGACCATGCCCAGTGCGGGCGGCGGCGCCCCGGTACCGCCCCCGGGTATGGGTCCCGGGTCACGCACACCCCCTCCCCCGCCCGGCCGCGCGAGCCTGCCCCCCGTCGTCGCCCCCCCGCCGCGGAGCTCCGCGGCCCCGCCTCCCCCGTCCCGCGTCTCGTCGCACGGGCCCCCGCCCGCCGCCGCGCCGATCAGCGCGAACATGAGCGCCGCGGCCACGGCGCCCAACCCGACGCCCGTGGTCGACATGGACTGGGACGACGAGGACGAGGCAACCCACATCTTCGACAAGGCCGACGACGGTCCCCCGGTCGCGAAGAACGCCGCCCCGATCCCCGCCGCCGGCACCCCCCCACCGCCGTCGCTCGCGAAGAACAAGGCGACGCTCCTCGGGCTCACCGCCCCGATGCAGGCTCCTCCGCCCCCTCCGTCCATGTCGCAGCCGGCCCCGCGGCCCACGCCCCCTCCGCCGCCGCCCGCGTCGAACGCGTTCGCCCGCGCCTCGGGCGGGCCGGCGTCCTTCCCGCCGCCTCCGACGATCAACCCCATCCCGCCGCCTCCGCAGACGCAGCAGGGCATGGGGCCGAACCCCTTCATGACGTCGCCGTCGGCGGCACCTCCGCCCGCGTCGATGCGCAACCCGCTGATGGGGGTCCTGCCGCCCGCGCCGCTTCCCGCGCCGATGCCGGTGCCCATGGGACGCCCGCTGTCGGTCCCGGAGTACCAGCCGCCGCCGCGCGCCATGGAAGCCACGGCGCTGGTGCGCCCGCAGCAAAGCCGCACGGGCCTCTGGGTGGCGCTCGGCCTGGTGGGCATCGCAGCCGTGGGCGTCGCGGTGTTCCTGCTCATGCCGCACACGGGGCGCATCGCGGTCAACGTGAACGACGCCAACGCCAAGTCGGGCTCGGGAAGCATCAACCGCGTCGACATCTTCGTCGACGGCAGGAAGACGCCGTGCGAGACGGCGCCCTGCATCGTCGACCAGGTGAGCGCCGGGTCGCACGAAGTGAAGGTCCTGGCCGAGGGGTACGACACGCCGCCTTCGCAGTCGGTGAACGTCGAGTCGGGCAAGGACGTCAACGCCACCTTCGCGCTGAGCTCCGCGACGAAGGTCGCCGGCATCAAGGCGAGCGGCTCGCAGGCCGGCGTGAAGCTCTACGTCGACGACAAGGAGATCGGGCCGCTTCCGCAGGAGATCCGCGATCTCACGCCGGGCGACCACACGATCAAGATCGCCGGCTCCGAGCGCTACCAGCCGCTCGAGAAGCACGTGACCGTGACGAAGGACAGCATCGAGGACCTCGGCAACATCCAGCTGAAGGTGCTCAAGGGCAAGGCGACGATCTCGCTCGGAACCCCGGGCGCCCGCGTCTACCTCGTCAGCGGCAGCGATCGCCGCGAGCTGCCGATGCTCCCCATCTCGGTCGACATCGACACGGCCAAGTCCTGGGCGCTGCAGGCGACCAAGACGGGCTACACCGACTACAACCAGTCGATCGCGTTCGACGACGGTCAGGCCGAGAAGAGCTACACCGTCACGCTCGATCCGAAGACCGCCGCCGTGTCCGCGCCGGTCTACTCGCCCTCGCCGGCGGCCCCAGCCCCCGCGCCCGCTCCGGCGGCGCCCGCGCCGAGGGACAACGGCGGGGACGAGACGAGCAGCGAGGCGTTCCTCAACATCAACTCGATCCCGCCCTCGACGTGCTTCCTCGACGGGCGCTCGCTCGGCAGCACCCCCAAGGTGCACGTCTCGGTGAAGCCCGGCGCGCACACGGTGAAGTTCGTCAACTCCGACCAGGGGCTGTCGAAGACGATCTCCGTGCGCGTGGGCGCGGGCGAGACGAAGCCGGCCGTCGCGAAGCTCGAGTAAACTGGAGGCGCATGGCTGCGCCGCAGGCTCGGATTCTCGTCGTCGACGACGAGCCGGGCCTGCGCGACATGCTCGCGATCCTGTTCCGCCGCGAGGGCCTCGACGTCACGCTCGCCCCCGGGTTCACCAAGGCGCGCGATGCCGTGCTGAACGCCCCCGAGCCGTACGCGGTCGTCCTGACGGATCTCCTGATGCCCGACGGCAACGGGATGGACCTGCTCGCCCTCGTGAAGCAGCGGACGGCGCGCACCGAGGTGATCGTGATGACGGCTCACGGCGACGTCGACACCGCCATCGAGGCGATGCGCGGCGGCGCGTACGACTTCGTCACCAAGCCGTTCGCCACGACCGAGCTCCGCGCGCTCGTCCAGAAGGCCCTCGAGAAGCGTGCCATCGTCTCGGAGAACGAGCGACTCCGCGCGCAGCTCGTCCGCGAGCGCGGGCGCGAGCTCCTCGGGAGCTCGGAGCCGATGCGCCGCATCCTCGAGCTCGTGCATCGCGTGGCCAACGCGCGGGCCACGGTGCTCGTGACCGGCGAGAGCGGGACGGGCAAGGAGCGCATCGCGCGCGCGCTCCACGAGGCGAGCGACCGGCGCGAGGCACCCTTCCTCGTCGTCAACTGCGGCGCCATCCCCGAGACGCTCATGGAGGCGGAGCTCTTCGGCCACGAGAAGGGCGCGTTCACGGGCGCCGTGGCGTCGCGCGCGGGCATCTTCCGCGAGGCGGACGGGGGAACGGTGCTCCTCGACGAGATCGGGGATCTTCCGGCCGCGCTCCAGGTGAAGCTCCTGCGCGTGCTCCAGGAGCGCAAGGTGCGCAGCGTGGGCGCGAGCGCCGAGGTCTCCGTCGACGTGCGAATCCTGGCGGCGACCAATCGCAACGTCGAGGAGGACGTGCGCACGGGCCGCTTCCGGCAGGACCTCTACTACCGGCTCAACGTCATCCGCATCGAGGTGCCTCCGCTGCGCGAGCGCCGCGAGGACGTTCGCCCCCTGGCCGAGCACTTCCTCAAGCGCACTGCGGCCGAGATGAACAAAGACGTCCGCGCCATGGCCCCCGACGCGCTGCGTGCCCTCGAGGCCTACTCGTTCCCCGGCAACGTGCGCGAGCTCGAGAACGCCGTCGAGCGCGGCGTCGCACTGGCCACCGGCCACACGCTCGGCCTGGGCGATCTTCCGAGGGAGGTCTCGGGCGCGGCGGCCCAGCCAACGCCTGCCCTCGTGGGCCTGCCGGAGGAGGGGTGCAACCTCGACGAGGTGCTGGGCGAGGTCGAGCGGCGGCTGCTCCTCCAGGCCCTCGAGCGCTCCGGCGGCGTGCGGACGCAGGCGGCGAAGCTCCTGGGCGTCACGTTCCGCAGCCTGCGCTACCGGCTCCAGAAGCACGCGCTCGGCGAGCCCGGTGAGGAACCGGTGGAGAGCGAGACGCCCAGCGAGAGCCCGCCGGAGCCGCGGGGGTAGGCGCCGCGGCCTCTCGGGCGCGGGCGCGGGCGCGGGCGCGCGTGCCCGGGTGTACGACCAGGTATCCCTCCCCAATTGCGTCAGTTCGCCTGACCCACCAGTGACGAAAATTGTCAGTCAGTCGTTTGCTGGAACGCCCCGGCGCCGTGAGATACTCGCGATCGTGCGGGTCTTGGCGTTCTGGACCGAAGGGATGGCGCCCGTGGCACGAGCGCTGCAGAAGGGCCGCCTCGTGAAGTTGGAGCGGGCACGCGGCTTCACCCTTATCGAGATGATGATTGTGGTCGTCATCATCGGCGTGCTCGCGACGCTGGCGATCGTCGGGTACCGCAAGCTGGTCACGAACTCCCACGTCTCCGAAGCGACGAACATGGTCCAGAACATCCGCGCCGCCCAGGAGGGCTACCACTCGGAGACGATGCAGTACGCGAACATCTCCACGTCGGTCGTGAACGGCCCCTTCTACCCGACGCCCGCGTCGGGCGTGTGGAACGCCCGCCAGGTGACCGCGTGGGGCGCGACCTGCACGAACTGCCAGCCGAACATGGACTGGTCGATGCTCCCGCTGCACCCCGACGGGCCGGTGATGTTCGGCTACGCGACCACGGGTGGCCCCGCGAACACGGCGCCCAGCGACCCCACCATCACGGTGGATGGGACGAAGCTGCAGGTGCCCAACCCGTCGACGACGGACTGGTACGAGATCGGCGCCACGTGCGACCTAGACGGCGACGGCCAGGCACCGGATACGCATGTCTACGCCATCTCCTGGACGAACCAGGTCTACGTCGACAGCGCCGGACAGTGACGGATTTCGCATACGAGTGAAGGAAAGACGAGGAGAACGACCCATGGTCCGAAGGTTGAAGAGAGCAAGAGGGTTCACGTTGATCGAGCTGATGATCGTCGTCGCGATCGTCGGCATCCTGGCCGTCTTGGCCATCTACGGCGTCCGCAAGTACCTGGCGAACGCGAAGACCGCCGAGGCGCGCAACTCGCTCGGCCAGGTCGCGAAAGATCAGGCGGCGGAGTACGAGGGCGAGCACATGCAAGCCACCGTGCTCGCCGCGGGCACCTCCGCGTCCCTCTCGCGCGCGCTGTGCGCAAGCGACCCCGGAAATCCCGTTCCGGCGACGACCAACGTCAAGGGTGCGAAATACCAGTCCACGCCGGCCGACTGGAACAAGGGCAGCGGCGACACGACCCACATGCCGTCGGGCTTCGCGTGCCTCAAGTTCACGATGGATGCGCCGCAGTATTACTCCTACAGCTTCACGTCGACGGGCACGAGCGGCAACGCCGGCGACTCGTTCACCGGCACCGCCAACGGTGACCTCAACGGAGATGGTACGCTCTCGACCTTCTCCATCACTGGCTCCATCAACTCGAGCTTCGCGCTGAACATCGCGCCGAACATGATGGAGGTAAACCCGGAGGAGTGAGCACGGGCCGTTTTTCCCCTCGTGATCCACGAAGCCGGGCCCCTTTCGGGGGTCCGGCTTTTTTTATGTATCCTGGCGCAGGAACGTGACCGAAAACGACTGGAAGAGGAGGGCCGAGAACCTCGCCCCATGGGTTGCGGGCCTCATGCTCGCGGCGCCGGTGCTCGTGGCGTTCTATCCGCCGATGACCGACCTCCCGTACCACGAGGCGGCCATCGCCATCCTCCGCAACTTCTACGATCGGCGCCTCTTTCCCGAGGGCCTCTACGTCCACAACATCGGCGCGCCCAACCAGCTCTTCCACCTCGTCGGATGGGCGCTCGCGTACCCCTTCGGGTCGCGCTGGGCGGTCAAGCTCGTGGTGGCCGGGGCGGTGGTCGCCGTGCCCGTATGCGCGGCCCGGTTCGCGCGGCACGTCGGGGCGAACCCCATCGCCGCCCTGCTGGTCGCTCCGATGAGCGTCGGATGGCTCTTCAACTGGGGCCTCATTGCGAACCTGCTCGGCCTGGCCGCGCTGCTCGCGACACTCCCCCTGCTCGACCGGTACGCGGAGCGGCCGACGTCGCGCGGTGGCGCCGCGGCGCTGGGCGCGCTTCCGCTTCTCTTCCTGGCGCACGAGGCGATGATGTTCGTCTACGCGGGCGCAGCCCTCCTCTTCGCGCTCGCGTACCCGCTCTCGTGGAAGAAGACCTCCGCGCGCCTCGCACCCTTCGCCGCGGCGGGGGCCATCACGCTGGGGCACATCGCCTGGCAGCGACATCTCCTCTCGCCGGCCGTCGCCGCGATGCCTCGCTTCTGGCACCCGCTCCTTCACAAGCTCGAGCGCATACCCTTCATCGTTCTGCCGGCGAGCGATCCACTCGTGCAGCTCTCCATGCTCGCGCTCTGCGCCGGCGCCGTCGGCTCGTTCCTGTGGCTGCGGACGCGCGAGCGGCGCGCGGCGAAGGCCGGCGTGGCCCCGGAGCCGCAGCCACCGTCGTCCCGGTTCGTACGTCTGCAGCGGTGGGTCGTCCGCCACCGATGGGGGTGCTTCTCGGCTGGGCTCTTCGCCGCATACCTCGCCTTTCCGCTCACGCTCAGCGGAGCGACGCTCGTCTACCAGCGCTGGTTTCCACCGGCGTTCGCCGCGTTCGTCGTCAGCGCCGCGCCAAGAGACCTCTGGGTTCGCCCCGCACGCATCGCGCGCGTCATCGCGATGCTCCTGCCCGTCGCCACGCTGCTGGTCGCCTGGCCGTCCTTCGCGGACTCGGGACGGGCCTACCAAACGCTGGAGCAGCTGATGCCACTCATCGAGCCCGGCAGTGCGATCGCCGAGCTCGATCTCGGCCCCGGCGATCCGTCGCGAACCTTCTCGATGGGCCCATCCGGGGGGCGCGTGCTCGCGACCCGAGGCGGGCGGCTCGACTACGCCTTCACCGACTCGCCCATCTCCCCGGTCGTCATCCCCAGGAGATACCAGTGGAACGAGTCGCTCATCCGGCTCGGCTTCGACTCGTGGGCCTTCCGCCCGGCGCACGACTTCAAGAGCTTTCGGTACGTGCTGGTGCGCACCTCCTCGGCCGACGTGGCGGCGCTCGCGCAGATCGTGCTCGCGCCCGAGGGCAAGTACGTCCAGACGGCGGGCGAGTGGGTGCTCTTCGAGTCGACCCTCCCCGTCATCCCACCGGCGTCGCGGCCGCTCCACCTGCCGAAGCCGCCTCCCGAAGAGCTGCGCGATCGTGCGGCGAGCCTCGTCGAGCGGATGGGCGGTGTACCGACGCTCTCGGTTCCCCCCGAGCCTGCGCCCGACGCGGTCGAGCCCAACGGCCAGCGATTCTGACGGAGAGCGATGGACGCATGAGGATCGCGGTCACGGGGGCCACGGGCTTCATCGGGGGCGCAGCGGCGCGGGAAGCGGCGCGGCGCGGCCACGAGGTGATCGCGCTCCACCGCGACCGCGCGCCCGCTCCCCTGCCCGGTCTCCGCTGGGAGGCTCTCGACGGGTGGATCGACGGGGCGGAACCAGTGGACGCGGTCGTCCACGCGGCCGCGCTGCGTCACCGCCATGGCGTCGCGGACGCCGACTACGGCCGGGTCAACCTCGAGCTCACGGGGCGGGTGCTTCGTCGCGCGGCGCGGACGGGCGCCTTCCTCACCCACGTGTCGTCGATCGCGGTGTACGGCTGGCCGCCGCCTGCGCGCCTCCCCATCGACGAGTCGTTCCCGTTCGCCCCTCTGGGCCCGTACGGACGAAGCAAGGTCGCGACCGAGGAGCTCGTCTCCACCAGCGGCGTCCCGTTCACGATCGTGCAGCCCTCGATCACCTACGGGCCCGGCGACACGAGCGGGATGATCGACCGCATGATGCGTCTCGTCGCGCGGCGGACGTTCGTGGTGCCCGGCTTGGGGAAGACCCGGGTCCAGCTCGTTCACATCGACGACCTGGCGCGCATCGTCGTCGGGGCGACCGAGTCGCGCGCGGCGGCCGGGCACCGCTTCATCTGCACCTACCGCGACCCCATCCGCGTCGGCGATCTCGTGCGCCTCATCGCGCGCGCGGTCGGCGTGCGCCTTCCCACCGTCGGCCCCCCCGTGGCCGTGCTGCGTGTCGCCGCGCGGGCGTTCGAGGCGCTCGACGTGCTCGGCGCATTCCGGGGGGCGCAACCGCCGCTCACGCGCGAGAAGCTGGCGACGATCTCGGTCGACAGGGCGTACCGCATCGAGACGATGCGACGGCTCCTGGGGACCGAGCCGCACATCGGCTACGTGGAGGGGCTCGAGGATACGGCGCGTTCTCTCGGGCTCGCCCCGGCGCCGCAATGAGAGAGCTGCTGCCGGGATGCCGCAGCAGGTCACGCCGATGGTAGGCTCCCCTGCCGTGCCCCCGGAAGGCGCCGTCGGCGCGTACTACGAGCGCTACTGGCGCGACGGTGCCTGGGCGGACAACCCGTACGAGCGGTGGAAGACGCGACTCGTGCGCACCCTCGCGTCGTCCGCGCCGCGCGGCGCACGCGTGCTCGACGTGGGGTGCGGGGACGGGCGGCTCCTCGGCGAGCTCGCCTCGCTCGGAGTCCGCCCCCTCGGCGTGGACCTCTCCGAGGAGGCCGTGGCCCAGGCGCGGCGACGGGGGGTCGACGCGGTCCGCGCCGACGTCGACGGCGGCGCCCTGCCGATCGAGGACCACGCCTTCGACCTCGTCCTCTGCTTGGACGTGCTCGAGCACCTGTTCGCACCCGACGTGCTGCGCGACGAGCTCCGGCGCGCGGTCGCCCCTGGGGGGCGCGTGGTCGTCGCGGTGCCCAACGGTCTCAACCTGTTCAACCGTGTGGCCTTCCTCTCCGGACGACACCTCGACGTCATGGACAAGGCGCACCTCGCAAGCGCACCGTTCTCCGAGCACCTGAGGTTCTTTTCGCTCCCCGTCCTGGAGCGTTTCCTGGCCGACGGCCGGCTCCGTCCCGTCGAACGGCGCTTCTTCTTTCCCGACCGGCTGAGCGACGCGCGTTTCCGGGCGGCCTCGTGGATGGCTCGCGCCGTCACTGCCCCACGACTGCACGAGCGGGTGCCTTCCCTCTTCGCGCTGGAGTTCCTGTTCGCGTGCGCGCCCACCTGAACGACGAGGTCTTGCTCGTGACGACGACCGCTCCCCCTCCCGCAACCACGGATCTCGGCCTGGGCACTGCCTACGAGCGCGTCGCGATCTATCGCCTGTTCGGCCGCTGGATACGGGACGTCCCGATCGTTCGCGCCGCCGAGGGGCCGATCGACGGCATGGCCGGGATCCCGGGGCTGCACCTGCTGGGCCTCGCGCACCAGGGCGTCGAGGTCACCGTATGCCTGCCGGACGACGAGGCGCTCGCGCGCGTGCGCCGCCTCTACGCAAACCAGGGAGTGGCCGACCGCCTGACGACGCAGAAGCTCGCGGCCGAAGAGATCCCTGCGGGGTCCTGGGACGTCCTGGTGAGCTACAACGCCCTGCCGTACGTCGAGGACTGGCGCGGGTACCTCGCACGCCTCCTGCGTGCCGACGCGCACCGGTTCTTCGTCGTCGTATCCAACCCCGTCTCCTACGGTACGTACCTGCGAAGGGTGCAGCGCGCGCTGCGCCGCGAAGACGCGACGGAGCTGTTCGACGCCGAGTGCACGAGGCCGTCGGCAATCGAGCCGGAGCTCGCGCGCCACGGCCGCATCGTCGCGCACGACTACCTCGACTGCCCGTGGTGGCCGGACTTCCTCCTACCTGCCAGGCAGAACCTCGCGGGCGACCTCGTGCGGCGCGCGCGAGCCATCGCCGGCCGACGCTCCAACGGCGACGGGGAGCCTGCGCGTTTCGTCTTCGACGTGGAGCGCTACCCCTACTTCGAGGGTCAGCCCGGGTTCGCCGACAACATGCGCGCCATCCAGCTGCACCCCGTCTTCGACCGCGCGCCCGTGCCCGTCGCCCGGTTCTTCGGGCACCTGCACGGATACGTCGTCGAGAAGCGCGCAGGATGACGAGCAGGCGGGAAGCTCAGCCCGCCCGCGCGCACGATCTGCTTCGGTTCACGCGCCGCCGTGCGTCCCGTCGGCCACGCGCAGACGACGCCGCGCCTGCCGCGAGCGGGGGCGGGTGTCGACGACGAACGCGTGGAACGGCGCGGAGCGGCGCACGAGACGCCCGGCGGGCGCGTGTACGACGTCGGCGGGGGCCAGCATGCGAGGCGCGGCGAGGTACGCGTGCTCGCGGACGCGACCTGCCGCCCAGAGCACGCCGGCGAGCTCGGTGCCCTCCGGCGACGAGCCCTGCCCGGGGCGCTCGGCGTTGCGTGCGACGACGATCAGCGCCTTGCGTGCGAGGCGCGCGAGCCTCGGCAGGTACTCCTGCCAGCCGGTGACCCGTTCCGGGGCGGCGAGCGAGACGACGACGTCCACCGGCTGCTCGGGAAGCTCTCCGTCGGGCGCCACCGTCTGCGGGCCGTTCCCGAGGAGCGCCGAGTCGAAGAGCATCGAGCCGGCTTCGTACGACGCCGCGACGCGTTCCACGAAGCCGTGCATCGCCGCGAGCGCCCGCGCCGTGGGGGCCCTCACCCGTCGATCCCCACGAGGTGGGCCGACACGCGCGCGAGCGACGGCGCGTCGAGCAGGAGGTTCGTGTAGCTCGCGTTCGCAAGCGGGCACGCGCACTCGTGCGCCTTCACGCTGCGCCGGAACTCGTCGGCGACCGCGCCGTTCCACACGACGCGGAAGTCGTACCCGTGGTCGCGGACGTTTCCCATGCTCTCCGCGCGAATGCAGCACCCCCAGAGGTGCCCGTCCGGCGCGAGGTGCGCGCTCGCGATCCCCGCGTAGCACTCGATGACCTGGCGCTTCTCCTCCAGGATGCGCGCGGCGAGCTCGTAGTACTCGAGGCGCAGAGACTCGACGAGGCGGGCGACCGGGTGCGACGAGCGGTTCGCGCGGATGACGTTGCGCAGGTGCGCCGTCGCGCGGCGGAAGTCGGCGACCGAGGGGGTGATGTCCTTGTCCATCGTCTTGAGCTCGACGCGGTTCTCGGCCACCTCGGCGATGTACGAGTCGGGCCGGAAGATGGTGCGGGCCTCGCGCTCGATGTCCGGGATGCGGTCGACGTTGAGCTTCGAGATGACCGTGTGAACGCCGAGCACGACGTGCGGGTAGGTCTTCTTCAGGTCGTGGATGAGGCCCGCGACCTGCTGGAGCTTCTCGAAGTTTCGGTCGGCGCCGCGAATGCGGTCGTGCGCCTCGCCGATCTCGTCGACGGAGAGGTTGAGGACGAGCTGCGCCCCGACCGTGTGGTGCGCGATCTTCGGGAGGAGGTCGAAGATGCGCTCGGTGATGACGCCGTTCATCGGGATGTTCACGATGCCCGGCTCGATCTGCGTCTTGATGAGGCGGACGATCTCGTCGAGGTCGCGACGGACGAACTGGTCGCCGCCCGACACCGTGACCCACACGGGGACCTTCTCGAGCGTGGGGAAGAGGCGGCCGTACTCGTCGACCGAGAGGTCGTCGACCTTCTTCTGCCAGATGTCGCACGTCGCGCACCGCGACGGGCACGAGTACGTGACCGAGACCGTGAGGTTCACCGGGAGCTGGCGCGGGGCCGCGCCCGTCGCGTGGGCGACGCGGTAGCCCGCCAGGCGCGCGAGGAGTGGCAGCCGCTTGCTCACGTGATCACCGGTGGTCCTGCCTGGCGGGAAGGCCGTCCTCGAACGGCTCGGGACGCGCGGACACGCGGTGCGGGCGCTCCCGCGGCCCGGCGTTCGCGTCGACCCCGAGCGACTTGGTGGAAGCGAGCACCTCCCAGGTGCGGTGCTTGCCACCGACGACGCGCGCGTCCCAGAAGCCGACGGCGCGCGCCGCGATCTCGGTCGCGATGGCCGCAGCGAGAGCGACCTTCCCCTTCGCGCCCGCACCGCGCGCCGTCTCGGAGGCCGCGCGGACGAGGAGCCCCCGGTCGAGGGTCGCCACCTCGTACCCGAACGCGAACTCGAGCCAGTAGTGCCCACGCGCGATGCGTCGCCGCTGCTCGAAGTACTCGCCGATCGACTCGGGGCCGTGGTTGGTGACGAGCGCGTCGCCGACGTAGCCGAGGCGATAGCCCTTCGCGCGGATGATGTCCTCGATCGACGCCTCGTCGACGACCGAGAGCTCGCTCACGTACTCGACCAGGTGCGACCGGAAGGCGACGATCTCGCCCATCTTCGGGACCTCGAGCGAGACGCGGTGGTGGAGCTCCCAGAGCAGCCGCACCATCTGGCCGACGAACCGGCCCGGGTCGTTGTCGGGCACCGGCCGCCCCCCCACCATCCCCACCTCGGGATGCTCGGCCAGGTGCGCCACGAGCTTCTCGACGACGTCGCGCGCGGGAAGAATGTCGGCGCTGCACACGACCGTCACGTCGGCGCGCGGGTCGCGTGCCTTGAAGTACGCGTTGATGGCGGCGACCTTGCCCTCGCGGCGCTCCTGCACGTGGACGTGCATCCCCGGCCGGCCGCGGCCGAACTCGCGCGCCACGTCGGCCGTATCGTCGGTGCAGCCGCTCGCCACCACGATGATCTCGACGACGCGCGCGCGACGGGTCTCCTGCTCGAGCAGGGACGAGAGGAGGCGGCGGATGGTGCGCCCCTCGTTGTAGGCAGGGACGACGATCGAGACGTTCATGAGGGGGGCTGGCCTGCGGGATCGGCGGCGGCGGGGACGGCCGCGGTACGCGGGCGGAAGAGGTGGAGGAGCGCGCCGAGCATCCCCGAAAAGTACCAGAAGAGACGGTACATCAGACAAACGGCCAGCGCCGCGCCCGCCGCGAGCCCGGCCTTCCCGAGGAAGAACACCCACGAGGCGTCGGACGTGCCCCATCCGCCCGGCAGAGCCGGAACGGCCGCGACGATGAACGACATCGCACTGCCGACGTAGACCCACTTCTCGGACGACGGCGCCGACCCGAGCGCGCCGATGATGCCGCGGATGGTCGCGAACTGGATCGCGGCGACCAGGACGCTGAGCGCGACCGCACGCGCGATGGCCCCCGGGGCGCGCGGGTCGCGCACGTACTGGAGCACCGGGCCGACGACCTCGCCGACCCGGCCGCGGGTGAGCCAACGGATGCGCTCGACGGGGCCGAGCCGGAGGAGGGCGATGCCGGCGAACGCGCCGACCGGGATGGCGGCGAGCACGAACGCGAGCGTGGCGTCGCGCAGACCACCCCACGCGAAGCCGAGGGCGGCCGCGAGCGCCGAGAGGACGGCGAGCCCGACGACGCGGTCGAGCAGGACCGACGCGACGACGATGGCCACCGGAGCGCGCGTCTCGCCGGCCCGCGTGGGGCGCGACGCCACGGATGCGATGCGGAGCGCGTCGCCGCCGATGCCGCCTGGAAGGAGGATGCCGCCCGCCTGCGCCTCGATCGAGACCCGCCACACCTCGAGGATGCTCATCTCGATACCGGCGAAGGCGAGGAGCGCCCGCCAGCGCGCCGCCCACACGAACATCCCCAGCAAGTACACGGCGAGAAGCGCCGCGAGCGCGCCCACGCGGGCGTGCTCCACCGTCGTGGCCAGCCCGGGCTCGCACCGGAGCTGGCTGCACTCGGCCTCGGGGATGGTGACCTCGCCGGTCCGGAGGTGGAGCGTGCAGCCGGCGACCACGTGGGTCACCGCGACGTGCGTCGACCGGGGGGAGCGTGCGTCCCAGCACTGGTCGCGGACCGGCACGACCCAGACGACGAACGCCAGCGCGCCGAGGGCGAGCGCCCAGCGGAGGAAGCGCACGAGGCGCGGCCGCACCGTCACGACGTCCCCGCGCGCGCGAGCGCCGGCCAGTCCCCGCGAAGCGTGCGCGCGACCCCCTCCTCGTACCCGACGCGCGGGGCGAAGCCCAGGCGGCGGCGCGCCTTGGCGACGTCGAAGCAGAGCGGCAGGGTGAGCTCGTCGAGCTTGGCGTGGTAGAGCGGAGGGCCGCTCGCCGTGAACGCGATGCCCCGGTTGGCCGCCACGTCGACCACCGTCGCGATCGCGCGCACGAGCCCGGAAGGAATGCGGCGGCGCGGGAGGGGGCGGCCGACCGCGGCGGCGACGCGCTCGGAGAGCTCGGCCAGCGTGGTCGTCTCGGGACCGGCGAGGATGAAGTGGTCTCCCCGCGCTTCGTCGCGCGAGGCGGCGAGCCAGACCCCCTCGACGACGTCGTCGACGTGCGTGTGGTGCAGCACGTTGTCGCCACCGCCGACGACGCGGTACACGCCCGCGCGGATGACGCCCGCGAGCCGGTCGAGAAAACCGTCGCGATCGCCCGGGCCGTAGACGCGCGTCGGGCGCACGGTCACGAGGTCGATGCCGAGATCCCGCGCCGTCCTTCGCGCGCGCATCTCGAGCTCGACGCGCGAGGCGGCATACGCCGTCCGCGGCCCGTACGGGTGCTCCTCGGTGACCGGCAGGCGCGCCGGATAGCCGTAGACGACGACCGTGCTGAGGAGGACGAAGCGCGGCACGCCCGCCGCGGCGGCCGCACGGAGCGCGCGCTCGGTGACGTCGAGGTTCGCCGCGCGGAGGACGGCGGGATCGGCGCCAGTCCCCGAGCGCACGGTCGCCGCGTGCACGACGACGCCGAGCCCCCGGAGGTCCGCCGGATTGGCGACGAGCGCCTCGAGCGACCGCGCGTCGGCGGGCGAGCGATCGTCGACCGCGCGCACGACGGGCAGGACGCGCGCTCCCCGCGCCTCGAAGCCGCGGACGAGGTGCGCGCCCAGGAAGCCGCCGGCGCCCACGATCGCCGCGCCCTCGATGCCCATCCCGCCCCTTATAGCGCGGAAGGAGTGCTACACACGGGAGGCGATGTCTCGCCCCTCGTCGAGTCGCGGTCGCATGCGCATGGGCCGCTTCACGCCGCTCGAGCTCGCGATCGCATTCGCGCTGGGCGGGTCGATCCTGGCGGTCGCCGTCCCCACGTTCTCGCGCGAGATCCACGCGTCGCGGCTCGTCGAGCCGGTCGACGGCCTGCAGCGCATCGGCGCAGCGGCCGTGGAGTACGCGAAGGGCCACCCCGTCACGCAGGCGTTCCCGCCGGCTGCCCCTCTCACGCCACCGGCGGTCCCGCGCGGCAAGTGCGACGTGGATCCGCCGGGGACGTGGGATGCTCCGACGTGGCGTGCGCTCGACTTCGCGCCCGCGCCGCCCGACGCGCCCCACTGCTTCGCGTTCTCCTTCGACAGCACCCTCGGCGCGCCCGCGAGCTCGTTCCGCGCGCAGGCGCACGGAGACCTCGACGGCGACGGCATCACGAGCACCTTCGAGCTGACCGGCCACGCGATCGAGGGCGACCCCGTGGGGCCCGTGCTCGATCCCGGGATGTACATCGACTCGGAGGTCGAGTGACGCGCGGCTCCGTCGTCGCCGGGCTGCTCCTCGCAGGCAGCGTCGCCGGCGTCGCCGGTCTTCAGCCCCGGCTCGCGAGCGCCGCGCACGAGGCCAAGGAGTCGGGGGACGTGTTCGCCTTCCCCCCGCCGGCCGAGCTCCACGCGGCGACGCTCGGATGGGACGCGGCCACGGTCGACCTGCTCTGGTCCGACCTCCTCGTCGAGTACGGCGCGCACTGGCTCGAGCACCGCGAGTTCCTCGAGACGCCCAGGTTCGCCGACGCGATCCTCGAGC
Source organism: Polyangiaceae bacterium (assembly GCA_036490515.1). Lineage (GTDB taxonomy): Bacteria > Myxococcota_A > Polyangia > Polyangiales > Polyangiaceae > Palsa-1150. Next base: position 154,061 of record DASXDU010000036.1, read on the forward strand.
TCGAGCCCGACTACGCGCCGCTCTACAAGTACATCGACACGATGCTCGCCTATCGGCCGCTCCAGGGTACCGAGGCCGACGTGCGCGCCGCCCGCGCGTACCTGGAGCGCGGCACGCGCGCCCGGCCGGACGACAGCAAGGTGTGGATGGAGTACGGGACGTTCATCGCGTTCATCGCGCCGTCGTTCCTCCACGACCACGCCGAGATCGAGCGGTGGCGCACCGACGGCGCGGCGGCGATCGGCCGCGCGGTGGAGCTCGGCGCGGACGCGGACCGCGCGCTCACGGCGGCGACGATCCTCACGCGCGGGGGCGCGACGCAGGCAGCGATCGGCTATCTCGAGCGCGCGTACGCGTTCACCGAGCACCCGTCGATGGCCGCAGTGCACGAGGCCATCGGCCGCCGCCTCGTCGAGCTCCAGGCCAAGGGGATGGCCGACGAGGCGGACAAGACGTCGCGCGCGATCGACGAGCGCTGGCACGACGAGCTGCCGTACCTGTCACGCGAGGTGTACCTGCTGCTAGGGCCCGTCGTGGACCCGCTTCGCTGCGCGGGCGTCGATGCGGCGAATGATCCGGCGTGCGCGCGCACGTGGGACGTGCAGCCGCCGCCCTGACGGTCACTCACCGCGCGCGAGCCCGCTCGCCGGGGCGCTCGGGGCCGGGGGCGCGGGTGCCGTCCCCTCGACCGCGAGCTCGTCGGCCCCTTCGCGGAGCTCGATGCTCGCGAGCAGGCGCTTCTCGTCGAGCGCCGCGACGTCCGCGGTCGCCCGGGCGATCTCGGCGCGGAGCTGCTTCTCCTTCGCCTGGAGCGTCGCAGCGAGGGCAGCCCCGCCGTGGACGCCCTTCATGCTCGCGAGGCTCGCGACCTGCGCGCGGAGCTCCTCGGCGTGTCGCGTCTTCTCGCCGATGGCAGCGCGCAGGGCGCTCGTGCGCTGATCCACGTCCGCGACGGCATCCTCGAGCGCCGCCACGTGATCGACACGCCCCTTGAGCCCGTCGTCGCGCGACGTGGCGAGAAACGCGCGCACGAGCTGCATCCCTTCGGCCGTGCGCACGTCGATGACGCGCGTCACGGGCGCCGCCTCCTCGAGAACGACCTCCTGCTTGCCGAAGCCGTCCACCTCGACGCGATAGAGGTCTGCCCCCGCCGCGTGCTCCGGATCCGTCGGCGCCTTGGACGCATGGTAGCCCGGGGCGACCGTGTGGCGGACGTACACGACCGTCCGCTCCGGGAGGCGGTTGTGCACGACGAGCGTCGTCCGCCGCACGTGCTGGACGCGCGTCGTGAAGACGCCGCGCTGTGCCCCCGCGATGCCGGCGACCTCGTCGTGCTCCGTCTCGCTCCGGTCGACGGCCACCTGCCGGTCGAGCGCGAACGGCACGAACGCGAGCTGCTTGGGCGGGATCGGCTCGCTCAGCCCCTCGCCGATGAGGCGCCCTTCGCCGAATACGGTGACGGGCCCCGCCTCGAGCTGCGAGTCGGTCGGGTTGCGCAGCCGCAGCGACTTGAACGCGAGCTGCGCGCTCCCGCGCGGGCTCTCCGGGTCGTAGAGGTAGACCACCTCTCCCTCGGCCTGGGTCTGGAGGATGGACACCATCGCCGACGTCCCGTGCGGCACCGTCATCGCCTCGGCCGACTCGAAGTGCGAGGTCCCGATCGGATCGCTCGACGCGTCCGACGGCGGCAGCAGAGCCGCGGGCGTCGCGGGCATCGGCGCAGCACCCGCGTGCGCCTTCGTCGCCGGCGCAGGAGGCGGCGGTGCGCCGGCCGCGGCGGGGGCGACGGGCTGCCCGGTCACCACGGGGGGTGCTTGCGCGAACAGACCGTCCGGCTCGAGCGTCTCGCGGTCCACGGGACGCACCGAGCGAAGGTCGAACCGGAAGGACAGCGCCGAGCTCGCGCCGACGCCGAGCCGGACGTTCCGCCAGTCCTCGCCCGACGTGTTGTCCACGATCGCCCAGCCCGCGAGCGCGACTCGCTCGTGGTCCCCGATGGTCACTCGATAGCTCGGCTTCCAGGCGGGCGCGCCCGTGACGTACGAGAGGCGGACGTCGTGCGGGTGGTTGCCCGTCAGCTCGATCTGCATGTCGATCATCCCCGCGGCGTCGGCCTTCGGCTCGGTCGGGTACGCGACGGCCGCCGACTGCCCCGTGTGCGCGTCCACGACGTCGAGCGACTTGAGGAGGTCGTCGACCCGGTCGGCCGGTACGGGCAAGGTCAGCGTGTCGCCCGGTACGTGGGCGGTGCGTTCGAAGTAGGCGACACCGTTCCGGTAGACGACGATGCGGCCGATGGTCGAAGGCGCCTCGGCGCGGGCGACGTTGGACCGGGCGGGGAGCGAGCCCCCACAGCCGACGCCGCCGAGGAGGGCGAGCGCGGCGGATGCTCGAAGGAGATGGCGCATGTCGCCTTCGACGGGCGACGAGGCGCGCGGATCTACCGGACCTGAATCGTCCGCAGGCTCACCATCGTCAGGTCCTTCGTACCGGGCACGTTCGCCCACACGCTCAGCTCGTACATCCCCGGCCGGCCGCCGTCGCTGACGGGGAGGTTCACCGAGAACTGGTCGCCGCGGACCAGCACGGGGATGGGCGTCTGGAAGCCAGGCGGCCAGTACATCTGGTACGGCGGGGGGACGGGGTAGGACCGGCGGCGATTGAGGTCCGCGACCGACAGCGGCGCGGGCGTGTCGACCCGGGCGAGGCCCACGCCGGCGAACGACGCGGGCGCCGCGACGCTCCCCGCGACGCGCAGTGTGTCCCCCACGTGCATCTGCGCCGGGACCGGGGCATACGTCCCGAACGCGTCGACGAACTCCTGCGCGAAGCACGGGACGGGGATCTCCGTCGGCGTCGCGACGGGCTGCGCCACGCCGATGCCGACTCTCCGGTGCCACGGCTTGAGGATGTTCTTGCGGTGGCCGTCGTTCGGCGGCTGCTCGTGGAAGAACATGTCCTCGGCCTGCTCGACGTTGCGCGGGTCGACGGCCGCGCGCGCGTCGAGAGGGCGCGTGCGCTCGTCGGTGAAGCAGCTCGCGTTCTCGAGGACCATGTCCTTGCCGCCCGCCTCCGTGTACCGCTCCTCGGGGACGGAGCCGTCCGACCCCCAGTGCCCGAGGTAGCCGCGGTGGGCCATGTCCTCGGCGTGCCCCTGCCCTGCCTTCGTCGGAGGCCCCTCGTCGAGCTCCACCGGCGCGAGGCCCATCGACGCGCGGTCGCGGTTGATGAGCTGCACCATGTAGCGGCGGGCGCCGTCGAGCGTGAGGGCGTGGGCCGGCGACGCGGCCGCACCGACGGGCGGAGGCGCGGTCGCGGGACGCGGCTCGGCGAAGGCCATCGTCGCGGCGGGCGCGGCCCCCGGGCCTTGCTCCGGCCCCCCCGGCGGCGGGCTCGACGCCGAGCCCGGCGGCGGCACGCACGCGGAGAACGCGCACGCGAGGGCGAACGCGCCGAGGAGCGGGCGAGCGGCCATCCTCGCAACGAAATAGCACAATGGATGCGCCAATCAGGAACGGCTATGCGTTAGCGACGATGGAGGGTCACGTCGGAGAGCTCGTCGTCGGCGGCTTCCCGGGAGCCTCGCTCCCTGCGCCCTTCGCGAAGGCGCTGCGCGAGAGGCGCCGCGGCGGCGCCATCCTCTTCAAGCCGAACGTCGAAGGCGGCCCGTGTCAGGTCGCGGCGCTGACGCGCGAGCTCCACGCGGCGACGGCCTCGGCCTCTGCGTCCAGTCCGGCGCGCCACACGCTCGTCGGCGTCGATCAGGAGGGTGGCCGCGTCGCGCGCCTCCGGGCGCCGCTCCTCGTCGTCCCGCCGATGCGCGCGGTCGCCTCCTGGGGCGACGAGGCCCTCGCCGAGCGAATCGCCCGCGCGGTCGCGGCCGAGCTCGCGGCGCTCGGCGTCACCATCGATTTCGCGCCCGTCCTCGACGTCAACACGTGCCCGCACAACCCGGTCATCGGGGACCGCGCGTTCGGCGAGGACCCGGAGACCTGCGCGCGCTTCGGCGCGGCCTGGATCCGCGGCCTCCAGTCGGCCGGCATCCTCGCGTGCGGCAAGCACTTCCCCGGGCACGGCGACACGTCGAAGGACTCGCACTTCGATCTGCCGGTCGTCGACCAGCCACGCGAGCGCCTCGAGCGCGTCGAGCTCGCGCCGTTCCGGGCCGCCGTCGCCGCCGGTGTCGCGACGCTCATGACGGCGCACGTCGTCTACCCTGCCCTCGATCCCGACCGGCCCGCGACGATGTCCCCCGCGTCGTCCACGGAGCTGCGCGACGCCCTCGGGTTCGACGGGGTACTCTTCAGCGACGACCTCGAGATGCAGGCCATCGCCGCCCGCATGACGGTCGAGGAGGCGGCCGTGCGGGCCATCGCCGCCGGGTGCGACGCGCTCCTCGTCTGCTGGAGCGACGAGAAGCAGGAGCGCGCGGTCGACGCGCTCGCGCGCGAGGCGGATCGCTCCCCGGCGTTCGCGGCCCGGTGCGCGCAGGCTCTTCGTCGCGTGAATGCGGCGCGCCAGCGGGTCACCGCGCGCCCGGCGGACGAGGCGGCGGTCGCGCAGGCCATCGGGGGACCGGAGTCGCGCGCGGTCGCGGCCGAGATGGCGCGGAGAGCAGGATGACGATGCGCGGGTGGGCCGCGAAGCGGGTCGTGACCGGCGCGACGGGAGACCCGGCCGCGGGCGTCGTCGAGGACGGCGCGGTCGTCGTCGACGGTGCCTGCGTCGTGTATGTCGGGCCCCGCTCGGGCGCCCCCGCGGGCGTGGCGCTCGCGGACGCCGGCGATCGCGTCGTCACACCGGGCCTCGTCGACGCGCACACGCACGCGTGCTGGGTCGGCTCGCGCCACGCGGAGTACGCCGTACGCATGGCCGGCGGCGACTACCGCGACATCGCGAAGGCGGGCGGCGGCATCCTGTCGACGCACCGGGCGATCGCGGCAGCGACCGAGGACGTCCTCGTCGAGGCGCTCGTCGCGCGCCTCCGGCGCATGGCGTCGCTCGGGGTGACGACCGTGGAGGTCAAGAGCGGGTACGGCCTCCAGCCCGAGCTCGAGCGCGCGCAGCTCCGGGCCATCGCGCGGGCCGCCACCGCAGACGGCGTGCCGGCCGTGGTGCCGACCTTCCTCGGCCTCCACGCGCTCCCGCCCGGCGCCGACCGCGCCGCCTACGTCGCGCGCGTCGCCCGCGAGCTCGTCCCGGAGATCGCGCGCGGCGGCCTGGCGCGATTCGTCGACGCGTACGTCGACGCGAACGCGTTCACCGTCGCCGAGGCGCGAGCGGTCGGCGAGGCGGCCCTCGCGGCGGGCCTCGGCGTCCGCCTCCACGTGGGCCAGTTCGCCGACGTCGGAGGCGCGGAGCTCGCGGCGGACCTCCGGGCCGCGTCGGTCGACCACCTCGAGCACGTGTCTCCCGCGGGGATCGCCGCGCTCGCGGGCGCGGGCGTCGCGGCCGTCCTCCTTCCCGTCGCGAGCTTCACGCTCGCCCAGCCTCCCCCTCCCGTCCGGGCCCTGCGCGAGGCGGGCGTGCGCCTCGTCGTCGCGAGCGACGCCAACCCCGGTACCGCGCCCACCGAGAGCCTGCCCCTCGCCGTGGCGCTCGCGGTCCGCCAGTACGGCCTCACGCCCGACGAAGCACTCGCGGCGGCCACACGCGACGCGGCCGCGTCGCTCCGCCTGGACGATCGCGGGGTCCTGCGCGTCGGGGCGCGCGCGGACCTCGTCGTGTGGGACCTTCCCCACGAGCACGCGATCGTTCAGCCCTGGGGTGTGCCGAAGACGCGGACCGTCGTCGTCGGGGGCCGCACGGTCCACGGCGCCTGAGCCGCGCCGCTCAGTCGAGGGCCTTGCCGAGGGCGGCCGGGGGTCGCCCCTGGATGATCCCCTGCCCCCGACGACGCGCGATCGCGAAGAGCGCCGCGAGGGTCGCGAGGTACGGGAGCATCTGCGCGACGTACGCCGAGGCTCCGTGCGCCTGGTCCTGGACGAGGATCTGCAGCGCGTCGAGCGACGCGAACGCGAGGCATGCGAGGACCGCGCGCGCCGGACGCCACCCGGCGAGAATCACGGCGGCGAGGGCGATGAACCCGCGGCCGCCGCTCATGCCGGACTGGAACTGGTGCTGGTCGTACGCGAGCGCGACGCCGCCGATGCCGCACACCGCGCAGCCGATGCAGACGGCGACCAAACGCACGCGCGCGACGTCCACTCCCACGCTCGCAGCGGCGACCGGGTCCTCGCCGCACGCGCGCACCCGCAGCCCGAGGCGCGTCCGCGCCAGCGCCCACGTCGTGGCCACGAGGAGGACGACCGTCGCGATCGTCAGCGGGTCGAGCAGCGTGCGCGCGAGGAGCGCGACGCCGCTCGCGCCTTCGAAGAGGGTCGAACGGAAGCCCGCAACGGGCGGAGAGTTGGAGCTCGAGTCGTAGAGCGCGCGCAGCGCGACGCGCGTGCCGCCGAGCGCCGCGAGGTTGATGGCGATGCCGCTGACGATGGCGTCGACGCGCCCGCGCACGACGACGAGGGCGTGCAGCGCGCCGATCGCGGCGCCCACGGCGGCGCCCGCGAGGACTCCCGCCCAGGCGCTCCCCGTCGCCACGTGCGCCGCCACGCCGCCCAGCCCTCCCGCGAGGAGGATCCCTTCGAGCGCGATGTTGACCACACCGCTCCTCTCGCTCCAGACCCCGCCGAGGCCCGCGCACGCGTACGGCACGGCCATCCGCAGCGTCTGCGCGATCATCGTCGCGCTCAGGGCGGCGCCGAGGAAGCTCACGCCGCCACCGTCCCGCGCAGTAGCGCCGCGCGCACCCGGGCGTCCGCGAGCGCCACGGCGACGATGACGACGCCCTGGAGGACGGTCATCACCTCCATCGGGACGCGCGCGTTCACGACGAGGCCACCCTGCTCGAGCGTGCCGAAGAGGAGCGCCGCGAGGAGGAGCCCCACGGGATGGCCGCGTCCGAGGAGCGCCACGGCGATCCCGCCGAAGCCGGCCCCCGCCCCGAGGCCGCTCTCGTAGTAGCCCTTGTAACCCAGCACCGGCGCGAGCGAGGCGAGCCCCGCGACCGCGCCCGAGAGGACGAGCGCGCCGCCCAGCCGCCGCGCCACGGGGATGCGCTCGGCCGCGCACGCCCGCGGTGAGAGGCCCACGAGCACCGTCTCGCGCCCGACGCGCGAGCGCGCGAACCAGAGCCAGACCAGGACCGACACGGCGACGGCCAGCGGCAGCGCGAGGCTCACGGCGCTGCCGTGCAGCGACGGGAACCCGAACGCCTCGAGCCGCGCGAGCCGCGCCCCCGGCACGACGTCGGGCGTGCGAACGGTCCCCGGGACCGAGAGCCCGCGCGCGAGGCCGAGGGCGACCGCCGCCTCGGCGATGCGGTTGGTCATGATGGTCGAGATGACCTCGTGCGCCCCGAAGCGCGCGCGCAGGATCGCCGGGACGGCCGCCCACGCCGCGCCTGCCGCCGCCGCGGCCGCGACCTCCGCGGGCAGGGCGAACCAGGACGGCGCTCCGGGGGGCAGGTTCGCGCCGAGCGTGCCGACCGCGAGCCCTGCCACGGCGAGCTGACCCTCCGCGCCGATGTTGAAGAGGCCCCCCCGCAGCGCCAGATCCACGGCGACGCCCGTCAGCAGGAGCGGCGTCGCCTTGTAGAGGACCTGCCCCACGCCGTAGGGCATCCCCCACGTCCCGGCCGCGAGCTCCGCCACGATGGCGCGCGGCGAGTCCCCGAATGCCCAGACGAGTACGGCGAGCACGAGGAGCCCGGCGGCGAGCCCCGCGACCGTCACGAGCGCGGCGGCGCGCGCACGCTCCCTCATGCGCGCACCTCGTCCGGGATCCCTTGCGGCTCGGTGCCGAGCATGGCCTCGCCGATGCGTGCCTCGGGCGCGTCGGGGGCCAGCTCGGCCACGATGGCGCCGCGACGGAGCACGAGAAGGCGGTCACAAAGCGTCCGGAGCTCCCCGAGGTCCGCGCTGACGACGAGGACCGCGTTACCCGCCGCGGCGGCACGGGCGATCTCGGCGTGGATGGCGCGCGCTGCGCCGAGGTCGACGCCGCGCGTCGGTTGCGCGAAGACGAGGACCGAGACCCGCCCCGCGAACGCGCGGGCCACCGCGCGCGCCACGACGATCTTCTGCTGGTTGCCGCCCGAGAGCGCCGACACCTGTACGTCGAGATCGGGCGGGACGACGCGGGCGCCCTCGAGCCGTGCGCGGGCCTCCTTCTCGAGCGCGCCGGCGTCCACGATCCCGTAGGTCGTGAAGCGCGCGAGCTCCCCCAGCACGAGGTTGTCGCGCACGCTCGCCGCGAGCACGAGGCCCTCGGCGTGGCGGTCCTCGTGCACCACCGCCGCGGCCTCGCACCGGAGCTCTCCGCCGTCGGGCGCCTCGAGCCCGGCGATGACCCGCACGAGCTCGCGCTGCCCGTTCCCCTCCACGCCTGCGACGCCGACGATCTCGCCGCCCCGCACCTCGAGGGTCACCCCGCGGAGCGCACGCCCGAGGCGCACGTCCTTCATCGCGAGGCGGACGTCTCCCCGGGCCGGCTCGCTTCGCTCGAGCGCCGGGGGCGGCTCCTGCCCCATGATGTCACGCGTGATCGCCGCGAGGGCTGCGGCGTCCCCGCGCTTCACGGGCCCCGACGACACGAGCGCGCCCCGCCGCATGACGCTCGCCACGTCCGCGAAGTCGCGCACCTCGTCGAGCCGGTGGGTCACGACGACCACGGCGCGCCCCGCCTCCGCGAGGCGGCGGAGCGTCCCGTAGAGCTGCGTGGCCTCGCCCGGCGTGAGCACCGCCGTCGGCTCGTCGAGGATGACGACGCGCGCCTGCCGGACGAGCGTCCGGACGATCTCGAGCCGCTGCCGGTCCCCGACACCGAGCGTCTCGGCCGGGGCGTCCCACGGGAGCTCGACGCCCATCTCCCGCGCCACGCCCTCCGCGGCCGCGCGCGCCTTCGCGACGTCCAGCCGTCCCAGTCCGTCGACCGGCTCGGCGCCCAGCATCACGTTCTCGACGGCCGACAGCACCCCGACGAGCGCGAAGTGCTGCTGCACCATCCCCACGCCGCGCGCGATCGCCGCCCGTGCGGTGTGCGGCGCGAGGCGCTCGCCGGCGACGCGGACCTCGCCGCCGTCGGGCACGACCAGGCCCGCAGCCATCTTGAGGAGCGTGCTCTTGCCCGCGCCGTTCTCGCCCACGACCGCGTGAATGGCGCCCGCCTCGAAGGCGAGCGTGACCTCCTTCACGGCGTGGACGGCACCGTAGCGCTTGTCGAGCCGGTCGAGGGCGAGCAGCGCGGCCATGAAGGCCGCGACTTTACCTCATCGAAGGAGCGGCCCGGTCGACCGGCGCTCGGGTCAGCCGACCTGGCGCTTCAGCGGCACGGACTCCTCGTCGTCCACCACCTCGACCTGCGACTGCTGCGGCGCGCGACGCTGCGAGTGCGCCGCGCGCTCGCCCGCCGACGGCAGCCCCGCATGGAGGCGCGCGCCGTCGAGGATGGCGTCGCAGAGCCCTGCGTAGTCGATGCCCGCGGCAGCGGCGATCTTCGGCAGCAGCGAGGTCGGCGTCATCCCCGGGAGGGTGTTCACCTCGAGGACGTACTCGTTCTCGCCCTCGGTCACGAGGAGGTCCACGCGGCAGGCGCCGGCGCAGCCGAGGGAGCGCGCCGCACGCTCGGCGAGGTTCATCACGCCGCGAAGGCGCGTCGACGGCAGGCGCGGCGGCGCGACGTACTCCGTCATCCCCGCGGTGTACTTCGCGCGGTAGTCGTAGAGCCCATCGCGCGGCACGACCTCGATCGCGCCGAGGACGCGGCCGTCGAGGATGCCGACGTGGATCTCGGTGGCCTTCACGAAGCGCTCGACGAGCGCGTGCTCGTCGAACGAGAGCGCCTGCTCGATGGCCGTCGACAGCTCGAGGAGCGTCGTCGCCTTGCCGAGGCCCACCGACGACCCCTCGCGGCGCGGCTTCACGATGGCGGGGAAGCCGAAGCTCCCGTGCATCTCCTCGAGGTCGCCGAGGTCCGGGCGCGCGACGACGTAGTAGGGAGGCGTCGGCACGTTGTGGAGGCGGAACATCTCCTTCGCCTTGAGCTTGTCCATCGCCAGCGCGCTCGAGAGCACGCTGCTGCCGGTGTAGGGGATCCCCATCAGCTCGAGCATTCCCTGGATGCAGCCGTCCTCGCCGCCGCGCCCGTGGAGCGCGAGAAAGACGACGTCGACCCGCGACGCCCGCACCAGCTCGTCTACCCCCTGCCCGTCCCACACCATCCGCACCACGTCGTGGCCGCGGGATTCGAGCGCGCTTGCGACGCCGTCGCCCGTGCGCAGCGAGACGTCTCGCTCCGCGCTGGGCCCGCCCATCAGCACCCCCACCCGCTTCCGGTCCGTGCTCGCGAATGACTTCATCGGGTTCTCCGCGGTAGGTTCACAGCAACTCGTGGGCCAGTGCACCGCGCGCCGGATTCCCCAGCGGATTCACGCTCGACGGCGTGCATCCCGCGTGTGCAGGCGGAGACGGGCGCGAGGCTGGACTGCCACCCAGTAACAGCAGCGCAGCGAACGGGTCAACTTACGAGCGGCGCGTCTTCCGCTTGAGCGTGTTGCGCCCGACGCCGAGCGCGTGCGCGGCGCGCGTCCGGTTGCCCTTCATCGCGGCGAGGGTCGCCTCGACGTACCGGCGCTCCACCTCCTCGAGTGGCAGGCCGAGCGGCAGGTGCACGCCGTCGGCGGCTTCGTGGGCGTCGCCGTCACCATGACCGTGGCCGTCACCGTCGCCGTTCGCGCGGTCGACGCTCTCGCGCGGAACGCCCATGCCGAGGAGGTCCCCGGTGATGGCATCCGACGGTGCCATCACGACGGCGCGCTCGATGGCGTGCTCGAGCTCGCGCACGTTCCCCGGCCACCGGTGCGCCGCGAGCCGATCCTGCGCGTCCTTCGTCAGGCGCATGGGCCCGCGCCCGTGGCGCTTCGTGTAGACCTGCGCGAAGTGCCGCGCGAGCGCGAGGACCTCGTCGCGCCCGCGGTCGCGGAGCGGAGGAAGCGCGATCTCGACGACGCGCACGCGGTAGTAGAGGTCCTGCCGGAACTCGCCGCGCTCCGCGAGCGCGTCGAGGTCGCGGTGCGTTGCGGCGAGGATGCGCGCGTCCGAGACGAGCGTCTCGCGCCCGCCGACGCGCTCGAAGGCGCGGTCCTGGAGGAAGCGGAGGAGCTTCGACTGCGCGGGCGGCGGGAGGTCGCCGATCTCGTCGAGGAGGAGCGTCCCGCCATGCGCGAGCTCCACCTTGCCGAGGACGCGCCGGTCGGCGCCCGTGTACGCGCCGCGCTCGTGGCCGAAAAGCTCGCTCTCGGCGAGCGCGCTCGGGAGCGTCGTGCAGTCGAGGACGACGAGCGGCCCGTCCTTGCGCGGCGAGTTCACGTGCAGCGCGCGCGCGAAGAGGCCCTTGCCGACGCCCGTCTCGCCGCGGAGGAGCACCGTCGCGTCGGTCGCCGCCGCCCGCAGGATCTGCTCGTACACGCGCTGCATCACCGGAGACGTCCCGACGACGTGGTTGAGCGGCCCGCGCAGGCTCACCCCACGCGTCGCCTCGGGCGAGGGTCGCAGGGTCGTGCTCTCGAACGCCTGCGCGACCTGCGTCGCGAGGGTCGCGAGGAACACCTCGTCCTCGCCCGTGAAGGCGCCGCCCTTCTTGTTGAGCGCCTGCACGACGCCGCGGATGGCGCGGTGCTTGTCGACGATGGGCGCCGCCAGCACGTTGCGCGTCGAGAACCCCGTCTCGCGGTCGATGCCCGCGAAGTGCCTCTCGTCGCGCGCCGCGTCCTGCACGTTCACGATGGTGCCGTGGTCGGCCACGTACCCCGCGATCCCCTTGCCCGGCGGCAGGCGGATCTCCGGCAGCTCGGGCAGGTCGGCCACGCGCGACCGGAGCTCGCCGGTCGCCGCGTCGACGACGTAGATGGTCGCGCGCTCGGCGTGGAGCGCCGCCGCCACGCGCGAACCGAGCATCTCGAGGAGCGCGTCGAGCTCGACCTCGCGCGCGAGCATCGCGCTCACGTCGAGCAAGAGGGACAGCTTGTGATCGCGCTCGACCACGCGCTCGGAGGGTATCACGGTGCTAGACGCGGCCTGGGCGACCATCGGGAGTCCGTGCCGCGTGATACCCATCACGCGGCGACCGGCTGGCCCACCCCGCCGAGATCGATCGACATCCCCTCGCGCGCGGCCTCGACGTCCTCGAAGTGCTCGCGTGCGCGCTCCTCGAGCGCCGCGACGCCGTCGTCGGTGCGCGCGGGATCGTGGTGGAAGAGGACCAGCTTCCCCGCCCCCGCGGCGCGCGCGAGCGCCGCTCCCGCCTCGTACGTCGAGTGCCCCCACCCCACGCGGCTCGGGCCCGACTGCCCCGCGTACTCCTCGGGCAGGTACTGCGCGTCGTAGATGACGACGTCGGCGCCGCGCGCGAGCGCGACGAGGCGCGGATCGGGGCACGCGTAATGCTCCGTGTCCGTCGCGTAGACCACCGAGCGCCCGCCATGCTCGATGCGGTAGGCGAAGACCGGGTCGGGGTGGTTGGCCCGCGCGATGCGCACGCGCGCGTCGCCCATCTCCACGTCCGCGCCGTCGCGCAGCTCGACGCACTCGATCGACGACGGCAGGTCGTTCCAGTCGACCGGGAAGTTCGGCGCGCGCATCTGCCGGTGCATCGACTCGCCGAGCGGCGTCCCCGTGCGCCCGCCCGCCACGACGAGCTTCGTCGAGCGCCCGTAGATGGGCGCGAAGAACGGCAGGCCGTGGATGTGGTCCCAGTGAACGTGCGAAAGGAGCAGCGTGAGCTCGGGGGGCCGGCCCTCGGCGAGCATCGCGCTCCCGAGGCGGCGAAGCCCGGTGCCCGCGTCGAGCGCGAAGCGCGTGCTGCCCGCGACGACCTCGACGCACGAGGTGTTGCCGCCGACGCCCGCCGTCTCCGGTCCCGGCGACGGGCAGCTACCGCGAACACCCCAGAATCGGATGGAGAGCGTCATGCCCCGAGGAGAGAGCAGCGTCCGTGCCGGCGTGAAAGCGCGCGGGATCAGGAGGAGCGGCGGGCGCCTGCGCCGGAACGGGTGGTCCGGAGTGGAGCGGGTGGTCCGGCGGGAGGCAGGGGGAGGGGGAGGGGGCGAGCGCGGGCGCGGGCGCGGGCGGGGGCGCGAGCGCGGGCGCGGGCGCGGGCGCGGCGCGCCCTTCCGCGGGGACAGCGCGTTGTCCCCGGGGCGCAGCGCGTCCTTCCGCGGGGACGGCGTGTTGTCCCCGGGGCGCAGCGCGGGCTTCCGTGGGGACGGCGTGTTGTCCCCGGGGCGCGGCGCGGGCTTCCGCGGGGACGGCGTGCTGTCCCCGGGGCGCAGCGCGGCCTTCCACGGGGACAGCGCGCTGTCCCCCCGCTAGAGTGCGCCGTCCCACGTCCTCGACGCGCGCCGGGCTCGTCTCGCGCCGGCGCGACCGGGGAGGAGAGCGGTGAGGCGCATGAGCAGGAAGTTCAACAGCAAGGCCCGCAGGCTCGCGGAGTACCGCGCGATGATCGAGGGCATGCGGGCCAACGTGAGCGCGTCCACGCCCATCGTCGTCGAGGGCGTCCCGACGTCGCAGGCGGAGATCGTGGGAGCCCTCCAGGGCTACGTCGACGCCGAGGCGAAGCTGGCTGCGGTGGAGGCCATGTACGAGGAGGCGCTCGCGGCGAAGAACGCCGCCGCCGGCCCCGCGCGCGCCGCGTACGTCCGCGGCAAGGCGTGCGCGCTCCAGACGTTCGGCCAGCAGGCGAGCGTCCTCGCCACCTTCGGCCTCGCCGTGCCCGTGCGCAAGGCCGTCACGGCGGCCGTGAACGTGGCGGCCGCCGCGAAGCGCAAGGTCACGCACGCCGCGAACGCCGCGGCGAAGGCCGCCGCGCTGAAGGCCGCCGTGACGACGACCCCGCGCCGGCGCCCGAAGAAGCGAACCCCGCGCTAGGCGGCGTGCATCACGCCGCACAGCCTCCTGGGCGACCTTCGGGAGCCCGTGCAGCATGATGGTTCATGCTGCCCGAAGGTCGGCTAGTCGATCTCGACCAGCACGGCGGTGATGTTGTCCTTGCCGCCGCGCTGGTTGGCGAGATCGATGAAGCGCTGCACGGCCTCGGAGCCGCCCATCGCGACCATGGCGGGGATGTCGTCGTCGTGGAGGTAGCCGTGCAGGCCGTCGCTGCAGAGGAGGAACCGCGTCGCGGGCGCGAGCGGCACGCAGCGCGTGTCGACCTGGACGTACTCGCGGTTGCCGACGGCGCGCGTGATGACGTTCTTGTGGGGCGAGCGCAGGGCTTCCTGCGGCGTGATGAGGCCCTGCTTCAGCTGCCAGGCGATGAGCGTGTGGTCCTCGGTCAGCTGCTCGACCTTGCCGTCGGTCACGCAGTAGATGCGGCTGTCGCCCACCTGCGCGGTCACGGCGTACTCGCCGAGGACGAGGAGCGCGCTGATCGTCGTGCCCATCCCGCTCTTGTCGCGGTCGATCTCGGCGATCGAGTAGACGAAGTACGTCGCGGCCTGGACGGCGCTCTCCATGAGGCGGCACGCGGCGCGCGAGTCGTCCGGCGAGAGCGGCGACACGAGCTCGTGGAGCTCGCCGAGGCCGCGCTTGACCATGCCGTAGAGCGTGTCGACCGCCTCGCGGCTCGCGACCTCGCCCGCGGCGTGCCCGCCCATCCCGTCGGCGACGACGTAGAGCCCGAGCGAGTCGTCCATGAAGAAGGCGTCCTCGTTCGAGGTGCGCTTGCGACCGAGGTCGGTCACGCCGTAGCCGGTGCGACGCAGCGGCGCGGGGGCCACCTCGCCGCCGGCGGCGGGCCGGGGGCCGGTTCGCGGATGGGGGCCGGCTCCGGGCTTCGCCGTGTGTCCGCGATCGTCGCTGGAGCTCATCGTCGGGTCGCTTCCGGCCAGTATAGCGTAGGCTCGGCCCGCCGTGGCCCGTCCCTTCGCGCTGCCGTTTTCTCGCTCGACGCGCGCGGCCGGCCCGGCTGGCGCGCTCGGCCGCGGGTCGCCCCCCGGCACGCGGCGCGGCTTCGGCGCGGCCGACATCGCGCTGGCCGCCCTGGTCGTCGTCGTCGTCGGGCTGATGATCGTCCCGCTCCCCACCTGGACGCTGGACCTCCTCATCGCCACGAACCTCTCGGCCTCGGTCGCCGTGCTTCTCGTCGTCCTCTACGTGCCCGACGCCATCGGCATCGCGACGTTCCCGACGCTGCTCCTCCTGACGACGCTTTTTCGCCTGTCGCTGAACGTGGCGTCGACGCGGCTCATCCTGCTCCAGGCCAACGCCGGAGAGGTCATCAAGGCGTTCGGGACGTTCGTCGTCCGCGGGAACTACGTGGTCGGGGCGGTCGTCTTCCTCGTGCTGACGATCATCCAGTTCATCGTCATCGCGAAGGGCTCCGAGCGCGTGGCCGAGGTCGCCGCGCGCTTCGCGCTCGACGCGATGCCCGGCAAGCAGATGGCCATCGACGCCGAGCTCCGCGGCGGCACCATCGACGGCAACGAAGCGCGCCGGCGGCGGCGCCTCCTCCAGCGCGAGAGCCAGTTCTACGGCGCCATGGACGGCGCGATGAAGTTCGTGAAGGGCGACGTCGTCGCGTCGCTCGTCATCCTCGTGGTCAACATCCTCGGCGGCCTCGCCATCGGCGTGGCCATGAAGGACATGCCCGTCGTGGACGCCCTCCGGCGCTACGGCCTGCTCACCATCGGCGACGGCCTCGTCACGCAGATCCCCGCGCTCATCCTGTCGACGGCGGCGGGCGTCCTCGTGACGCGCGTCGGCAGCGAGGAGGCCGACACGCCGCTCGGCGAGGAGCTCGCACGCCAGCTGCTCGGCGTCCCGCGCGCCCTGCAGGTCGCCGGCGTCTTCGTCCTGCTCCTCGCGATCGTGCCGGGCCTTCCGACCGCGCCCTTCCTCGTCCTCGGCGTCGCGCTCCTCCTGGTCGGTCGGGCACGCGCGCGGGCGAAGAGCGTCGAGGAGCACCGCGCCGCGACCGAGCCGACGCCGAAGGACCGCGCGCGGCCGGGCGTGCAGGAGCCGTCGTTCGTGCCGGTGGTGGTGCCGTGGAGCATCGAGGTGAGCGAGGACCTCGCGCCGTGGCTCGACGCGGAGCCGGGCGGCTTCCGGGCGATGGCCCTCGGGCTGCGCGAGCGCGTCTTCGGGGAGCTCGGGGTGCCGCTGCCGGCGCCGCGCGTGCGAGCGCGTGGGGATCTGGGAAAGCGCCTCGTCGTGCTCTCGACGCACGAGGTTCCGGCGAAGCTCCTCTCGGTGCCGGCGGACGTGCCCGACGACGGCGTCGTCGCCTGGGCGCAGGAGCGCGCGATGGAGCTCCTGCGCGCGCGCGCCGCCGACTTCCTCGGGATGGCGGAGGTGCAGCGCCTCCTCGACGAGCTCGAGCAGTTCGCGCCGGCCACCGTTCGCAACGTCGTCCCCAAGCCGGTGAGCCTCGTGCTCCTGGCGGACGTGCTGCGGCGGCTCGTCGAGGAGCGCCTCAGCGTGCGGGACCTGCGCGGCATCCTCGAGTCGCTGTCGGCCGTGGCGACGACCGAGAAGGACCCGCTGAACCTCGCGGAGTACGCGCGCAGCCAGATGCGCCGCGCCATCACGTTCCGCCTCACCGCGGGCTCCGGGCAGCTCGACGTCGTGCTCCTCGACGCGCTCGTCGAGGACACGATCCGCCGCGCCGTGACGCGCACTCCCGCGGGCGCGTTCCTCACGCTCGCGCCGCAGCCCGCGCGCGACGTCCTCGCGGCGATACGGCGCGCCGTCGCGACGGTGCCCGCGCCTCCGCCCGGCGAGCACGTCGTCATCCTCACACAGCCCGACATCCGCCGCTTCGTCCGCAAGCTCGTCGAGGCGGAGCTGCCCGACGCGTGGGTGGTGAGCTTCGCCGAGCTCTTGCCCGAGGTCTCGCTGAAGCCCGTCGCGCGCGCGGTTCCCAGCTGATCCTCGTCCTGCGTTCGGGTGACGCAACGAGGGCGCGGAAATACGCTTCTCTTGCGCTTCCTTTCGGATACCCTCGTCCGCGGGAGAGGAGACACTCGATGAATCAGCCCCCCGGCTACCCGCCTGGTGGACCGCAATATCCCGGTCAACCTGGATTCCCCCAGCAGGGTCAGCCCCAGCAAGGTCAGGTTCCCCAGCAAGGCCAGAAGCCGTTCCAAGGAACGCAGCTGATGCCTGGTGCGCCGCAGCAAGGCGCGCCCTATGGCCAGCCGCCGCCCGGGTACGGGCAGCCGGCGCCTGGCTACGGGCAACCGCCGCCCCAGCAGCAGCAGCCGCAGTACGGGCAGCCGCCCGCGGGCTACGGCCAGCCGGCGCCCGCGTACGGGCAGCCGCCGGCGCAGCAGGGGTACGGCCAGCAGCCTTCGCCCTACGGACAGCCCCCGCAGCAGCAGGGGTACGGCGCTCCGCCCGCGCAGCAGCAGCAGCAGCAGCAGTACGGCATGCAGCAGCAGGCCCCCTACGGCGCGCAGCAGTACGGCCAGCAGATGCAGCAGGGCTTCGCCGGCGCAGGTGCCGCGATGGGGCTCGGCGCAGGGTCGGCGCGTCCGCGCATGCGCAACGCGCTGATGACGTTCCTCATGCCCTACATCCTCATCTTCGGCGGCGTCATCGTCTCGGTCATCATGACCATCGTCGCCACGGCAACCGAGTCCGGGATCATCGGGAGCATCGGTGGGCTGGTCTCGGGCCTCATCATGCTCGCCGGCGGCGTCATCGCGCTGATCAACATGATCCGCATGATGAACGAGATCAACGGCGTGACGAAGAGCGGCGCCCTCGCGTGGTGGCAGCTCTTCATCCCCATCTACTCGTACTACGTGATGTGGATCCTCGTTCCGCAGGAGATGCAGAAGGCGAAGCAGATGGCCGGCGTGCAGCAGCCGGCGCGCGGCATCGTCGTCTACTTCTTCCTCTGGCTCTACGCGGCCGCGTCCGACCTGAACGACATCGCGAAGGTGATGCCGCCCGGCTGACCGTGCGCGGCGATGACCGACCACGCTTTCTCGCTCGCCCCACGACGGGCGGGTGACCGAAACGCTGTTTCAACGAATTGGAGGGCTCGATGAATCAGCCGCCCGGCTATCCGCCCGGTGGACCGCAGTACCCGGGAGCTCCCGGGGCGTTCCCCCAGCAGCCGCAAGCACCGCAGGCACCGGCTCCGCAGCAGCAGCAAGGCATGGCGGGGACGATGCTCATGCAGAACGCGCCCGTGAACATGGGGCAGTTCGCGGCGCAGGCGCAGCAGCAGGGGTACGGGCAACCTCCGCCCGGCGGGCCGCCGCCGGGTGGGCCCCCGCCTGGGTACGGCGCGCCGCCTCCGGGGCAGCCTGCGTACGGGCAGCCCCCGCCGGGTTACGCGCCGCAGGGTGCACCGCCCGGCGCGCCGCCGGGCTACGGGCAGGCACCTCCGCAGTACGGGCAGCAGCCGATGCAGCAGGCGCCCTACGGCCAGCCGCAGCAGGGTGGTTATCCGGGCGCTCCCATGCCGGGAGCGCCGTACGGCGGGCAGCCGGGTCAGCCGGGATATCCCGGTGCGCCGGGCTACCCGGGCGCGCCGGGCTACGGGCAACCGGGTCCGCAGGGGCAGCAGCAGCAGGGCGGCAACCTGGGCTTCGGCATCGGCGGCATCGGGGCCGGCGGCATCCCGCGCATCAACGTCCGCACGGGCGACTACCACCCGAACAAGCTGGTGAAGGCCGTCGTCAACGGGCAGGGCTACGAGAAGCCCCGCATGTTCGGGCTTACGCTGCTCGGGCTGTCGATCGCGTTCGCGATCGTCAACGCGATCCTCATCTTCGTCCTGCACCTCTACTACCCGTACCTCTACGTCCTGGCCGGGCCGCTCTGGTGGGCAGGCTGGTGGATGGTCATCTTCGGTCAGCCGAAGGCGACGCCCGACGGGTCGCCGGCCCCGATGTGGGGACGGATCGGCCTGGGTGCGTGCCTGGTCTTCGGCTTCCTGACCGGAGCGTCGATGATCTTCGCGGTCCACTGGGGCTGAGCCCCGCCAGGGCCCACGGGTCCCCAGGCGGGCTCACATCTTCTGGCGGACCATCTTGCGCGGCACCGCTCCGCTCCGCATGAGGAGCTGCTTCGCCTCCTGCTGGAGCATGGGGTGCACCTTCTTGGCGCCCACGAACATCCCGAGGAGCTGGGGGCTCATCTCGGCGAGCTTCCGGAGCGCACGCCCTGCGGTCTTCATCTCGCCGGCACCCGCCGCCGCGAAGGCGCGCGCGCGCCACATCTGGACGCGCATCTCGCCGAGCTCCGGGTCTTCGGGGTTGAACACCTCGAGCAGCTCGAGCCCCTTCTTCCCCTGCCCCGTCCGGCCCCACGCCTCGCCCGCGACGGCGGCGAACATCGCGCGCGTCTTCACGTCCTGCTGCTTGCCGAGCTCCATCTTGTCGACGAGCGCCCGGGCCTCCTGGAGCTCTCCGAGCTGGAGGTGGATGGTCGCGCGCGTGCAGCGCACCTGGTCGGCGACGGGGCCCATCTGCTTCGCGAGGTCGACCGACTCGAGCGTCGTCAGCGCCTTGCGCGGGTCCTCCTGCATCTCGAGCTGCGCGCGCGCGATCGTGGCCTGGACGTCGCCCTTCTTGAAGCCGGTCTCGAGCTTGCGCAGGGCCTCCTTGCGACCCTCCTCCGTCTCGGCGCCTTCGCGCAGGATGGCGCCGAGCTCGCGCGACTTGTTCACGTAGCGGACGATCCACACCGCCGCGCCTGCGCCGGCCACCGTGAGGACCGCGGCGACGATGACCGGGATGAAGCTCCAGTGGAGGAGCACGAGAGCCACCACCCAGATGGCGGCGAGCACGCCGCCGACGCGGAGAAAGAGCTTCTTGAAATCGACGGGCGGCTTCTCGGGGGCGTCGGCGGCCGGCTTCGCGAGATCGCGAAGCTCGCGCTGCATGGCGGCGACGCTGTGCTTCTTCTTCTTCTTCGCAGGGCTCGCGGGACCGGCGGGGGTCGCGGGACCGGGCGCGGCGTCGGGCTTGGCGTCAGGCACGCTCCGCGCTTAGCACGGAATCAGCTTGCGTGCGGCGCACGCCGGCATCGGTGCCCGGCACTTCAGGCGACGGCCACCTGCGGTTGGCCCGTGCGCTGGCTCTCTGCGGCGTTCATCTTCACGCTGACGATCTTCGAGACGCCCGCCTCGGGCATCGTCACGCCGTAGAGGACGTCGACGGTCTGCATCGTCCTCTTCACGTGCGTGATGAGGATGAACTGGGATCGGTCCGTCATCGACCGAATGAGCTCGTTGTACCGGGCGACGTTCGCCTCGTCGAGCGGGGCGTCGACCTCGTCGAGGATGCAGAACGGCGACGGCTTGATCTGGAAGATGGCGAAGATGAGCGAGACGGCGGTGAGCGCCTTCTCGCCGCCGCTCATCAACTCGATCGACGAGAGCTTCTTCCCCGGCGGCTGCGCGACGATGTCGATGCCCGTCTCGAGCAGGTCCTCGGGGTTCGTCAGCTTCAGCTCGGCGCGGCCGCCGCGGAACATGCGCGGGAAGATCTCCCGGAAGCGCTCGTTGACCGCGTGGAACGTCTCCTCGAAGAGGCGGCGGCTCTCGCGGTTCATCTGCTGGATGGCGCGCGTCAGGTCGGCGAGCGCCTTCTCGAGGTCGGCCTTCTGGGTCGTGTAGAAGGTGAAGCGCTCCTCGGCCTCGGCGTGCTCGCGCATCGCATCGAGGTTCACGCTGCCCATGCGCTCGATGAGGCGCGCGAGCTCCTCGACGCGCGAGCGGAGCTCGTCGTCCGGCGGCGGCCGCATGTGGTAGTCGCCGACGACGCGCGGCAAGTGCAGGCCGCGGAACTTGTCGGCCACTCCGCCGAGCAGGTGCTCGAGGGCGATCTGCTTCTCGCGCAGCGCCATCTCGTGGGTGGTCAGCTCCTCGCGGAGGGCGTCGACCCGGGCGCGCAGGTCCTTGAGGGCGCCCTCGCGCTCGAGCAGGGCTCCACGGAGCTGCTCGAAGTCGGCCCGCACGGTGGCCAGCGCGTCCTGCGCTTCGCGTGCGCGGTCGAGCGCACCGGAGAGCTCCTCGCGATGGCCGACGAGATGCGCGGCCGTCTCGCCGAAGGTGCGCGCATTGGCGAGCATCTCGTCCTCGAGCCGTCGCGCGCGGTCCCCGAGCTCCTCGGCGCTGCGTGCGAGGCGCGCCTCGGTGCCGCGCGCCGCCGACAGCTTCTCGCGCGTCCCCGCGATCGTCACCTTGCACGCCGTCACGGCCTGGCGCTGTGCGTCCAGGCGCTGCGTGGCCTCGGCCAGGGCGGCCTCCGCCTCGACCAGGTCGGCCTTCGCGCTCTCGAGGCGTGCGGTCGCCTCGCCGAGGACGCGCCGCGCCTCGTCGCGCTCGAAGCCCGACTCCTCGATCGCGCGCTCGAGCTCGGCGCGCTCGGCCGCGAGCGCCTCGATGCGGCGCACCACGCCCTCGAGGAGGCTCTCCGTCTTCTGCAGGTCCTTTTCGGCCGTCACGAGCGCGAGGTCGCGCTGGTGGGCTTCGTTCCGTGCCTTGTCGAGCGCCGTGCCGGTCTGCGCGATCTCTCCGCGCGACGCTTGCAGCGCCTGGAGACGATGGGTCACCGCGAGGTCGAGCCCCTCGATCGCCTCGGCCAGCTCGCGCGCCTCGCGCTTGCCGTCGATCATTCCCGCCGCGACCTGGTCGCCCTGGCCGCCGGCTACGCGACCGTCCGGGTACATCACGGTCCCGTCGCGGGTTACGAGGGTCGCGTTCGACCCCGCGTCACGCATGGCACGCGCCGCCGCGCGGTCCGCCACCACGAGAGCCTCCCCCACGAGCGAGCGGACGAGCGCCTCGTCTTCGGGCGCAAAGCGGAGCGAGTCGGCCAGCCGGACCGCGCCTTCCTCCGCCACCGCCTCGCCAGGTACGCCCGCGCCCACCGTGCACGCCGCGCCCGCGACGAACGCGGGCCGGAGCGGAACGATGGTCGCGCGGCCTTTGCGTCCCTCGGCGAGCGCGTCGAGAAGCTCGGCGCCACGCTCGACGTCGCGGACGACGACGTCCTGAAGCCGTGAGCCGAGGAGGCCCGCCAGAGCCTGCGTGAGGTCCGCCGGAGCCTCGACGCGATCCGCCACGAGGCCCGCGATGCATCCGTCGCGCGTCGCCACGAGCGCCTTCGTCCCGGCGCCGACCCCCTCGAGCCGCGCGTGCATCTCCTCGAGCGCGCCGAGCCGCGAACGCTTCTTCGAGAGCTCGCCCTTCGCCTCGTCGAGGGCGCGCTCCTGAGCCTGGATGATCTCCTTGAGCTCGCCCATGCGCGTCTCGAGGCGAGCCTTCTCCGCGGCGGTCGTCACGCGCCCTTCGCGGAGATCCTCGATCGAGTGCGCGAGCTCCTCCGCGCGCGCCGCATGCTCCACGCGCGCCAGGTCGAGCGACTCGTGCTCGGCGAGGACCTTCTCGTGGCGCGCCGTCATCTCGCCCTGCCGCCGCTCGAACCCCGCGAGCTGCGCCTCGGCGCTCGCGATCTCGGCCTGCGCGCGCGCGATCGTTTGCCGCCGCTCCGTGACGCGAGCGTCCGCCACGCCGTGGGCGCTCCCGAAGTCGGCCAGCTTCGCCTCGTCCTCCGCGAGGATCGCCGCCTGCCCGCCCTCCTGCTCCGCGAGGGTCGCCACGTCCTGCGCGACCACGTCACGCTCCGCCGCGAGGCGTCCCGCGTGAGCGGCCATCTCGCCGCGTTCGCCCTCGGCCTGCTGCTCACGCTGGGCGAGGCCGGCCATGCGGTCCTTCGCGCGCTCGATCGCCGCCTCCTCCGTCCGGACGGCGTTCTCGGCCGCGAAGCTGGCGTTCGTCGCGGCGTCGAGCGTCTGCTCGGCCGCGTGCACGTCGAGTCGCGCCGCCTCGAGCTCCGCCTCGCGCGCTGCCAGCTCGGCACGCGCCGCCTCGCTCGACTGCCCGAGGCGCTCGACCTCGCCGCCCTCGAGCTTCACCCACCCGACGAGCTCGAGGTACCGGTGGGACGCCTCGTGGAGCTGCAGGTCCTCGAGCTCGCCCCTGTACGCGACGAAGCGCTCGGCCTTGGCCGCCTGGCGCTTGAGCGACGCCAGGTTGCGGTCGATCTCGGCGACGATGTCGCCGACGCGCAGCAGGTTCTGCTGCGTGAGCTCCATCTTCTTCTCGGCCTGCTTCTTCCGGCTCTTGAACTTCGTGATGCCGGCGGCCTCCTCGATGAGCATGCGCCGGTCTTCGGCCTTGGCGCTGACGATGAGGCCGACCTTGCCTTGCTCGACGATCGAGTACGCCTTGGTGCCGGCGCCGGTACCGAGAAACAGGTCCGTCACGTCGCGCAGGCGGACGCCGGTCTTGTTGACGAGGTACTCGCTCTCGCCGGTCCGGTGCAGGCGGCGTGTGACGGCGATCTCCGCGTACTCCTTGTACTCGAGGGGCATCTCGGACGGGTCGTCGTTCTCGAAGGTCAGCGTCACCTCCGCGAAGTCGTGCGGCGTCCGCGAGTCGCTCCCGCCGAAGATCACGTCCTCCATCGCCCGGCCACGCAGGTGGCGCGCGCTCTGCTCGCCCATGCACCAGCGGATGGCGTCGACGATGTTGGACTTGCCGCACCCGTTCGGGCCGACGATGCCGAGCACGTCGTGGTCGAAGTGCAGGACCGTGCGGTCGACGAACGACTTGAAGCCGACCAGCTCGAGCTTCTTGATCTTCATGGCAGCTTACCCGGAGCCTCCGTGCCCTCCGCGGACGTAGTGTCACTTCACATACGGTCAGCGGAGCCTCACCACCTGTATCCCCGTCGTACGTTCAGGACAAGGTCGAACCGCACGGCATCGCACGGAAAGCTCATGAAGGGACACGCACCCGCTGGCTGGCACTCGACTTGACCAGGTGCCAGTCGCGCCATACTCATACCGTCATGCCGACGTACGAATACGGGTGCGCTTCGTGCGGAAGCGAGTGGGAGGAAGTGCAGCGCATCACCGAGCCCCCCCTCGAGGTCTGCCCCACGTGCGGCAAGTCGTCGGCGCACAGGCTCATCAGCCGCGGGGCCGGCTTCATCCTCAAGGGAGGTGGCTGGTATTCCGACCTCTATTCTTCGGCCAAGCCGGCGGGCAACAAAGAGGAGTCGAAGAGTACGACCTCCTCCGACGCGCCCAGCTCTCCCTCGTCGTCCGAGGGCTCTTCTGGCAAGTCCGAAACCTCGTCAGGCAAGTCCTCCGACGGCTCCCCGGGCAAGAGTGAGTCGAAGGCCGCTTCCGCGGTGCCGAGCACCACCAGCACCCCCGCGACACCGACGTCCTCGTCCTGAGGCGTTTCCTCAGCTTCGCGCGCGCTCGCGTCGCGGCGTGCCGAAGACGAGGCGCCGGGCGGCGCGTTCGCTCGTCCCGAGCGTTGCGGCGATGCGGGCGAAGACGAGGTCGCTGAGCCGCCCGCGCGGAGGTGATGCGATGCGCGCGAGATCATCCGTCCAGCCGCGAGCTTCTTCCGGAAATGCCAGCGAACCCACCGCCTCGCCGAAGGCGACCGCGAGCGCGGGATCGACCGTCTTCCGGCCAGCCAGCCAGCGCTTCGTACAGAGCGCCCCGCGGGCCAGGCCGTGGAAGAGCGACACGGCCGCCATCCACGGCTCCGCTGCGCCCGTCCCGCCGAGAACGGCCTCGACCGCCGCGAGGCGACGACGGATCTCGTCGAGCGCGAGGTCGTCGATCTCGCGCAGGCACCCCGGGTACGTCGCCGCCAGCGCCGCCATCCTCCGGCGAACGTCGCGCTCGTCCTCGCACCTGCCGGGGTGCTCGACGCGCAGCGCCAGCAATTCGCCGTACTTGTCGCGCAGGCCTTCGAGCTCGCGTCGATGCATGCCTGCCTTCGAGCGTAGCCGATGTGACACCGGCGCGCGTGCGGCTACTCTTTCCTCGTGGCCGACGGGAAACGCGAGGTGGACGAGCTCCGCCAGGAGATCGCGAAGCTCGACGCGCAGCTGCTCGTCGCGCTCGACAAGCGCGCCCGGGCCGCGCGCCGCCTGCGCGAGGTTCGCCGCGAGCAGGCACCCTCGCTCCCTCTGACCGACCACGCCGCCATCCGCGCGCTCGTCGCTCGATCGAGCGGCGACATGCCGCAGGAGGCGCTGCGCGACATCTTCCGCGAGGTCTTCGCCGTCTGCCTCGCCCTCGAGCTGCCGGTGAAGGTCGCCTACGTCGGACCCGAGGGCGGCCCCGGGCACGCTGCCGTGCGCGGCCGATTCGGCCGGAGCTCCGCGGTCCTCGGCACCGAGTCCGCGACCGCCGCGCTCGACGAGGTCGCCCGCAAGCGCGTCGAATACGCCGTCGTTCCGTTCGAGACCAGCTCCGAGGGCCCCGTCCAGCCGACCATCCTCGCCCTCATGGAGACCGATCTCCGCGTCGTCGAGGTCCTCGACGTCACCATCGATCTCCACCTCATGAGCCGCACCGGCAACGCGGCCGACATCGAGAAGATCTACGCCACGCCCGCCGACCACGCGCTCTGCGAGCACTTCCTCGCCGCTCTGACGCCCCGCCCCTCGGTCCTCGACGTGAAGACGCCGCTCATGGCCTGCCAGCTCGCCGTCGAGGACCACGGCTCCGCGGCCCTCGCCAGCGAGACCTTCGGCGCGCAGCTCGGGCTCGAGGTCGCCCGCCGGAACGTCCTCGACCACGGGAGCGACCGCGTGCGCTACGCGGTCGTCGGCGCGCGCCCCTCCACGCGCACGGGCGACGACGTCACCACCCTCGTCTTCAGCGTGCAGGACGCGCCCGGGTCGCTCCTCGACGTTCTCAAGACCTTCGCCGAGCGCGGCATCAACCTCTCGAACATCCAGAGCCACCCCGTCGACGGGCAGGCCTGGCAGTACCTCTTCTACGTCGACGTCGCCGGGCACTTCACCGATCGGCCGCTCGTCATGGCGTTCGAGGAGATCAAGCGCATCACGCGCTTCTTCAAGGTGCTCGGCTCGTACCCCGCCCCGTGAAGTGCTGGTACCCTGCGGCGCGCATGCGGCGTCTGCACCGGCTCCTCGGCCTCTTCGCGCTCGCCGTGCTCGCATGCGCCCTGGGCTGCAAGGGGCCCGAGGCGCCCGCCGCGCCGGCGCTCGACCTCGACGCCGACCCGGTCGCGCTCCTGCCCGGCTCCGTCGTGGCCGTCGCGAGCCTCGATGCGCGCGCGATGTTCGCCAGCCAGAGCCTCGGCGCCCAGCTCGCCGCGCTCGCCGACTCGTTCATGCCGTTCGGCGAGGACGCGGGCTTCCAGCCGAAGCGCGACCTCGACCGCGTCGTCCTCGGCATGACCACGAGCAGCGGCGCCGACGTCGCCGCGGTCCTCTCCGGGCGCTTCGACCCGGCGAAGATTGCCGCCCTCAAGGCCGCCCGCGGCGGGGCGCCCGTCACACACGCCACCTACGCGGGACAGCCGACGTCCGCCGTGGGCGACGTCCTCGTCGCGGTCCTCACCGCGCACACCGCGGTGGCCGGCACGGGCGATGGCGTCCGCCGCGTGCTCGAGCGCGTCCAGGACGCGAAGGCGAAGGCTGGCGCCAAGCTCGAACGCGCCATTCCGGTGTGGATGCTCGAGCCGCTCGCCACGCCCGGAGCCAGCGTCGCCGCCGTCGCCGACTTCTCCACGCAGCCCGTCGCCGCCGCCGCGATCGGGTCGATCCGCCTGCCGTGGCTCGAGGGGCTCCACGTGGCGAAGGTCGTCGGCAACTTCGAGGAGCCCGGCATGAACGTGGCCGCGACGCTCACCTACGGCGATGCATCCCAGGCCTCCACGGCCGCCGACGGCGTCCGCTCCGCCGATCGCTGGCTCCGCGTGCTCGGCCCGCTCCTCGGCGGCCTCTCCCTGAAAGACCTCGACGTGAAGACCGACGGCGGCGATCTCACGTGCACCTTCGCCGTCGACGACGCGACCCTCGCGCATCTCCTCGGCCTCGTTTCCCAGCTCCTGCCGGCCCCTCGATGACCACCCTCGTCGTTCACCCCGCGACCGCGCCGCTCACCGGCAGCGTCCCGGTCCCCTCCGACAAGAGCATCGGCCACCGCGCGCTCCTCCTCGGCGCGCTCTGCGAGGGGGACACGCACATCACCGGCTTCTCGCACGGCGAGGACAACGTCTCGACCGCGAACGCGCTCCGCGCCATGGGCGTCGTCATCGACGAGCCGGGCCCGGGGGAGCTCGTCGTCCACGGCGCCGGCCTCGCGGGCCTCCGGGCCCCCGCCGGAGACCTCGACTGCGGCAACTCCGGCACCACGATGCGCCTCCTCTGCGGCGTCCTCGCGGCCGCGCGCTTCCGCGCCACCCTCGTCGGCGACGAGACGCTCTCGCGCCGCCCCATGATGCGCGTCGCGGGGCCCCTTCGCACGCGCGGCGCCGTCGTCGACGGCCGGAAGCACCCCACGCGCGACGGCGAGATCGTCGCGCCGCTCGTCGTCGGACCGCTACCCGAGGGGCGCGAGCTCGGCCCCATCGAGTACGACAGCCCCGTCGCGAGCGCGCAGGTCAAGAGCGCGATCCTCCTCTCCGGCCTCCACGCCTACGGCCCCACGCGCGTCCGCGAGCCCACCGTCTCGCGCGACCACACCGAGCGCATGCTCGGCGCGCTCGGCTGCCCCCTCCGCACCGTCGGGCCGCTCGTCGAGCTCGACCCCGCAGGCTGGGACCGGAAGCTCCGCGCCATCGCCATCGACATCCCGGGCGACGTCTCGGCCGCAGCGTTCCTCCTCGTCGCCGCGCAGCTCGTCACGGGCTCGCGCGTCACGGTGCGCGGCGTCGGCGTCAACCCCACGCGCACGGGCCTCCTCGAGATCGTCCGCGACATGGGCGGCGGCATCGCCGTCGAGCCGCAGGGCGAGCGCGGGGGCGAGCCGGTGGCCGCGGTCCACGCGTGGTGCGAGCCGCTCCACGGCATCCCCGTCGGCGGTGAGACGGTCCCTCGCGCCATCGACGAGATCCCCGTCGCGTGCGCGCTCGCCGCCCGCGCCTCCGGCACGACCCGCATCCGCGACGCCGACGAGCTCCGGCACAAGGAGAGCGACCGCATCGCCACGATGGCCAGGGTCCTCCGCGCCTTCGGCGTCGCGTGCGAGGAGAAGCCCGACGGCCTCGACGTCGAGGGCCGCGCCGAGCCGCTCGACCCCGCCGACGTCGACAGCCGCGGCGACCACCGCATCGCCATGACCGCGTCCGTCCTCGCGCTCGTCGCCCGCGCCCCGAGCCGCGTCCGGGATGCCGCGTGCATCGCCACCAGCTATCCCAAGTTCGTCGCCACGCTGCGCGCCCTCGGCGCCCGCGTCGACGTCGAGGAGTGACCCCGCCCCGTGACCCCGCCGCGAGCCCGCCCCATCGTCGCCATCGACGGCCCTGCCGGTGCCGGCAAGAGCACCGTCGCGCGCCGCCTCGCCGACGTCCTCGGCTACGTCCTCGTCGACACGGGCGCGACCTACCGCGCCGTGGCCCTCGCGGCCCAGCGCGCGGGCGTCGCGTGGGGCGACGCGGAGGCTGTCGGAGCCCTCGCGCGCCGCATCGTCGAGCGCCACGGCCTCGCGTTCGAGCGCGCCGGCGACGGCGCCGTCCGCGTGCTCCTCGACGGCGAGGACGTGAGCCACGCGATCCGCGCGGCCGACATGGGGATGGGCGCGAGCACCGTCTCGACGCACAAGGCCGTCCGCGACGCGCTCCTCGAGCTCCAGCGCCAGGCCGGCCGCGGCGGGGGCGTCGTCCTCGAGGGCCGCGACATCGGGACGGTCGTCTTCCCCGACGCCGAGGTGAAGTTCTTCCTCACGGCGCGGGCCGAGGTGCGCGCCCGCCGCCGCTTCGACGAGCTCAGCGCGCGCGGGGCCGCCGTCACCTTCGAGGAGACGCTCGAGGACGTCCGCCGCCGCGACGAGCAGGACACGACCCGCGCCGTCGCGCCGCTCCGCCAGGCCGACGACGCCGTCCTCGTCGACGACTCGGAGCTGTCGATCGACGAGACCGCCGAGCGCATGGCGGAGCACGTCCGCCGGAGGACTGCGTGAGGCCCCCGCGGCCCCGCGTCCTCGCCCTCGCTGCGCTGCTCGCGACGTCCTCGCTCTCGCTCGCCTGCGGCGGCAAACCTCCGCCCGCGCCCGTCGAGCGCGCCCCCGCCGAGCCCCACTGGCAGGACGTCTTCGACGTGATGCCCGAGCTGCTCGTCGTCGTGCGCGCGAAGCACGCCCGCGAGGACCGCGTCTACGGGCCGCTCCTCCGCCGCGTGCTCGAGATCGCGCGCGAGCAGAGCAAGGCCGCCGGCGCGACCCGCGCGATGGACGCGATGAGCGACGCCGAGGAGCTCGTCTTCGGCCAGCGGCCCGACACCCCCGAGGGCGCCGACACGACGGGCGAGCTCGTCCTCGTCGCCCGCGGGGTCCGCGCCGATACCGATCCCGCCACCCTCGTCGACGACGACGGCCAGGCCCTCTGGAGCCCCGGCCCCCCGGGCCGCGTGCGCGAGCTCGTTCGCGAGCGCGACGCGCACGGCCACCCCGTCGGCGCCTCGCTCTTCGAGCTCCCGGGGCGCACCTGGGTCATCGCGCAGGGGGCCGCCCGCCAGCGCGCCCGCGAGGCCTTCGCCCATCCCTTCGACCGCCCGCCCCTCGACCTCGCCCCCGGCGCCCTCGCCGCCGTCCGCATCGACGGCCCCTCGCTGGTCGCGCGCGTCCGCAAGCTCCAGGACCTCGGCGAGCTGGCGTCGCTCGGGCACCACCTCACGTCGGTCCTCTTCACGTTGCCGCCCGGAGCCGAGCACACGGTGACCGCGACGCTCGCCTACTCCGACGACGACGCCGCCGCGTCGTCCGCCGTGGCCATCACGGAGGTCGTGGGGGCCATCTCGAGGAAGAAGCCGCCGAGCCTCGCGTGGCTGGCGACGGCGAAGGTGGCGCAATCGCCGAAGACGGTCGTGGTGACGGCGCCGCTGCCGGCCCAGCTGGTCGTAGGGCTGCTCCACGCGGGAAGCGCGCCGCTGGACGTCGAGGTCCCGGCGCCGGGAGGGCCGTGAGGGGGGGACGGGCAAGGCGGAACGGGGCAGGCCGCCTGGATCGGGCGACGGGCTTGGCACCCGGGATCGAGCACGGGGGGTCGAGTAAGTGCACGGGCACGTGCCACGAGGACGAGCACGTCCTGTCGTGCACGTGTACGAGGACGAGGACGCGGACGCGTGCTCGTTCCCGTCCTCGTGTTCCGTACACGTACTCGTGCTCGACCGGACGTGCTCGTCCTCGTGGCACGTGCCCGTGCACCTACTCGGCCCTCCCCGTGCTCGTCTTCTCCCTACCGGGAACAACCCCCCGGTCCCACGGCCCGTCCCGGCCGTCCCGGTCGTCCCCCCCTTCCCCTTCCCCCTTTGACACCGGGCCCTTCCGAGGCTATTCCGACCCCCCTGCCCGGGGCGCGTGGCACTGGTCCGCCCTCTGCGTTTCCCGGGGAACCTCAACCCAAAGCGCGTGCACGCACGCACCGCGGACCGCACAGGAATCTCTCTCGCACATGTCGACCTCCACCACTGCCCTGAGCTCCGCAGGCACCAAGTCGGACGCATCCTCGGGAGCGAGCAGCGCTTCCGATACCTTCGCCTCTCTCTTCGAGGCGAGCATCAGCGCCGGCGACTTCGGCAAAGAAGGCGAGATCGTCAAGGGGACCGTCGTCGCCGTCCAGCGCGACAACGTCGTCATCGACATCGGCGGCAAGAGCGAGGGGATCATCGCCCTCCACGAGTTCGCGGACGCCCAGGGCCAGACCACGGTCAAGGCCGGCGACTCCGTCGACGTCTACATCGAGAGCCGCGAGAACGACGACGGCCTGGTCATGCTTTCCAAGGAGAAGGCAGACAAGATGAAGGTCTGGGATGAGATCTCGGCCGCGTGCGAGCGCGACGAGCTCATCGAAGGGACCATCAGCCAGCGCGTGAAGGGCGGCCTCTCGGTCACCATCCGCGGCGGCGTGAAGGCGTTCCTCCCCGGCTCCCAGGTCGACCTCCGCCCCATCCGCAACTTGGACAAGCTGATCGGGCAGACCTACCAATTCAAGGTCATCAAGTTCAACAAGAAGCGCGGGAACATCGTT
Source organism: Polyangiaceae bacterium (assembly GCA_036490515.1). Lineage (GTDB taxonomy): Bacteria > Myxococcota_A > Polyangia > Polyangiales > Polyangiaceae > Palsa-1150. Next base: position 185,165 of record DASXDU010000036.1, read on the forward strand.
CTCTCGCGCCGCGTCCTTCTCGAGAAGGAGCGCGACGAGCAGAAGAGCAAGACGCTCCAGACCCTCGAGGAGGGCAAGGTCGTCAAGGGCGTCATCAAGAACATCACCGAGTACGGCGCCTTCGTCGACCTCGGCGGCATCGACGGCCTCCTCCACATCACGGACATGAGCTGGGGCCGCGTCAACCACCCGTCGGAGATCTTCCAGGTCGGCGACGAGGTCACCGTCCGCGTCCTCAAGTACAACCCCGAGACGGAGCGCGTGTCGCTCGGCCTCAAGCAGACGCAGGAAGACCCGTGGAGCCACGCCGAAGAGGCGTTCCCGCCGGGCAAGAAGATCAAGGGCAAGGTCCAGTCGATCACCGACTACGGCGCGTTCGTCGAGCTCGAGCCGGGCGTCGAGGGTCTCATCCACGTCAGCGAGATGTCGTGGACCAAGAAGGTCAAGCACCCGAGCAAGGTCCTGGAGGTCGGCCAGGAGGTCGAGTGCCAGGTGCTCGAGGTGGACGCGAAGAGCAAGCGCATCTCGCTCGGCCTCAAGCAGCTCGAGCCCGATCCCTGGACGCTCTTCACCGAGAAGTACTCGCCGGGCCACAAGATCAGCGGCAAGGTCCGGAGCATCACCGACTACGGCGTCTTCATCGGCATCGAAGAGGGCGTCGACGGCATGGTCCACAAGAGCGACATCTCGTGGACGGCCAAGGTCAACAACCCCTCGGACCTCTACAAGAAGGGCGACGACGTCGAGGCGATCATCCTCAGCATCAACCACGACGAGAAGAAGGTCTCGCTCGGCGTGAAGCAGCTCTGGGACGATCCGTGGCCGACCATCTTCAACGAGCTCCCGCCCGGGAAGGTCGTGAAGACCAAGGTCCTCAGCGTGGTCGACTACGGCGTCTTCGTGAAGGTGCGCGACGGCATCGAGGGGCTCATCTCCCAGAACGACGTCGTGACCCCGGTCGACGCGGAGGGCAAAGAGAAGCCGCTCCGCCCGGGCGACGAGGTCGACGCGGAGATCGCGAACATCGACACGCAGGAGCGCCGCATCACGCTCTCGATGCGCATGGGTGAGGCGGCCCCGCAGGCTTCCTCGGGCGAGGCATCCGCCAAGCCGGCCCGCGCGCAGACCAAGGCGCCGAAGAAGTCCGCGGCGGCCGAGGCAGCCGGCGGCACCATCGGGGATCTCATCAAGCAGAAGCTCGGTGGGAAGCTCACGAACATCGGGCCCGAGAAGGGCGAGAAGAAGGAAGACGACAAGGACGGCGCGAAGGACGGCGAAGAGACCGAGTAGGCCGCCTTGTCGGAGCGGATGTGGGCCCCCTGGAGGATGCAGTACATCCTCGGCGATCACGGTCGCGACAGTGGGGCCTGCGTCTTTTGTGAGATGGTCGCGGCGCCGCCGGAGAAGCGGCGGGAGCTCCTCGTGCTCGCGGTCGTGCCGCACGCGTTCGTCTGCCTGAACCGGTACCCGTTCGCGGCGTCGCACCTGCTCGTCGTGCCCACGCGGCACGCCGGCGGGCTCGACGAGCTCTCGGCCGACGAGTACCGCGCGTGGACGGACCTCCTGCGCGCGTCGGTCGCGCGCCTCGGGCAGGTCGCGAAGCCCGAGGGCACCAACGTCGGGATGAACCTCGGCAAGGCCGCGGGCGCCGGCATCGCCGAGCACCTCCACGCGCACGTCGTCCCGCGCTGGAACGGGGACACGAACTTCATGCCCGTGCTCGCCGACGTGCGCGTCCTGCCCGAGCACCTCGACGCCAGCTGGCAGCGGCTCGCCCCCGCCTTCGCGGACCTCGCCTGAGGGGGCCCGGGGGGACCGCCATGCGCCATCGACGCCAGGCGTTCCTCGCCGTCGCCGCCGTCGTCTCGGTCGCGGTGATCGTCGCCGCGCACGACGTGCTCCTGCCGTTCATCCTGGCCATCGTCATCGCGTACGTGCTCACGCCGCTGGTCGCGTGGGCCGAGCGCCGGCGCCTCCCGCGCACCGTCGCGGTCCTGCTCGTCTACGCCGTGGTCCTCGGTTCCCTCGCGCTCTTCGCGCGCGCCGTCGCCCCGCGCATCGCGCTAGAGTTCAGAAACCTCCGTGGCGAGCTCCCGGCGCTCTCGGCCGAGGCGCGCACCCGGTGGGTGCCCGCCATCACCGACCGGATGCGCGCGCTGGGCATCGCGCCCGCCGTGCCGGTCGAGGAGCCCGCCCCGGAGCCCGCCGCCACGAGCGCGTTCGTCGCGCGCCCCCAGCCCGACGGCTCGCTGGCCATCGACGTGGGAACGGGGGTCACCGTCACCGAGACGAAGAGCGGCTGGCTGGTCGAGGCGGCCCACGAGCGCAAGGGCGAGCCCTTCGACCCCAACCGCGTCATCGCCGAGGCGGTCGGCAAGAGCTTCGCCTACGCGCAGGAGAACTCGCTCGAGATCGCGCGCGCGGTGCGCGACCTCTTCGTCGCCATCAGCCGCGTCATCTTCGTCTTCTTCATCACGCTCATGCTCGCCGCGTACCTCATGCTCACGCGCGAGCGCATCTGGGCGTTCTTCCGCTCGCTCGTCCAGTCCTCGCACCGCGCCGGCTTCGACGCCCTGCTCACCCGCGTCGACCGCGGCCTCTCCGGCGTCGTCCGCGGGCAGCTCGTCATCTGCGGCATCAACGGCTGCCTGTCGGCCGTGGGCTTCGCCATCGTCGGCCTCAAGTACTGGCCCGTCATGGCGCTCATCGCCGCGGTCTTCTCGCTCGTCCCCATCTTCGGCTCGATCGCCAGCGCCGTCCCCGCCGTCGCCGTCGGCCTCACGCAGGGGCTGCCCACGGCGGGCTTCGTCCTTCTCTGGATCGTCGGCATCCACCAGCTCGAGGCCAACGTCCTCAACCCGAAGATCATGGGCGACGCCGCCAAGATCCACCCCGTCCTCGTCATCTTCGCGCTCCTCGTCGGCGAGCACTTCTTCCACGCCGTGGGGGCGCTCCTCGCCGTCCCGGTCATGTCGATCGCGCAGAGCGTCTTTCTCCACGTCCGCGAGGCCACGGCCAAGGACGACGAGGAGCTCGCCGCCGGCAGCTGACGCTCCCTGGCCCGCGCCCCGAGGCTCCCCGCGCGCATGGCCCACCCGCAGCTCCAGCTCGCGACGCGCCGTCGCGTGCGACGCGTCGTCCTCCTCTGGGCCGCGCTCATCGCGGCGTTCCTCGTCGTCAGGCAGGTGCTCTCGGCGAGCGGCTCGCGGTAGGCGTGCGCGCGGCCCTGCGTCAGAACGCCAGGGTGAGCGTGGCCGGGCTGTCGCCGCCGTCGGGGGCGTCGCCGCCGACGAGCTGGGCGGTCAGGCTGCCGTGGGCAACGTAGTTGACGCGCCCCTGCGCGAGGCCCGCGTCGCCGGCGTAGGGCTCGACCGACGTGAGCGTGATGCTCCACGAGCCGACGGCGGGCTCGGTCTCCTCGAAGCACGTCGCGCCGCCCTGGGCGAGGTAGAAGCCCTCGGGCGGGTTGGGCGCGCACGGCGAGCAGCCGAACCCCGAGCACGCGGAGCCGCAGCCGGGCGGGCAGGTCGGGCCGAGGATGCTCCCGTCGCCGCAGTCGACGCCAGGAGGAACGGGCAGGACGTACGAGAGCGAGACGCTGCCGCAGTTGGTCGGGTCGGAGCTCGTGTACGTCCCCGGTGCGGCGGCGGCGATCTGCACGATCCCGCTCACGCGCGCGTCCGAGGCGGTCGTGGGGCTCGTGAAGACGAACGTGCCGTCCTGGAGATCGAGGTAGGTCATCGTCGGGAACGTGGCGTACGACTCCACGAAGACGCTCGCGCCCGCGTTGCAGAAGGTGCACGCGACGTCGGGGCCGGAGACCGTGCCGCTCGCGGGGTTCTCCGCGCCGTAGACGCCGGAGTCGGCGTCGGGGGGCGGGCAGGAGACGCCGGAGTCGGGCGCGGGCGCGCCGCCGCCGTCGGAGCCGGGGGGTGCGCCGTCGCTGCCCGGGCCGCTCGTCACGTCGGGGCCCGCGTCGGAGGCCGCGGGGTTCGCAGTGCCGCCGCCGCACGCGGATGCGGCGAGCAAGGAGACGAGGCCGCCGGCGGCGAGCACCGGGCCGGCGATGAAGCACGCGCGAAAGGAGGGCATGAGGCGCCCGAGGAAGCATGGGCCGCGCCACCGCGAGCGCGAGCAGCGGGCCCGGATCCGCGCGAAACACGCTGGTCCACCCTGTGCCAGCGCGCGGATCGCGGAGGCGCTGCCCCGCCGGCCCGCTACTTCGGCGTGGCCTTCATGACCGTCGTGCCGTTCGCCTCGATCCAGTAGACGCTCGTGTCGTCCACGGCGAGGGCCAGCCCGTGCAGCACGGTGTCGGCGAGCTGGGTCACGTCGCCTCCCGCGGCCGGGATGCTGGCGAGCGTGCCCCCGTTGCCGTCCGGATCGATGAAGTAGAGGTTCACGTCGTCCGCGGCGAGCGCCGGCGGATCGATGTCGACGTTCGGGTAGTACGCGCTCGGCGCTCCGATGGAGCTCACGTGGGACGCCGTGAAACCGGACCCTTGCGTCGCGATCCAGCTGATGCCCGCGTCGTTCGCGACGACGGTCACCGGATCGGCACCCGCCGCGCCGACGCTCACGCCCGAGGTGGTCCCGGGAGCGACGGGCAACGCCGCGGCATAGACGCCGCCCGCCGCCGAGACGACCTGGTCTGCCCAGAAGAGGTACCCGCCCGCCGCGGCGAGGGCGCCGGGGTTCGTCTGCTTGCGGACGACCGCCGTGGGCGTGCCGCCGGTCACGGCGACCATGTCGATGGTTCCCGCCACGTCGTTCCAGTAGACGGCGCCTCCCGCGAGGGCCACGCTCGTCGGGCTGCCGACGCCCGTGGCCAGCGCCGTGACCGCGCCGCCCGCCTGGGGCACCATCGCGATGCGCCCGATGGCTCCGCCGTCGGAGCCCGCGCCGGCGCATCCTTGCTCGGCCCAGTAGACGTTCGCTCCGTCGACCGCGATCCCTTGCGGACTGGCGAGGCCGGAGGCGAGGACCACCGGCGCGGACGAGCCGTCCTTCGGGGCGCGCACGACCGTTCCGTCGGAGGCGGGGCACCCCGAGCCGAGGGCGGTCCAGTAGACGCTGGTGTCGTCGAGCGCCATCGCGACGGGGTGCCCCTGGCTGGTCGCGAGCGTGACGATGCATCGCCCCAGCGCGCACGTCCCCGCGCACGAGGGATCGCAGCCTGCGTCGCCGTCGCCTTCGCCGCCGTCGGTCACGCCGCCGCTGCTCGACCCTCCCGCGTCCGAGCCGCTCCCGCCGCTCGACGCGCCGCTCGAACCCGTGCCGCCGCTCGAGCCGTCCGCCCCTCCGCTCGATCCGCCGGCGCCGCCGTCCGACCCGGCGGCGCGGCTCCCGACCCGCCCGCCGCACGCCACGGCGATCGCGGCGAGGATCACCCACACACCCCGCAGCCTCGTCGCTCCTCCACGCACGCTCGTCGATCCGTCCCGCACCCCCGTCGCTCCGCCGCGCGCCCTCATCGACCTCACGCTAGCGCCGCCGGGCCCCCGCGCACGGCGCGTGCGACCGGAGGTTGTTCTGCGTCATGCCCCGCGCGCCCTCCCCGACGGAACACTCCCCCTCCTCGACCGGAGGCTGCCCCCTCCCCCGCCCGGCCCGCCTGCGCCGCGGCTCCCCTCAACCTCCGCTCCGCCGCTTCTTGTTCCACGCCGCGCGCTGGCGCTTTCCCATGATCCCGCGCTGCGCGCGCGTCGCCTGGCGCTTCTCGTTCGCGCGCTTCTTCGCCTCGGCGCTCATGTGCGGCGTCTTCTCGGGCTCGACGCCGTAGCGCCGGAGGAGCTGGCTGGACTTGCCGAGCCGCACCTTGGCCTGGCGCGCGAGCCCGCGGTAGACCTCCGCGACCCGCGCGTCGAGCCGGCGCTCGCTCGCCACGGCCTCGGCGCGCTGGGCGGTGAGCACGCGCACCCGCTCGAGCGCGTCGAGGTGCTCCTGGAAGAGGCCCGCGAGCCCCTCGCGCGTGTACGCGACGCCGTAGACGCGGAGGGTCGGCTCGTCGGCGGGGTGCGCGCGCACGAGCGCGATCCCGCTCGTAGCGCGCTTCGTCTTGTCGGACTTCGTGAGCTTGGGCACGTGGAGGCCTCCCGGAACGCCGAGGATAGGCGCGATCACGCGATGCCGGAGCGGTCGTGTGCGGAGGGAAGTCGTTCCCGTCGCGGATGAAGCGCGAGGCAGGGCGAGACCGAGCCCGGGAGAGGGCGACCAAGGCCCCCGTGTGCGAGGGGAAGTCGTTCCCTCCGCGGATGAAGGCGCGGGCAAGGCGAGACCGAGGCTGGGATGGGCGTCCCGGGGCCCGGGAACCGCGAGACACGTCGATGGAGCGCGCGGGGAACGAGTTTCCTCCGCAGACGGATGCCTTGGCTCGGGCGACCGACGCCTCGGCCGGGGTGACCGACGCCTGGGCGCGGAAGGAAGAGGGCGAGGCACGCGGACGTACGATGGAGGCGCCCGATGCCTTCCAACGAGACCGCGCGCATCCTCGAGGGGCGGACGAACCCGGGCAGGAGGTCGTGGCGATGAGCCGGAGAGTGCACGCGGGGTGGCGACCGGGCGCCGGGGGAGCGACGGGAGCGGCGCTCGCCGCCCTCGTGGCGTGCGCGGTCGGCGCGTGCTCCGGCGCGTCGAACGTGCTGGTCGCGCAGGACGGCGGGGGTCGCGACGGCGCCGCCGGAGGGAGCAGCTCCGGATCGGGCGGCAGCGGCTCGGGATCCGGCGGGAGCGGCGGAGGCGGTGGCGACGGCGCGGCGGGCTCCGACGGGAGCGGCGGGGCGGACGGCGCGGGGCACGCGGACGGCGGTGCGTCCGACGGGTCGAGCGGGTGCACGAACCTCGAGTGCCAGGTGGCCGCGTGCTCCACCGGGACGACGACGCTGACGGGCACGGTGCTCGACCCTGCCGGACGCAATCCCGTCTACGACGCCGTCGTCTACGTCCCGAACTCCCCGGGCGGCGCGCTCGATCCGCTTCCCCTCGGCGTCGGCCCGGGCTCGTGCGGCTGCGACGGCCTCTTCTCGGGCTCCGTCCTCACGGCGGCGACGACGGACATCGCGGGCACCTTCACGCTCAGCGGCGTCCCCTCCGGAGCGAACATCCCGGTCGTCGTGCAGCTCGGCAAGTGGCGCAAGGAGATCGTCGTCCCCGCGGTGACCTCGTGCCAGGCCAACGCGGCCGGCCCGATCACGCTGCCGAAGAACCTCACCGACGGCCTCTACGCGAGCCTGCCCAACGTGGCCGTGTCGACGGGCGCGGCGGACACGCTCGAGTGCGTGCTGGCGCGCATGGGCGTCGACCCGGCGATGTACACGGGAGCGGCGACCGGCGCGGGCGTGCACGTGTTCCAGGGCGGGGGCGGCTACGCGGCGAGCGGGGGATCGCCGGCGCCAGAGACGGCGCTCTGGGACTCGGTCGCGGATCTCTCGCGCTACGACCTCGTGCTCCTGTCGTGCGAGGGAGAGGAGGATCCCTCGGTCACGGGCGCGACGGCCACGACGCTGGCCGCGTACCTCGACGCGGGCGGCAAGGTGTTCGCCGAGCACTATCACTATGCCTTCTTCACGACGTACGCGACGACGCCGGGGACGCCGTACCCCGAGTTCGCGAACGTCGCGGACTGGACGGAGGTCGGCCTGACGGCCAACGACGAGCCGTACGTGGCCGACGTGGACGCGGTGGTGGAGACGGCGTTGCCGCGCGGCGCCGCGCTGAAGGCGTGGCTCGCCACGGTGGGCGCGCTCGGGGCCAACGGGGAGCTCGTCGTGCCCGTGGCGAACGCGCGCGCGAACGCGGTCGTCGGGCCGACCAACGCCGCGACGGCGTGGCTCGAGACGGACCCCAGCGTGACGCCCGCGAGCACGCAGTACTTCTCGTGGGACATGCCGCTGCCCTCGGCGGACGCCGGCGCGCCGAAGGCCTGCGGGCGCGTGGCGTACACGGACATGCACGCGTCGGGCTCGCTCACCGACTACACGAGCGGCAGCACCGTCGTCCCCGCCGGCTGCGCGACGACGGCGAAGCTCACGAACGACGAGGCCGCGATGGAGTACATCCTCTTCGAGCTCTCCTCGTGCCCGGCCCTGCCGACGCCGTGAGCACGCGCCGGGGGGAGACGAGAGTAGGAAACAGGAAGATCAGAAGATCAGAAGGGGAGAGGGGGGTGTTCACGGGCGTGCACGGGATTGAAGTCCGCGTGCACCGAGGTGCAGGCCGGCCTTCCACCCGTGCACGCCCGTGAACACCCTCTCTCCCTTTTGATCTTCTGATCTTCCTGTTTCCTACTCTCGATCGAGCGTCGCCGCCCGGTCCCTCAGGCGGTCTTCCCGGCGGCAGCGCGCTGGAGCCCGAGCTCCTCGATGGCGGTCTCGCGCATCTTGAACTTCTGCACCTTGCCCGTGACCGTCATCGGGAACGCGTCGACGCACTTCCAGTAGCGCGGCACCTTGTACGTCGCGATCTTGCCCTTGCAGAAGGACGCGAGCGCCTCGCCCTCGAGAGGCGCGCCCGAGCGCGTGCGGACCCACGCCATCACCTCCTCGCCGTACTTCTCGCTCGGGACGCCGATGACCTGGGCCTCGGCGACGTCGGGGTGGGTGTGGAGGAACTCCTCGATCTCGCGCGGGTACACGTTCTCGCCGCCGCGGATGATCATGTCCTTGATGCGGCCCACGATGTTCACGTAGCCGCCCGCATCCATCGTCGCGAGGTCGCCCGTGTGCATGAAGCCGGCGGCGTCGATCGCGGCGCGCGTGGCCGCCTCGTTCTCCCAGTAGCCGAGCATGACCGAGTAGCCGCGCGTGCAGAGCTCTCCGGGCGTGCCGCGGGGCACGGTGTGGCCCGTCTCGGGGTCGACGACCTTCACCTCCACGTGCGGGTGGACGCGCCCGACGGTGCCGACGCGCTTGTCGATCGGGTCGTCGACGGCGCTCTGCGTGGAGACGGGCGAGGTCTCGGTCATGCCGTAGCAGATGGTGACCTCGCGCATGTGCATCTTCGCGACGACGGCCTTCATGACCTCGACGGGGCACGGCGAGCCGGCCATGACGCCCGTCCGGAGCGAGCGGAGATCGAACTCGGCGAAGCGCGGGTGGTCGAGCTCCGCGATGAACATCGTGGGCACGCCGTAGAGCGAGGTGCACCTCTCGGCGGCGACGGTCTCGAGCACCGCGAGCGCGTCGAAGGCCTCGCCGGGGACGACCATCGTCGCGCCGTGCGAGGTCGAGGCGAGGGTGCCGATGACCATCCCGAAGCAGTGGTAGAAGGGCACCGGGACGCACACGCGGTCGGCGGGCGTGTAGCGCAGGATCTCGGCGATGAAGTAGGCGTTGTTGAGGACGTTGTGGTGCGAGAGCGTCGCGCCCTTGGGGAAGCCGGTCGTGCCCGACGTGTACTGGATGTTGATCGGGTCGTCGAAGTCGAGCTCCGCCTCGCGCGCGGCGAGGTCCGCGTCGGAGACGGCGGCGCCGTCCGCCTCGAGGCGCGTCCAGTCGTCGTCGAGGACGAGCGTCGCGCGGAGGGCGGGGCAGCGGCCCTCGACCTCGCGCGCCATCGCGACGTAGTCCGACGTGCGGAACGACCGCGCGAGGAGGAGCAGCGAGATGCCCGACTGGCGAAGGACGTACTCGAGCTCGGAGGTCTTGTAGGCGGGGTTGATGTTGACGAGGATCGCGCCGATGCGCGCGGTGGCGTACTGCGCGACGACCCACTCCCAGCGGTTGGGCGACCAGATGCCGACGCGGTCGCCCTCGGCGACGCTCCTCGCGAGGAGGCCCTTGGCGGCGCGCGTCGTCGCGTCCCAGAGCTCCCCGTAGGTCGCGCGGTACCCCTGCGATCGCACGACGAGCGCCTCGTGATCGCGGTGCGCCTCCACCGTGCGCCGGAGGTTCGCGCCGAGGGTCTCGCCGAGGAGCGGCGTCGTCGAGGTGCCGTGCGCGTAGGAGAGCTCCATGCGCGCCAGCGTACGCCGCCGCGGCGCTCGATCGAGAGGGGGGAAACAGGAAGGTCAGAGATCAGAAGGCAGAGAGGGGTCTTGACGGGGTTGCACGGGGTGGAACGACCTCCTGCACCTCGGGCTGGGTGCACGCCGGCCTTCAACCTCGTGCAGGCGCGTGAACACCCCTCTCTCCCTTCTGATCTTCTGACCTTCCTGTTTCCTACTCTCCAGGCCTCAGTGGAAATCGCGGCTCATCGCGGGCGCCTCGAGCAGCGCGAGCTTCTCCAGCCGGTCGGGGATGACGTAGACGACGTCGCCCTCGCGCTCGACCTTGCCGTGGGCGACGAGCATCGAGCTGGTCGTCGCGACGTGGCGCCAGCGCTCGAAGTTCTGCGCCCAGAGGATCAGGTTCACGAAGCCGTGCTCGTCCTCCATCGTGACGAAGACGACGCCGCTCGCCGTCCCGGGGCGCTGCCGGCAGATGACGAGGCCCGCGGTGCTGACGCGCGCGCCGTGCGGGGTCGTCTCGAGGTCGCGCGAGCTCTTGAAGCCGCGCGGAAGGCGCGGGCGAACGACCTTCATCGCGTGGTCGCCGACCGAGACGCCCGTCGTCTCGTAGTCGAGGACGAGCTGCTCGGCGCGCGACATCGCCGGCAGCGCGGGCATCGCGTCCCCGAGCTCGACCCCGGCGAAGAGCGACCCCGACTTCGACTCCGCCCCGGCCGCACCCGCCACGAGCGGCCCCTCCCGCGGCGCGCGCACCTTCCACATCGCTTCGCGCCGCGCGAGCCCGAAGCCGACGAGCGCGCCGGCGTGCGCGAGCGCCTCCAGCTCCCGCTTGTCGAGCGCCGCGCGGGCCACCATGTCCTCGACCGACGCGAACGACCGCGCGCGCCGCGCCGTCTCGATGCGCTTGCCCGCGTCCTCGCCGAGCCCCCGCACGAGGCGAAGCCCCAGGCGCAGCGCGACGTCCGGCATCGCCCCCTCCAGCGTGCAGTCCCAGTCGCTCGCGTCGACGCGCGCGGGCAAGACCTCGACGCCGTGGCGCTCGGCGTCCTTCACGATGCTGCCCGGCGAGTAGAACCCCATCGGCTGGCTGTTCACGAGGGCCGCCGCGAACGCCGCCGGGTGGTGCACCTTCAGCCACGAGCTCGCGTACACGAGGAGCGCGAAGCTCGCCGCGTGGCTCTCGGGGAAGCCGTACTCGCCGAAGCCCTCGATCGACTTGTAGAGGCGCTCGCCGAACGCGCGCTCGATGCCCTTCTCCTCGAAGCCCGCGAGGAGCTTCTCCTTGTGGCGCGCGAGCCTGCCGCTCCGCCGCCACGCCGCCATGTCCCGGCGCAGCTGGTCGGCCTCGCCGCCGGTGTAGCCCGCGCCCACGATGGCGAGCTGCATCACCTGCTCCTGGAAGAGCGGGACGCCGAGCGTGCGCCCGAGGATCGGCTCGAGGGACGCGTGCGGCATCGTCGCCGGCTCCTCGCCGCTGCGCCGCCGGAGGTACGGGTGGACCATCCCTCCCTGGATGGGACCGGGCCGCACGATCGCGACCTCGACGACCAGGTCGTAGAAGCGCCGGGGCCGGAGGCGCGGCAGCATCGCCATCTGCGCGCGGCTCTCGATCTGGAAGACGCCGACCGTGTCGGCCTTGCAGAGCGCGTCGTACACGGTCGGGTCCTCGGGCGGGATGCGCGCGAGCCGGTCGATCGCGGTATCCGTCGCCGCGTCGCCGCGCGCCGTGCCCTCCGCCACCATCGCGAGGGCCTTGCGGATCGCCGTCAGCATGCCCAGGCCGAGGACGTCGATCTTGTAGAAGCGCAGGGTGTCGAGGTCGTCCTTGTCCCAGGGGATGACCCAGCGGTCCTTCATCGTCGCGGGCTCGACGGGCGCGACGTGGACGAGCGGCTCGGCGCTGAGCACGAAGCCCCCGACGTGGATCGAGAGGTGCCGGGGGGTGCCCTGGAGCGCGTGGGCCATGGCGAGGACCTGCCGGACGCGCCCGTCGCCGGGGTCGAACCCGCACGCGCGCATCCGCGGCGCATCGATCTGGTCGAGCTTGTCCCACCACGAGACGAGCGCGCCCAGGCGGTCCACCTGCTCGAGCGACAGACCGAACACCTTGCCCGCCTCGCGGAGCGCGCTCTTGCCCCGGTACGAGATCACCTCGCTCACCATGGCGGCGCGGTCCCGCCCGTAGCGCCGGAAGATCTCCTGGATGACCTCCTCGCGCCGCTCGTGCTCGAAGTCGACGTCGATGTCCGGTGGCTCGCGCCGCTCGGCCGAGAGGAACCGCTCGAAGAGGAGGTTCGACCGCGTCGGGTCGACCGCCGTGACGCCGAGGCAGTAGCAGACCGCGCTGTTGGCGGCGCTCCCCCGCCCCTGGCAGAGGATGTCCCTCTTGCGCGCCATCTCGACGACGGTCTGCACGCTGAGGAAGTACGGCGCGACGTCGATCGCCGCGACGAGCGCGAGCTCCTTCTCGAGCTGCGCGGCGACGGCCGGAGGCGGCCCGGCGGGCCAGTGGCGGAGCGCGCCCTCGAACGTGAGGCGGCGGAGCGCCTGGTCGGCCGTCTCGCCGGGGAACGCCGGCGCCTCGAGCTCGCAGGGGAACTTGTAGTGGAGCTCGCGGAGCGAGAAGCGGCACGCGTCGGCGATCGCGCGCGACCGCGCGAGCCACGCCGGCCGGTGGGCGAACGCGCGCGCCATCGCGGCGGGAGAGCGGAGGTGCGCCTCGGCGTTGGGAAGGAGCGCGCGTCCCGCCTCGTCGAGGGGCACGCCCTCGCGGATGCAGTGGAGGACGTCGAAGAGGGGCTTGTCGTTCGCGTAGGCGAAGAGGACGCGGTTGGTGGCGCAGACGGGGACGGCGGCGCCCGACGCGAGGGCCTCGGCGGCCGCGAGGCGGGCATCGTCCTCGCCGTCGAAGTGACGCCACACCGCGACCGAGAGGCGCTCGCCGAAGGCGGCCTTCAGCGCGTCGAGGCGTGCGCCGGCGATGGGCGGGACGGTGCACCAGAGGCCCGCGGCGCAGGCGCAGACGCGGTCGAGCGGGATGCCGGCGAACTGGTTGCGGGGAACGCCCTCGTCTGCGCGGCGGGGCTGGCCCTTGGGGTGGCGCTCGTGGCTCTCGGTGAGGATGCGGCAGAGGTTCGTGTAGCCGGCGGCGTCGGCGACGTGGAGCCAGACGAAGGGCAGCGCGTCGCCGTCGAGGGCGACCTCGCACCCGGTGACGAGACGCACGCCCGCCTCGTCGGCCGCCTCGAGGGCGCGGACCATGCCGTAGAGGCCATCGCAGTCGGCGACGCCGACGCAGTCGTAGCCGTGCTGCGCCGCGGCCGCGAGGACGGCGCGCGGGTGCGAGCCGCCGCGCAGGAACGAGAAGTTCGTGCGCGCGAAGAGCTCGACGAAGGGCGCCCCGGGCTCCCTCGAGGGCGCCCTCGGCTCCGGCGCGGTCGGCGGTGCGGGGGGCGCGGTCGGCGGTGCGGCGGCCATCTCAGTCGAACCACCCGCGAAGGAGGTCCTCGTCGTCGCGGAGCTCGAGCCAGCCGAGCGCGCCCTCGCCCGCGCCGACCCACGCGGACGCGACGTCCCGCCGCTGGTGGCCGCGCCGCCACCACTCGACGGCCTCGTAGCGGGCGAGGACGTGGAGCTCGCGGAGCGCGCCGCGCCCGACCGGGCGCGGGACGACGAGGCGGGTGGGTTCGAGGGCGGAGGTCGTGAGCGGGTGGCGTGGAGAAGGAGGCGAGGCGCCGTAGGGGACGAGGCGCGTGCGCTCGTCGGGCGACCAGCGGTCGACGAGCGAGAGGACGCCGACGCGGGCGGCGCCGAGATCGGCCGAGAGCTCGGCGACGAGGCGCGGCAGGACGCGGTCGGCCCTGGGCTCCGGGTCGAGGAGGCCGAGGGTGCGGCCCTCGGCGGCGGCGAGCTCGGTCGCGCGGAGCGAGACGCGAAGGACGGGCGCGGTGAGGACGTGGCGCTCGAGGCGCGTGCGGACGACGGCGAGGAGGTCGGCGGCGGCGGCGAGCGGCGAAGGCAGGACGACGGCGAGGAGGTTCACCGGGTCGGCGCCGTCGCACAAAGCGCGGTCGAGGCCGAGGACGAGCTCGAGGCGGGCGGCGGCCATCGCGCGGCCGCGGAGGCGCGCGGCCATGCGATCGCAGAGGGCCTTCGTGACGAAGGCGAGCGCCTCGGTCGACTCGGCGCCCCACTCGAGCTCGACGCGCTCTTCGGGGAGGACCGGAGGCCGCCACGCCGTGAAGGGCGCGCGGTCCTCGCCGTCGAGGAGCTGCATGACGTCGTGCGCGCGCGCGCCGAGGCGCGTCCCGAGGGCGCGCCTCGGGAGCTCCTGGAGATGGCCGCAGCGCCGGAGGCCGAGGTCGACGAGCCAGCGGGTCGCGTCGTCGTCGAGGGCGAGCGCCGCGACGGGCAAGGCGCGCATCGCGGCGGCTCCCTCGCCGGGCGGGACGCGGTGGGGCGTCCCCGCGCGAGCCGCCCCGAACCGCGCGACGGCCGACGCGATGCGCGGCCCATCCGCCACGGCCACACGGCACGCGTGCCCGACGTCCCGGACGCGCGCCTCGAGGGCACGCGCGAGCTCCTCCTCGCCTCCGTGCAGGTGCGCGCACCCGCCGACGTCGACCCAGACGACGTCGTCCGCCGCGTCGAAGCCGACGACGGGGCCGAAGGCGAGCGCCACCTCGGCGACGCGGGCGAGCGCTCCCGCCACGGCGTCCTCGGCGACCACGCGGACGCGCAGCTCGCCGTGCTTGGCGCGCGCGGCGGCCACCGTCTGCCCGACGCGGATGCCCGCGGCCCGCGCCTCGGCCGACACGACGTCGAGGCGCGTGTTGCCGAGGACGTCGCGCTCGGTCTTCACGGCTCCGCCGGCGCGCGCCACGACGACGGCGAGGACGGGCGCGGCCTCGGCCTCGCGCGCGATCTCGACGCGGATCTCCGGCAGGGCGACGCAGGCGACGCGGCGCATGGGCTCAGCCGGCGAGGTGCGCGACGGGCGCGAAGGGCACGGTGCACGCGGGGCCGACGCGGCCGCGGCGGTCCTTGGCGACGCGGACGGACATCGTGCGCGCGTCGGGCCGCCGGAGCTCGAGGCGGAGCGCGACGGGCCACGGCGCCGCGCGCCGGACGGTGGAGTCGGTGAGGAGGACCACGGTCGACCCCGCCGGCTCGGCCGCCAGGGCGAGCTTGCGCGCGAGCACCTCGCCCCGGGCGACGCCGCGCTGCACCCCGCCCGCGCTCGCGACGTCCACGGCGTCCGCGTCGATGACGATCACCTCGAACGCGCCCGACGCCGCCAGCTTGAGCGCCGTCCGCGCCAGCTCCGCGCGCGGCGAACGCACGACGAGCAGCCGCCCGAGGTCCACCCCCGCCGCGGCGACGCCCGGCGCGTGGAGCGTCCCCTCCGGATCGACCCACGCGCACCACGCCGCCCGCGCCCGGGCCTGCCCCGCGCGGACCGCGGCCAGCGCCACGCTCGTCGCCCCGCCGAGCGCGCGCGGCGCGACCAGCTCGACGACGCCCCGGGGAAGCCCCTCGTCGGGCAGCACCGAATCGAGCCCCGGCCACCCCAGCGCCAGCGGCCTTTCGGTCTCGTCGACCGCGCGATGGACCCGGGGCCCGAGCTGCGCGAGGAGGGCTTCGACGTCGTGGGCGGCGGACATGGGAGCCTCGGACGGGGCTGGGGACACTGAACAAGGTAGCAGCGAGAGCGTGGGCCCGGCAACCGGTGCTAAGACTCTCTTCGTGAGCGCCGGCAGCGACCCGTCCCTCGTGAAGCTCGAGCAATTGCGTTCACTTCTGCGCGAAATGGGGAGCGCGCTGGTCTGCTACTCCGGCGGGGTCGACAGCGCCTTCGTCCTCGCCGTCGCCCACGAGGTACTGGGCAACCGCGCGGTAGGCATGACGGCCGTCTCCCCGAGCCTCGCGCCCTACGAGAAGGAAGCCGCGGTCGCCGTCGCGGCCCAGGTCGGAGCGCGCCACGAGCTCGTGGAGTCGCAGGAGATCGAGCGCCCCGGCTACGTCGCGAACGCGACCGACCGGTGCTTCCACTGCAAGAGTGAGCTCTACGACATCGCCGACCGGAAGAAGCGCGACTGGGGCCTCGAGCACGTGCTCAACGGCACGAACACCGACGACCTCGGCGACCATCGCCCCGGGCTCGAGGCGGCCAAGAACGCGAGCGTGCGGAGCGTCCTCGTGGAGCTCGGGTTCTCGAAGGAGGACGTGCGCCGGTGCGCGCACCTCATCGGCCTCACGGTCTGGGACAAGCCGGCGAGCGCGTGCCTCTCGAGCCGCATCCCCTACGGGACCGAGGTGACGCGCGAGCGGCTCGCGCAGATCGGCGGGCTCGAAGCGGAGCTCCGCGCGCTCGGTCTCCGGCAGCTGCGCGTCCGCTGGCACGCGGCCGGCGCGAAGGGCGCGATGGCGCGCATCGAGGTCGCGCGCGACGAGCTCCTCGCGGCGTTCGACGTGCGCGACGAGATCGTCGCGGCGGGCAAGCGCTTCGGCTTCGCCTTCGTGACCCTCGATCTCCAAGGCTA
This sequence comes from Polyangiaceae bacterium, assembly GCA_036490515.1. Lineage (GTDB taxonomy): Bacteria > Myxococcota_A > Polyangia > Polyangiales > Polyangiaceae > Palsa-1150. The sequence continues at coordinate 201,653 of DASXDU010000036.1, forward strand.
CCGCACCGGCAGCCACAACGAGGTCATCGTCGGCCGCTCTCTCCGCCTCGTTTGACTCCCTGGTTCTCCGGAGACGGAGATGGAGAAACAGGAAGGTCAGAAGATCAGAAGGGGGAGTGGGGGTGATGGCCGAGGCGGCGGGGCCACGCAGGCTACAGGGGGCTCCCAGAAAGGCCGGACCGTCTCAGGCGCCCTCGTCGCCCTGTGTGTCCCCTCGCTTCCAGCCGCCCCATCCCCCAACCCCCTTCTGATCTTCTGACCTTCCTGTTTCTCTATCTCCGCTCTCAGCCGGGGTGCTGGAAGCGCCAGGTGGTGGCCTCGACTTGCACCACCGGGGCTCGCAGGGCGGGCGACGGGTGCGTGCGGAGGAAGCCGACGAGAGGATTCGCGCCGGCGCTCGTGTCCATCCGCGCGAAGAAGTCGAAGAGCCAGAGGCCGCCCTCCTCGGTCCACCGCAGGCCCGTGGTCGACCGCGCCTTGCCCGTCGCGAGGACGTCCATCACGCCGTAGTTGTCCGCCTCGAGCTCGTTGGCCTGGTTGATGAGCGCCACCGCCGACGACGCCGCGCGCCTCACGTTCGCGAGCGCCGGCACGACGTCCGACGGCTGCCCGTGCGCGCAGCCCGTGTGCCCCCGGTAGTGATGCGCGAGCTCGTGACCGAACGTGAACGCCACGATCTCGTCGAACATCTCGTGCGCCCGCGACGCCCTGCGCACGTCCGCCCAGAACTGCACGGGAATGACGTTCGCCGGCAGCGCTGCGAGCGCCGTCTGCGACGACACGAGCTGCGGGATGACCGTGCGCGCGTACGTGTCGTACGTCTGCGTCCGGAACAGCTCGTCGGTCGCGCGCGTCTGCGCGATCGCGTCGATGGCCTCGAGCAGGCCCTCGGTCCCGGCGACGAAAGGCTTGCCCCCGTCGTCGCACCCGGCGAACGCGTTGATGTCGTTCGGGTTGGGATCGAACACGAGGGGGATGCCCGCGACCAGGCGGCGCTGCTCCTCGGTCAGGTTGTTCTCGAGCTCGTTCACGACCGCGCGGACCTCGGCCTGCCACATGAGCGTCCCGACGAGGGGACCGAGGAGAGGACGGGAGCCGGGGGTGGGCGCGGGACCGGGCGCAGGCGCGGGGGCGGGGGCGAACGTGGGCGTGGGCGCGGGCGCGGGTCCGGGCGCGGGATAGGGGGTGGGGTACGGGCCGGGCGGGGGCTGGCCGGGGGGGTACTGGCCGGGCGGGTAGGAGGGAGGGTAGCCCGGGGCGTAGGCGGAGGGCGGGTAGCCCGGGCGCGCGTTCGCGGCCCCGGGGTGCGCGTCGGGGATGGGCGTCGCGCACGCGAGGGCGCCGAGACCGAGAAGGACGGGGACGAGGGCGAGGGCACGCGGGCGGTTCATCGTTCTCCTCTCACGAAGGTACGTCGGCCTTTGCGATGTCCTCCCGGACGCCGCGAAGATCGTGGGCGAAGGCGCGGGCGTCGGGGTAGCGGTCGGCCGGGTTCACCTGCATCGCCTTCTCGATGAGCGGGCGCCACGCGGGGGGCACGAGCGAGCTCGCCTTCTGCGTCCCCGAGTCGAAGCGCACGGCAACCGTCTCGCCCGTCCGAACCAGGCCGCTCGGCGAGCGCGGCGGCGGAGGCTCCCCGACCAGGCACTCGTAGAGCAGGGCCCCCAGCGCGAACAGATCGCTCCTGCCGTCGATCTCGCTGTTGCCCGCCTCCTGCTCCGGCGACATGTACCCCGGCGTCCCGAGCGGGCCGCCCGTGTTCGTGATGCGCGTCTCCTCCCACTCGACGCGCGCGATGCCGAAGTCGAGGAGCTTCACGCGCTCGGGGCCCGCCGGATCGTCGCGATCGACCGCCATGTAGATGTTCGACGGCTTGAGGTCGCGGTGAACGACGCCCGCCGCGTGCACGGCGGCCAGCGCGTCGCAGGCCTGCATCGCGATGGGCAGGAGCTCGCGCGGCGTGAGGCGGCCCTTGCTGCGCAGGCGCGTCGCGAGCGACTCGCCGTGGAGGAGCTCCATGACGAGGTAGGCCGTCCCGTCGGCGACATGCCCGTGGTCGATGACCTCGACGACGTTCGGGTGCCACGAGAGGCCCAGCGCCTCGGCCTCGCGCCGCAGCCGATCGCTCGCCACCGCCTCGTGCGCCGCCGCCGCGCGCAGGAGCTTGATCGCCACCGGCATCCCGTCCGAGATGCGGACCGCCTCGTAGATGACGCCCGTCGCGCCCGACCCCATGCGCCGGAGGATGCGGTACTGCCCCGCCGCGACCGACCCCTCGAGGTGCCCTCCCACCTCGCCCTCGCGGCCCTCGCGCAGCGACAGGCTCCGCTCGAGCGCGTGCACCCGCAGCGTCTGCGCGTGCGACTCGGCCCGCCGCAGGCCGTCGCGCGCCCGCACGATGCCCGCGACCGCGCCCACCGAGCCGCAGAGCGCCGCGACGAGCGCGCCCCACGCCGGGGTCCCGAGCTGCACCGCGAGCGGCACCACGCCGACGGCCGCCCCGCCCATCGCTCCGAGCGCGCCCGACCGCCGCACGTCGGGCACCGTCCAGGACACCTCGAACTCCTGCGTCAGGCCCGCCGCGCGCGGCTCGCCCTGCCCCCGGACGCGCGCCGCCGCGCCCGCGTGGCCGAAGAGCGCCGGCACGGCCTGGAGCTCCGCCAGGCGCGTCAGGCAGAGCAGGCCGTCCTCCTCGAGCGCCGGATCGTGCGCGATGCTCACCCGCCCCGCCCACCGGTCGCGCCGCGCCTCGAGCGTCTCCCAGCGCGTCGTCCGCCCGTACTCGCTCTCGGCCGCGTCGAGCCGCGCGAACGCCTCGGCCGCCACGGTCGTGCCGCGAAGGACGCGCACCCAGATGCCCAGGCACTCCGGCGACACGAGGTACTTCCACGCGCGCGGGATGGCGTCGCGCGACGCGAGCTCCGCGAACGCGACGAGCGCCCGGTGCACCGTCGGCAGGGGCACCATCCGCGTCTCGTCGTCGAGGTCCGCGCCGACCATCCGGACGCTCCGCAGCCAGCCCTCGGCCGCGGCAGGCGACTTCTCGACCGCCAGCGTACGGTGCAGCGCCTTGAGCAGGGCCGCGCTCATGTGCCCGGTGGCGAAGCTGCGGCGGTTCACCCTGCATGCATGCTAGCCCGGCGGGTGGTGGACGGGCACGTGCAGAAGATGCGGGTGCTCCGGCTGGGAGGCCGCGAGGTGGCCCAGCTCACGGTCCGGGTGCCTGGCGAGACGCGCCACGTCGTCGTGGCCGAGGGCCTCGGGGTGGGCCTCCTCGGGCCCGAGGCGCGGGCGAAGCTGCGGGAGGCCATGGCGGGAGCGGTCGTGCCCCGGGAGGCCGCCGCGCGGGAGCTCGCCGAGAAGGCGGCACGCGGGCTCGAGCGGCTGGAGAGGCTCGAGGGGCCGGAGGGCACGGCGGGCCGCCAGGGCCTGGAGGGGCAAGAGCGCGACGCGCGCGAGGCGCTCGAAGCCGAGGGCGCACGCATCGTGGACGAGGTGGCGCGCGGCGCCGTCGAGGGCCGGCGCGACGCGCTCCGGCGGGCCCTCGCGAAGGCGACGGCGCGCGTGGCGAGGCGCGCCGACGCGGTGAAGGGCGACCTCGCGCGTGCCGAGGGCGCCGACGCGATGGCGCGCAGGGCGCAGCTCTTCGTGGCCGAGGCGGGACGGGCGCCGCGCGGGGCAACGCGGCTGGCGACGGTGGACTGGTCGAGCGGAGAGGCCGTCGAGGTGGAGATCCCGCTCGATCCTGCGCGCGGCGCCCGCGAGCAGATCGACGCCATGTTCCAGCGAGCCCGCCGCCTCAAGGAGGGCGCCCGCATCGGCCGCGCGCGCCTCGCCGACGCCGAGAAGGCCCTCGCGGCTCTCGCCGCCATCGCCTCCGAGCTCCCCACGGCACTCCCCGACGCCCTCTCCTCCCTCGCCGCCCGCGCCCGCGCCGCGGCCCCCCGCGACTTCTCCCTCCCGTCCGCCTCGCCCCTTCCCGCGCCCGCACACTCCCATGCCCCCACGCCCGCCCGCGCGCCCGCGCACTCCCTCGCGCCCGTGCACGCGCCCGCCCCCGCGCCCGGCGCCCGCCCCCGCCCTCGCGCCCGCCCCTCCTCCCTCCAGCCCCCTCTCCCCCCCTACCGACTCTTCCTCTCCCTTCCCCCCTCCGGCGCCCGCCTCCTCGTCGGCCGCGGCGCCGACAAGAACGACGCCCTCACCTTCCACGTCGCCCGCCCGCACGATCTCTGGCTCCACGCGAAGAACCGCGCCGGGGCGCACGTCATCGTCCCGCTCGACAAGAACGCGTCCTGCCCGGCCGACGTGCTCGTCGACGCCGCCCACCTCGCGGCGCACTTCTCCGAGGCCCGCGACGAGGCCGTCGTCGAGGTCCAGTACACGCCCCGCCGCTACCTCCGGAAGCCGCGAGGCAGCGCCGCCGGGTTCGTCGTCGTCGACCGCGAGAAGGTCCTCGTCCTGCGCCGCGAGGAGGCGCGCCTCCGCGCCCTGCTCGAACGCGAGGGGCTCGAGCCCGGCGGGGGCGGCGGAGACGGGGCCGGCAGCGGCGGCGGCGGCGGCGGCGGCGGGGGGTGACGGGCGATCCGAGCGCGCGAGGCTCGAGGAACGCGCGCCGCGGCGTCCGCCCGCGATGACGGGCGCTGCGGCCCGTGGCCCACGTTGGCACCCCTTTCCCTCCGGGCGACCCGGAAATCAGCGGCGTGGCTGCATGGCACGTGCTTCGCTCAGGGCCATGGCCATGCGGTCTCCCCTTCTCCTCATTCTCGGCATGATGGCGCTCGCGGCGGCGTGCGGCGGCAAGACGAACGGCGGCGGCCCCGGAGGCGGCGGCAGCAGCTCCGGCAGCTCCTCGAGCGGCTCGTCGAGCGGGAGCGGCTCCGGGAGCAGCAGCGGCATCTCGTCGAGCAGCGGGAGTGGCAGCGGCGGGAGCAGCAGCGGCATCTCGAGCAGCAGCGGCGGCAGCAGCAGCGGCGGGAACTACTGCGAGCCCCTGCCCGGCTGCACCTCGTCCACCGAGTGCCCCGACCCCGGCGGCTGCGGCGACTGCTACTGCAGCGGCGGCGGCTGGGCGTGCACCGGCTGCGGCGACGACGCGACCGACGCCTACCCGCCGCCCGACGACGCGCCCTACGGCTACTGCCCCGGCGCTCCGCCCGCCTCCGGGTCCATCTGCTACGAGGACGGGACCACCTGCGGCTACGGCTCGAACGGCGACGGCTGCGGCGAGGAGTGCACCTGCGCGAACGGCACCTGGCAGTGCTACTCCGACCCCTGCCCGCCGCCCGAGTGCCCGCCCTACGTCCCGACGCCGGGCACCTACTGCGCGGGCGGAGGCGAGTCGTGCTTCTACGGCAGCGGCTCCTGCGACAGCACCGACTGCTACTGCGACGCGAACAGCGGCACGTGGTCGTGCAGCTACTCGGCGTGCGTCGACTCCGGCCCGCCCTTCGACGGCGGCGTCTACGACGTCTACCCCATCTGCCCGACCAACCAGCCCCCCGAGAGCGCCGCCTGCGACAGCCAGGGGATGATCTGCTCCTACTACACCGGCTGCGTCGACAACTGCCTCTGCACGTCGACCGGCTGGGTCTGCGCCGCGCAGGAGCCCTGCGTCTCGAACGACTTCTGAGCGGGCTCCGGTCTCAGGCACAACCACGCGAGGCGAGAGCCCGCAGTCGGCGGGACCGATCGGGCCCACCGACCGCGGGCGTGAGTCCGCAAGCGGCTCGCGTCGACTATGCTCGCGTCGCGCATGCGCCTCGCCGACGTCATCGGCCGCTGGATCGGCAAGGTCGAGATCGTCCTCGCCGGCGCCGACGAAGACCTCCGCGAAGGCCAGGAGGCCCTCTCCCTCGGCGACCCGATGCGCGCACGCGCCGCCGCCCACCGCGTCCTCGTCCGCGCGGCCGACTCCCCCATCGGCCTCGCCCTGCTCGCCGACGCGTGCGAGGCCGCCCACCTCGACGCCGAGCTCGCGCTCACCCTCGAGGAGCTCGCGCGCCGGGCGCCTTCGCGCGGCGAAGTCTGGGTCCGCCTCGGCCGCGCGCGGCGCGCCACCGGCGGCACGCTCGACGACGTCCGCGACGCCTTCGTCCGCGCGCTCGCCGTCGCCGAGGGAGGCAGCGAAGCCCGGCGCGACGCCCTCCTCGAGCTCGCGGACCTCGACCTCGCCGCCGGCGACGGCGCGCGGGCCGAGCTCTGGCTCGAGCGCGCCGCCGACGACAAGGCGCCCGACGTCGCGGCGCGGCGGGCCGAGGCGCGCCTGCTCCGCGGCGACGCCCAGGGAGCGCGCGCCCTCCTCGGCGCGTTCGAGCCGGCCGCCATCGACGGCCACGCCGCGCTCGTCGAGGGCCGCGCGCGGGCGATGCTCGGCGACGCGGGGGCCTTCGGGCCGCTCGTGCGCGCGATGGTCCTCGACGAGCCGGGCGCGAGCGAGGCCCTCTCGTCGGCGCTCGCGTACGTGCCGAGCGACGCGCAGGCGCGAACGCGCGTGCGGAGCGTGGTCGACGCCAAGGGCGAGCAGGAGCTCGCGCGGTGGCGGGCGGCGTTCGCGCGGGCCGAGGGCTCGCGGGACGCGGCGCGCCGGGCCCTCCAGGACGCCGTCGTCGCCGGCGACCGCGCCGCCGCACGCCCCTTGCTCGACGCGGCCCTCGAGGACCACGACCGCGACGCCCTCGCCGTCGCCCTCCACGCGCTCTCCGCCGGGCCGTCTCTCCCCGGGTCGCCTGCGATCCCGGCGCTCCCGCCGCTCCCCGCCCTTCCTGCCCTCGCCGCCGACGAGGCCGATCCGCTCGTCGCCGACGCGCGCCTCGTCGCGTCGGGCGCCGTCGACGACGCCGCCCGCGTGCGCCACCCGCGCGTCGCGCCGTGGGCCGACGCCCTCCTCGACGAGGCGGCCCGCGCGTGGCTCCCCGCCGGCGCGACCGCCGACTGGCCGGCCGTCCTCGCGCGCCTCGACGCCGACGCGCGCGCCCTCGCCGACCTCGACTCGGTGGCCGCCGTCGCCGATCTCGCGGCCGAGCGCGCCCGGCCCGTGCGCCTCGCCATCGTGGGCGAGTTCAACGCGGGCAAGAGCACCTTCATCAACGCCCTCATCGGGGCCGATGTCGCGCCGACCGGCGTGCTCCCGACGACCGCCACGCTGCACCACCTGCGCTGGGCGCCCGACCGCTTCGCGCGCATCTCCTTCGCCCCGGGCCACGAGCCGCCCGAGCGCATCGTCGCGCTCGACGCCCTGCGCGCCACGCTGAAGGAGCTCGACGACGCCCGGTCTGGCCCCGGCTCCGGCGAAGCCGGGGATCTGCCGTCCATCATCCGCCGCGTGGAGCTCCTCCTGCCGCTTCCCTTCCTCGTGCGCGTCGAGATCCTCGACACGCCCGGCTTCAACGCGCCCGATCCGCGCCACACCGAGGTCGCGCGCGGCGCCTTCGAGGAGGCCGACGCCGCCATCTGGCTGCTCGACGCGACGCAGCCGATGAAGGCGAGCGAGCGCGCCGTGCTCGAGGAGGCGAAGCGCGTGGCCCTGCCGGTGCAGATGCTCGTGAACAAGACCGACCGCCTCGCGCCGGACGGCGTCGCGAAAGTGATGGCGACGGTGAACGAGGCGCTCGCCGAGACGGGGCTCGCGTCCTGGGCGCCGCCGCTGGGCCTCTCGGCGAAGAAGGCGCTCGCGGGCAAGATGGGCGACGAGAAGGCGCTGGCCGCGTCGGGGTGGCAGGCCGTGCAGGCGCTGCTCGACGAGCGGATCGTGGCGCGGGCCGACGAGCTCAAGGAGCGGGCGCTCCGGCGGCGGGCGGCGCGCATCGTCGCGCGGCTGAAGGCGCAGGCCGAGGGCGAGGCGACGCGGCGGCGCGAGGAGGACGCGGAGCAAGCGGCGCAGGCGCACGCGGTGCGGCAGGCGGCGGCGCGGGTCGAGCGGGACGCGGACGAGGTGTCCGAGGCGCTCGCGAAGTCGCTCGAGCCGCACGCGCAGAGGTGGGCGCGGGACCTCGCGCTCGTCTTCGTGGGGCGCGACCGGGCCTCGCTCGCGGCGGACCCGGTGCTCGGGCGCTACCGCGTCGACCGGGCGCTCGCCGCGATCGCCCCCGCCCTCGCGCGTGCGCTCGCGTCGCTGGTCCCCGAGGCGCGCCTCACGCCAGCGCAGCTCGCGCCTGTCGCCCGCGCCCTCGTCCACGCCACCGTCTCGGCCGCCGCCCCCACCCCCGACGCCGTCCTGCCCCCGCTCGCCCGCGCCGCGGTCGCCACCCTCGTCGAGCAGCTCTTCGCGCCGCCAGCATCGCCCGACGCCCCCACCCGAACCGTCGCCATGCTCCGCGAGCTCACGGCGCTGGCGAAGGCGCTGGCGTGACGGAGCCATCCCCGCGCTACACTGCCCTCGTGAGCCTCGTGAGGCGCCTCGTCGCTCCCGCCATCGTGCTCGCGGCTCTCCTCGCGCCGGCGCCGGTGGAGCGCGTCGCCCGCGCGGAGCCCATCCTCGGCGGCGCCGACCCGACCGTGTCGCTCCAGGCCGACAAGCTCGACATCGACATCCTGGCAGGCGAGGCGACGCTCACCGGCAAGGTCACCCTCCAGAAGGGCGACCTGGTCGTGAGCTGCCCCCGCATCGATCTCCGCTTCGACCACGCGCCGCACCTCACGTGGGCGAAGGGCTCGGGTGGTGTCACGGCCGACGTCCGCGGCGTCCACGCGGAGGCCCCATCGGTGGAGCTCGACCTCACCAAGCAGGTGCTCGATCTCCGCGGCGGCGTGAAGCTGTCCCGCGGCCAGGGCTGGCTCACCGCCGACACGGCGCGCATCGACATCCCGACGGCGAAGGTATCCCTCACGCAGGTGAAGGGCTCCATCCCCGTCGCCAAGGCCCCCTGACGGGACTCGCGGGGCGAGCAGGCGAGCGAGCGAGCGAGAACGTGAGCGTGAGCGGGCGCGTGGGCCGAGCAGGAACGTGACCGTGGGCGACGTGGCCATCGCGGCCCGCGGGCTCCGCGTCGTGCGCGCGGGCAAGGAGATCCTGCGAGGCGTGGAGCTCGAGGCTCTCGGCGGCGAGGTCGTGGGCGTCCTCGGGCCCTCGGGCGCGGGGAAGTCGACGCTCTTTCGCGCGCTGGTCGGCGAGGCCCCGGCCGACGCAGCGGACACCGGCACCGTGGAGCTGGCCGGAAAGGACGTGACGCGTTGGCCGCTCTGGCGGCGGGCGCGCGCCGGGGTGGGCTACGTGCCGCAGGGGCCGAGCGTCCTCTGGGACCTAAGCGTGCGGGGGAACCTCGACGCGTACCGGGCCATCGCCGGGCTGCCGGCGGAGGACGCGCGGGTGGCCGCAGCACGCGTGGGGCTCGAGGAACGGCTCGAGGTGCGCGCCGGGGACCTCTCGGGCGGCGAGCGACGGCGGCTCGAGCTCGCGCGCGCCGTGACGCGGTCTCCCCGGGTGCTCGTGTGCGACGAGCCGTTCGCCGGCGTGGATCCGGCGGGGGCGGCGCGCCTGGGGGACCTCCTGCGGGCGCAGGCGGAGGCGGGAGCGGCGGTGCTGCTGGCCGACCATCACGTGGCCGAGGCACTGCGCGTCTGCACACGCGCCCTCCTCCTCTTGGACGGCCGGATCGCCGTCTCGGCCCCCGCGGGGGCCTTCGCCGAGGACCCGCTGGTCCGCGGCCGCTACCTCGGCACGCTCGCTGCCGGCTTCCCCGCCGAGCCCGCAAGAAAGCGCGAAGCCGGCGAAACGTAGCACTTTGTCGGCGGCGACTTAGCGAATTCGACGGCTGGCACGGAAATCGCCCCTTCGGGGCTGCCACCTCCGCGCGTCGGTGTTAGTTCTTAGGCCAACGAGCCCTCGATGGAGATCAAGCAACAGCTCAGGCTGAGCCAGCAGCTCGTCATGACCCCCCAGCTGCAGCAGGCGATCCGCCTCCTGCAGCTCTCGCGCCTGGAGCTCATCGACGAGATCCGCAAGGAGCTCGACGCGAACCCCGTCCTGGCGGACGAGGAGATCGACCCCCGGGCCCGGGGCAACGTCGACGGCAAGAACGGCGAGGTGATGCTCGAGCCGCGCGCCCCGGACGCCGTGGCGATGAACTCCGAGAAGGCGGCCGTGTCGGACCTCGACAAGCGCGCCGACGACAAGCACGTCCAGGAGATCGACTGGGAGCAGTTCCTCGAGAACCGAACGCTCCAGCAGCCGCTCCCGAGCAACCGTGGCGGCTTCGAGGAGCTGCCGCCCATCGAGCAGAACCTGACGAAGGGCGCGTCGCTGGTCGACCACCTCCGATGGCAGCTCCAGATGAGCGACTTCACCGACGAGGAGAAGAAGTTCGCGGAGCTCGTCATGGGCAACCTCGACGACAACGGCTTCCTCGACCTGAAGGGCACCGAGCGCGAGAACGGCGAGAAGACGCCCGACCTCACCATCGAGGACCTCGCCCGCGAGGTCCCCATCGACCCCGAGGACGCCGAGTGCGTCCTTCGCGACATGCAGGAGTGGGATCCGTGCGGCGTCTGCTCGCGGAGCCTCCAGGAGTGCCTCCACGTCCAGGCCGAGGTCTACGGGTACGACGACCTCGAGCTCGCGATCATCGACAAGCACCTGCACAACCTGGAGAAGCACAACTACCAGGCGATCGCGCGCGACCTGAAGATCACGGTCGAAGAGGTGTACGAAGCGGTCAAGCAGATCCAGAAACTCGAGAGCCGCCCCGCGCGCAACTTCACCGAGACCGACGACAAGTCGATCGCCATCACGCCGGACGTCTACGTCATCAAGGACGGCGAGAAGTTCGTCGTCAGCGACAACGACCGCGGCGTCCAGCGCCTCTACATCAACGAGACGCTCACCAAGCAGCTGCTGAAGGACCCCCAGGCCAAGGAGTTCATCGGCGAGAAGCTGCGGAACGCGCAGTGGCTCATTCGCGCGATCGAGCAGCGGCGGAAGACGATCATCCGCGTGACCGAGTGCATCGTGGAGAAGCAGCGGGACTTCTTCGAGCGCGGCGTCGCGTTCCTCAAGCCGATGATCCTGCGTGACGTCGCGGAGACGGTCGGCATGCACGAGTCCACCATCAGCCGCGTGACGACGAACAAGTACGTCCACACGCCGCAGGGTCTCTTCGAGCTCAAGTACTTCTTCAACTCGTCCATCCGCCGCACGTCCGAGGACGACATCGCGAGCGAGAGCGTCAAGCAGGCGATCAAGAAGATCATCGAGGACGAGGACAAGCAGAACCCGCTGTCCGACCAGCAGATCGTCGAGCTCCTCGCCAAGCGCGATGGCATCCAAATTGCCCGAAGGACCGTGGCCAAGTACCGTGAGATGCTGGGGATTCTGTCGTCCAGCAAGCGCAAGAAGCTCTTCTGAGCGAGCCGCGAACGAGACCGTTCCCGTCGGGGACGCGGGTGTTACGATTCAGGCACGGGGTGGGAACAGCGCGCCCTGCTTGCCAGTAAGAGCTTCTGAACCGTTTTGCCCGGCGGCAGGAGGCTGATGCCCATGAACATCGCAGTCACGTTCCGTCACATGCTGGCGACCGACGCGGTCAAGGGATATGCGACGGACAAGGTCTCGCGCATGCAACGGTTCCTTCGGGCCCCCATGAAGAGTCAGGTGACTCTCAGTTGTCAGCAGGACCGCCTGCACAAGGTCGAGGTCGAGATCCACTCCGGGTCTGCCCACTTCCACGCGCACGAGACCAGCGAGGACATGTACGCGTCGATCGACAAGGTCATCGACAAGATCGAGCGCCAGATCCTGAGCGCCAAGGAGGTCGTGACCGCCAAGAAGAAGGGGGCCGAGCGCGCGTCGCAGCGCCTGCTACCGGAGACAGGCGAAGACTGACGAGGCAGGTGCAGGGGGTACCTCTCTCGGTCTAGAGTGACGATCGAATACCCCATGCGCCTCACAGAGCTTCTGTCCGAAGAGCGGGTCGCGGTGCGCCACGTCGACGCGACGCACCCGCTCGACAAGCCGAAGACCCTGAGGATCCTGGCCGAGATGCTCGCCCACGGGGCGCGGGCCGAGGTCTCGGCCGTCGAGCGGGTGCTCACGGAACGGGAACAGCTCCAGTCGACCGGCATCGGGGAGGGGGTGGCGATCCCGCACGGGGCGCTCCCCCATCTCGAGACCCAGTTCGCCGGCCTCCTCATCGTCCCCGAGGGGGTCGACTTCGCCGCCATCGACGGGCTGAGCGTCACCCTCCTCTTCGCGGTGATCACGCCCAAGCGCGCCACGGGCGAGCACCTGAAGACCCTCGCACGCGTGTCGCGCCTGCTGCGGAACAAGGCCTTCCGGGACCGACTGGTGACGGTCGCGAGCCCGAAAGAGGCGTACGCTCTGATCTCGAACGAGGAGGGGGATCGCTGATGGATCGCACGTCGCCGCCGGCGCACGGGCGGGGAGCGCCATCGAAGCGGGGGAGCTGACATGCCGGAGGAGACGCGAGGGCCCGGCGCGCAGGGCGACACCATCCCGGAGCTGACGGTCCGCCAGCTCGTGGAGGATCCGCAGCTGTCGATCGAGCTCCGCCGCGTCGCCGGCGAGGGCGGGCTCGACCGCCCGCTTCGCCACCCGCGGGTTCAGAAGAACGGGCTCGTCCTCGCCGGGCACTACCAGGGCGTCGTTCCCACGCGCGTCCAGGTGCTGGGCGAGACGGAGCTCTCGTACCTCGACTCGCTGAGCCAGGAGGGCCGCAGCGTCGCGGCGCGCGGCTTCTTCTCGCTGGGGCTCTCCTGCGTCGTCGTGTCGGGCGGGCACGAGCCTCCGCGCGCGTTCGTGTCGGCGGCCGAGGCCACGGGCACGCCCCTCTTCGTGACGCAGGCCCGGTCGAGCCGGACGATCAACGCCCTCCACGCCGTCCTCGACGACCGCCTCGCGCCGCACACCCGCCTGCACGGCGTCCTCGTCGACGTCTTCGGCGTCGGGATCCTGCTCCTGGGAAAGAGCGGCATCGGCAAGAGCGAGTGTGCCCTCGAGCTCGTGATGCGCGGCCACCGTCTGGTCGCGGACGACATCGTGCGCTGCGACTGGCGCCCCCCGGGAGCGGTGTTCGGTCAGCCCGCCGAGCTCCTCCGGCACCACGTCGAGATCCGCGGTCTCGGGGTCCTCGACCTCCGTCAGCTCTTCGGCATCACGGCGGTGCGCGACCGCAAGCGCGTCGACCTCGTCGTCCGCCTCTGCGAGTGGAAGGAGGAGGAGGAGTTCGACCGGCTCGGCCTCGAAGAACGTCACCACGTGATCCTCGGCACGCCGATCCGCGAGCTCCGCGTCCCGGTGCGACCGGGCCGCAACATGGGCAGCATCATCGAGATGGCGGCGCGCAACGAGATGCTCCGGCGAGACGGCCGCCACACGGCGAGCGAGTTCCTGGAGCGGATCGAGCGGCACATGGCCACGAGCCCCGCCCTCGAGCAAGAGCCGGCTGCCCTCGCGTCGCAGGGGCAGCTGCCGCAGCCGGCGCCCGAGGGCCCGACTCCCTCGTGGTCGACGCTGATGCCGCAGGCGAGCGGTACCGAGAGCTCCGCCTGGATCCCCGCGGTGCGGCCTCCGCCGAAGGAGGACGATTGAACGACGCACCCGCACGTCCCACGGTCGTCGTCGTGACGGGCTTGTCTGGTGCGGGCAAGTCGCAGGCGCTGCACGCCCTCGAGGACCTCGGCTTCTTCTGCGTCGACAACCTGCCGACGCCGCTCGCCCCGCAGGCGGTCGAGCTCTGCGAGCGGGGTGGGATGGCGCGGGTCGCCCTCGGCATCGACGTCCGTGTCCGCGCGTTCCTCGACGACGTGGGAAACGTGCTCCGCTTGCTCGAGGCGGGCCAGCGCGAACTGCAGGTGCTCTTCCTCGACGCCAGCGACGAGAAGCTCCTCCACCGGTTCAGCGAATCGCGCAGGCCGCACCCCCTGTCCGCCGAGAGCGGTCACGAGGGGGCGCTGGCTGTGCTCGACGGGGTACGGCTCGAGAGGGAACGGCTGGCTCCCCTGCGGGCGAGCGCGACACGCGTCATCGACACGACCAACACCAGCGTTCACGATCTGCGGCGTGTCCTGGTGGCGCACTTCGGTCCCGCATCGGGCGGCGCGCCGCGCATGGTTACGCGCATCCTGTCGTTCGGCTTCAAGTACGGGACGCCCGTCGACGCGGATCTCGTGCTCGACGTCCGGTTCCTCGAGAACCCGTACTTCGTACCCGAGCTGAAGCCCCTCACCGGCCTCGACGAGCCGGTCGCACGCTACGTCCTCGCCGCGCCGGAGACGCAGGAGTTCCTGCGGCGCACACGGGCGCTGCTCGAGTACGTCCTGCCCAGGTACGAGCGCGAGGGCAAGAGCTACCTGACGATCGCCATCGGGTGCACGGGGGGCCGGCACCGCTCGGTGACCATCGCCGAGGCGCTCGCGCGCGATCTCTCGACGTCGTCGGGTTCTCCGGTCGCAATCGTGCACAGGGACACGCGCCGGGGCGAGGTGGCCGCGCCGGACGAGCGCTTCGAGCGTCCGTCGGCACCGGGGGACGCGAGCCGTGACGACGAGCGGCCCAGCGCCCTCGAGCTGAAGGGGGTGACCACGCCGCCTCCGTCGTCCGCGGCAGCCCTCCAGGGCAGCGCGACCAGAGGAGGAGGACGCTCGTGAACGAGGCTACGGGGCGCTTCACCGTCGTGAACCGGCTCGGTCTGCACGCGCGGGCCGCGACGAAGCTGGTGCAGCTGGCATCGAAGTTCCCGTGCGACGTGGAGGTCGCCCGAGAGGACCAGGCAGCGAACGGCAAGAGCGTCATGGGGGTATTGCTGCTCTGCGGCTCGAAGGGGACGGTGCTCGAGGTGCGGGCGACGGGCGAACGGGCGAAGGAGTGCGTGGACGCGATCGGCGCACTCATCGCCGACAAATTCGGGGAGGGGCAATGACGGACCGGTCGAGCCCTCCGCCGGGAACGCGGCCGCCGCCGAGCGACCAGAGCACGCCGCGCGGGGTCCTGCTCAAGGGTATCGCCGGCAGTCCCGGAGTGGCCGTCGGCCCCGCGCTCGTCGTGGGCGACACGAGAGCCGCATACGCGCGCCGGCACGTGCACACAGCGCAGATCGAGGAGGAGATCGCTCGGCTGCGGAGCGCGGTCGACGCAGCCCAGCGTCACGTGCGCGAGGTGAGCGCGCGCCTGCCCAAGGCGCCGCTCGAGACGGGGGGCATCCTCGACGCGTACCTCACGATGATCGCCGACCCCATGCTCATCGAGCGCGTCGAGCAGAAGATCCGCGACGAGAAGAAGTGCGCCGAGTGGGGCGTCGCCCAGGCGTGCGACGAGATCTCCAAGATGTTCGCGCCGGTCGAGGCCGCGGGCCGCGACGCATACATCGTGGAGCGGCGTCACGACGTCGAGTTCGTGTGCGACCGGCTGCTGCGCGAGCTCTCGGGGGATACGAAGCAGATCGTGCCCCGCCTCGACCAACCTATGGTCGTCGTGGCGCGGGATCTCTCGCCGGCCGATACCGCCGGCATGGTGCGCGAACCCGTCATCGCGTTCGTCACCGAGATCGGCACGAGGACGAGCCACACGGCCATCATGGCGCGCGCGCTGGAGATCCCTGCGGTCGTCGGCGCGGCCGACGCGCTCGCGACCGTCCGCACCGGGGACCTCGTCATCGTCGACGGCCTTCGCGGCGAAGTGGTCGTCAACCCGAACGAGATCACGGTGGAGGAGGCGCGCGCCCGTGGCGCGAAGCACCTCGCCTTCGCCCGCGGCCTGCTGAGCGCGCGCGACCAGCCGTGCGTTACCCGCAACGGGGAGCCGGTCACCCTCAAGGCGAACGTCGAGCTGCCCGCGGAAGCCATCCTCGCGCTCGATCACGGTGCCGAGGGCATCGGCCTCTATCGCACGGAGTTCATCTACATCGACCGCACGACCATGCCGACGGAAGACGAGCAATACGAGCTCTATCGGGCCGTCGTCGAGGCCGTGTCGCCGCGTCCGGTGACGCTACGGACGTTCGACATCGGCGGCGACAAGTTCGCGTCGAGCTTCCAGCTCCCCGAAGAGATGAACCCGGCCCTCGGGCTGCGGGCGGTGCGCCTCGCCCTGTCGCGGCCGGACGTGTTCCTCACCCAGCTTCGCGCCATGTTGCGCGCCAGCGCCCACGGCGATCTCCGCATCATGATACCGATGGTCGCCACGGTGCTCGAGCTCCGGGAAGTCCGGAAGCTGCTCTTGCGCGCCATGCAGGAGGTGGATGCGGCGGGCCACCGGCGGGCCGAGCACGTACCGCTCGGCATCATGATCGAGGTACCGAGCGCCGTCGTCATGGCCGACGTCCTGGCCAAGGAGGCCGAGTTCTTCAGCATCGGCACGAACGACCTGATCCAGTACACGCTCGCGATCGATCGAGGGAACCGTTCGCTCGCTCCCCTCGCCTCGCCGTTCCATCCGGCCATTCTGCGGATGATCCGGCAAGTCGCGCGCGCAGCGTCGCCCCACGGCGTGCCAGTCGCCCTGTGCGGCGCGATGGCCAGCGATCCGCTGGCCGCCGTGTTGCTCGTGGGCCTCGGCCTCCGCGAGCTGTCGATGGAGGCAGCGGCCATCCCCGAGATCAAGGAGGCGATGCGCCGGGTCACCATCGTGGACTGCGAGCGCGCCGCAGAGACTGCGCTTACGCTCGACACGGCGGAGGCGGTGGAGGAGCTCGTCGCTGCGACGTTCGCGCCCGGCCTCTTCGATCTGCTGACGGGGAACGCAGCGGAGAGCGCGACCATGACCGAGGTGGACCTCGAGGGCCGACCGGCGATGCGCACGATCCCGGATCGGGAGTGACTCGCGCCGTCAGCCCTTCATGGACTGGAGGACGATCCAGGCGAGCAGACCGACGACGAGCACGACGCCGATGAGGAGCGGCACTGCGGAGCGCTTGGGTGAGCCTGCCGCTTTGGCCATCGGCGCCGCCGGCTTCGCGGCGAGGGCGCTGGTCGACGCAGGGGCGCTCGACGTGCGCTCGTCGGTGGACGGCTCCCCGGCGGGTTCCCCGGTGGACGACGGCCTTTCGCTCCCCGGCGCCGGCTCGCGCGTGGGCGCGCTGATCATCGGCTCGGTCGTCACGGGCGCCAGTGTCGGCCCCTTCTTTGCCAGCGGGGGGAGCACGGACTTCTGGCCCATGGGTAGAGTGCGGTCGGGAAGCCGCCGCTCGTTCTGGCCCTCGGGCTTCGGCTCCGACGTACCGAGAGTCGGTAGGGCCGGGCGCTGCTCGATGACGAGTGTCTGCACGAGCGGAGGCGCGGCCTTCCCGCCTCCACCCTCGACCTTCGTGGCGACGATCGACGGAGCGGCGAGGGCCGAGGCGGACGGGGCCGCCGGAGCCGGGGTCGCGGCAGCCGAAGAGGCCCGCGCCGCTGCCGAGGCGGACGCCGCTCCGGACGACGACGGGGCTGGCGTGCCACGGCCCGAGGCTGGCGCGGCGGTCGTCCCCGATCGCGGGGCAACGGCGTCCATTTCGTGGAGGTAGCCGGCCAGCAGATCCCGCGAGGGAGGCTCGGCGAATGCCTCGGTGTAGGCCGCCTTGAGCGCGTCGCGCATCGTGGCCGCGTCCTCCCAGCGGGCTTTCTTGTCGAACGCCAGCGCCTTGTCGACCAGCGCCACGATGGGCGGCGGGATGTCCGGCTCGACGCTCGCCAGGGAGCGGGCCGGCGTGGTCGCCGCCTTGAGGAGGAGCTGCGTCGCCGACTCCGCCTCGTGGACCAGGCACCCGCTCACGAGCGAGAAGACGGTCGCGCCCACCGCCCAGACGTCGGTGCGGCCTTCGACCTCCTTCGTCTGGCCGCGCGCCTGCTCGGGCGCCATGAACGCCGGCGTGCCGAGCATCGTCCCGGCCTGGGTCGTCGCGTGCAGCGAGTTCACGGTCGCATCGCGGAGCCGCGCGATGCCGAAATCGAGGACCTTGACGTCCCCCTGCCGCGTCACGAAGAGGTTCGCCGGCTTGATGTCGCGGTGAACGATGTTCTTCGCGTGCGCCGCGGAGAGTACGTCGAGCAGCTGGTAGGCGATGCAAAGGGCGGGCTTCAGGGGGATCCGCCGCTCTGCGTGGAACCAGAGATCCTCGGCGGACGTGCCGTCGAGGAGCTCCATCACGAGAAAGGCCGCGCCGTCCTCGGCTACGTCGTCGTCCACGACCCGCACGGCGCCGGGATGCTTCACGGAGTTGGCGATGTACCCCTCCCGCAGGAACCGGCCCCGGATCTCCTCCTTCGAGCTGAGATCCGGATGGAGCATCTTCACTGCGAACTCAGCCTGGTTCCTGTGCGTGGCCGCGTAAACCGCCGCCATGCCGCCGATGCCGATGACGCCGTCGAGCCGGTACTTTCCGACGATGGTCGTCCCGACACGCCCGTGGACGAGGGACTCGAGATCGAGGGCTTGCTCCGTCAAGACGAGCGAAGCCTAGCGGATGGCGGCGTGCCGCAAAAGACACGCGAAACGCCTTGCAAGCCCGTGACCCCTTGAGCTACTAGGGGCCGCTTCCGAAACCGCGCGCCTGTTTCGCGTGCAGCGCCAGAGGAACGTTTCATGGGGCTTCGTCACATGGCCAGACGATGTGGCCTTCCGGGCTTCCTGCGTCTTCGATTCGCAGCGCTCGCGCTCGGGGCCAGCGCGGCGGCGCTCGCGGCGACCGAGCCGGGCTGCACGTCGGGGGCCACGGGGCCGTCCCAGGTCTGCCCCCCCGGCGAAACCTGCGATGTGCGGCTGACGCTCCTCCACACCGCGGACATCCACTCTCGCATCTTCCCCTACGACCTTCAGATCCTCCAGGTCGATTCGCAGCTGGGGCTCGGCACGCTCGACGAGGTCAAGAACGTCGGCGGGGTCGCGCGCGTGTCGTACGTCGTGAATCGGGAGCGAGCGCGGGCGGACCGCGTCCTCCACGTCGACTCGGGCGACATCTTCGAGGGGGCGCCTGTCTTCAACTACTTCGACGGCGAGCCCGAAGCGCGCGCGTCGTCGATGATGGGCACCGACGTGATGGTCATCGGCAACCACGAGTTCGACGACGGGGCCATCAACGCCGTCCGGCAGATGCAAAAGTGGGCCGATTTCCCGCTTCTCGCCGCGAACTATGCGTTTCCGGCGGCAGGCACCGCCAAAGATCCGGGCCTCGACACGATCTTGAAGCCCTTCATGCTCTTCAACCTCGAGGGTCTGCGCGTCGGGGTCATCGGCATGGCGAACTTCTCGAGTCTCGGGTCGGTATTCCAGCAGCCCAACTCGCTCGGCATCATGCCGCTCAACACGATCGAGACCGCGCAGGGTTACGTCGACCTGCTTCGCCCGATGGTCGACGTCGTCGTGGTGCTCAGCCACCTGGGGCTCGACGTCGACGAGCGAATGGTCCAGGGCACGACGGGGATCGACGTCGTCGAAGGCGGACACAACCACATCGTCATCAATCCGCCTCAGACCATCCAGGACTGTACGGCGGACCCGTCGAGCCCCGGATACGTGTGGGCGGTCAACCCGAACATTCCGTTCGACCCGAGCCATCCCGTCTACGACCCGGCAGACACGCTGCACCAGCACCCCAACTCGTTCCGGCGCTTCTGCACGCCCCGCAACGTGCTCATCTCGCACTCCGGCGCGTTCTCCAAGTACGTCGGGCGCCTGGATCTCATGCTGTCGAACGACCCCAAGCGCGCGTCGCCGACGGGCAATCCCGACGACTACGACCCGACCAACGGCTTCGAGATCGTGTCGAGCACGTACGTCCCGTACCCGATCGACGACACGGTGCCCGACGATCCCAACATCGACAACCTGCTGCTCCCGTACGAGCGGTACCTCGATCAGACGGTCGACCTCGAGCTGCTCGCGGGCTTTTCGCCGCAGGGCGCGAGCCGCACCGCGCCCCAGGGCGGCGACTCCCCGATGGGGAACCTGATCTCCGACTCGATGTGGCTGCGCCTCGGCGTGCAGACCGACTTCGCGATGACCAACACCACGGGCATCCGCACCGACATGATCCCGGGCCCGGTGACGATCGAGGAGATGTTCAACATCTTCCCGTTCAACAACACCATCACGAAGATGCAGCTGTCCGGAACCGAAGTGCAGAACATGTTCGACTTCATCGCCGGCCGCTCGCAGAGCCGGGGCTGCGTCTCGCAGGCGCAGATCGCGGGCTCGCGCGTCATCCTGAACTGCAGCGGGTGCTCGCGCGGCGGCGCCAACGCCAACTGCGACAGCGACGACCAGTGCATCGGCGGCGTCCCCGGCAGCTGCATCGACGGGTCCGGAAACGACTGCCTGCCTGGGGAGCAGTGCACCTGCGACGTCAGCGCGTGCGCGGAGCAGATCTACATCGGCTACCTCTCGAACTGCGGGCCGGGAAATCCCAACTGCGTCTGCACGGCGGACAAGGACTGCCCCGACAACCTCCAGGGGCAGTGCGACACGTCGGCGAGCCAGGGCAGCGGTGGCTCGTGCCTCGCGCCGCTCGTCCTCACGAACGTGTACGACTTCGCGACGAGCAACTACCTCGCCGCCGGCGGGTCGGGTTTCAAGGTCCTCCAGGACAACACGACGCAGCTCAACACGTACATCGAGCAGCGCGACGCGGTGATCGACTTCATTCGCAATGCCCCGCCGTGCGGCTACAGCACTTCCTACGGCACCAACGAAGGGCTGATGGCGTGCTCCACGGACGCGGATTGCCAGGGCGCCCAGGGCCCGGGCGCCGACTTCGTCTGCGCGTGCCCCGGCCAGGTCAACGCGACGGGCACGACCACCTCACAGACGTGCATCACCAGCGGTTCCTGCGATCCGAACGTCGGGCGGTGCGTGCGCCAGGACTGCCGCGACGACGTCGCGACCTTCCACGAAACCGCGTGCCAGAGCTCGCCGAATACCTCCCAGTGCAACACGGACCTCGACGCCTGTTCGCTGGCCGGCGAGGAGTGCAAGTTGCTCTCGTGCGTGGACGAGAGCCTCGGCGCACTCACCGACAACCGCGTGGAGATGATCGGACGATGAACCGCGCAGGCTTCAGCCTCGCGGCGCTCGCCGCGATCGCGATCCTCGGCCCCGGCTGCACGGCGGCATCGCCCACCATCGGGGGCGGGAAGCGCCTCGTGGTCGAGCTCACCAACGGGAACCTCGGCACCCCGGATCAACCGCTCCCCATTTCCGTCGTCCAGCCGACGACGTTCACGGTGAACATCACCGCCGAGCTGCCGGACGGGTCGACCGACACGTCGTTCAACGGATACGTCAACGTGATCGCGCAGCCTGGCTCCGTCTCCAACCTGGACATCACGAACATCCAGCTGCAGAACGGCGTTTACCAGAGCCTCCAGGTGCCGGTGGTGGCGGCATTCGGTGAGACGCACATCTGGGCCGACGACCTCGGGTACACACCAGCGCCGCCGAACCGGAACCCGCCGCCCGAGTGCGCGAACGGCATCGACGACAACCACAATGGTCTCATCGACTACCCGGCCGACCCCGGCTGTTACTCGCCGACCGACGACACCGAGGACCTCGGCACGTACGCGAGCGGGTCGAGCGACACGATCTACTTCCAGCTGCCGCGCATCCAGCTCGTCCGCGGATACGACCCGGCCGACAACGGCAACGGCAACAAGACGCTCTTCCCCAACACGCAAGTGAGCATCGACACCGGCTGGCGAGGCGGGTCGACCTACGACTTCAGCACGATCGTCATCGGGCTCACCTCGGCGGGTTTCTACGTGCAGGACCTGCAGAGCGACGAGAACCCCGCGCCGGGATACGGCGGGGTCTACGCGTACAACTTCGAAACGCCCGCGTTCATGCGCGTGTGCGACCGAGTCCAGGTCCTGAGCGGCACGTCGAGCGATTTCTACGGGTTCACGGAGCTCAATTATCCGACGTGGCAGCTCGAGTACTGGGACCCGACGCAGCGCCCGTGCCTCGTGCCCGAGCCGACCGTGCTCGGGGTAGCAGACCTGAACAACGACAACACGCTGTGGCAAAACGAGGCGACGCTCGTTCGCGTCGAGTCCGCGGGCACCGTCACCGTCACCATCGCGAGCCACTTCGGTCCGGAAGACGTTCCGATCGTCAACGGCAACTACGTGCCCTCGGACGACGCCAGCAACTGCGACTACGACCACGACGGGAAGATCAACTACGCGGACGCCGCGAGCACCCCGAGCGAGGCGAACTGCGCAGCCGTGTGCACGGGGAATGGCCTGACCAACCCGCCGACGGACTACGACTGCAGCGAGTACTCGCAATACGCGTCGGAGAACGACTTCTTCTTCGTCGTCACGGACTCCTCGAACAACTCGAAGGCCCGCATCCAGGGCGACGCGTCCGCGGCGGACCTCTTCGACCCGGTGTCCGCGCGCGGGTCGGTCATCGGCGCCTTCACGGGCCTCGTCTCGTACTTCTCGGGCGGCACGCAGTTCACCATCCAGGCGCGCTGCCAGGACGACGTGGTCCCCGATCGCAACACGGCACCGGCCACCTCCAACGTGGCCTGCGTCCATCCGCGGACCTCGTCGGCCATCAACGCCAATTCGCAGTGAATCGAAGGTCGGGCGCTCGCGCTCGAGGGATCTACCGATGCGACTCATTCGTCTATTCGCCGCCGTGTCTTCGCTCACCGGCGCCGGGCTCGTTTCCGCGTCCGCGCTCGCGCAGCAGCCGGCGCCTCCCCCGCCGCTGCCGGCACCGCCCGCGCAGCCCGCGCCTGTCGCGCCTCCACGCCCCGCCGCTCCTCCGGCGCAGTTCTACACGTGGGAGCCGATCATCCCGCCCTCTCCGGCGGACACGAGCCCTCCCCCGCCGCCTCCCGGGACCAACCCCGGTCCCGGCTACGACGTCCTCGGGTCCGCGGGCGCGCGCGCAGTCGGCCTCGCGCCCCCTGGGACGCGCCCGGGAGACTTCATGGACACGCGCGTCTCGTGGACCTTCGGCGATGACGACTTCCTCCACCCGACGGGCCAGCTGATTCCTCTCTCACCGACCTTCTCCATCGGCGACAGGACCCAGTACCGCCTCTTCTTCGACGCGCTCAACTCGCGCTACGCCGGCCGCGAGAACCTCACGCACCTCGTGATGTACAAGAAGATGCCGGGGTTCATCCCGCACCTCACGACCGAGGCGGCAGTGGTCCTGCGCTTCGACCTGGACCAGCTCGCGGCGAACAACGGCAACCTGAACACCGCGCTCTACGACAGCGGCTCGTACCTGCGGCTCTTCTACAACACGGCGAGCAACCCACGCGAAGGCGTGTCGCTCACGTTCTTCCCGCTCGACACCGATCGTTTCCGCCTCGGGTACCTCTACGACATCTCGTGGGGAGGCACCGCCGCGTACATCAACCAGTCCATCTTCCCGGCCATCCAGGGCAGCTCGCCGGGGCTCAAGATCCAGTACGACACCGACAAGGTCTACGTGTTCGGCGGCTTCAAGACCGCGCAGATCGTGCAGCCGCAGCAGGTGCTGAGCCCCGAGCAGGACAGCGACGTCACCACCGTCGACGTCGCAGACACCAACTACGGGTTCCTCGGCGGCGCAGGGTACGACGCGACCGAGCACCTGCGGTTCGACGTCGGCGCTGGCTACTTCCAGCAGGGTCGCTTCAACCTGCCCGACGTCCGCGGCGAACACGTCTTCACGTACGGCGCGAGCGCGCGGGTCCTCGTCCACAAGGACATGCCCGTCCCGCAGTCGATCGACTTCGTTCTCTACAAGAACGACCCGATGGCCCCGATGATCCTGTTCGCGCCCGAGCGGTACAGCGCGCACGAGGTCGCGTGGAGCGTCAGCGCCGAGGCGGACGTCCTCAACCAGCACCTCAAGGACTTCGACGTCGTCGGCGGCACCACCAACCAGGCGGCGTGGGCCGGCGCCCTCCAGGCCGTGATCAAGTACGGCTACGCACGCTTCAGCCTCACGGGCATCACGCGCGACCTCAACTACGTCGTCCGCAACGTCCCCGGCTTCGTCCCGTTCGAGAGCCTGCCCCAGGACTCGAAGAGCCAGCCCGAGATCTTCGGCTCGCTCGCGGCGACGTACCACTTCCCCGACCAGCACCTGACGCCCGGGCTCGCGGGCGGCGTCCAGCTCCCCAGCACCTTCGAGAGCACGTTCACCGAAGGCGGGGTCCCGGCGTCGCGCACCATCGTCGTGCGCACGCAGGGCGACGAGTCGATCCTCCCCTACGACCAGGGCCGCCTGCCCATCTTCCAGGGGCGCGTCAGCCTCCGATGGGACCTCTCGCGCATCATGAGCGCGACCGCGTGGATCCAGTACGTCCGCGACCCCAACGGGACGCTCGTCGTCGTCGATCCCGCCGAGGGAACGGCGAGCCTCCGCGTACCCCAGCCCGCCGACCGCCTGGGCGCAGCCCTGAACCTCCAGGCACGCTTCTGAGCACCGCCGGACCCTCTTTCCTGCGCTGATTGACGAAGCGCCCTGCGGGCCTATACTGCGCCCGCTTCGAAACCCTAGGACGGGCCCGGCACTGCACGCTCTCTCCCTCCGCTCCCGCGGCGGGACGCAGCCCGCTGAACCCGCCCCGAACGGCGCGCCACGGACGACCTCCGCGGCTCGCAACGAGAGAAACCGATGCCCCTCGACACCGAAAAGAAGACCGAGATCGTCAGCAAGTTCCGCACGCACGACCACGACACCGGCTCGCCCGAGGTCCAGGTCGCGCTGCTGACCGAGCGGATCACGTACCTGACCGAGCACTTCAAGACACACGTGAAGGACCACCACTCGCGCCGGGGCCTCTTGCGCCTCGTCTCGAAGCGGCGGCGCCTCCTCGACTATCTCAAGCGCACGAGCCTCGACCGGTATCGCAAGGTCGTCGGCTCGCTCAGCCTTCGCAAGTAACTTCGTTCGTCCCCGTTCATCCCCGACCGGCCGTAGCTCGCTTCTTGATTTTCGATTCGTGCGCGTGAGGTCTTCCAGGCCCTCGGGTACGCGAACCGAGGATCAAGGCGGGCGGCTCGTCGGGCGTTTCGCCGCACGCACGCGGCACTCGCGCCACTGGAGCGCCCACCCAACATGTCGTTCGTCCGCGAATCCGTCATCGTGAACGGAAAGCCGCTGGTCCTCGAGACCGGCCGTCTCGCGAAGCAGGCACACGGAGCCGTCCTCATCACCTACGGCGAGAGCGTCGTCCTCGTCACCGCCGTGAGCGGCGACGAGCGGCCCGGGCTCGACTTCTTCCCCCTCACCTGCGACTACGTCGAGAAGACGTTCGCCGCCGGAAAGATCCCGGGCGGCTTCTTCAAGCGCGAGGGTCGCCAGCGCGACGAGGAGATCCTCACCTCGCGCCTCATCGACCGCCCGCACCGTCCCCTCTTCCCCGAGGGCTACAAGAACGACACGCAGATCATCGCGACGGTGCTCTCCTCGGACAAGGAGAACCCGACCGACGTGCTCGCGATGACGGCGGCGTCCGCGGCCGTCCACATCTCGGACATCCCGTGGAACGGCCCGCTCGCGGCGGTGCGCGTCTCGCGCGTCGACGGTGAGCTCATCGCGTACCCGACGTTCGAGCAGCAGGCGAAGGCCGACCTCGACATGGTGGTGGCCGCGTCCAAGGACGCGATCGTCATGGTCGAGGGCGGCGCGGCCGAGGCGCTCGAGGCCGACATCATCGACGCGCTCATGTTCGCGCACCGCACGGCGCAGCCCATCCTCGAGCTGATGGAGAAGATGCGCGCCGCGGTGGGCAAGCCCAAGCGCGCCTTCGAGAAGAAGACGCTCCCCGCGCCGGTGGCGGAGGTCATCAAGAACACGGTCGACAAGGAGATCCTCGCCTCCTCGCTCATCAAGGAGAAGAAGGCCCGCTACGACGGCTACAAGGCGACCAAGAACAAGATGGTCGAGGCCGTCCTCGCGAAGGTCGGTGCCGAGGAGTTCGCGAAGATCGAGAAGCTCGTCAAGGAGGAGTTCGAGGAGCGCAAGTACCACGTGGTCCGTGAGTACGTGCTCGGCGAGCGCAAGCGCATCGACGGGCGCGACATGAAGACCATCCGCCCGATCGCGTGCGAGGTCAGCATCTTGCCGCGGGTCCACGGCTCCGCGCTCTTTCAGCGCGGCGAGACGCAGGCGGTCGTCGCGGCCACTCTTGGCACCTCCAGCGACGAGCAGAAGATCGACGGCCTCACCGGCGAGCGCTGGAAGCGCTTCATGCTGCACTACAACTTCCCGCCGTTCTCCACCGGCGAGACGAAGCCGCTCCGCGGGCCGGGTCGTCGCGAGATCGGTCACGGCGCGCTCGCCGAGCGTGCCCTCCTTCGCATGATGCCCGACGAGGACAAGTTCCCGTACACCATCCGCGTGGTCTCCGAGACGCTCGAGTCGAACGGCTCTTCGTCGATGGCGGCCGTCTGCGGCGGGACGCTGTCGCTCATGGACGCGGGCGTACCGCTCAAGTCGCCGGTCGCGGGCATCGCGATGGGCCTCATCTCCGACGGGGCCCTCACCGACCCCAAGACGCGCACCGCGATCCTCAGCGACATCCTCGGCGACGAGGACCACCTGGGCGACATGGACTTCAAGGTCTGCGGGACGCGCAAGGGCGTGACCGCGATCCAGATGGACATCAAGATCGCGGGCCTCTCCCGCGAGGTGCTGGCCCAGGCGCTCGATCAGGCGCGCGAGGGCCGGATGCACATCCTCGACAAGATGCTCGCCACGCTCGCCGCTCCGCGGCCGGAGCTCAACAAGTGGGCGCCGCGCATCACGCAGATCAAGGTCAAGCCCGACCAGATCCGCCTCATCATCGGGCCCGGCGGCAAGACCATCAAGGGCATCATCGACCAGACGGGCGTCGCCATCGACGTCGAGGACGACGGCACGGTGAACATCGCCTCGGCGGACAGCGACGCCGTGAAGAAGGCGCTCGACATCATCAAGGGCCTGACGACGGAGCCCGAGGTGGGCACGGTCTACAAGGGCACGGTCACGCGCATCGCCGACTTCGGCGCGTTCATCGAGATCCTGCCGGGGACGGACGGCCTCCTCCACGTCTCGGAGATGGCCCACCACCGCGTGGACAAGGTCACCGACGTGATGAAGGAAGGCGACACCGTCGAGGTCAAGGTCCTCTCGGTGGACCGCGACGGCAAGATTCGCCTCACCCGCCGCGAGCTCCTGCCGTTCCCCGAGGGGCCCGAGGGCGAGGCTGCGAAGAAGCGCCTGGCCCAGGCGCGCGAGGCGGGCAGCGGACCGCCCTCACGTGACCGCGGCGACCGTCGCGACGGGCCGCGCCGCGATCGCGGCGACCGGCCGCGCCGCGGCTGAGAGACACACGCCACGCCGGAGGGCCCACCCGGGTCCTCCGTCAGTGGGCACCGGAAGCCGGCTCGCCCGTCGCGGGAGCCGGCTTTCGTGCATCGTCGACCGGAAGGGGCGCATCGCCGCGGGCGCGAAGCAGCACGTATCCCGCCCCGCGATCGCCGAGCCGCAGCCAGCGCGCGGCCTCGAAGTGGCTGTGGAGCGTGGGATCGGTCGCGAGGCGGTACTCCACGGCGCGCTCGTAGACGGCCTCTGGCCAGCGAAGGATGTCTCCCCCGGGCAAGCCGCGGGGCAGGTAGAGCAGGACTGCGTCCACGCCTCGATCGAGCAGCAGGCGCGCGTCGACCCGCTTCGACGTGTGGCCGCCGGGCAGCGCGGCGATGGCGGGGTCGGTCACCCCGGCGAGGTCGACGATCTCTCCCTCGGTGGCGGCGCTCACCCAGCCGACGTCGAGCGACGCGACCCGCGCGCAGGACGCGAGCGCGGGCGTGGCGGCCTGCACGAGCGCCGCGCGATCCGGTCCCACGCGACGACCGTCGGTGCCTCCCCGCCCGACGAGAACCACGCCGAGGACGAGCGCCACGGCCGCGCGCGCGCCGGTTGCCACCGGGTGCGCGTGCGGCGCCAGGAGCGCCGCGGCGAGCGCCAGCGACGGCAGCACGGGCACGACGAGGCGCGCGTACGGCATCCAGTCGCCACCGACCGTGACGACGGCGAGCAGGTGGACCGCCGCTGCCACGACGAAGACGACCGCGCGCGCCGGAGGGCCTCCCGCGCGCACGGCGCGAGCCAGCGCGAAGGGCGCGAGGACGAGCACGGGAAGGAGCGTCACGACGAGCGCCGCCCCCGCGTACGCGAGCCCGTGATCGACGTCGCTCGGCTTCGCCATCAGCGCCAGCGGCGCGGGGCGCCCCCACACCACGACGCGGACCAGGGCGCACGCCGCGAAGGGCACGAGTGCCACGCCCGCCGCGGCGACGACGTGACCCGGGCCGGACCTCGCCCCCTCCGAACCCCCGGCTCCTGCGCGTGCGCCGGGGCGAGCCACGATCGCCAGGCCCGCCGCCAGCACGCACGCCCACGGCGCCATCTCTGGCCGGAACGCCGCCGCGAGCCCCGCGAGGACGGCCGCGCGCATCGGGCGGCCCGCCGAGAGGACGGCGAACGTCGCCAGGGACGTCGCGACGGCCGTCTCCATCCCGCTGACCGCGTGCGCCGCCACCGGGACGGACAGCGCCAGCACGAGCAGGGGCACCACCTTCCGCCCCGCGCGTGCCGCTCGCAGCACGACGCCGTCCCCGGTACCAGCGGCGCCCGGGCCATCGACGCGCCCCATCGCACCGCCGAGCCCCGCAGCCGCCGCCGTCCACGCGGCGAGCCCCACGAGCTTCGCGCGCGCCAGCACGCCGAGGGCGCTGCCCCACGCGAGCGGCGCGAGCACCGCCGGCCACGGGAGTGGAGTCACGCCGTCGGTCGGAGGACCCGCCGCGTCGAACCTCCAGCCCACGCCGTCGAGCACGTGGCGCGCGTATCGCACCGAGATGAGCGCGTCGTCCACCGTGAAGCCCCACATCCACAGCGCCGGCACCAGCGCGACGAGCGCGCCCGCTACCAGCCACCCCGCGCGGTGTCCAATCCACGGCATCCACGTCGAAAAGTACGTCCCTTCGCGCGCGTCTTTCTACGATTCGCTCTCGCGCCCGTTCCCCGCGGGTCGCCCCCCGAGATCGTCCGACCGAATGCGCTTCGAGATCGTCGTCGCCCCCCAGGCCCCCGACACCGAATCCCCGACCGCCCCCGCGGACTCCGTCCCGGCGCCCGGCGATCCCCCGCCCCGGCCCGACCGCCGCCGGCCGCCGCCCGCCCTGCTCGACGTCTTCGTCGACGGCGCGAACGTGACGGCGCGCATCCGCGAGACACACGGCGCCTTCGTCCTGCGTGACCTCGCCATCGCGCTCGTGGACCTCGCGGCGCGCCCGCGCGGCAAGGCCGCCGTCCGCTTCTACGACGAGCCGTGGGAGATGTGCGTCGAGCGCTTCGGCGCGACCGCATGCGTCAGCGTCTACCGCGCCGGCCCCGAGCCGATGGTGGCCGTCTACGATCGCGCCGTGCCGTTCGCCGACGTCGTGGCGGCCGTCCGCGACGGCATCGACCGCGTCCTCACCGGCGAGGGAGGCCGGGCTCCCGGGATCGAGCGTCGCGCGGTCGACGCGGCGGCCCGCATCGAGCTCACGTCGGCCGCCACGCAGCTCACGGCCGTCCTGCCTCTCGCGCAGGTCGACGACGTCCGCGTCCCGGAGCTCGTGCCCGTCGTCGTCGAGCCCGAGCGCGACGCCCCCCTCTCCTTCGGCGCCGAGTTCGCGATGCGCGAGGGCGCTGCGGACCCCGCCGATCGCGGCGAGGCGGTCGAGCGCGCCGATCTCCACGCCCTTCTCTTCCGCGGGAAGGTCCGCGCCGAGATCCGCGGACGCGCGGTCGACCTCGGCGAGTGCCACCCTGCCCTCGTGGCCGAGCGCCTGCTCGATCTGGCGCGCCGCGCCTTCGACGCCTGGGAGCGCGGCCTCGCGCTGAACGCCCGCGGCGAGGCAGCGGGCGTCGTCGTCGGCGTCCGCGTGTCCCCCGACGGCCAGCTGGCGCTCACCCTCGGCGCCGTCGACGGCCCCGCGCGCCCCGGCCCGGCCGCCGCGCGCCGCCCGGTGCACACCTTCCCCGCCCTCGGGGTCACCGACGTCCTCGAGGCGGCGCTCGCCTTCGGCCGATCGCTCGTCCGCGCCATCCTCCGGCGCGATCGGTCCCAGGCGGCGAACCTCCGTCTCTCGGCGCTGCGGCGCGCGCTCCGCGAGGGGACCGAATCGCTCCGCGACGCGGCCCAGACCGACTCGAAGGTGAACCCCACGCCCGAGCCGTACCGCGCCTTCGCGGCGGCGATGGTCGAGTCGCGCCCCCCGAACGCTTCCACGTCGGTCACGCGCGGCGCGAGCTCCCTCGCGGCGGCACGCCTCCGCTACGCGTCGCGCTGGCGCGCCATCGTCCCGGGCATCGATCTCCGCGCGACGTACCTCTGCGGAGACCGCATGATCGTCGGCGCCGCCTCGGAGATGTGGGCGCTCGATCGAGCGACCGGCAAGGTCCTCTGGCGGGTCGACGTCGTGAAGGGGACGAGCGTCGTCACGCCGGGGGGCATCGCCCGCCTCGGGCCGGACGGCCTCCTCTGCGTCCACGACTTCGGCGACGGCGAGATCACGCTCCGCGCACGCCTCGCCCCGCGCGTCGGCGGTCCCGTGGCGGGCGCGGTCGTCCACCTGCCCGGCCTGCCGAAGCTCGTGGTCGTCACCGAGGGCGAGCACCACCTCGTCGCCATCGACCTCCACTCCGGCGAGCCCCGCTGGCGCTGGTCCTGGGGCGGCCCGCGCGGCCGCACGCGAGACGCGTCGCGCGCCGCTCCCCGGATGAAGCGCGCCGGCCGCCTCGTCTTCGTCACGTGCGGCGACGGCTCGCTCACCGCGCTCGACGTCATGACCGGAGCGGTCGTCTGGCGCCTGCGCGATCGCCTCCGCTTCCGCGCTCCCCCCACCGTCGCGCACGACAC
This sequence comes from Polyangiaceae bacterium, assembly GCA_036490515.1. Taxonomy (GTDB): domain Bacteria; phylum Myxococcota_A; class Polyangia; order Polyangiales; family Polyangiaceae; genus Palsa-1150. The sequence goes on from DASXDU010000036.1 coordinate 232,480, forward strand.
GCTCTACGTCGTGGCCGGCGGCGCGCACGGCGTGGCCCGCCTCTACTGCGTCGACCCCTTCTCGGGCCACGTGCGCTGGTCCTCCACCGTCGCCGAGCCGACCTCGCCGTGCACGGTCGAGGGAGTTCCCCTCGTGGCCCACGACGCGGTCGCCGTTCCCGTCCGCCAGAAGAGCGGCCTGGCCCTCGTGTCGTTCGCGCGGTCCGACGGCGCGCTCCTTCCGGCCCGCGATCGCGTGCTGGCCCCCAGCGGGACGTCGTGGATGGCCGTCGACGACGTCTTCATCGGCAACGCCCCGAGCGGCGAGGTCGTCGGCATCGCCGCGGGAGGCGACGCGCCCGGAGCGCTGCGCTGGCGTCACGTCCTCGGGCCCAAGCCCCTCGAAGCGGACGTCCCCCGTCGCCTCGAGCCGGTCCTCCGCGGCGGAGCGCTGTTCGTTCCGCACACCGACGTGGCCATCCTCCGCCCGCGGGACGGCGCTCTCCTCGGGCAGATCGCCCCCACCGAGGCGATCCCGGACATGCTCCGCGTCGACGAGGCCTGCAACGTGTACGTGGCCGAGGAGAGCGGGCATCTCGTGGCTTTCGGCGCCCTGCCGCGGCTCTCGCTCGTCGAGTAGCCGGGCGGGCCCTTCCCCGGAGACGGCCCGCGCCTGGGCGCCGCCGCTCCTCTGCCGCAGAGCGGCGCGCGAAGCATTTTGCGGGGAGCCCACTTCCATGCGACGCTGATTGGCGATGCGGGACCGGCAGACCTGCGTGGGCTGCGGGAAGAAGTCGCCCGAAACGGAGACGAACTACACGCTCATCAGCGCGCAGTTCGGCTGGCGGCTGACGCGCTACAAGAGCCCCGACGGCTCCCTCGTCGTCGAGTGGCGCTGCCCCACCTGCTGGCGCGAATACAAGAAGAGCCGCGCGCCGTCGTCCCCCGACGCGATCTCGGGCCGCGAATCGCAGATCCCGCCCTCCGTTCCCGCGGTACCGCGCCCGCCCCTCGCGCGACCGCCCACTCCCTTCGAGTCGTTCCGCCCCCGCGCCCCGTCGACGCCCGTCGACCCGCGCCACTCGCGCGCCACGACGCCGGTGGTGCCTGCGCCTCCGAGACGAACCGGGCCCCCTCCCGTCCCGGCGGTCCCGCCTCCCCTGCCGCCGGCCGGCCGCCCGAAGAGCGGGCCCCGCTAGACCGCGCCTTCGCCCTCTTCGCGGTAGTGGTTCTTCTCCTTGTAGAGAATGGCCACGCCGATGAAGAGGACGCCGACGATCGTGATGAGGCCCGCGTAGAAGTTGAAGTACTGCGGGCCGACGAGCGCGTAGGTGGAGACCTTCGACTTCTCGGCGACGTACGCGCCGGTCGACGCGATGGGCTTGCGCTCGACGACGTCCATGAGGGCCAGCTTGTGGGCGGCCTCGTCGATCTTCTCGACGAGGAACGTGCCCTTGAGGGGGACCTTCTTGCCCTCCTTGGTGATGGTCACGCCGTTGGGGCCGTCGAAGTCGATCTTCTGGCCGACGATGAAGCGCTTCACGTCGGGCATCTGCACCCAGGTGTCGGCCCCCACCTCGACGGTGTCGATCGTCACCGGGTCGATCATGAAGTGGTTCACGCCGGCGTTGAGCATGTCTCCGAGCGAGATGCTGAAGAGAAAGAGCGCCATGACGAAGCTCTTCATCCGGAGCGGCGCCTGCTTGTACGAGAACTCGAGGCCCGTGATGCTGACGAGGACCTCGCTCATCGTCAGGACCACGTAGGCGAGGATCTGCCACCACACGCTGACGCTCTGCCCCGCCTGGATGTGCGCCTCGATGTTCGAGACGATGAGGTAGGCGATCGCCATCAGGAAGAGGCCAATGGCGATCTTGCGGAGGGGCGTCACCTTCGTGACCTTGGCCCACAAGGGGAAGACGACGAACGTGAAGACCGGGACGAGGGCCAGGATGAAGAGGCCGTTGACGACCTGGATCTGCGCGGGCTTGATCACCCAGCCGAAGGCGAGCGTCTTGTCCATGAGGGACGACTCGGCCTGGAGCGTCCAGGTCTGCCCGTTCGACTGCTCCCAGAGGCCCCACCAGGGCGCGAGGAAGATGTAGATGACGCCGAGCCCGAGGAGCGTCTGGAGGCCCTGCTTCGAGAAGATGTCGTCGACCCACTTCTTGCCGGCGGGCGGGACGACGGCGAACTTCTTCCGCCCGAGCCAGAAGACGATCGTCGCGAGGAACATCATCACCGCCGGCATGCCGAAGGCGGGCAGGCGCCCGTACTTGTCGAGCAGGATCGGGCAGAAGAAGATCGAGATCGACGAGCCGGCGTTGATCGCGAGGTAGAAGTACGAGAACGCGCGCTCGATGAGGTGCTGGTTCTTCGAGGTGAACTGGTCGCCGACGTTCGTCGAGACGCACGGCTTGATGCCGCCGGTGCCGAGCGCGACGAGGGTGAGCCCGACGAGGAGGCCCGTCGTCCCCGGGACGATCGCGACGATCGCGCACCCGGCGCAGTAGCTCATCGAGAACGTGAGGATGGTCTTGAACTTCCCCCAGAAGACGTCGCTCACGATCGCGCCGATGAGCGGCGAGAAGTACGCGGCGCTCTTGAAGAGCGAGTGGTACGTCGTCGCGTCCGCCTCGCCGAGCGAGAGGAAGCGCGTCATGTACACGCTGAGGATCGCGTTGATGCCGTAGTAGCAGAAGCGCTCCGCGAACTCGTTGGCGACGATGTACGGGATGCCGCGGGGCATCGTGTCGTCACGTACGACCGCAGCCTTCGCGGCGGCCTCGGCGGGGCTCGTTGCAGCGGCGTCCGTCATGGGGGCGGGCGCACCTTACAACAAGGCAAGGGCTGGAAGATCGCGGAAGGCGCCGGGAAGAGGGACAGCGAGAGGGGGAAACAGGAAGATCAGAAGATCAGAAGGGTTGAGGTTGGATTGGGGGCGGCCGGAGCGGCGCGGCGGCGGGAGCGTGCAGCCCGAGGGATGATGCGAAGCGTGCAGACTCCCGGCCCGCGAGCCGGGCCGTCGAGACGAGTGGCCCGCGCGCCTTCGGACGCCCCGGCCTCGCCCCGAAGCCTCCCCCGCCCCGATCCCCCAAACCCCTTCTGATCTTCTGATCTTCCTGTTTCCCCAATCTCGGTCGAGCGCCGCCGCCCTTTTCCCCTTCGCCCCCTTCCGATCTTCTACGCTGCATCACGTCATGGACCGGGACGAGCGGGAGCTGGCGCGGCTCGGGTACGCGCAGGAGCTCCTGCGGCGGCTCGGGGGGTTCTCCTCGTTCGCGATCGGGTTCTCGGTCATCAGCGTGCTGACCGGGATCACGTCGACGTTCGGCGACGCGCTCGGGTCGGGCGGGCCCGCAGGGCTCGGGCTCGGGTGGCCTCTCGTCGCGGCGGGGACCGCGCTCGTCGCGGTGGCCATGGCGGAGCTCGCGAGCGCCTTCCCGACGGCGGGGGCGCTCTATCACTGGGCAGCCTTGCTCGGCGGTCCGTCGTGGGGGTGGGCCACGGCGATGCTGAACCTCGTCGGGCAGATCGCGATCGTGGCCGCCATCGATCTCGCGTGCGCCCAGGCCCTCGCGCAGATGATCGCGCTCCCGCCGCGGGCCGCGTACGTGCTCTTCGCGGCCATCCTCTTCCTCCACGGGGCGCTGAACGCGACCTCGGTGCGCCTCGTCGCGTGGCTGAACGACGCCTCCGCGACCGTGCACGTCGTCGGCGTCGTCGCGCTCGCCGCGCTCCTCTTCAGCCACGCGAAGCACCCGGCCTCCTACCTCGCCGAGACCGGACACACGACGCGCGCCGACCACGCGTACGCGCTCGGCTTCGTGCAGGCGCTCGTCCTCGGCGTCTGGACGTTCACCGGCTTCGACGCGGCGGCCCACGTCTCGGAGGAGACGCGCGATCCGGCGCGCAAGGCGCCGTTCGGCATCGTGTCGTCGGTCGCCGTCTCCGCCGTGGCGGGCTTCGCGCTCGTCGCGGGGCTCGTCCTCGCGGTGGGGCCGCTCGGCGACGTCGCGGGCAAGCCCGACGCGGCGCTCCTGGTGCTCACCGGCGCGCTCGGCGACGGCGTCGGGCGCCTCGCGCTGGGCCTCGCGGTGCTCGCGATGTGGTTCGCGGGCCTCGCGAGCGTCACGAGCGCGTCGCGGATGCTCTTCGCGTTCGCGCGCGACGACGGCCTCCCGGGCGCGGCGGTCCTGCGTCGCGTGTCGCCGTCGACGCGCACGCCGCTCGGGGCCATCGCGGTCGTCGTGGCGGGGCCCTTTCTCCTGGTCGTGGCGACGATGCCCTTCTCGGAGGCGGTCTTCCTCGCCGTGGCGGCCCTCGCGACGGTCGCGCTCTACGCCTCGTACGCCGTGCCGATCGCGCTCGGCGTCGCGGCGCGCGCGAAGAAGCGGTGGACCCGCATGGGTCCCTTCTCGGTCGGCGGCGCGGGCATCCCGGTGGCCATCGCCGCCGTCGCGTGGACCGCCGTCGTCTTCGTCGTGTGCGCCCTCGCGAACGCGCTCGCCGTCGGGCTCTTCGCGGCCGTCGTCGTCGCGCTCGGCGCGCTCTGGGCGGTGAAGGTGCGAACGGTGTTCAAGGGACCGAAGGTCGACCTGGGCCACTTCGAGCGCGCGGAGACGGCGGCTCCCGGGGGAGAGGGAGAGGGGGAAACAGGAAGATCAGAAGATCAGAAGGGGTGAGTGGGGGTGGGGGGCGTCTTGGGGGGCAAGATGGTCGGCTTGCGCAACGAGATGGGGGTCTTCGGGGGGAAGCTGGCCGGCTTGCGCGATGAGGCGGGCGTCTTCAGGGACAAGACGGCCGCCTTGCGCAACGAGATGGGCGTCTTCGGGGACGAGACGGTCGCCTTGCGCAACGAGATGGGCATCTTCGGGCGCAAGACGGCCGGCTTGCGCAACCAGACGGGCGTCTTCGGGGACAAGACGGCCGCCTCATCGCACCCGGCGGGCGTCTTCCCCCCGGCAGAGGCCCACTCTCTCCCCGCGCCCCCTCCCACATTCCCTACTCCCCGTTCCATCCCCCCGCCCCGAGCCCCCCGATCGTTCCACCGCGCCCCCACCCCCCTCCCCCCCTTCTGATCTTCTGACCTTCCTGTTTCCCCCTCTCCCTCTCACCGCGGTGCAGGCGCGAAGCGGCCCTCCGTCGGGAAGGGGCTCGCCGTGTCTCGCGTGCGGAGCTCGCCCTCGTTCCAGTCGTCGCCGCGCTCGCCGAAGAAGGCGATGCCGATGACGCCGACGTTGCGCGCCTCGCCGCGCTGGGCGGCGTACGAGTCGCGGACCTTGGCGAAGCGGAAGGCGGCGACGACGTCCTCGCTCTGGCGGAAGCCGTCGATCTCGAGGCTGGCGTGCGGCATCAGGACGTAGCCGCGGTTCGAGAAGCTCCCGGATTGGCCGTTGATGACGTCGAGCCCGTCCACGGTCGCGACGGCCTCGAAGCGCCTCGCGGAATGGTTCGCGATGACGATGGCGTAGCGCTCCCCCTGCGTGCCGGCGACGTACGTGCGGTCGCCGACGTGCATCGCGTCGAGCGGCTCGCCCCACGCGTCGCGCAAGGAGACCGTGATCGCGCCGTTGACGGAGGGGACCTCGTGGAAGCTCGGCGTCCCGCCGTGCCAGGCGGCGAGCGCCTCGATGCCGCGGCGGTCGTTGTAGAAGAGCTCCGCCGTCGCGAAGGGGCGGTCGGGGTCCGCGCGGAAGAAGGAGACCTCGCGGATGTGGCTCTCGCGCTGCTCGCCCCACTCGGTGCCCAGGCCCGGGCGCTCGCGGGGCTCCGGCGCGGGCGTCTGCCAGTGCGATCCGCCGGAGGGGGCCGATTCGATCTGCGCGCTCTCCCCCGTCGCGGTCGTCGTGGGCGGGGGCGGCGGCGCGTCGGCCGACTTGAAGTCCCCCGGAGCCGGCGCTCCCGCCGGGGAGGGCTGCGCGGGGCTCGCCTGCCCGCCCACGTCGTTCTCGCCGCCCCATCCGCCCGCGGTGTGGGCCGGGGACCCTCCTCCGGCGCCCCCCGCGCACCCGGCGAGCACCACCGCGAGCGTCCCCACGACCAGTCCAAGCTTCATCGCCATGACCCAGTCCCTCCGTTCGCCCCCCTGAACGAAGACGGCCACCCCGGCCTTACACGCGGCGCCCGGAGAACGAGAGGGGGAAACAGGAAGATCAGAAGATCAGAAGGATTTGTTGGATATCGGCGCCTCCCGGCTCGCCCTGCCGGCCTGCTGCGCCCGAACCCATCCCCACCCCTTCTGATCTTCTGACCTTCCTGTTTCTCCCTCTCGCTCTCGCCTCACGTGCGGCGGGCGAGGAGGGCCTTCATGGGGGGGTGGCCTCCCGGGGAGAGCGGGTAGTCGAGGGGGAGCGGGAGGTCCTTCACCTGGGCGAGCTCGATGCCTACCTCGCGGCCGGCGTCGAAGAGGATGCGGCGGAAGCGGCTCGGGGAGATGCCGCGGTGGTTGGTCGACGCGAGGAGCCTTCCCCCGGGAGCGAGGAGCGCCAGCGCCTGGGCGGCGAGCTTCGCGTAGTCGGTGTCGGCCACGAAGCGGCCCTTCTTGGTGCTCGAGTAGCTCGGCGGGTCGAGGACGACGAGGTCGAAGCGCTCGCCCTTGCGGGCGGCGCGGGCGAGCCACGCGAAGGCGTCGTCCGCGACGAAGGCGTGGTCGCCCGCCTCGAGGACGCCGGCGTGCGCGAGGTTCTCGCGGCCCCGCTCGAGCGCCGCGGCGGACGCGTCGACCGAGACGGTGCGCTTCGCTCCGCCGAGGGCGGCCGCCAGCGTGAACGCGCAGGTGTACGCGAAGAGGTTGGCGACCGACGCGCCGCGGGCGAGCTCGCGCACGCGCCGGCGGTTGGCGCGCTGGTCGAGAAAGACGCCCGTCGAGAGGCCGTCGCCGAGCCGCACGAGCAAGGGCATGCCCTCCTCGACGACGGCGAGCGGCTCGGGGGCCGCGACGCCGCGGACCGGAAGGCGAGGCGCGAGCTCCTCGCGGCGCGTGTCGACGAGGACGTTCGCCTGGCGGGGGCGCACCTTGAGGTAGACGCCGTCGAACCCGAGCGCGGCGAGCGCGTCGAGGAGACGGTCGCGTCGCGCGAGGTCGGCCCAGAGGCTCTCGGCCCGGGGACCGGGCGCGGCGCGCGGGGCGGCGGCCGGCGCGTCGTCGTGGAGCTGCGCCACGAGGAAGTCGCCGTACACGTCGACCGCGAGGCGGGGCAGCGCGTCGCCGTCCTCGTTCACGAGCCGGAACGCGGTGGTGACCCGATCGCCGGCGGAGGACCGCCCGAGGCCCCAGCGGCGCTCCACGGCGCGCGCGAGGGCCCGCGCGAGCGAGGCGGCGTCGTCGTAGACGCGATCGCCGGGGTCGCCGTCGGCGAGCCAGGCGTCGAGCTCGGGGGGCGTGGGCGCGTCGTAGCGCGCGGGCTTGCCTGTACCGGGATGGGCGAGCTCGAGGCGCGAAGCGTGGAGCATCAGGCGAGGCGCGGCGGGCCCCGCGTAGAGCGCGTCCCCCGCGATGGGGCAGCCGGCGTGCGCGAGCTGGACACGCGCCTGGTGCGTCCTCCCGGTCTCGAGCGCGAGCTCGAGGACGGCGCGCTCGGCGCGGCGGGCGACGACCTTCACGTGGGTGACGGCGAGCTTGCCGTCGCGCGCGCCGCGACTCGCGACGCGCATGGTGCCGTCCCGATCGGGAGCGAGGACGTCGCGCAGGGTGACGCGGTCCTTCCCCTTCGGCCAGCCCGCGACCGCCGCGAGGTAGGTCTTCTTCACGCTCCGCCCCTCGAACTGCTTCGCGAGGCTGGCGTTCATCTCCTTCCTGCGCGCGAAGAGCAGGAGCCCGCTGGTATCCCGGTCGAGCCGCTGGTGGACCCCCAGGTACGCCGGCCGACCTTCGGGAGGCCGTGGGACGTGATTCACGTCCCCGCCGTCGAGCCACGCGCGCAAGCGCGTGACCACGTCGTCGGGCCTGCCCTCCTCCGCCGCCTGCGAGGAGACCCCCACCGGCTTGTCGACGACGATCACGTCCCCGTCGTCGGCCACCACCCACTCGGCGCGGAAGTCCGGCCACACCGCAGCGCGCTCCACGCGCCACTCTTAGCTCGCTGGGAGAGGGGGAAACAGGAAGATCAGAAGATCAGAAGGCGAGAGGAGGGCTTCGCGTGGCTGCACGGGGAGGAACGTGGTCGTCCACCTCGGACCGGGAGCGGGACGAACACGCGAACGGGGAACGGGAACGACCCTCGGACCGAAAGCTCGCGCCTATTCCCGTTCCGCATTCCCGTTCCCGTTCCCTTGTTCCCGTGTTCGTTCCTCTCCCCAGGTGCACGCGCGCCTTCCCCCCGTGCAACCGCGCACACCCCCCCTCTCGCCTTCTGACCTTCTGACCTTCCTGTTTCTCCTCTCCGGGAGCGGAGCGAGTCAGGTGGGCAATACGCCCGTCTCGAGCGCGCCTTCGCCGGCGCCTTCCCACTCGAGGCGGTCGAGGCCGCGCTTGTGGAGCACCAGGGTCGCTTCCTCGTGGCGCGTCTCGTTGCCGGAGCGCACCTTGAGGCGGACGGCGACGCGGTAGCAGCGCGGGGCGGCCGTGAACGCGACCTTGCGCGTCGTCCCGTCGAAGATGGGGACCTGCTTCACCGGATCGTCGAGCCGCGCGAAGAGCGGTGAGAGGTCGTACCGGAAGATGTGCTTCACCCGCCGGACGCCGGCGTCGAGCAGCTCCTGCTTGGAGTGCACGCTCCCGCGGTGGACGTACCGGAGCTGCGTCGCGGGCATCGTCGCGCCGCTCTCGGGGCTCAGCGGATCGGGGCGGCGGACGACGCACTGGTCGAAGCTCTCCCGTGCCCGCACGATGACGTCCCTGCCCGGCAGGCGCCGCGCCGGCGCCCTCCACCGGGCGACGCGCTGCGCGTAGAAGCGGTGCACGTTGCCGCTGATCCAGGCCCGTCCGAGCTCCTTGATGCGGTCCTTCACGGCGTAGACGACGCCCGCCACGAGCGCGAGGGCCATGATGCCCGACGAGAGCGCCGTGCCCTTCGTGGGCTTGTGCTCCATGAGCGCCAGCTGCCACGCGAACGCCCAGGTGGAGGCGACGATCGCGACGAAGACGGCCACCCAGTTGTGGAGGCGCTCGGCCACCTGGAACGTCTCGGCCTCGAGGAAGAGGACCTCCTGGAAGTGCTTCTTCAGGCGGCTCGATCGCTCGATGTAGGCCTCGAGAGACGACGGGGCGGCCGGGTCCGGGTGCAGCCAGCGCTGCGCGTCGCGGTGGGCGAGCTCCGTCTCGAGCGAGTCGGCGAGCTTCTCCTCGATGGCCACCAGCGTCGGCTCGTAGCCGGGGACGTTCGGGCTCTTGCTCTCGCGCAGCCCCGCGATCGAGCGCTCGGCCGACGCGAGCATCTCGAGCAGCCGCACGCTGACGTACTCGTCGACGAGGCGGCGCTCGCGCACGATGTCGAGCGGATCGCGCTTCGCCGGGAGCGCGAGCCGCTCCCGCGCGTCGGTGGCGGTCGCCACGGCGTAGGAGAGCCAGAGATCGAGGCCTTCCTCGAGCGTCTCGGGGGTGAAGACCTTCGAGGTGAGCGCTCCGGCGAGGCGGCAGTGGCGCGCGAAGCCCTCGCCGCCGCGCGAGAGCTTGTGCGCGAAGGCGACGGCGCCCCGGCGGAGCGCGTCGACCGAGGGCGTCTGGCCGGCGGCGGGCGTCTGCGCGGAGCCGTCGAGCCGCGTCCAGGACTGGAGCTGGTCCCACGGCAGGTGCCGCGCGAACACGTTCGCGGGGATCTCCATCTCCATGTCGATGGAGTACGTCGCACGGCCGGCCGCCGGCACCGGAACCGAGACGCTCCACTCGAGGCGGGAGGCGTCGTGCACGTCGAGGCGGACGTCGACGTCCTCTTCGTTCTCGACGCTCGCCATGGAGCGAATGTCCGTCCTCGGTACTTCGGCGATCGCCATCCCCTGCAGGTGAACCTTGTGCGCCAAAACTACGGAACTGCAAGGACTATCTTTCGAGCTCGGCCGGTGGCTCGTTGACGCGTTCGCCCCGCGAGGGTACCTCCCCTTCCGGATGCCCAGCCCCGACGCGCTCAAGTCCCTCCTCCAGGCCTCGTTTCCCGCCGCCCAGGTCGAGGTGACGGACCTCACCGGCACGAGCGATCACTTCCAGGCGCTCATCGTGACGCCCGCCTTCGAGGGCAAGACGCGCATCGAGCAGCACCGGATGGTCTACGCCGCCCTCGGGGACCTGATGAAGGGCGAGGTCCACGCCCTCGCGCTGACGACGAGAGCCCGCTAGAGAGGTGAAGCACCCATGGCAAGCGATACGCGTACCCGCATCGAAGAGCTCGTGAAGTCCAACAAGGTGATGCTGTTCATGAAGGGGACCAGGCAGTTCCCTGCATGCGGCTTCTCGAACGCCGTCGTCCAGATCCTGAAGAAGGAAGGCGCGTCGTTCGAGACCTTCAACATCCTGTCCGACCCGGACATGCGTCAGGGGCTCAAGGAATTCTCGGAGTGGCAGACGTTCCCGCAGCTCTACGTCGACGGGAAGTTCGTCGGCGGCTGCGACATCGTCACCGAGATGGCCCAGAACGGCGAGCTCACCGCGCTCCTCAAGTAGGCCGCGTGACGCCCGGCGGGCGGCGGCCGACGCTCACGGGCCGCCGCAGAGGAGACCGAGGGCGAGGCCCGACCCGAAGCTCGTGCAGACGCCGTTGCCGCACGCGGAGGACTGGCACTGCGAGGGATCCGTGCACGGTGCGCCGTTGGCGAGGAGCGCCTTGCAGGTCTCCGTCGTCTCGTCGCAGGTGGAGGTCGCGAGGCAGCTGGTCGAGTCGTCCGCGCACGAGCTCCCGTCGGCGAGGCGCGGGGTGCAGGTCTGCAGCGCGCCGGAGAAGCCGCAGTAGTCGCTGACGACGCAGGTGCTGTCGTCGCTGCAGGCGGACCCCGTGGGCATGAGGGCCAGGCACTTCTGCGTGGTCTGGTCGCAGCGCGTCCCGGTGGCCGGGTCGCAGAGGTAGCCGAGCGAAGGCGGCCCGGCGGTGCCCGACCACTCGTAGACGGTGACGTCCGCCTGCGTGTCGCCGATGCACGGGCCGTCGCCAGCCTGCCCTTTCTTCGTCTGGACGCACACCTGCGTGGGCGTGCCGCCCGAGCTGCTCGAGTCGAAGTTCGTGAAGCACGTTGCGCTGCCCCCGGAGGCCGGAGCGCAGTCGGTGTCGGAGGTGCAGGTCCCCCCCGGGGCGGTGGTGCCGCCCGCGGCCTGGAACGCCGTCTGGCACTGCGGGATGCTGGCGCCCAGGTCCGAGCAGAGGGTGCCTGCCGACTGCTCCGCCTGGAGCTGCGCAATGCACGTCTGGCCGTCGGCCGCACTGTAGGAGCCTTGCGACACGGCAGCGGCGGAGAGCTCGGTGCACTGCTGCGGGTTCGACGGCAACCCGGCACCCGCGCAGCACGTGGAGAGGAGCGCACAGTACTGGCTGGCGAAGTCCGACCCGCTCTTGTCGCCGCCGCTGCTGCACGCGGCGAGGGCTCCGACGAGGACCGCTGCCGTCGCAAGCGAACCCTTCACCCGACGATCGACGCGCCCGGCCCCGGGTCGATTCATTCCCCGAGCGTACACCATGGCCCGGCCGACCCCCGGGAGGCCATGCCATGCGATTCACATGGCCTGGCCGACCTTCGGGAGGCCGTGCCATGGGATTCACATGGCGAGGCCGCCGTCGACGTCGATGGTGCGCCCGTTGAAGTAGTCGCACTCGAGCACGAACTTCACGGCGAGCCACAGGTCCTCGGGGAGGCCGATGCGTCCGACGGGGATGGCCGCCACGAGCGCGTCGCGCGCCTTCTGGTTCATCCCTTGCGTCATCGGCGTCTCGACCATGCCCGGGGCGACGGCGGCGCAGCGGATGCCGAACGGCGCCCACTCGAGCGACCAGGTCTTGGAGTTCGTCGCGAGCGCGCTCTTGGCCGCGCTGTAGTTGCTCTGGCCGCGGTTTCCGTGGCGCGCGACGCTCGACATGTTGACGACGACGCCCGGCTTCGTGCCGGTGGTGACCATCTTCGCGACCGTGTCGCGCGCGAGGAGCGTGGCGCCCGTGAGGTTGACGCCGATGACCGCGTCCCACTGCGCCTTGGTGAGCTTCTTCACCTCGCCCGTCTCGCGGTCCTTCTTCACGAGCAGCCCGTCGCGCAGGATGCCCGCGTTGTTGACGAGCGCGTTGAGGCCGCCCATCGCCCCGTGCGCCCACTCGACGAACGCGCCGACCTCGCCCTCGTCGGCGACGTCGAGCTTGCGCGTGTGGACCTTGCCCTTGCCCTTGGCCATCGACGCGGTCTCGGCGAGGCCCGCCTCGTTGACGTCGCCGATGGCGACCTGCGCGCCGGCCTCGGCCAGGCGGATTGCGAAGTGACGCCCCATCCCGGAGGCGCCCCCCGAGACGATGATCTTCAGGTCCTCGAGCTTCATGGTGCCCCGGGGCTTACCACACCCGTTCCGCCCGATGTACCGGAGCAAGAGAGAGCGAGAGTGGAGAAACAGGAAGATCAGAAGATCAGAAGGTGGTTGGGTGGGGAGGCTGGAACTCCGCGTCGACGGGGCGTCCGGACGGCTCCTCCAAGGGGACACATCGGGCCACCTTCAGGCGCCGCCGGAGGCTCCGGTCACGCTGCGTCTCCCCATGCCCATTCCAACCAACCTTCTGATCTTCTGATCTTCCTGTTTCTCCACTCTCGGACGCCCGGCGGCCTACCAGTGGATCCAGCCGAGGCCCGTCGCGAAGGCGAGGGCCGCGACGCAGACGACGACCTCGATCGCGAAGCGGAGGGTGCGCCGGAACAGGCGGAAGGAGGTCACCACCGCGATGGCGGCGACCAGGATGACCGGGAGGCCCGTGTGCTCGGAGCCCCAGTGGAGCGCCGCGCGTAGCGAGGGACCCATGGACGGCGCCAGCCCGAGCAGATGCCGAGGGTCGATGGCGGGCAGAGGCATCCGGGGCGGGAACGCATTGGACCCCGCGGCCTGTACGGCGGCCAAGTTCGAGGGCGGCGTCGACCGGGACCCGGCGAACGGGCCGGCCTCGGCGCCCGGGCTGGGCTCAGCGGAACGTCGCCATCTGGAGGATCCACTCGCACGACTGACCGAGCGGGGCGCTCCCGGCGTAGCTGCCCGTCGCAGCGACGACGCGGTCCTCGACGAGGTCGCCGTCGAGCGTCACGAGGCGCTCGGAGAACCCCGTCCCGGGGCCGGAGTAGAGATCGGTCGACATGCCGGCGACGAAGAGGAGCTCGCGGCCGGTCTTCGTCGTGACGGCGGCCGTCGTCGCGGGGCCGGCGCTCGACGCCGAGCCGACGGCGGTCTCATCGAGCGGCGCCGCGGGGTCCAGCCCGGAGTACTCGGCCACGCGCAGGTCGACGACGTTCGCGGTCTGGACGAAGGCGACGGTGACGGAGTTGGCGCCCGCCGCTGCGGGCTCGACGTCCTTCGCGTAGTAGATGGCCTGGGTCAGGTCCGAGCCGAGGCGGGTCGGGCCGACGGCGAGGACGTACGCGTTGCCGGACGTGTCGCTCACCGAAGAGATGGCCCCGGTCGTGTCGTTCCAGCCGATGGCGACGACGTCGAGGTCGCCCGCCGCCTGCGCCTGGAGGAGCTTGGCCGAGACGCTCGCGACCATCCCGGCCGGACCGGAAGCAGCGACCTGCACGAACTGGATGGGCGCGACAGGAGGCGGCTCCTCCTCGGCGTCGTGAGGCGCGTCCGGGGATGCCGCGTCGGAGACCTCCGCCTCGAGGGGCGCGGCGGGGGCGTCCTCCTCGGCGAAGGGCGCGTCGAGGGCTCCGCCGTCGACGGCCGATGCGTCGCCCGGTGCGCCGGAGTCGGCGGTCGCGGCGTCGAACCCGCTTCCGCCCGCGTCTCCACCGCCGCCCCCTTCCACGAGGGCGGCGTCCCGCCCGAGGCCCGACTCGCCTCCGGCGAGGCCGTCGAGGGGCGCCACGAGGCTGCAGCCGGTGGCCGCCACGAGGAGCACTGCGCATGCCCACCCCGTGATGAGGGCCCGACGCCGCATACGAGCGTTGCACGGTAGCACCCGAGCCCGGCCGTGGCTCTCCCACATGAACCTGCCCCATGCGCCGTGCTACTCATCCCGCATGCAGCTCGTCACGTTCGGCGTCGGCTACGTGGGTCTCTGCACGGGGACCGGCCTGGCCGAGCTCGGGCACGACGTCCTCTGCGTGGACATCGACCCGGAGCGTGTGCGCCAGCTGCGCGACGGCATCCTGCCGATCTACGAGCCAGGCCTGGGCGATCTGGTGAAGCGCAACGAGCGCGCCGGCCGCCTCCGGTTCGACACGCAGGTCACGCCGCCCTTCGACGAGGCGGACGCGTACTTCCTCGCCGTGGGGACGCCCCCCGGGCCCGACGGCGCGGCCGACGTGAGCGCCGTGCTCTCCGCGGGCGAGGGCGTCGCGCGCGTCGCGAAGCGCCCGGCGCTCGTCGTCGTCAAGAGCACCGTCCCGGTCGGGACGTGCGACGCCGTCCAGGCGCGGGTCGACGCGCTCGGCAAGGTGCCGCTCGAGGTCGTCTCGAACCCCGAGTTTCTCAAGGAGGGGTCGGCGGTGCAGGACTTCTTCCGCCCGGACCGCATCGTCCTCGGCGCGCGGAGCGACGCGGCACGCGAGACCCTCCGCGCCCTCTACGCGCCCCTCCAGCTCTCGGGCGAGCGCGTCGTGGTGACCGATCCGCGCTCGAGCGAGCTGACGAAGTACGCCGCGAACACGATGCTGGCGATGCGCGTCTCGTTCATGAACGAGCTCTCGCGCCTCTGCCACGCGACGGGCGCGGACGTGCACGCCGTCCGGCTCGGGGTGGGCAGCGACACGCGCATCGGCAAGCGCTTCCTCTACGCGGGGCCCGGCTACGGCGGGTCGTGCTTCCCCAAGGACGTGCAGGCGCTCATGCACCTCGGCAAGGCGCACGGCGTCCCGATGCGCATGGCGGAGGCCACGCACCTGGCGAACGAGGAGCAAGCGCACTTCCTCGCGGGGCTCGTCGAGCAGTCCCTGGGGTCGCTCGCGGGCAAGCGCGTCGCGCTCTGGGGGCTCGCGTTCAAGCCGGAGACCGACGACATCCGCGAGTCGCCTGCGCTCAAGCTGGCCGAGGTGCTCGTCGCCAAGGGCGCGGCGGTGGTGGGCCACGATCCCGAGGCGGGGAGGAACTTCGCGAAGGCGA
The DNA here is from genome assembly GCA_036490515.1 of Polyangiaceae bacterium. Classification (GTDB taxonomy): domain Bacteria; phylum Myxococcota_A; class Polyangia; order Polyangiales; family Polyangiaceae; genus Palsa-1150. The sequence goes on from DASXDU010000036.1 coordinate 247,664, forward strand.
CCGCGCACCACGGCGCGCGCGTCGCGGTCGTCGACCGGGACTACGACGCGCTCCCGGGCGCGCACGCGCTCGTGCTGCTGACCGAGTGGCGAAGCTACCGGGCGCCGAACTTCGCGGAGATCCGCAAGCGGCTGGTCGACGGCGAGGGAGGCAAGACCGCGGTGGTCGTCGACGCGCGAAACGTCTGGCGGCCGCACGACGTGGCGCGCGCCGGGCTGCGCTACCAGGGCATCGGCGTCCCGTCGGCGCACGGCGCAGGCGATCGTGCGGGCAACGCTTCGAAGCACTGAGGGGGGCGCGTGGCACGAGTCGTCGTCACCGGCGGGGTCGGCTTCATCGGGTACCACCTGACGCGCGCGCTCCTCGCGCGGGGGGACGACGTGACGGTGGCCGACGACTTCTCGAGCGCGCCCTACCCGGTCGCCGAGAAGCTGCGGAACGAACGGGACCTGCTCGCCGAGTTCCCGCGGGTGAAGGTGGTTCGCGCCTGCGTGACCGATCGCGAGGCGATGCGGCCGGTAGTCGCCGGGCGCGAGCTCGTCGTCCACCTGGCGGGGCTCGCCGGCGTGCGTCCCTCGTTCGCGGAGCCGGCGCGCTACGCCCGGGTCAACGTCGAGGGCACTGCCGTGATGCACGAGCTCGCGCGCGAGCACGGCGCCACGCGGTTCCTCTTCGCCTCGAGCTCCTCGGTCTACGGCAACGCGACGCCCCTCCCCGCGCGCGAGGAGTCGCCCGCCGTCGTCCCGGAGTCGCCCTATGCCGCGAGCAAGCGCGGCGCGGAGCTCGTCGCGAGCGCCCTGAGCCGCAGAACGCCGCAGATGCCCTGCACGGCGCTGCGCTTCTTCACGGTGTACGGGCCGCGGCAACGTCCGGAGATGGCCATCACGCTCTTCGCGCGCGCCCTCCTCGCCGGGATGCCGATCCGCATGTTCGGCGACGGGTCGATGCGCCGCGACTTCACGCACGTCGACGACATCGTGCGGGGCATCGTCGCGGCGATGGAGCGCGCGCCCGCCGGGTTCCGCGAGTACAACCTCGGCTCGAGCGCCCCCATCGAGCTACGGGCGCTCGTCCGGGCGATCGGGGAAGCCGCGCGGAAGGAGCCGGCGGTCGAGCGCGCCCCCGTGCCGCTGGGCGACGTCGACGCGACGTATGCGGACGTGAGCCGCGCGGAGAAGGAGCTCGGATGGGCGCCCCGCATCGCGCTGACCGAGGGCCTCGAGACGGTCATCGCGTGGGTGAAGGAACACCCCGTGGGAGGGTAATCGGGCGCGGGCGCGGGCGCGGGCGCGGGGAACGCAGTGTCAAGAATGCTTGCGTGATTCTCGCTCTCGCCCTGCCCCATCGCACGCCCTCACGCCCACGCCCACGCTCGCGCTCGCCCTCGCGCACGCGCACGCGCACGCGCCCGCGCCCGCGCCCGCGCCCGCGCACGCGCACGCGCACGCGCACTTTCTCCAGCTCGTCGGTTGCTTGACGGTGCCACGGTGCTCGCACGGTTCAAGCAACTGTCTTTCAGTTGCTCGCGGGTACGGCTGGAGGAAGCGGCGCTCGGTGCTGTCGCATCATCGCGTTGAGGATGAT